>NZ_CP077097.1:1995000-3195000 GCF_014269225.2 Pseudomonas anuradhapurensis
TCGACGGCGGTGTTTGGCACCTCGATGTCGGCTCATCACATCCTGGGGCTGAAGCCGGTCCCAAGGGTATGGCTGTTCGCCATTTAAAGTGGTACGCGAGCTGGGTTTAGAACGTCGTGAGACAGTTCGGTCCCTATCTGCCGTGGACGTTTGAGATTTGAGAGGGGCTGCTCCTAGTACGAGAGGACCGGAGTGGACGAACCTCTGGTGTTCCGGTTGTCACGCCAGTGGCATTGCCGGGTAGCTATGTTCGGAAGAGATAACCGCTGAAAGCATCTAAGCGGGAAACTTGCCTCAAGATGAGATCTCACTGGAACCTTGAGTTCCCTGAAGGGCCGTCGAAGACTACGACGTTGATAGGTTGGGTGTGTAAGCGCTGTGAGGCGTTGAGCTAACCAATACTAATTGCCCGTGAGGCTTGACCATATAACACCCAAGCAATTTGCTGACGCAGATTGCGGTGGTGAAGATGATACGAACCGAAAGTTCGCAACGAACCACACATATCACATATCCGAATTCGCTGGAGTGTCTACCAAGACCTTCTGGCAACAGAATTTCTTGACGACCATAGAGCATTGGAACCACCTGATCCCATCCCGAACTCAGTAGTGAAACGATGCATCGCCGATGGTAGTGTGGGGCTTCCCCATGTGAGAGTAGGTCATCGTCAAGATTCATTTCGCAAAACCCCTATCTGCGCATGCAGATAGGGGTTTTGTCTTTGCGCCGGCAAAACCAGCGCGACCTTGTAGGAGCGGCCTTGCGTCGCGATCGGCCGCACAGCGGCCGCCACCCTGCAACCCCTATCTACCTGGCAAACCGCGTCGCCTGTTTCGCGGCTAAAGCCGCTCCTGCACCGATCGCGACGCAAGGCCGCTCCTACAGCGCTGGGCAATATTCGCGTACCCACACCAAGCACGCACAGCAACCGCAATCATGAAAAGTGCGTCATTTTGGTCTGATGAATCCGCGCACAATGTTACGCTCGCGGAAACACTCAGCACGGAAACCCACCATGGAAATGAACTGGCACCAGGCCCTGCAAGAGAGCCTGAGCTGGCTGGCAATCGCCTCGTTCACCACCCTTGTCTGCTTTGCTGCAGCCGCCACACTGGCCGTGCGCTTCACGCGCTGGGGCAGCCAGTTCTGGCAGCTTGCCGGGCCCTATTTCAATTTCAGGCGCAGCTGGCGGCCGCTGCTGGTGTTCGCACTGCTCCTCGTGCTGACGTTATTCTCGGTGCGCCTGAACGTGCTGTTCTCGTTCTGGTACAACGGCTTCTACAGCGCCTTGCAGGGCCTTGACCAAGCGGCCTTCTGGTACCTGCTCGGCGTCTTCGCAGTGTTGGCCACCATCCATGTGCTGCGCTCGCTGTTCAACTTTTATGTAAGCCAGGCGTTCAGCATCAAATGGCGGGTGTGGCTGACCGAGCGTCTGACCCACGACTGGATGCAGGGCGATGCCTACTACCGCGGCCAGTTCCTCGCTGAGCCGGTAGACAACCCCGACCAGCGTATCGAGCTGGACGTCAACGCCTTCGTCAGCAACTCGGTGACCCTGGCACTGGGCGCGGTCAGCGCGCTGGTGTCGCTGGTGGCCTTCACCGGGATTCTCTGGGGGCTGTCCGCCCCGCTGGCGGTCGCCGGCATGGAGATCCCCCGGGCAATGGTGTTCGCCGTGTATCTGTATGTCATCGTCGCCACCTGGATTGCCTTCCGCCTCGGGCGCCCGCTGATTCGCCTGAACTTCCTCAACGAGAAGCTCACCGCGAACTTCCGTTATGCATTGATGCGCCTGCGCGAAAATGCCGAGAACATCGCCTTCTATCAGGGCGCGCAGGTCGAGCGACGCACTTTGCTGGGCCGCTTTGGCGCCTTGATCGTGAATGCCTGGGCGCTGGTTTACCGAAACCTCAAGTTCAGTGGGTTCAACCTGGGGGTCAGCCAGGTGGCGGTGGTCTTCCCGTTCATTCTCCAGGCCCCGCGCTTCTTCAGCGGTGCGATCAAGCTGGGTGATGTCATGCAGACCTCCCAGGCCTTTGGCCAGGTGCAGGATTCACTGTCGTTCTTCCGCGAATCGTATGATGCGTTCGCCCAGTACCGGGCGACCCTTGACCGTCTTACCGGCTTCCTCGATGCCAACGCGCAGGCAAGCGCCTTGCCACGTGTCACCACCCAGGACCAAGCACAGGCCCTGGAGATTGCAGGCCTGCAGGTGCTGCGCCCGGACGGGCATACCCTTATCGCCGACCTGGAGCTTGACCTGCGTGCCGGCCAGGCGCTGCTGATCAAGGGCCCGTCGGGTAGCGGCAAGACCACGCTGCTGCGTGCCCTGGCCGGCCTGTGGCCGTATGCCGAAGGCGCGGTCAGGCGGCCGCTGGGCCATCAGGCCCTGTTCCTGTCGCAGCGCCCGTACCTGCCGCTGGGTGATCTGCGCACCGTCATCGCCTACCCGGAGGCTGGCAACCCGGAAGACGCACCACGGATGCAGCAGGTGTTGTGCCAGGTCAACCTTGCCCACCTGGCCGAGCGGTTGGAGGTCAATTGTGACTGGTCACACATTCTTTCGGTCGGGGAACAGCAGCGCCTGGCGTTCGCGCGGGTCCTGTTCAACCGGCCCCAAGTGGTGTTCCTCGACGAGTCCACTTCGGCAATGGACGAAGGGCTCGAGCATGCCTTGTACGCGCTGTTGCGTACGGAAATGCCGAGCACCTTGCTGGTCAGTGTCGGGCATCGCAGCACGTTGGCGGGGTTCCATACCCATCGCCTGGAAGTGGACGGGCAGGGTGGTTGGTCGTTACTGGAGCAGCACCCGGCGCTGGTGTAGGGCCGTTCAGCGCGCATAGCCATGATCTGGCCGCCTGCTGGGCTCAGCGTAACAACGCCACGCCCAGCAGGGTGGCGCTGGCAAAGCCCGCGCCGGCCAGGAAGGTTGCCTGGAACCCGGCACCGTCCCACAGCAGCCCGGCCACCACGCTGGCCGCCAGCAGCGCCACCCCGGTCAGCAGGTTGAACAGCCCGAAGGCTGTACCGCGCAGGTCGGCCGGGGCGCTGTCGGCAATCATCGCGGCAAAGATGCCTTGGCTGAAACCCAGGTGCAGGCCCCAGGCGGCAACTCCCAGAGCAAGCCCGCTCCAGCCGGGCAGCAGGGCCAGCAGCAGGTCGGCGGCGATCAGCAGGCCCAACCCCATCATCAATACGGCTCGCCGGCCCATGTGGTCCGACAGGGCCCCGGCGGGATAGGCCGACAGCGAGTAGGCCAGCGCCATCAGCACCAGCACCGCCGGGGCCCACAGCGGCGCCAGGCCCATGTCCTGTGCGCGCAACAGCAGGAACGCCTCGCTGAAGCGGGCGAGGGTGAACAGCGTGGCCAGGCCGATCAGCCGCCAATAGGCCGGCCCCAGGCGAACCAGTGCGTGCAGTGCCAGCGGTGAACGCAGCGGCCTGGGGGTGGCCGGCGTTTCAGGCTCGTGGACGAAGGCGATGAGGATGTACACCGCCGCGAACGCCGGGAGCACCGCCACCCAGAACACGGTCTGGAAATGGCTCGCCGTCATCCACATCAATGCGATGGCGAGCAATGGCCCCAGAAAGGCGCCAACCGTGTCGAGCGCCTGGCGCAGGCCGAAGGCCGCACCGCGCAGTTCCGCCGGGGTGACATCAGCCACCAGCGCATCCCGCGGCGCCCCGCGAATACCCTTGCCCACGCGGTCGACGAAGCGCGCCGCGACCAGCCACCCCAAACCCGCAGCCAAGGGAAACACCGGCTTGGTCAGCGCCCCCAGGCCATAGCCCAGCACCGTCAGCAGCTTGCGCTTGCCCAGGCGGTCGCTCAGGGCTCCAGAAAACACTTTGGTGATCGCGGCCGTCGCTTCGGCGATGCCCTCGATAACGCCCACGGCGACCACCGAAGTGCCGAGCACCGTGACCATGTACAACGGCAGCAGGGCGTGGATCATCTCCGAAGAAATATCCATGAACATCGAAACGAAGCCCAGCGCCCAGACGCTACGGGGGATTTTCAGCAGGTGTTTGCCGGCGCCCCGGGGGCGGCTTGGTTGGTGGCTATGCATGGTGGGCTCTGCAGGGTCGCTACGCTCCCAACTGTAGGAGGCGGCGGGCAGGATGCAAATTGCGATTGGCGCACACGACGTGCTGCACGCCACACCGGTGGTTGCCGGCCACGATTGTTGCGGCAAGAATTGTCTCGGCATGCTAAACCATGCAGCCCTGCCACCAACGAGAGATGCCCGGTGAAAGCCGTCCGCCTGACCCTGATCTGCCATGCCCTGACCCAGGCCCAGAAGAGCGGGCGTCTCCACCACAGCGACGACGCTATCCTGCCGTTGGTTGCACCGCCTTTCGCTGACCTTAGCAGGGTGTCGGTGCTGACCGCGCCAGAGCGGCGAGCGTACCAAACAGCGGCATTGTTGCCAGGGCGGGTAGAGGTCGAGCCAGCGCTGGCCGATTGCGACCTGGGGCGTTGGCGCGGGTTGCCGTTGAAGCAGTTGCAGGCCGAGCAACCGCAGGCTCTGGCCGAATGGCTGCAGGATCCGGCCAGTGATGTGCACGGTGGCGAGTCGTTTGTCGCGCTTTGCCAGCGCATGGCCGCCTGGCTGGCGGCCTTCGACAGGCCAGGTGAATGGATGGCAATCACCCACCCGATGAACATGCGCGCAGTGCTGGTGCAGGTGCTCGGCTGCCCGCCGGGTGCTGGCCAGCGGATCGATGTGTTACCGCTGTCGCGCCTGGACCTGAGCTTTACCGGGCAGTGGCGCCTGCGCCTGGGATGAGGCTCAGAACGCCAGCTTGTAGCCGATCAGCAGCAGCATCGCCGCCAGGCACGGGCGCAGCACGCGGTCGGAAATCCGCCCGGTGAGGTGGCTGCCCAGGTAGATGCCCGGCAGCGAGCCCAGCAACAGGTAACCCAGCAGCGACCAGTCCATGTTGCCCATACCCGCGTGGCCCAGGCCCGCTACCAAGGTCAGCGGCACGGCATGGGCGATCTCGGTACCGACCAGGCGACGCGTGACCAGGAACGGGTACAGCAGGAACAGCGCCACGGTACCCAGGGCGCCGGCACCGATGGAGGTGAGCGTGACCATTACCCCGAGCACCACGCCAGTGAGCACGGTGAGGATGTTGAGGCTGCGGTCGCTGAGGTGATAGTGGTCGCCGGCATGACGGCTGGCGAAGGCTTGCAGGCGCGATTTGAACAGGATGGCCAACGCGGTGAGGATCAGCACCACCGCCAGGCCTTGCTTGATGATCGCGTTGAGCGCCGAAGTGTCGGTATGCAAGGTACTGAGGAACCACAACGTCAGCGCCGCTGCGGGCACGCTGCCGAGGCTCAGCAGGCCAGTGATCTTCCAGTCGACGTTGTGGTTACGCGCATGCACCCAGACGCCACTGGCCTTGGTGACGGCGGCATACAGCAGGTCGGTACCGACTGCCGTTGCCGGGCTGATGCCAAACCACAACAGGATCGGGGTCATCAGCGAGCCGCCGCCGACGCCGGTCATGCCGACGATGAAACCCACGATCAGGCCCGCAATGGTGAAACCGAAAGAACCTACATCCATACGCTACTCGACCGCCCAACTTTGCCCGTTATCGGATGCAGCCAGCATATAGATTTTTTTATAGCCAAATAGACTTGTTCGTTATTAGGTTATAACCGCGGCTGGCCTCGCCCAGGCGGCCAGGGCAGTTTCAACAGGCCTGTCATGCGGATCAGGGCAACTCAGCGATCGGTCATCACCACCATCACATGCGCATCGCCGCCGTCATCACTTTCCGACAGGTAGATGTGCCCCACCTGGCTGTCGAAATACGCAGTCTCCTGTGGCCCGATGCTCACCGCTTCGCCGGTTTCGAACTCGATGCGCACGCGCCCGCTCAGTACCACGGCGAACTCTTGTCCGGGGTGACGGATGAAATCATCGAACTGCCCACGTTCGCGCGCAATGATGCGGGCATAGGCCGGCGTCATGCGGCGCTCGGGAAAGTCGCCAGCGATCGGGTGATAGTCATAGGTGCCGGTCGAGTAGCCCGCCGCCGTCGGCAGCGAGTCGACCACTACGGTCACCGGTGCCGGAGCGGCGACCGTGCCACCGGCACGCAGCAGCAGGGCAATGTCGACATTCAGCGCGCGGGCGGCGGCGGCGAGTTTTTCGTAGCTCACCGAAACCTGAGCCAGTTCCATTTTCGACAAGGTGGACACAGGTACGCCACTGGCCTCGGACAATTGCTTGAGGGTCAGCTGGCGTGTCTTGCGCACCTGGCGCAGGCGCTGGCCGACAATGGCACGGTCCAGCAGGGGTAGGGCAGCGGGCATTCGGGTTCTCGGCATGCGTCGTTGGTCGGCTATCTTACCTTGCGCACTTGCACGCGGCTAAATTCTCATATATTAGAATTCTCATAAATGATAATTACCGACAGGAGCGTGCATGAACCCTATCTACGACACCCTGATCATTGGCGCCGGTATCGCCGGAGCATCGCTGGGCTATCGCCTGGCGGGTCAGCAGAAGGTGCTGCTGCTCGAGCGTGAGGCGCAGCCTGGCTACCATTCCACCGGGCGTTCGGCAGCGATGTTCATGGAGGCTTACGGCACCCCGCAGATCCAGGCATTGACCCGCGCCAGCCGGGCCTTCTACGCAGCGCCACCGCCTGGCTTCTGCGAGCACCCGTTGCTGGAACCGCGTGGCTGCCTGTATGTGGCCAGCCTGGAACAGCGCGGGCTGCTCGAGCAGGCCCATGCGCAGAACCTGGCCAACGGCACCGAAGTCAGCCTGCTCGACCGCGATGCCGCCTTGGCCCTGGTGCCGTGCCTGCGTGGCGAGACGCTGGCCGGTGCGGTGCTGGAGCCGGGGGCGATGGATCTGGACGTGCACGCCCTGCACCAGGGGTTCCTGCGCGGCTATCGCGGAGCCGGCGGGGCGTTGCGCTGCAACGCCGAGCTGATCCGGGCCTGCTACCAGGATGAGTTGTGGCAGGTTGAGCTGGGCGATGGCAGCTCGGTGCAGGCGCGCCAGCTGGTCAATGCCGCAGGTGCCTGGGCCGACCGCGTCGCCGAGCAGTGCGGCGTGGCGCGGATCGGCCTGCAACCGTGCCGGCGCAGCGCGTTCACCTTCCCCGGCCCGGCAGACCAGGACTTCGCCCGCTGGCCGGCGGTGATCGGCGTCGACGAAAGCTTCTACTTCAAGCCCGACGCCGGCCAACTGCTGGGCTCGCCAGCCAATGCCGACCCGGTCGAACCCCAGGACGCCGCGCCCGAAGAACTCGACGTGGCGTTGGGTATCTTCAACATCGAAAGCATGACCACCCTGGCGATCCGTCGGCCAAGCCACACCTGGGCCGGGCTGCGCTCGTTCGTCGCCGACGGGGACCTGGTAATCGGCTTCGATGTGCACGCGCCAGCGTTTTTCTGGCTGGCGGCACAAGGTGGCTATGGCATCCAGTCCGCTGCGGGCGCCTCGCGCCTGGCCGCCGACCTGCTGCTCGGCCAACCGCTGTGCACCGAACTTGTCAGCCAGGGCGTGGCGCCCGAGCGCCTGTCCCCGGCCCGTTTCCAGCAACCCTGAAAGGAGCTTTACATGAGCAATGAGATCCAGCGTTTCCCCAGCAGCCTGCCATTCCCGTTTTCCCGTGCGGTGAAGGCTGGAGGCTTCCTTTTCCTCTCCGGCCAGGTGCCGATGAGCGCTGCTGGCGAAGTGGTGCGTGGTGACATCCAGACGCAGACCCGTGCGGCCTGCGAGCGCATCGGCGAAAGCCTGGCGGTCTGCGGCGCACGTTTCGACCAGGTGGTGAAGGCCACGGTGTGGCTGTCGGACATGAGCCACTTCGCCGGATTCAACGAGGTGTACAAGGAATTCTTCGGCGCGGCGCTGCCGGTGCGTTCGACCGTGGCTTCGGCATTGGCGCTGGGGGTGGATGTGGAAATTGAAGTGCAGGCGTTCATCGGCGAGTCCTGAGCTGGTGTGCAGGAGCGGCCAGTGACACAACAATAATAAAATCCAGAGGTGCACATGCAAGAACAGCTGAAGATTGCCGGCGCGTTCGTTGGCGTGATCGTGGGGGCGGGGTTCGCCTCGGGGCGGGAACTGTTGTTGTTCTTCGTCGATTTCGGTGTCTGGGGGTTGCTTGGAGCACTGGTCAGTGCGGCCCTGTTCACGTTGCTCGGCATGGCCTTGGCAGGGCTGGGCCACCGCCAGCAGGCCACCTCGCACAAGGATGTGATCCAGGCTATCTGTGGCCGTCACCTGGGCCTGTTCGTCGACTGGCTGATCACCTTCTTCATGTTCGCCGTCACCGTGGTCATGCTGGCGGGTGGCGGCGCCTTGCTGGAGCAGCAGTTCGGCATCCCGGCACTGAGCGGCAGCATGCTGGTGACGCTGGTAGTGGTGGGCATCGTGTGCCTGGACGTGCGCAGGGTGATACTGGCGATTGGCGCCATCACGCCGCTGCTGATCCTGGTGGCGTCGGCGATTGCGCTGTATGCCGTGTTCACCCGGGAGCAAAGCTTCGCCCAGCTCGACCAGCTGGCCAGCCAGCAACAGGCCGGTGCTCGTCACTGGCTGCTGGGCGCGTGCCTCTATGTGTCTTACAACGTGGTTGCCGGTGCGCCGATCCTGGCCATTCTGGGTGGCTCGGCCAAGGGCGAGAACATCGCGATGTGGGGCGGCTTGCTCGGTGGTGCGGCATTGGGTGGCCTGATGCTGGTGATGAGTGCGGGGCTGTTGTCGCGCCTGGACAGCGTGGCCAACCTGCCGATGCCGATGCTGTCGATTGCCAGTGAAGTGTCGCCGCTGCTGGGGCTGGTGATGTGTCTGATCATCTTCGGCATGATCGTCAACACCGCAGTGGGTACGCTGTTTTCGTTCCTTTCGCGGCTGTTGCCGGCGGGCACGACAAAGTTCCGCTGGGCTTCGGTGGCGACCGGGTTGGTGGCGTTCGGCTGCAGCCTGGTGGGGTTCATCAGCCTGGTCGGTGAAGTGTATCCGCTGTTTGGCTATCTGGGCTTCGTGCTGATGGCGGCGGTGTTGCTGGCCTGGGTGCGGCGGGGCAGGGCTGTGAAAGCAGCGGTGGTGTAGGGCTGCTGGGCAGCCCTGTCGCCGGCCAGCCAGCCACCTCGGTTGCAGTGGCTGCACGTCATTTGCAGTCACTGTGGGCGCTGGCTTGCCGGCGATAGGGGCGGTACGGGCGGCAGCAGCCCGTGCCGCCTGATCCGCCGTCAGATCCTGAAACTGCCCACCAGCTGCTTCAGGCGCCCTGCCTGCTGGGCCAGTTGGTCGCAATGGCGCAGGGTTTCGTTGAGGTTTTCCACCCCTTGCTGGTTCAGCGCGTTGATCTGGGTGATGTCCAGGTTGAGGCTCTCGACCACGGCGGTCTGCTCCTCGGTAGCGGTGGCCACCGACTGGTTCATGCCATCGATCTCGCCAATGCGCTGGGTCACGCTGGCCAGGCGCTCGCCGGCCTGGTTGGCCACTTGCACGGTCTGCTCGCTGGAGACCTGGCTGGTGTTCATGGTGTGCACCGCTTCGCGCGAGCCGACCTGCAGGCTGGTGATCATGCGGTGGATCTCTTCCGCCGACTCCTGGGTGCGGTGCGCCAGGTTGCGCACCTCGTCGGCCACCACGGCAAAGCCACGCCCGGCTTCACCGGCGCGGGCCGCCTCGATGGCAGCGTTCAACGCCAGCAGGTTGGTCTGTTGCGAGATGCCCTTGATCACGTCGAGGATCTTGCCGATTTCGTCGGTGCTGGCATTGAGTGTTTCGATCTGTGCGCAGGATTCGCTGATGCGCCGCGACAGGGCGGTCATGGCGTTGATCGCCTCTTCGACCACTTCCCGGCCGCCATGGGCCTGCTCGCTGGCGCCGCTGGCGTGCTGCGAGGCATCGGCGGCATTGCGGGCGATTTCCTGAGTGGCGGCCCCCAGCTGGTTGATCGCCGCAGCCACGCTGTTGGTGCGCATGCTCTGCTCTTCAGAGCCAATGATCGAAGCGTTCGAGGCGTTGATCACTTTCTCCGACAAGTCGTGCACCTGGCGGGTAGCCGAGGACACTTCGCTGATGGAGGCATGAATACGTTCGACGAAGCGGTTGAACGAGCTGGCCAGTTCGCCGAATTCGTCCTTGTTTTGTACAGCCAGGCGGCGGGTGAGGTCACCTTCGCCCTCGGCGATGTCGCGCATGGCGCGGCCCATGGTGGTCAGCGGGCGCATCAGCAGCGGAATCAGCAAGCCGAGCAGGCCGCCGATGGCGGCCACGGCGATCAGCATGGCGATGATCGCCGAAGTGCGGAACTGGCCGAGCGCGGCATAGGCCTTGTCCTTGTCGATCGACAGGCCAATGTACCACTGCGCCGAAGGCAGGCCGGTCACCGGGGCGAAGGAGATGATGCGGTCCTGGCCATTGAGGGTGACATCCTGCATGCCGGCGGCCACCCGCAGGTTGCTGCCAGGGTAGATGTCCTTGAGATTCTTCATCACCTGGTCTTTGTCCGGGCTGACGATCACCTGGCCATTGCTGTCGGCGAGGAAGGCATGGCCGATGCCACCGAAATCGACCGAGTTGATGATCTCGACCAGGGTGTCGAGGGTGACGTCACCACCGACTACACCCGTCAGCTCGCCATTGGCCCTGCTTTTCACCGGGGTGGCGATGGTGACCATCAGGCCGCCGACGGCGCCTTGGTACGGGGCGGTCAGGACGGTCTGCCCGGCGCCGGCTGCGGCGCCATACCACGGGCGTTGGCGTGGGTCGTAACCGGCCGGCATCTGTGCGTTGGGGCGCTGGGTGAATGCACCGTTGGCCTGGCCCAGGTAGGTGAACAGGAAATTTCGCGTATAGGACGGCTGCTCGATCAGCCCGGCCAGGTTGTCACCGGCACCTTGCTCGGCAATGTCCTGGGCCAGGTTTTCCAGCACCAGAATGCGCCCGCTCATCCAGTTCTGCACGCTGCTGGCGGTCAGTGCACCGGACTGCTGCACCGAAGCTTCGATGTTCTGGCGGATGGTGTTGCGCTGCAGGTAGTCGTTGTAGAGCGTGAACAAGGCGAATGCCAGGACCACGACACCGCAGGCACTGAGCAGGATCTTGTGGCGAAATTTCAGGTTCATGTTTCGAGACCTTGGGCCATTGAGGGGAGGGCGCAGCGCGCTCATGACACACTGCGGAACCTATCGATAGGGATATCGGCTCACGGGGTAAAAGGTTGAAGCGCCTACAGAAATTTCTGACGGTGGTTTCGACAGACGGTATTCACTGGCTACACAGCTGCTCGATCAACAGGCGTGCGGCCTGCTGCAGGGGGTGTTGCTTGCGCCACAGGATGTGCACCGGCAACTGCAACTCGTTGCGCGTGTTGTGAAAATCCAGCCGTACCAGGCGCCCGTTGGCCAGCAACGGCGCAACCCGCGACAGCGGCAGGTCGCCCCAGCCCAGGCCGGCCTCGACCATCTGCAGGGCCAGGTCGAAGCTGTCAGTGGACCAGTGCGTGGCACCGATCAGCGGGCGCGGGTCGGTCAGCGGCAGGTCGCGGCTGCGCACCAAGATCTGGCGCACCCGGGTCAGATCTTCTAGGTAGTGGATGCGCCCATCGCGCAGGGCTGGGTGGGCAGGGGACAGGGTGGCCACCAGCGACTCCATGCCGATGTGCTGGAAGCCACGGCGGGCATCGACCTGCAGCCCGGCAAAGGCTACACAGAGGTCGGCACGGCCGCTGTCCAGCAGCTGCAGGGCTTCTTCCTGGGGGGCACTGAGCAGGGCAATGTCCAGCAGCGGATAGCGTTCACCGAGGCAAGCGATGGCGGCCAGCACCGGGCGGTGGTCGATATCCGGGACCACGACCAGGGTCAGGCTGCTTTCCAGCCCTTGGGACAGCTCCAGCGCGTGCACCTGGAGCAGCCCCAGTTGCTCGGCGATCAGCCGGGCATGAGGCTCCAGGGCCAGGGCCCGTGGAGTCGGGCGGACCTCGCGCGGGCCACGTTCGAACAGGCTGTAGCCCAGTTCGGCCTCGAGGTTGGCGATGGCCATGCTGACCGCCGACGGCACGCGCTGCAGCGCCCGTGCGGCGGCAGAAAACGAACCGCGGTCGAGCACGGCAAGAAACAGCTGGATGTTGTCACTGGAAAAGTTCATGGCAGCACTCCTGTCAGCAGATCTGACAGCTGCTGACTTTTGCTGTCAAGCACGATGAAGCATCATCGCCCCCATCGCTTTCCAACAACATGAGGTAATCCGGGTGCAAGGACTCAGGCGCAAACTGGTCTACGTGACCTTCTATGAACTGATCGGGCTGTGCATGTCGACCCTCGGGCTGGCCTATCTGTCGGACACCGAGGCTGCGCATACCGGGCCACTGGCGGTGATGATCACCACCATCGCCATGCTCTGGAACCTGATCTACAACACCTTGTTCGAATGGTGGGAAAGCCGCCAGGTCACGCGCGGGCGCAGTGTGGCGCGACGACTGGCACATGCCATCGGCTTCCAGCTGACGCTGGTGGTCTACCTGATCCCGCTGATTGCCTGGTGGTTGGACATGACATTGCTGGAGGCATTGCTGGTGGACATGGCGTTCATTGTGCTGGTGCCGTGCTACACCTTTGCCTACAACTGGGCGTTCGACCGGATCTTCGGCTTGCCCAGGTCGGCGATGGCGCCAGCCTGATGTGGCTTGCGCCGGTACCGGCAGCCGCTAGGGCGACAGGGGAATGATCACCGGCTCCTGCTGCTGCTTCACTTGCTGTTCGACCGGCTGGTCGATCGGCCGCGGAGCACTGGCCAGCAGGCTGTCCTCGATTTGCCCCGACAGGTAATACACGCCCGCCATGGCACCACTCTGGCGGTTCTCCATCAGCTCTTGCCATTCCTGGTTCAACGCCACGTTGAGGATGACCCGTAACTGCTCGACCATCTGCGGGTGTTCCCGGTCATGGGTCATGATCCCGTAGCCGGCCGCGGCAATCGAGATCATCGCCCCGGCTACCTTGCCTACCGCCGACGCCACGGCACTGGCGATGCCGCGCGGGGCCAAGGTGGCGCCGAGTTTTTCGCTGGCCTGGGTAGCCACCGAGTTCAGCCCGGCATCGGTCCGGCCGGGGCCTTTGCTGGCTTGCTGGTGCAGATGCTGGCGCATGGCTTGCCAGGCCGGTTGCTGGGCCAGCGACTTGGCCCGCAGCAGTTGATACAGGCTGGCATTGCGCGCATCCGGCGGCCCCAGGGCGATGGCGGGAATACGGTTGAGGCGTTGGCTGAACTGCTCGGGTGGGGCGTTGTAGCGGCCGATGATGGCGGGCAATTGCTGGCCGAGCAGTTGCAGGTACAGCTCGCAGGCGCGGTCGCGGATACCCTCCGGGTCGATCTGCTCGGCCACTGGCTCGATGACCCGTTTGTGGTACTGCTCCTGCAGGTACAACGCCAGGCGCTTTTCTGCCGGTTCCCGGCCTTCGCCGCTGTCGAGTTTGTACCAGGCCACCTTGAGGGTCAGCCATTGCTGGGTCCAGTAGCCGGTGAACCAAGGGATGAAGTCGCTTTCGGTGCGCTGCTGAACCTGCTCCTTCCACACCCGCATGGAGCGCCGGGCATAGTCGTTGGCCGAACCGGCGGCACCGACCGAGGCGTCGATCAGTTCCTGGTCGATACGTTGCCAGGTGGCGGTAGTGAGTACCACCGGTGGCGGCGGGGCAGGCGGGCGCTTGCCCGCGCAACCGGCGAGGGTCAGCAACAGGCACAGCATCAGGAAAACTCGAGCGCTCACGCAAACGCTTCCCTGGTAGAGGCTGGGGTGGTTCCTGGAGTATAGGGTTGGGGGCCAGGGGCTGCCGTGCAGCCCATCGCCGGCAAGTCAGTTCCCACACGGTTGTCGGTCACTGCAAGCGCAGCGCAACAGCGGTAGGCGCTGGCTTGCCAGCGATGAGCCGCACAGCGGTCCGGTCATTCCAGGTCGAGTTTTTCTTCCAGGCGGTCGAGGTGCTGGTGCATCAGGGTCAAGGCCGCCTCGGCATCGCCTTGCGCCACGGCGTCGATGATCGCCGCGTGCTCCTGCCACGCGCAGTGGTCACAGCATGGCGACTCGTAGCGGGCGATGATCAGCGAGGTCATCGGCACCAGGCCATTGAGAAACCGGGCCAGTGGTGCATTGGCGGCCACCTGCGCCAGTTTCAGGTGGAACTCCCCGCCCAGGCGGATCGCTGCGCAGCGCTCGCCGCTTTCATGGTGCTGGCGCTCGCGTTCCACCAGTTGCCGCAGCTGGCGAATCTGCAGCGGGCGGGCGCGTTGCGCGGCCAGGGTGATCAGCGTGGTTTCGGCCAGGCGCCGGGCACTCAGTACCTGGCGTGCCTGTTCCGGGTCAGGCGTGGCCAGGTGCGCGGTGTGGCTGGGGCGCTGCACGACCACCTGCTGGTCGGACAGGCGTCCGAGCACGCGGCGGATCACGGTACGGCTGACACCAAACGCATGCCCCAGCGCCTGCTCGGGCAAGAGGCTGCCGGGTGGCAGGCGCTGTTCGAGAATGGCGTCGAACAGCCGCGGGTAGATCTGCTCGGCCGACAGGCGGGTTTCGCCGGCCGCGAGCAGGGCCGGCAAGTGAGGGGCGGCGTTCATGGTCGCTCTCCTGGGTCATGGATGCGGGTGTTCGTCCGGAATGTTCAGGGCGATGCCCATGCGCAGGCCTTCGGCGAGGATGTGCTGGCGCATCTGGGCACTGGCCTGGGCGCTGTTGCGTTCGCGGATGGCACGCACCACTGCTTCGTTTTCCTGTAGCCGTGCAGCCAGGTGCTCGGGCGATTTGCGCAGCATGTCGGCACTCTGCTTGAGGGCATTGCCGGTCTGCTGCACCACGCTCTGGAAGATCGGGTTGGTGGTCAGGGCGAACAGCGCCTCGTGGAAGGCAATGTAGGCGCTGACCCCGGCTTCGCTGTCTGCGGCTTCCAATGCTTCGCGCATGTCCATCAGGGTCAGGCGCAGCTGGCCGATGTCCTGGCTGTTGGCTGATTGCGCCACCAGGCCGACGATGAATGGTTCCAGGGTGTAGCGCAGCTCCAGCACGTCGGCCAGGCTGGCCGCGGCACTGGTGTCCAGGCCTGGCTCCTGGCCAGCGGCGTCGGCGTCCAGCACCAGCACGCCCTTGCCCGGCAGCGAGCGCACCAGGCCCAGGGTTTCCAGCACGGTCACCGCTTCGCGCAGGCTGGGGCGGCTGATGCCCAGTTGTTCGGCCAGCTCGCGCTGGCCCGGCAGCATGTCGCCGCTGCGCCATTGGCCGCGGGCGAGGGCCTGGCGCAGTTTTTCCACCACTGAGTTGACGACGGTCGATGAGCTGATCACGGTTTGCTCCTGGAAGGGCCGGCATCGGTGCCGGCCACGTTCGCTCAGAATTCCTGTTGATGGTTGTTGGGCTGCTTGCGTGGCGTGGCTGCGAAGCCAGGTTTGCCGTCCAGCACGTTGTGCGCCCGCTCCAGGTCGATGTCCTTCTCCCAGCGGGCGATGGCCACGGTAGCCACGCAGTTGCCGATCAGGTTGGTCAGCGCCCGGCCGATGCCCATGAACCAATCCACCGCCAACACCAGCACCAGGCCGACCACCGGGATCGCCGGTACGGCGGTAAGCGTGGCAGCGAGGATTACCAGCGCCGAGCCTGGGATGCCGTGAGCGCCCTTGGAAGTCACCAGCGACACCAGCAGGATGGTCAGCAGGTCGGTCATGGCCAACGGCGTGCCGGTGGCATTGGCGATGAACACGATGGCCAGGGTCAGGTAGATGGAAAAGCCATCGAGGTTGAACGAGTAGCCGGTGGGGATCACCAGGCCAACGGTAGAGGTGCCGATGCCCAGGTGCTCAAGCTTGCGCATGACCTGTGGCAGCACGGCGTCGGAAGAGGCCGTGCCAAGGACGATGGTCAGTTCTTCGCGCAGGTACTTGATCAGCGGCAGCAGCCTCAGGCCCGACAGGCGCATGACCGTACCCAGCACGATCAGCACGAAGCCGGCACAGGTCAGGTAGAACAGCGCCACCAGCCCGCCCAGGTGTTGCAGCGATTCCAGGCCGTACTTGCTGGTAGTGAAGGCGATGGCGCCGAAGACGCCAAGCGGCGCCAGGCGCACGATCATGCCCATGATGCGGAAGATCACGTGGCTCAGTTCGTTGATCAGCCGCGAGATGCCGGCGGCCGAATCGCCGACCAGGTTCAGCGCGCTGCCGAACAGTACCGAGAACAGCAGCACCTGGAGGATGTTGTTGTCAGCAAAGGCCCCGATCACCGAGGTGGGGATCAGCTCCAGGAAGAACGCCGTGGCCCCGTGAATGTGCTGGCCGCGCTCGGCCAGGCTGCTGGCGTCGGCACTGGACAGCTGGTCCAGGTGGATATTGGCGCCGCTGCCGATACCGCTGCTGAAGGCGAACACCAGGCCGATCACCAGCGCCAGGGTGGTCAGCACCTCGAAGTAGATCACCGACTTCAGGCCGATGCGCCCGACCTTCTTCAGGTCGCCGGCGCCCGAGATGCCGCTGACTACCACACAGAACACGATCAGGCCGATGAGCATCTTGATCAGTTTGATGAAACCGTCGCCAAGCGGTTTCAGTTGCAAGGACAGCTCGGGGAAGCTGAGGCCGCAGGCGATGCCGAGGGCAAGGCCAAGCACGACTTGAAGGAAGATCGAACGCGAGCACCATTTGAGCATGGGAGGGATCTCTGATCGGTGTCCTTGCTTCGGTAGCCGCACGGGGCGAAAGAGCGCAGGACTTAATTATTGTGGTCTTACCGGTTTGTTCAGCGCGAAGCCATAAAAGCGCGAAAAAACCCACATTGCAAGGTTTTTTGGCCTTACCGGTCTGGCCAGTTTGGGGCGTTTCAGCTCGCCGGGCTCTAGTTCGGTGCATGCCGTACAGGGCATTTATGCGAATCAGGCCAGCTTCAGGGGGTACCTGATACAGGTAGCAATCCGCTTGCCAAGCATCAGCCCGACCTCAATTTTTTCGATAACGCCATGATTCATAAGGTTTATTTGCTTTATGCGGCTGACCTCGTAGAATCCGCGCGCGACCGGGCAGTCACTAAAAGGCCGATTGTGGGAGTGTTAACCCGACAATCGTCCGCGAGCAGGCGTCTGGCGTTTAAATGAATGGAGTCTCATAGTGCGTCTCAATCTCCCGGTTACCCCGGTCGAGCAACGTTTCCCTTCTGATCAGCGGCTGATTTCCGCAACCGACACGGCCAGCCTGATCACCTACTGCAACCCTGAATTTGCCGCCATCAGCGGCTACAGCGAGGCCGAACTGATCGGTAGCCCGCACAACCTGGTGCGCCACCCGGACATGCCGCCAGCGGTGTACGAGCTGATGTGGCGCTACCTGAAGGCTGGCAAGAGCTGGATGGGCATCGTCAAGAACCGCTGCCGCAACGGCGATTACTACTGGGTCAACGCCTACGTCACGCCGATCCTCGAAGCCGGGCGGGTGGTGGGCTATGAGTCGGTACGGGTGTGCCCCACGCGTGAGCAGGTGGCCCGTGCCGAGGCCCTGTATGCACGCATGCGCAACGGCCAGGCGGTGCTGCCCTGGTCACGCCGCGCGAGCATGCTGGCGCGCGACCTGGGCGCACCGCTGGCAGCCGGGGGGCTGGCACTGGGGGCCAACCAGCTATGGCCAGGCCTGGTGGCGCAGGGGCTGACCCTGGGGCTGTTCCTGGCCTATGGCCTGTTGGCACGCAATGCCGTGGGGCGGCAGATGCAGCGCGTGGTACAGGGCGCCGACGGCACCTTCGCCGACCCGATCGCCGCCTTGACCTACAGCGACCTGCCCGGTGCTGCCGGCCAACTGCAACTGATGCTGATCAGCGAGGAGGCGCGGCTGAAGACCGCGCTGACCCGGCTGAGTGACCTGGCGGCACAGATGGCCGTGGCTGCCCATGACGCCGGGGCGTTGTCACGCAGCACCGAAGCGGCGTTGCTGGAGCAGCGTGCGGAAACCGACCAGAGCGCCACTGCCATGAACCAGATGGCCGCTTCCATCGGTGAGGTGGCCAACCATGTGCAACTGACGGCTGCCGAAGCCCATACCGCACACCTGCTGGCCGAGCAGGGCAGCCAGGTGGCCGATGCCAGCGGTGCGGCGATTCGCACCCTGGCGGGTACCGTGACGCAGATCAACCAGGCGGTCACCCAGCTGGCTGGCCAGACCGGTGCCATCGCCGAGGCCACCGGCATGATCCGCGGCATCGCCGAGCAGACCAACCTGCTGGCGCTCAATGCCGCCATCGAGGCGGCCCGTGCCGGCGAGCAGGGCCGCGGCTTTGCCGTGGTCGCCGATGAAGTGCGGGCGCTGGCCGACAAGACCCGGCAGTCGACCCTGCACATCCAGGCTATTATCGATGCTTTACGCAGTGGTGCCGAGCAGGCCGTGGCGATCGCCAGCCAGGGCATCGACGGTGCCGAGCAGGGCGTCGCCCAGGTGCAGGAAGCCCGCCAGGCGCTGCATGGCATCCGGGAAGCGGTGCAGCGCATCAGCGCCATGAGCCAGCAGATGGCCACGGCCTCGCAGCAGCAGTCGGCTGTGGCCGCAGATGTCTCGAGGCAGATCAATGGCGTGGCCGGCATCGCCCAGCACAGCGCCCACAGCGCCAACGCCGCCGCCTCGCGCGGCGCCGAACTGGAAGAGGTGTGCGCCGGATTGCGTGCCCTTGTGGAGCGTTTCAACCGTTAAGGCAGGATGCTTTATGGATGACAACTATCGCGCGGCCGTGGACGCGGCCGCGATCTTTTCCGAAACCGACCTGCGCGGGAACATCACCTACGTCAACCAGCAGTTCTGCACCATCTCGGGTTACAGCCGCGAGGAACTGCTCGGTGCCAACCACCGCATCCTCAATTCCGGCCTGCACGAGCCGGCGTTCTTCGTCGGCATGTGGCGGGCCCTGGCCGCCGGCCGGGTATGGAAAGGCGAGATCTGCAACCGCGCCAAGGATGGCGCGTTGTACTGGGTCGACAGCACCATGGTGCCGCTGGTCGACCCGCTCAGCGGGCAGGTGCGCAAGTACGTGTCGATCCGCTTCGATGTCACCGAGAAGCGCCAGTTGCTGCATACCCTGCAATGGCGGGTCGGCCACGATGTGCTCACCGGCTTGCCCAACCGCGCCTACCTGTCCGACCTGCTGAACCAGGCCTTGGCCTGTTCGCGCCGTGAAGGCATTGCGCTGGCGGTGTGCATGCTCGACCTGGATGGCTTCAAGGCGGTCAACGACGGCTACGGCCATGCCATGGGTGACCTGTTGCTGGTTGAAGTGGCGCAGCGCCTGAAGCACATCCTGCGCGAGGGTGATGCCGTGGCCCGGCTGTCGGGCGACGAGTTCGTGCTGATCCTGCGGGATGTCGACGAAGGTCGCCAGTTGCATGCCGCGCTGCGCCGCGTGCTGCAGGCATTGGCGGCGCCGTATGTGGTGCGCGATCAGCGCCTGTCGCTCAGCGCCAGTATCGGCGTCACCCTGTACCCGCAGGACGACGAGGATGCCGACACCCTGGTGCGCCATGCCGACCAGGCCATGTACGTGGCCAAGCAGCGTGGGCGCAACCGCTACCACCTGTTCGACGTGAGCCAGGAGCAGGAACTCAAGGCCACCCACCAGACCGTGGCGCGGGTGCGCCGGGCCCTGCACAACGACGAGCTGTGCCTGTATTACCAACCCAAGGTTAACCTGCGCAGCGGCCAGGTGCTGGGCTTCGAAGGGTTGCTGCGCTGGCAGCGGCCGGGCCGAGGGTTGGTGCCGCCTGGCGACTTCCTGCCCTGGGTCGAACAGACCGACCTGATCGTCGAGATTGGCGAATGGGTACTCGACAGGGCACTGAGCCAGTTGCAGGCCTGGCAGCGCGAAGGGCGGCCCTGGTCGTTGAGCGTGAATATCGCGGCGCGGCATTTGCAGCGCAGTGACTTCGCCGAGCGCCTGCGCCAGTTGCTGACCGAATACCCGGAGGTGGACCCGGCACGGTTGGACCTGGAAATCGTCGAATCGGTGGCCATCGACAACCTGCAACACGTCAGCCGCTGCCTCGACGCTTGCCGCGCGCTGGGCGTGCGCTTTTCCCTGGATGACTTCGGCACGGGCTACTCGTCGCTGAGTTACCTGAAGCGTTTGCCGACCCAGACGATCAAGATCGACCAGTCGTTCGTGCGCGACATCCTGCATGACCAGGACGACCTCGCACTGACCCGGGCGGTGATCGGCCTGGCGCGGGCATTTGGCCGCGAGGTGATTGCCGAAGGGCTGGAGAGCGTCGAGCACGGCCGGGTGCTGATGGGCCTGGGCTGTGAACTGGCCCAGGGTTACTGCATTGCCCGGCCGATGCCGGCCAGTGAGGTACAGCGCTGGGCCCAGGCCTACCGGCAGCCGAAGCAGTGGCGCGACCCTTGATAGGCCAGCCGGCCATGAGCCAGGCCTGGGCCCGCTCGGCACCGGGCGGGGCGCTGGATGGCGGCGGCGAAGCCAGCGTTCGCGGCGGCTAGCGCTGGCGCAACCGCTTGTACAGCGTGGTACGGCTGATCCCCAGTGCGCGGGCCACCGCGGACAGGTTGCCGTTGGTTTGCTGCATCAGCGTTGCCAGGTCTGCCGCTTCGGGCGCCTGCGGCACAGGCACCTGCGCCTCGGCGAGAAAGCCCGCAGGCAGGTGTTCCAGGCCGACCGGGCCATTGCCGGCCAAGGCCAGCGCCACCTGCAGCACACTCACCAGTTCACGCATATTGCCTGGCCAAGGGTGCTGATCGAACAGCTCGACAATGGCTGCCGGCAGCCGTGCAGGCTGCCCCGGTTCGCGGTAGCGGGCATGCACCTGCTCGATCAGCTGGCGCCGGTCGCTGCGTTCGCGCAGCGGCGGCAACTGCACTGCCAGCCCGGCGATGCGGTAGTACAGGTCCTGGCGAAAGCGCCCGGCACGCACCTCTTCGGCCAAGTCGCGGTTGCTCGCCGACACCACGCGGATATCCACTGCTACCGGCTCGCCGCTGCCCAGCGGCTGGATGCTGCGTGACTGCAGGACGCGCAGCAGGCGGGCCTGGGTAGGCAGCGGCATGTCGCCGATTTCATCGAGGAACAGGATGCCGTGGTCGGCCTTGCGGATCAGCCCCGGGTTGCCCTTGTGGTGGGCACCGGTGAACGCGCCTTTGTCGTAGCCGAACAGCTCCGACTCCACCAGCTCGGCGGGGATTGCCGCGCAGTTGACCGCGACCAGCGGCTGGCCGGCGCGGCTGCTGGCGCGGTGCAAGGTGTCGACGAACACTTCCTTGCCGACGCCGGTTTCCCCCTGCACCAGCACCGGGATGTCCTTTTCCAGCAGCAGGCTGGCCTGCGCCAGGGCCTTGTCCAGGCGCGGGTCGGTGTTGCTGCTGCTGCTGGCGGTGCGGCAAGTGGCCTCGCGCGCCGGCTGCCATTGGCAATGGAAGCGATTGCGCCCGGTGGCCTGCAAGGCGAAGGGCTGTTGCCGGGGGTGGCTGAACAGCTGCTGCAGCGGCAACTGGAACAGCTGCTCGATATTCTGCCGCAGCGGGTTGCCGCCGAGCAGGCTGTCGGCCCGGTGATTGGCCGCCAGCACCTGGCCCTGTTCATCGAACACCAGCAGGCCGGCCCAGGGACTGTCCAGGTTGTCGGAAGCGCTGTTGAACATCAGCTGGGCATGCCGCTCGCCATGTTCGGCAAGGATCAGGCGGTTTTCCAGGCTCTGGCTCATCATGCGCACCAGGCCCAGCGTCTGGCTGGCCGGCAGGTAGCCATCGCTGGCCACGTCGAGCACCCCGACCAGTTGCCGCGCCGCGTCGAACAGTGGCGCGGCGGCGCTGGACATGTAGCGGTTCTGCCGCAGGAAGTGCTCGTCCTGGCCGACGTGAATCGCCTCGGCGCAGACCAGCGCGGTGCCCAGGGCATTGGTGCCGACGCCGCGCTCGTGCCAATGGGCGCCAGCGCTGAAACCGTGCTGCTGGCGCGGTTCGATGAAGCGCCGCGAGCCCCAGCTGTCGAGCACGCAGCCGCTGGCATCGGCCAGCATCACCAGGTAGCTGGCATTGCCCAGCAGGTGCGCGTAATGCGGCAGTACCGCCTCGCGGGTCAGGCGCAGCAGGGCCTGGCGCCGCTCCAGCAGGGCGCTCAGTTCGGCGCGGGTCAGGCAGTCGAAGTCCGGGGCGTGCTGGGGTTGCAGGCCGTGGTCGCGGCAGCGGGTCCAGGAGGCCTGGATCAGTTGGGCATGGGTCGAAGCGGAAGCGGCCATGGGCCTGTCCTGTGTGATTGTTGTATGGAACCGACCGCTGTTCAGTGTTGTTCACAGTTGTTCAATGTCAAACCTGCGAGTGTTCAGTTGTTCAGCGCTTGTGTTCATTTGTGAACCCGTGCCTTGACTGGGCTGCCGGGCAGGGCGCGGGCCAGACGGGCGCGGCGTAACTGGCACGAAACTGGCTGTATCCGGCAGACAACAATCACAAGAAGGCCACGCCATGTCCCTGGTGCTGGAACAGGTCAGTCGCAGCGTCGACAACCAGGCCTGGATCGTCGATGCCTCGCTGCGCTTCGAACCCGGCTCGTTCAATGTATTGCTGGGCCGTACCCTGGCCGGCAAGACCAGCCTGATGCGTCTGATGGCCGGGCTCGACCGCCCGGACCGTGGGCGCGTGCTGATGGATGGCCAGGACGTGACCGGCGTGCCGGTGCGCCTGCGCAACGTGTCGATGGTGTATCAGCAGTTCATCAACTACCCCACCCTCAGCGTGTACGAGAACATCGCCTCGCCGCTGCGCCAGGCACGCATGGCCGAGCCGGAGATTCGTCGACGGGTACAGGAAACCGCCGAGATGCTGCGCATCGAAGCCTACCTGCAGCGCCTGCCGCTGGAGCTGTCCGGTGGCCAGCAACAGCGCACGGCGATGGCCCGGGCGCTGGTCAAGGATGCCTCGCTGATCCTGTTCGACGAGCCGCTGGTCAACCTCGATTACAAGCTGCGCGAGGGCCTGCGCCAGGAACTGCGCGAGCTGTTCGCGGCGCGCCACTGCATTGCCGTGTATGCCACCACCGAACCCAACGAGGCGTTGGCGCTGGGCGGCACCACGACGCTGGTGCACGAAGGCCGGATCGTCCAGAGTGGGCCTACCGCCGAGGTCTACCAGCGCCCCGGCAGCGTGCTGGCCGCCGAGCTGTTTTCCGAGCCGCCGATCAACCTGGTGCCTGGCCGTATCAGCGGTAACGAGGTGAGCCTGGCCCAGGCCGTGCACTTTGCCCGCAATGCCGACCTGCAGCCGCTGGCCGAAGGCGACTACCGCTTTGGCGTACGGCCCAGCCACATCAGCCTGGTGCCGGCCCACGACGATGACCTGGAGCTGGCCGTGCTGGTCGAGCTTGCCGAAATCAGTGGCTCGGAGACTTTCCTGCATGTGCGCAATGACCACTGGCGCATGACCCTGCATTTGCCCGGGGTGCACGAATACCAGGTGGACACGCCGATCCGCGTGTTCATTCCCACCCACAAGCTGTTCGTGTTCGACAGTGCCGGGGCGTTGGTGCAGGCCCCCGGGCTACGCCAGGCAAGGAGAGGGTGATGGCCGAAATCCGTCTGCGCCAACTGGCGCACAGCTATAGCCGCCAGCCCGCCAGCGAGGCGGACTATGCCCTGCACGCACTGGAACATGTGTGGGAGCAGGGCGGTGCCTATGCCTTGCTGGGGCCGTCGGGCTGTGGCAAGTCGACCTTGCTCAATATCATTTCCGGGCTGCTGACGCCGTCCCATGGCGAGGTGCTGTTCGATGGCAAGCCGGTCAACCAGTTGCCGCCGCAGGCGCGCAACATCGCCCAGGTGTTCCAGTTTCCGGTGGTGTACGACAACCTGTCGGTATACGACAACCTGGCGTTTCCCCTGCGCAACCAGGGGCTCGACGAAGCCCGCGTGCGCGCCCGGGTGGAGGAGATTGCCGAGGTGCTCGACCTGACCGCGGCGTTGCGCAAGAAGGCCCGCAACCTCAGCGCCGACGAAAAGCAGAAAGTCTCCATGGGCCGTGGCCTGGTGCGTGACGATGTATCGGCAATCCTGTTCGACGAGCCACTGACGGTGATCGACCCGCACCTGAAGTGGAAGCTGCGGCGCAAGCTCAAGCAGATCCACGAGCAGTTCAACATCACCATGATCTACGTCACCCACGACCAGCTGGAAGCCTCGACCTTCGCCGACAAGATCGCGGTGATGCACGGCGGGCGCATCGTCCAGTTCGGCACCCCGCGCGAGCTGTTCGAGCGGCCACGGCACACCTTCGTCGGCTATTTCATCGGCAGCCCGGGAATGAACCTGATCGAGGTGCGCGCCGAGGCCGACGGGGTGAGCTTCGGTGATATCCACCTGCCCCTGCCAGATGGCTTGCGCGAGCGCCTGGCGGCGACGGCAGGCGGGCGCTTGCAGGTCGGCATCCGCCCCGAGTTCGTGCAGCTGTGGGACAGCCCGTTCGAGGATGCCTACCCGGCGCGGGTACTGGACGTCGAGGACCTGGGCACCTACCGCATCGTCACCCTCGAGCTGGGTGGCGTCGCGCTCAAGGCACGCCAGGGCGAGGACCGCCCAGTGCCTGTAACCCAGGCCTGGGTCAGCCTGCCGGCGCAGTGGCTGATGCTGTACCTCGACGATGTGCTGCTGGAGGTCGCGCCATGAACAAGGTGCCCAACAACAAGGCCTGGTGGCTGGTGCTGCCGGTGTTCCTGCTGGTGGCGTTCAGTGCCGTGGTGCCGATGATGACCGTGGTCAACTACTCGGTGCAGGACATTTTCGACCAGTCCAACCGCTACTTCGTCGGTGCCGACTGGTACCGCCAGGTACTGCGCGACCCGGCTCTGCATGACGCGCTGCTGCGCCAGTTCATCTATTCCGCCTGCGTGCTGCTGATCGAGATCCCGCTGGGCATCGCCATTGCCCTGACCATGCCGACCAAGGGGCGCATGGCGTCGGTGTGCCTGATCATCATGGCCATCCCGTTGCTGATCCCGTGGAACGTGGTCGGCACCATCTGGCAGATCTTCGGCCGTGCCGACATCGGCCTGCTGGGCGCCACCCTGGCCAAGCTGGGGGTCAGCTACAACTACGCCGGCAACCCGTTCGACGCCTGGCTTACCGTGCTGGTGATGGACGTCTGGCACTGGACCTCGCTGGTGGCGCTGCTGTGCTATTCAGGCCTGCGCGCCATCCCCGACGTGTATTACCAGGCCGCGCGCATCGACCGTGCCTCGGGCTGGGCGGTGTTCCGCCATATCCAGTTGCCGAAGCTGAAGAACGTGTTGCTGATCGCGGTGATGCTGCGCTTCATGGACAGCTTCATGATCTACACCGAGCCCTTCGTGCTGACCGGCGGTGGGCCCGGCAATGCGACCACCTTCCTCAGCCAGACCCTCACGCGCATGGCCGTGGGCCAGTTCGACCTGGGCCCGGCGGCGGCGTTTTCGCTGGTGTACTTCCTGATCATCCTGCTGGTGTCGTGGCTGTTCTACACAGCCATGACCCATGCTGACAAGGACTAGGCCATGAGCACACGCAAATCGCTGGCCCTGCTGCTGTACTTCTTCTTCCTGCTGGTGCCGATCTACTGGCTGCTGAACATGTCGTTCAAGAGCAATACCGAGATCCTCGGTAGCCTGACCCTGTGGCCGCAGGCATTCACCCTAGACAACTACCGGGTGATCTTCACCGATGCCAGCTGGTACAGCGGCTATATCAACTCGCTGTACTACGTATGCCTGAACACGCTGATTTCACTGCTGGTAGCGTTGCCAGCCGCGTATGCCTTCTCGCGCTACCGCTTCCTCGGCGACCGGCACCTGTTCTTCTGGCTGCTGACCAACCGCATGGCGCCGCCGGCGGTGTTCCTCCTGCCGTTCTTCCAGCTGTATTCGTCGATCGGCCTGTTCGACACCCACATCGCCGTGGCCCTGGCCCACTGCCTGTTCAACGTGCCGCTGGCAGTGTGGATCCTGGAAGGCTTCATGTCGGGTGTGCCGAAGGAAATCGACGAAACGGCCTACATCGACGGGTACAGCTTCCCGCGCTTCTTTGTGAAGATTTTCATTCCGTTGATCGGCTCCGGCATCGGCGTCACAGCGTTTTTCTGCTTCATGTTTTCCTGGGTCGAACTGCTGCTGGCGCGCACGCTGACCTCGGTGAATGCCAAGCCGATCGCCGCGGTAATGACCCGTACCGTGTCGGCATCGGGCATCGATTGGGGGGTGCTGGCAGCAGCGGGTGTTCTGACCATCCTGCCCGGCATGCTGGTGATCTGGTTCGTGCGCAACCATGTGGCCAAGGGCTTTGCCCTGGGCCGGGTCTGAGGAGGGTACGGCATGGAGTGGATGGCCTGGACCTTGCCGACGGCGCTGTTCTTCGCCGCCGTGGGTGTACTGCTGCTGGGCATGACCTTGCTCGAGCTGCGCCGACCTTGCGTGGAGCGACGCGGCTTTCTACCGCTGGTCACCAGCCGTGGCGACCGCTTGTTCATCGGCCTGCTGGCCAGCGCCTACCTGCATCTGTTGGTGGTTGGCGTCAGCGAGTGGCCATTGTGGGTAGCCTCGCTGCTGTCTCTGGCGTGGCTGTTGGTGGTGCTGCGCTGGGGCTGAGCGAGCGGCCCTGTGGGATAACTGAAACGGGAGATCACAATGTTCGACAACAAGTACAACAGGCGACATTTGACCCTGGCCGCGTTGCTGGTGCTGGCCAGCGCGCAAGGCACAGCCTGGGCCGACCAGTACGAGGACGCGGCGAAGAAATGGATCGGCAGCGAGTTCAAGCCGTCGACCCTTACCCCGGAACAGCAGCTGGCTGAACTCAAGTGGTTCATCAAGGCAGCCGAGCCGTTCCGTGGGATGAAGATCAATGTGGTGTCCGAAACCATTACTACCCATGAGTACGAGTCCAAGGTGCTGGCCAAGGCCTTCAGTGAAATCACCGGTATCCAGCTGACCCACGACCTGCTGCAGGAAGGCGACGTGGTGGAAAAGCTGCAGACACAGATGCAGTCGGACAAGAACATCTATGATGGCTGGGTCAACGATTCCGACCTGATCGGTACGCACTTTCGCTATGGCAAGGTGGAATCGATCACCGACCTGATGGCCAACGAGGGCAAGGACTACACCTCGCCGACCCTCGACCTGAAGGACTTCATCGGCATTTCCTTCACCACCGCGCCCGATGGCAAGGTCTACCAGTTGCCCGACCAGCAGTTCGCCAACCTGTACTGGTTCCGTGCCGACTGGTTCGAACGGCCCGAGCTGAAGGCCAGGTTCAAGCAAAAGTACGGTTACGAGCTGGGCGTGCCGGTGAACTGGTCGGCCTACGAGGACATTGCCCGGTTCTTCACCGAAGACGTCAAGGAAATCGACGGCAAGCGCGTCTATGGCCACATGGACTATGGCAAGAAAGACCCGTCGCTGGGCTGGCGCTTCACCGACGCCTGGTTCTCCATGGCCGGTGGCGGTGACAAGGGCCTGCCCAACGGCCTGCCGGTGGACGAATGGGGCATTCGCGTGGAGGACTGCCACCCGGTGGGCTCCAGCGTGACCCGCGGCGGCGACACCAACGGCCCGGCGGCGGTCTACGCCACGCAGAAGTACGTGGACTGGATGCGTGCCTATGCGCCCAAGGAGGCCCAGGGCATGACCTTCTCCGAGGCCGGCCCGGTGCCTGCCCAGGGCAACATTGCCCAGCAGATCTTCTGGTACACCGCGTTCACCGCCGACATGACCAAGCCCGGCTTGCCAGTGGTGAATGCCGATGGCACGCCGAAGTGGCGCATGGCGCCATCGCCGAAGGGGCCGTACTGGGAGGAGGGGATGAAGCTGGGCTACCAGGACACCGGGTCGTGGACTTTCTTCAAGTCCACCCCCGAGAAGCAACGGCTGGCGGCATGGCTGTACGCGCAGTTCGTCACGTCCAAGACGGTATCGCTGAAAAAGACCATTGTCGGCCTCACGCCGATTCGGGAATCGGACATCAACTCCCAGGCCATGACCGATCTGGCGCCCAAGCTGGGCGGGCTGGTGGAGTTCTATCGCAGCCCGGCGCGGGTGCAGTGGACCCCGACCGGCACCAACGTGCCGGACTATCCACGCCTCGCGCAGTTGTGGTGGAGCCACATTGCCGAGGTGGCCAGCGGCGAGAAAACCCCGCAGGAAGCCCTGGATGGGCTGGCCCGCGACCAGGACCGGATGATGGAGCGCTTGCAGCGGTCCAATGCCCAGGCCACCTGCGCGCCGAAGCTGAACCCGGAACGGGATGCCCAGTACTGGTTCGACCAGCCAGGTGCACCGAAACCGAAACTGGCCAACGAGAAGCCCAAGGGCGAGACCGTCAGCTACAGCGAGCTGCTGAAGTCGTGGGAGGCGGCCAGGAAGTGAT
This sequence comes from Pseudomonas anuradhapurensis, assembly GCF_014269225.2. Lineage (NCBI taxonomy): Bacteria > Pseudomonadati > Pseudomonadota > Gammaproteobacteria > Pseudomonadales > Pseudomonadaceae > Pseudomonas > Pseudomonas anuradhapurensis. The sequence continues at coordinate 2,023,394 of NZ_CP077097.1, forward strand.
CGGCTGAGGATTTGGGTTGATGCGTGAATCGAGCGCCGCCCGCGCGGCGCTCGATCTCATAGGCGCTAAACCTCCCACGCCAGGCAAAAAAAAACGGCACCTGCCAGAGGTGCCGTTTTCATATCACGCAATGTTACTTGTGCAGCTCTTCCGCCGCATACAGCGTGTTTTCCAGCAGGCATGCCCGGGTCATCGGCCCGACGCCACCCGGCACCGGGGTGATCCAGCCCGCGCGCGGCAGGGCGGTCTCGTAGACCACGTCGCCGACCAGCTTGCCGTCTTCCTGGCGGTTGATGCCGACGTCGATGACGATGGCACCTTCCTTGATCCATTCGCCCTTGACCAGGCCCGGCTTGCCGGCAGCCACGACCACCAGGTCGGCACGCCCGACATGGCCGGCCAGGTCCTTGGTGAAGCGGTGGCAGACGGTCACGGTGCAGCCGGCCAGCAGCAGTTCCATGGCCATCGGGCGGCCGACGATGTTGGATGCGCCGACGATGACCGCGTTCATGCCGTACAGGTCCTGGCCGGTGCTTTCCAGCAGGGTCATGATGCCCTTCGGCGTGCACGGGCGCAGCAGCGGGATGCGCTGGGCCAGGCGGCCGATGTTGTACGGGTGGAAACCGTCCACGTCCTTGTCCGGGCGAATGCGCTCGAGCAGCAGCGAGGCATCCAGGTGCGCCGGCAGCGGCAGTTGCAGCAGGATGCCGTCGACGGCCGGGTCGTCATTGAGGCGATCGATCAGCTCGGTCAGGGCCTGCTGCGTGGTGTCGCTGGGCAGGTCGAACGCCTGGGAAATGAAGCCGACCTCTTCGCAGTCCTTGCGCTTGTGCGAGACATAGACTTGGGAGGCGGGGTCGGTGCCGACCAGGATCACTGCCAGGCCGGGTGTACGCAGGCCTTGCTGGCGACGCTCCACGACACGTTGAGCGATCTGCTGGCGCAGGCTGGCGGCGATCGCCTTGCCATCGATTAGGTGTGCAGTCATAGACGCGTGATTAACCATCGAGAAGGAAACAATTAAAGAGGGCGCATTCTCGCACGACACGGGCCAAGGGCAAAGGCGGGTGGTCGGGCAAATCCCCTAAGCCCTTAAATAATTTAAATTTTTTTGAGAAAGGTGTTGACGACATTCAGGCTCGCCTATAAGATTCGCCGCACTTGTCGGGCACAGCCTAGCACTGGTTGGCGAAGTCGGGCAGAATGAGTGGTTTAGCAGCTATCTGTTAAGGTCTCGTTCGGTTAGGCTTCAAGCTTAAGCGCCCGTAGCTCAGCTGGATAGAGCATCCGCCTTCTAAGCGGATGGTCGCAGGTTCGAGTCCTGCCGGGTGCGCCATTTAGGCAGCTTTGGCAAGCAAGTAAGTTGTAATGCGATATGGTGGGCGTAGCTCAGTTGGTAGAGCGCTGGATTGTGATTCCAGTTGTCGTGGGTTCGATTCCCATCGTCCACCCCATATTTTTCAAAGGCGCCGCGATAGCATCTGGCGCCTTTGTTTTAAGCGTTACGCGGACGTGGTGAAATTGGTAGACACACTGGATTTAGGTTCCAGCGGCGCAAGCTGTAAGAGTTCGAGTCTCTTCGTCCGCACCATGTTTCTGTAAGGTTGTATCGCAATACCGCAAGACCGCAATATGGTGGGCGTAGCTCAGTTGGTAGAGCGCTGGATTGTGATTCCAGTTGTCGTGGGTTCGATTCCCATCGTCCACCCCATATTTTTCGAAGGCGCCTTGGTCGTGAGACTGGGCGCCTTTGTTGCTTTTGGCGTGTTTGCCTTGATGGTTGTGGCGTCCGTGAGATCGAGCGCCGTCCGCGCGGCGCTCGATCTCACGGACGCCGCAAGGCTCAAGCCGTAAACTTCGCAGCCATCACTTGATCCCCCTTGCAATCCTCTGGTGGCACCCCAATAAAAGCTGTTAGATTTCAGCCGGTTGAAACACCGGCCCAGCTGGCCGGCAGAGGAACAACCCGATGATCGCAAAAGAAGCCCGTCAGGCACTGGCGCTGCAGCGTTTTGCCGAGGCCAACCCGCAACTGCTCGAAGAGATCCGCGAGCTGGATGCACGTGAGCAGGCCCAGCAGATCGAATGGGCCTTCGAAGATGCAGCCGAGGAGCAGGGCATCCAGCCCTGGGAGCTGGCCTTGCAACTGATCGCCGAAACCCCGGAGCAGCTGCAGGCCATGCGCCTGGAGACGCACCGCGAGGTGGCCGAAGCGCTGGGGATGGAATGGGAAGAGTACTGCCAGTTCAACGAGATCGATCCCGAATAAAGGAAGCGAATTCGTCGCGGCAGTTGTTTGACAAGGTATTTCGGCTGTTGGGCGCCCAAGGCGCCGCGCAGCCCTTTTTGAAGCAGGCCCTGCGGCACGCCGTACGGGCCTTGAAAGTTAATCGACCGGCGTGGCTTCCCGTCGTCCCGGGTGGGGTGACTTCTGCTGCGCGACTCACTAGAATGCTTGCCCTTGATTCTGGAGTCGGGCTAACGCCGGCTAACGTCTGTGCAACGAGGAATATCCATGCAAGTTTCTGTTGAAAACACTTCCGCTCTCGAGCGCCGCATGACCATCGCCGTTCCGGCCGAGCGCGTCGAGAACGAAGTCAACAAGCGTCTGCAACAGACTGCCAAGCGCGCCAAGGTTGCAGGCTTCCGCCCAGGCAAGGTGCCGATGAGCGTGATCCGTCAGCGCTTCGAGGCCGATGCCCGTCAAGAGGCGTTCGGTGACCTGGTTCAGGCTTCCTTCTACGAAGCCATTGTCGAGCAGAAGCTGAACCCGGCTGGCGCCCCTGCGGTAGAGCCGAAGTCCTTCGAGAAGGGCAAGGACCTGGAATTCGTTGCCATCTTCGAAGTGTTCCCCGAGTTCACCGTTGCCGGCCTCGAGTCGATCAGCGTCGAGCGCCTGAGCGCCGAAGTGGCTGACGCCGACCTGGACAACATGCTGGAAGTGCTGCGCAAGCAGAATACCCGTTTCGAGGCGGTCGAGCGCGCTGCGCAGAAAGACGACCAGGTCAACATCGACTTCGTCGGCAAGGTCGACGGTGAAGTGTTCGCTGGCGGTTCGGCCAAGGGCACTCAGCTGGTACTGGGCTCCGGCCGCATGATCCCGGGCTTCGAAGACGGCCTGGTTGGCGCCAAGGCAGGTGAAGAGCGCGTTGTCAATGTGACCTTCCCCGAGGACTACCAGAACCTGGACCTGGCTGGCAAGGCCGCCGAGTTCACCATCACCGTCAACAGCGTTGCTGCCCCGGTGCTGCCAGAGCTGAACGAAGAATTCTTCGCCCAGTTCGGCATCAAGGAAACCACCCTGGAAGGCTTCCGCGCCGAAGTTCGCAAGAACATGGAGCGTGAACTGCGCCAGGCCATCAAGGCCAAGGTGAAGAACCAGGTCATGGACGGTCTGCTGGCCGCCAACCCGATCGAAGTGCCGAAAGCGCTGCTGGAAAACGAAGTCAACCGTCTGCGCGTGCAGGCTGTTCAGCAGTTCGGTGGCAACATCAAGCCTGAGCAACTGCCGGCCGAGCTGTTCGAAGAGCAAGCCAAGCGCCGCGTGGTGCTGGGCCTGATCGTCGCCGAAGTGGTCAAGCAGTTCGAACTGAAGCCGGACGAAGGCAAGGTTCGCGAAATGATCGAGGAAATGGCTTCGGCCTATCAGGAGCCTGAGCAGGTCATCGCCTGGTACTACAAGAACGACCAGCAACTGAACGAAGTCCGTTCGGTTGTGCTGGAAGAACAAGTTGTAGATACTGTTCTGCAGAAAGCGACTGTGACCGACAAGTCGGTCTCGTACGAAGACGCCGTTAAACCAGCACAGGCTCCTGCCGCCGCTGAATAACCGGCTTCTCTCGTAGGAAACCCCCACAAGCCAGCCTTCGAGCTGGCTTGTGCGTATTCAAGCCATGACTATTTGGGAGTGAGCGCAGGACATGTCCCGCAATTCTTATATTCAGCAGAGCTCTGACATCCAGGCCGCAGGCGGCCTGGTCCCGATGGTTATCGAGCAGTCCGCCCGTGGCGAACGCGCTTACGACATCTACTCGCGCCTGTTGAAGGAGCGTGTGATCTTCCTGGTTGGCCCGGTAGAGGACTACATGGCCAACCTCGTCGTGGCGCAACTGCTGTTCCTGGAAGCAGAAAACCCGGACAAGGATATCCATCTGTACATCAACTCGCCGGGCGGTTCCGTGACCGCCGGCATGTCGATCTACGACACCATGCAGTTCATCAAGCCGGACGTCTCGACCATCTGCATCGGCCAGGCCTGCAGCATGGGCGCCTTCCTGCTGGCTGCCGGTGCCAAGGGCAAGCGTCACTGCCTGCCGAACTCGCGCGTGATGATCCACCAGCCGCTGGGCGGCTTCCAGGGTCAGGCCACCGATATCGAGATCCACGCCCAGGAAATCCTCAATATCAAGGCCCGTCTGAACGAGCTGCTGGCCTATCACACCGGCCAGGACCTCGAGACCATCAAGCGTGACACCGAGCGTGACAACTTCATGAGCGCCTCGCGCGCGGCCGAGTACGGCCTGATCGACTCGGTCTACGACAAGCGGCAACTGGCCTCCTGAACCGGGGTGCCAGAGCAGGTAGGCGCGGAAAGCGCCTACCTGCGGACTTGAAAAAGCCCGCAATTGCCTTCATCTTGTGTTGCAAGCCTACCGGATTGGATCGATCGAATGACTGACACCCGTAACGGCGAGGACAGCGGCAAATTGCTCTATTGCTCCTTCTGCGGCAAAAGCCAGCACGAAGTGCGCAAATTGATTGCCGGGCCCTCGGTATTTATCTGCGACGAGTGCGTCGACCTGTGCAATGACATCATCCGTGAGGAGGTGCAGGAAGCCCAGGCCGAGAGCAGCGCGCACAAATTACCTTCGCCGAAAGAAATCAGCGGCATCCTGGACCAGTATGTGATTGGTCAGGAGCGCGCGAAAAAGGTGCTGGCCGTAGCGGTGTACAACCACTACAAGCGCCTGAACCAGCGTGACAAGAAGGGTGACGAAGTCGAACTCGGCAAGAGCAACATCCTGCTCATCGGGCCGACCGGCTCGGGCAAGACCCTGCTCGCCGAAACCCTTGCACGCCTGTTGAACGTACCGTTCACCATTGCTGACGCCACCACCCTGACCGAAGCCGGTTACGTGGGTGAGGACGTCGAGAACATCATCCAGAAGCTGTTGCAGAAGTGCGACTACGACGTGGAAAAGGCCCAGATGGGCATCGTCTACATCGACGAGATCGACAAGATTTCGCGCAAGTCGGACAACCCGTCCATCACCCGTGACGTTTCGGGCGAGGGCGTGCAGCAGGCACTGCTGAAGCTGATCGAAGGCACCGTGGCCTCGGTACCGCCGCAGGGCGGCCGCAAGCACCCGCAACAGGAATTCCTGCAGGTTGATACCCGCAACATCCTGTTCATCTGCGGTGGCGCCTTCTCGGGCCTGGAAAAGGTCATCCAGAACCGCTCCACCAAGGGTGGCATCGGTTTTGGCGCCGAAGTGCGCAGCAAGGAAGAAGGCAAGAAGGTTGGCGAGTCGCTGCGTGAGGTCGAACCGGATGATCTGGTCAAGTTTGGCCTGATCCCGGAATTCGTCGGCCGTCTGCCGGTGCTGGCAACCCTCGACGAGCTGGACGAGGCTGCACTGATGCAGATCCTCACCGAGCCGAAGAACGCCCTGACCAAGCAGTATGCCAAGCTGTTCGAGATGGAAAGCGTCGACCTCGAGTTCCGCAGCGATGCGCTCAAGGCCGTTGCGCGCAAGGCCCTGGAGCGCAAGACTGGCGCCCGTGGCCTGCGTTCGATCCTCGAAGGCGTGCTGCTCGACACCATGTACGAGATTCCTTCGAAGAAGGATGTCAGCAAGGTGGTGATCGACGAGAGCGTCATCGAGGGTACTTCGCAGCCGCTGATGATCTACGAAAACAGCGAGCCGCAAGCCAAGGCTGCGCCGGATGCCTGATCCAGGCGCTGGCCACTGATGGTTGCAAGCAAGAAGGGGGCCTACGGGCCCCTTTCTGCTTTTCCTGCGCTAGCGCTTGTAATTTCCCAGGCATGCCCCCACATTAGGTCCAAGCATCATTTCCACTGTTTTCCGGCCATAAGGCCGCTGTAGAGGCGAAATCATGAAGACCACCCTCGACTTGCCTCTTTTGCCATTGCGCGATGTCGTTGTTTACCCGCACATGGTCATCCCGCTGTTCGTGGGGCGCGAAAAGTCCATCGAGGCCCTTGAGGCGGCGATGACGGGCGAAAAGCAGATCCTCCTGCTTGCCCAGAAAAACCCGGCCGACGATGACCCGGGCGAAGACGCGCTGTATCGCGTCGGTACGGTTGCCACCGTGCTGCAGCTGCTGAAACTGCCCGATGGCACTGTCAAGGTGCTGGTCGAGGGCGAGCAGCGTGGCGCCGTCGAGCGCTTCAGCGAAGTGGAAGGGCACATCCGTGCCGAGGTTTCCCTGATCGACGAAGTCGACGCCGCCGAGCGCGAGTCGGAAGTCTTCGTGCGCACGCTGCTGTCGCAGTTCGAACAGTACGTGCAGCTGGGCAAGAAAGTACCCGCCGAGGTGCTGTCGTCGCTGAACAGCATCGAAGAGCCGGGGCGCCTGGTCGACACCATGGCCGCGCACATGGCGCTGAAAATCGAGCAGAAGCAAGAAATTCTCGAAATCGTCGACCTGCCGACCCGCGTCGAGCACGTGCTGGCGCTGCTGGATGCCGAAATCGACCTGCTGCAGGTCGAAAAGCGCATTCGCGGTCGGGTCAAGAAGCAGATGGAGCGCAGCCAGCGCGAGTACTACCTGAATGAGCAGATGAAGGCCATTCAGAAAGAGCTCGGCGATGGCGACGAAGGCCACAATGAAGTCGAAGAGCTGAAAAAGCGCATCGAAGCCGCTGGCCTGCCCAAGGACGCCCTGGCCAAGGCCCAGGCCGAGCTGAACAAGCTCAAGCAGATGTCGCCGATGTCGGCCGAGGCCACCGTGGTCCGCTCCTACCTCGACTGGCTCGTCCAGGTGCCGTGGAAGGCCCAGAGCAAGGTGCGCCTGGACCTGGCCAAGGCCGAGGAAATCCTCGACGCCGACCATTATGGCCTGGAAGAGGTCAAGGAACGCATTCTCGAGTACCTTGCCGTGCAGAAGCGCGTCAAGAAGATCCGTGGGCCGGTACTGTGCCTGGTCGGCCCGCCTGGCGTCGGCAAGACCTCGTTGGCCGAATCGATCGCCGCTGCCACCAATCGCAAGTTCGTGCGCATGGCCCTGGGTGGGGTGCGTGACGAGGCCGAGATCCGTGGCCACCGCCGTACCTACATCGGTTCCATGCCTGGGCGCCTGATCCAGAAGATGACCAAGGTGGGGGTACGCAACCCGCTGTTCCTGCTGGACGAAATCGACAAGATGGGCAGTGACATGCGTGGCGACCCAGCTTCGGCATTGCTCGAAGTGCTCGACCCCGAGCAGAACCACAATTTCAACGACCATTACCTGGAGGTCGACTACGACCTTTCGGACGTGATGTTCCTGTGCACCTCGAACTCGATGAACATCCCGCCGGCGCTGCTCGACCGCATGGAAGTCATCCGCCTGCCGGGCTACACCGAGGACGAGAAGATCAACATCGCGGTCAAGTACCTGGTGCCCAAGCAGGTCAAGGCCAACGGCCTGAAAAAGGAAGAGCTGGAGGTCGACGTTTCGGCGATCCGCGACATCATCCGCTACTACACTCGCGAAGCGGGTGTGCGTGGGCTGGAGCGGCAAATTGCCAAGGTCTGCCGCAAGGTGGTCAAGGAGCATACCGGGCAGAAACAGGTCAAGGTCAAGGTGGCCAGCGAACAGCTGGAGCACCTGCTGGGTGTGCGCAAGTTCCGCTATGGCTTGGCCGAGCAGCAGGACCAGATCGGCCAGGTCACCGGCCTGGCCTGGACCCAGGTGGGCGGCGAACTGCTGACCATCGAAGCCGTGGTCATCCCCGGCAAGGGCCAGTTGATCAAGACCGGTTCGCTCGGCGATGTCATGGTCGAATCGATCACCGCCGCCCAGACCGTGGTGCGCAGCCGCGCCCGCAGCCTGGGGATCGCTGCCGACTTCCACGAGAAGCACGACGTGCACATCCACATGCCTGAAGGCGCCACGCCGAAGGACGGCCCGAGCGCCGGTATCGGCATGTGCACCGCGCTGGTCTCGGCACTGACGCAGATTCCGGTGCGTGCCGATGTCGCCATGACTGGTGAAATTACCCTGCGTGGCCAGGTGCTGGCGATTGGCGGGCTGAAGGAAAAACTGCTGGCGGCACACCGTGGTGGTATCAAGACGGTGATCATTCCCGAGGAGAATGTTCGCGATCTGAAGGAGATTCCGGAAAATATCAAACAGGATCTGCAGATCAAACCGGTCAAATGGATTGACGAAGTCCTGCAAATTGCGCTGCAATACGCCCCGGAGCCCTTGCCAGATGTGGCTCCGGAGATTGTCGCGAAAGATGAAAAGCGCGACGGCGATGCTAAGGAAAGAATCAGCACGCACTAGTAGTTTCTGGCTGGGGGGCGTTCCTTGACAGTTTTTTCGGGGCCTTGCTATAAAGCGGCACGCTAGTGTCATCAGGCCACCCAGCGAACGTTTCATAAGCTTTTCATTACATACTTAGAAACAAACTCAATAGAGAAATAAGGGGACTTAGAGTGAACAAGTCGGAACTGATTGACGCTATCGCCGCATCTGCTGACATCCCGAAAGCTGTAGCCGGCCGTGCGCTGGACGCAGTCATCGAATCCGTCACCGGCGCCCTGAAGCAAGGTGACGATGTGGTACTGGTTGGCTTCGGTACCTTCTCGGTCAAGGAGCGTGCAGAGCGCACCGGCCGCAACCCGCAAACCGGTAAGGCAATCAAGATCGAAGCCGCCAAGGTTCCAGGTTTCAAGGCTGGCAAAGGCCTGAAAGACGCCGTCAACTAAGTCGTCTCTTTCAGCCGGACCCGGCCTGGCCAGGTCCGAGCACGCTGATGGCGGGGGCGCAAACGTTCCCGCCTGACACGTTTGCTAAGAAAAGGCGCATCCTCGGATGCGCCTTTCTTTTATCAGGTTTCTACCCACGCTCCGCGGTTGTCGACGCAGTGGTACAGCCGTTTCTGGGGGACGCATGCTGCAAAATATCAGGGACAATTCACAAGGTTGGATTGCCAAGACCATCATCGGCCTTATCGTCGTGTTGATGGCGTTGACCGGCTTCGAAGCCATTTTCCAGGCCGCCACTCATAGCCAGGACGCCGCCAAGGTGAATGGCCAGACCATCAGCCAGAACGAGTTGAGCCAGGCGGCCGACATGCAACGCCGCCAGCTGATGCAACAGTTGGGCAAGGATTTCGACCCGGCGCTGCTGGATGACAAGTTGCTGCGTGAAGAGGCACTCAAAGGCCTGATCAGTCGCAAGCTGCTGTTGCAAGGCGCCGAAGACGCCAAGTTTGCCTTCTCCGAGGCCGCGCTGGACCAGGTCATCCTGCAGACGCCGGAATTCCAGGTGGACGGCAAGTTCAGCGCCGACCGCTTCGACCAGGTCATCCGCCAGATGGGCTATGGTCGCATGCAGTTCCGCGACATGCTCGCCGAGGAAATGCTCATCGGCCAGCTGCGTACCGGCCTGGCTGGCAGCAGCTTCGTCACCGACCAGCAGGTCGACGCCTTTGCCCGCCTCGAGAAGCAGACCCGCGATTTCGCCTCGCTGACCTTCAAGGCCGACCCGGCCGCAGTCAAGGTCAGCGACGAAGAAGTCAAGGCGCACTACGACCAGCACGCCAAGGAGTTCATGTCGCCTGACCAGGTGGTGATCGACTACGTCGAGCTGAAGAAGTCGGCGTTCTTTGACCAGGTCAAGGTGACCGACGAAGAGCTCAAGGCCCAGTACGAGAAGGAAATCGCCAACCTCGCCGAGCAGCGTCACGCAGCGCACATCCTGATCGAGGTCAACGACAAGGTTACTGACGCCCAGGCCAAGGCCCGCGCCGAAGAAGTCGCGCAGCGCCTGGCCAAGGGTGAGGATTTTGCCGCACTGGCCAAGGAGTTCTCGCAGGACCCGGGTTCGGCCAACAGCGGTGGTGACCTTGGCTTCGCTGGCCCGGGCGTCTACGACCCGGCGTTCGAGGATGCCCTGTACAAGCTGCAGGTCGGCCAGGTCTCGGCACCGGTGCGTAGCGAGTTCGGCTACCACCTGATCAAGCTGCTGGGCGTGCAGGCACCGGAAGTACCGAGCTTCGCCAGCCTGAAGGACAAGCTGACCCGCGACCTGAAGATCCCGCTGGTCGAGCAGCGTTACGTCGACGCCAGCAAGCAGTTGCAGGATGCTGCCTACGAGGCTTCCGACCTGGCTCAGCCGGCCCAGGACCTGAACCTGAAGGTGCAGACCTCGGCAGCCTTCGGCCGTGAGGGTGGCGAAGGTATCACCGCCAACCGTGCGGTGGTGCAGGCAGCGTTCTCCGAGGAAGTACTGGATGAAGGTGCCAACAGCACGGCCATCGAACTCGACCCGGAAACCACCGTGGTGCTGCGCGTCAAGGAGCACCGCAAGCCGGAGCAACTGCCACTGGAGGCCGTGGCCAAGAACATTCGGGAACACCTGGCCAAGGAGAAGGCCACTGCCGAGCTCAAGGCCAAGGCCGACAAGCTGATTGCCGGCCTGCGTGACGGTTCCGTCACTGCCGGCAGCGTGCACGAAGGGCAGGGCTGGAAGGCTTACGAGGCGGTCACCCGCGGCGAGGACGGTATCGACCCGGCCGAGCTGCAGGCGCTGTTCCGCCTGGCCAAGCCAGAGTCCAAGGACAAGCCGGTGTATGGCAGCGTGGTGCTGCGTGACGGCAGCCTGGTGGTACTGCAGCTCAAGGGTGTCAACGAAGGTGCTACCGCCACCGACGAAGAGAAGCAGCAGATCCGCCGCTACCTCGCCTCGCGTGCCGGCCAGCAGGACTTCGCGGCCTACCGCAAGCAGCTGGAAGCCAAGGCAGACATCACCCGCTACTAAGGTGATGGAAGCATGAACGAACAGGCCGCCTGGTGCGGCCTGTTCTATTTGTGCCACGTGTCCCGGCGATCAGTCCGGGACAGGCACTGGGAGGCCTAGCGCTTGACGCCTTCATGATTGTCCAGCGTATCCCGCGCAATCTCCCGCCCCAGGGCGATCAGCTCGGGCGCCTTGTAGAACTCGAAAAACCGGCACACCCGCTTGGGCACGTTGATCAGCACATCCGGTGGATAGCCGGCGATCTTGTACTGTGCCAACGACGTCTGCATCACCTCGAAGCTCTGGTTGATCAAGTCCAGCAGCGAAGCGGGCCCCACGTTGTCGATGATGAACGAGCCGGTCGCCGACTTCGGTGCACCCTCGCGCTCCGGTGCCGCTGCCGGTTGCTGGGCTTCCGGGTCGGCGGCATCGGCCAGCCACGGGTTTGGCGGTGCAAGCCCTTCGGCGACGATTTCCTGTTCGATGCGGATCAACTCTTCTGCCGGCTTGCGCCGGAACGGCAGGCGCGACCCCAGCGAGCTGAGCAACGCATCGAAACGCATCTTGAATGCGGCGGGGCGTTCGATCACCGGCAACTGGTACTGCTTCTGGTTGGTGGCGTTGAGGTTGACGGCAATGATCAGGTCGCAGTGGCTGGACACCACCGGAACGATCGGCAACGGGTTGAGGATGCCGCCGTCGACCAACATGCGGTTGCCTTGCATCACCGGCGTGAACAGGCTGGGGATGGCCGCCGAGGCGCGCATGGCCTGGTGCAGGCAGCCTTCCTGGAACCAGATCTCCTGCTGGTTGGTGAGGTCGGCTGCAACCGCCGTGTAAGGGATGCGCAATTGCTCGATGTTGATCTCGCCGACAATCTTGCGAATCTGCCCGAACACCTTGTCGCCGCGAATTGCGCCGAGGCGAAAGCTGACGTCGACCAGGCGCAGCACATCCAGGTAGTCGAGGCTCTCGATCCAGTTGCGGTACTCTTCCAGCTTGCCGGCAGCGTAGATCCCCCCGATCACGGCGCCCATGGAGCAGCCGGCAATACAGGCAATGTCGTAGCCGCGGCGCTCGATTTCCTCGATCACACCGATGTGTGCATACCCCCGGGCTCCGCCCGATCCCAGTACCAGCGCCACGCGTTTGCTCATGAATGTTCCCCGGCCAGTGCAACCCTGGTTCTACAATGCACCCATCGCTGCCTGTGCATCAATGTAGACCGCGCTGAGCTACTGTAATAAAACTGGCAAGACAAAGCTGTCCGGGAGCGGCACTTTTGAGCAGCCGGAGCGTCGAACGGCCACTGTTTTTTTCCCATTGAGGTCATTACTGATGAAAGCCTGGATCTGCCTTCCACTGATTGCCTTGGCCCTTGCCGGATGTGCGGGCAAGACGGCCTACCGTGAGAGTTGTGCAACCCAGCTGGATGCTGCCTGGAAAGAGCTGGACCTGGCCAAGGCAGAAGGCTTTGCTGGTGCCGTGAGCTATTCCAAGGCCTTGTCGCTGTTGACCGGGGCCAAGACCCAGCAGCAATTCGAAGGCTATGAAAGCTGTACCCGCAAAGCCGAGAAGGCGCGCTTCTACATCCGTGAGTCCCGCGCCGGGCGCTGATCAGGGAGCGTCATTGAATGTCTGCCATGCTCGATCATGTAGTTGCCCAGATACTGGCCTTGCAGGTGCGTCTGCTGGCCTGTCGCGAACGCCTGGCTGCCAACACCGACAGCGAGGCCTTGCACGACCTGCGCACCACGCTGCGGCGCCTGCGCAGCCTGCTGCGGCCACTGCGTGGTTTGCCGGGGGTGGAGCAGCTGGAGGACGCCGCCAGGGCGCTGGGTGCCCTGACGACACCGCTGCGTGACCGCGAGGTACTGGCGGCCGAACTGATCGGGCGTGGCTTTGCCGAGGAAGGGCAGCGCCGCATCGAGGGCCGTGAGCGGACTTTCGCCAGTGTCGCTGACAGCCCGCAGCTGGCGCGGGTGCTGGCGATTGTCGATGCGTTTCCACTGTTCTTGCGAGCGGCCGCTCGCGAAGGCTTGGTCAAGACCTTGGACAAGCGTATCGACAAACGCCTGGTCAAACAGTGGCGCAAGTTGCGCCAGGCCCTGCAGGACCCGGCACACGACCGCCACTGCCTGCGCTTGCTGATCAAGCGGGCGCGCTACGGCGACGAGGCCTATCCCCAGCTCGACCATGCGGGCAAGAAACTGCAGCGCCTGTTGAAGCAGGCCCAGGGCGACCTGGGCGACTGGCACGATCGCCTGCAATGGCTGCTGCAGGCACGTGACCAAGCTGATCTGGCCCCGTGCAAGGCCGCCTGGGAACAGGAGTTGCACGAGGCCGAGCGCCAGGCGGATAGCACCCTGGAAGCCCTGCAACAGGCGCTGGCGCGGCGAAAGCCCGAAAAATGACCGATTTGCGGGCTGAACGCCAAGGGGTTGCTGGCTAGGATGAGCACAACCTTTCCCGGCCTGCAGGAGCCAGCCAATGAATTTCAAGCAATTGCTCGACGCCGTGCGGGCCAGCCCCGATGTGCTCAGTATCCCGCCCAGTTGGGCGCAGGGCCGTGCTGTCTTTGGCGGGCTCATGGCAGCGTTGGTATACGAAACCATGCGCCAGAAGATCACCGATGACCGCCCGGTGCGTTCATTGGCTATCAGCTTCGTCGCACCGGCGGCGGCGGATGTGCCCATTCGCTTCGAGGTCGAGGTGCTGCGCGAAGGCAAGGCGGTCAGCACCTTGCTGGGCCGTGCCGTTCAGGACGGCCAGGTGGTGACCTTGGTGCAGGGCAACTTCGGTGCAGGGCGGCCGTCTGTGGTGAATGTGCCGGCGTTGCCGGCCATGGACATGAAGGCGCTCGAGCAGGCGGCCCCCGAGTTGCTGCATATCAAGGGCGTCACCCCGGACTTCATGCAGCACGTGGCCTTGCGCTGGGCGATCGGTGGCCTTCCGTTCAGTGGCAACCCGTCGCGCCATATGGGTGGCTGGGTGCGTTTGCGTGGGGTGGCTGAAGAGCCGGTTAGCGAGGCGCACCTGCTGGCGTTGGTCGATGCGTGGCCGCCAAGCCTGATGCCGTTCCTCAAGCAGCCCGCGGCGGGCAGTACCCTGACCTGGACCATTGAATTCGTCCAGCCCACGCCGCAGTTGTCGACCCTCGACTGGTGCCGCTATTGCGTGGAAACCGAATATGCGCGTGATGGCTACGGGCATGCCGCCGCTGCCTTGTGGACGGCACAGGGCGAGTTGCTGGCCTTGAGCCGGCAGACTGTGACGGTATTCGCCTAGGCTGCTACCGCCGGCTCATGCCCGCAGCCTGAGCGCAACCGATCACTGGCGGTGCTTGTGGCGTTGCCGCCAGGCCTTCCACCAGGCGCCGCTCAGCACGAAGCGCGGAAAGGTGATGAACTGCTCGGTGAGCAGGCGTTGCACGGCGTCCTTGCGGTTGGCGAACGGCTCCGGCTGTTCTGCCTCCAGGCGATGGCCCTGGCGCTGCAGGCCGAGGCCGGCGATCAAGGCGATGATACCAACGGCGATCTGTCCCAGGTCCAGGCTGAACAGCCCGGACAGGATCAGCAGCGCGCCAAGAATGAACAACGGCACGGCGATCAGGTGCAGCACCAGGTTGGTCGGGTGGCGGTGGTTATGGTGGTAGCCGCGCCATTGCCAGGCGGGCAGGTTGGGCAGACGTTTGCTCATGGGCATTTCCTCTGGCTATGCCCAAAGCTTAGTGCGGCCCCCTGACGGGGGCCAATCGAGGGTGGCTATGGTGACTATAGCTTGAGCTGGCCAATGGCCTTGTTCAGTTCGCCGGCCAGTGTCGCCAGTTCGCTGCTGGTGGTCGCCGAGCCGACTGTCTGCTGCACGGTTTGCTCGGTGACATCGCGGATGCTCACCACCGCGCGGTTCATTTCTTCTGCCACCTGGCTTTGCTGCTCGGCGGCCACGGCAATCTGGGTGTTGCTTTCACGCATCTGTGCCACGGCACCGGTGATTTCGGCCAGTGCTTCACCGGCCTCACGGGCCTGCTTGACACAGTCATCGGCCTTGTACGAGCTTTCCTGCATGAACTCCACCGCATCGCGGGTGCCTGACTGCAGGGCCGAGACCATGGTGGTGATCTCGTCGGTCGAGGTTTGCACGCGCTTGGCCAGGTTGCGCACTTCATCGGCCACCACGGCAAAACCACGCCCGAGGTCGCCGGCGCGCGCCGCTTCGATAGCAGCGTTGAGTGCCAGCAGGTTGGTTTGCTCGGCGATGCTGTGGATCACATTGACCACACCGTTGATCTTCTGGCTGTCCTCGGCGAGCTGGCGGATCATCTCGGCTGTCTGCTGCACGCCGCTGGACAGCCCGGAAATCGAATCTTGCACCCGGCTGACCACCTCCTGGCCGCTGCCGGCAAGGGTGTCGGCTGTTTGTGACAGGTCGCGGGTGGCGCCGGCATGCTGGGCGATATGGTGCACCGTCGCCGACATTTCGTTGATGGCGGTAGCCGCCTGGTCGGTCTCGCTCTGCTGGCCGAGCATGCCGTGGCGCACATCGCTCATGCTCGCTGCCAGGCGCGCGGCGCCGGAGTCCAGCTGGGCGGCGGTATGGGCGACGGTGCTGACCACCCGGTGGTAGGTTGCCTGCATGGCATTGAACGCCCCGGCCATCTGGCCGACCTCGTCGCCACAGGCCAAGGGTACGCGGGCCGCCAGGTCGCCGGTTTTCTCCACGTGCAGCATGACGTCCTTGAGGGTGTTGAGCTGGCTGAGCAGGAAGCGAATCAGCAGTTGCGAAGCGCCCAGCATGGCCAGCATCAGGATCAGCACGCACACCGCGTAATTGCTGAAGCGGTCGAAGAATACCTGGCGCAGGCTTGGCGACTGGGCCAGAACCGCCACTTGTTGATCGCCACGACGCAACACCTGCGCGCCGCGCAACGGGTTGTCGCCAAGAAGCCAGGCGCTTGGCAGTTCGACCCAGCCCTGGGCGTTGCGCAGGCCATCGAGGGGCTCGCCGGCGAAGCTGGGCGTTTGCCCCGCCGACCAGCTGATGACGTTGGCCGGGCGCGGCAACGGCTGCCCCGCTGGCCAGCTGGCCAGCAGTTGCGCCTGGGCAGCGGCCTGGGCCTGCGCTGCTTCGGCGCGGGCACGCTGCTCGAGGTGCACGGCATAGAGCACCAGCAGCAGGGTCGTGACAAAGGCCACCGCATTGACGGCCCAGAACTTGTATTTCAAGGAAACATTGCTAAGCCAGGCACCCATGGGCAGGTCTTCTCTGAGTTGAGCGGAAACAATATTGGCAAGGTGCCATCATTGTGCCCGCATCCGTCAGGCCCATTGTTGATGTGTATCAAAAAACTTCAGGCGCCCGGGTTGCGTCAGCTGTGAATCTGGAAAAACGCCCGCGCCGTCGCCGTGGTATGTGCTGCCGTATGTTCGGCTGCTTCCCCACGATGCAAGGCGACCTCGCGCAGCACCTCTGGCAGGAACGCCGGCTCGTTGCGCCCATGCTTCGGCTTGGGCCGCAGGCTGCGCGGCAACAGGTAAGGCGCGTCGCTCTCGAGCATCAAGCGCCCCTCGGCAATGTTGCCCACCAGCGGGTGCAGGTGGGTTCCGCGGCGCTCGTCGCAGATCCAGCCGGTGATGCCGATGTGCAGGTCCATGTCGAGGTAGGCGAACAGCGCCTCGCGTTCGCCAGTGAAACAGTGCACTACCGCGCCAGGCAGGTGGTCACGGTAGTCCTTGAGAATTGCCAGCAGCCGTTCGCTGGCATCGCGCTCATGCAGAAACACCGGCAGGCGCAGCTCGGCGGCCAGGGCCAGTTGCGCTTCCAGGGCTTTTTCCTGCAGCGGGCGAGGGGAGAAGTCGCGGTTGAAATCCAGGCCACATTCACCCACCGCGCGTACGCGCGGTTCAGCCAGCAGTTGCCGCAAGCGCTGCTCGCTGCCGGCATCCCAGGCCTTGGCATCATGCGGGTGGACACCCGCCGTGGCGAACAGGTGGGCACCGCTCGAGTCCAGCTGCTGGCAGAGCTCCAGCGCCTGCTCGCTGACCGTCAGGCTGGTACCTGTCAGCACCATCTGCGTGACGCCGGCTTCAATGGCGCGCTCGACGATGGCTGCCTGCTGGTCGTGAAAACTGCTGTTGGTCAGGTTGACGCCGATATCGATCAGTTGCATGGTGCTACCTCGTGCCGCGGGGCGGCCAGCATAGCAAAAACCGTGTTTTTGCGAAAAAACCAAGAACTTCATGCTGTTGCCATGGTCTTTTACCGTCATTTCTCTCTCTTGGCGGTGCAGTCCATGGGTGCCGCCCACCGACCACGGACGTGTTGCATGCCGCGAAGCTGGCTCATTCTACTGGTGACGTTTGGCCTGGCCCTGACGGGGCCAGCCCACGCGCGCCTGCCGGGGCCGCAGCAGACCACCCCGCCGGCCAAGGTCCGTGACTTGCAACAGATCCGCAGCAGCCAGGTGCTGCGGGTGCTGGTCAACCAGAGCCGCAACAGTTCCGGTGAGGTCAAGGGCGAACCGGTCGGCATCGAATACTATCGCCTGCGAGCCCTGGAGCATTATCTCAATGCCCGTGCCGCCGACGGCCAGGAGATCCAGCTGAAGTTGATCCCCCGGGCCAAGGAGCAACTGCTGGGCGCCCTGGCGCGTGGCGAGGGCGACCTGGCGGTACCGGGCGAACTGCTTGACCCCAGCGCGGTTCGCGGGGTCAGCAGCAGCGCGCCGGTGCTCGACCAGGTGCCATTGGTGCTGGTGGGGCGCAAGGGCGAACGCAGCTTCAGCCATGTCGAGCAACTGTCTGGGCGTACGGTGGCGTTGACCAGCGCCAGTGCCGCCGGCCCGCTGATCCAGCAGTTGAACCAGCAGCTGGCACTGCGCAAACGTGCGCCGATCAAGGTGGAATGGGTCGATGCGACCCTGGCGGTGGAGGACGTGCTGGAGATGGTCCAGGCTGGCATTTATCACCTCACCGTAATCGAGCAACCCATTGCCCGGCGGTGGGCCCGGGTGATGCCGCGCCTGCGCCTGGACAGCCGGGTACAGCTGGGCCCGCCGCAAGCCATGCGCTGGTATGTCGGGCGTGATGCGCCACAGCTGCTGGCCACGGTCGACCGCTTTTTGCAAGGCTACCGCGCGCCGGACAACCAGGACGCCGCGTTCGAGCGCATCTACCGGCGCCAGTACCGGGTGCACAACCCGTTGGCCAGCAAGGACCGCCAGCGCCTCAACGCGTTGCGGCCGGTGCTGCAGAAACACGCTGAGGCGCAGCAGATCGACTGGCTCAACCTGGCCGCGCTGGCTTTCAAGGAGTCGACGCTCAACCCGACGGCGCGCGGCACTGGCGGCGCCCATGGCTTGATGCAGATCACGCCTTCGGCAGCGCAGCGCGTGGGGGTGAGCAACACCGCCACGGTGGATGGCAATGTCCAGGCCAGCGCCCGTTACCTGGCGCTGATCCGGCGCAAGTTCTTTGCCAGCACCAGGATCAACGAGCGTGAGCGCATGGCGTTCGTGCTGGCGGCCTACAACCTCGGCCCGGAACGGGTCCAGGCCATGCGCGCCGAAGCGCGGCGGCGCGGGCTGAACGGCAACCAGTGGTTCTTCCAGACTGAACGTATTGCCATGGAGCAGGTGGGCATGGGGCCAGTCAATTTTGTCAACAGCGTCAATAAGTACTTTGTGGCCTTCAATCGGGAGCGTGCCGGCCTGGAGCGTGTGGCGAAGCGCTGACAAATCGATTTTGTCGATTGTTATGTTGGGTTTTTTGCGGTTTTCATATCTGTAGAACTGATTATGATGGCGCCCATCCCAACACAACTTTCCTTTCAAGGACGCTTCGACATGAACAACACCACCCTCAACGCTCTGTTCTCCACCCGTGCCGGTGCTGGCCTCAGCATCATCCGCATCCTGGTCGGCATCATCTTCATGGCGCATGGTGCGCAGAAACTGTTTGGCCTGTTCGGTGGCTATGGCCTGGAGGGCACCGGCCAGTGGATGGAAAGCATTGGCCTGGCCCCGGGTTACCTGATGGCCCTGCTCTCCGGTAGTGCCGAGTTCTTCGGCGGCCTGGCCCTGGTGATTGGCCTGCTGGCCCGCCCGGCAGCGCTGGCGCTGAGCGTGACCCTGGTGGTGGCGATCTTCTCGGTGCACATCGGTAATGGCCTGTTCATGTCCAACAACGGCTATGAGTTTGCCCTGGCATTGCTGGCCGGCACCGTCGCGGTGTTGATCGAAGGCGCTGGCCGCTTCTCGCTGGACCGCCTGATCGCCCGGTAACCGCCGCAGCAGCGCAAGCCGCAAGCAACAACAGGCCGGGGATCGGCCTGCTGTTGCTTGCGGCTTGCAACTTGCGGCTCGTCGCTCTAGCATACCGCCTGCGCCGATTTAAACAGCTACTTGCGGGGCGCGGGACAGCCCCTCCGGGTCATCCGAAATACCGCTAAAGCGCTGGTTCGGTGACGCCTCCCACCGCTGCCCAGCGGGATTCGCGAGGCGGAGAGAAGCTCCATGAGTTGCCCACGTACCAGTGTCTGTTTGAGCCCTTTGCCAGCCAGCCAGGCGTCTCGCACACCGCGCATCCTGCTCGGCGGCCAGCATCAGCCCACCCTTTTACGTCACCTCGAAGGCCTGTCCCGGCGCAAGGGGCAAGCGCGCGCCTTCCTGATCCAGTTCGCCGACACCGGTTGCCACCTCGCGCAGTACGGCGATGACCGTTTCGACCTGGCCGTCATCCAGGCCCCGGTGCCGGACGAAGCCGCCGAAGTCATCGGCCATCTCACCCGCATCGCGCGCCAAGGCCTGATTACCCGCCGCTGAGGAGTGCGCTGTTGAGCACCAACATCATTACCACGGAAGGCCATGAGGCGCTGAAGAAAGAGCTGGACCACCTGTGGCGGGTATATCGCCCGGAGATTACCCAGAAGGTTGCCTGGGCTGCGTCGCTTGGCGACCGCAGCGAGAACGCCGACTACCAGTACAACAAGAAGCTGCTGCGCGAGATCGACCGTCGGGTGCGTTACCTGCGCAAGCGCCTTGAAGATGTGAAGGTGGTGGCTTACTCGCCGCAGCAGGAGGGCAAGGTGTTTTTCGGTGCCTGGGTGGAGATCGAGAACGACGATGGCGAGGCCATGAAGTTTCGCATTGTCGGCTACGACGAAATCTACGGGCGCAACGACTACATCTCGATCGACTCACCCATGGCTCGTGCCTTGCTGAAGAAGCAGGAGGGCGACGAGGTGGTGGTGCAGACCCCTGCTGGTGAAGCCACCTGGTATGTCAACAGCATCAGCTACGGCCAGTGATTTGTGTTGCCTGGGCTGGCCTCCTGAAGGGAAAACCCGCCCACGGGTGCAGCCTGGTCATTGAGCAATGTGCACCCGTTGCGGGAGCGGGTTTACCCGCAAAGGGGCCGCCCCAGGCAACCCTCAACTTTCCCGCAGGACCGCCAGCGGGCTGGCATTCAACGCCCGCCGCGTCCCCAGTACCCCGGCACCGCCGACCAGTAGCGCGCCCGCCACTGGCAGCGCCAGCAGCCACGGATGCGGGCTCCAGTGCAGGTCGAACGCATAGCGGTACAGCACCAGCGTTATCAGTTCGCAGCCAATCGCCGCCAACAGCCCGCTGGCGGCACCCAGCAAGCCGAACTCGATCCGCCGTGCCCTGACCAGCAATGGCCGTGCCGCGCCCAGTGCGCGCAGTAAGGCGCCCTGGCGGATGCGTTCGTCCAGGGTCGCCTGCAAGCCAGCGAACAACACCGCCAGCCCCGCCGTCAGGACGAACAGCAACACGTACTCCACTGCCAGGGTGACCTGGGCGAGGATGCTGCGCAGCTGATCGAGCAGGGCGTCGACCTGCAGGATGGTCACTGCCGGAAACGCCCGTGACAACGCTACTACGTCAAGATCATGACCCGGCGCCAGGTAGAAGCTGGTCAGGTAGGTGGTGGGCAGCCCTTGCAGCGTGCCGGGCTGGAAGATCATGTAGAAGTTCGGCTGGAAGCTGTCCCAATGCACGCTGCGCAGGCTGCTGACCCTGGCCTGGTGCTGCTGGCCGCCGATGTCGAAGGTCAGCAGGTCGCCCAACTGCAGCTTCAGGCTGCTGGCCAGTTCCGCTTCCACCGATACACCGGGGACTTCCTCGGCAGCGGGTAGGGCCTGCCACCAGCTGCCTGCAGTCAGTTCATTACCTTCCGGCAGGTCGGCGGCCCAGGTCAGGCTGAGGTCACGTTGCACGGCGCGCTCGCCGGCCGAATCCTTGCTCACCACCTGCTGCACCGGCTGCGCATTGATCTGCACCAGGCGACCCGGCGTCACCGGGTACAGTGGCGCCGAGGTCGCGTTGACCTGATGCAGCTGGCGGGCGAAAGGTTCGCGGTCATCTGGCAGGATGTTCAGGGCAAAATGGTTGGGCGCATCCTTGGGCAATTGCGCTTGCCAGGTGTCGAGCAGTTCGGCGCGTAGCAGGGCGACCAGGGCCATGGCCAACAGGATCAGGCCGAAGGCCAGGGCCTGGCCGGCGGCGGCCATGGGGTGGCGCAACAGTTGGCCCAACCCCAGGCGCCAGGTCAGTGGTGCCCCGGCCAGTAATTGACGCAGGCTGCGCAGGCCGAGCAACAGCAGGCTGCCAAGCAGCAGCGCGGCGACCAGGCCACCACCGAGCAGAGCGAAGGTGAGCAGCAGGTCGAGGCTCAGGCGCCACATGATCAGGCCGAGGGCGAGCAGGGCGGTGCCATACACCAGCCAACTGCTGGTCGGTATTGGCAGCAGGTCGCGGCGCAGCACGCGCAGCGGCGGTACCTTGCCCAGTGCAGCGATGGGGGGCAGGGCGAAGCCTGCCAGGGCCACCAGCCCGGTAGCGATGCCGGCCAACGCCGGGACGATGCCGCCAGGGGGGACCACGCTTGGCAGCAAGCCATGCAGCAGACGGAACAGGCCGAGTTGGGCCAGCCAGCCGAACAGGGCGCCGACCACGGCGGCGACCAGGCCGAGCATGGTCAGCTGCAGGCAATACAGGCCCAGTGCCTGGCGTTGCGAGAGGCCCAGGCAGCGTAGCAGGGCGCTGGCGTCCAGGCGGCGTGCTGCGTAGCGGCTGGCCGACAGGGCGACGGCCACGCCAGCCAGCAGCACCGCCACCAGGCTGGCCATGTTCAGGTAACGCTCGGCTTTGCCCAGGGCACCGCCGATCTGCTGGTTGCCATCGCGGGTATCGCGCAAGCGCTGGTTGGCGGCCAGGTCTTTTTCCACAGCCTGGCGGTAACGCCCCAGTGCGTCAGGTGCGCCGCGCCACAGGTCACGGTAGGTCACCCGGCTGCCCGGCTGAATCACCCCGGTGGCTTGCAGGTCGGCGAGGTTCATCATCACCCGCGGAGTCAGGCTGTAGAAGTTGTTGGCGCGGTCCGGCTCGTAGGTCAGCACACGGCTGATGCGCAGGGTTTTCATGCCGACATCGATGCTGGCGCCTACCGGCAGCCCCAACGCCGCCAGCAGGCGCGGTTCGACCCATGCCTCGCCCGGCGCCGGCCCGCCGCCAGGGGTTTCCGTCGCATAGGGTTGTGCGGCGCTGCGCACTTGCCCGCGCAACGGGTAGGCAGCGTCGGCGGCCTTGACGCTGGACAACTGAATGCCGTTGTCGCCACCCACCACGCTGGTGAACTCGACCACCTGGGCATGCTGCAAGCCAAGCGCCTGGCCGGCAGCGAGCTGTTGTTCGCGGGCCGGGGAACTGCCCTGCAGCACCAGGTCGGCGCCGAGGAATTCACTGGCGCGCAGTTGCATGGCGCCGTTGAGGCGTGCGCCGAAATAGCCGATGGCGGTGCTGGCCGCGACGGCCACCAGCAGGGCGAAGAACAGCACGCGCACTTCACTGGCACGAATGTCGCGCAGCAACTGGCGCAGGGCCAGGCCGCACAGGCGGGACAGCGGCATGTGGGTCATCAGGCCTCCACCGGTGCCACCAGGCGGCCCGCGTCCAGGCGGATCTGGCGGCGGCAGCGCCGGGCCAGGCGTTCGTCATGGGTGACCAGCACCAAGGTGGTACCGCGTTCCTTGTTCAGCTCGAACAGCAGGTCGCTGATACGCTCGCCGGTATGGCTGTCGAGGTTGCCGGTCGGCTCGTCGGCGAACAGCACCGCCGGATGGGCGGCAAAGGCACGGGCAATGGCCACCCGCTGTTGTTCACCGCCCGACAGCTGGCGCGGGGTGTGGTTGAGGCGCTTGCCCAGGCCGACCCGTTCGAGCAGCGTGCGGGCTTGTTCCCGGGCATCGCGGCGGCCGTCCAGCTCCAGCGGCAGCATGACGTTTTCCAGGGCGTTGAGGCTGTCGAGCAGCTGGAACGACTGGAACACGAAACCCACATGTTCGGCGCGCACTCGCGCGCGCTGGTCTTCATCCAGCGGCCCCAGGTCGTGGCCGGCGAGGATGACCTTGCCGGCGCTGGGCTGGTCGAGCCCGGCGAGCAGGCCGAGCAGGGTCGACTTGCCCGAACCCGAGGCGCCGACGATGGCCAGGCTGTCGCCCTGGGCCAGGTCGAGGGACAGCGCCTGCAGGATGGTCAGGTCACCTTCCGCGCTGGGGACCACTTTGCTAAGGTTCTGCGCAACGAGAATGCTGGGGCCCATGGAGAATCCGATGCGAGTGTGGTGGTTGAGTGCCGGTCTGGCCCTGTATTGCCTGGCCCAGAGCGCGGCGGCGGGAACGTTGCTGGTTGTCGGCGATAGTATCAGCGCCGGTTTCGGCCTGGATACCCGCCAGGGCTGGGTCTCCTTGTTGCAGACCCGCCTCAGGGACGAAGGTTTCGACGAACAGGTGGTCAACGCCTCGATCAGTGGCGACACCAGTGCAGGTGGCCAGGCGCGGCTGCCGGCGCTGCTTGCAGCGCACAAGCCGAGCCTGGTGGTGCTGGAACTTGGCGGCAATGATGGCCTGCGCGGGCAGCCGACCGCGCAATTGCAACAAAATCTTGCCTCGATGATCGAAAGCGCACGCCAGGCCGGGGCCAAGGTGGTGTTGCTGGGCATGCGCCTGCCACCCAATTACGGCGTGCGCTATACCACGGCCTTCGCCCAGGTGTATGAACAGCTGGCGGCGGAAAAACAGGTCCCGTTGGTGCCGTTTTTCCTCGAAGGGGTAGGCGGCGTGCCGGGCTTGATGCAGGCCGATGGTATCCACCCGGCCCAGGCCGCCCAGCAGCGCCTGCTGGAAAATGCCTGGCCGGCGATAAAACCCTTGCTGTGATGCTTTAAACGGCGCCGGCTTTCGGCTAATGTTGCGCCCCCCGTTTCGAGTGCCCCCGATGCCGCGCCCTGCCTGGTCCTTGTATGCCTACCAACTGATCGAGCCTGATGAGCAGCTCGACCTGTTCGCCTGCCAGGAAATCCGCGTCCATCTGGTGGCCCGCCAGCTGGAACTGGGCGTGCCGGTCGACCGTACCCTGTGCGGTGGCCTGCTGCCGGCGCAACCGCGCTGGTCGGGGGTGCCGCCCTCGATCTACCGCGACGGCCGCCTGTGCGACCTGTGCCGCGCCATCCTGGATGCCCAGCGGCGCGGCATGCGCCCGGTGTGGCCGGAGCTGCAGAGCAGCTGAGCGTGGCGCCTTTCATCATCTGAAACGCTTGCTTGCTGCCAACGCCTCCCGCTTGCGTCAGCACAGGTGTACAATCGATTCTCTTGACCCATCTTTCGAAGGATTTACCGGATGTTGCCGCGCTTTCCTGCCGTCACCCGTAGCCTGTCCCTGGCCGCCCTGCTGGTAGCGGGCCCCGCTGCTGCGCTGGAGCTGCCACTGCCACCGCCCGGTGAAGACATCGTCGGCCAGGTGCATGTGATCAAGGCGAAGTACGAGGACACCTTCGCCGACATAGGCACCGCCAACGACCTCGGCTACCTGGAAATGATCGCTGCCAACCCGGGCGTGGACCCGTGGTTGCCGGGCGCCGGCACCGAAATCATCCTGCCGACCCGCTACATCCTGCCGCCTGGCCCGCGCGAGGGCATCGTCATCAACCTCGCCGAGTACCGTATGTACTACTTCCCGAAAGGGCAGAACGTGGTGCATACCTTCCCGCTGGGCATCGGTCGCGAGGGCTGGGGTTCGCCGATCGCCAACACCAAGATCACCGCCAAGACGCCGAACCCGACCTGGACACCACCAGCGTCGATCCGCGCCGAGCACGCCGCTGACGGCGACATCCTGCCGAGCGTGGTACCGGCTGGCCCGGACAACCCGCTGGGGCCGTTCAAGTTCACCCTGGGCGTGCCGGGTTACCTGATTCATGGTTCGAACAAGAAGTTCGGCATCGGCATGCGTACCAGCCATGGTTGCTTCCGCATGCTCAACAACAATGTGCTGGAACTGTCGAAGATGGTGCCGGTGGGTACACCGGTACGCATCATCAATGAGCCTTACAAGTTCGGTATCAGTGGCGGCAAGGTCTATCTGGAGGCGCACACGCCGCTGGACGACCAGGGTAACCCGTCGGTGGTCGATAAACACACCGCTGTGATCAATGCCTTGCTCAAGCGTGAAGACTTGGCCAACAACCTGCGCATGAACTGGGATATGGTGCGCGATGTGGTGGCTGCCGAAGATG
Organism: Pseudomonas anuradhapurensis; assembly: GCF_014269225.2. NCBI lineage: Bacteria > Pseudomonadati > Pseudomonadota > Gammaproteobacteria > Pseudomonadales > Pseudomonadaceae > Pseudomonas > Pseudomonas anuradhapurensis. The sequence continues at coordinate 2,048,959 of NZ_CP077097.1, forward strand.
GCATGCCGGTGGAAATTGCCGTGCCCACCCAGGGCCAGGCTGGCGCGCCGATGGTCTCGAGCATTCCCGCCGAACTGCAATAGGGTAAATTGCGACACACCCGGGCCTGCCTTAGTGCAGGCCTTTTCGTTTCCGCCTGGCACGTTTGCCTGGTGCGCAGGCAATAAAAAAGCCGACCCACAAGTGGGTCGGCTCCATAACAATCCGTGAGGATTATTACTTGCGGCTGGCTTTGTCCAGCATACGCAGAGCGCGCTCGTTGGCTTCGTCAGCGGTCTGCTGAGCCTTCTGAGCGGCTGCCAGTGCGTCGTCAGCCTTACGGTAGGCTTCGTCAGCACGAGCTTGAGCGCGAGCTGCTGCGTCTTCAGTCGCAGTCAGACGAGCTTCGGTTTCTTTGGATACGCTGCTGCAACCGGTAGCCAGAACTGCGGCCAGAGCCAGAGCAGAGAATTTCAGAACGTTGTTCATCGTGTTCCCCTTCAAGGACTTTCTATTAAATAGCCATCTCTCGGAAAAGAGAAACTGGCCGGCGTACATAGTACCCATTACTTGTAGTAAGTAAACTGACTAAGCGCAAGAACTGCAAAAAAAATGTTGCTTGACGCCGTCCTGACAAGATTCGCGGCAGGCACTGAGTAAAAAACGCGCAGGGCGCGCAAGCGTTTGTACTACGGTAACTTTTTTGCTGAACTAACGGTGACTTTAACTGTCCTTCAGCGTCTTAAGCCCTAGTACATCCGGTGGCTTGCCGGCATGCGGCCAAGAGTCGCTGTGGCTGAAATTTCGCCATTTTTAACCGCCACCACCTTGAGCAATCCCGCTCGCGGCGCCTACTATCTTGTGAGTGCCAGAGGATCCGAACGATTGCAATCGTCCAGTGGTCGAAGGGGCAACAGGTGGCGTAGAGCATTCTGTGCCGGATAAACCACCATCGGTTAAGGTATGGGTCTGCCGAGAAGACCTGCGAGGAGTAGTGATGAGCGAAGCGCTGACCATCCACCATGACCAGGCCGGTCATCAGTTCGAGACCAACGTGGACGGTCATCGTGCCTATCTGACGTACATGGATCTGGGCAAGCAGACGCTGGACATCTATCGCACCTTCGTGCCCAACGCCCTGCGCGGTCGCGGTATTGCAGCCGCCCTGACTGAACGGGCCCTGGAATATGCCGAACAGATGGGCTACACGGTGATTCCGTCCTGCTCGTATGTGGAGCGCTACATGGAGCGCCAACAGCGGCATTCCAGCAAGGTCTGATTCTGTAAAAAAGACGGGGCCGCTTCACGCCCCATCACCGGGTTGCCGGCGATGGGGCGTGAAGCGGCCCCGTCTTTGTGTATCAGCCGCGCTTACGCTGCGGCAGCACATCCTTCAGCTTGGCGCGCATGCTGCGCAGAGCCTTCTCGGTAGCCGTCCAGTCGATGCAGGCATCGGTGATCGATACACCATACTGCAGCTCGTCCAGGTTCTTGGGAATCGACTGGCAACCCCAATTCAGGTGGCTCTCTACCATCAGGCCGATGATCGACTGGTTGCCTTCGAGGATCTGATTGGCAACGTTTTCCATCACCAGCGGTTGCAGGGCCGGGTCCTTGTTGGAGTTGGCGTGGCTGCAGTCGACCATGATGTTGGCCTTGATCCTGGCCTTGGCCAGGTCCTGCTCGCACAGGGCCACGCTGACCGAGTCGTAGTTCGGCTTGCCGTTGCCGCCGCGCAGCACCACGTGACCGTACGGGTTGCCCTTGGTGGTGACGATCGACACGCCGCCTTCCTGGTTGATGCCGAGGAAGCGGTGCGGCTTGGACACCGACTGCAAGGCATTGATGGCAACGGTCAGGCCGCCATCGGTGCCGTTCTTGAAGCCGACCGCCGAAGACAGGCCCGAGGCCATCTCGCGGTGGGTCTGCGATTCGGTGGTGCGGGCACCGATCGCCGACCAGCTGATCAGGTCCTGCAGGTATTGCGGGGAGATCGGGTCGAGCGCTTCGGTGGCGGTCGGCAGGCCCATTTCGGCCAGGTCCAGCAGCAGTTTGCGGCCGATGTGCAGGCCATCCTGGATCTTGAACGAGTCATCCAGGTACGGGTCGTTGATCAGGCCTTTCCAGCCGACGGTGGTGCGCGGTTTTTCGAAATAAACGCGCATGACCAGGTACAGCGTGTCGGACACCTCCTCGGCCAGTAGCTTGAGGCGTTCGGCGTACTCGTGGGCCGCCTTGATGTCGTGGATGGAGCAAGGGCCGACCACGACGAACAGGCGATGGTCCTTGCCGTCGAGAATATTGCGCACCACTTCACGGCCGGCAGTCACGGTCTGCAGGGCCTTGGCGCTGAGGGGGATTTCCTTCTTCAGCTGATCGGGGGTGATCAGCGTCTCGTTGGAGGCAACGTTCAAGTCATCGATCGGTAAATCAGCCATCGTGTTACTCGTCAGGTCACGGTGCCGGCCGCCAACTATCCCCGTGCGGCCCAGCAGCAAGAATAATCGCAGCGGGGAGCCGAACCTTAGCGCGTTACAGGTGGCGCGACAATGGGCTGGGCCCCGTCCGTGTGGGGTTTTTCCGAGATGGCGGGTGTTTGCCGCAAACAGGCTGCCCAGCGCTGCGCAACCTGTGTAAAAAGAAGCCTGACTTTTATCGGGAGATCGGCATGCATTCGTATACCCCACGTATCGGCATTATCGGCAGTGGCGCCATCGGCGGCTTCTATGGGTTGATGCTGGCCCGGGCCGGCTGTGATGTGCATTTTCTGTTGCGCAGCGAGTACGACGTTGTCCGTGAGCGTGGGGTGACCCTGGAGAGTGCCGTGCACGGCACCCTGCAGATCAACGTGCAGGCCTATGCCAGTGCCGCCGACATGCCGCCGTGCGACTGGCTGCTGGTGGGGGCCAAGGCTACCAGCAATGACCAGTTGGCGCCGTTGATCGTGCAGGCCGCGGCCCCTGGCGCCAAGGTTGTGCTGCTGCAGAACGGCCTGGGCGTGGAAGAGCAGCTGCGGCCGGCGTTGCGCAATGACATGCACCTGCTTGGCGGCCTGTGTTTCATCTGCGTCAACCGCCAGGCGCCCGGCGTGATCCGTCACCAGGCGCTTGGCGCGGTCAACCTTGGCTATCACAGTGGCCCGGCCAGTGATGGCGGTGCCGCGCTGGTCGAGGAAGGCGCGGCGCTGTTCCGCGCTGCGGGCATCGATTCGCAGGCCATGCCCGACCTGGCCCAGGCGCGCTGGCAGAAGCTGGTCTGGAACGTGCCGTATAACGGCCTGTCGGTGCTGCTTGCTGCCAGCACCACGGCGCTGATGAGCGACAGCCACAGCCGTGCCCTGATCCAGGCGTTGATGGGCGAGGTGGTGCAGGGCGCTGCGGCATGTGGCCATGTGTTGCCCGCGGGCTATGCCGAGCACCTGTTGCAGGTGACCGAGCGTATGCCCGATTACTGGCCCAGCATGTACCACGACCACGTGCACAAGCGCCGGCTGGAGTTGCAGGCCATCTATGCCGAGCCATTGGCCCAGGCCCGTGCCGCAGGCTGCCGCTTGCCGCGCATGGAAATGCTGTACCAGGCGCTGGCCTTCATCGACCGCAGCGGGCAGGCCGGCTAAGGCGCTGCGGGCCGGGCTGGCAGTGCGCCGGACGGCAAGGCATGCCTGCGGGGCGCTGCTAAGCTGAAGCTTGCTCTGCCGTAGCGGCAGTCGAGGAGGTCGAATGATCCGCGCCATGCTGTACGCCACTGACCTCGGTGTCTACGCCCCTTTTGTCATGCAGCACGCACTGGCGCTGGCGCGTACCTTCGGTGCCGAGTTGTATGTGATCCATGCGGTGGAACCGATGGGGCAGTTCGCCGAATCGCTGCTGCAAAGCTACCTCGATGAGCAGACGCTCGACCAACTGCACAGCCAGGGGGTGAACACGGTAATGGCTAACATCGAGCAGCGTGTGCTGGAGAATTTTCGCGACGAGCTGGGCGAAGCGGCCGACCTGGCGCTGATCAAGGCGGTGCGGGTACGCCAGGGCGACCCGGCGCAGGTGATCCTCGACCAGGCGCAGCGGCTGAGTGTCGACCTGCTGATTTTCGGTAGCCACAGTGCCGGTGCGGGCGTGGACGTGCCCTTGGGGCGTACGGCGGTGCGGCTGCTGCAACTGTCGCCGGTGCCGGTGTACATGGTGCCATTGGCGCAGCATTTGGGGCGTAGGAAAGCATGAAGGTGGCCGTAGGCCATTTCCCGGGGTATGTAACAAAATAGTTCTAGATTTATTTCCAGAACCACTAATATAGTTATATATCGACGCTGCCTGCTGCCGCGGACTCATTGCTGAACCGAGGGGAACCTATGAAGCTTCAACAATTGCGCTACATCTGGGAAGTGGCGCACCATGACCTCAACGTCTCCGCGACGGCGCAGAGCCTGTATACCTCCCAGCCGGGTATCAGCAAGCAGATCCGCCTGCTCGAGGATGAGCTGGGTGTTGAAGTCTTTGCCCGCAGCGGCAAGCACCTGACCCGTGTCACCCCGGCCGGTGAGCGCATCATCAATACGGCCGGCGAGATCCTGCGCAAGGTCGAAAGCATCAAGCAGATAGCCCAGGAATTTTCCAACGAGAAAAAGGGCACGCTGTCCATCGCCACCACCCATACCCAGGCGCGTTATGCCTTGCCGCCGGTGATCAGCAGCTTCATCAAGCAGTATCCGGAAGTGTCCCTGCACATGCACCAGGGTTCGCCCATGCAGATTGCCGAGATGGCTGCCGACGGCACGGTTGACTTCGCCATCGCCACCGAGGCGCTGGAGCTGTTCGGCGACCTGATCATGATGCCGTGCTACAAGTGGAACCGTTGCGTGGTGGTGCCGCAGGGGCACCCGTTGGCGAAATTGCCCAAACTCACCCTGGAAGCCGTCGCTGAATACCCGATCGTGACCTATGTGTTCGGTTTTACCGGGCGTTCGAAGCTGGACGAGGCCTTCAACCACCGTGGCCTGACGCCGAAAGTGGTGTTCACTGCGGCGGATGCCGACGTGATCAAGACTTATGTGCGGCTGGGGCTGGGCGTGGGTATCGTCGCCGGCATGGCGGTGGACGCCAAGCTGGACAGTGACCTGGTGGCCCTCGATGCCAGCGAGCTGTTCGAAGCCAGCGTCACCAAGATCGGCTTCCGCCGTGGCACCTTCCTGCGTGGCTTCATGTGCGACTTTATCGAGAAGTTCGCCCCGCACCTGACCCGTGAAGTGATGGCCAAGGCCATCCAGTGCCATAACAAGCAGGAACTGGAAGAGCTGTTCGAAGGTGTCGAACTGCCAGTGCACTGATTCGAGGCTGTCGGGGCCGCTTTGCGCCCCATCGCGACACAAGGCCGCTCCTACAGGGGCATGCGATAACCTGTAGAGGCGGCCTTGGGTCGCGATGGGGCGCGAAGCGGCCCCGGCACTTTCACGCCTTGGTAATCAGGTTGCCTGCGTGTAACCCGCATTCCTTCTGGGTCGACTCCTCCCACCACCAGCGCCCCTCGCGCTCATGCTGGTTCGGCAGCACCGGCCGGGTGCAGGGTTCGCAGCCGATGCTGATGAAGCCGCGCTCATGCAAGCTGTTGTAAGGCAGTTCGAGCATGCGGATATAACCCCATACCTCTTCGCTGGTCATCTGCGCCAGCGGGTTGAACTTGTACAAGGTGCGCTCGGGGGTAGAGAAGGCGCTGTCGATTTCCAGTGCCGCTACCTGGCTGCGGGTGCCCGGGCTCTGGTCGCGCCGCTGGCCGGTGGCCCAGGCGCTCACGGTCGCCAGCTTGCGCCGCAGCGGCTCTATCTTGCGGATGCCGCAGCACTCGCCGTGGCCGTCCTTGTAGAAGCTGAACAGGCCCTTTTCCTTGACGAACGGGTCGAGCTTGGCGCGGTCGGGGCTGAGGATTTCGATCGGCAGGTTGTACTGCTCGCGCACCTGGTCGATGAACCGGTAGGTCTCCGGGTGCAGGCGGCCGGTGTCGAGGCTGAACACCTTGACCTGTTTGTTCAGCTTCCAGGCCATGTCGACCAGCACCACGTCCTCGGCGCCGCTGAAGGAAATCCACAGGTCATCGCCGAAGTGCTCGAAGGCGAGCTTGAGGATGTCCTGCGGGGACTTGTTGGCGTAGGTCGCGGCCAGGGCGGCGACGTCGAAGGGTTGGCTCATCAGGCGGTTTCCATCTTGGCTGTGGCGCTGTGCGCTCGTAATGGGCTGATGGTAACAAAAAATGGCGGGGTAGACGCCGGTCACAAGCCTTGCAGCGTCTCCATCAACACCCGCACCTTGGCAATCGATTCCTCATATTCTGCCTGCCACTCGGAATCGGCCACCACGGCACCGCCGCCCCAGCAGCAGACCTGCCCACGCTTGACCAGCAGGCTGCGAATGGCGATCGAGCTGTCCATCTCGCCACGCACGTCCAGGTAAAGCAGTGACCCGCAGTACAGCGTGCGGCGCGTCGGCTCCAGCTCGTCGATGATCTGCATGGCGCGGATCTTCGGGGCGCCGGTGATCGAGCCACCGGGGAAGCTGTCGCCGATCAGGTCCAGAGCGTCCTTGTTGCTGGCTAGCCGACCGGTGATGCTGCTGACCAGATGATGCACGTTGGGGTAGCTCTCCAGGCTGAACAGTTCCGGCACTTTCACCGAGCCGATTTCGCAGGTGCGCCCCAAGTCGTTGCGCAGCAGGTCGACGATCATCAGGTTTTCCGAGCGGTCCTTGGCGCTGTGCCGCAGCTGCTCGGCATTGTGCGCATCTTCGACGGGGTTGCTGGCGCGCGGGCGAGTGCCCTTGATCGGTCGGGTTTCCACCTGGCGCTGGCTGACGCGGATGAAGCGCTCGGGCGAAAAACTCAGCAAGGCGCTGCCGTCGGCCAGCTGCTGGTAGCCGGAGAACGGCGTTGGGCAGGCTTTGCGCAAGGCCTGGTAGGCGTGCCACGGGTCGCCCTGGCAGGGCGCGCGGAAGCGCTGGGTGAGGTTGATCTGGTAGCAGTCGCCCGCCTGGATGTAGCACTGCACCTGGTCGAACGCCGCCTTGTACTGTGCGGGCTGAAGGTCGCCGGCCATCGGTGCCAGCAGCTCGAAGCGGCCGTTTGCACTGTTGTCGGTGCCTTCGAACAGGCTGATCAGGCGTTCGCGTTCCTGGCTGGCCAGGCTCGGATGAAAGACCAGCTGGCTGGTCGCGCACTGGTGGTCGCTGACCAGCGCCCAGGCATACAGGCCCAGTTGCGCATCTGGCAGGCCGAGGTCGTCAACGGCCAGGCTGGGCAACTGTTCCAGGCGCCGACCGAAGTCATAGCTCAGGTAACCGATCAGGCCACCAGCGAACGGCAGCTCGCTGCCCTCGGGCAGCTGGGCATGGCCCAGTTGCGCCAGGCCCGTGCGCAGGCGCTGGAGGAAGGCGCGGCCATCTTCGCCAGGTTGCGCCTGCAACTGTTGCACCGGCCAGGCGCTGAGCAGGTCGAAGCGGCCGCGCTCGGCGCCGGGGCGGGCGCTGTCGAGCAGGATCGCACCGGGTGCCTGGCGCAGGCGGGCGAAATAGGCGGCAGGGTCGGGCTGGTAGGGCAGGGGATGGAGCGTACAGGTCGGCATCAATGTGGACGGCGATGTAAAAGCGAGGAGGGCGATTGTAGTCCTGTGTAGGAAATGCGCCTAGCTTTGTGGCGACATTCAAACACCAGGTTTCGCCCTTGGGGCCGCTTTGCGGCCCTATCGCGACACAAGGCCGCTCCTGCAAGGGAGCGCGCCAGCTGCATGGGGCGATGTCTCCTGCAGGAGCGGCCTTGTGTCGCGATGGGCTGCGCAGCAGCCCCGACGATTTCAGCGCGGATGCACGTGGCCGAACAGCCCTTGCGATACCCGCACCCGCTGTTCGGCATCCTCGGTGATGCCATCCTTGGCCAGCGCCTCCAGGTGGGCCTCGATGGCATGGGTGCGCTGGGTCAGCCCGCAGTCGTTGGCAATCTGGATGTTCAGGCCCGGGCGGGCGTTGAGTTCCAGGATCAGCGGCCCCTTGTCCTGGTCCAGGACCATGTCGACACCGATGTAGCCCAGGCCACACAGCTCGTAGCAGCCGGCGGCCAGCTTCATGAAGCCGTCCCAGTTCGGCAACTGCACGCCGTCGACCGCGTTGGTGGTGTCCGGGTGCTTGCTGATGATGTTGTTCAGCCAGGTGCCGCGCAGGGTCACCCCAGTGGCCAGGTCGACGCCCACGCCGATGGCGCCCTGGTGCAGGTTGGCCTTGCCGCCGGACTGGCGGGTCGGCAGGCGCAGCATGGCCATTACCGGGTAACCCATCAGCACGATGATGCGGATGTCCGGTACACCTTCGTAGCTGATGCTCTTGAAGATCTGGTCGGGGGTTACCCGGTATTCGATCAGCGCGCGGTCACGGTGGCCACCCAGCGAGTACAGGCCGGTGAGGATGCTGGAAATCTGGTGCTCGATTTCCTCATGGCTGATGATCTTGCCCGACACCGTGCGGTAGCGGTCCTCGAAGCGATCGGCGATCACCAGGATGCCGTCACCGCCGGCGCCCTGCGCCGGCTTGATGACGAAATCGCTGCGCCCGCCAATGATCTGGTCGAGCTTGTCGATTTCCTTTTCGGTTTCGATGATGCCGTACATCTCCGGCACATGGATGCCGGCCGCCAGGGCACGCTCCTTGGTGATGATCTTGTCGTCGACGATCGGGTACAGGTGGCGCTTGTTGTACTTCAACACGTAGTCCGCGTTGCGCCGATTGATACCCATGATGCCCCGGGCCTCCAGGGCTTTCCACGTCTTGATCAGGCCAAACATCAGGCGTCAGCCTTCTTCAGGAATGCCTTGAAGCGCACGAGCTCGGTCAGGCGGTAGCCGCGGTAGCGGCCCATCGCCAGCATGAAGCCCACCAGGATCAGCAGCACCGCCGGGAAGGTGAACACGAAGTACACCAGCTCCGGCACCATCATCAGCAGGTGTGCCAAAGACGCAGCGAACAGGGTGCCGATGGCCACTTTCATGGCATGGCCGCCGCCACGCTCTTCCCAGGTGATGGACAGGCGTTCGATGGTCATGGTCAGGATCACCATCGGGAACAGCGCCACCGACAACCCGCGCTCAAGGCCCAGCTTGTGGCTGAACAGGCTGATGGCGGCAATCAGCACCACGACGAAGGTCAGCACCACCGACAGGCGTGGCAGCATCTGCAGCTTGAGGTGCTCCAGGTACGAGCGCAGCGACAGGCCCAGGGCGGTGATCACCGTGAACAGCACGATACCGAAGCCCAGCTGGGTTTCGCGGAAGGCCAGGGCAATCAGTACCGGGGTGAAGGTACCCAGGGTCTGCAGACCGACCAGGTTGCGCAGCACCAGGATCACCAGCACGCCGATCGGGATCATCACCATGATCATGAAGGTTTGCTGGGTTTGCAGCGGCAGGCCGTACAGCGAGTACTCGAGGAAGTCGGCGTCGGTATTTTCGTCGGTCAGCTTGGCCAGGCGGATGGCGTTCATCTCGCTGTTGTTCATGCTGAAGGTGACGTTGGCCTTCTTGCCGCCATCGACGGTGATCAGGTTGTCGTCACCGGTCCACCACAGCAGGCGGTCGCTGGGCAGGCCCTGCTCGCCGGTGTCCGGGTTGAAGTACAGCCAGTCGGTACCGTTGAAGCTGCGCAGCCACAGTTCCGGGGTTTGCGGCGTGTCGGCCACCAGGCGGATGGTATGCACCTTCTCCATCGGGACGTGGGCGATCGACAGCAGCAGGTCGATGACCTGGGCCTTCTTCATGGCCGTGGTGTCGCCGGCCAGCAGCAGCTTGACGTTGTCGTCGTTGAGGTTGTTGACCCGCTTGATGGTCTCGCTGACGAAGGTCTCGACATCGGCCGAGTGCTGGCGGATCGGCGCCATCAGGGCCTCGGCGGCGATCTTCTCGGGGCCCTCCACGGCCAGGCTGTCACGGAAGGTCGGGCCTTTGACCGTGGCCTTTTCCTTGCTGTAGCGCTTGGTCAGCACCAGGCGGTAGTAGAGGGTCTGGTTGCCGCTGGCGCGGCGTGCCGACCAGGTGACCTTGCGGTTGCCGTCGGCACGGTTGACGCTCACCCCGTAGTTATTGGAGATGAAGCTCTCGTTGAGGCTGACGTAGTCGCGGTTCAGCGGTGGCACGAACATCTGCACCTTGACCGGGTCCTTGGTGCTGGCCACGAACTCGACCTTGGCGTCGATGTTCCACAGGTCGTCGGTTTCATCCTCGGTGACCGGGATGCCGAGTACGAAGATCTGATAAGCGGTGACCGCCACGCCCAACAGCACCAGCACGGTGATCAGGACTTTCAGATGGAGGGTAAGAGAGCGCATCGGGATTACTCTGCTTTGGGAGCGTCGGTGGCACAGGCAGGTTTGCCGGCCGCGTATTTAAGGCTTGGGTCGACCAGCGCGTCGAAGTGCTTGAGCGCCTCGGAGCCGATCAGCAGCGGGAACTGGAACGCGCTGCGGTCGGTGAGGTTGACTTCGATGGTGCGCACGGCCTGGCCCATGCAGATTTCAAGTTCGATGACCGGGCGGGCGGTGTAGGCCTTGCCCGATTCGGCATCATAGTCACCGGCCCGGCGCTTGATCTTGCTGACGCGCGCCAGCGGGCGTTCGATGGGATGCGAATGCGCGGCGTCGATGGCCAGGTAGAAGCGCACCCAGCTTTCGCCGTTGCGCTTGAAGCGCTTGATGTCGCGAGCACTGAGCGAGGCGGTCTTGGCGCCGGTGTCGAGCTTGGCTGCCACTTCCAGATCCAGGTCGCCCAGGCGTGCATATTCGTTGAGACCGTAGACGGTCTTGCCTGCGGCCTGGCCAAGGGCCGGCAGCAGGGTGAGGCAGAGCAGCAATAGAACGGGTGTAGGTCTCATATTCCTGGCGCGGTGCAGTGCAAGGTTCGGGGCTTTCTTCGGAGCTCTGTCGAGCGCGATCTTCAGAGCAATCTTCAAGCCGTGTTCAGAGCAAGGCGACTGGCAACGACTGCGCAAGCTTCCTCGTTCATCTGTCAACAACATGAAACGGACGACAGACGGGTTATCCATACTCCAACGGAGGCGCGGCATTCTATCACGCCGACGTCTTGACGCCAGCGGTGCGCGATCTGACAGCGGTGCGGCGGTGTTAGTTCGTTCTTAGACGATTGTCGACAATATTCATTTTGTCTTTGACTGCTGCGCTGGGATTCGCTAGTTTCTGGCCAAGAGATTTGCAAGGTGTCGACAATATGCACGACCTCTCCACCCCCAGCCCGGTGCTGACAGACGAAACGGAAACCTTGTCCGAAAACGTCTTCCGGCGCATCCAGGCGGCCATCGTCAAGGGTGATATCGCCCCCGGCAGCAAGATTTCCGAGCCGGAACTGGCGCGCACCTATGGCATCAGCCGCGGGCCGCTGCGCGAGGCCATTCACCGCCTCGAAGGGCAGCGCCTGCTGGTGCGCGTGCCGCATGTGGGGGCGCGAGTGGTGTCGCTCAACCACGCCGAACTGATCGAACTGTATGAAATTCGCGAGTCGCTGGAAGGCATGGCCTGCCGCCTGGCCGCCGAACGCATGAGCCAGGCCGACATCGACGAGCTGCGCCGGGTCCTCGATACCCACGAGCGCGATGCCGCGTTCCAGGCTGGGCTGGGCTACTACCAGCAGGAAGGCGACTACGATTTCCACTACCGGATCATCCAGGGCAGTGGCAACCAGACGCTGGTCAAGATGCTGTGTGGCGAGCTGTACCAGCTGGTGCGCATGTACCGCATCCAGTTTTCGGCCACGCCGAACCGGCCACGCCAGGCCTTTGCCGAACACCACCGTATTCTCGACGCCATCGCCGACCGTGACGGCGAGCTGGCCGAACTCCTGATGCGCCGCCACATCGGCGCGTCCAAGCGCAATATCGAGCGTCACTATCTGGACGCCCAGAACAACAGCCCACGAGGTGAGAAATGACTGTGAAGAGCACCCCCGGTCAGCGTTTCCGCGACGCCGTTGCCGCTGAACATCCGTTGCAGGTGGTAGGCACCATCAACGCCAACCATGCGCTGCTGGCCAAGCGCGCCGGCTTCAAGGCCATCTACCTCTCTGGTGGTGGCGTGGCCGCCGGCTCGCTGGGCCTGCCGGACCTGGGCATCAGCAACCTCGACGACGTGCTCACCGACGTGCGCCGTATCACCGATGTGTGCGACCTGCCGCTACTGGTGGATGTCGACACCGGCTTCGGTGCCTCGGCCTTCAACGTCGCCCGTACCGTGCGTTCGATGAGCAAGTTCGGCGCGGCTGCCATTCATATCGAAGACCAGGTAGGCGCCAAGCGTTGCGGCCACCGCCCTAACAAGGAGATCGTCAGCCAGCAGGAAATGGTCGACCGCATCAAGGCCGCGGTCGATGCCCGTAGCGATGACAGCTTCGTGATCATGGCGCGTACCGATGCCCTGGCCGTCGAGGGCCTGAACGCTGCGCTGGACCGTGCCGCCGCCTGCGTCGAGGCCGGCGCCGACATGATCTTCCCGGAAGCCATTACCGAGCTGCAGATGTACAAGACCTTCGCCGACCGGGTGAAGGCACCGATCCTGGCCAACATCACCGAGTTCGGCGCCACGCCGCTGTACACCACCGAAGAGCTGGCCTCGGTCGACGTGTCTCTGGTGCTGTACCCGCTGTCGGCCTTCCGCGCCATGAACAAAGCCGCCGAGAATGTCTATACCGCGCTGCGCCGTGATGGCACGCAGAAGAACGTGATCGACACCATGCAGACCCGCATGGAGCTCTACGAGGCCATTGGCTACCACGCTTTCGAGCAGAGCCTGGATGCGTTGTTTGCCCAGAAGAAGGGCTGAAGGCTTCGGTTGGAGCGGCTGGCCTCTTCGCGGGCGCGCCCGCTCCCACAGGGGCCCCACAGGCATGGAGTGCCAAGCAGTCCCTGTAGGAGCTGGCGCGCCCGCGAAGAGGCCGGCACAGACAGCACTGATTAGCCAGTTAGATTCCCAAAACAAGTTCAAGAAAGGAGAAACACCATGGCCGAAGCAAAAGTACTCAGTGGCGCAGGCCTGCGCGGCCAGGTCGCCGGCCAGACCGCATTGTCCACCGTGGGCCAGGCCGGTGCCGGGCTGACCTACCGGGGTTACGACGTGCGTGACCTGGCCGCCGGTGCCGAATTCGAAGAAGTCGCCTACCTGCTGCTGTACGGCGAGCTGCCGAGCAAGGCCGAACTGGCCGACTACAAGCGCAAGCTCAAGGGCCTGCGTGACCTGCCGCAGGCGCTGAAGGAAGTGCTCGAGCGCATCCCGCGCGACGCCCACCCGATGGACGTGATGCGCACCGGTTGCTCGGTGCTCGGTACCCTGGAACCGGAGCTGACCTTCGAAGCCCAGCGCGAGAAGACCGACCGCCTGCTCGCGCTGTTCCCGGCGGTGATGTGCTACTGGTACCGCTTCACCCACCACGGCGTGCGCATCGACTGCACCAGCGACGAAGACACCCTCGGCGGGCATTTCCTGCACCTGCTGCACGGCAAGAAACCCAGCGACCTGCACGTCAAGGTGATGAACGTTTCGCTGATCCTTTACGCCGAGCACGAATTCAACGCTTCCACCTTCACCGCCCGCGTCTGTGCCTCGACCTTGTCCGACCTGTATTCCTGCATCACCGCTGCCATCGGCTCGCTGCGCGGCCCGCTGCACGGTGGCGCCAACGAGGCGGCGATGGAGCTGATCGAGCGTTTCCAGAGCCCGCAGGAAGCTACTGCCGAGCTGCTGCGCATGCTTGAGCGCAAGGACAAGATCATGGGCTTTGGCCATGCCATCTACAAAGAGTCCGACCCGCGCAACGAGGTGATCAAGGGCTGGTCGAAACAGCTGGCCGACGAAGTGGACGACAAGGTCCTGTACCCGGTTTCCGAAGCCATCGACAAGACCATGTGGGAGCAGAAGCGCCTGTTCCCCAATGCCGACTTCTACCATGCCTCGGCGTATCACTTCATGGGTATTCCGACCAAGCTGTTCACCCCGATCTTCGTCTGCTCGCGCCTGACCGGCTGGGCGGCGCACGTCTTCGAGCAGCGCGCCAACAACCGCATCATCCGCCCGAGCGCCGAATATGTCGGTGTCGAGCAGCGCAAGTTTGTGCCGATCGACCAGCGCTGAGGCCTGGGTCGCTCCCACTCCGGTGTAGGAGCGGCCTTGCGTCGCGACACGGGCGCGCAGCGCCCGTAATGGCCAGACCTGCATACCGAATACCGTGACCGAGCCTGATAACGATATGAACACTGCATTTCGCAAGCACCTGCCAGGCACCGACCTGGACTATTTCGATGCCCGCGCGGCGGTCGAGGCGATCAAGCCCGGCGCCTACGATGGGCTGCCTTACACCTCCCGCGTGCTCGCCGAAAACCTGGTGCGCCGCTGCGACCCGGCCACCCTCGACGCCTCGCTGGGCCAGCTGATCGAGCGCAAGCGCGATCTCGACTTCCCATGGTTCCCGGCGCGGGTGGTGTGCCATGACATCCTTGGCCAGACCGCGCTGGTCGACCTCGCCGGCCTGCGTGACGCGATTGCCGACAAAGGCGGTGACCCGGCCCAGGTCAACCCGGTGGTGCCGGTGCAGCTGATCGTCGACCACTCGCTGGCCGTCGAATGCGGTGGCTTCGACCCGCAGGCGTTCGAAAAGAACCGGGCCATCGAAGACCGCCGTAACGAAGACCGCTTCCACTTCATCAACTGGACCAAGAAGGCCTTCAAGAACGTCGACGTGATCCAGCCGGGCAACGGCATCATGCACCAGATCAACCTGGAGAAGATGTCGCCGGTCATCCACAACGACCGTGGCGTGGCCTACCCGGATACCTGCGTCGGCACCGACAGCCATACCCCGCACGTCGACGCCCTGGGCGTGATCGCCATCGGCGTGGGTGGCCTGGAAGCGGAAAACGTGATGCTTGGCCGCGCCTCGTGGATGCGCCTGCCGGAAATCATCGGCGTCAAGCTGACCGGCAAGCTGGCGCCGAACATCACCGCCACCGACCTGGTGCTGGCCCTCACCGAATTCCTGCGCAAGCAGAAGGTCGTTGGGGCCTACCTGGAGTTCCACGGCGAGGGCGCTCGCGCCTTGACCCTGGGCGACCGTGCCACCATTTCCAACATGGCCCCGGAGTACGGCGCCACTGCAGCGATGTTCGCCATCGACCAGCAAACCATCGACTACCTGCGCCTGACCGGCCGCGAAGAGCAGCAGGTCAAGCTGGTGGAAACCTATGCCAAGGCCACCGGCCTGTGGGCCGACAGCCTGGGCGGCGCGGTTTACGAGCGCACCCTGAGCTTCGACCTGGGCAGCGTGGTGCGTAACATGGCTGGCCCGTCCAACCCGCATGCCCGGGTCGCCACCAGCGACCTGGCGGCCAAGGGTATCGCCGGCAAATGGCAAGAGGTACCCGGGCAGATGCCGGATGGCGCGGTGATCATCGCTGCCATCACCAGTTGCACCAACACCAGCAACCCGCGCAATGTGATTGCCGCAGGCCTGCTGGCACGCAACGCCAACAAGCTGGGCCTGGCCCGCAAGCCATGGGTCAAGTCCTCGTTGGCCCCAGGCTCCAAGGCCGTGCAGCTGTACCTGGAGGAGGCGGGGCTGGAAAAGGAACTGGAGCAGCTCGGCTTTGGCATCGTCGCCTTCGCCTGCACCACCTGCAACGGTATGTCCGGCGCCCTGGACCCAGCGATCCAGCAGGAAATCATCGACCGTGACCTGTACGCCACCGCCGTGCTGTCGGGCAACCGCAACTTCGACGGGCGTATCCACCCCTATGCCAAGCAGGCGTTCCTTGCCTCGCCACCGCTGGTGGTGGCCTACGCCATCGCCGGTACCATCCGCTTCGACATCGAGAAGGATGTGCTGGGCGTGGTCGATGGCAAGGAAATCCGTCTCAAGGATATCTGGCCCAGCGACGAGGAGATCGACGCCGTTGTCCGTGCAGCGGTCAAGCCGGAGCAGTTCCGCAAGGTGTACATCCCGATGTTCGCCATCGAGGAAGACCGTGGGCCGAAGGTGGCGCCGCTGTACGACTGGCGCCCGATGAGCACCTACATCCGCCGCCCGCCCTACTGGGAAGGGGCGCTGGCCGGCGAACGTACCCTGCGCGGCATGCGCCCGCTGGCGCTGCTGCCGGACAACATCACCACCGACCACCTGTCGCCGTCCAACGCCATCATGCTCGACAGTGCCGCCGGTGAGTACCTGGCCAGGATGGGCCTGCCGGAAGAGGACTTCAACTCCTACGCCACCCACCGTGGCGACCACCTCACCGCCCAGCGTGCCACCTTCGCCAACCCCAAGCTGTTCAACGAAATGGTGCGCAATGCGGACGGCAGCGTGAAGCAGGGTTCGCTGGCGCGGATCGAGCCGGAAGGCAAGGTGACCCGCATGTGGGAGGCGATCGAGACCTACATGCAGCGCAAGCAGCCGCTGATCATCGTTGCCGGCGCCGACTACGGCCAGGGCTCGTCGCGTGACTGGGCGGCCAAGGGTGTACGTCTGGCCGGGGTCGAGGCGATCGTCGCCGAAGGCTTCGAGCGCATCCACCGCACCAACCTGGTTGGCATGGGTGTGCTGCCGCTGGAGTTCAAGCCGGGTACCGACCGCAAGACCCTGGGCCTGGACGGCAGCGAGACCTACGACGTGCTGGGTGCGCGTACGCCACGGGCGACCCTGACCCTGGTGGTGACCCGGGCCAGCGGCGAGCGCCTGGAAGTGCCGGTGACCTGCCGCCTGGACACCGCCGAGGAAGTGTCGATTTACGAGGCCGGCGGGGTGCTGCAGCGCTTTGCCCAGGACTTCCTCGAAGCCACCGTGTAATTGCAGGGGGCCGCTTTGCGGCCCATCGCGACACAAGGCCGCTCCTACAAGCGTCAAGCGGTCCCTGTAGGAGCGGCCTTGTGTCGCGATGGGCTGCAAGGCAGCCCCAGAGGTCATATGCATCTCAGACAGGACAGCACATCCATGGCTCATGTACCGCAAGTAAGAATCCCCGCCACCTACATCCGTGGCGGCACCAGCAAAGGCGTGTTCTTCCGCCTGCAAGACCTGCCCGAACGGGCGCAAATCCCCGGGCCGGCTCGCGATGCTTTGCTGCTGCGGGTGATCGGCAGCCCGGATCCCTATGGCAAGCAGATCGACGGCATGGGCGGCGCTACCTCGAGCACCAGCAAGACCGTGATCCTGTCGCAGAGCATCAAGCCCGATCACGATGTCGACTATCTGTTCGGCCAGGTCAGCATCGACAAGGCCTTCGTCGACTGGAGCGGTAACTGTGGCAACCTCTCTGCCGCAGTCGGTTCGTTCGCCATCAGCAGCGGCCTGGTCGACCCCGCGCGCATCCCGCGCAATGGCGTCGCCACCGTTCGCATCTGGCAGGCCAATATCGGCAAGACCATCATCGCTCACGTGCCGATCAGCGAAGGTGAAGTGCAGGAAACCGGCGACTTCGAACTGGACGGGGTGACCTTCCCGGCCGCCGAGGTGCAGCTGGAGTTCCTCGACCCGGCGGCCGACGAAGACGGCGACGGTGGCGCGATGTTCCCCACCGGTAACCTGGTCGATGACCTCGTGGTGCCGGGGGTGGGTACCTTCAAGGCGACCTTGATCAATGCCGGCATCCCGACCATCTTCGTCAATGCGGCAGACATTGGCTACACCGGCACTGAACTGCAGGATGCCATCAATGGCGACGCGCAGGCACTGCTGCGCTTCGAGACGATCCGCGCCCATGGCGCCGTGCGCATGGGGCTGATCGAGCATGTCGACCAGGCTGCCGGGCGTCAGCACACGCCAAAAGTGGCCTTCGTCGCGCCGCCGAGCACCTACACTGCGTCCAGTGGCAAGGTGGTGCAAGCGGATGATATCGACCTGCTGGTACGGGCCCTGTCCATGGGCAAGCTGCACCACGCCATGATGGGTACGGCGGCGGTGGCTATCGGTACTGCGGCGGCCATTCCGGGTACGCTGGTGAACCTGGCTGCTGGCGGGGGCGAGCGTAGCGCCGTGCGTTTCGGGCACCCCTCGGGCACCCTGCGGGTGGGAGCCGAGGCGCGCCAGGTGAATGGTGAGTGGACAGTGACCAAGGCAATCATGAGTCGCAGTGCTCGGGTGCTGATGGAGGGCTGGGTTCGCGTACCTGGCGATAGCTTCTAACGCACGAACTGGCGCTCGGCTTCAAGCGGGGCCGCTGCACAGCAGCCCCGGCACTTTTGAAGGGAGCTGCATATGAGCGCCAACGTAGACCTCAATGACCGCCCGGATTATGACCAGGTGCTGCAAACCCTTGCCGACTACGCGCTCGGCTACCGGGTCGAATCACCTGAAGCCCTGGACACCGCCCGCAACTGCCTGATGGACACCCTCGGCTGCGGCCTGCTGGCCTTGCGCTTCCCCGAGTGCAGCAAACTACTCGGCCCGCTGGTGGAGGGCACCGTGGTGCCCAATGGCGCCCGTGTCCCAGGTACCAGCTACCGCCTCGACCCAGTCAAGGCGGCCTGGGACATCGGCTGCACGGTACGCTGGCTGGACTATAACGATACCTGGCTGGCCGCCGAATGGGCGCACCCCTCGGATAACCTGGGTGGCATCCTGGCGGTTGCCGACCATCTGTCGCAAAAGCGTGTAGCCGCCGGTGAAACACCGCTGCTGATGCGCGATGTGCTGGAGACCATGGTCATGGCCCATGAGATCCAGGGTGTGCTGGCGCTGGAAAACGCCTTCAATCGGGTTGGTCTCGACCACGTGATATTGGTCAAGGTGGCGTCCACCGCAGTGTGCGCAAGGCTGATGGGCGCCAACCGTGAGCAGATGCTCAGTGCCTTGTCCCACGCCTTCGTCGACGGCCAGGCACTGCGCACCTACCGCCACGCGCCCAACGCCGGTTCGCGCAAATCCTGGGCTGCCGGCGATGCTTCCAGCCGTGGTGTGCGCCTGGCCGATATCGCCCTGCGTGGCGAAATGGGCGTGCCAAGTGTGCTCACTGCACCCCAATGGGGTTTCTACGACGTACTGTTCAGCCACACCAACAAGGACCTGGCACTCAAGCCCGCCGAGCAGCAGGCGCTGCGCGTGCCGCAGGCCCTGGGTAGCTATGTGATGGAGAACGTGCTGTTCAAGGTCAGTTTCCCTGCCGAGTTCCATGCCCAGACTGCCTGCGAGGCGGCAGTCAGCCTGCACCCGCGGGTGCGCAATCGCCTGCACGAGGTTGACCGCATTGTCATCACCACTCAGGAGTCGGCAATCCGCATCATTTCAAAGAGCGGCCCGCTGGCCAACGCCGCCGACCGCGACCATTGTTTGCAGTACATGGTGGCGGTGCCCTTGATTTTCGGGCATCTAGTGGCCGAACAATATGAAGACGCCTTTCACGCCAACCATCCAAGCATCGACCGCCTGCGCGAGAAAATGGAGGTGATCGAAGATCCTCGCTTCAGCCGCGAATACCTGGAACCGGACAAGCGCTCGATTGCCAACGCGCTGCAGGTGTTCTTCAAGGATGGCAGCAGTACCGAGCAGGTAGTGGTGGAGTACCCGATCGGTCATCGGCGCCGGCGGGCGGAGGGCATACCGTTGCTGGAGGCGAAATTCAGGGCCAACCTGGCGACGAGGTTCGCCCGGCAGCGCTGTGAAGAGATTCTGGCGGTATGCAAGAACCAGCAGGCGCTGGAGGGGATGGCAGTGCATCGGTTCGTGGACCTGTTTGTGCTCTGAGAGACCGGCAAGGCCAGCACAGAGCCACAAAAAAGCCCCGGCATTTCTGCCGGGGCTTGTTCTTGTAGCTTGCAGCTTACAACTTGCCGCTCAGCTTACGCCTGAACCACCGGGATCTTGGCGTTGGCTGCCGCTTCGCGGAACTCGGCGATCTGGTCGAAGCTCAGGTAGCGGTAGACGTCGGCAGCCATGCTGTCGATGTCTTTCGCGTACTGCATGTACTCTTCGACGGTCGGCAGCTTGCCGATGATCGAAGCGACAGCAGCCAGTTCGGCCGATGCCAGGTACACGTTGGTAGCGTCGCCCAGGCGGTTCGGGAAGTTACGGGTCGAGGTGGACACCACGGTCGAACCAGTCTGTACGCGTGCCTGGTTACCCATGCACAGCGAGCAGCCTGGCATTTCCATGCGTGCACCGGCCTTGCCGTAGATGCCGTAGTAGCCTTCTTCGGTCAGCTGGTGAGCGTCCATCTTGGTTGGCGGAGCCAGCCACAGGCGGGTCGGGATACCGCCCTTGACCTTGTCCAGCAGCTTGCCGGCGGCGCGGAAGTGACCGATGTTGGTCATGCACGAACCGATGAACACTTCGTCGATCTTCTCGCCCTGTACCGAAGACAGCAGGCGGGCATCGTCCGGGTCGTTCGGCGCGCAGAGCACAGGCTCCTTGACGTCGGCCAGGTCGATTTCGATGATTTCAGCGTATTCGGCATCGGCGTCGGCCGACAGCAGCTCAGGCTTGGCCAGCCAGGCTTCCATGGCCTGGGCACGGCGCTCCAGGGTGCGGGCATCGCCGTAGCCTTCGCCGATCATCCAGCGCAGCAGGGTGATGTTGGACTGCAGGTACTCGGCAATGGCCTTTTCCGGCAGCTTGATGGTGCAACCGGCAGCGGAACGCTCGGCCGAGGCGTCGGACAGCTCGAAGGCTTGCTCGACGGTCAGCTCGTTCAGGCCTTCGATCTCGAGGATGCGGCCGGAGAAGATGTTCTTCTTGCCTTTCTTCTCGACGGTCAGCAGGCCCTTCTGGATGGCGTAGTAAGGGATGGCATGCACCAGGTCACGCAGGGTGATGCCTGGCTGCAGTTTGCCCTTGAAGCGCACCAGGACGGATTCTGGCATGTCCAGCGGCATGACGCCGGTGGCGGCGGCGAAGGCCACCAGGCCGGAACCGGCCGGGAACGAGATGCCGATCGGGAAGCGGGTGTGCGAGTCGCCACCGGTACCCACGGTGTCAGGCATCAGCATGCGGTTCAGCCAGCTGTGGATGATGCCGTCGCCCGGGCGCAGCGACACGCCGCCACGGGTGCGGATGAAGTCTGGCAGGGTGTGGTGGGTGGTGACGTCGATCGGCTTCGGATAGGCCGCGGTGTGGCAGAACGACTGCATCACCAGATCAGCGGAGAAGCCCAGGCACGCCAGGTCTTTCAGCTCGTCGCGGGTCATCGGGCCAGTGGTGTCCTGGGAGCCGACGGTGGTCATCTTCGGCTCGCAGTAGGTACCTGGGCGCACGCCCTTGCCTTCCGGCAGGCCGCAGGCACGACCGACCATCTTCTGCGCCAGGGTGTAGCCTTTGCCCGAATCGGCAGGCTGCTCCGGCTTCTTGAACAGGTCGGAAGCACCCAGGCCCAGTTCGGCGCGAGCCTTTTCGGTCAGGCCACGGCCAACGATCAGCGGGATACGGCCGCCAGCGCGGACTTCATCCAGCAGCACTTCGGTCTTCAGCTGGAAGGTGGTGACCAGTTCGTCGCTGCCGTGACGGCGCACTTCGCCCTTGAACGGGTAAACGTCGATGACGTCGCCCATGGCCAGGTTGGTGCAGTCGAATTCGATCGGCAGGGCGCCAGCGTCTTCCATGGTGTTGTAGAAGATCGGGGCGATCTTGGTGCCGAAGCAGAAGCCACCGGCGCGTTTGTTCGGTACGTACGGGATGTCGTCGCCGAAGAACCACAGCACCGAGTTGGTAGCCGATTTACGCGAGGAGCCGGTACCGACCACGTCACCGACGTAGGCAACCGGGAAGCCCTTGGCCTTGACCGCTTCGATCTGCGCCAGCGGGCCGACCGAGCCAGGCTGCTGCGGCTCGATGCCGTCACGGGCCATTTTCAGCATGGCCAGGGCGTGCAGCGGGATGTCAGGGCGCGACCAGGCGTCCGGGGCAGGCGACAGGTCGTCGGTGTTGGTTTCGCCAGGCACCTTGAACACGGTCAGGGTGTACTTGTCGGCGATCGCCGGACGCGAGGTGAACCACTCGCCGGCAGCCCAGGATTCCAGCACGGCCTTGGCGTGAACGTTGCCGGCCTTGGCCTTTTCGGCCACGTCGTGGAAGGCGTCGAACATCAGCAGGGTGTGCTTGAGCTGTTCGCCCGCGACGGCGCCCAGTTCGGCGTCATCCAGCAGCGCAACCAGCGTTTCGATGTTGTAGCCGCCCTGCATGGTGCCCAGCAGTTCGGTGGCGTGCTTGCGGTCGATCAGTGGCGACTTGGCTTCGCCCTTGGCGATGGCGGACAGGAAGGCTGCCTTGACGTAGGCGGCTTCGTCGACCCCTGGTGGTACGCGGTGGGTGATCAGGTCTACGAGGAAGGCTTCTTCGCCGGCCGGCGGGTTTTTCAGCAGCTCGACCAGGCCTGCAGTTTGTTCGGCGTTCAGCGGCTGGGGCACGATACCCAGGGCGGCACGCTCTTCGATGTGTTTGCGGTAGGCTTCAAGCACAGTTATTTCCCTCATCAGTGGTCCCTAAAGGGGGTCCGGGACGCTCATCCAGCATTCAATGCACCCATGCGCTGCCACGGCTTTGTGGGCCGCCCAGCCAGAGTCGCAAGGAATCCTTACAGAAGCTGCTTTCAAAGTTTTACGCCTGCAGAACGGAAAGCTGATGAGGGCTGGCACGGGCATGCGAGGGATGCATGGCCCGGGCCAACGCCGTTCTACCGGATGAACTGTGCTCGTGACGCTTTGAAAACAGCTTCCAACGGACATTGTTGCCTTTGAAAAGGCCGGATGATTCTACGGCAAAAAAAGCCCGAAGGTAAGGCGGCGAAGACGACTTTAACGAGTGACCCTGGTTAGACAAAGGGCTAACATGGGCCTGTGTTCCACCGCCAAGCTGTTGTTTTTCATGTCCAACAAGTCCATCAAGACCCCTTGTGTCGGCCTTTGCTCAACGGTGTATGGCGACACGGTATGCCGTGGCTGCAAGCGGTTTCACCATGAAGTGATCCACTGGAACGGCTACGACGATGCGCAAAAGCGTGCGGTGTGGCTGCGCTTGGAGCAACTGCTGGTGCAGGTGATGATGGCCAAGCTGGAAGTATTCGACAAAGCCCTGCTGCGCCAGCAACTGGAGCAGCGCTCCATCCGCTTTGTCGAGCAGCAGTCCGAGTATTGCTGGGCGTACCAGCTGATTGCCCGCGGGGCCCGGATGATTCGCGACCTGGAGGCTTACGGTATGGTGCTGCTGCCGGAGTTCCGCGACTGGGAGCTGCCGCAGCTGCGTGATGCCATCGATCGCGAATTTTTCCTCTTGTCCGAAGCGCATTACCAGCGTTACATCGCGCCGGCCTTCCTGCACAAGGCCTTGGGTGAGTAGCTTCCCTCTGGCTTGCGAAGGCCCGGGTTCATAGCGTAGAGGCTCTTTGAACTGACGGGGAGCGTCAGCATGAGCGAATACCTATTTAACTCCCGGGAAACGTTCCTGGCCCGCTGCTGGTGGCAAGCTTCGGCGCAGCGCATCGAGCCGCAGGCATGGGTCGATCAGAAACACCGGTTATCCGCGATGTGGGTAGAAACCGGGAGCCGGGGCAATCGAGGCCACTGGGATCACTATCTGCAGAGCGAGGGAAACGGCGTGCTGGAAAAACGCCTTGACCCGATTGATTACCTTTCACCGAGCCAGCGCTACTTCGAACTGTTCTGGTTCGGTGCCTATACCAAGGGCAGTGCAGGGCCGGGCAAGCGCCTGTATTACGAGATCCGGCCTGCTGACCGGAAATGGAACATTGCCCGCTGGGCACTGGATTCGAACGCTTGGTCGGGCTATGTGGGCATCTGGGAAACCGATGAAGCGCAAGGCGCCCTGCGCAAGCCCGCTTCCGCCCGGTTATGGACGATCGATGGCCTGGCGCCGGAAATGCAGGAAGGTGAGCGCCGCTTCAACGTGCTGCTGTCGACGCCAAATGGTGGAAACCTCCGGCGTTACGCAAGTGAAGGCGCGCTGTTTTTCAATACCAACAAAGGTGACGCCGGGCGCGTCGCGATGGAAATCCTGAGCTTTCCCCACCAGCACGGTGAGGTCTGAGCGTGGCCGCCGGCCTCTGCGATGAGTGCGTAGGGCCGGCATTCACGACGCTTCAGTCGCCGGTATATTCACAGCCGCTGGTGCAGGTTTCATGAATGCGCACCTTGGACAGTTCAGGCATCAGCGGCTTTACCTGGTCCCAGATCCATTTGGCGATGACTTCGCTGGTAGGGTTCTCAAGCCCCGGGATGTCGTTCAGGTAGTTGTGATCCAGCTGATCGTAGATCGGCTTGAAGATCGCCTTCACCTCGGCAAAGTCGCGGATCCAGCCGGTGTGCGGGTCGAGCGGGCCGGTCAGGTGCAGGCCGACCTTGAACGAGTGGCCGTGCAGGCGGCCGCATTTGTGCCCGGCAGGGACGTTGGGCAGGCGGTGCGCCGATTCGAATGTGAACTCTTTGAAAATTTCCACGCTGGCATGACTCTGTGTGAATCGATAATGCGCGCAGTCTACCAGCATGGCCGCTACAAGGCTTGCAGCTGATCATGCAACCGCCCGGTGGCGAGCAACTCCAGCAACTCGTCGCCCAGCCGCTGGCTTTCGGCAATGGCCTTGTACCAGTAGCGTTTACGGCTTGGCGCATCACCCATGAAGCGCTTGAAGTCGTTACGGTCAGGCAGCTTGCCGTAGGGCAGAGCGGCCAGGTATTGCGCCGAGGGCGTCATCAGCAGCACGTTCTGCAGGCGCGTGGCATCGCCCCTGCGCCAGGGCAGGGCCTTGTCGAACCAGCCAGGCACGACCTTGTCGGTGAAGTGCGGGTACAGCACCAAATCGTCGCCGCGGTAGGGCAGGTCGAGGTGGTAATCGAGCAGGCCGCCGTCGCGGTAGGTGCCGGCACCGGCGCCGGGGATGTCTTTCACACCCTCCATGACCATGGGGATGGAGCCCGAGGCGAGCAGGGCATGGCGCAGGTTGGCCAGGTCCAGCGGCAGGCAGCGCGAGGGGAAATCGGTGAGCGCGTCGAGCGGCGGCGTGGCGCGGCCATCGTGGAGGATGATGCGTTCGAAGTGACGGGCCAGGCGCGCACGGCCAAGCAGGTTGCTGGCAACCACCGAACCCAGGCCAAGGCCCAGGCGCGCGCGATGGTCGTGGGCAAGATGCCCATGGCTCTTGACCACCAGGATGTTCAGGCGATAGTGCGGGTTGGCCAGCAGCTCGCCGTCGCGGCCTTGCAACAGGTCATCGAGCATGCGTTGGCAGCTGCGGCTGATCTCGGAGGGCGTGACGCCCTTGGCAAAATCCTGCTCGGTATACAGTTCGCCCAGGCGGCGGATGCCTGCGACCGGGTCGTCAAGGCAGGCACTGGCGAAGCGCCAGGCACCGATCGAAGCGCCGATCAGGGCACGCTGCCGGGGCGCCGACGGCAGCCATTCACCGAACAGTGCCAGGTCCAGGCCCTGGATGCCCAGCGGCTTCGGCCCACCCGCCGCGCCCGGCAGCACACCGACATCGGCCGCCTGCAAGCCGCGCTCGCGGATCTGCCGCAGGGCACGCTGGCCGGCCTTGAAGGTGAGGGCGGGGTACTTGACGTGGATGGCGCTCATGACGGGTCTCTTGGGCGGTGACTGGGCATTATAGGGACGCTGCGAGGTATCTGTGCAGGTCAGCAAGCCGCTGGCCCATTGACCTGCGCTATCATGCCGGCAGTTGTTTTCAGGTTGAATTAAGGACCGCTGGGTAATCTTAACCCCGTAGACAACTTGTACAGTTCTCAGGAGAGAAGAACGATGAAAACCTTGACTGCCCTGTTCACCGCCGCCGCCCTCGCGTTCGGCGCCAACGCCGCCTTCGCCAAGGACGTGCAGCCCGACGAAGTGGTCAAACTGGTCAACGCCAAGACCATCAAGTCGCTGGACGAACTCAAGGCCGCTGCCGTGGCCAAGCACCCGGGCGCCACGGTCACCGACTCCGAGCTGGAAGACGAATACGGTCGCTACATCTACAAGGTCGAGCTGCGCGACAGCCAGAATGTCGAGTGGGATGTCGATCTGGATGCCAAGACCGGTGAAGTCCTCAAGGACGAGCGGGACAACTGATGATTCACCTACCGCGGTCGGCACGCTACCTCGCGCTGGTGCTGCTGGCCGCTTGTTCGCTGGCCATGGCCCGCGACCTTGACCAGGACGAAGCCCTGGAATTGCGCCAGAAGGGGGTCATCCTGCCACTCGAGCATCTGCTGGAAACTGCCCTGGGGCGTCACCCCGGGGCACGCCTGCTGGAGGCCGAACTGGAAGAGGATGACGATCGCTATGCCTATGAAGTCGAGTTGCTGACGGTTGAAGGTGTGGTGCGCGAGGTCAAGCTCGATGCCAGCACCGGCACGCTGCTCAAGGATGAGGAAGACGACTGAATGCGCCTGTTGCTAGTCGAAGATAACGTGCCGCTGGCCGATGAACTGACCAGCGCACTGCAACGCCAGGGCTACGCTGTCGACTGGCTGGCCGATGGGCGTGATGCCGTGTACCAGGGGCAGAGCGAACCGTACGACCTGATCATCCTCGACCTGGGCTTGCCGGGCTTGCCGGGCCTTGAGGTGCTGGCGCAGTGGCGCGCTGCCGGCCTGGCCACACCGGTGTTGATCCTTACCGCGCGCGGCTCCTGGGCCGAGCGTATCGAAGGGCTGAAGGCCGGGGCCGATGACTACCTGAGCAAACCGTTTCACCCCGAAGAGCTGCAATTGCGCATCCAGGCGTTGCTGCGCCGTGCCCGTGGCCTGGCCAACCAACCGACGCTGGAGGCGGCCGGCCTGCACCTGGACGAAAGTCGCCAATGCGTCAGCCGCGACGGCGTGGATATCCAGCTGACCGCCGCCGAGTTCCGCCTGCTGCGCTATTTCATGCTGCATCCGCAGCAGATCCTGTCCAAGAGCCACCTGGCCGAGCATCTTTACGACGGCGAAACCGAGCGCGATTCCAACGTGCTGGAAGTGCACGTCAACCATTTGCGGCGCAAGCTCGGCCGCAGCGTCATCGAGACTCGCCGTGGGCAAGGCTATATCTATGCCGGGAGCAGCGCGTGAAGTCGATCCAGGCGCGCCTTAGCCTGGGCCTGGTGGCGGTGCTGGTGGTGGTTGGCCTGGTGCTGGCGCAACTGACCCTGTGGCTGTTCGAGGCTGGCCTGCAGCGTTACCTGGAAAACGGCCTGCGCAAGGAAAGCGAGAACCTGCTGGTCGCCCTGGTGCGCGGACCTTCCGGCCTGCAGCTGGATGAGCGGCGTATCTCGGCGGCTTACCAGCGGCCGTTTTCCGGCTACTACTTCCGCATCGATTTCGATAAAGGTACTTGGCGTTCTCGCTCGCTGTGGGACCTGGACATGCCCAAACCTGCTGCGCCGGGTCTTTCCGACAGCCACCAACTGGGGCCGGAAGGTCAGCAATTGCTGGCCTTGCGCGCCGATTACCGGCGCCTGGGGCAGGACATCTCGATCAGCGTGGCACAGGACTATTCGCCGGTCCGCGACGGTTTCCGGCGCATGCAGCAGATCGGCCTGGGCATGGGCCTGGTGGCACTGGTTCTGGTGCTGGTGTTGCAACGCATCACCGTGACCCGCTCGCTGCGGCCACTGGAGCGCGCGCGTCAGCAGATCGCCCAGTTGCAGCAGGGCCAGCGCTCGCAGCTGGATGCCGAGGTGCCCAGCGAACTGGCGCCACTGGTGGGGCAGATCAACCATTTGTTGCAGCATACCGAAGACAGCCTGCGCCGCTCGCGCAATGCATTGGGCAACCTTGGCCATGCGCTGAAGACGCCGCTGGCGGTGCTGCTGAGCCTGGCCGCCAGCGAGCGGTTGAACGCATTGCCCGAGGTTCGCGCGCAGATGCGTGAGCAACTGGAGCAGATCCAGCAACGCCTGGCGCGCGAACTGAACCGGGCAAGGTTGGCGGGTGACGCGCTGCCGGGTGCGCAGTTCGACTGTGACGCCGAATTGCCGGGGCTGCTGGCGACGCTGGGGCTGATTCATGGTGAGGGCTTGTTGCTGGCCAGCGATGTACCGTCCGGGCTGTTGCTGCCATGGGACCGCGAGGACTTCCTCGAATTGCTCGGCAACCTGCTGGACAATGCCTGCAAGTGGGCTGACAGCGAGGTGCGCCTGGGCATTGCGGTGGATGCCGAGGGCTACCGGTTGTGGGTCGATGACGATGGCCCGGGCATCCCCGACAGCCAGCGGCAACAGGTGCTGGAGCGCGGGTCGCGGCTGGACGAGCAGGTTGACGGGCATGGCCTGGGGTTGGGCATCGTGCGCGATATCATCGAAGCCTGGGGCGGGCGCCTGGCGCTGCTGGAGAGCCCGTTGGGTGGGCTGCGAGTCAGCATCGACCTGCCGCGCAAGGCTCGATAATGCCGGCGCGGCTTGCCGGCCCAGGTAGAGCGCTGACTTTGGATCGATGCGAAACGTGTAGGAGCGGCTTCAGCCGCGATCACCGGCAAAGCTGGTGCCATCCACCGCGTCGCCTGCATCGCGGATAAAATCCGCTCCTACGGGGCGAATCGATGGGCTGTGATATCACCAATGCAAAAAAATTGCAGTACAGCCGCATTTTTTTGAATTAGCCCAACCTCAACCTGCCCGGCAAAATCCCCTGCACGAAACCGGCCGTCAGTACCGGGCTTTCTTTCCTACCAGAAAAACCAAAGATCCTGATTATCTAAATGTCTGCCTCGCGTTCCGAAAGTCGTCTGCAGCGGCTGTTGCCTGCGCCGCTGAATATTCCCCCCAGAGAATGGTTGCGTGCCGCTATCGGTGCATTGCTCGGCCTGTTCCTCGCCGGTTGGCTGACCAGCATGGCCTTTGGCCCGGGCATCGCCTTGCACCTGCTCGGCCCGCTGGCGGCTTCGGCGGTGCTGGTGTTCGCCGTGCATTCCGGCCCGTTGGCCCAGCCCTGGCCGGTGCTGGGCAGCTACGCCGTGGCCGGTGCGGTCGGCCTGGCCATGCGCCAGGGCTTCGGCGCGGAGTTGTGGGTGGCCGCCGCTGCCCTGGGCGTCTCGATCCTGGTGATGTGCCTGCTGCGCTGCCTGCACCCACCGGGTGGCGGCGTGGCGCTGAGCGCGGTGCTGGCCGACTCGGGGCTGACCGCGATGGGCGATCGGCTTCTGGAGCCGGTGCTGCTCAATGCGCTGATCCTGATCACAGTGGCGATCCTCTACAACCGCCTGACCGGCGTGCGTTACCCGAAAGGCGCCGCGCCGCGCAAGGACCTGCACCATACCCATGACCCGCTGCCCAGCGAGCGGGTCGGCATCCGTGGCGAAGACCTGGACCAGGCACTGGAAGAACTGGGCGAGTTCGTCGACGTCACCCGTGACGAACTGGAACGCATCATCCTGGCCACCGAACAGCACGCCCTGCAGCGCAGCCTCGGCGGCATCACCGCCGCTTCGGTCATGTCCCGCGATGTTCAGTTCGCCTCGCCCGATACCACCCTGGAGCAGGCCTGGCAGATGCTGGCCAGCCATCACCTGAAAACCCTGCCGGTGCTGCAGCACGGCAAGCTGGTGGGCATCGTCAGCCTCAGCGACCTGGTCGGCCCGGCCATGCAGCGGGGCCGCTTCAGTTGGCGCGGCTGGTTCGGCCGCAAGGCGGTGCGCATGGAGCAGATAATGAGCCGCCGGGTCATCAGCGTCAGCAGCCAGCACCCGCTGGAGCGGTTGCTGCCGTTGCTGTGCGAGCAGGGCCTGCACTGCCTGCCGGTGCTGGAAGCCGACCAGCTGGTGGGGGTGATCACCCAGACCGACCTGATCGCCGGCCTCAAGCGCCAGTTGCTCAGCCGAACCGAAGCTTCAGATCAGCGGGTCCCAGCGTTGTGACCAGTCGCTGGCGCCGGCGGCTACCAGCCGGCGCAGGATGGCGAAGGCTTGTTGCAGGGCCTCGCTGTCCCGTTTGCGCGGGTACACCAGATAGGTCGGGTAGGTGAATTCCGGCGCTTGCGGTACCCGCTCGAACACCCCGCTGTCCAGGTAGGCTTGCACGACCCGGGTGCGGAAGTAGCCACTGCCGCCCTGGTCGAGAATGAACTGCAACGCCAGCGGCCCCAGGTTGAAACTCAGCGCCGGGCGTGCGCAATCGGGCAGGGCGGCATCGTGCTGGCGGCGGAAGGCTTCGCCCCAGTCGATGTAGATGTACGGCTCGGGGCGGTCGACCCGGCGCACGCGGATCAGCTTTTCTTCCATCAACTGCTCTACCTGCAGCCCCGGGCCATAGGTCGGCTGGTAGACCAGCGCGGCATCCAGCAGGCCCATTTCAACCTTGCGCAGCAGCGACTCGCCGTCGCTCACCTCGCTGCGGATGGCATGGCTGGGGAGCTCTTGGTGCAGGGCACTGACCCAGTCGAGCATCATCGGGTTGCCCAGGCTCACTTCACCGCCTACATGCAGCACCTGCTGGCAGCCTTGCGGCAGCGGCAGGTCGCGGCGCGCCGCTTCCCAGGTTTGCACCAGCTGGTTGGCGTAGCTGACAAAAGCCTCGCCGTCGCTGGTCAGGCTGGCGCCGTTGCGGCTGCGCACGAACAGCTGGCAACCCAGTTGCTGCTCGAGGCGCTGGACACGGGCGGTAATTGCCGTCTGTGACACGAACAGACGTTCGGCGGCGGCAACCAGGCTGCCGCAACGCACGATTTCCAGAAAGGTTCGGGCCTGATCGATGTCCATGCACTGCTCGTGGGTTGAAGGGGTGGCCTATTCTAGAGGCTTTGCACTGTTATGGGGCGCTTTTGCGCTGTCTGCAAATTTGCAGGTCGGTTGTGACTTTAGTCCCATGGCGGTGCCGCTGCAGCGGTCCATACTCAGGTTTCGCCCTTCAATAACAACAAGTACCGGGTATTCCTCGATATGAGCTACCAGCACAGCTACGCCCATTCCATTTCCGACCCTGCCGCATTCTGGGCGGAACAGGCCGCGCACCTGGCCTGGCACCGCAAGCCAGCCCTGACCTTGCAAACCAACGCCGACGGTACCCACCGCTGGTTCGCCGATGGCCGCCTGAACAGCTGCTACCTGGCCCTCGATCACCAGATCGAGCAAGGCCGCGGCGAGCAGTTGGCGCTGATCTACGATTCGCCAGTGACCGGCGCGCAGCAGGCCTACACCTATCATCAGTTGCGTGACGAGGTGGCACGCCTGGCCGGTTTGCTGCGCCAGCTGGGGGTGAACAAGGGCGATGGGGTGATCATCTACATGCCCATGGTGCCGCAGGCGGCCATGGCCATGCTGGCCTGTGCGCGGATCGGAGCGGTGCATTCGGTGGTGTTCGGTGGCTTTGCCGCCAACGAACTGGCCTTGCGCATCGACGATGCCCGGCCAACCTTGCTGCTGACGGCCTCCTGCGGGCTGGAGTTCGACCGGGTGATCGCCTACAAGCCGCTGGTCGACCGCGCCCTGCAGCTGGCCCGCCACCAGCCGCGCAAGGTGCTGGTGCTGCAACGGCCGCAAGCCCGCGCCGAGCTGCAAGTGGGTCGTGACCTGGACTGGCAGGCGGCATTGGCGCAGGCCGAGCCGGTGCCACCGGTGGAGCTGGATGCGGGCGACCCGCTGTACATCATGTATACCTCGGGCACCACCGGCAAACCCAAAGGCATCGTGCGGGAAAACGGCGGCAACGCCGTGGCGCTGTGCTATGCC
The DNA here is from genome assembly GCF_014269225.2 of Pseudomonas anuradhapurensis. Classification (NCBI taxonomy): domain Bacteria; kingdom Pseudomonadati; phylum Pseudomonadota; class Gammaproteobacteria; order Pseudomonadales; family Pseudomonadaceae; genus Pseudomonas; species Pseudomonas anuradhapurensis. The sequence continues at coordinate 2,080,580 of NZ_CP077097.1, forward strand.
ATGCGCCATATCTACGGCATGCAGGCGGGCGACGTGTGGTGGGGGATTTCCGATGTCGGCTGGGTAGTTGGCCATTCGCTGATCGTCTATGGGCCGCTGATGAGTGGCTGCACCACGGTGTTCTACGAAGGCAAGCCGATCCGCACCCCGGACGCTTCGGCCTACTGGCGGGTGGTGGAGCAGTACAAGGTCAATGCCCTGTTCTGTGCGCCCACCGCCATGCGCGCCATCCGCAAGGAAGACCCGGATGGCGAACTGATCCGCAAGCACGACCTGAGCTCGCTGCGCCAGTTGTTCCTGGCGGGCGAGAAACTCGATTCCAGCACCCACGAATGGTTGGAACGGGTCACTGGCAAGCCGGTGCACGACCACTGGTGGCAGACCGAGACCGGCTGGCCGGTCACCGCGCCCTGCGTCGGGCTGGAGGGCAGCGCGGCGAAGCCGGGGTCCAGCAACCGGGCGGTGCCGGGCTACCACGTGCAGGTGCTGGATGACGAGGGGCATTTGCTGGGGCCGAACCACCAGGGCTCGATCGTCATTGCCCTGCCGCTGCCACCCGGCTGCAGCCAGACGCTATGGGGCGACCACGAGCGCTACCTGCAGGCCTACCTGCGCACCTATCCGGGGTACTACCACACCGGCGATGGCGGGTACCTGGACGACGACGGCTTCGTCTACATCATGGGGCGCACGGATGACGTGATCAACGTGTCCGGGCATCGGCTGTCCACCGGCGAGATGGAGGACCTGGTGGCGCGTCATCCGGCAGTGGCCGAGTGCGCCGTAATCGGCGTGCATGACGAAATCAAGGGGCAGGTGCCACTGGCCCTGGTGGTGCTCAAGGATGGCGAGGGCATTGCCGAGGCACAGTTGCTGGTGGAGCTGGTGGGCAGCGTGCGCGAAGAGATTGGCGCATTGGCCTGCTTCAACCGGGTGCGGCTGGTGAAGCGGCTGCCCAAGACCCGCTCGGGGAAGATCCTGCGGGCCGTGTTGCGCAAGATTGCCGACGGGCAGGACTACGTGCCGCCTTCGACCTTGGATGACCCGGCGGTGCTCGGGGAGATCGAAGCGGTGCTGGCGGACTTGCCCAGGGCTGGCTGATCCTGTGACGTTGCGGGTCTCCTCGCGGGTGCATCCGCGAGGAGACCTGTCAGGCAACTCGATCCTGGGGCCCAAGCTGATGCAACTGCCCCAGCCGGCTGCGGGTGCGCATCAGGTCGGCAAGTGGCCCATCCAGGCTCTCTTCCAGCGGCCGTTTAGCGATCACTATCACTTGCCGGTCCTGGTCATACAGCACATCCACCAGGTTGACCAAACGCTGCTGCGCCGCCAGCGAGCATTGCGAAAGATCGTCCAGCCCATCGATGACCCATTCATCGTATCGCTCGGCCAGTACCAGGTAGTCGATAACCGCCGTGGCGTGCTCGCACAGGTCTGCAAAGGCAAACACCACCCGCCGGCCATCGCTGGCCAGCGCGCGCAACGGGCGCTTGTTCACCTCCAGCATCAGCGGCTGTTGTTGCGGAACCCCGAGCGCCTGGCGTTGTGCCGCCGTGCCTGGCCAGGCATAGCAACCACGGGTGAAGCGCTGATGTTCGCGGTTTGCCGGCAGGCTGCGGAAGTCGGTGTCACCGCTGACCTCGAGCACTGTCATCGAGCTGTTGATCAGGCGGATCACCGGCAGGAACCGCTCATGGTACAACGGGTTGGGCAGCAACCCTTCGGGGGCATAATTGGACGTTACCAGCAACCACACCCCACGGCTGAACAGGGCGTTGAACAAGCGCGTGAGCAACATCGCATCGCCAATGTCATGCACGTGGAACTCGTCGAAGCACAGCACCCGGCAGCCGCCCAGCAGTTCGTCGAGGGTCGCGCCCAGCGCATCATCCAGCGCGCGGTGGCGGTGCATGCCCTGGTGCAGGCGGGCAAAGAAGTCATGGAAATGCAGGCGTTGCTTGGCCGCTACCGGCACGGCCTGGAAGAAACCATCGAGCAACCAGCTCTTGCCGCGCCCCACCGGGCCGTACAGGTACAGGCTGCGCGGTTGGCCTTGTTCGAGCTGTGCCAGTTGCCCGGCCATGCATTGGATTACCCGGCGCTGGCCGTCGCTGAGCTGATAACCGCGGCTGCGTGCCTGCTCTTCGAACCAGCCGAGCAGCTCGCTCTGGGGGGCGGTGTCACGCAAGCGCCGGCCGAGCTGGCGTAACGGGGCAGGAATCCAGGCAGGCAAAGCGAAGCTCCTTCGGCGATGACGGGGAGCATGCAGCTTGCCCGAGCGCGGCGAGTTTGACCAATACAGAAAGTGCGCGGCAATCATCGCCTGGCGAGATAGGTCGGCGCTGCAGGCGTACAGTGAAGGGGGTAGCAAAGCACGATGCGAGGAGGGGCGAGCATGCAAAGCGACTATGACCTGGAGCGCTTCGTCGAGGCGCAGAACCGGGTGTATGGCCAGGTGATGCAGGAGCTGCAGGCCGGGCACAAGCGCAGCCACTGGATGTGGTATGTGTTTCCACAGCTCGATGGCCTGGGCCGCAGCGCCATGGCCGAGCGGTATGCGTTGGCCGGGATCGACGCAGCCCGAGCCTACCTGGCCCACCCCTTGCTGGGGCCGCGGCTGCAAGCTTGCGTTACCGCGCTGCTGCAACATGGCGACAAGAGTGCCAGGGCCATGCTCGGCAGCCCGGATGACCTCAAGCTGCGTTCGTGCCTGACCCTGTTCGCCCGGGCGGCGCCCGACAACCCGTTGTTCCAGCAGGCACTGGTGCAGTTCTATGACGGCGAGCCAGACCCCCTGACGGTGTCCGCCTTGGTGGGTTAGTTCAGGGCTTGCGCTCCAGTTGGCGCTCGATCATGTACTTCACGGCCAGCCGGCGCTCCTTCAGGTGGCGCAGGTCTTCGTCCTCGAAGTTGCCGGCCGAGATCGACTCGGCGGCCAGCACCTGGTTGTCGATGTCCATGTACTCGTCGAGCAGCCGGTCCAGCGCCTTGTCCTGCTGGCGGCGTTGCTGGACGATTTCGCGCGGGTAGTGCAGGTCCTGGTAAAGATCGTGTGAAACAGGCATGGGAGTCCTCCATGGTCAATGCAGTTGCCTCATCTGATTGGAAGGGAGGAATGCGATTGTGTTGAAGCGAGGCGGGGGGAAAGCGACGGATGGTCGCCGTGGGCAACGCGAAAATGACTAACTCGCTGTTTTCTGGCAATTTTTTTTCTTCAGGGGGTTCACAGACCGAAAGTTTGTTGTTAAAGTGCCGCGCATTCCAAGACAACAACCCAGTTGTCACTCAGTTGGAATTGTCAGAGCAGCAAACGCTGCATCCGATACAGGGGCGTCGCCAAGCGGTAAGGCAGCAGGTTTTGATCCTGCCATGCGTTGGTTCGAATCCAGCCGCCCCTGCCATTTTCTTGCTTCAAATATATTTCGGTCCGGTGCTTGAATGATCAGCGCCGGGCTTTGCCGTTTCTGCCTTTTGCACGTCCGTGTAGGCGCGGCCTTGTGTCGCGATGGGCTGCGCAGCAGCCCCAGGATTCAGATGTAGGGCAGATTGCCAAGGGGCTGCTGGCGCAGCCCATCGCGACACAAGGCCGCTCCTACACGGTCTTGGTCACCAGCATCTCGTTCAGCACCCGGGCCAGTTCATCGGCTTGTACCGGCTTCTGGACCACCAGGCTGTTCGGCAACTCCAGCCCCTGCAATTCCGCGTAACCGGTAAGCAGTACCACCGGCAGGTGCGGATACCGTTCGCGTGCGGCCAAGGCCAGTTGTGCACCGTTGAACTCGGGCATGGCGAAATCGCTCAGCAGCAAGTCGATCTGCTCATCCAGCAAGGCCAGGGCCTGTTCGCCGCTGTGAGCCTGGCGCACCTGGTAGCCATACTGGCGTAGCACGTCGCCAAGCATGTCGCGCACCAGGTGGTCGTCATCCACCAGCAGTATCGTCTGGTTGCCGCCGCTTGCGCTGATCGAGTGGCTGAGCCGCGGCGGCAGCGGTTCATTCACCACTTGATCCTTGACCGCCGGCAGGTACACCGCCACCTGCGTGCCACGCCCCGGCACGGTGTCGATGTGCACGCCACCACCTGACTGCTTGGCGAAGCCGAATACCTGGGCCAGGCCCAGGCCGGAACCCTTGCCGATGTCCTTGGTGGTGAAGAATGGCTCGAATACCTTGGCCAGCACCTCTTCGCTCATGCCGCAGCCGGTATCGCCGATGCTTAGCACCACGTACTCGCCCGGGTCCGGGTCTTCGGGGCGTTGCGGGCGGGCGTCAACACGGCCGTTACGGGTCGACAGGGTCAGTTGGCCACCGTCAGGCATGGCGTCGCGGGCGTTGATCGCCAGGTTGAGGATGATCATCTCGGTCTGGGTCGGGTCGGTCAGTGCCTGCCACAGGCAGGGCTCCAGGTCCAGGCGCACCGAGACATTGCCGCCCAGTGTGCGGCGCAGTAATTCCTCAAGGCCGGCCAGGGTCCGGTTGAGGTCCAACGGCACTGGCTCCAGACGCTGACGGCGGGAGAACGCCAGCAGCTGCGAGGTCAGCTTGGCACCGCGTTCGCCAGCTTCGCGGATGTGCGTGAGGCGGGTGCGGGCCTTGTCTACATCGCCCTTGGCCAGGTCGCGTTCGAGGAAGCTGGCTCCGGTGAGAATCACCGTCAGCAGGTTGTTGAAGTCGTGGGCTACGCCAGCAGTCAGTTGGCCGACCGCTTCCAGGCGCTGCATCTGTTGCAGCGCAGCCTCGATACGTTCGCGTTCGTCGATCTGTTCGCGCAGGCGCGCGTTGGCTTCAGCCAGGCCCATGGCCGCCTCGCGCTCGCTGGTGATGTCGCGCGCCACCACATACAGCAGGGTATCTTCCGGTACCACCACCCACGACAGCCAGCGCTGCTGGCCGCCAGCATGCAGGACTCGGCCGACGAAGCGGGCACTGGTGCGGCCATGGGCGAGGGCGGCCAGTTCGGTGAGCAACAGTTCCTGGTCGGGCTCGGGCAGCAGGTGCAGTAGCGACGACTGGCTCAGGCGCTCGCGGGAAAAGCCCAGGCTGGCCTCCCAGGCGGGGTTCAATGCAACCGGGGTCAGGTCCTTGTTGAGCACTGCCAGCAGGTCCTGCGACAGCTCCCAGGCGCGGTCGCGTTCGCGGGTACGGCGCTCGACCCGTTCACCGAGCATCTCGTTGAGCTGACGCAACGCCTGGGTGGCCAGGCGCTGGGTATGGATGTCCTGCAGCACACCGGAAAAGCGCACGCACTGGTCGTCGACGAACTGGCTCTGGCCGCTGCTGAGCAACCAGCGCGGCTCCCGGCCATCGGGCTGGGCGATGCGAAATTCCACTCGGTACTGGCCACCGCTTTCCGGGCGCATGGCGCGGTCTACCGCTTCGCGCACCAGCGGCAGGTCGTCGGGGTAGATGCCGGCATAGAACACGTCCAGGGTCATCTCGGTGCTGGTGGGCAGGCCGAACAGGGTCTTGCAGCGGTCATCCCAGAGCAACAGGCCTTCTTGCGGGCGCATGTCCCAGGTGCCCATGCCGGCCGCGTCGATGGCAAAGCGCGCACGTGCCTCGACGTCGGCCAGGGCTTCTTCGGCGCGACGCCGGCGCTGGCGCTCCTGCACCTCGGTCAGGGCCCGGCGCACCGCCTTGGGCAGCAGGGGCAGGTTCTTCTTCAGCACATAATCGGTGGCACCCAGGCGGATCATTTCCACCGCATGCTCTTCGCCGTAGATGCCGGACAGGAAAATGAACGGGATGTCCGGTGCCAGGCGCTGGGCAATCGCCAGCACTTCAGTGCCGGACGAGCCCGGCAACACGCAGTCGCACAGGATCAGGTCGTAGCGGGCCTCGCGCAGGGCGTGCTCTACGCCAACATGGTCGAATACCAGTTGCGCCTGCACATGCAGCCCGCTGCGCTCCAGGCGCATCAGGGTCAGCTCGGCATCCATCGAGCTGTCCTCGACCATCAACAGTTTCAGCGGCATCGGCTGCATCGTCGCGGCGGCCTCAATTGCTGCCACGCCGGGGCAGGCGCAGCGAGCCGGGGGGTGGTTCATTGAGGACTGCCCAGAATATCCCCAGGTCGGAAATGGCGGCGACGAATTCCTTGAACTCCACTGGCTTGACCACGTAGGCGTTCACCCCCAGCTCGTAGGCGCGCAACAAGTCGGGTTCTTCACGCGAGGAGGTCAGCATCACCGTCGGGATGCTGCGCAGTTCGGGGGTGGTGCGCACTTCCTTGAGCACTTCCAGGCCGTCGACCTTCGGCAGTTTCAGGTCCAGCAGCAGCACGGCGGGGTTGCCATCGTCACGTTCGGCGTAGGCATTGCGGCGCAGCAGATAGTCCAGCGCCTCGGCACCGTCACGCAGCACGATGACTTCGTTGGCCAACTGGCTGCGCTCCAGCGCCAGGAGGGTCAGCTCCAGGTCGCGTGGGTTGTCTTCGACCAGCAGGATGGGTTTGAGCATGTAGCGGTGCCTCAGGTAGTCGCGGGATGACGCGGGAGGGTGAAGTGGAAGGTGGCGCCCTGGTCGATCTTGCCATGCGCCCAGACCCGGCCGTCGTGACGTTCGATAATGCGCCGCACGCTCGCCAGGCCGATTCCGGTACCTTCGAAATCTTCCATGCGGTGCAGGCGCTGGAATACGCCGAACAGCTTGTTGGCATAGGCCATGTCGAAGCCCACGCCGTTGTCGCGAATGCAGATCTCGGTTTCGTCCGGGTGCTGCACGGCGCTGATGCCGATGCGCGCCGGGGTGCGGCCGCGGGTGTACTTGATGGCGTTGGCCAGCAGGTTGTGCAAGGCCAGGTTGATGAAGGCCGGGTCACCGATCACCTTGGGCAATGGCGCGACGTCCCAGACGATTTCGCGGCCTTCATAGTCGGGCGCCAGCTCGCTGCGAACGGCTTCGACCAACGCGTTGAGGTCGACGTCCGACAGGCGCAGGGCGGAGCGGCCCATCTGCGAGAAGTTGAGCAGGTTGTCGACCAGGCTGCCGGCAAAGTGTGCGGCCTCGCCGATGTGTTGCAGGAAGCGCTTGCCACGCTCGCTCAGGCTCTGCTCTTCGATTTCGCCGAGCAGTTCGGTGTAGCCGGCAATATGCCGCAAGGGCGCCCGCAGGTCGTGCGACACGCTGTAGGAGAAGGCTTCGAGCTCCTTGTTCGAACGGCGCAGCTCGCTGGCCAGTTGCGCCAGTTCCTCGGCCTTGCGCAGGACGATGCCGAGCACGGCGGTGCGCAGCTCCAGCACGCCTTCGACAAGCAGCGGCTGCCAGGGCTCGCAGTAGCCGCGCAGCTGTTCCTGCCAGCGCTCGAAACTGTGGCGCGGGTCGAGGTTGCCCTGTGGCCCGACCTGCTTGCTCGGCTGCCCGGCCCAGTTCACCGTGCGCACCTGCTCGGGGCGGAACCACAGCAGGTAATGCGAGTGAATCTGGGAAATCGCCACTGCCAGCACGCCACCGGCATGAGCCGCGAGCTCGGGCAGTTCGTCGATGTCGCGCTGCAGGTTGTCGCTGTGGAAGACGGTCTCTTCGCCTCGTTGCGTCAGCCAGTGCACCAGTGCGGTGACCTGCGCGGCGGGTGGGGTCTTGCCGATCAGGTCGCAACGTTCGGCCGAGATGACCGCAGCCCCCTGGGCCCCCGCGAACGCCAGCAACACGTCGGGCAAATCGTGTAGCCCGTCGCTGACGCTGTCGTGGTCGGCCATCGACGAAATCATGCGCACGATGTGCTGGCGTAGCTCCAGCAGCTGGCGCGTTTTGGCGTGGGACTCGCGCGATTCGATCTGCAACGACAGCACGCTGGCCAGCAGCTCGCAGGCCGTGCGGGTGCGCAGGTCCACCGGGCGCGGTTGCTGGTGGTGGCAGGAAATCAGCCCCCACAATTGCCCATCGACCACGATCGACAGCGACATCGAGGCCAGGGTGCCCATGTTGCGCATGTATTGCAGGTGCACCGGCGATACGCTGCGCAGCGCGGCAAAGCTCAGGTCCAGTGACTTGCCGGTACGCGGGTTGGCAGCAGGCAGCAGCGGCGAGGGCTGGTAGTTGGCGTCCTCGATCACGCGGATGCGGTTGACCCGGTACAGCTCGCGCGCCTGGCGTGGGATATCGGCGGCCGGGAAACACAGCCCCAGATAGCTGGGGTAGCCCGGGTCGGCGACTTCGGCCAGCACCTGGCCGTTGCCTTCAGCGTCGAAACGGTAGGCCTTGACCCGGCCAAAGCCAGTGATGCGCTTGAGTTGCAGCACGGTTTGCTGCAGCAGCTCTTCAAGGCTGCTGGCCTGGTGCAGGCGACCGACGAAGCTGCGCACCAGCGGGTAGTAATCGCCCTGCCCGGCAAGGTCCGCCGGCAGCCGCGGGGGCTCGAATTCGGCAATCAGCACCTGGTCATGACGGTGTGCCAGCAGGTGCAGCTTGTCGCTGTACGGTGCACCCCGGCGCAGCTGCACGTCACCGATATGGAACGGAAACACCTCGTCCTCGGGCAGGCGGGCCAAGTGCAGGCGCAGGTCGAATTCACCACTGACCAGCTCGGCGAAGCTGCAGCCAGTCATTTCCCTGGCGGGTATGCCCAGCCATTGCTCGACATTTTCACTGGCCTGAAGCACGCGCAGATCGGCTTCGTCCAGCACCAGCAGAAACCCTTGAGGCTGGATGCTGCCAGGTAGCTGGATCGGCTCCTGGGCACAGCGTTCAAGGGCCTGGGTGAGCGTGCTATCTGCAGTCATCGATGAAACGCTCCTGTCATGTCTGTCCATGCGTACGGTATGCCTGGTGCAGGATGAGAGTGGTTCACCCTAACAGATTATCCGCAGCAGTGCCGGCCTTGAGCATTGGAGGCCTGAAGTGGCGGTGGGTTCTACGTCACGCCGGCTGTTTTCATCGCGGGCATATCGCTTTGTTGCTAACACAAAAAAATGGCTGTATGCCACCACGGTGATGTCAACTCGCTGCTACGCTCAGCTCTGCACACATCGACAAGGATAATCAAGGTGACGGAGCGCTTCCTGCCCGTGCTGTTGGGCCTGATGCTGAGCACCAGCGCCACGGCGACGGACTTCCTGGTGGAGGTACGCGTGCTGGTGCAGCGCGGCTGCATGCTGGTCGGCCAACCGCGCGACGCTGGCGGCCAGGCGCTGGGGCTTGTCGACCTGGGCGCAGCAGCACGCCTCGACGGCCCCGGCGCGCCGCTCAGCGGTGCGCTGCTGAGCCAGCGCCCGCCACGTCTGGAGTGCAATCCACAGACCCCGTATCAGGTGCGCGTCGACGGTGGTCAGCATGGCGGTATCGGCGAGCTGCGTTTTCTCGCCAGCGAAGATGGGCAGGCCCGGCCCATCCCTTACCGGCTGTATCGCGATGCCGCCTGGCGCGAACCGTTAGCGGTGAATGTGGCGCATTCGGCGTGGGTGCCGGACAGCGGCACGGTCGAGCTGCCGTTGTACGCACGCATCGACAAGCTGGCCTGGGTTCCCCCGGCCGGCAGGTATGCCGACCTGCTCAAAGTCACTGTCACCTGGTAGGGAGGCCGCCATGCACAGGAACCCGACGCCATGAGCCGAACCCCGATCCTGCTGCTTGCCCTGGGCCCGTTGCTGGTGGCCAGCAGTGCCGCGCATGGCACCAGCACCGGCTTCATCCAGGCGCGCCTGGTGATCAGCTCGGCCTGCCAGGTCAGCAGCAACGGTACGCAAGCGACCCTGGTGGGCAACCCGGGGGTGCTGGATTTCGGCGAGCGGGGCCCAGGCTGGGACCTGCCGCTGCGCAGCCAGGTCGATGACCTGGGCGGCGAGGGCAGCCTGCAGATCAGCTGCACCCCCGAGGTGCGGGCGTTCAATGTGCGCATCAACGGCGGCCTGAATGGCAGCGATGGCATACGGCGGTTGAGCAACGGCCGCGAACTGATCCCTTATCAACTGGCAGTCGACCCGGGCGGCAACAGCCACTACGGCATTGGCCAGGCGCGTGCCTTCACCATCAGCGGCACTCGCCAGGTGCCGGTTCCCATTTACGGTGTGGTAGTGGCGCAGGCGCGCGCGCTGCCAGCCGGGTTGTACCGTGACACCCTGAGAGTGACCCTGGACTGGTAACAACGCTTAGGAGACTCCGATGCGATCGAACCTTTCACGCTGCATCCTCGCCGGCCTCGGCCTGGCGCTGGCCTTTCACGCCCATGCCGCCACGACCGGGAACATCAACTCGACGCTGACCCTGACCGCGGCATGCCAGGTCAATGGCAGCTCGGGCACCTCGGGGATGAACTTCGGTACCCTGGATTTCGGCACCCAGGACGCCCTGTTCACGAGCGCCGGTGCCCAGGTAATGGGCGGTGGCGGTGGGGCGATGAGCGTGCTGTGCTCGGCCGGCACGATACCGGTGATCCGCGTGCGCGCAGGCGTCAACGACGGCCAGTCGACCGGGGGCACGCGCGCGCTGGCCGATGGCGCCGGAAATTTCGTGCCGTACGACTTCTACACCGACGCTGGGCACTCGCAGCTGCTGGCCATCGACGGCACCATCACCTTGCCGACCAGCTCCGGCGTGGCCCAGACCGTCAACCTGTACGGCCAGGCGCGAGGCAAGGCCGGCTTGCCGGCGGGGGTTTACACCGACACGGTTTCGGTCGAGCTGTCGTTCTGAGCCATGCGCAGGTGGCTGGCGGGCGGGCTGACCTGCCTTGGCATGCTGCTGGGCGCGCCGCTGGATGCGGCGACCACCAGCAGCTTCGCGGTGACGGCACAGATCGTTGCCGGGTGCCTGGTGGTGGGAGGCGTGAGCAGCTACGGGACGCTTGACTATGGCTCGCAATCGGCGCTGGCCAGCGGGCTGCTCGGCACCGCGCTGGGCGGTTCCACGGTGACCTTCCAGTGCACCCCGGGGGTGGCCCTGAACATGAGCGTGGATGGCGGCCAGAACAGTGCCGGCGGCACACGCAACCTCAAGCGTACCGGTGGCACGCAAGTGCTCGCCTACCAGCTGTATCGGGATGCGGCCTACAGCCAGAACCTGGGGATCGGCCAGAGCGTCGCCGTGAGCTACACCGACCCGACGGCGATCAAGCTGCCGGTGTACGGGCGGGTCCAGCTGAGCGGCACACTGCCGGCCGGGACCTACACCGATGTGGTGCAAGTGACGGTGAGCTGGTGAACACAGCGGCAGCAACGACCAGTATTTCAAGGAGAGCATCATGGGGGCAGGCGCGAAATGGAAGCGTGGTCTGATCGCGGTGATGGGGCTGGCGAGCCTGCCGGCCTGGGCGGCGACCTCGGTGCTGATCTGGCCGATCGATCCGGTCCTGGAAGCTGACCAGAAGGCCGGCGCACTGTGGCTGGAAAACCGTGGCACCACCGCGGCCAACCTGCAGGTGCGAGTGTTCGCCTGGCGCCAGGGGGACTACCAGGAACAGTTCCAGGCCCAGCGCGAGATCATCGGCAGCCCGCCGGTGGCCAGCATTGGCCCCGGGCAGCGGCAGCTGATCCGCCTGACCCGTACTGCCCCCACTCCGGTCGGGCAGGAACAGGCCTACCGCATCATCATCGACGAAATCCCGCCGGCCATCCCAGTCGACAAGGCCGAGCCTGGCACCACCGCGGCGATTCGCCTGCAGATGCGTTACTCGGTACCCCTGTTCGTCTACGGCGAGGGCCTGTGGGGCAGGGCCGACCCTGAGGGCAAACGCAACGCCGAGGGCCTGGGCAAGCCGCAGCTCAGCTGGCGCGCGGTGACCGTGCAGGGCAAGCCCTATGTGGAGCTACGCAATACCGGCCCGGTGCATGCCCGCCTGACCGATGTGGTGGTGCAGCAGGGCAGCCAGAGCAAGCCATTGGCAGAAGGCCTGTTGGGCTATGTGCTGCCGGGAGCCAGCATGCGCTGGCCGGCACCGCTGGCAGCGGGGGCGGGCAGTGTGTTGAAAGGGCGGGTCAACGGCCAGGGCAGCGCGGACGCTATCCGCCAAGGCCAATGAGCCAGCGCCTGAATGCCGTTCATGGGCCAGGGGGGACCCGGCAATGGCTGGAAACCGTGTGTGAAGTGGCTGACGACGATGCCCCGCTGGTGCGTGGGGTTGGCCATGCTCGGCTCGGGCCTGGTGCTGGCCGACGACCTGCCGCCACCGCCCCTGGAGCTTTCCGCCATCACCGACGCCACGCTATACCTCGAACTGCTGGTGAACCAGATGCCCAAGGCTGATTTGGTCGCGGTCCAGCAGCGCGCCGGGCAGTTGTACCTGGACAGCGAGGTGTTGCGGGCGGCGGGTGTCTCGCTACCGGGCAACCCGCAGGGCGAACTGGCACTGGAGGCCATCGCAGGGTTGCATGCCGACTACGACAGCCAGAACCAGCGCTTGCTGCTGCAGGTGCCACCGGCCTGGCTGCCCGACCAGCAGCTAGGCGAGCGCAACCTGTACCCGGCGACCGATGCGCGCAGCAGCTTCGGCGCCTTGTTCAACTACGATCTGTACCTGAACGACACCGATGATGCCGGAAGCTACCTGGCAGCCTGGAATGAACTGCGCCTGTTCGACAGTTGGGGCACTTTCTCCAGCACCGGGCAGTGGCGCCAGTCGTTCAACGCTGCGCTGGCCGACGACACGCGTCAGGGCTTCCTGCGTTACGACTCCACCTGGCGTTTCACCGACGAGCAGCGCCTGCTGACCTACGAAGCCGGTGACCTGGTGACCGGCGCCTTGCCCTGGAGCAGTTCGGTGCGGGTCGGCGGCCTGCAGTTGTCTCGCGATTTCGCTGCGCGCCCCGACCTGGTCACCTACCCATTGCCGGCGTTCGCCGGGGAGGCGGCGGTGCCGACCTCGTTGGACCTGTTCATCAATGGCTACAAGTCCAGCACCACCGAGTTGCAGCCGGGGCCCTACACCTTGACCAACGTGCCGTTCATCAATGGTGCCGGGGAAGCGGTAGTGGTCACCACCGATGCGCTTGGCCGACAGGTGTCGACCACGCTGCCGTTCTATGTCACCAGCAGCCTGCTGCAGCAAGGCCTGGCGGATTACTCGGTAGCGGCCGGCAGCCTGCGCCGTGACTACGGCGTGCGTGACTTTGCCTATGGCCCTGGGGTGGCTTCGGCCAGCCTGCGCTATGGGGTGAGTGACGCCTTCACCGTCGAGACCCATGCCGAAAGCGCCGCATCGTTGATGCTGGGCGGCCTGGGCGGCAACCTGCGCCTGGGTAATGTCGGCGTGCTCAATGCGGCCCTGGCGCAGAGCCAGTTCGACGGCGACAAAGGCCACCAGGGGGCCCTCGGCTATCAGTACAACAGCCAGCGCATCGGCATCAGCTACCAGCGCCTGCAACGTCATGGCGCCTACGCCGACCTGACCCGTGTCGACAGCCAGGACATGCAGCTGAGCCAGCGCAGCGAACAGGTCACGTTCAGCCTCAACCTGAACCAATACGGCAACATCGGCGCCGGCTACTTCGACGTGCGGGCTGGCGATGGCACGCGGACCCGGCTGCTCAACCTCAGTTACAGCCGGCCGCTGTGGGGCGGCAGCAGCCTGTACCTGTCGGCCAACCGGGAAGTGGGCGATAGCCAGTGGGCGCTGCAGGCGCAACTGGTCATCCCGTTCGACCTGCGTGGCACCCTGGCCCTGAGCCTGGAGCGCAGCCAGGCCGGCGAGCGCCTGCAGCGCGTGAACTACAGCCGCGCCGTGCCTGTGGGCGGCGGTGTCGGTTACAACCTGGGCTATGCCGCTGGTAGCGAGCGCGACGCCTACCGCCAGGCCGATGTCACCTGGCGCCTGCAATCGGTGCAGTTGCAGGCGGGGGTGTATGGCAGCAGCGGCGAGATGACCCGCTGGGCCGATGCCAGCGGCTCGCTGGTGTGGATGGATGCGGGGTTGTTTGCCGCCAACCGTATCGACGATGCCTTCGTGGTGGTCAGCACCCAGGGCTACGCCGATGTACCGGTGCGCTATGAAAATCAGGAAGTCGGCCGCACCGATGCCAGCGGCCACCTGCTGGTGCCATACAGCAGCGGTTATTACCGCGGCAAGTACGAGATCGACCCGATGGACTTGCCACCGGACATCCTGGCGGCGGAAGTGGAGCAGCGCGTGGCGGTGCGCCGTGGCAGCGGCTATCTGCTGGAGTTTCCGCTGCGGCGCGTGCTGGCCGCCAGTATCGAGCTGGTGGACGGTAAGCGACAGGTGCTCACGCTGGGCAGCCGCGTCACCCATAGCGAAAGTGGCAGCCAGGCGGTCGTCTGATGGGACGGCCTGGTGTACCTGGAAAACCTGGCGCGGCACAATAGCCTGCAGGTGGAACTGGCGGGCGGCGGGCATTGCCAGGTGGCGTTCGACCTGCCTGAAGTGCAAGGTTCGATCCCCTTGATCGGCCCGCTGGAGTGCAAGTGATGGGCTGCTGGCCTGGCTTGTTGGCCTGCGCCTTGTTGCTGGCAACGGGTAGCGCCTGGGCCCAGTGCACCTCCGTGGTGACTGCGCCGGCGGCGTTCGGCTCGCTCAACTCGACACAAGTGCGCAGCACGGTACAGATGGCTTCCAGCAGCAATTCGGGCTTGCAGTGCAGCGGTTCGGTGCTCAGCGTGCTCAGCAGCACCGACTCATTCAAGATCAAGATCACTGCCACCACCAGCGGCCTGGTGGGGCCGACCGGGGATGTCATCCCTTATACGCTGTATGCCGATGCCACAACCAGCTATCCGATCACCCGTGGTACCGCCTTCGAATACCGCACCACCGGCATTCTGGATGTACTGGGCCTGCTCAACGGTACCCCCAAGAACGTGCCCCTGTACATGCGCACGCAGGTAGGCAGCAACGTCGCCGCGGGCGCCTACCAGGAAATCCTCAACGTCGAGTGGACCTGGGATTACTGCGCGGGGATCGGCGCCGGCGGGTTTTGCATCGGCCGGGATACCGGCAGTGGCAGCAAGCCGCTGACAGTGAGCCTGACGGTGACCAATGACTGCCAGATCACCACCCCCGACATCAGCTTCGCCAGTGCGCCGGTGGTGGCGGGGTTCGGTACGGTAAGCCAGAACCTGAGTGTGTCGTGCACCAAGGGCAGCATCTATACCGTGGGCCTGGACGATGGCCAGAACGTGGCCAGCGGACGGCGGCGCATGAAATCGTCGGCAAACGATTACCTGGCCTACGACATTTTCAAGAGCGCCGGGGCGCAGCGCTGGGGCTCGGTGGGGGCGGCGCGACGGGCCAGTAGCGATGCCGATGTGAACCCCGGAGCAGGCACGGGTACCGGTAGCCAGGTGTTCAACTATAACGCCAGGGTCTATACCGATCAGGCCACACCGCCGGCAGGGAGTTATGCCGACAGTGTGATTCTGGACGTGCAGTTCTGAACGCACCCGAGCACATGAAGCTGCAGGTGCCAACTGGAAGTCAGCTCGAACGCCGCGGGGCTCAACGCAAATCGTCAACCATCTGCGCCAGGGTCTCCAGCACCGCCCCGGCCAGTGCCTTGGAACGTGCCCCCGACCACCCGGTGGCCGGGTTGGGCGCGTCGTCATGGTCCTTGAAGGGCATTTCCAGGGTCAGCGACAGGCAGTCATGGGCCATCCCCACGGCATTGCAGGCCAGTGTCGTGTTGGCCTGCCCCGGCTCGTCGCGGGTGTAGCCGTGCACGGTCTGGAAGTCACGGGTCAGGCTGCACAGGGTGCTTCGGAACTGCGCTTCCAGCTGCGCCAACCGCGGGGTATAGCCCGGGTTGCCTTCGCAGGCCGCAGTGAACACATGGGGAATCTCTTCGTCGCCATGCACGTCGATGAACGCATCTACCCCGTACTGCTTCATCTGCGCCTGGGCGAAGAATACTTCGGGGCTGAACTCGACACTGGCGTCCTGCCAGGCACGGTTGAGGTCCTTGCCCTTGAAGTTGGTGCGCAGGTGGCCGAGGAAGGCACCGTCCGGGTTCATGTTGGGGATCAGGTACAGATCGGCCTTGGCCAGCAATTGGCGGATCATCGCGTCGTCGGCCTGCAGGCGGTCGATTACCCCTTCCATGAACCATTCGGCCATGTGTTCGCCCGGGTGCTGCTGGGCAATCAGCCACAGCTTGCGCTTGCCTGCGGCGCCATCACCGGCACGCAGCAGGGGAATGTCGCGGCCCTGGACGCTGCGGCCGCTGGCCAGCAACTCGACCCTTGGCAGTTGCCTGGCACGTTCGATCAGCTGGTTGTGGCGGGCGCGTGAGTAGGGCTCGAAGTAAGCGAACCAGATCTGCGGCTGTTCGGCCTTCACCTCGAACGACAGTGCCGTGCCATCGTACTGGCTGGGTACGCGGAACCAGCTTTGCTGGTCGTAGGAGGCCACGGCGTTGTAACCACTCCAGGCGTTCTTGTAGGACGAGCCGGAGGCGTTGTCGAGGCTGAAGCGGTGGACCTGGCCTGGCGTGAGCCCGCTGACCTTGAAGTGGAACCACTGGTAGTGGCCGCTGTGGGTGTCGGGGCGGATGGCCAGGTGCACCCGGGCCGGGTTGCTGGCATCCAGTACCTGAATATTGCCGGAGTCGAAATCGCAGTCGATCTGCAGGGGGGACAGCGTTGCGGACATGTGCCGGGCTCCTTCTGGGCTTTGTTGTGAGCCTACTGTACACGCCATGACCGGGTTGCTGGGTGAGATCATGCAATGATTGTTTTTCAGCTCATTTGAAGAACTGGCTGGGCGTGGTGCCGAACTGGCGCTTGAACATGCTGGCGAAGGCGCTCGGGCTGTCATACCCCAGCGCCACCGCGACATCGATGATGCGCTCGCCCAGGGCGATCCGCTCCAGCGCCTGCATCAGCCGCGCCTGCTGGCGCCACTGGCCGAAGGTCATGCCGGTTTCCTTGCGAAACAGGCGCTGGATGGTTTTCTCGTCCACGCCCAGCTGCACACCCCAGTCGGCCAGGGTGGCATTATCGTAAGGCCGCTCGAGCAGCACCGTACAGATTGTGCGCAGGCGCTTGTCGCTGGGCTGCGACAGCTTCAGCGGCTGGGTTGGCAGCACGCAGATCTCATCCAGGATCAGGCGCATCACCCGGCCTTCGCGGGAGTCATCGGCAAACGGTGCGCAGAAGCCCACCGAGGCCTTGATCAGTTCGCTGAGCAATGGCGAGATGCTGATGGCCTTGCTCTGCCTGGGTAGGGGGACGGCGGTATCGGTGCGCACGAACACACTGCGCATCTTCACCTCGCCCACGCAGCGTATCGCGTGCACCTGGCCGCAGGGCATCCACACCCCGCGGCTGGGTGGCACGGTCCAGCGTTCATTGCCGGACTCGACGATCATCAGGCCTTTGATGGCATAGATCAGTTGATGCTTGGCATGGCTGTGCGGCTCGATGAACCAGTCGGTCGGGTAGTCGGTTGCGCGGCTACCCACTTCCCAGGCCCATTCATCGACCTCCACCAGCAATTCATGCTGCGGTTTGAGCATTGCTACCTCGTGTTCAGGCTGCCCGGCCCAGCCACTTTAACAGCAGCGGGCGGGGCGGGCTTGCGAGCGGGTTGCCGGCAGCAGCGCAGTGGCCAGCCCCAGCAGCGGCAAGAAGGCGATTGCCTGGTACACCCACTCGATGCCGTGTCGGTCGGCCAGCTCGCCGAGCCCGGCGGCACCGATGCCGCTGATGCCGAACATCAAGCCGAACATCACTCCGGAGACCATGCCGACCCGGCCAGGCACCGCCTCCTGGGCATACACCACCAGCGCGGCGAAGGCAGAGGACATCACCAGGCCGATGAGCACCGCCAGGGCCGCCGTCCAGGCCAGGTTGGCATGCGGCAGGGCGAGGGCGAAGGGGGCCACGCCGAGGAACGACACCCAGATCACCGCCTTGCGCCCGATCCGGTCACCCACCGGGCCGCCAGCGAAGGTACCCAGTGCCACTGCCGCGAGGAACACGAACAGGTACAGCTGGCTGTGCTGCACGCTCAGGCCGAAATGTTCGATCAAGTAGAAGGTGAAGTAGTTGGTGAACGAAGCGATATACACGAACTTGGCGAACATCAGCACGGCGATTACCCCAACCGCGCGCCACATGGCGCCAGGGGCCAGCCCGGGCGGCTGCTGGCCGGCGAAGGTCTTGAGCCGGGTCTGGCCGTGGCTCATGGTCCAGCCGGTCACCCGCCACAGCACCCACACCGCCAGCGCAGCCGCCAGCATGAACCAGGCAATGGCGGGCTGGCCATGCGGGATGACGATGGCGGCGGTCAGCAGCGGGCCAAGGGCCGAGCCGGTATTGCCGCCCACCTGGAAGGTCGATTGCGCAGTGCCGAAGCGCCCGCCGGAGGCCATCCTCGCCACCCGTGAGGCTTCCGGATGGAAGGTGGCCGAGCCCACGCCGACCACTGCGGCGGCAACCAGCAGCATGGCGTAGCTGCCGGCGAAGGCGAGCAGGGCGATGCCCACCAGGGTGACCAGCATGCCGGCTGGCAGCAGGTAGGGTTGCGGGTGCTTGTCGGTGTACAGGCCGACCCAGGGTTGCAGCAGCGAGGCGGTCACCTGGTAGACCAGGGCGATCCAGCCGACCTGGGCGAAGCTCAGGGCGAAATCGCTCTTGAGCATCGGGTAGATCGATGGCAATACGGCCTGGATCAGGTCGTTGAGCAGATGGGCGAATGCGGCAGCGCCGACGATGCGGACCAGAAAGCCCTGAGGTGGGTCGGCAGGCGTGGTGGCGGCCATGGAGGCGGAGGGTGTCGTCATGGGCGAAGTTCTTCTGTCGAAAGGGAGCAAGGCAACGCCAGAAGAGGGTAGCCAGCACCACGGTTGCCTGTCTCGCGCCGAACAGGCAGCGCCTGCCGCGTTTCGGACATTGGCAAATCCGCTTCTGCTGATTTATCGCCCCTGCCGGGCCATCCAGCGCAGCAAGGTGGCGATCGGTATGCTGCGGTGAGCCTCGTGGCGGTAGGGTTTGCCGTCGGCGGTAAAGCGTTCCCGGTAGCGGCTCAGCACCAGGCTGCGGCCGTCGGCAGACAGGCGGGCTTCCAGTTCATGCAGCAACAGCGGCTGGCGGGCGGCGCCTTCCAGGCGCCTGAACAACAGCACGGCGGTCTGGCCATCAGTTTTCACGGGCACCCCCGGCACAATCTGCCTGCCATGTGCCTGGCTCGCCGGCCTTGCCTTCTGCCACCCGGATGCTGCGCCGTTGCGCAGTGTAGTCACGCAGCGCGACGTAGTAATCCGGCCAGGTGCGCAGCAGGTCGGTCAGTGGCAGGGCTTCGGCCCGTGCATCGACGAAGCCGCCCGCCGTGGCGACGTTGCCCAGGGTGGCGACGGTATCGCTGTCACCACCAAACGGGTCCAGCGCCATGCCCAGTAGCGTGCCGGTGGCATCGCGCACATTGTGTGAACCCAGCACTGGCAGCTCGACGATCGGGCCATCGGCGATGCCCCAGACGCCAAAGGTCTGGCCAAAGTCCGAACGGTGCTGGCTCAGCCCCATTTTCCCCGATACATCGACCAAACCCGCCACCCCCAGGGTGGTGTTGAAGATGAAGCGCGCCAGGCTGGTCATTGCCCGCTCGCCATTGCCCTGCAGCAAGTCGTTGATGAATACCTTGGGCTCACCTAAGTTGCTGGAAAAGTTGTGGATGCCCTGCCGGGCGAAACCGGGGAGCGCCTGATAGCTCCGGGCGACGGGGGCCAGCAGGTAGTCATCGAGGCTGCGGTTGAAGGCGAACACGGCGCGGTTGGCAGGTTCCGCCGGGTCACTGACCTGATAGGCGACGTTGCTGCACACAGCCGTGGCGGGGGCGCGTTGGCTGTAGCCTCCCGTGGCCAGCAGCGACAGGGCCAGCACGGCAGAGCGCGCTGAACGGGAGGCGGAGGATGAACGGGACATAGGTTTCTTCCTGGCAAGAACTGGCGGCGATGCTGCGCAGTTTTGTTTGCCGGGTAATGTCCGGATTGTCTCCGCGTCGACACTTTGTTACCAGGTTGAAATATATGACGGCTAGCGGAGGAAGGCCTTAAAGTACGGCTTGATATCTTGTTTTGGTGGGTTTTCGTGAGCCATTTGCTGATAGTCGACGACGATGTCGAAGTACTCGACCTGCTACAGAAGTTTCTTCGCCAGCACGGTTACGAGGTTGACGTGGCCAGGGACGGCAAAGCGCTCTGGCAGGCCGTCGAACGGCGGGTGCCAGACCTGGTGATTCTTGACGTGATGCTGCCTGGCGATAGCGGCCTGGTGCTGTGCCAGCGCTTGCTGGCCGAGCACAAGGTGGCGGTGATCATGCTCACCGCCATGGGCGAACTGAGTGACCGGGTAGTGGGGCTGGAGCTGGGTGCGGATGACTACCTGACCAAGCCGTTCGCTGCCCGTGAACTGCTGGCGCGGGTCAGGGCAGTGCTGCGGCGTGCCGGCGAAGCGGCCGATCGCGCAGCCGCTGGCGGGGCGGGCCATGCCTGCGCGATTCTCGAGTTTGCTGGCTGGCGGCTGGATGTGGTGCGGCGCGAATTGCGTTCGCCGGCCAACGTCATGATCCCCTTGTCCAACGGTGAATTCGAACTGTTGTTGGTGTTCGCCGAACATCCGCGGCGGGTGCTCAGCCGCCAGCAGTTGCTGGACCTGGCCCGTGGCGATGCCTACGAGGCCTATGACCGCAGCGTTGACGTCCAGGTGAGCCGGCTGCGCCGCAAGCTTGAAAGCGAGCATGGCCACGAGCCCTTGATCCGCACCTTGCGCAACGCCGGTTACCTGTTCACGCCGACGGTCGCCAGGCGATGAACCTGCTTGCCCGGGCTCGCCGGGCCCTGCCACGGCCAAAGATCACCATTGCCCGCTGGATCGCGCTGACCACCCTGACGGCGATGCTGTTCCTGTTGCTGCTCAAAGGCCTGTTCAGCCTGCTGCTGAGTGTCTGGGCGCAGCCACCGCTGCTGGAAAGCGGAGTGATTGAAAAGGTCGCAACGGTTACCCGAATTCTCGATGTCGCGCCCTTGGCAGAGCGGGCCAACATCGCCAGCGCGGCGGGTGATGGCAGCTACTCGGTGCGCTGGCTGCGCCGTCATGACGAAGCGGGCGTGCCAGCGCTGGTCGATGCCGAGTTCAGCGAGGGCACGCCGATCCTGCGCGCGCTGCTCAAGCGCCCGGATGCCAGGATCGAAGCCTTCGAGCCATCCGACATGCCGGAATACGCTCCTGAGCGCGGCTATGCGCTGATGATCGAGCTGAGCGACAAGTCGTGGGTGCTGTTCCGCGCCACTGCCCGTAGCTGGGGGCTGGATGAGCTGCCACGCAACCTGATCATCCTGACCCTGATGCTGCTCTCCAGCCTGGCCGTTGCCTTGCTGGCCACGCGCTACCTGGCCAAGCCGCTGGAGCGTTTTGCCGAAGGTGCACGGCGTTTTGGCAAGGACTTCAACGCGCCGCCGATTCCGGTGGTCGGCCCGCATGACCTGCGCCAGGCGATTCTCGCGTTCAACGCTACCCAGGCGCAGCTCAAGCACTTTCTCAACGACCGCACCCAGATGCTTGCGGCCATTTCCCATGACTTGCGCGCACCCTTGACGCGCATGCGTTTGCGCGCCGAGTTCATTGACGATGCCCAGTTGCAGGCCAAGCTGTTCAAGGATGTTGACGAGATGCAAGCGATGGTCGAAGCGGCGTTGGCGTTTTTCCGTGACGATGCTCGGCTGGAACAGGCCACCGTGTTCGACCTGGGCGAGTTGCTGTCGACCGTGGTGGACGATTTCAGGGATGCCGGTGTGGAGGTGGGGCTGAGCGGGCCACGTCGCTGCGTGTACGAGGGGCGCCCGGTGGGTGTCAGGCGGGTGCTGGTCAACCTGATCGACAATGCCGCGAAGTATGGCCGTGACCCCGCAGTGACGCTGGCGACAAATGCCGGGCAGATCGAAATCAGCGTGCAGGATCGCGGGCCGGGCATCGCGCCGGAGCTGCACGAACAGGTATTCGCCCCGTTCTACCGCATCGAAGGTTCGCGCAACCGTAATACCGGCGGCGTTGGGCTGGGCCTGCCGGCAGCACGAGCCATCGTGCTGGAGCAGGGCGGCAGCGTGACCTTAAGCAACCGCCCGGGTGGTGGCCTGGAGGTCAGGGTCACGCTGCCGGTTGGCTGATCAGAGGCCCAGTTCGCTGAGCCCGGGGTGATCATCCGGGCGCCGGCCCAACGGCCAGCGGAACTTGCGCTCGGCTTCGCTGATGGGCTGTTCGTTGATGCTCGAATGGCGGTTCTGCATCAGCCCGTCGTCGGCGAATTCCCAGTTTTCGTTGCCATAGGCGCGGTACCACTGGCCGCTGTCGTCGTGGTACTCGTAGACATAGCGCACGGCAATGCGGTTGCCGCTGAAGGCCCACAACTCCTTGATCAGGCGGTACTCCAGTTCGCGGTTCCATTTGCGCGTCAGGAAGGCCTCGACCTCGGCGCGGCCGCGGGGGAACTCGACGCGGTTGCGCCACACGGTGTCGACGGTATAGGCAAGCGCGACCTTGGCAGCGTCGCGGCTGTTCCAGCCATCCTCGGCCAGGCGGACCTTTTCGATCGCGCTTGCGTGGGTGAAAGGCGGAAGGGGTGGGCGAGACATGGGTTACTCCTCGGGTCGATTGACTGGTGAGGAGCTTAGCCGCCGCTGCGTGACCAGAGAATGGATGTGCCTGGCACTTCATAATTGCATTGCCTGGAACAATGTGTAGGAGCGGCCTTGCGTCGCGATGGGCCGCAAAGCGGCCCCCGCATTCTCTGATCAAAACGGCAATTGCTGGGGCTGCTACGCAGGCCTGTCGCGACACCAGGCCGCTTCTGCAAGTGGCCGCGATCAGCCCGCGTCGGCAGCGGTTTCGCCCACGACCTTGCTGCGCCCGCCCAGCCAAACCAGCAGCAGCCCGGCTGCCGCGAGTACACCGCCGGCCATCGGCACCGCCGCATAGCCCAGGTCCAGGCTGATCACCGCACCACCCAGCGCAGCGCCCAGGGCATTACCCAGGTTGAAGGCACCGACGTTTATCGACGAGGCCAGCCCCGGCGCCTCGATGGCCGCGATCATCACCCGCATCTGCAGCGGTGGCACCACGGCAAAGGTGAACATGCCCCACACCAGCAAGACCAGGGCGGCGCCGATATGGCTGCCCAGTACCAGCGGCATCAGCAGCATGATTGCCGCCAGCGCCGCGAGGAAGATCCGCGCTGCGCCATCCAGCGACCAGTCGGCCAGGCGACCGCCCAGGCTGTTGCCCAGGGTGAAGCCGACGCCGATCAGCACCAGGCCGAGGGTGACGAAGCTGTCCGAGGCGCCGGTCAGTTCGGCCAGCACCGGCGCGACATACGTGTACAAGGTGAACATGGCACCGGCGCCGAGCACGGTGGTAGCCATCGCCAGCAACACGCTGGGGCGGGCGATCACGGCCAGCTCCCTGCGCACATGCGGCACGCTGCCGCGCTCACCCTTGGGCAGGGCGAACCACAGCGCGGCCATGGCCAGCAGGCCCAGCGCGGCGGTGCCGGCAAAGGCCATGCGCCAGCCGACCTGCTGGCCGACCCAGGTGGCGGCCGGCACGCCGCCAATGTTGGCGATGGTCAGGCCCATGAACATGGTCGCCACGGCACTGGCTTGTTTCTCCTTGGGTACCACGCTGGCCGCTACCACCGCGCCAAGGCCGAAGAACGCGCCGTGGTTGAGGCTGGTGACCAGCCGCGAGGCGAGCAGGGTGTAGTAGTCCGGTGCCAGCGACGACAGCAGGTTGCCCAGGGTGAAGATGGCCATCAGCGCCATCAGCGCTGCGCGCTTGCCGAAACGGCTGAACAGTAACGTCATTACCGGTGCGCCGAGCATCACGCCGATGGCATAGGCGGTGATCAGCATGCCTGCACTGGGAATGCTTACATCGACGCCCTGGGCGATCACTGGCAGCAGGCCCATCGGGGTGAACTCGGTGGTGCCGATGCCGAAGGCGCCGATGGCCAGGGCGAAGAGCACCCGGCCGCTTTTCATTGCATGAGCGGTCATGGCGATCAATCCCAGGCCGGGGCCAGGCCGTCGGGGCTGACTTCGCGGCCATTGCGTTCCAGCGTGGCAATCCGGGCCATGTCATCGGCGTCCAGCTGCAAGCTCTGGGCAAGCAGGTTGCTGGCCAGGTTCTCGCGTTTGGTCGACGACGGGATCACCGCGTAGCCCTGCTGCAGGGCCCAGGCCAGTGCCACCTGGGCGACCGTGGCCTTGTGCTTGGCGCCGATGTCGGCCAGTACCGGGTCTTTCAGGACCTTGCCATAGGCCAGCGTCATGTACGAGGTGACGGTGATGCCTTGTTCCTTGAGGAATGCAACCAGCTTGCGGTTCTGCAGATACGGGCTGAGCTCGATCTGGTTGGTGGCAATCTCGCCTTTGCCGACCACTTCGATGGCCTGGCGGGTCAGCTCGATGTTGAAGTTGGACACGCCGATCTGGCGGGTCAGCCCCAGCGCCTTGGCTTCGGCCAGGGCGGCCATGTATTCAGGCAGTTCAACGCCGTTGCCTGGGGCTGGCCAGTGGATCAGCAGCAGGTCGACATGGTCGGTGCGCAGTTTCTGCAGGCTTTCGCGCAGGCTGGGGATCAGTTTGTCGGCGGCGTAGTTGTCGACCCAGATCTTGGTGGTGATGAACAGCTCGCTGCGCGGCACGCCGCTTTCGCCGATGGCCTGGCCGACGTCAGCTTCGTTGTTGTAGATCTGTGCGGTGTCGATGACCCGGTAGCCCAGTTCCAGGGCCGACTTGACTGAGTCGATTACGGCTTGACCCGTCAGGCGGAAAGTACCCAGACCGAAAGAAGGGATGCTCATGAAACGCTCCTTGGCAAAGAACAGTTGACCCAGGCGTGTCGCCTGCGTGAGTGAAGCCAGTGTGCAGGGTTGATGGGAGATGATTAAGGGGGCGTGGTGCCAAGATCTTTTGCTTTGAAGTCAAGAGTCGCCACGTACTCATGACTGTCGAACCGGTCGCCTTGGGGAATGCCAGCGCGTGACAGCCAGGCGGATTGCTATAGATACCGCCTCGTCCACGCCGGGCATTGATGCAATGCGGTTTTCTTTGCGTGGAGACCAAGATGCACCAGCCCCCCTTGACCGATGGCTCGACCGACGCCTTGATCGCCAGCCGTTTACCGTCCTGGCTGACTGCGACCTCGCTCGATAACCTGTATGCGCTGCATGCGAGCCAGCAATGGCAACAGCAGGTACAGCATCAATTGCACATGCGGTTGGCGAGCATCACGCCGCTGGATGCCTTCGCCGCCCCGTTGTTGCAGCAGGCCTTGCAAGCCCGGCATCGCCTGACGCTGGATGTGCGCCGCGCGATGTTGCGCCGCCGCACTCTGCAGCGTTTTCCATCGCATGTCGCGACCATTGCGGATGGCGTCCGGGAACGAATACACCAGCAAAGCCTGCTGGCGGCAGCGTTGCATAACTTCACCGAGGACGAAACCTTCACCAGCGCCATTCTGCAAGGTACCGTGGTGCAGGATGCGCAAGGCCAGGAGGCAGGTATTTCGCCACAGGCGTTCTACACCTTGTGCCGCTCCCTTGACCTGGGTGGGCAATACCAGGCTTATCTGCGTGAACAACTGAAGCCAGACGGTGAGCCCGGGAAGCAGTTGCAGGCCCTTATCGAGGAGAGCTATCGGGCTGCGCTGGAGGCGGCGCTACGGCTGTCGTTGTTCAACGGGGAAATTGCCCGACACTGCCTGCCGCTGGTCTCGCTGGTGGCTGCCAAGCCAGCGGCAAGTACAGGTTTACAGCCCCATGCATTGCGTGTGTTCGGCAAGCTGGCGCGAGGGGTGGTGGTATTCGAAGTTGCAGCACCCGACAGTTCGCACACGGGGCTGCTGTGCTGGGTACCCGATGATCCTCATGGCGCTCTTACCTGGTATGCAACGTGGGGGCAACTGTTCCTGACGATGGGTAAACAGTTTCGCTTGCCAGGGTATGTCCGTTTCTTCCAGCGTTTCATCAGCGAACGGGATCGTGAGGGGTATACCCGTGCGCTGGAAGAGGCTCTGAAGCAAGGTGATGGGAACGTTCCGGTTCGTCTCGATGGTCGTCACGAAGTGATCGAGCAGCCGCTGTTCGAGTACCTGCGCAATCAGCAGATCGAGACCTTGCTGGACAATGCCAAGGTACTGGCGGTACCCACTGCCGACGTGGATGCGCAGGAGCGTGACCGGCGCCTGCATTTCTACCTCGAAAGCGCGCTCGACCTGCTGGGCCTGGCCAGCTTCGGGTTGCCGGCGCTGGCGCTGCCGTTGCTGGGGATCACTGCGCTGCAGGTAGCCGACGAGGTATATGAAGGGTATGCCGATTGGCAGCTGGGCGATCGACAAGGGGCGCTGGAACACCTCTACTCGGTTGCCGAAACAGTGATCATGACCGGCGTCAATGTCGGCGCTGGCCTGGCAGCCCAGCGGCTGGCCAGGGCAGCCTATGTCGATGAGCTGGTGCCTGTACAGACCGACAAACACACCTTGAAACTGTGCGACCCGATGTTGCCCGGCTATGCGGTAGAGGCCGAGGGCGTTACGGGCGTGCTGTCGTCGGCGGATCAAGGCGAGGTGATACGCACGCCCGTCGGAAGTTATCAAACCTACCTGGAGCCGGAATCGCAGCAGCGTCGTATTCGCCATCCGCAACGTGCCTCGGCCTATGCGCCGATTCTCGAAGACAACGGTGCTGGCGCCTGGCGCCATGAACTCGAAAGGCCGCATGAGTGGGAAGGCCGCGTGCAGCTGTTGCAAGACCTTGCCACTGATCTGACGCAGCTGGATGCCGAAGTTGCTAACGATGTGCTGCTTGCCACCGGCCTGGATGAAGACCACCTGCGTCGTTTGCACATCGATGATGCGCCGCCACCGGCACGGCTGCTCGACGCCATTGAACGTCATCGCCTGCATACCGAACTGCCATGGCTGCGCGACGACGGGTTCGAGCAGCACCTGCAGGCTCTGCAAGGCGTCGCTACCCCAGAGCAGGCCGTATTGCGCAGGGACTTCCCAGGCCTTTCGATCAGGGCGGCGCGCGAAATCATCGAGCATGCCGGGGAGCATCAGCGCGAACAACTACAGATTCACCAGCGTGTTCCCCTGGCCTTGGCCGAACAAGCGCGCTGGCAACTGCATGATGCGCGGCTGGATCGCGCCTGCGCTGGGCTGCGTCAGGCTGCAGCCGTCAATCGCGATACCGAGCAGTTGGCGTTGAGCCTGATCGGCGACGAGGCGCCTTGGCGGGGGACCCGGGTTGAAGTACGGCTTGGTTCGATGACCGGCGAAACGATCGCCCACGTCGGCGCTGACACGGCAGATGAAGTCCGGACATTGGTGCGCACGCCCCACGGCTATGAGGTGGTTGGCCGGGTTGCGGATACTCTGTCGTCCTCTTCGGCGTCATGCAGCTTGTTCGACGCGCTGATGCTGCTGTTGGATCCGTGGCAGCGCAAGCGATTGGGCCAGGCTGCCGAGAGCCCGCAGGCGCTGGCTGATGCGTTGTCGTACTGGGCAAGCCAACGGCGTGAACGGGTGGCCGCCGTGCTTGGCATGGCACCCATCGCATCAGGTTTCAGGCCGCCGGTCCGGTTGGGTGACGGGCGTCTAGGCTATCCGTTGAGCGGACGGGGTGAAAGCAGCCTTCGTGCATTGCGCCGCGGTATGCAACGACTGTTTCCGGAACTGGACGATCAGGCATTTGTCGACCTTATCGACAGGGCGCGAAGCCTCGGGTTGACGCCGTGGAACTACCATCTGCGCCTGAATGAGCAACTGCGTGCCCTCGATCAGGCATTGGGCCGATGGCGGCGGCAATCATCCGGCCCTATGCAACTGCTGAGGCGGGCCCGCATGGCACGGCGAATTCGTAACGCCTGGCGCCGCAGAACCCGCGACGAGGCCGGACACTTCGCGTTGATCCTGGAACATTCACGGCTGAGCTCGCTGCCTGACTTGCCCGATACCGTCAGCTTTGATCATGTGACCACACTGACCTTGGCAGATCTGGAACTGACTAATGTTCCTGAGCACTTTCTGTCTCGTTTCCCGAATGTGACCAGGCTGAACCTGGCGAGTAACCAGCTGACTGCACTGCCAACGTTCGAACGCACGCCTGGGTTGGAGGAGCTGCGGCTGGCGCATAACCGGATCGTGATAAACGAACAGAGCAATCGGCAGCTGGCTGGCTTGCGCCACCTGACCACTCTTGATCTTGATTTCAACGAATTGGATGTCGTGCCACAGCTGCACTTGCCAAGCACGCTTCGACACTTGCATTTGCGTGGCAACCGGCTGCGAAGCATACCCCTGCACTTGCTGCAGCGGGGTGTGCTGGAGCAGATCGATCTGCGCGACAACCGTATCGGTGTCATTGATGAAGCTCAGCTGGCATTCTTGAACGCCCATCCTGACAGGGTGCGCCTGCAAGGCAACCCGCTGCCCCCGGCCACACTGGAACGGATGAACGAGCAGGTGTGGCTGCCACCCGTGCGGCCATTACCTGAGCAGCCCGCTACCCACGAGTCGGACCGTTGGCTGGAAGGTGTGAGTGGGCAGGAAGCAAGCCGGCGCAGGGGGGCTTGGCAAGCGTTGCGCGCCGAGCAGGGCAGCGCCGACTTTTTTGCCTATCTCGAAGAGTTGCTGGGGGCTCCCGAGTTCATGCGCCAACCGGTAGAAATGCGCCGACGGGTGGGCGAGTTGCTCGAAACCATGCAGCACAATGCGGTTGTCCGCAGTGCCATGTTCCGCCAGGCTGCGATGCCGCGCGGACGCGCCGATCTCGATGTGTTGGTGACAAGGCTTCAGGTTGCATTGCGCACCGAAGGAGTGAGAGGGCGGCGGGTGGAACGGGGGCTGCGCGATCTGGCTCGTGAGCTGTTCCGGCTGGAGCAAGTCAACCGATTTGCAACTCAGCATATCGAGCGCTTGCGCTTGGTGCCCGGCCAAGCCAGTTCGAATGACGTCTACCTCGCCTTCAGAGTGGGCCTGGCTGACGCATTGGGCATTCATGGGCAACCGACCTACCTGAACCTGCAACACGTTCGCAGTGTAACGCCTGAGGTGCTGTCAGAAGCCGAAGCCATGGTGTATGAAGCTGAAACGCCTGAGACGTTGAGCCAGTTTCTGTCGCGGCAATTTTTCTGGGAAGAATATGTCCGTGGCGCTTATGCCGACCAATTCGCCGCGATTCGTCAGGAATACGCGCCGCAGCTAGCTGCACTGGAGCCCGAGCCGGGTCAGGCGCATGCCCCGATGGACGCTGTAAACAGGATTGTCGCCCAGCGCCAGGCGGCAGAGCGTGCACTGACCTTGGAACTGGCACGTGGCAATGGCTGGGCGTGGTGGCACTTTGCGCCGTCCCATGGGCCTGGCCTTCGAGCGTTTACCCGGCTGTCGAGGCAATTGGAGCAAAGCCTCGAAACCTGGCAAGGCTCGTCGACCGATGCGGAGTATCACGCGCGCTTCTCGGTTGCGCAGACATTGCGTCAGGTCTGGTACTCAGGCTTGCGCGGTGAAGGCCCAGCCTTCAATCCTGCTATCGAGGGACTATCGGTTAGCACGCTGCCGGAGCTTCCGGTGGGTATCCGCTTCGACAGGCTTCGTACATTGTCGCTGTGCAACCAGCAGCTCACGGTCATTGAGGGTGATTTTCTACGGCGCTTTCCCAATCTGGAACTGCTCGACCTGTCGGGCAGCCGTATTTCCCGACTGCAAGGGCTGGAGCACTTGCCGCACCTGCGCAGCTTGAACCTTGGGGGCAACCTGCTTGATACAGTGTCAGGCCTCGAAAGCCTGGGGCAGTTGGTCGAGTTGGACCTCAGTGGTAACAGGTTGGAGGTATTCCCGGCCGGTATCGATCGTTTGACCCACCTTACAAGCCTGGACTTGGCCTTCAACCAGTTGAGTGAGCTTCCAGAGCGGCTGGGTTCGCTGTCAGCGCTCGAGAACCTGCAGCTCGGTGGCAACCTGTTGACCGACCTGCCACGCGCTATCGGTAACCTGGCGCGGTTGAACATTCTCAACCTTGGTAGCAACCGATTGAGCGTGGTTCCGGAAAACCTGAATAGCTTGGCAAGGTTGACCCAGCTATACCTGCACCATAACGCTATTGTGCTTGACGCCGTAAGCGAATCGCGACTGGAGTGGTTCTCAAGACTAGAGGTGCTGAGTCTGGAGGGGAATCCGCTAGGCAGCGTCCCACCGCTGCGTTACAACGTCCACCTGCGTTATTTGTCCCTGCGTGCCACTGGATTGAGGGCTTTCCCGCTTCAATTGATGCTGAATCATCCAGGCCTGAGTGTGGACTTGCGTGGCAATCACATCACTGCCTTGAACGAGGATGCGCTGCGTTGGGTGGAGGCACAGCCTCAAACGGTCAACCTCGAAGACAATCACTTGAGTGAGGCGGTAATGGTTCGTTTGCGCGAAGCCTTGGGGCGTCTGCAATTGCAACGAGCCAGGGAAGAAGAGGGGAACGTGGTCGCGATTCGAAAACCGCCAAGCCGCCGAGGCTAGGTATTCAAGCCATGGCCCACAGCGGGTGGGCCATGGCTTGGGGCGGTTAGCGGCGGCGGAACAGCGGCAGCGGCTCGTCGGTGGCAGCCTGGTAGGTCACCGAAAAGTCTTTCAGGCTTTGCAGCGCGTCTTCCGGGTCCTTGTCGGCACGGATGGCGAACGCGTCGAAGCCGCAACGGGCCATGAAGAACAGCTGGTCGCGCAGCACGTCACCAATGGCCCGCAGCTCGCCCTTGAAGCCGTAACGGTCACGCAGCAGGCGCGCATTGGAGTAGTTGCGCCCGTCGGTGAAAGCCGGGAAGTTCAGGGCGATGACCTGGAAGTGGTGCACGTCGTCGCCGATTTCTTCCGCTTCTTCATCACTGTCCAGCCATATGCCCAGGCCGCCGTCGCGGGCTTTCAGCGCATGGGCATGGTCGCGCCACATCTGCAGCGGGACAATGTAGTCGTCGCAGTTGGTCAGCTCGTCGAACGAGGTCTCCTTGGGCAGCAGGTGCCAGGTTTCGTCGACGATCTGGTTGTTCTTAATGATTCGCTGCATAGACGCGTTCCTTGAAGGGGTCGATGCCGATACGCTGGTAGGTGTCGATGAAACGCTCTTCCTCGGTACGTTGCTCGACGTACACGGCGATCAGCTTCTCGATCACATCGGCCATGTCGTCCTGGGCGAAGGACGGGCCGAGGATCTTGCCCAGGCTCGCGCCTCGCGCAGCATTGCCGCCGAGCGACACCTGGTAGAACTCCTCGCCCTTCTTGTCCACGCCGAGAATGCCGATGTGGCCCACGTGGTGGTGGCCGCAGGCGTTCATGCAGCCGGAAATGTTCAGGTCGATCTCGCCGATGTCGAACAGGTAGTCCAGGTCGTCGAAGCGGCGCTGGATGGATTCGGCGATCGGGATCGACTTGGCGTTGGCCAGCGAGCAGTAGTCACCGCCCGGGCAGCAGATGATGTCGGTCAGCAGGCCGATGTTCGGGGTGGCGAAGCCGGCCTCGCGCAGCTCCAGCCACAGTGCGTGCAGCTGGCGCTGCTCGACATCGGCGAGGATGATGTTCTGCTCGTGCGAAGTGCGCAGGAAACCGAAGCTGTAGCGCTCGGCCAGGTCGGCCACGGCATCCAGCTGCTTGTCGGTCAGGTCGCCCGGGGCAACGCCGGTGGGCTTGAGTGACAGGGTCACGGCCACGTACCCCGGGCGCTTGTGGGCGCGGGTGTTGCGCGAGCGCCAGCGGGCAAAGCCTGGGTATTCGGCATCCAGGGCGCTGTAGTCGACATTGTCGAGGGCCAGATAGTCCGGGTCGACGAAGTGGCGCGAAACGCGCTGCACTTCGGCTTCGGTCAGGGTGCTGCTGCCGCCGCGCAGGTGGACCATTTCGGCCTCGACCTTCTCGGCGAACACTTCCGGGGTAAGGGCCTTGACCAGGATCTTGATCCGCGCCTTGTACTTGTTGTCACGGCGGCCGTAACGGTTGTAGACGCGCAGGATGGCATCGAGGTAGCTGATCAGGTCCTGCCAGGGCAGGAACTCGTTGATGAACGAGCCGACTACCGGCGTACGGCCCAGGCCGCCACCGACCAGCACGCGGAAGCCCAGTTCGCCAGCGGCATTGCGCACCGGCTCCAGGCCGATGTCATGCACTTCGATGGCGGCGCGGTCTTCCTGCGAACCGTTGATGGCAATCTTGAACTTGCGCGGCAGGTAGGCGAATTCCGGGTGGAAGGTGGTCCACTGGCGGACGATTTCGCACCAGGGGCGTGGGTCGATGATCTCGTCCGCAGCGACACCGGCGAACTGGTCGGTGGTGGTGTTGCGCAGGCAGTTGCCGCTGGTCTGGATCGCGTGCATCTGCACGGTGGCCAGCTCGGCGAGGATGTCTGGGACGTCTTCCAGCGCCGGCCAGTTGAACTGCACGTTCTGGCGGGTGGAGATGTGGGCGTAGCCCTTGTCGTAGTCGCGGGCGATCTTGGCCAGGGTGCGGACCTGGCGGGCGTTCAGCTGGCCGTACGGCACGGCGACACGCAGCATGGGTGCGAAACGTTGGATGTAAAGGCCGTTCTGCAGGCGCAGAGGGCGGAATTCTTCTTCGCTCAGTTCCCCGGCCAGGTAGCGGCGGGTCTGATCACGGAACTGCTTGACGCGGTCCTCGATGATCCGCTGATCGTACTCGTCGTATACGTACATAAAAGTCCTGTCTCAGGCATGCAGCTATTCGCGCGCACGGCCGCGCACTCCGCTTCGGAGCCGGGGAACGATAGCAGGTTGCGTTTATGCGCTAAAGTGATGTTTTTGCATATGAAAAGAACCAAACGGACTATGTGAGACTGAATGCCATTTGTGCGCTGGCTGCGCCCCAGCGTTTATAATCCTTGGTTTGTTTTGCAGGGATTACCCATGCTCAAGGCGTTGTGCCAAAGCTTGTGTCTGATTCTGCCGCTGGCGGCAAGTGCGCAACCGGCTTCGGTGGTCTTTCTCAACCCAGGGCTGTCCACCGAGACGTTCTGGACCAGTTATACCCGTTTCATGCAGGCCGCCGCAGACGAGCTGGGCATGACCCTGCGCGTCGAGTACAGCGAGCGCCGTGCCGACCAGGCGCTGAGCCACGCCAGGGCGATCCTGGACGGGCCGCAGCGGCCGGACTACCTGGTACTGGTCAACGAGCAGTATGTAGCCCCGGAAATCATGCGCCTGTCGCGTGGCACCGGGGTCAAGCTGTTCCTGGTCAACAACGGCCTCACCACCAGCCAGGCGCTGAGCATCGAGGCCCAGCCCGACAAGTATGCCGAGCCCCTGGGAACCTTGGTCAGCAACGATGAGGAGGCAGGCTACCAGATGTTGCATCAGATGGTCGCGCAACTGCCCCGTGACGGTGGGCCAGTGGACCTGGTGGCCTTTGCCGGGGTCAATACCACCCCGGCCTCACAGCTGCGCGTAGAGGGCATGCGCCGCGCCTTGGCCGACTGCCCTCAGGTGCGCCTGCGTCAGGTGGTATATGGTGGCTGGAACCGTCAGCGCGCCTACGAGCAGGCGCAGCAATTGCTGGAGCGCTACCCGGACACCCGCTTGGTGTGGTCGGCCAATGACGAGATGGCCTTTGGTGCCATGCAGGCGTTCGAAGAGGCTGGGCGCCGACCGGGCCATGACGTGCTGTTCGGTACCGTGAACAGTTCGCCCGAAGCCCTGCGTGCGCGTATCGACGGGCGCCTGAGTGTGCTGCTGGGCGGGCATTTCACCCTCGGCGGCTGGGCCATGGTGATGCTGCACGACGATGCCCAAGGGTTGACGGTGAACCGTGATGGCCTGCGCGAGCACCGCGTGCCAGTGTTGCAGTCGATCGACCAGGCCAAGGCGCAACGTTGGCTCAAACTGCGGGAACGGGCCGATTATGGGGTCGATTTCCAGCGTTACAGTGCCCTAGGGCGGCCGGCCGATTACCAATACCCGTTTCTCAAGGCGCCCATGGACTTTTGAGCGGGGAGCCGGGTACTGGCAGGCGCGGGCATAGTTAACTACCACGGCGCGGTAGGGTTGTTCGGTTCAGATGACAGCTTCCAAAACAAAGGAGTTTGTCATGTCAGATCTGCCTGTTGCCAACACTATGAGCCCCGCTGAGGTTGAGCCGATCATCACCCTCTACCCCAGTGGTCATGAACCCATTCTGCTGACAGCTGATGAGCGCAACGCAGCTGACCTGATGGCCAAGGCCGTGGGGGCTATCGAGCGGTTCTACGGGCGGTTGAACAAAGCGCAGCGCGCTCGCCTTGACGCTTTGTATGCTACGCCCCGGGTGGCTACCGATGGGCTCATCAAGATTGTTCAGGACGTCAAGGCGCAAGCCAGTGCTTACCTCACTTCGCTGTGTGGGCGTGATGTACAGGTGGATGATGTGTGCATTCATACCGCCCGTGCGCAACAACCTGCGGTCAGCGAGCCGCTTTGGGCCTGGCTCTCCCGGGGCACGCCTGTCCAGCTTGCGCAGCCCCGCCTGACCCGGGATGCCAATGATTTTGTCGACAACAGCTGGCTGACGCTCAACGGCGATGCTGTTGCCAAGCTGGATGGCAATCTGCTGACGGTCGATGAAATTGTCAGCATGGGGCGTGAGCTGGACATAGGAGAAGCGATAGCTAGCCGATGCGATGCCTGGCTGCTTCAGCAACAGGTCGCTTCGACGATCAGGGGTGAAGCGAATGCCAACTTCGAGATCTCGTTGCTCAACGCCCTGAAAGAGGGGGCGATTACTGCTGAGCAGTACCGGCAACTGCAAGTCAGTGCCAGCGGCCTACCGATAATGGGCCAGTTGCAGCATGAAGGCAACTTCATGTTGAGGGTAGAAAGGCATGACCTGCCAGTGTTTGCGTTGAAGACCGCCAGCGGCATTTACATTTACGCCAGTGGCTTGCCCGAGGGCAGGCTTTTCCTAGCGGATGCCGCGCAAGGCTTCACGGCGATGCAGGTGTTTACCAAAGCGTTTCGAAGCGACTTATGGGCTACTCGACGCGGGCGCTCGGGGTGGTCATGGTCGCTGCTCTCGCCCTCGGCGCAGCTGACGGTCAGCGCGAGAATGCCCCAACCATTGCCATACAGTGATACCTATCCTGCAACCGCGTATTGGGCCAACGGCGCCGGCATATACGCAAGCAAGGCGGATTATGAGCGTGGAGCGAGTGAGGTACGCTTCACTGCAGCATTTCCGTTGTCGCGGATCTCGGTTGCCAGCAAATTGGCAAGCACTTATGCCGCGTTGCTGGTGGGGCAGGTCAAGGAGCATTTCACGCCCAACAAGAACAGTAGCCTGGAGCATGCCCTGCGCATCGGTGCCGAGGTGCTTGCCTTCATCCTGGAGGTCGTCTTGATCGCGGTTCCGGGCAAAGTGAAGTTCCCTGGCAGGGCCTTGCTGTTCAAGGTCATGTTTGCCAAGCAACTGGCGGTTGACCTGCCTCAGAGCCTGGTGCAATCGAAATGGGATGAGGCGGCAGAAGTGCTCGTGGACTTTTTCGAGACCGTGCTGGAAATGCAGCTCCTCGGGAAGGCTGGCAGGCTGGTCAGATCGAGGCTCGATCAGCTCAATCGAGCCCTTTTGCCTGGGCGTGCTCGTCCTTCTGTTGAGCCTGATGGCGTCAGTGTGTCATCCGCTACTGCGGCACTGCGCTTGCGCAGCATGTTGCCGCCGGCGCTGCAAACCTTGGGGGATGAGAGCATGGCCTTGTTGCTGAGCCACGCGCGGGTCGGCAACAAGGCTTTGAATGCCATGTGGCAGGGAAAGGCACCGATGGACATGGCGCTCGCTGCCGCAGCCAGTGAGGTGATGACCCGTGAGTTGACAGGGCAGACGGTATCGCTGCTGGGCGGTCCGCGTTATCGGCAATTGCCAGAAACCGTGGAATGGCCGGTGGTGGCTTGGCTTGCGCAACGCCTGGATATTCGTCTCAGCGTCGAGGACGCCGAGGGTCACCCACTCAGGGTATTTGAGCCGGAAGGCGCGACCGCGGACGGCCAAAGCGCAGTGCGGCGTGAAGTCGTTCTGACCCGCCATGGCAGGTGGCATTACGGTACCGGCCAGGACAACCGCAATGACGAAACCGTCGACTCGCTGTTCTTCTATGTGCAAGAACCCAGTGGGCCCGCTCAGCTCAGCGACAGACGCGGTGAGGTGGCTGCGCGTTTGAAGGAAGATGCGGCAACGCAGTTCAAACGACCACAGCAAGCCTACCTTTTGCAGCGGGCCATTCACCATGACACCCGAACGCGCACCAGTGTACCCAAGGGGGAAGGCACTTTGCTGGCAGTGTCGATAGAGGGCAGCCGTAACCTCCCGGAGGGGCGGCTGTCGGGTAGCGCCGCACGCAGCGTCAGCGCACACTGCGAGCGCTGTGTTGCGCAGCCAGGAAGCCCAGCAAACCTGGCCAAGGCCAGGCACCAGGCGGACCTTGCCGCGTTGGCCGGCGCACCAGGGCCCGCTGGGTTGCAATCTTTGACTCAGAGTGCTGAATCGCTGTACCTGGGCGGGCTGCTGCGCCTGTTCATTGACCGTGGCCTTGGGCAGCGTGTTGCGCTGAGGGTGGTTGACGGTGGCAGAACCGTCGCGGCCTGGGGGCACGAGCAGGCATCGCAGGTGCTGGTCCTGCAGCGCCAGGGTGAAGAGGGCGCCTATGTATACAGGGGGGAACTCGTCGGTGCGGACATTGTGACGCCGGCCAAGGATACCCCGGCGCCGCTGAGCGATGTGCTGCTGCGAATCATGGATGACAGTGTTCGTGAACGCCTTGATGTCAACATCGGTGATGCGCAGGCACTGAACCGGGCCGTGATGGACAAAGTACTGTCCGGCGCGGAGAACGCGCCTGCGCAAGGTAGCCTCAAAGGCGTGGATGCGCGCCGCGATCCGGAGCTGGGCACGTGGCTGCAGGCCGTGACACTGAACGGGGTGCCGGGAGCCGACGGGCTGACCCGGGAAGGCAGCAAGACCTGGCTGCCATGGGCAGCAGGGGCGCTTGAGTTGCGGCAGGAAGGCCCTGCATGGCGAGTGCAGGGGCCGGGTGCGCTGCACGGGCCGCTGTTGCTCTGTAGCTACGGTGAATGGCGCCGTTTGCAGGAACCTGTGGAAGCTGTCGCGGGGTTGGTTGACGGCCCGGTACAAGGCGCTGCCGTGTCAGCCAGGTTGTCAGCGATGCACGTCCGAGACCCGTTGGCGCGTATCTACCATGACGACAATGCTGCAGGCACCGGAGGCGGCGCGAGCTACATCGCCTTCCGTGGGCTGAATACCACGTTCTACCGGATCAAACCCGCTGAGCCGGGGGCGCTGGAAGTAGAGGTGGTCCGGCCTGGTGGTACCGGCGGTGGTGTATGGCTGCATCGACTGCCGTCGGGCATATGGCAACCTGCGCGCACCTTGCCAGGAGGTATGGACAATGGTGATGAGCTGCCATGGCGGCCATGGCCCAGGCCCGGGGCGCAGCAGCTTCCCCGTACGCTGGGTTTGCTTGGCTCAGTGCACGAGAATACCTTCAGTCTCGCTGGCGGCACCCATAAGTCGACCAACCCGTTCTACCCCTTCGTAAGGCCCTTCAATCGCCGTGCAGATTTCGCCAGGCGCCTCGCCAGTGCTCCGGCCAGGGTGCGGGAGAGCACCGACAGCACCAATATCGCCGCCAAAGTGGCATTGTTTCACCACGATTGGCAGTTGCCGGTGGATATCACAGCGTTACGTTTCTTTCGTATGCCGGGGGAAATCACCTCTGAAGCCAAGCAGATCAACGGGGCGCTGATCGCCGACCTGATCACGGCCCGGCAAGCGGGGCAGCCGCTGATCACGCGGCTGTTGGAGCCGATGTCTGGGAGCGGTTTTTACAGTAGCTTTGTCCGCGCAGCGGGGTTTCGCGGCGAAATAAGGGTCAACGATATCAACCCGTTGGTTAGCCTGGCGCAGGCTGAAATCGCTCGGCAGCCAGATCGGGTCAAGCACCACATCAATGCCATCAAACAGGCACTGGTGGACCTTTGGCAGGTCGATAACCCTGACTTCGTATTTGACCCGCAAACGTTGAAAATCCAGTTTCCCAATGGCGACGCCGCACGCGACTTTGTCAACTCTCCCCAGGTCAGGCGTTATCGAGACGATGTGCGGCACTATTTCTATTCAACAGTTGAAACACAGTACAAATTGATCGACGGAGGTATCGTGGTCTCACCCGATTCCTCGTTCCTGGCAGACCCGGTAAACGGCGAAGCGGAGGCAAGGGCCTATATCGCCGCCGCGTTCTATATCATGCAAAACAACTCTACCCGGCATCGGGCGCCTGTGCAGGTCAATGAGCTGGGTCGTCTTGATCTACCGATGGCAATTGTCGTCCGGGATGGGAACGGCGGTACGGTGTTGTTGCTGGGCAGTGGCTTGGCGAACCTCGATGGCCTGAACTACCTGAGCTACCTCCACAACGGTGAGCGGGGGCCTACGTCCTTTTCTCGAACGGACGGCTGGAGTCTGTTCAGGGTTACCGAGGGCGAAAGCAACCTGGGGGACTTGGCCATACTCAGCGGACACTTCAGCGATGTCCACCTGGATGAGGTGCAGTTCATCAGGAAGGTCGAGGAGCATGTCATGCCGTTTGTTCGTAATCGGGGTCGGGTCATCATTACCAATGCCTATTCCCCTTATAAAGAACGCGCTTTCCTTGCCTTGGGTTTGCGGGTATTCGTTCTGGAAAACAGGACCAATGGCTTCTTGCTGGTGATGAATGATGCCGTGGCCAGGGATGCTGGCCTAGCCAACGCATGATTGACCGTCCTGGTGCCACAGAGGTCATCCGTCGACAGTCGAACGACCCTGCTTGAGTGAAGGGCATTGCTCGTCTTAACTGCTGGTGGCGAAGTGCATTCCCATAACACTAACAAGAGGCAATGCAATGGGAAACTCAACCAAGGTCCGCAAAGCTGACAGCAGCGTCGATGCCTGGGCGATCCTCTGCCTGATCGTCCTTGTGGTGGTCACTGCCGTGTATTGGGTCAGTCACCAGTAGACTTGTCTTCAAGACCGTGATGCAGCCAGGCGCCTGCGGGAGGGAATCCCGCAGGCGCTTTATCGTGCCGGCGAAAGGACGCTAACGGCTAGCGGG
This sequence comes from Pseudomonas anuradhapurensis, assembly GCF_014269225.2. NCBI lineage: Bacteria > Pseudomonadati > Pseudomonadota > Gammaproteobacteria > Pseudomonadales > Pseudomonadaceae > Pseudomonas > Pseudomonas anuradhapurensis. Next base: position 2,119,631 of record NZ_CP077097.1, read on the forward strand.
CAAGGTGCAGGGCCAGTTGCACCAGGCCGATCAATACGGCGACGAACACCAGGGTGAACAGCGTCCCCAGCACAATGAAATGGCTGGCCTTGCCGTGGGTGAAGTCGCGGGCGCGGTTCTTGCCGCTTTGTACGCCGAAAGCGGCGGCGAGGATGCTGTGCAGCATCTGCCAGAAAGTTGGGGGTTTGCCCTGGCTGGAATCGTCCATGGTGGCTCCTGGGGAAATCAGAGGCAATCAGGGACAGTGTAGGTAGCTATTGAGGCTGCTGCGCAGTCCATCGCGACACAAGGCCGCTCCTGCAAGGATTGCATTTTCCTGTAGGCGCGGCCTTGTGTCGCGCGATGGGCCGCAAGGCGGCCCAAAGGCCTTAGCTGTCGTAGCCGAGGTTGGGCGCCAACCAGCGCTCGCTCACGCTGATGTCCTGGCCTTTGCGCGCGCTGTAGTTCTCGATCTGGTCCCGGTCGACCTTGCCCACGGCAAAGTACTGCGCCTGCGGGTGGGCAAAGTACCAGCCACTGACCGCCGCCGCCGGGAACATCGCGAAGTGATCGGTAAGGAACACACCGCTGGGCCCGGTCTCGCCGATGGCGGTGCCATCGAGCAGGCGGAACAGGGTTTCCTTCTCGGTGTGGTCCGGGCAGGCCGGGTAGCCCGGTGCCGGGCGAATGCCGCGGTACTGCTCCTTGATCAGCGCCTCGTTGTCGAGGTGCTCGTCGCGGGCATAGCCCCAGTATTGCTTGCGTACCTGCTCGTGCAGCCATTCGGCGCAGGCTTCGGCCAAGCGGTCAGCCAGGGCCTTGACCATGATCGAGCTGTAGTCGTCACCCTTGTCCTGATAGGCCTTGGCCACTTCCTCGGCACCGATGCCGGCGGTGGTGATGAAACCACCGACATAATCGGTGATGCCGCTGGCCTTCGGCGCGACGAAGTCGGCCAGCGACCAGTTGGGCTTGCCGTCCGGCTTGATGGTCTGTTGGCGCAGGTGATGCAGGGTGGCCAGGGCCTGGCCATTGTCGCCGTACACCTCGATATCATCATCGGCCACCTGGTTGGCCGGCCAGAAGCCGAACACCGCGCGGGCGCTGATGAGCTTTTCGTCGATCAGCTTGTCGAGCATCTCGCGCGCATCCTGGTACAGCGCCGTGGCAGCCTCGCCCACCACCTCGTCGGTGAGGATGCGCGGGAACTTGCCGGCCAGGTCCCAGGAAATGAAGAACGGCGTCCAGTCGATGTATTCGGCCAGGGTGCGCAGGTCGATGTTCTCCAGCACCTTGACGCCGGTGAAGGAGGGCACTGCCGGTTGGTAGCTGGCCCAGTCGTACTGCGGCTTGGCTGCAATGGCCTGGGCGTAGCTCAGGCGTTCGGTGCGGGCACTGCGGTTGGCCGTGCGCTCGCGCACTTGCTCGTATTCCTCGCGGGTCTTCTCGACGAAGCCCGCTTTCAGCTCCTTGGACAGCAACTGGGTAGCCACGCCCACGGCACGCGAGGCGTCGGTGACATAGACCACGGCGTCGTTGCTGTACTTGGGTTCGATCTTGACGGCGGTGTGCGCCTTGGAGGTGGTGGCACCACCGATCATCAACGGCAGGTTGAAGCCCTGGCGCTGCATCTCGCGGGCCACGTGGACCATCTCGTCGAGTGACGGCGTGATCAGGCCGGACAGGCCGATGATGTCGCACTTCTGGTCGCGGGCGGTTTGCAGGATCTTCTCGGCCGGCACCATCACGCCCAGGTCGACGATGTCGTAGCCGTTGCAGCCCAGCACCACGCCGACGATGTTCTTGCCGATGTCGTGCACGTCACCTTTTACCGTGGCCATCAGGATCTTGCCCTTGGCTTCCGGCTTGTCGCCTTTCTCGGCTTCGATGAACGGAATCAGGTGGGCTACCGCCTGCTTCATCACGCGAGCCGACTTGACCACCTGCGGCAGGAACATCTTGCCCGCACCGAACAGGTCGCCGACCACGTTCATGCCGCTCATCAGCGGACCTTCGATCACTTCGATGGGGCGCGCGCACTGCTGGCGGCATTCTTCGGTGTCTTCGACGATGAACGCCGTGATGCCCTTCACCAGCGCGTGCTCCAGGCGTTTTTCCACCGGCAGCGAGCGCCACTCTTCGTTTTCCACTTCACGGGTTGCGCCGCCGCCCTTGTAGTCGTCGGCGATGGCCAGCAGTGCGTCGGTGCCATGCGCGGTGCGGTTGAGCACGACGTCCTCGACCTTTTCCCGCAGCTCGGCAGGGATCTCGTCGTAGATCTCCAGCTGGCCGGCGTTGACGATACCCATGGTCAGGCCGTTCTGGATCGCGTGGTACAGGAACACCGAGTGGATCGCTTCGCGCACCGGGTTGTTGCCACGGAACGAGAACGACACGTTGGACACGCCGCCCGAACTCAGTGCGTACGGCAGGTGGTCGCGGATGTAGGCACAGGCCTCGATGAAATCGACGGCGTAGTTGTTGTGCTCCTCGATACCGGTGGCGACGGCGAAGATGTTCGGGTCGAAGATGATGTCTTCCGGCGGGAAGCCCACTTCGTTGACCAGGATGTCATAGCTGCGCTGGCAGATTTCCTTCTTGCGTGCGGCGGTGTCGGCCTGGCCGACCTCGTCGAACGCCATCACCACCACGGCGGCGCCATAGCGCTTGCACAGGCGGGCATGGTGCTTGAACTGCTCGACGCCTTCCTTCATGGAAATCGAGTTGACGATGCCCTTGCCCTGGATGCACTTCAGGCCGGCTTCGATCACTTCCCACTTGGACGAGTCGATCATGATCGGCACGCGCGAGATATCCGGCTCGCCAGCGATCAGGTTGAGGAAGCGGACCATGGCGGCCTGGGAATCGAGCATCCCTTCGTCCATGTTGATGTCGATCACCTGGGCACCGGCCTCGACCTGCTGCAGGGCGACTTCCAGGGCTTCGGTGTAGTTCTCCTCACGGATCAGCCGGGCAAACTTGGCCGAGCCGGTGATGTTGGTGCGCTCGCCGACGTTGACGAACAGCGACTGGCGGTCGATGGTGAACGGTTCCAGGCCCGACAGGCGGCAGGCCTTGGCGATTTGTGGAATCTTGCGCGGCGGGTACTTGGCCACCGCCTCGGCGATGGCCTGGATGTGCCCCGGCGTGGTACCACAGCAACCGCCGATGATGTTGAGGAAGCCGCTGGCGGCGAATTCCTCGACCACGGCGGCCATTTCTGCCGGGGTCTCGTCGTACTCGCCGAAGGCGTTCGGCAGGCCGGCATTGGGGTGGGCCGAGACGTGGGTGTCGGCCTTGGTCGCCAGCTCTTCCAGGTACGGGCGCAGGTCCTTGGCGCCAAGCGCGCAGTTCAGGCCAACGGAAATCGGCTTGGCATGGCGAACCGAGTTCCAGAACGCCTCGGTGGTCTGCCCTGACAGCGTGCGGCCGGAGGCGTCGGTGATGGTGCCGGAGATCATGATCGGCAGTTCGATGCCGTCTTCTTCGAACACCTGCTGCACGGCGAAGATCGCCGCCTTGGCGTTGAGGGTGTCGAAGATGGTCTCGATCAGCAACAGGTCAGCGCCGCCCTCGATCAGGCCGCGGGTGGCCTCGATGTAGTTGGCCACCAGTTCGTCGAAAGTGACGTTACGGTAGCCGGGGTCGTTGACGTCCGGGGAAATCGAGCAGGTGCGGCTGGTTGGTCCGAGTACGCCGGCGACGAAGCGCGGCTTGTCTGGGGTTTCCAGGGTCTTGGCATCGGCCACCTGGCGAGCTATGCGTGCGCCTTCGACGTTCAGCTCGTAGACCAGCGATTCCATGCCGTAATCGGCCTGGGAAATTTGCGTGGCGTTGAAGGTGTTGGTTTCGAGGATATCGGCCCCGGCATCCAGGTAGGCCTTCTCGATGGCTGCGATCACATCGGGGCGGCTGAGCAGCAGCAGGTCGTTGTTGCCTTTGACATCGCTTGGCCAATCAGCGAAACGCGTGCCACGATAGTCGTGTTCCTCCAGCCGGTAGCTTTGGATCATAGTACCCATGCCGCCGTCGAGGATCAGGATGCGCTGCTGGAGTGCGTTCTGGAGTGCTTGGAGACGAGCGCTACGGTCGGACATAGGAACTACCTGGTCGGGCAAATTTCAGAAGGTGCCGAATCATAACAAAGCTGCGCGGTTTTTAGGCATGTCGCCCCATTTGCATGAAAACTGCTCATGTTGGCGGGCGTCTGCAAGCGGTGCATCCAAGGACGACCAGGCAAAACGTGATGGCTTTCAACACCCAGGACTTTCCGCACATGGTGCATCGTATCCTTGCCGCCGCTTGCGCGCTGTTGATCAGCAGCGTGGCGTTCGGGCAAGCCCCCCAATCGAGCCCGGCTATCTCCTATACCCGGGACATCCAACCGATCTTCACCGAGAAATGCGTGGCCTGCCACGCCTGCAACGACGCCGCCTGCCAGCTGAAGCTGGAAAGCCCCGAGGGCGCGGTGCGCGGGGCGAGCAAGGTCCCGGTGTACCAGGGCGACCGCAGCAAGGCGGTGCCCACCACGCGGCTGTTCTACGATGCCCACAGCGAGGGCGAGTGGCGCAAGAAGGGTTTCTACTCGGTGCTCGACAGCCAGGGCAGCCAGGCCGCGCTGATGGCGCGCATGCTCGAACTGGGCCACAAGACCCCGCTTACGCCCAATGCCAAGCTGCCCGAGGACATCGTCCTGGGCCTCAACCGCGAGAACATGTGCCCCTTGCCCCACGAGTTCGACGCCTATGCCGGCGCCCACCCCAGGGAGGGCATGCCACTGGCGGTAACCGGGCTGACCGACAAGGAGTACGACACCCTGCGCCGCTGGCTGGCCGCCGGGGCGCCGGTCGAGTACCAGCCAATCAAGCCAAGCGCGATCGAAGCCACGCAGATTGCCGAATGGGAAGAGCTGCTCAACCGCCCCGGTTCCACCGAGGCGCTGGTCGGCCGTTGGCTGTACGAGCACCTGTTCCTGGCCCATATCTACTTCGCCGGCGGCGAGCAGGGCCACTTCTTCCAGTGGGTGCGCTCGCGCACACCGAGCGGGCAGCCGGTCGACCTGATCGCCACGCGCCGCCCCAACGACCCGCCGGGCACCGACTTCTATTACCGCCTGATCCCGGTGCAGGGCGTAATCGTGCACAAGACTCACATCACCTACCCGATGGGGCCGCAGAAGCTCAAGCGGGTCAAGCAACTGTTCTACGCCGGCGACTGGCATGCCACCGCGCTGCCAGGCTACGGGCCGCGCCACCGGGCCAACCCGTTCGAAACCTTCGAGGCGATCCCGGCGGTGGCGCGCTACCAGTTCATGCTGGATAACGCCGAGTATTTCGTGCGGACCTTCATCCGCGGCCCGGTATGCCGTGGCCAGATCGCCACCGATGTGATCCGCGACAACTTCTGGGCGTTGTTCCAGGAGCCGGCCCATGACCGCTACATCACCGATGCCCAGTACCGGGGCGAGGCCACGCCGCTACTGGCCATGCCTGGGCAGATCGATGACGTGGGCAGTGTGCTGAGCCTGTGGCACGCCTACCGCGACAAGCGCAACGAGTACGAGAAGCTGCGTCGCGAAGCCTATGCCGACATGCCGGCGCCGGGCTGGGCGACGTTGTGGGCCGGCAACGACAATGCGCTGCTGAGTATCTTCCGCCACTTCGACAGCGCCTCGGTGACCAAGGGCCTGGTCGGCGATGTACCGCTGACCGTGTGGCTGTTCGACTACCCACTGTTCGAACGTACCTATTACCAGTTGGCGGTCAACTTCGACGTGTTCGGCAATGTTTCGCACCAGTTGCAGACGCGCCTGTACTTCGACCTGATCCGTAACGGTGCCGAAGTCAACTTCCTGCGCCTGATGCCGGCCGACCAGCGCAAGGCGATCCTCGGCGATTGGTACCAGACCAGTGGCAAGGTGAAGATGTGGATGGACTACGAGGACATCGACACCGACACCCCAAGCGGCATCAAACTCGACCCGCGCGACCCCAAGCGTGACTTCGGCCTGAAACTGTTGCAGCGCACCGGCAGCCTGAATGCCGCGCCCGACCCGATCAACCGCTGCCAGGGCGCGTACTGCTCGCGGCCGCAGATGAGCGCAGAGTTCCGTGATGTCGAGCAGTCGCTCAGCCGCCTGGTGTCGCGCCCGGCTGCCGGGCTGAAGGTGATCAACCAGCTGCCCGAGGCGACCATGCTGCGCATCGAAGGGGCGGGTGGCCAGCGTCAGGTGTACAGCCTGCTGCGCAACCGCGCGCACAGCAACGTGGCTTTCCTGCTGGGAGAGGCATACCGCTACCAGCCAGGGCTGGATACCCTGACCCTGTACCCGGGCGTGCTCAGCAGCTACCCGAACTTCATCTTCAACATTCCGGCCGCAGATGTGCCGGAGTTCGTCGAGGACATGGAGTACGCCAAGGATGATACCGCCCGCTTCGAGCGTATCGTCATGCGCTGGGGTGTGCGCCGCAGCCACCCCGAGTTCTGGCGCTACTTCCATGACCTGAACAGCTTCATCAAGGAAACCGAGCCGGTCGAGGCGGGCGTGCTGGACATGAACCGCTACGAGAACCTCTGATCGGGCGGGATGACCTTTCCGCATACCCTGCGGTCGGAAGCGCTGGGTGGCCGGGCTGCCATGCAGCCCAAAGGCCTCAATGCACCGGCAAGCGCAGGGTATTTCATGCTGTATTCGCTTCAGGCACTGCGGGCGTTCGCCGCCTGGGTGGTGGTCTGCCACCATTTCATGCAGATCTTCTTCGACTTCCATGCCACTGGCCCCATCGGCCAACTGCTGACCGACCGTGGCGCTGTAGGCGTCGATATCTTCTTCGTCATCAGCGGCCTGGTCATCTACCTGTCGACCCGTGACAAAACCATCGAACCTCGCCAGTTCCTGCTCAACCGCGTGCTGCGCATCGTTCCGGCCTACTGGTTCTATACAGCGCTGATGGCCACGCTGCTGCTCGCTTTCAGTCAATGGATGCCGCACCAGGCGTTCACCTGGCAGCACCTGTGGCTGTCGCTGTTGTTCATCCCGGCGGAAAACCCTGGCGGCTACGGCTTGTACCCGACCCTGAACGTGGGCTGGACGCTGAACTTCGAGATGTTCTTCTACTTGCTGTTCGGCCTGGCCTTCCTGGTGCGCCAGCGTCATCACCAACTGCTGGCTACCGCCGCGCTGCTGCTGGCCAGTGAAGTGCTGGGCCGGCTGGGCGTGCTCAGCCGTTTCTACAACAACCCCATCATCTACGAATTCCTGCTCGGCATCGGCCTGGGCGTGCTGCACCGCAGCGGGCTGATCCGCCATGCCCGCTGGTTGCCGTTGGTGTTGTTGGCGTTGGCGAGCCTGGCCATCTATTACCTGGACGCTTCGCGGCGGCTGCTCAACTGGGGCGTGCCGAGCGCAATGATCGTGCTGGCCTTCGTCGCCCTGGAGCCGCAGTTCCGTGGCAACCGGCTGCTCAAGGCCCTGGGCGACTGTTCGTATTCGGTGTACCTGGTCCATGTGCTGGTGCTGTACGCCGGCTGGTTCGCCAGCCAGCGCCTGCAACTGAACCCGTACCTGGTATTCGCCCTGTGCGTGCCGTCCATTGGACTAATGTCGTGGTTCAGCTACCGCTGGCTGGAGCGCGGCCTGTACCGGCGCCTGCAGGCCTGGTTGGCGGCGCCACGGGAGCCAGCCCCTGAATATGCGCTTTCCCGAGTCAAATACTAGGACTTTGTTCGAAGGCCGGGTTGGCGTACACTTGGCCGCAAGTCTGTGAGGAACCTACATGAGCGCTATAACCATTACCGACGCCGCCCATGACTACCTGGCCGATCTGCTTTCCAAGCAGAATACGCCTGGCATCGGCATTCGCATTTTCATTACCCAGCCAGGCACCCAGTACGCCGAAACCTGCATCGCCTACTGCAAGCCGGGCGAAGAAAAGCCTGACGACACCGCCGTGGGCCTGAAGAGTTTCACCGCTTACCTGGATGCCGTCAGCGTGCCGTTCCTGGAAGACGCGCTGGTCGACTACGCCACTGACCGCATGGGTGGCCAGCTGACCATCAAGGCGCCGAACGCCAAGGTGCCGATGGTCAACGAAGACAGCCCGATCAACGAGCGCATCAACTACTACCTGCAGACCGAGATCAACCCTGGGCTGGCCAGCCATGGCGGCCAGGTGAGCCTGGTGGATGTGGTCGACGACGGCATCGCCGTGCTGCAGTTCGGGGGCGGTTGCCAAGGTTGTGGCCAGGCCGACGTAACCCTGAAGGAAGGCATCGAGCGCACGCTGCTCGAGCGCATTCCCGAGCTGAAGGGCGTACGCGACGTGACTGACCACAGCCAGAAAGAAAACGCCTACTACTAAGGCTGGCTGGTCTGCTTGTAGGAGCGGCCTTGTGTCGCGATGGGGCGCGAAGCGGCCCCAGGATCTTGGCATCGCCGCTGAGATTGCAGGGGCCGCTACGCACCCCATCGCGACACAAGGCCGCTCCTACAAAATCGCGCTCCTAGCAACAAAGTGTTACGGTTTCAAGCCCTGCGACAACAGGCCGCAGCCCGTATTCAAAGGGCTGCAGCCGACCATCGTCTTGCCCGGGTAGAACCCCTCGGGGTGTCATGCCAGAATGCCCCGGCTTTTCGTCCGGCCCGTCCCGAGGGTCGGCACCTTCCCTGTAAAGGACGGTTTCATGAATGATCTATATACCCGGCGCGCCGTTGTCGCCGGGATGGGCGTTCTCGGGCTTGGCCTGCTGGCAGGCTGCAGCCCGGCCCGGGGGCTCGAGTTCAAGTACGGCAAGAACATGAGCAACGAAATCCTTGGGCGCAAGTTCAGCCTCAAGGACACCCAGGGCAACGTGCGCACCCTGTCGAGTTTCTACGGCAGCATGCCGATGATCTTCTTCGGCTTTACCCAGTGCCCGGCGGTCTGCCCGACCACGCTGGCGCGCGCGGCACAGATCCGCAAGCTGCTCAGGGGCCGCGATCGCGATCTGTTCCAGGTGGTGCTGATTACCCTGGACCCGGAGCGCGACACGCCGGAAGTACTCGATGCCTACGTCAAGGCGTTCGACCCGTCGTTCACCGCGCTTACCGGCACCCCCGAGGAAATCGCCGCGGTAGCGAAGGAATTCAAGGTGTTCTACGAGAAGGTCCCGGCCGGGGATACCTATACCGTCTCGCACTCGTCCACCAGCTATGTCTACGATACCCGCGGCACGCCGCGCCTGAGCCTGGGCCATTCCCTGACCGCCCAGGAATGCGCCGAAGACCTGGTTACCCTGATGGAGATCTGCTGAATGTCGATGCAACCGTTCAAGCGCGGCCTGGCCGCCCTGGTCCTGATGGGCCTGGCCCTGCCAGCCCTGGCCCAGACCACCGTGAGCGATGCCTGGGTGCGTGCCAGTGTGCCGCACCAGCAGTCCACCGGTGCCTTCATGACCCTGACCGCCAGCAGCGACAGCAAGCTGGTGGGTGTGGCGTCCAAGGTGGCCAAGACCGTCCAGGTGCACGAGATGACCATGAATGGCGACGTGATGGGCATGCGAGAGGTGAAAACCGTCGAGTTGCCTGCCGGCAAAGCCGTGACGCTGGATCCGAATGGCCTGCACGTGATGCTGATGGGGCTGCACAATCAAGTGAAGGAAGGTGACAAGGTGCCGCTGACCTTGACCATCGAGGATGCCAAGGGAGCCAGGGAAACCGTGGACGTGCAGGCTGAAGTGCGCGCGCTCAGCGCCGAGGCGGGTGCGGGGCATGAGCACATGCACATGAACCACTGACAGATGTGAAACAGGGCCGCACAGCGGCCCTGATCTTTTCTAGCTGCGAAACTTGGGCAGCGGCCTGTCGAGCGTCAGCGAGGTCAGGGTCTTGCGTACCTGGGCCTCGTCAGCCTCCAGGGCCTTGAGGCTCGCGCGGATCTTGCCGGCGGCGGGCACATCGCCCTGCCGGTCGATCCAGTCGGCAATCTCCTTGCAGGCGCTGCTCAGGCAGGCTTGGCGCTGGTTCATCAGCGACAGCAGGGTGGTGAGCTCTCTTTCGGACATGGCAGGATCCTCCGTTCAGCCCTGTCAGTGTAGCAGTGGCTGGCGGGAACACCTGTGGCCGGCTGTCGCAGTTCAGGCCTGCAGGCAGGCGCTGCGGTAGGCCCCAGGAGTCACCCCATAGGCCTGCTTGAACTGCCGGCTCAGATGGCTTTGGTCGGCATAGCCCAGGTCGAATGCCACCTCCGAGGCTGCCCAGCCACGCTTGAGCAATTCCCGTGCCCGGGCCAGGCGGCGCTGCTTCAGCCAGGCATGGGGCGGCAGGCCGGTGGCCTGGCGGAACACCCGGGCGAAATGGAACGGTGACAGGTTGACTGCCGCCGCCAGCGCTTCCAGCGAGGGCGGGCCGGCCAGCTGGCTTTCCAGCAGTTCGCGGGCGCGGGCCACTGCCAGCGGTTCCTGGCCGGGGGCCGCAGGTTCGGCGCATTGCCCGTGGCGCTGCACCAGGGCCAGTACCGCCTGGCGCCAGGCTGTCTGTTGCTGCAGGGCACTGGCGCCTGCTTCGGACAGCTGGTGCAGTTGGCTGAAGGCACTGGCCAGGGCCGGGTCGTGGATCACGCTGTCCTTGAAGCGGGGCATGCCGTGGCGGCCCAGTTCCAGTTCGTCGAGCACCCCGGTTACCCGCTCGTGCTCTGGGTAGAAGCCGCGGTAGCGCCAGCCCGCTTCGTGGGCGGTGGCACCGGTGTGCAGCTCGTCCGGGTTGATCAGCACCATGCTGCCGACCGGTGCCAGGTGCTCGCTGCCGCGGTGCCAGAAACGCTGGGCGCCCGACTCGATCACGGTGAACACATAGCCTTCATGCACATGCGGGGCGAAGCGTTGCTGGAAATAGCGTGCGTGCAGCATTTCCACGTCGCCCAGTGCCGGCGCCTGCCACAGGTGTGTCTGTTCGCGCAGGGGCGTGCTCATGCCAGCCAGCTGCGCAGGAGGTAGAAGATCAACATGCTTGCCAGCATGCTCAGCAACACGCTGCGGGTCAACAACACCAGGGCGATGGCCACCAGCGAGCCCAGCAGGTAGGGGTTGAGCAGGCTCAGGTTGAGTTGCTGCCCGGGCATGAAGATGATTGGGGCACAGATTGCGGTAAGCATGCCCGGAACGGCAAAGCCGAGGAATTGCCGGGCGTTGGAGCTCAGGCGCAACGGCAGGCGTGGCTCCAGGAACGCATAGCGGTTGAGGAACACGATGGCGCCCATGGCGAAAATAAGGATCCAGATCATGCTCGGGCTCCGGCGAATTTCTGGCAGATGAAACCGGCACTCATGCCCAACAGGCCTGCGGCTACCAGGGCGGTTTCCCAGTGCCAGTGGCTGAACAGTACCGAGCAGAACAGTGACACGGCCACGCATACCACCGTTGCCAGGTTGCGCACCAATGGCGCGATCAGGGCGACGAAGGTAGCGACGATGGAAAAGTCCAGGCCGAACTGGTCCAGATGGGGAATGTTCTGGCCCAACAGGATGCCGGCCAGGGTAAACAGGTTCCAGGCGATATAGAACGTCAGGCCGACGCCCAGGGCATACCAGCGGTTGAATTGCTGCTGGTCGTACTGGCTGGTCAGGGCAAAGAACTCGTCGGTCAACAGGAAGCCCAGGCCCAGCCGCCAGCGCAACGGTTGGCGCGACAGCTGCGGGCGCATCGACAGGCCATACAGCAGGTGTTGCGAGGTCAGCAGCAGCGTGGTCAGCAGGATCGACGCCAGGTTGGCGCCGCCCTTGAGCATGCCGATGGCGACCAGTTGCGCAGCCCCGGCGAAGACAATGGCCGACAGCCCTTGCCCCTGCCAGGCGCTGAGGTTGGCCTCGATGGCCATGGAGCCGGCCAGCAGGCCCCAAGGGGCAACGGCCAACGACAGCGGCAGGCTGGCGATGGCACCGTGGAGGTAAGCTTGGCGTGCAATGTGGGGCATGATGGCTGCAGTGCATGTACAAGGTAGGCCAGCATGCCAGAAGGTGCGGGGCAATGGCTTGAACGATCTTGCTGGTCGATGCGGCTTCCTGTTTGCCGGTCGATGCGGTTCCTTGTAGGAGCGGCCTTGTGTCGCGATGGGGCGCGTAGCGGCCCTGGCAATCTCAGCGGCAACGCCGAAATCCTGGGCCGCTGCGCGCCCCATCGCGACACAAGGCCGCTCCTGCAAGGGCGCGCTCAGGGATGACTGGTCAGGTGCTGTTGCGCCGTCACGCAGCCGTTTATCTCGACGGCCTTCTGCAGCAGGCTCTGGCGCTGTTGCGGGTCGAGGTCGCCAAGCAGGCGGTACACCTCGGCCTGGTAGTCGCGCTGGCGTCCCCACTGCATTTCCAGCCCCTGTGGCTTGCTGCGGTTGCAGGCCAGGCGCGTGGCTGGCTGCGGATAGTAGGCGGCATACACCGTGGCCATGTTGGGGATGGCTTCCAGCGCGGCACGGTATTCGCTGCTGGCGTTGTAGGGCGGGCACCAGGTGGCAATGGCCGGTGCTGGAGCGGCAAAGCCCTGCTTGAGGCTGGCTTCAAGCAGCGGGCAGGCGGCATCCGGGATTTGCGCAGCGGGCAGGTAGGTCATGTAGTACAGCGCCAGCCGGTACTGTGCGACCGGGTGGCCCAGCTCCACCGACTTTTTCAGCAAGGCAACCGCGGTGGGCAACGTGTGGGCCATGGCCTGGCCCTGGCGGCTGAGTTCCGGGTCAGCGTCCATGGCCGTACGCAGCGTGCTGGCACTGTCATCGCGGCTGTCGGCCTGCTCCAGCAGTGGCAGTGCCTGGCGGTAGAGCAGGTCGGCGTGCGGGTCGATGCGTACCTCATGGGCCTGCGTGGCCAGCGGTATCAGGGCGATCAACAGGGGGGGCAAGCGAAGCATGCGGCTCACAGGCAGGCTCCACGGGATGCCAGGTACTGATGGACGGCTTCGATGTTCATGGCGGTCAAGCGTGCGCCTCGCGCAGATCGGAACGACGGCCTATTCTAGCCACCCAAGGGGCCTGGCCGGAAGAGCACCTGGCAACTGTCAGACGAGCTTGACGGGCGCGCCCTTGCGTTGCGCGTGTTTTTCCTGGGCCAGGCCAAGCTTGGCGGTGATCACCTTGGCCAGTGCATTGTTGCCCAGGTCGTTCAAATGCAGGCGGTCGATGAACAGGTCGGCGCCGAACACCGGTGAGCTGCTGAGCATGCAGTTCATGTCGTAGCAGGGGACCGGGTCGGCCTGTTGCTTGATACGGCGGAAGAAGGCCGAGTGCAACTGGCTGTCGAAGGCGCCGTCCAGCAGCCGGTCGAAATTTGCCGGTTGCCGCTCCAGCGCACCCAGCATGGTCTGCTCGCCAGCGGGAAGGCTATCCCGGCACCAGGGCAGCAACGGCTGCAGGATGAAGGTGAGCGTGGAGTGGCTGTCCGCCAGCAGACGGTCCCATTGCAGCAGGGTCCGGCCAATGTGGTCGGCGGCGCGGGCCATGCGTTTTTCCGGGGGCGACAGCGGCCAGCTGGCTGGCGCTTCGGCCGCAGGCGGCGCAACCAAGGCCTGGCTGATGCGCCGCCAGAGTGATGGCCGGCGGGGCGCAGCGGCAGGCTGCACGCCTTCGCTGAAGCTGTTGAGAAAGTCCTGGTAGGCCTTGGCGTGCTGCGGATCGTGCGGGTTGCCGAGGACTTCGCAGAGGGCTTCGTGGGCCAGGCTGTTGACGCCGCTGAGCACCACCACATGCCCCAGCTGGCCAAGGCGATGCTGGTGGGTGAGAAACAGCAGCAGCTCCTGGCTGGCGTTGAGCCCGCAACCGGCCAGGCTCAGCCAGACTTCGCCGGTAAGCATCGACAGCTGCGAAGCGACCGTGTGTTCATCGGAACTCGCGCCGATGCCCAGGGCGGTGGAGCCACCGACCAGCAGGTTGATGCGCGTCGCGCCACCGCGCTCGGCTGCGGAAAAGCGCTTGCCGGCGCAATGGCTGTAGCGCAGGCCCACGGCATCGGTGTTGATGGTGCCAGAGCGGTAGCCGCTTTCATGGATATGCGCAATGTGCGGGGCACGTCGGCTGCCCAGCAGCAGGAAGCGCTGGTAGTCCTGTTGCAACGCTGGAGGCGCCCGGTTCGGGTCTGTCGCTGTCATGGGTTCTCCTTCTGTTGCAACGGGCGCCTGCAGCCCGGTCAGGCTGCCAGTTCCCTGAGGTTGTACAGCAGGCCGCCGGCAGCGATCAGCAGCAGGGCGACGCCCGAGGCCAGGCTGATCAGGCGGTTGCTGCGCTGCGAGGCGATCTTGCCGATGGCGAAGATGTACAGGCTGAGTACGGCAAAGTCGATGGCCACCCACAGCAGCGACAGCACCACCATGCTCTTGCCGAATGACTCGGTGATCTGGATGAACTGCGGGAAGAAGGCGATGAAGAAGATAATGTCCTTGGGGTTGGAAATGCCCACCATGAAGCCTTGCAGCAGCCCGCCGCGGCCGGGCTTGGCCACCTCGGCCGGGGCCTCCGCTGCAGCGGCCCCCAGGGCTTCCCTCAGGGTGCCCACGGCGATGTAGCCGATGAACAGGCAGCCCAGCAGGCTCATGGCGCTCAGCCAGGTCTTGTCGATGGCGGCGCTGGTGAGGATGATCCAGGCGGCCGCGCCGATCAGCACCAGTGATGCCCAGTTGGTGCCGACGGCGGTGAACATGGCCTTGCGCGAGCCCGAGGCGGCCGCGGTGTTGACGATCAGTGCCACCACCGGGCCGGGGGTGGCGATCAGCAGCAGGACAGTGAGGGCGTAGGTAGCGGTGAGTGCGGTATTCACGGTCAGGTCTCGATCAGTAGGTCGGGTGTGGCCGAGTGTGCGGCATGGGCATGGAAGGGGCAGCGGGAGGGGTTGAGCGACCCGGCCTCCTGCAGTTGGTACTGCTTCCACTCGTAATTGTCGGCGTCGCCGAAGAAACCAAGGGTGTCGGGCATGACCCCGTCGTTGTAGTGGCGTACGCGTTCGCGAATGCGTTCGCGGATCCGCTGGCCACTTTCGGTATTGGCATTGGCCACTTCGTCGAAGTTGGCCCTGGGGTTGATGACGAAGGTGATGTGCGGCCCCAGGTTGCGGCTTTTCATCTGCTGGTGGCCGGGAAAATTCATGTTGATGAACAGCGGCATGCCGGCATAGCAGAACGACCAGGCGTTGTCTTCGGGATCGGTCGGCATGCCTTGCGGCCAAGGGTGCGGGTCGCGCGCGTGCACACCTCGCAACACTTTCCAGGCCAGCGCCTGTTGCTCGGCCAGGGTGTAGTCGGCAGCGGTTTCGAGGAATACCACCAGCGGGCTGCCGATACGCTGCTTGGTTGGGATCGGGGCGACCGTGCGTACGTAGTCGGCCAGGCCCTGGGCGATGTCATCGGCCAGTTGCTCGGCGCGGGCGAAGAGGATGTGGCAGGTAGCGCCGTTCACCGCCTTGCGGCCGAACAGGCAAGGGAACTCGGGGTTGGCAAGGACAGTGCGAAAATGTTCTATGGTTTTGTAGGTCCAGTGTTGCGTACAGCGGACATGTTCAGCGGCCAGCTCCAGCGCGTCCAGGCGATAGCAAGTTCCATAACCCGTAAACATGATTTCCCCAGGCGTTTATTAGATGATATTTCCAGTCATATGCAGGCAGGATCTTGGTTATCTTTATTATTTAGCTGCATTTTCCGAGACGATCCGGGCGTTGTAAAACGCGTGGAACTATGACCTACTATTAGTCTCATTCATGCTCGGGGCGTCGCCATGTCGGAACGGATTCAGGCCTTGCACGCGCTGCGTGCCTTCGAGGTGGCCTCTCGCTATGGCTCATTTACCCGCGCGGCGGAAGAACTGGCCCTGACCCAAGGGGCCGTCAGCCACCACATCAAGACGCTCGAAGCCATGTTCGGTTGCGACCTGTTCGAGCGGCGCGGGCCGAAACTGGCCCTGACCGAGCATGGCCGCCTGCTGGCGCAGGAGCTCAAGGTCGGTTTCAAGATCATCGAAAATGCCTGCGCCCTGCTGCGCCAGGATCGCTATGGCCTGCGCCTGAAGGCGCCGTCCACGCTCACCGTGCGCTGGTTGCTGCGCGCGCTGGATGCGTTCAAGAAGGTCGAGGACACCTGCAGCGTGCAGCTGTCCAGCGTGTGGATGGACATTGACAGCGTGGACTTCTATTCCGAGCCCTACGACTGCGCAATTCTCCTGGCCAACGGGCGTTTCCCCGCCGATATCGAGAGTTTCAAGCTGTTCGACGAGTGGCTGATCCCGGTGTGCCATCCCGATTACATGGCCCAGGCGCAGCCGGACCTGGCCGACCTGGCCCAGTGCGAGCTGCTGCACCCGTCACCCGACCGCCGCGATTGGCGGCGCTGGCTGGCACGCATGGATGCGCTGGACATCAGCATCGACCGCGGGCAGGTGTTCGATACCCTCGACCAGGGCATCTCTGCTGCCCAGCAAGGCCTGGGTATCTCGGTGGTCGACCTGGTGCTGGCCAGCGCCGACCTCGGCGCGGGGCGCCTGGTCACGCCATTCAAGCACGCGGTGGCCACCGGCGACGGCTACTACATGACCTGGCTCAAGGCCAGCCCCAAGGCGCGGCAAATGCACAAGCTGCGCGAGTTCCTGCTTGGCCAGGTGCCGCCGCTGGCGAGCAAGGACATCAACTACCTGTACGGTTGAACACGCGTCCGACCATGAAGTCGATGAAGACCCGCAATTTCGGCGGCATCTGCCGCCCGGATGGCCATAGCAGGTAGAAACTGCCGCGCCGCTCCATGAAGTCGTCCAGCACGCTGACCAGCGCGCCACTGGCCAGTTCGCGGCGTACGGTGAAGTCCGGCAGGCAGGTGATGCCGCGATGGTTCACGGCAAAGCAGACGCGTGTCTCGACATGGTTGCAGACCATCGAGATCGGGATGTCGTAGCCCTGCTCGGGCTGCTCCTGGCGCAGCGGCCAGGTTTCCAGCTTGCCATTGCTGGGGAAGCGGTAGTGCAGGCAGGTATGCGCCGCGAGGTCGCGCGGGTGCAGGGGCGTACCGCGCTCGCGCAGGTATTCGGGCGAAGCCACCAGGCAGTGCTGGAAGTGCCCCAGGAACTTGGCGTTGAGCCGTGAATCGCCCGGTTGCCCGCCACGCATCACCACATCGAAGCCTTCGCCGACGATGTCCACCATGCGGTCGGAGAAGTCCAGGTCCAGCTCCACCTGCGGGTACCGCGCCATGAACTCGGCCAGCGCCGGCATCACCAGCCCGGTGACTTGCGGCATGCTCACCCGCAGGCGACCGCGCGGGGTCTCGCTGGCCTGGGACAGTTCCTGCTCGGTGGCCTCGATTTCGGCCAGGATGCGCCGGCTGCGCTCGAGGAACAGCGAGCCTTCGGCGGTGAGGGTGATGCTGCGCGTACTGCGGTGGAACAGGCGCACGCCCAGGCGGCTTTCCAGGCGCGCCACGCGTTTGCCCACGGCCGAGGCACTGATGCCCAGCGACTGGCCGGCGGCGACGAAGCTGCGGGTCTCGGCTACCCGGTTGAAAACCACGAAGCCGCTGAGGCTGTCCATGCGGTATCCCTGATTGCGGACATTGGTGTCCTGGGTGAACGGCATTGTAGCCGTCTTTTTCCGCAATGGTCTTGGCTTGCAGACTGTCCGCCTGGTTTCCCACACAAGGCATCTGCAATGTCCCAGACATCTTCCGTACCGCTGCTGGCCGCCGGCAGCGAACGTCTACCCCTCAGCGGGCTGTTGGCGCTGGCCATGACCGGCTTCATCGCCATCCTCAGCGAAACCTTGCCGGCCGGCCTGCTCGACCAGATCGCCAATGGCATGCACATCAGCCAGGCCATGGCCGGGCAATGGGTCACGGCCTATGCCCTGGGCTCGCTGCTGACCGCGATCCCGCTGGTGACCCTGACCCAAGGCTGGAACCGCCGTCGCGCCCTGTTGCTGGCGATCGCCGGTTTCGTGCTGTTCAACGGGCTGACCGCCTTGTCGTGGTCCAACACCCTGACCCTGGTGTTACGCTTTTGCACCGGTGCTGCGGCCGGGCTGGCCTGGGGCTTGATTGCCGGCCACGCCCGGCGCATGGTGCCGGTGGCGCTGCAGGGCCGCGCCATGGCGGTGGCCATGCTCGGCCAGCCGATTGCCTTGTCGCTCGGGCTGCCGATCGCCACCTGGCTGGGCGCGGGGCTGGGATGGCGGGCCACCTTCGTGGTGGTCACCGTGGTAGCGCTACTGCTGCTGGCCTGGGTGCTGCGGTCGGTGCCGGATTACCCGGGGCATCCTGCCGGCAAGCGTCCGGCGGCCCTGCAGGTGCTGCGCACGCCAGGGGTATTGGTGGTGCTGCTGGTGATCCTCTGCTGGATTCTGGGCCACAACATTCTCTATACCTACATCGTGCCGTTGCTGGCGGCAGCCGGCATGGCCGCCGACATCGGCCCGGCGCTGTTGGTGTTTGGCCTGTCGGCCCTGGCCGGGATCGGCCTGGTGGGGCTACTGGTAGACCTGCATCTGCGCCCGCTGGTGTTGTTGAGCCTGGCTGGCTTTGCCCTGGCCACGCTGGTGTTGGGGCAAGCGTCGGCGTGGCAGGTGTACCTGGGCATCGCCTTGTGGGGCGTGACCTATGGTGGCGCGCCGACCCTGCTGCAGACCGCCTGTGCGGATGCGGCAGGTGAGGGTGGGGATGTGGCGCAGTCGATGCTGGTGACGGTGTGGAACAGCGCCATTGCCCTGGGCGGGATCGTTGGCGGGCTGTTGCTGAGCGGGGCAGGGGTGGAGTGGTTTGGCGCGGTAGTGCTGGGGCTGGTCGGGGTTGCCTGGCTGCTGGCCTGGGCTGGGCGGCGCAATGGCTTCGTGGCGGGGGCTCGGTAGAGGGTTTCAACGGTCAGCCCTAGCGCCGGCAAGCCAGCGCCCACAGCTACCGCGACGGCTTCAACGCCAGAGCTGTACTTGTGGGCGCTGGCGTGCTGACGATGCCGCCCGTCCAGGCAACACGAGGCCGTTGCCCTCAGAAAATCCCTTTGCTTTGCTGTTCACAAATATCCTGAGGAAGCGGCACGATCCCGCTCTACAAAAATGCGCGGCAACGGTGCGTCAGAGGTAGAATCGCCACGATCAGCACAACAAACGATTCAGAGGTCGACGCGGTGGAGTTGCAGCAGGGCTTTGTCCTGACCCGGCATTGGCATGACACGCCCGAAGGCACCTGTGTGGAGTTCTGGCTGGCGACCGACCAGGGGCCGCGGCAGTTGCGCCTGGCGCCGCAGGTGTCGGTGGCCTTCATTCCCCAGGCGCAGGAAGCGCATGCCCGGGCATTGCTGGCCAACGAACCCGGCGTGGAACTGCGGCCGCTGCAGCTCAAGGACTTCGACCAGCGCCCGGTGCTGGGCCTGTACTGCCGTCAGCACCGGCAGTTGATGCAGCTGGAGCAACGCCTGCGCGCGGCCGGTATCGACGTGTTCGAAGGCGATATCCGCCCGCCCGAGCGTTACCTGATGGAGCGCTTCATCACCGCCCCGGTGCAGTTCACCGGCCAGGCGGATGCCCATGGCGTGCTCTGCGATGCCCAGATCAAGCCGCTGCCAGGCTATCGCCCGCCGCTGCGCCTGGTGTCGCTGGACATCGAGACCAGCGAGCGCGGTGAGCTGTACAGTATCGCCCTGGAAGGCTGTGGCCAGCGCCAGGTGTACATGCTTGGCCCGGCCAACGGTACCGCCGCCGGCCTCGACTTCGACTTGCACTATTGCGCCGACCGCGCTGCGTTGCTCACCTGCCTCAACCGGTGGTTCGCCGAGCATGACCCCGACGCAATCATCGGCTGGAACCTGGTCCAGTTCGACCTGCGCCTGTTGCATGAGCACGCCAAGCTGCTGCAGGTGCCGCTGGCATTGGGGCGCAAGGGCGCGCCGATGACCCTGCGCAGCCATGCCAGTGGCGGCCACGTGTTCGCCGAGGCCCCGGGGCGGCTGCTGATCGACGGTATCGAGGCCCTGCGTTCGGCAACCTGGAGCTTCCCGTCGTTCAGCCTCGAAAGCGTCGCCCAGACCTTGCTCGGCGAAGGCAAGGCGATCGACACACCGTACCAGCGCATGGATGAAATCAACCGCCGCTTCGCCGAGGACAAACCGGCCCTGGCGCGCTACAACCTCAAGGACTGCGAGCTGGTCACACGCATTTTCGCCCACACCCGCCTGCTCGAATTTCTCCTCGAACGCTCGTCGGTTACCGGCCTTGCCGTGGACCGCAGTGGTGGTTCGGTGGCGGCGTTCGGTCACCTGTACATCCCGCAGATGCACCGCCTGGGCTTCGTCGCGCCCAACCTTGGCAGCCGCCCCGAGGAAGCCAGCCCCGGTGGTTTCGTCATGGATTCGCGCCCGGGGCTGTACGACTCGGTGCTGGTGCTGGACTACAAGAGCCTGTACCCGTCGATCATTCGTACCTTTCTGATCGACCCGGTCGGGCTGGTCGAAGGCTTGCGCCTGCCCGACCAGGCGCACTCGGTGGAAGGCTTCCGGGGCGCGCGTTTCTCGCGTAGCCAGCATTGCCTGCCGGCCATCGTCGAGCGGGTCTGGCAGGGCCGCGAGGCCGCCAAGCGCGAGGGCAACGCGCCGCTGTCACAGGCGTTGAAAATCATCATGAATGCCTTCTACGGCGTGCTGGGCTCCAGCGGCTGCCGGTTCTTCGACCCGCGCCTGGCCTCGTCGATCACCCTGCGTGGCCACCAGATCATGCGCCAGACCCGGGCCTTGATCGAAGCCCGGGGCTACGAAGTCATCTACGGCGATACCGACTCCACCTTCGTCTGGCTCAAGGGGCCACATGAGGATGAGGCTGCGGCCCGCATCGGCCGCGAGCTGGTGACCGAGGTCAACCGCTGGTGGCGCGAACACCTGCGTCAGCAGATGAACCTGGAAAGCGCGCTGGAGCTGCAGTACGAGGTGCATTACCGGCGTTTCCTGATGCCCACCATCCGTGGTGCCGATGAAGGCAGCAAGAAGCGCTATGCCGGGCTGGTGCGGCGCGCCGATGGCAGCGAGGAAATGGTCTACAAGGGCCTGGAGTCGGTGCGCACCGACTGGTCGCCGTTGGCCCGGCAGTTCCAGCAGGCGCTGTACGCGCGGATCTTCCGTGGCCAGCCGTACCGCGACTACGTGCGTGACTATGTGCGACAGACACTGGCCGGTGAGCTGGACGCGCTGCTGGTGTACCGCAAGCGCCTGCGCCGGCCGCTGGCCGACTACCAACGCAACGTGCCGCCGCACGTGCGTGCGGCCCGGCTGGCCGATGACTACAACCGCCGCATTGGCCGCCCGATGCAGTACCAGCGCGGCGGCTGGATCAGCTACGTGATCACCGTGGCGGGCCCGGAACCGTTGGAAAACCTGCAAGCGCTGGTGGACTACGAACATTACCTGAGGCGGCAGCTGCAACCAGTGGCCGATGCCATCCTGCCTTTTGTCGGCGACAGTTTCGAGGGGGTGATCGGCCAACAGTTGGCGCTGTTCTGAAGGGGTGGTACTTATCTAGCCTCGCGCTTGGCATGCCTGTGTCTATTGTCGGGCCTTTGGCTCAACCAGAGGCACAACGACGTGACCACACCCCTTGAAGGACAGCCGCCACCCGCCGATACGCTGGCCATGGAACAGGCCTATCAGGACAGCCTCATTGCCAAGCGGCTGCCCGAATGGATCCGCCGGCTTCGTATCGTAGCGCCGACCGAACAGAACATCCCGGCAAACGGCCTGTATGAGTCGCAACATGTCGCTTTGCGTGACGCGTTCAAAGCCAGCCTGGCCTGCCGACAATGGCTGGCAAAGGAACTTGCGCGGATTGACGGCATCGACCGTTTCGTCAAGCCGTTGCTTCAACATGCCATGCGTGAAGAATTCGGCATCACGCAGGATGTAGACGGCCTGTATTTCAGGCGCTGGTATACCTACACCGCGCCAAGCCAGGGAACCGTGTGGGGCCGCTACCCGATCCCGGGAAAGGACTGTTTCGAGGTCCCGCTGATCGAGGCGGTACTGGACAATTTCACGCCTGGCGAAGGGCGGGACGAACAGCACAAGGACAACGGCATCGTCGACAGCCTGTCGCAACCGCTCGCTACACCAACCGCAACCGCGCCTGCCTTCGCCCGCCTGTGCCGCCGGCTTGACCTGGGCAAACGCTATCAGCAGCACCTGGATAGCGTACTGAAAGCGCCGGCCAGCCAGGCCAGCGGCTGGCGCAGCATGGCGTCGACCCTTGCGCAACTGTACAGCTCGGCCATGCTGATAGACGCTTGCAAGGCCAAATACGATGGAGCGTTGACCGCTGCCGAAACGGCGCTGGTGCTGGACCTGTGCAAGCATGGACGGCCCGGCACGTTTTACGGATCGAAGGTTGTAGCGCGGCAGCTGCGGGCCTTCGACAGCGATTTGCAACAGATCGTGGTACTCGAGGTGCTGCACGAAGGATGGCTGTTCAACGCCAGCCGCAAGATCATTGTCTACATTCCCGATGACCCGTTTGGCCCCTGGAGCGTAAGCCGTGATCTGGAAACCTTCACCCGCAAGGTACTGGGCAAGCGACTGCGGGATACGCACTACCAGGCGTTCTTCAAACGTTTCGTACGACGACGCGACAGCCAGCAGTTCTTTTTCAGGGTCGCCAAGGAGCTGGTGGGGGTCGCTGATTGGGCAACGCGGGAAATGGACCAGCACCTGCACGATTACCCGCTGCCGTTGTTCGAACACCTTGCCGCTGCGCGGATTGCCCATATCAAGGATGATGCAGCGCTGATCGCCACTCCGGTGGCAGATCTGGACCGCACGGCCCAGGAGGCCCATCGACAGAGGTTGGCGGTCGAGGGTTGGACGCTGCTCAGCGTGGCCGGGGTATTCATCCCTGCACTTAATGCGCTGCTCCTGGCGGTGATGGTGTGGGACCTTCTGAGCGAGTTGTTCCAAGCGGTGGAAGACTGGCGTGAGGGCGATACCAGCGCAGCGCTGGAGCATGTCCTCAGTGTGACCAAGGACCTGGCTGTGATCGGTGCCGCCGCGGTGGTTTGGCGCGAAACGAGCCGGGCCTGGGTCGCGTTGGACCAATGTGTGCCGGCGCGCCTGGAGGACGGAACCGAGAAGCTCTGGAATGCCGACCTGAGGCCGTTTCGCAGCGTGGCACCTCCTGCCGGCGAAGTGGCCGATGCCAGGGGGGTGTACCGCGTTCAGGACAGCAGCTGGATGGTCATGGACGGCCATTACTACCAGATCGTCCAGCGAGCGGACGAAGAATGGCAGCTGGCGCCACGAGATGGCCATGGACCTTTGTTGCGTCACAATGACGCCGGTGCCTGGCGGTTATGGACCGAGCAACCTGCCAACTGGACGGACAAGCACAGGATGTTCCGCCGCCTTGGTGAGCGTTTCGCTCGCCTGGATGATGAACAGATTGACCAGGCCATGGCCATCCACGCACTGGATGCAGATTACCTTCGGGCGTTGCATGTTTATGGTCGGCCGCCTGAAGCTGAGCTGGTCGATACCGTTGAACGCCTGCTGATCGACCGCCGGCTGCAGGCCTTGCTGGACGGTTTGAGGCTTGGGCGCGTAGCGGCTGACGCACCGTTGCTGCTGAAGGCCCGCGCATTACCTGGCGTTACCGAGCACGAGGGGCCAGCATTGGCAGCGCAGCTGTCGACAAGGCGTCGCCAACTGTTCCAACAGCTGTACGAAGAGCAGCAGCAACCAGACGACGCTGCATCGGCGACGTTGCGCCGGACATTCCCTAGCCTGCATCGCCTGGCTGCCCGCCAGCTTGTGAACGGGTTGTCACAGGACGGCGCCGAGTTTCAGGCCCTGGCCAGCGGCACGGTGCCGTTCCGGCTGGTCGCCCGGGCCAGGTTGAGCGTATTGCGCATTCGCGTTGCGCGAGCCTGCGAAGCGCTGTTCATCCATCCGCCTCAGTCGCTGGACCAGGCCAAGGTAGCGTTGACGCTGCTCGATAACTTCGACACCAGGGAGATCAGGCCGCGCTGGCGGCTCTACGACGGCGATAGTCCGCGGCCGGTCATGACGACCAGTGGCAATGGCGCGAACTACAGGCTTGTGCATGAAAACGGGCGATTCTGGCTTGAGGACGCGCTGGGCGTCGAGTTGCGTGGCCCCGGCGAGCTGTTCGAAATACTGGTTGATGCGTTCGCCCCTGCAGATCTTGCGGCCCTTGGCATCCATCAACCCTATGCCCAAGGCCTGAGAGAACTGCTGGCTCGGCAAGTGCAGACGCACAGCAAAGTGCTCGCCCAAGCGTTGGGCAAAGACCCTCGACAGCCGTGGCTGCTGACGCCGCTGCGGCTGGACGACGGCAGGGTCGGCTACCCGTTGGGCGGCGGTCAGGGACGCTTTGCCCGGCCTGCGTCGCGACCCCGGGCGTTCGCGGCGCGTCTGCGCGACCTTTACCCGGATTACTCGGATGAAGAAATCGAAGACTGGCTGGCCAGCTTGCACGCCTCTGGACGCGATACCGCCAGTGAGCTTGGCATCCTCGAAGAGCAGGCACGCCGGCTGAGTGACCATCTTCGAAGCTGGGAGCGCCACGGGTTGATGGCCGGTGAAAAGGCTGAACGCAGGCGGTTTCGCAAAGCGATCATGCAATGCTGGCGGGAACGGGTGCCTGCTCAGGTTACCCCCGAGGGGCAACGGCGGTCGGTAACCTGGCAGTACAGCGGGCATGACCTGCACTCGTTGCCAGAGCTGGGGCCGCTGTTCACCTTCCCACATGTCACCGAACTTTCCCTGCGCAGCCTGCTGTTGAAAGCGGTGCCGGCGCAGTTTCTGCTCTCGTTTCCGAACCTGACATCTCTGGAACTCGGCTACAACCAGCTGCGACATCTGCCAAGCAGCCTGTGGTTGCTTGGCAACCTGCGCATACTCGACGTGAGCGGCAATCAGATCTCGCTGGACGCGCTTGAGGCGGAGATGCTGGCAAGTTGTCGGCAGTTACGCTACCTGAACCTGTCGAACAATCGCTTGCAATGCGCGTTTTCGGTGGCGCGGATGGAGCATTTGTCCGAACTGCGTTTGCGCAATACCGGGCTGGCCGCGCTTCCCGAAGGCACCATGGACTGCCAGAGTTTGTACATGCTCGACGCTTCCAACAACGCCATTGCATCGCTGCCCCGCGATTTCACCCAGTCCCGTTTGTGGCAGAACGGCTACGTGGTGCTCTCGGGCAACCCGGTCCTGGAGCGCCAGGCTGCAGAGCTGCAGGAGGCATGGGAAATTCCGGAAACCAGCACTGTTCCTCATAAACTGCGCTGGCTGGACCGCCTGGACGGTGAACAGCGCGAGGACCTTGGTTGCCTGTGGATCAGTACCGAGCTGATGGATGGGGCGGCGAACTTCATGCGTTTGCTGGCGCAGCTCCTGCGCTCGCGGGACTTCCTCCACCCCCGGTACGGGGAGATGCTGGCTTCGCGGGTTTTGGCGATGATGCAAAAGATCGAGGATGCGCCGGCACTGGCCAAAGACATATTCGCCAATGCCGTGATCGAGAACTGCGCGGACAATGCAACGGTGGTTTTCCAGCAGCTGGAAATCCGATGTCTCGTCTGGGATGCAGAGCAGGGGGCCCCGTCGCGTGACCAGGAGAGCACGCTGGTGAAACTGGCGCGGCGGTTGTGGAGACAGCAGCAGGTCAACTTCATCGCGTTGCGCGAGGCCGAGGCGGCAGGTGCCGGGAACGAGTCGATCGAATGGGCGCTGGCTTATTCGATCCGCTTGCGAGACGACCTGGACCTACCGGTGAACACGCAGAGCATGCTCCATGAGGGGATTCCGAACCTGGACAGTGCCGCGGTCACACGCGCGCTGAGTGAGGTAATGCAGAATGAAACAGCCGAATTGGTGGCAGTGTGGATGGTCGAACAGCCGTTCTGGGAAAAGTACCTGCAGACCCGTTACGAGAAAAAGCTGTTGGTGCCGGAGAGCATGCAAACCGAGTTGGCCAGCCTTGCCGACGAAGTGGCCAAAGCGAAGGTCGAGCAGTGGACTGCAGATACCCGGTTGCAACTGACTACCGACGCTCTGCATCGCTGGGTGTAAGGGGCACATTGGGCTATCCTCAGGTCATGGCTGAGCGCGAGGGGGCGCGAACGGAACGGGTGACAGGCTACGTCTGGTAATGGCCAGTTACTTTTCGTTGAAGCCCCGCAGCGCCAGGTTGGTTTACGCTCGCTTGTCGGATCTTTCTCCCTGATCTGTAGTCTTCTGGTTTATCGAGAGAATAAGGAGATACGCATGCTCGTCCGGTCATTGACCCTCGCCACCTTGCTTGCACTGGTCGGCCCTGTGTCCGCTGCCGATAGTGACGCGCCGCTGGCCAAGGAACTGGGCAAGGCCAGGCCCTTGGTCGTCATTGCACCCAGCAGCGCCGACCCGACGTTGCGCGGCTTGAACGAAGCCCTCAAGGACCCGGCCACCCAGGCGGCCTTCAAAGAGCGCAACCTGGTGCTCTACAGCGTCGCCAACATGATGGGCAAGCGTGAGGACAAGAACCTCGAACAGCAGACCACCATGGCCCTGATCCGTGAGCTGAAGCTGGGCGCGAGCAAGGGCACCAAGGTAATCCTGGTGGGCAAGGACGGCGAGCGGCACATGCTCAAGGACGACGACAGCGGCGATACCCTTGATCCGCAGGTGATTCTCAAGGCAGTCGATGAGTTGTCCGCCAGCGAAAAGGCGGTGACGGCGCCCGAGCCTGTAGCGGCTGCACCGGAAACCAAGGCCAAGGACAGCAAGCCTGGTAAACCAGCCAAGCCCGCCAAGCCCGCGGCACCGCCCAAGCCGCTGGAAGACTGACCCTGCACAACGGCCCCAGCTTAGCCCTGGGGCCGTTGTGTATCGCACTGTATCTGGTCACGTTGCTGACCTATTCCCATACAAAACCACTTGCTGCGGGATACATCCACGACATACCGCAACGGCCTAATGGCTCCACATTCCAACCACAGTGGAGCGACACCATGACTCAAGTACGAAACACCCTCGGCCTGCTCGGCGCTGCCCTGATTGGCAGCATGGCATTGGGCAGCAGTGCGTTTGCCGTCGAACCGTTGGCCCAGGGTTACCAGCTGGCGTCGGCCAAGGTGCCTGACGAAGGCAAATGTGGTGAAGGCAAGTGCGGCGGCAGCGGCAAGGCCACCCAGAGTGAAGGCAAGTGCGGTGAGGGCAAGTGCGGTGCCAGCGCCAAGGCTGGTACTGAAGGCAAGTGCGGCGAAGGCAAGTGTGGTGACGCCTCGTTCGCCAGGACCGACAGCAACCACGATGGCAAGGTCTCGCGCGATGAGTTCCTGGTAGTGGCCGAGGACCGTGCTGGCGATTTCGACAAGATCGACCGCAACCATGATGGCTTCATTTCCGAGCAGGAAGCTGCGGATCACCTCAAGGCGATCTACCAGGCCAACGGCAAAAGCATGCCTGAAGGGCTGTTCAGCCATCTGACCGGCAAGCCCTGACTGTAAATCCCGTGAAACGCGCAACGCCCCTCCTGCTGGCCAGGCGGGGCGTTGTGCCTGTTGGAGAGCCGTTATGCAGCTTACATCATTGTTTCCTCGGCCCTTGCGGGCAGGGCTTGGCCTGCGCCGCGGGCTGTTGCCGCAGTTGCTGGCCATGGATGCCGGCGCAGTGGATTTTCTTGAATGTGCGCC
This sequence comes from Pseudomonas anuradhapurensis, assembly GCF_014269225.2. Lineage (NCBI taxonomy): Bacteria > Pseudomonadati > Pseudomonadota > Gammaproteobacteria > Pseudomonadales > Pseudomonadaceae > Pseudomonas > Pseudomonas anuradhapurensis. Next base: position 2,147,249 of record NZ_CP077097.1, read on the forward strand.
GGAAAACTGGATCGCCGTGGGTGGTGCCTACGGCAAGGGCCTGGCTCAGTTGGCCGAGCGTTTCAGCATTGCCTGCCACGGGCTGTCGTTGTCGCTGGGGGGCAGCGCGCCGCTGGACCGGGTTTTCCTGGACCAGACCCGGCAGTTTCTCGATCGCTACCAGGTGCGCTTGTACAGCGAGCACCTGAGCTACTGCAGCGATGACGGGCACTTGTATGACTTGATGCCCATCCCGTTCACCGACGAAGCCGTACGCCATGTCGCCGCGCGCATACGTCAGGCCCAGGAGCACCTGGAGCGGCGCATTGCGGTCGAGAACATCAGTTACTACGCCGCGCCATACCAGGCGATGAGCGAACTCGAGTTCATCCGTGCGGTTATCGAGGAGGCCGACTGCGACCTGCTGCTGGACGTCAACAATGTCTTCGTCAACGCCTGCAACCATGGCTACGACGCCCAGGCCTTCCTTGCAGGCTTGCCCCAGGCACGGGTGACCGGCATGCACATCGCGGGTCATTACGATGAAGCACCGGACCTCAAGGTCGACACCCACGGGGCTGCGGTGAAGGAAGATGTCTGGGCGCTGTTCGCGCTTGCCTGTGCGCGCTTTGGCGTGCAGCCGACCGTGCTCGAGCGAGATTTCAACTACCCACCGCTGGCCGAACTGCTGGCCGAGACGGCGCGTATCCGCAAGCTCCAGCGTGTGTCGGAGGGGCAAGCCAATGAATGAGACCTTGCGCGAACAGCAGTACACCCTGGCCCGCCATCTGCGCGACCCTCAGCGTCATGCCCCGCCACCCGGCGTGGAGGTGCGGCGGCTGCAGGTTTACCGTGAACTGTTCTATGGTGCTATCGAAGGCCTGCTCGGTGGCAGCTTCCCAGTGATGCGCCAGGCATTGGGTGAGCAGCGTTGGCACGCCCGGGTGCGCGACTTCTATGCCAACTATCGCAGCCAGACGCCGTTGTTTACCGAGCTCGCCGAGGCCTTTGTCGATTATCTGCAAGGGGTCGAACTGGATGCGCCGTGGCAGCTGGAACTGGCGCACTATGAGTGGATCGAGGCGCAGCTGTACCTGAGTGATGCCGAGGACCCGGCTCACGACCCGGCGGGCGACTTGCTCGAAGGGCAACCGCTGTTGTCATGTGTGGCGCGGGTGTTGGCGTATCGTTGGCCAGTGGAGCGGATCGGCGCGGACTACCAGCCTGTGGCTGCGCCTGAGGCGCCGACCTTGTTGCTGGTGTATCGCGATGCGCAGTTGCAGGTGCGCTTCGCGCGCCTGGCGCCGCTGGCGTATCGGTTGCTGGCGCTGGAGCAGGGCAGTGGGCGCGCGCGGCTGGAGGCGTTGGGCGGGGATGTGCAGCAGGGGTTGGCATTGCTGCAAGGGCTGCGCAGGCAGGGGGTCATTATCGGGACGCGTTGAGGCGAGGTACTGGGGGCGCGTTGCGCCCCCTTGCTCTTGCAAGCCAGCTCTTGCCTGGGCAGCATTGACCTCAAGCCATGGGCTCTCGCTGCGGGCGCTGGCTTGCCGGCGATGGGCTGCACAGCAGCCCGCGGCGGTTCACCTGCAGAACCGCCCTCTGAGCCAATGGTCCAGGCTCAATCGCCCAGCCCCCTTGAGCAGCAGTGGCAGCAATGCCACCAGGTAGATCAGCGGCAATTTGAAGTTGCCAAAACCCTGGTCGGTAATGGCGTAACCCTGGGCCAGCTCGGCCAGGCTCGACCAGTGCGCGGGCCAATGCACTGCGGCAATCGCCACCACCGTCACCACGATCAGCCCCGCCGATGCCAGCCGGGTACCCAGGCCCAGCAACAGCAGCAACGGCAGGATCAGTTCCGCCCACATCGACAGCTGCCAGTTCAGCTCCGCTGGCAGCAGGTTGAAGGGGAACGGGAAGTTCGCTTGCAAATCAGCGAACCAGTTGCTGCCATTGAACTTCTCCCAGCCGGATTCGAAAAACTCCCAGGCCAGGAACAGTCGCAACGGCAGGTCGGCGCTCCAGGCGCCGAAACGGTCAAAAGTGCCCAGGGTGCGAGTCAAGGTGGTCATGCTGTGTTCTCCTCAGGAAAGGGCGTGGGTGTTTCGGCGTTGCTGGCGGGCCAGCTTGGCGGTGAGTTTGATGGCGATGGCGCTGCACATCAGGGCGAACGCCAGCGGGTACCAGCCACCCATGGGGATGCGTTTGTAGAACGACAGGCAGAACACGGCCGCCAATAGCCACATGCCGGTGCTGTGCAGGGCCTGCCAGGCACGGCCACCCAGCAGGCGCATGGCGGCCTTGAACGAGGTCACGGTGAGCAGCAGCAAGAACAGGTAGCCGACGCTGCCGGGCAGGCTGGAAGTGACCGTGCGGTTGGCCCAGAACAATTCGGGGAACTGCTGGGCATAGTGGTAGATCAGCACGCCGTGCACGGTATGGGAGAAGGCGAATGCCAAGCCCAGGTAGCGCCGTTCCTGCAGGAGGCGGCGGCTGCGGGGGCCCGGCAGCAAAGTCACCAGGGATGAGCCCAGGAATGCCAGCAGGAACAGCGCGAACGAGCTGCGGGCGGTGGCGCGGATGGCGCTGCGCAGGCCGTCCGGGTCAGGCTGGCTGGCCAGGACCACGGCGGTCATCGCCAGGGTCAGCCCGGCGAGGGTAGCGAACAGCTTCCAGCCAGAGGGCAGGGTGAGGGCTTTCATCAGGGAGGCTCCCGGGTTGTTTGGGTGTGACCGGGAGTGTGTCGGAGCGGGGTATCTGCAGTGTGTCGGCGGACGTTGGGTTGTGTATCTGTTTGTAGCGCCGACGCCCGCTTTTTGTAGGCGCGGCCTTGTGTCGCGCCAGGGCCGCACAGCGGCCGCGGCAACTCAGGCGGCGAAGCTGAAAACCGCAGGCGGCTGCCCAGCCCTGTGGCGCATCACGGCGCTACTGCGAACGCTGTCATTTCAGTTCGATCTGTGCGCACAGCCCGCCACTCGCGCGGTTGCTCAGGGTCAGTCGGCCGCCCATGGCCTGGATCAGCTGGTAGGCGATGGCCAGACCCAGCCCGGTACCACCGGTGCTGCGGTTGCGTGAGCCTTCCACGCGGTAGAACGGCTTCAACACCTCATCCAGTTCGCCAGCGGGTATCCCCGGCCCATTGTCGAGCACGCGGATCACCGTCATGTCGCCCTCGCGGCATACTTCCAGCTCGGCAGCGCCGGCGAACTTGAGGGCATTGTCCACCAGGTTCACCAGGACCCGGCGCAAGGCGTGCGGCCGGGTTTCCAGCAGGCTGTCGCTGCTGCCATGGCGCTCGACCCGGGCCCCGCTGTCCTGGTAGTCGAATACCAGGCTGTCGAGGAATGCATCGAGGTTGACCCGGCAGGGGGCTTCGGTGCTGGTGTCCATGCTGCGGGCATAGGCCACGCCTTCGCGCACCAGGTGTTCCATCTCGCCCAGGTCGCTCCACAGCTTGTCCTTTTCCACCCCGTCGTCCATCACCTCGACACGCAGCTTCATGCGCGTGATCGGTGTTTGCAGGTCGTGCGAAATTGCCGCCAGCAATTGCATGCGCTCTTTCAGGTAGGCGGCGATACGCGCCTGCAGGGCGTTGAACGCCACTGCGGCGTAGCGCACTTCGCGCGGGCCGCTTTCATCCAGCTGCACGCCGGGCTTGTCCGGGTCGAGGTTGTCCACCGCGCGGGCCAGGCGGGTCAGCGGGCTGATCGCCAGGCGCACGGCCAGCCAGGTGCACAGCAACAGCACGGCCAACTGGATCAGCAGCACCACCGGCAGCCAGCGGGCCACCGGGACCGGCGCCGGGGTCACGTCGATGGTCAGCGGTGCGCCGTCGGCCAGGCGCAGGTGGGCCTGGAAGTGCGCGATCGGGCCGGGGATTTCCTGGAAGGTCAGGCGGTAGTCGCTGCCGATTGCCTTGACGATCGAATCGGCGGCCATGGGTGGGTCGCTGCTGGGCATTGCCTCGCCTGCCAGGCCCTGGTCCAGTCGGTAGCGGTAGGTGCGCCGTTCCAGGCGCGGCAACCAGGCGGCGCGTTCAGCTGCGGGCAGGCGGTCGAGGATGGCTACCGAGGTGGCCACGTCCTGTTCCAGGGTGCTGAGCATCATCGAGCGGCTGCTGATGTAGCGCTCGTAGGCCTGCAGGCCGAATGACAGGCCATAGGCCAGGACCAGGCCGGTGAAGAAGATCAGTGCCAGGCGCGAGGCAAGGGTGCGTGGCCACTTCATGACGGCGACTCGAGCAGTTGCACCGGCAACGAGAACACGTAGCCCTCGCTGCGCACGGTCTTGATGCAGCTGGGTTCGCGCGCGTCATCACCCAGGCGCTGGCGCAGGCGGCTGACCAGCAGGTCGATGGAGCGGTCGAAGATGTCGGCCTCGCGGCCCTGGGTCAGGTTGAGCAACTGCTCACGGCTGAGCACCCGCTGCGGGTGGTCGAGAAACACCCGTAGCAGGCGGTATTCGGCGCCGCTCAGGGCCACCAGGGTGCCTTCGCGGTCGAGCAGGTGGCGCGCGGTGGTGTCCAGGCGCCATTGGCCGAAGCCGAGCAGCCGGCTGCTTTCGCTGATGGTCAGGTTGGGCGGCAGCATGCGGGTGCGGCGCAGCACGGCATTGATGCGTGCGAGCAGTTCGCGAGCCGAGAACGGCTTGGTCAGGTAGTCGTCGGCACCCATTTCCAGGCCGATGATGCGGTCGGTCTCGTCGTTACGGGCGGTCAGCATCAGCACCGGGGTGTTGCGATGCTTGCCGGCGCGCAGCTCGCGACACAGCAACAGGCCGTCGTCGCCGGGCATCATGATGTCGAGCACGATCAGGTCGACACTGTTGGCTTCGAGAAAGGCGCGCATCTGCCGGCCGTCGGCGACGATGCTGGTGCGCAGGCCGTTCTTCTTCAGGTAATTGCCGACCAGTTCGCGGATTTCGCGGTCGTCGTCGACGATCAGGATGTGATCGACATGTTCCATGCTGCGTTCCTGTGCAGAGGGTGTGGGCGCAGTGTACCGAGCGCATGCGCGCTTGCCTGCTGGGGTTTGTATTGCAGTGTATCTGGCTCTGCGGCTGATACAGGAGGAAGCAGATCACCCCGCTGGGCGACACATACGGGATACCTGGCAGCGCTGAAATGGCTCTCGACCGGGGAGCACGACTCCCCACCCCCAAAGCGTCACACAGGAGAGATGCCATGAACTTCAAGACCTTCGCCAGCGCCAGCCTGTTCGCCGTGCTCAGCTTCGGCACCCTGGCCGCCCACGCTGCCAGCGCACCGATGGACGACGCTGCCGTGATGCAGTACCGCTACGGCGACCACCTGGATGTGCAGAAAGTGTTATCGGTGCAGGATGACCAGAGCAACGCCTGCGGCCTGGTGAACACCCGCATGGACTACCTCGACTCCAAGGGCCAGCAGCAAAGCGTGCAGTACCGCAGCTACGCCACTGGCGGTTGCCATGAAAATTGATCGCCGCCTGATGCTGAAGGTGGGCGGTATTGCCCTGGCCGTGGTCGGCCTGGGCCTGGCCGGGCACCTGCTGGCCCGCGACAGCTACGGTGCGATGCCGTCGCTGTCGGGCGCCAGCCAGTGGCTCAATTCGGCGCCGCTGGATGCCCCGGCACTGAAGGGCAAGGTGGTGCTGGTGGATTTCTGGACCTGGGACTGCATCAACTGCCAGCGCAGCCTGCCGCATGTGAACGCGTGGGCACGGCGCTATGCCGACCAGGGCCTGGTAGTGGTCGGCGTGCACACACCGGAGTACGACTACGAGCACGATGTCGGCACCTTGCGTGACAAGGTGGCCAGGCTGGGGATTGCTTACCCGGTGGCCGTCGACAACGACTACCAGGTGTGGAATGCCTGGGGCAACCAGTTCTGGCCGGCGCACTATTTCGTCGACCGCAAGGGCCAGGTGCGCCATGTGCATTTTGGCGAGGGCGATTACACCGGGCAGGAGCAGGTGATACAGGCGTTGCTGGATGAGCAGGGATGATTGGCCTGTGCCGGCCTGTTCGCAGGTGAGCCCGCTCCCACAGGAGGTACGCAGTACCTGTGAGGGCGGGCCGGCGGCGAAGCAGCCTGCGCCGCATCATCCGCCAAAGCTGGCAAAATGCGCCTGCATCCGCGCCGCATCAGCCTGGCGCCCGCTGAACAGTTCGAATGCTTTCACCGCCTGGAACACCGCCATGTTGCTGCCATCCAGCGTTCGGCAGCCCAGTGCCCGGGCGGCGCGCAGCAGTTCGGTTTCCAGCGGGAAGTAGATGATCTCGGCTACCCACAAGCGCGCATGCAGCAGCGCCACCGGCAGTGGTGTGCCAGGCAGCTTGGCCATGCCCACCGGGGTGGTATTGACCAGCCCGTCCGCTTCGGCCAGCGCCACGGCCAGGTCGCTGCCGACCACGGCGCGTCCGCTGCCGAAATGCGTATTCAGGTTGTCCACCAAGGCCTGCGCACGCGCCGCGTCCACTTCGAACAGCACCAGCCGCTCGACCCCTTCCCCCAGCAGGGCATGCGCCACAGCCGAGCCGGCGCCACCGGCACCCATCTGCACCACCTGGCGCCGGGCCACGTCGGGCAGGCCACGGCGCAAGCCTTCGGCAAAGCCCAGGCAGTCGGTGTTGTGGCCGACCCGCTTGCCGTCCTTGAGCACCACGGTGTTCACCGCGCCGATGCCGCGGGCTTCCTCCGACAGCTCGTCGAGCAATGGCAGGATTGCCTGTTTGAACGGGTAGGTGATGTTGAGCCCGGTAAAGCCGGTGTACTGCGCGGCGTCGAGCAGGCCGGGCAGGGCACTGTCGTCCAGTTGCAATTGGTCGGCATCGATCAGCCGGTACAGGTAGCGCAGGGCCTGGGCATCGCCTTCGTGTTCGTGCAGGGCTGGGGTACGCGATAGCTGGATACCGCGGCCGATCAGGCCGGCGAGGATGGCTGGCTGGCTCATGCGCCGCGCTCCTGCAGCATTTCGGCGAAGTGGCTGAGGGCCATGCGGTAGCCGTGGCTGCCCAGGCCGCAGATCACGCCAACGGCAACGGCGGATACGAAGGACAGGTGGCGGAACGGCTCGCGCTTGTGCACGTTGGACAGATGCACCTCGATCACCGGCAGTTCGGCGGCGACCAGGGCATCGCGGATGGCCACCGAGGTGTGAGTCCAGGCACCGGGGTTGATCACGATGCCGGCGCAGCGGCCGCGGGCGGCATGGATCCAGTCGATCAGTTCGCCTTCGTGATTGGTTTGCCGGAATTCGATTTCCAGGCCATGGGCATGGGCGGTATCGGCACATCCCTGGGCCAGGTCGGCGAGGGTTTCGTAGCCATACTGGGCAGGCTCACGGGTACCCAGCATGTTCAGGTTGGGGCCGTTGAGCACGAGAATGAGAGGCTTCATGACGAGCATCGCTTTGTTGTTGTTGGATGCACCCAGTTTTGTACCGACTGGTTAGTTTAGTCAATCGAGCTGAAGCGTGACCCCGGGAAAGTGGGCGATTATCGAACCCTGATTACCGAGAAGCGTACGCATTACAGAATTGTCATTTTGCCGCCACCGCGCCGATAAGCAGCGCTTTCTACAGTGCCTCGCCAACGTTCGCCGACGAGGAGCTGTTTCGTGCCCATCCCCCGCAAGATCGCCTTGCTCTGCCTGTTGCTGGCGGGCGCCGCCAGCGCCGAGACCGGCCCGAGCCTGAGCCTGCCCCAGGCGCTGGCCGCCGCCTTTGCGAATAACCCGGAGCTGGCTGCGGCCGGCCAGCAAATCGGCATCGCCGACGGCGAACGGCGCCAGGCCGGGCTGATTCCCAACCCGGAGCTGGCCTGGGAACGGGAGGACACCCGCCGCGACACCAGCACCACCACAGTCACCCTCAGCCAGCCATTGGAATTGGGCGGCAAACGCGGTACACGCATTGCCGTGGCCAGTGCCGGCCAGGCCATCGCCCAGCTGGACCTCGAGCGCCAGCGTAATGGCCTGCGCGCCGACGTGGTGCAGGCATTCCACGCCGCCTTGCGCGCGCAAACTGCCGTGGCACTGGCGCAGCAATCCCAGGCGTTGACCGAGCGTGGCTTGCGGGTGGCGCAGGGGCGGGTAGCTGCCGGCCAGTCGTCACCGCTGGAAGCCACCCGCGCCCAGGTGCAGCTGGCTCAGGCCGTGGCTGCAGTGCGCCGCGCGCAAACCCAGCGCAGCGTGGCCAACCAGGCCCTGGCACGCTTGACTGGCAGCCCGCAGGCAAGCTTCGGGCAATTGCAGACGGCCAACCTGTCGCCCGGTGCTGCGCCCAGCGCTGACGCGTTGCTCGACCAGGTCGAGCAAACCGTCGAGTGGCGCCTGGCTGCCGCCCAGGTCGAGCGCGGCGACGCGTCCCTCGGCGCGGAAAAGGCCCTGCGTATTCCCAACCTCACAGTCAGCCTTGGTAGCCAATACAGCCGAGAAGACCGCGAGCGGGTCAACGTGGTCGGCCTGTCGATGCCGTTGCCGCTGTTCGACCGCAACCAGGGCAACGTGCTGGCTGCAGCCCGCCGGGCGGACCAGGCGCGGGACCTGCGCAATGCCGTGGCGCTGCGCCTGCGCAGTGAAACGCGCAACGCTGTCAGCCAGTGGGCGACGGCCATGCAGGACGTGCAGGCCTATGACCGCACCATCCTGCCTGCTGCGCAGCAGGCGGTGGACACGGCCACCCGCGGTTTCGAAATGGGCAAGTTCGCCTTTCTCGATGTACTCGATGCCCAGCGCACGCTGATCGACGCACGTGGGCTGTACCTCGAGGCGCTGGCCATGGCGAGCGACGCGCGGGCGCAGGTCGAACGCATCTATGGCGACCTCGATGACTTCAGCAAATTTCCGCACAGCAGGAGCAACAATGACTAACCCACGCAAGATCGCCCTTGTGCTCGCGGCAGTTGCCGTTTTCGGCCTTGCTGGCCTGGCCTGGACCGGCACCCTCGGCAAGGCCTCCAGCGCGCAGACCGTGCACGATGAGCAGGGCGCAGACAGCCACGGCCATGCCGAAGCAGCGGCCGGCGAAAGCCACGGCGAAGAAGCGGGCGCGCTGCACCTTACCCCTGCCCAGTTCGAAGCTGCCGGGATACAGCTGGCCACCGCCGGCCCTGGTGAACTGGGTAGCACCATCAGTTTTCCGGGTGAGATCCGCTTCGACGAAGACCGCACCGCGCACGTTGTGCCACGCGTGCCAGGCGTGGTCGAGGCGGTACAAGCCGAGCTGGGCCAGGCGGTCAAGCGTGGCCAGGTGCTGGCGGTGATTGCCAGCCAGCAGATTTCCGACCTGCGCAGCGAACAGCAGGCCGCCCAGCGCCGCCTGGAACTGGCGCGCCTGACGTTCCAGCGCGAGCAGCAGCTGTGGCAGGCACGCATCAGCGCCGAGCAGGACTACCTGCAAGCCCGCCAGGCGCTACAGGAGGCCGAGATCGCCATGGCCAATGCCCGGCAGAAGGTTGCCGCCGTGGGCCCGGCCGGCGCCGGCAACCGCTATGAATTGCGCGCACCGTTCGATGCGGTGGTGGTGGAAAAGCACCTGTCCGTGGGCGAGGTGGTCGATGAGACCAGCAATGCCTTCACCCTGTCCGACCTGAGCCGGGTCTGGGCCACCTTCGCCGTGGCCCCGCGCGACTTGGGCAAGGTGGTGACCGGCCGTCATGTCACGGTCAGCGCGGCGGATCTGGAGGCCCAGGTCGAGGGCCGGGTGAACTACGTCGGCAGCCTGCTCGGCGAGCAGAACCGCGCCGCCACCGTGCGCGCCACTCTGGCCAACCCCAATGGCGCATGGCGCCCTGGGCTGTTCGTCAATGTCGCGGTCAGCATTGAACGCTTCACTGCCGCCGTGGTGGTACCGCAAAGCGCTCTGCAAACCTGGCAAGCACAGACCGTGGTGTTCGCCCGTACCGAGGAAGGTTTTGAGGCCCGCCCGGTGCAGACCGGCCGGCGCGACGCTGGCCAGGTGGAAATCACCGGCGGCCTGGCCGCCGGAACCCAGGTGGCCGCCGCTGGCAGCTTTGTCCTGAAGTCCGAGCTGGGCAAAGGCTCGGCCGAACACAGCCATTGATCCTGGGGACCCCTGCATGTTCGAACGCCTGATTCAATTCGCCATCGAGCAGCGCCTGGTGGTGATGCTGACCGTGGTGCTGATGGCCGCGGTGGGTATCCACAGCTACCAGAAGCTGCCGATCGATGCTGTACCGGACATCACCAACGTCCAGGTGCAGGTCAACACCGCCGCGCCCGGTTACTCGCCGCTGGAGACCGAGCAGCGCATCACCTTTGCCATCGAGACTGCCATGGCCGGCCTGCCCGGGCTCAAGCAGACCCGCTCGCTGTCGCGCTCGGGCCTGTCCCAGGTCACGGTCATTTTCGACGACGGCACCGACCTGTTCTTCGCCCGGCAGCTGGTCAACGAGCGCCTGCAGGTAGCCCGCGAACAGCTGCCCGACGGCATCGAAGCGGGCATGGGGCCGATTTCCACGGGGCTGGGTGAAATCTTCCTGTGGACGGTGGAGGCCGAGCCGGGCGCCCTCAAGGAGGACGGCACGCCCTACACCCTCACCGACCTGCGGGTGATCCAGGACTGGATCATCAAGCCGCAGTTGCGCAATGTGCCGGGGGTGGCCGAGGTGAACAGCATCGGTGGCCATGCCAAGCAATACCTGATCGCACCGGAGCCCAAGCGCCTGGCGGCGTACAAGCTCACCCTCAACGACCTGGTCGCGGCGCTGGAACGCAACAACGCCAACGTCGGCGCCGGTTATATCGAGCGCAACGGCGAGCAATGGCTGATTCGCGCGCCAGGCCAGCTGGCGTCGGCCGAAGACATTGCCAATATTGTCATCTCCAGCGTCGACGGCACGCCGATCCGGGTCAGCCATGTCGCCCAGGTGGGCCTGGGGGAAGAGTTGCGCTCGGGTGCGGCCACCGAAAACGGCCGAGAAGTGGTGCTGGGCACCGTGTTCATGCTGATTGGCGAGAACAGCCGTACGGTGGCCCAGGCGGTCGCTGCCAAGTTGCTGGAGATCAACCGCAACCTGCCCAAGGGCGTGGCTGCCGTGACGGTTTACGACCGCACCAATCTGGTCGAGAAAGCCATCGCCACGGTGAAGAAGAACCTGGTCGAAGGCGCCATCCTGGTCATCGCCGTGCTGTTCCTGTTCCTCGGCAATATCCGCGCGGCGCTGATCACTGCCATGGTCATCCCGCTGTCGATGCTGTTCACCTTCACCGGTATGTTCGCCAACCAGGTCAGCGCCAACCTGATGAGTCTTGGTGCGCTGGATTTCGGCATCATCGTCGACGGCGCGGTGGTGATCGTGGAAAACGCCATCCGGCGCCTGGCCCATGCCCAGCAGCGGCATGGCCGCATGCTGACGCGTGCCGAGCGCTTCCATGAGGTGTTTGCCGCGGCACGTGAGGCACGTCGGCCGCTGATCTATGGGCAACTGATCATCATGGTGGTGTATCTGCCGATCTTTGCCCTGACGGGGGTGGAGGGCAAGATGTTCCACCCCATGGCCTTTACCGTGGTCATGGCCCTGCTCGGTGCGATGGTCCTCTCGGTTACCTTCGTACCGGCGGCCATTGCCCTGTTCGTCAGCGGCAAGGTCAAGGAAGAAGAAGGCTTGCTGATGCGCACGGCGCGCCAGCGCTATGCGCCGCTGCTGGCCTGGGTGCTGGGCCGGCGCCGGCTGGCGTTTGCCGCTGCCGCCAGCCTGGTGCTGCTGTCCGGGCTGCTGGCCAGCCGCATGGGCAGCGAGTTCATCCCCAGCCTCAGCGAGGGCGATTTCGCCCTGCAGGCCCTGCGTGTGCCGGGCACCAGCCTGTCGCAGTCGGTGGACATGCAGCAGCGCCTGGAGCAGGCGATCATTGCCCAGGTGCCGGAAGTGCAGCGGGTGTTCGCCCGCACCGGCACCGCCGAGATCGCCGCCGATCCGATGCCGCCGAACATCTCCGATGCCTATGTGATGTTGCGCCCGCGCGAGCAATGGGCGGACCCGGGCAAGCCGCGAGAGGCACTGATTGCCGAGGTACAGCGTGCCGCGGCCAGCGTGCCGGGCAGCAACCATGAGCTGTCGCAGCCGATCCAGTTGCGTTTCAACGAGCTGATATCCGGAGTGCGCAGCGATGTGGCGGTGAAGCTGTACGGCGATGACATGGACGTGCTCAACCGCACCGCCGCGCAGATCGCCAGCAGCCTGCAGGGGGTGCCGGGCGCGTCCGAGGTGAAGGTCGAGCAGACCACCGGCCTGCCGGTGCTGACCATCGACATTGACCGCGACAAGGCGGCGCGGCATGGCTTGAATGTCGGTGAGGTGCAGGATGCCATCGCCATAGCCGTAGGGGGGCGCACGGCCGGTACGCTGTATGAAGGCGACCGCCGTTTCGACATGGTGGTGCGCCTGCCGGAACCCTTGCGTACGGATGTCGACGGGCTGGGCAGCCTGTTGATTCCGGTACCTGCCAGTGCGGCGACGGGCACTGGGCAGATCGGCTTCATCCCGTTGTCGCAGGTGGCCGCGTTGAACCTGCAACTGGGGCCGAACCAGGTCAGCCGCGAGGATGGCAAGCGGGTGGTGGTGGTCAGTGCCAATGTGCGTGGCCGCGATCTGGGCTCGTTCGTCAAGGAGGCGGAACAGACGCTGCTCGCGCAGGTGCAGATTCCGCCGGGTTACTGGACCCGCTGGGGCGGCCAGTTCGAGCAACTGCAATCGGCGGCTGCGCGCCTGCAGGTGGTGGTGCCGGTGGCCTTGCTGCTGGTCATGGCGCTGTTGCTGATGATGTTCAACAACCTCAGGGATGGCCTGCTGGTGTTCACCGGCATTCCCTTCGCCCTCACTGGCGGGGTACTGGCCCTGTGGCTGCGCGACATTCCGCTGTCGATTTCCGCCGGCGTGGGCTTCATTGCCTTGTCGGGGGTGGCGGTGCTCAACGGGCTGGTGATGATTGCCTTCATCCGTGGCCTGCGCGAGCAGGGGCGCACGCTGCGCGCGGCGGTCGAGGAGGGCGCGCTGACGCGCTTGCGGCCGGTGCTGATGACGGCACTGGTGGCGTCGCTGGGGTTCATTCCGATGGCCTTGGCCAGCGGGACCGGGGCGGAGGTGCAGCGACCGTTGGCGACGGTGGTGATTGGCGGGATCCTGTCCTCCACCGCGCTGACCTTGCTGGTGTTGCCGGCGTTGTACCAGTGGGCGTATCGGCGCGAGGAGGGGTAGGAGGGTTGAGATTGCCGGGGCCGCTTCGCGGCCCATCGCGACACAAGGCCGCTCCTGCAACGGTATGCGTCAATCTGCGGTGAACGCGTACCGTTGCAGGAGCGGCCTTGTGTCGCGATGGGCTGCAAAGCAGCCGCGAATGCTCAGACTGTACGACGAGCCGCAGCCCGCACACCGTCGCCTTCCACCTCATCATGCAAGGAAATCCGGGAAGTCTCCGGCAACGCCAACCCGCCCAGCAGCGCCACCAGCGCGATCACCACCAGGTAGAACGCCGGAGCCAGGCTGCTGCCGGTCTGCCCGATCAGCCAGGTCGCCACCAGCGGCGCGGTACCGCCAAACAGCGTGTAGGCCACGTTGTAGGTAATCGCCGAAGCGGTATAGCGGGTACGGGTAGGGAAGCTTTCCGACAGCAACGCCGCAGTCACCACGCCACTGCACAACGCCCCGACCGCCAGCAGGATCACCCCCAGCAGCGCGCCGGCTATCGAACCGGAGCTGGCCAGCCAGTAGGCCGGGAACACGCACAGCATCACCCACAGGCAGGTAAAGCCGATGGTCCTGCGCCGCCCGACGCGGTCCGAGAACGCCCCGGCCAGCGGGCAGCCGACAGCAGCGAACAGCAGGGCTACCGTGGTCACCAGCAGCGCCTGCGCCCGGGTCAGGTTGCCGACCAGTTGCAGGTAGGTAGCGAAGTAGGTGGTGAACATGTAGAACGACAGCGCAGTGAGCGAGATGAACGCGCCCAGGTTGCGGATCGCCCGGCCATGGTGGCGCAGGGTTTCCTTCAGCGGCGAATGCTCATGCGCCTTGCCTTCGGCGAGGGCTTCGCGGAACGCCGGGGTTTCCTCCATGCGCCAGCGCAGGTACAGGCCAACCAGCCCCAGCGGTGCAGCGATAAGGAACGGGATGCGCCAGCCCCAGGCATTCATGGCTTCGGCCGACAGGCTGGCCTCCAGGCCATAGGCAATCACCGCCGCGCAGGCAAAGGCGGAAAAGGTCGAGACCGGCACGAAGCTGCCATAGAAGGCACGCTTGTCGTGGGGGGCATGCTCCATCAGGTAGGCGCACGCCCCGGCATACTCGCCACCGGCAGAAAAACCCTGCAGGCAGCGCGCCAAGGTTAGCAGCGCAGGGGCCGCCAGGCCGATGCTGGCATAGGTCGGCAGCAGGCCGATCAAGGTCGTCGAGCCGGCCATCAGCAGGATGGTCAGCGACAGGATGCGTTTGCGTCCCAGGCGGTCACCCAGCGCGCCGAACACGATGCCGCCCAGCGGGCGCAGGGCAAAGGCCACGGCGAACACGGCGAAGGTTTTCAGCAAGGCCACGCTGGCGTCTGTGCTGGCGAAGAACTGGCTGGCGATCAGGGTAGCGAGAAAGCCATAGACGGCGAAGTCGAACCACTCGACGAAATTGCCAATGGCCGAGGCGGCGATCACCCGGCGCAGGGTGGCGGGTGATACCTCATGCGATGCAGACATACGGAAGCTCTCCGGTTTCCATAGGCAGCCTGGATGAATGTGGCGCGCTTCAGCGCGCCATCGTTGTTATCAGCGCCAGTAGACCGAGTCGGGCAGCGGCGTGCTTCGTTCAGGGCGACCTTGGGATGCCTGTTTCGACCGTTTCGGGCAGGCGCTACACCGCAAACACCACGCCGGTGCGTGAAGCGGCATTGCGAATGTGCTCGTGCATTGCCTTGTGCGCCGCAGCCTGCGAACGACGGCTCAGGGCGCGAAGGATCTTGCGGTGTTCCTGCCAGGTCTCCATGGCCCGCTCCGGGCGAATGAACGGCAGCTTCTGGCTTTCCAGGAAGATGTCCTGGCTGGCGGTGATCACCTGCAGCATGGCGTGGTTGCCACAGGCTTGCAGCAGCAACTGGTGGAAAGCGAAGTCCAGCTGGGCGGCGGCTTCGAAGCGGCCGGCACGAAGCTCCTGGCGCATCGCCTCGACATTTTCCTCAAGGCGGTCGATGTCGTCCGCCGTCAGCGCCAGCGCCGCCTGACCGGCGGCAAACCCTTCCAGGGCATAGCGCAGCTGGAAGGTGTCGCTGGCCGACACCTGTTCGGCGTAGGGCCAGGCGAACGCCGCGGGCGCCGGCACCTGGACGAACACACCCTTGCCCGGCTGGACGCTGACCAGGCCCAGGGCGCTGAGGGATGACAGGGCCTCGCGCAACGACGCCCGGCTGACCCCCAACTGCTCGGCCAGGTCGCGCTGCGAGGGCAGGGCATCGCCGGGCTGATAGGCACCTTCATCGATCAACTTGCGGATGCCTTGCAGGGCCTGTTCGGGGACGGCGCGGGGGAGGGTGTCGAGCATGCTGTTCAGACCGGTCGGAGGCGATGACCTTGGCTTTTTACGGCTATTGCCCGGTGCTGGCAAGTGTTGCGCCGCGCTGGCGCAAGCTGCAGCGGGGCTGCACGAAAGCGGGGCGTAGGCGTTTGGCCGTCCATCGGCACCGGCTGACTGTTCAGACCAGTAAGACCGTGCAATGCCGCCCTTCGCCACGTTCGTGCAGGGGTGGCGGCCTTCGCTGGCATGCCCTGTGCACTGCCCAGCCGGCACCTTCCTTCCATTGATTTCTGCGAGGCCGTTCGATGAAGACATTCCGCACCCTGTTCCTGGCCAGCCTGTTCTGCAGCGGCACCCTGGCACTGCCAACCGCCCAGGCCGATGCGCTGGCCGACATCAGCGCCCGTGGCGTGCTCAAAGTGGCAGTACCGCAGGACTTCCCACCGTTCGGCTCGGTCGGCCCCGACCTCAAGCCCCGTGGCCTGGACATCGATACCGCGCAGCTGTTGGCCGACAAACTGGGCGTAAAGCTGGCCCTGACCCCGGTGAACAGCACCAACCGCATCCCGTTCCTCACCACCGGCAAGGTCGACCTGGTGATCTCGAGCCTGGGCAAGAACCCCGAGCGTGCCGCGGTAATCGACTTCTCGCGCCCCTATGCGCCGTTCTACCTGGCAGTGTTCGGCCCGGCCGACGTGGACATCGCCGGCATCGACGCGGTCGCCGGCAAGACCATCAGCGTCACCCGCGGCTCGATCGAGGACATGGAACTCAGTGCCGTGGCGCCCAAGGGCGCGGTGATCAAGCGCTTCGAAGACAACAACTCGACCATCGCCGCCTACCTCTCCGGCCAGGTCGAATTGATCGCCAGTGGCAGTGTGGTGATGGCGGCCATCGCCGAGAAGAACCCGGCCAAGGTGCCGGTGGTCAAGGTCAAGCTCAAGGACTCGCCGGTCTACGTGGGCGTGGCCAAGAACGAGCCGGCGCTGCTGGAAAAGGTCAACGCCACGCTGGACACCGCCAAGGCGGACGGCAGCCTGAACCGTAATGCCGAAAAATGGCTGAAGCAGCCGCTGCCGGCGGAACTCTGAGTGTTGCCTGGAGCCTGCCGACATGGCCTATGAATTCGACTTTACCCCGGTGCTGGCACAGGCCGACTTGCTGCTCAAGGGTGCCGGGTTCACTCTGCAGTTGACAGCAGTCGGCACGCTGCTGGGCGTAGCCATCGGTGTGCTGGGCGCCGGTGTGCGTGCCTGGCGCGTGCGGCCTTTCGATGCATTGTTCGGCCTGTATGTGGAGCTGATCCGTAACACGCCGTTCATCGTCCAGCTGTTCTTCATCTTTTTCGGCCTGCCGGCGCTGGGCCTGCGCCTGAGCGAGTGGCAGGCGGCGGTGCTGGCCATGGTGATCAACCTTGGGGCCTATTCCACCGAGATCATCCGAGCGGGCATCCAGGCCATTCCCAAGGGCCAGCTGGAAGCCGCCGCGGCCTTGGCCATGAGCCGCTTCGAAGCGTTCCGCCACGTGGTGCTGCAACCTGCGCTGGCCAAGGTCTGGCCGGCGCTGTCGAGCCAGATCGTGATCGTCATGCTGGGCTCGGCAGTGTGCTCGCAGATCGCCACCGAAGAGCTGTCATTTGCCGCCAACTTCATCCAGTCGCGCAACTTCCGCGCATTCGAGACCTACCTGCTGACCACCGCGCTGTACCTGCTCATGGCCATTCTCCTGCGCCAGTTGCTGGCGTGGCTGGGGCAGCGCCTGCTGATGGGGAGACGCTGATGGATTTCACCTTCTGGGACATTCTGCGCAACTTGCTGATTGGCCTGCAATGGACCTTGCTGCTGTCGCTGGTGGCGTTCCTCTGCGGTGGTGCTGCCGGCTTGCTGGTGCTGGTCGCACGGCTGTCCGGGCAGCGGCTGTGGCGCGGCCTGGCGCGCGGCTATATCGAGCTGTTCCAGGGCACGCCGCTGTTGATGCAGCTGTTCATGGTGTTTTTCGGGATCGCCCTGTTCGGCCTGGATGTGTCGGCATGGATGGCTGCGGCCATTGCCCTGACGCTGTTCACCAGTGCCTTTCTCGCCGAAATCTGGCGCGGTTGTGTCGATGCGATCCCGCGTGGCCAGTGGGAGGCCTCCGGCAGCCTGGCGCTGAGCCGGCTGGAGCAGCTGCGCCACGTCATCCTGCCGCAGGCGTTGCGTATCGCCGTGGCGCCGACCGTGGGCTTTTCGGTGCAGGTGGTCAAGGGCACGGCGGTCACTTCGATCATCGGTTTCACCGAGCTGACCAAGACCGGCGGCATGCTGGCCAATGCCACTTTCGAACCCTTCATGGTCTACGGCCTGGTCGCGCTGGGCTATTTCATTCTCTGCTACCCGCTCTCGCTGAGCGCCCGTTACCTGGAAAGGAGGCTGCATGCCCCTGCTTAGAGTGTCTGCTTTGCACAAGTACTACGGCGACAACCACGTGCTCAAGGGCGTCGACCTCAGCATCGAAGAGGGTGAGGTGGTGGCCATCATCGGCCGCAGCGGCTCGGGCAAGAGTACCCTGCTGCGTACTCTCAATGGCCTGGAGTCGATCAGCGACGGGGTGATCGAGGTGGACGGGGAATACCTCGACGCCAGCCGCGCCGACCTGCGCGCCTTGCGCCAGAAGGTGGGCATGGTGTTCCAGCAGTTCAACTTGTTCCCACACCTGAGCGTGGGCGAGAACGTGATGTTGGCGCCGCAGGTGGTGAAGAAGGCCAGCCGCGCCGAAGCGCGCCGCCTGGCCGAGCAGATGCTGGCGCGGGTGGGGCTGGCGGAGAAGTTCGATGCCTACCCCGACCGGCTCTCCGGTGGCCAGCAACAGCGCGTGGCGATCGCCCGCGCCCTGGCCATGTCACCGAAAGTGCTGCTGTGCGACGAGATAACCTCGGCGCTCGACCCCGAGCTGGTCAATGAAGTGCTCGGCGTGGTGCGCCAACTGGCCAGCGAAGGCATGACCCTGATCATGGTCACCCATGAGATGCGCTTCGCCCGTGAAGTGGGCGACAAGCTGGTGTTCATGCACCAGGGCAAGGTGCATGAAATGGGCAACCCGCGTGAGGTGTTCGCCGCGCCGCAAACAGCGGAGCTGGCCAACTTCATCGGGGCAGTGGCGCCGGCCTAGCTGCGTTTCATCGCACGCCGACTTTCCAGGGGGCATATTCCATCTCGCTGTAGCCCTTGGCCAAGCCATCATCTTCGGCCTTGAAGCCCGGCAGGTTGGCCAGCTCCAGTGTCATGCAACGGCTGTTCAGGCGGGCCTGCAGTTTGCCATCGAGGCGGAAATCGTCCGGCCGTAGCGGGTGAGGGTAGATCTGCACCAGGCAGCCTTGCACCTTGCCCTGGGCATTCGCCTGGTAATACACCGAGGCCCGGCCAATGCTGTCGACCGGCAGGTTGCCGAACAGCTGCTGCCAGAAGAACTCACGCTGCGCGTTGCTCCGGCGCCGTGCAGTGCCAGGCGCTTGGGCGGACGCCGGCAGCACCACCAACAGCGGCGCACGGATTTGCGCAGTACCGTTGTCCTCGCGCAGCGCCTGGGGCACCACGGGATAGATGGTGTTCCAGCATTGCGCCTCCACCACGCTGGCCAGTGACTTGAAGTCGGTGCGGATCAGTTCGGCAGGCAGTTGGTTTTCGTACCGCAGCGGCGCCCTGCTGGCTTTGCAACTGACCGGTGCAGAGGATGAGTCGAGTTCGACCTTCAGCATGACCACGCCGATTTGCGGGCCCGTATCAGCGGTGGCGATGCCCAGCTTCAACGCTTGCTGCATGTCGCGGACGAATGCCCGGCGAGCCAGTTTTTCCGCCTCGGAGGAGCGCTGGTGCTGGCAACCTGGCAACGCGATGAGTGTGGCGGCCACAAGTACGGGAAACAGCGTTCTGAACACAGGGACTTCCTTGATGAGGCAGGAGCGAGCGTCTTGCCGCGTGAATGAAGACTCGCATTATCCGTCAGGACGGTTTGGGATTCTCTGTGGTTGTGTGTAGGAAGTGTCTTGTTCGGCGGTATCGGCGCCAGGCCGACACCGCCTTGTACATCAGAAACGCAGGTCCAGCGCCAGCTCGAGGGTACGTGGTGGCCCCATGTAGTACTGGCTGTTGTAAGCCTGCTTGGCATAGACCTCATCGGTCAGGTTGCGTACCCGCCCGGTCAGGCTGGTGGTTGCATCCAGCCGGTAACGGGCGAATGCGCCGAACAGGGTGTAGGCCGGGGCCTTCAGGCTGTTGGCATTGTCGGCATACACCGAGCCCACGTAACGCCCGTCCGCGCCTACCGACCATGCCGGTGAAAGGCTGTAGGTCAGCCACAGGTTGGCGACGCTGGCCGGCACGTTCACCGGTGCATTGCCCTTGCGCGACACCGATACGCCGTTGACCGCCTCGTTGAATTCATCGTACTGGGCATCGACGTAGGCGTAGTTGGCTTCGGCCAGCAACTTGGGAGTGACCTGCAGGCGCCCGGACAACTCGATGCCCCGCGAAGTCTGCTGGCCGGCCTGGACCGTAAGGTTGGCGTCGTTGGCATCCCGCACGGCAAAGTCCTTGCGCACGATCTGGTACAGCGCCAGCGTGGCCGCGCCGCGCCCGGCGAGGAAGTCGACCTTGCTGCCTACTTCCCACTGCTCTCCCTTGGACAGGTCGAACAGGCCAACGTTGGAGTAAGTCGCTGCCGCCAGCGAACCGGCCGGCAAGTCGGCGGACGTGCTGTACTGCGCATACACGCTGGCAGAGGGGGTCAGTGCGTAGGTCAGGCCGATACGCCCTGACAGCGGCTCCCAGCGCCGTTGGAAGTAGGCCGGCGAGGTTGGCGTTACCGGGCCGTAGTTGGTCACCTGCATGTCCAGGTAGTCGTAGCGCAATGCGCTCAGCAGGGCCAGGCGCTCGGTGAGTTGCAGGCGGTTTTCGGCAAACACGGCGCGGTTGCTGACCTCGTGGCGGCGCTGCTTGGTCAGGCCGGCGTTGACCCCGGGGATGTCATCGAAGCTGCCGGGGGCGAAGTGCTCGGCATCGACCACGTCGCTCCAGCTGCTCGAGGTGGGGTAGAGCGTCTGGTGCATGGTTGAGTATTCGAGCCCCAGCGACCACTGGCTGGTCAAGCCGAACAGCTGGTTGTCGTGGCGCAGCTCGATGCGGTTGCCCAACAGGTTGTGGTCGTGGCGTTGCAGGTAGGGGCTGCTGCGCCGGACCTTGCCATCGTCGGTGTAGCGGTAGCGTTCGAGGTTGCGGTAGTCGCGCTGGGCGTTGTAGTGGTACAGCGTGTTCTGCACGCTGGTGCTGTCGCTGAGCTGGTAATCGAGGATCGAACGCAGCCAGCGTACTCGCTGCTCATAGCGACCATCGCCGACGTTGTAGTTCTCGAAGCGGCGGCTGTTGTCGATTTTCATCGTGCTGCGCCCGGGCAGGATCGGCGAGCCCCAGTAAGGGCTGTCTTCGCGATCTTCCTGGTACTCCAGGGCCAGGGTGTGGGTGAGGTTGGGCGCGAGGTCGCTGAGCAGCGAGAATGCCAGGCTGTCGGTGTGCCGCTCATTGCGGTCGATGTAGCCGTTGCCGTGCCCGCGGCTGAAGTCCAGGCGCAGGAAATGGCGGGCATCGGCGGGGTTGCTGGCCAATGCCTGGTTGATGCCGAAGGCTATCTCGCTGTCGTCGAAGCTGCCGTAGCGGATCCGCCCGTCGACGGTGTGCTGGTCGCGGCTGGCCAGCTTGGTGAGGTAGTTGATCGAGCCACCCACCGCACCTGCGCCATGCAGGAACGACGACGGCCCGCCGATCAGTTCGACGCGATCGAGCACCCAGGCATCTACCGGTCGGGTGGCGCTGCTGTAGCCGAGGTTGATGCCGTTGTACAACTGGGTGACCTGGTTCTGGGTAAAGCCACGGTAGGCGACGAAGCCGCCAAAGCCGGGGTTGGCCGAGGCGTTCACCCCGGTCATGGCGTTGAGCACCTCCTGGCTGTCCCGGGCACCGCGTTCTTCGATCAGGCGGCGGTCCGAGACACTGACCGAGGCGGGCGTTTCCCGGGCGGTGAGGCCGAGGCGAGAGCCGGTGCGGATCGGCTCGTCCAGTTGCACGCCGCTGGCGGCGTCGCGGTCACCGTCGATGGTGGTGACGCTGAGTTCCAGGGGGGCGGTGTCCGCCCAGGCAAGGCTGCAGGTGCCCATGAAGAGCAGCAGGGAAGTATGGCGAAGCATGTTGGCAGGTTTTCCACGCAAAGGTCATGGCTGACCGCGGGCGCGCCGGCAGGCGCGCCCGGTTGAGGTCAGGCGAAATGAATAGCTGCTGCGGGGAAAACAACGGGGGGAGCGCGAGGGGTGAGGGCTGGGCGTAGGTGACGTGGCGGCGGTTGCGCCCAGCTGCGTATCACCATGGGCGAAGTGGCCACGACCTGGGCCGGGGTGAACGACCAGCCGCCACTGTTGAACGGCACGGCCAGGCCGAACGAGGAGCACACCGGGCAGTCGAGCTGGGCCATGTGCTGGTCGCCGCCAGTGCCCTCGAGGTCGATGGCCATGCCGTGCTCGCCGTCGAGCGCACAGAAACTGCCTTGCAGGCCCGCCAGGCGCAGGCCGCCCATCTGGCCATGGTGCAGGCCGCACAAGGCCAGGCCGAACAGGACGCTGGCGTAGAGCGTCCAGGCAGTCAGCAGGCGAATGTGGCGGGTGGTTTTCATGGCGCGAATCTACCACCCGGATGAACGGTCGGGTAGCGCTTTTGCGTGCGATGCCTGAGCGCTGTCCTGCAACCTTGATCAATGCAAGATGTCAGGCAATGACAACCCGGTTGCGTCCCTCCTGCTTGGCCCGGTAAAGCGCCCGGTCGGCGGCACTCAGCACATACCCTGGCTCGCCACCAGCCTCGCCTTCCCAGTGCGCCACTCCCAGCGAAATCGTCACCGCACCTACTGGCTCGACCGGGGTATCCTGCACCGTCACCCGTAGCCGCTCGGCCACTACCGCCGCCACGTCCGGGCTGGCCCCGGGCAACAGCATCAGAAACTCCTCGCCGCCGGTACGGCACAGCAGGTCACCTTCCCGGCAGCAGCGGCGCATCAGCTCCGCCAGCCGGCGCAGTACCTGGTCGCCGACTTCGTGGCCATGGTTGTCATTGACCCGCTTGAAATGGTCGATATCCAGCACGATGGCGGCAAACGGCCGCCCTTCGGCCTCCAGCAGTGACAAGCTGAACTCCAGGCTGCGGCGGTTGCCCAGGCCGGTCAGCGGGTCGGTCTGGGCGTCACGGTTGAGCCGGCCGATGCGCTCATGCAGCAAGTTGAGGCCGAACAGCAGTGCGCGTTTGAGCTGCGCTGCCTCGAAGTACCAGGCCGATACCCGATGCAGGCGCTCGGCGGTGCCGGCGCGGTCCATCGAGCGCGCGCCGGCGGCCAGTTGCCACAGTGGCCGGGCAATGATCATGGCCAGCCACCACAGCAGCAGGCTGCCTACCAGGGCCAAGGGTACCGAGATACCCACCACGTTCAGGATCAGCCGGTTCAACGGCGCTACGGTCTGCGCCAGTGGCTGCTGCGCCACCACCCCCCAGCCGGCACTGGGCACCGTGGCGAAACCGGCAACCATGGCCACACCATGGCTGTTGGTCAGCTGGCGGGTGCCATTGCCCAGGGTCGCCAGCTGGTCGATCAAGGCATTGCCTTCAACCACTTTGCCCACCCGTTGGCCATCGGGGTGATAGAGCAGGCGACGGTTGCGGTCGACCACGTACAGGTACGAACCGTCCTTGTAAAAATGTTCGCCCAGCAGGCTGTTGAGGATGTTGCGCTCACGCAGGTACAGGCTACCCCCCACGTACCCCAGGTAGCGACCGTTGCTGTCGAGAATAGGGTGCGACAAGGCCACCACCAGGTTGTTGGCCGCCGACATGTAGGGCGTCGACACCAGTGGGCTACGCGCCTGCAATGCTTCCTGGACACCGGGCGAATGCATGCGGCTACCGACCAGATGCCGCAGCGGCGCAGGAGAAATGGCCAGCAGCACGCCGTTGGCATCGAGCACGAAGGTGGAGTTGAAGGCCATGCTCTGGCTCAGCACACGTTCTGTTTCAGCCTGCAGCGCCTGGGCGTCACCCAACTGCCGCGCTTGCACGCCGGCACTGAACGACAGCTGCTGCTGGGCATTGCTGATGAAGGTTTCGGTAATGCTGGCCAGCTTCGTCGCATACACCCGGTTGGCTTCCAGGGCGTGGTCGATCAGCAACTGGCGCTGCACCCGGTAGCTGGCAAAATAGCTGGCGCACAGCATGACCAAGGCGGTAAGGGCGCAGAGCACCAGGATGAGGGTGCGTAGATCCAGGCGCAATCCGTGCTTGCTGTTTGGCAATCCTGACCTCGAATAATGGAATAAGCATCTACGAAATAGGAATAACCTTACGCGTTATGCACGCGATGGGAAACCGTATTCACGAGCCTGCCTTTTCCAGCGCATCGAGTTCGTCTTCCACCTGCTGCATGCGCTGCTCGGCCAGAGCCTGGACGTTGACGTCGCGGGCCGTTTCGCGCATCAGTGCAGTGAGCTTCTCGCCCAGGCGCTTGCCGGCTTCGGTGTCTTCCAGGGCGCGGGCCTTGGCCGGGTCATGGGTGGCCTCGACGATGGTGGCGAACTCGGCATCGCTGAAGTTCTTTTCGCTGTACAGCCGGAACAGGTCCTGGCGCTGGTCTTCGACGGTCAGGTGCTTGCGTAGCACATCCTCGATGGCCGCCTGTGACAGCTGTGGGTGCCTGCGGCCGAGCAGCACGGCCATGCGCTCGATGTTGTGCGTATAGGCATCCTGCAGGGGCAGCTGGGCCAGAATCTGTTGTTCACGCGAGGGCTTCTGGTCGCAGGCGGTGAGGGCGGCAGTCAGCAGCAGGGGCAACAGCAACGTGAGGAAGCGAGGCATGGCGTGGCCTGGTCGGGCAATGATAGCGGGGATTATACCGACGTCAGCCGGGCCACGACGACCCATCCTTTGCCTTCGTCTGCCGTTGTTGCTGCGTTGCGGTTCAGAAAACGCCTACAAAGGCCCTGGGTTGATGATCCACGCGTTCATTTCCAAACCTGCCCGCCTTGCTTACCTTCCGGGTGCACGGATTGTTCACTGCACCAAGGGAGACTCGGCATGCCACACCTGGCCCTGTACAAACTCAAACTGCTGGACGAGTTCGAAGACCGCAGAGACCTGTGGACCTTCGGTGATTTCGAGAACCGGTTGATGGACCTGTGGCGTGGTGCGACTTACCACGACGCCAAGAGCATCATCAATGCAGCGCACAAGGAGCGGCGTTGGCCCAGGACGGTGAAGCGCTACCTGCTGACCAACTACCAGGCATTTGGCAATGTCAGTGCCGAGCTTGAGCGTACGTTCGCCGAGGTGGTAGCGGCGATGAATGCGCAGGAGCGGGCGCAGTGGGGCTTGCAGCCTGTCGGCAGTTCGGTCGCCTGAGCGCTCCCGGGGCTGCCTGGCAGCCCCGATTCGGTTGATGCGGTCGATCAGAGCGCACCCGACAACGGCCATTCCACGGCCAAGCGGATCTGGTCCCCGTCCAGTTCCGCCTGGGCGGTATTGCCTCGATGCAGGTTGTGCCTTAGCGAAAACGCGGTGCCTTTGGCCTTGCCACTCTGCACCACATAACGCGCTTCCAGGTCGCGCTCCCAATGCTTGCCACCCTTGCCATAGCCCAGGTAGGCATAACCGCCCGCCGGGTCGACATGCGTGCCATCGATATCGAAACCGCGCACATACAACGCCGTCAGGTTCAGACCCGGCACGCCATAGGCGCCCATGTTCAGGTCATAACGTGCCTGCCACGACTTCTCGTTGGGCGCGTTGAAGTCCGACATCTGCACCGCGTTGGCCAGGTAGATCGCCCCGCGCGTCACGTAATCGAATGGCGTGTCGCCATGCACCTGCTGCCAGCCCAGGCTGAAACCGTGCGGCCCCTGGTCGTAGCGCGAGACCAGGCTCCAGGTGGTGTTGTCGATGCGCCCGGACAGCGCCTTGCCGGTGTCGGTGGTGCGGTACAGGTTGAGATCCAGGCTGAGGCTGCGGCGTTCATCCAGGGCGTGGCTGAAGGTGCTGCCCAGGTAATGCTGGTTCCAGCTGTCCTCGTAGCGTGAGCTGTACAGGCTGCCGCGGAAAGCGGCACCCGGGTCCCACACCACGCCAGCCAGGTCGAAGCTGTTGCCCTGGCGGCCGTTGGAGTAGTTCACCACGAAGCCCTGGTCGTGGCTGGAGGCATTGCGGTCGGTGTCCTCGGTGAAGTGCCCGGCCACCAGCTTGAGGCTGTCGAGTTCACTACTGGTGAGCAACAGGCCGCTGACGGTCTCGGGTAGCAGGCGGCTGTCGGAGGCGCTGAACACCGGGGTCTTGACCCTTTGCTCGCCGTAGGACAGCACGGTATCGGACATTCTCAGTTTCAGTGCTGCGCCGGCACGGCTGTAATCGCTCTTGGGGTGCCCGGCGTTATCGACCGCGAGCAGGCGCGCCTTGCCCGCGCGCCCACCACCACTGTCGAGCTGCACGCCCAGGTAGGCGTGGGCGTCGACCCCGACGCCGATCAGCCCCTGGGTGAAACCGGACTGCAAGGTCGCCATCAGGCCATAGGCCCACTCCTCAGCCTTGCCGTTACGTTCATTGCGCGGCTTGTAGGCATTGCGCGCTGCGCTGTTGCGCCCACCGTGCTTGTAGTCGCGCTGGTCGAATACGCTGCGGTTGAGCAGGCTCCAGCTGCCATCCTCAACCCAGCCGTTGCTCTGCGATTGCGCGGATTCGGCCAGCGCGGTCGGGGCTAGCAGGGCGCTGGCGAGCAGCAGGGCAAGAGGGCGCGACATGGGTGGAACTTCCTGTTCAGGGGGTGCGAAAACGCAGGATGCGTGCACCGTCGAAGGGGTCGATGAGGTAATGGGCGTGCACGCCGAAGGTGCTCAGCAGGCGTTCCGGGGTCAGCACCTCGGCTGGCTTGCCGAGGGCAACCAGGCGGCCCTTGTCGAGCACTGCCAGGCGGTCGCAGGTGAGCGCCTGGTTGAGGTCATGCAGCGCCACCAGAGTGGTCACCGGCAAGGCTTGCACCTGTTGCAGCAGGCTCAGCTGGTGCTGGATATCCAGGTGGTTGGTCGGCTCGTCCAGCAGCAATACCTGTGGCCGCTGTGCCAGGGCACGGGCGATATGCACGCGCTGGCGCTCGCCACCGGACAGCGAACCCCACAGGCGCGTACGCAGGTGCAGCGCATCGAGGTCAGCCAGGGCCTGCTCGACGATCGCGTGGTCTTCCGGCGAGAACGGCGCCAGTGCCGACAGCCAGGGGGTGCGGCCCAGGGCAACGGCGTCGAACACGCTGATCGCATCGAGGGTGTCGGCCTGCTGTTCGACCAGCGCCAGGGCCTGGGCGACACGCCGACGGGGCAACCGCGCCAGCGCTTCGCCGAGCAACTGCACGCTGCCGCTGGCTGGCTTGCGCAGCCCGGCCAGCACTTTCAGCAATGAGGACTTGCCGGAGCCGTTGGGGCCGACGATGCCCAGCGTCTCGCCGGCGATGAGGTGCAGGTCTATCTCGTGCAACACGGCATTGCCAGCCAACTGCAGGCCCAGCCCCTGGCAACTCAGCGGCGAGAGGTTCACCGCGGTCATGGCGGTCATGGGCGCCCCCGACGGCTGACCAGGATCAACGCGAACACCGGTGCGCCGATCAGTGCGGTGACCACCCCCACGGGGATGACCTGGCCAGGGATCAGGGTGCGCGACAGGATGTCCGCGGCAATCAGGAACAATGCGCCACCCAGCGCGCTGGCGGGCAGCAGGCGGCTGTGCCCCGGGCCGAGCAGCAGGCGCAGCGCATGGGGGATCACCAGCCCGACGAAGCCGATGGCGCCGACGATCGACACCATGACCGCGGTGACCAGCGCTGCGCAGCTGATCAGCAGCAACTGGGTACGCCGCACCGGTATGCCCAGCGATGCCGCCGAGTCGGCACCGAAGGTGAACGCATCCAGCGTGCGCCGGTGCCACAGGCACACCAGCAAGCCGAATACCGCCACGGGCACGGCCAGCCACACCGAAGGCCAGCGTACGCCACTGAGGTTGCCCAGCAGCCAGAACAGGATGCCGCGCGCCTGCTCGGCAGTGGCCGACATGGTAATGAGCAAGGCGGTGAGGGCGTTGAACAGTTGCGAACCGGCGATGCCAGCGAGGATCACCTGGGCGTTGTTGGCGCCGCTGCCGGCCGCGCGAGCCAGGACCAGCACCAGGGCGAACGCCGCCAGGGCACCGATGAAAGCACCGCCGGACATGCTCAACGCCAGGCTGCCGAAGCCCAGCAGGCCGACCAGTACTGCCCCGGTCGAGGCGCCAGCAGACAACCCCAGCAGGTACGGTTCGGCCAATGGGTTGCGCAACAGCGCCTGGAGGATCACGCCGCAGGTGGCCAGGCCGGCGCCGCAGGCTGCGGCAACCAGGGTGCGGGTGAGGCGATAGTTCCAGACGATCCCGGCGTCGATCGGGTCGACCGGGTAACCGGCCTGCCACAGCTGGTTGGCCAGAACCTGGGCGACCACAGCAGGTGCCAGGTTGCTCTCGCCAATGGCGGTACCGGCCAGCACGGCTGCCAGCAGTGCCGCCAGGGCCACCGTGATGGACAATGACAAGCGCATGATCACTGGCCTGGGTTGCCGCTGGCGAAGGCGGCCGCCAAGGTCTGCAGGCCGCTGAACAGGCGGATGCCGGCCTGCATGGCCTCGGCATCGAGGACGATGATGCGGTTGTGCTTCACCGCTTCCATGTTGCGGGTTACCGGGTCGCTGCGCAGAAACGCCAGCTTCTTCTGGTAGTCGTCGGCAGGGTAGCGGCGGCGGTCCATGCGGGCAATGATCAGCCAGGTGGGGTTGGCCTTGGCCAGGGTTTCCCAGCCGACGGTGGGCCATTCTTCGGTGGACGTGACGACGTTGCGCACGCCGAGGGTGCGCAGCATGAAATCGGCAACGCCCTGGCGGCCCGCTACATAGGGCGCGATGCCCAGGTCGGCGCTGGAAAACCAGAACAGCGCCGAGGTGCTGGCCAAGTCCTTGCCGGCCAGCTGTGCCTTGGCGCTGTCCAGGCGGCCCTTGAGCTCGGCGTTGAGGGCGCTGCCGCGCGCCTGCACGTCGAAGATCTCGGCCAGCTGGCTGATGCTTTTGTAGATACTGTCGACCTGGAACGCCTGCAGGCGGGTACCGTCGGCGCCGACCAGGTTGTCCTTGCCTTCGCAGTCCGATGGCAGCAGGTAGGTGGGGATCTGCAGCTCGTCGAACTGTTCGCGGGTGGCCACCGCGCCCTGGGCACCGACCATCCATTCGAACTGCACCGCAACCAGTTGCGGGCGCTTGCCAACCACTGCCTCGAAGCTGGGCTCGTTGTTGGCCAGGCGCGGTACCTTGGCGTCCTGTGCCTGGTACTCGGGCAGCACGTTGTTGAACCACAGCGAAGTGCCTGCCAGCCTGTCGCCCAGCCCCAGTGCGTAGAGCATCTCGGTACTGGCCTGGCCAATGGTGACGGCGCGTTCCGGTGCCTGGGCGAAGGTCTGCGGCTTGCCGCAGTTGTCAATCGTCAGCGGGTAATGGGTAGCTGCGGCCTGCGCCAGGCCGGTGAGGCCGAGGCCGGCGAGCAGGGTGGCAAAACGGGGCAGCATGCTGGGCGATCTCCTATCGGACAGTTCTGGTGAGGAACACACGGACAGGCATCGCCGAGCCCTGCGGCAGCAGGGCAACACTGATGGCCAATCCCGGACACCCCGCCGGTTGGTGAATGTAGGCCGGCAGGTCTCCTGACTGGTGCGTCATGGCCTGGCTCCGGCCTTCCCGGGGTAGACCCAGTGGCATCGTTGGAGCAGGCTCGGCACCTACAGTTGCGGGGGCAGTTCCGTTTGGCCCGTTTACTTGGGCCTGGGATTCCCTATTGATTCCGTGATGGAAACCGGCGGCCGGCATGGTAGACCATCGCGCCGCCGGCTGAAAACGCTTTTCACAAGTACTTCAGCCAGGCCAGGTCGCGCCGCCGCGCCTTCAGCCGGGCGAACCAGCGCACTGGCAGGTACAGCGAAAACGCCAACAGCAGTGCCCCCAGCCACACGGCGGTGATGCTGTCGAAACCGAAGTAGTCACCTTGGTTGCGGCCATACAGCGCCACGCTGGCCAGGTACAGCAGCTTCAGCACATACAGGTGCAACAAGTAGAAGAACATCGGTGCCGCGCCGAACACCGCCAGGCCATTGATCCAGCGCGCCTGCCCGGCGCGTTCGAAGGCGCGCAGCAACAGCAGGCCACAGCCCAGGGTCAGTGCCAGGAACAGCAGCGACGGTGGGTACTTGGTGATGTTGAAAAAGCTCATCAGGGTTTGCGTAAGGGCGGGGTAGACGCTCCACGGCCCATCGCCGTAGCCGTTGAACAGGCGCAGCGCGACAAAGCCCAGCAAGGCGGCCAGGCCGGCCAGCAGCAAGCGTTGCTGGCGCCGAGTGTCATCACTGTGGCGGGCGAACCACGGGCCCAGGCCATAGCCCAGGGCGATCACGCCGAGCCACGGCAGAACCGGGTAGGAGGTGCGCAGGCGCAGGTTGTCGGAGAGCTCCAGCCAGCCGCGATCATGCAGGATCGCCCAAGGCACATGCAGCGCCGATCCGACTTCGAAGTGCACAGTGTCGAGCAGGTTATGGCCGGCGATGAGGGTTGCACCCAGGGCGATCAGTGCGCCACGTGGCAGCCAGACCAGCAGCGACAAGACCATCATGCTGATACCAATGGCCCAGATTACCTGTAGGTAGATGACGCTGGGCGGCAGCTGGAAGGTCCAGGCGAAGTTGACCAGGGTGAACTCCAGCACCACCAGGAACAGCCCGCGTTTGAACAGGAATGCCGAGACGTCGCCGCGGCCCTGATGTTTTTCGCCGTACAGCCAGGCCGACAGGCCGGTCAGCAGGACGAACACCGGGGCGCACAGGTGGGCCAGGGTGCGGCTGAAGAACAGCGCGGGCTCGGTGGCGTCGATGGCCATCGGGTCGCTGACCTGGCGATGCAGGAAAAAGGTTTCGCGTACGTGGTCAAGGAGCATGAACAGGATCACCAGGCCGCGCAGGGCATCGATGCTCTGCAGGCGCTGGGTGAGCAGGGTGGGGGTGGCACTGGCGCTTGTCATGGCGGGTCGCTGCTAGGAATGAATGTCAAATGAAACGTTATCTTATAACTAAAAATTCCCGGTTGGTAGCGCTTTTTGCCTGTGCCGGCCTCTTCGCGGGCACGCCCGCTCCCACAGCTACAGCGCCGGCCTGGCGAGCCGCGCGACAGTTGCGGGAGCGGGCGTGCCCGCGAAAAGCCCAGTTCTGGAAGGCGCGCCTAGCGCCCGCGCCGCCGTGAAACCCGAGCCTCGATATTCTTGCGCCCGATCAGCAACGGCGGTTTCTCCAGCACCGGTTCATCCGCCAGCCACTTGTACATCACCAGGCAGTCCACCAGCCCCAGGCTGGCATGGCGATAGGCCTTGGGTAGACGCCCGACGGTTTCGAAGCCGAGCTTGTGCCACAACGCCACGGCCACCTCGTTGGTGGCGACCACCGAGTTGAACTGCAGGGCCAGAAAGCCCTCCTGGCGCGCCAGTTTCTGCGAGTGTTCACACATCAACCGCGCCACACCCCGGCCACGGGCGCGTTCGCAGACCATGTAGCCGCAATTGCCCACATGCGCCCCAGGCCCGGCGGCGTTGGGCTTGAGGTAGTACGAACCGAGCAATTCGCCGTCGTCCTCGGCGACCAGCGTACGCAACGGCATTTCCAGCCACAGCTGGCGCGCCTGTTCAAAACTCAGCGCCGGGTCGAATGCGTAGGTTTCGCGGGCCTGGACGACAGCCTGGAAGGTAGGCCAGAAACGTTCGAAGTCGTCGGCCATCATGGGGCGGATATGGATCATGCGGGTTCCTGCAAGGGCTGGGCCGCCCAGTCTGGTGGGCGCGGCGCCGTCGCGCAAGGGCGGCGACGCCGATTGCGCTCAGTCGGTCGCCTTGCCCACCGCATCCATGGCCCGTGCCGAGTAGACCAGTGCAGCACCGGCATTCATCGCCACGGCCACGCCGAGGGCCTCGGCGATTTCCTCGCGGCTGGCACCGTGCTTGACGGCTTGCTGCGAGTGCACGGCAATGCAGCCGTCGCAGCGGGTGGTCACGGCCACGGCGAGGGAAATCAGCTCGCGGGTCTTGGCATCCAGGTGGTTGGTCTTGGCGCCGGCGCCGCTGGCGGTCATGTAGCCGGCAACGGTGTCGGGGGAGAGTTGCTTGAGATCGCCGATGCCGGCCATCAACTGCTTACGGTAGGCGTCCCAGTCCATCATGCTCATTGTCTTCACCTTGGTAAGGTTGCGAGTGGAGCTTTCAGGCTAGTCGAAGCGCGGCAAGTGGGACTTGTACTTTGGTGCTGGCCAGCGTTGAAGCGGCCAGACCCGGCCGCTTATGCACTTGCCAGCGGGCCGCTCAGATGTAGATGAACACCAGCACCAGTGCTGCGACGAACGCCCACTTTTCCAGGTAGTAGCGGGTGCGGTTGCGCTTTTTCAGCGCCTTGCCCCGTTCGCGGATCTTGTAGATACGGGTGAACAGCCGGTTGATGCCCCCGGTCTTGTCGCCTGCATCATTGGGCGCGGCGGCCGCGGCCATGACGTTGCGGCTGAACCAGCGGTTGAACGCAGTTGCCCAGCGGTACTTGAGCGGGCGTTCGATGTCGCAGAACAGGATGATGCGGTTGTGCTCGGTAGTGTTGGCCGCGTAGTGGATGTAGGTCTCGTCGAACACCACACCTTCACCATCGCGCCACGAGTACTTTTCGCCGTCCACGTCGATGTAGCAACCGTCATCGTTGGGCGTGTCGAGGCCCAGGTGGTAGCGGTACGAGCCGGCATACGGGTCACGATGACGTACCAGCTTGGCGCCCGGTGGCAGGGTGGCGAACATCGCGGCCTTGACCGTGCCGATGCCCTTGAGCAGCTCGGTGGTGCGCGGGCACAGGGTCATCGCCGACGGGTGGCTTTCGCCGTACCACTTCAGGTAGAAGCGCTTCCAGCCGGTCTTGAAGAAGGAATTGAAACCGACGTCATCGTAATTGTCGGACTTCTTGATCTCGCCCACATGCAGCAGCTGGCGCGCCTCTTCGCGGATCTCCTGCCAGTGGTCCTGCAGCGTTTGCAGTTCCGGGAAGGCTTCCACCGGCAGGTAAGGCTTGGCCGGGTGCCTGGAAAACAGATACAGGAAGCTGTTGACCGGGGCCAGGAAGCTGGAGTGATCACCCAGCTGGCGGGTCAGCTTGTGGCGAACCCGACCGCGCAGGTGAACATAGGCGATCGAGAGGGCGAAGAGGAGTACGAGTGCAATTTTCATGGACGTTTACTTGTCGAAAAATGGCCATGCGCCATGGCATTAGCCCGCCAGCATAAACAATCATGGGAATAGTTTGTAACTATTGTTACGAAACACCGGGGCGACTTAGGTGTAATACCCTACAGTCTTGCGCAAACGTTTCATGCTAGGGAGTTCCCATGATTCAGGATGTACGAAGCACTGGTACCCCCTTCAAGCGGTTGTTCTTCGCCTTGCCGGTAAGTGATACCCAGCGCCGGGCGCTGGCCCAGTGGCGAAGCAGTCTGAACCTGCGCAGCGGCAAGCCGGTGCCAGCCGCCAACTTCCATGTGACGCTGCTGTTTCTCGGCGACGTGGACACCGCCCAGGTGCCGGCAATCTGCGCAGCGGCCGATCAGCTGGCACTACCGGCCACGCCACCTCGCCTGCGACTCGATCGCTTGCAGGTGTGGCCGCGGGCCGGCGCGCTGGTACTGGAGGCGCAGCAGAGCCCCGCGACGCTGTTGCAACTGGTGTATGGCCTGCAGCAAGCGCTGCTGCCGCTCGGGGTGGAAGCGGCCAGCCGCGACTATCGCCCGCACCTGACACTGGCCAGGGATTTTCGTGGCCAGCCGCCAGAGGCCAGCAGCGCGCCGGATTTTTACCTCGCTGCCCGCCATTTCACCCTTTACGAGTCACGCAAGGGGGCCTACTGGCCATTGGCGCAGTGGCCGCTGTCGAACTGATTCAGGCCGTCACTTCGCAATCTGCGAACAAGCGCTCACCCAGTGCGCGTGCCGTGCCCAAATGCGGGGCCGGGTTCATACCTTCGCTGTCTTCCAGCAGGGTGGAGCTGAGCACCTCGGCGCCGCAATAGTCGAAGATGCCGTGCTCGATCTGCACGCGCATCGCTTCGCCATAGCCATGCCGTTCAAAGGTACCGCGGTCGGCGCCGGCGACGCCGACCAGGTGCACCTTCATGCCGCGCAATTTCTTCACGGTGGTGCTGCCGTCATAGTCGAACGCCCAACCGTTGCTGAACACCCGCTCAACCCAGCCCTTGAGCAAGGCTGGCAGCGACCACCAGTAAATCGGGTACACCAGCACCAGGGCATCGGCGCGTTCGATGCGTGCCTGCTCCTTGCGCACATCCGCCGGCGGGGCAGCCAGGCGGCGGTGCACGGCATGGTCGGCCAGGCCGAACCGGGGGTCGAAACCTTCACTGGCGAGGTCGGCGATTTCGCTGCTGTGGCCGGCTTCGGCCAGGCCATTGGCGACCTGCCGGGCCAGGGCGTGGGTCAATGAGTGAGGGTCGTGGTGGCCGACAACGATCAGGGCGTGCATGGTGAATCTCCTGGATGAGGATGCAGGGTTACCTTCAGCGCTATATACTCAAGGTAAGTTACGTCCAGTAAGTTACTTTTGGTAGGTTAGTGATGTCAAGCGATGATCCAACCCGCTCGCGCAAGCGCCTGAGCCGTGACGAGCGCCGTCGCCAGCTGCTCGACATGGCTTGGCAGCTGGTGCGCGAGGAGGGCACCGATGCCCTCAGCCTGGGCCGTCTGGCCGAGCAGGCGGGAGTGACCAAGCCGGTGGTCTATGACCATTTCGAAACCCGTACCGGGCTGCTGGTGGCGCTGTATCAGGAATACGATGCCCGCCAGTCTCGAATGCTGGAACAGGCCCTGGCGCGCTGTGACGCCAGCCTGGCCAGCCGCGCCAGGGTGATAGCCGAGGCCTACGTCGACTGCGTGATGAGCCAGGGGCTGGAAATACCCGGTGTCTCGGCCGCGTTGGCCGGGTCGCCGGAGATGGAAGCGCTCAAGCGGGCCTATGAGCAACCCTTCCTGGACAAATGCCGGGAGGCGCTGGCCGGCTTTTCCCCCAGCGGTACCGTCGGGGCTGCTGGCATGCGCCTGTTGGTGGGGGCAGCGGATGCCTTGTCACAGGCGGCTGCGGCGGGAGAGCTGGAAGCTGAGGCGGCCAAGGCCGAACTGCAGGCCGCCATCATGGCGATGGTCGAGCGCCAGTGAAGGTTCGAGATTGCCCGGCTGCAAAGCCCATCAGCTCAAACCGGCAAGCTTTGATAGGGTAATTCGTCGCCGGGGCTGCGGTTGAACTGGCGCTTGTATTCGCGGCTGAACTGCGAGGTGCTCTGGTACCCCACCCGGTGGGCAGCCTGGGCCACCCCCAGGCCTTCGCCAATCAGCATCTGCTGTGCCTTGAGCAAGCGCAGGCGCTTGAGGTATTGCATCGGCGCCATGTCAGTGCAGCGCTTGAAATGTTCGTGGAAGGTGGAAACGCTCATGTTGGCGCGCGCAGCCAGCGCCTCCACGCTCAGTGGCTCGGCGTAGTGCTCGCGCAGGTGGGCGAGGGCGGCGCCAATGCGGGCAAAATGTCCCTGTTGCTCGACCAATGCCCGCAATACGCCCGCCTGTGGGCCACGCAAGGCGGTATACAGCACCTCGCGTACCCGCGCTGGCCCCAGCACCTTGGCATCCAGCGGGTCCTGCAGGCAGTGCAACAGGCGTTCCACGCATTCGCGCATCGGTGCATCGAGCGCCGCCGAAGTCATCGATTGCGGCGTTTGTGCCTGCACCGCTGCATCCGCGGCCAGGTCCATGCTTTGTACCAGCTCCCCGAGCACGCCGCGGTCGATGTGTACTGCCACGCCCAACAAGGGCGCTTCGGGGGTGGCGAAGGTTTCGCACATGAACGGCACCGACAATGCCTGCACCAGGTAATGCCCGGCGCCGTACTCCAAGGTTCGAAGCCCTAGGCGTGCCAGTTTGCTGCCCTGAGCCAGGATCATCAGGCTGGGTTCGTAGATCTGCGGGCTGCTGGCCACGTAATGGTCCCAGCTCAGTACTTGTACCTGGGGCAGGTGTGTGGGCACGAAGCCTGGACGTGTGGCGAGGCTGCGGATCAGCGCGCAAAGCGGCGCGTTGGCGTCGACGTGGCGGGTCAGTTGCATGGTGGACCAGGGCAGAGAATCAGACAGTTTGATCATCGCAGATTAGAGGCTGGGCGCCAGCTGCGGCAGGGCATCTTCGGAGAATCAGGCATGAATGTCGGAGGATCTGCGGTGGGCGGGGCGGTACATGGCGCGCAAAATGCGCCGCCTGAATCGTTTCACTCCACAGCGAGGCCCTGTATGTACACTGCCATCGGCTATGCCGCCCAGACGCCAACCAGCCCCCTGGCCCCCATCACCTTCGAGCGCCGCAGCCCGCGCCCGGACGACGTCGCCATCGAGATCCTGTATTGCGGCGTGTGTCACTCCGACATCCACCAGGCACGCAACGAATGGGGCATTGCCGTGTACCCGCTGATGCCTGGTCACGAGATCATCGGCCGGGTCACCGCAGTCGGGGACAAAGTGACTGCGCACAAGGTCGGTGACCTGGTTGGCGTTGGCTGCATGGTCGACGCCTGTCGCCATTGCGACGCCTGTGCCAAGGACCTGGAACAGTACTGCCTTGAAGGCCCGACCATGACCTACGCCACTCCGGACCGGGTCGACGGCAGCAATACCATGGGCGGGT
This sequence comes from Pseudomonas anuradhapurensis, assembly GCF_014269225.2. NCBI lineage: Bacteria > Pseudomonadati > Pseudomonadota > Gammaproteobacteria > Pseudomonadales > Pseudomonadaceae > Pseudomonas > Pseudomonas anuradhapurensis. The sequence goes on from NZ_CP077097.1 coordinate 2,183,613, forward strand.
ACTCCAGCAGCATCGTGGTCAACGAGCATTTCGTGCTGCGCATCCCGGCCGGCATGGACCTGCCCAGCGCTGCGCCGATCCTGTGTGCCGGGATCACCACCTACTCGCCACTGAAGCACCATGGCGTCGGCCCTGGCCACAAGGTTGGCATTCTCGGCATGGGAGGCCTCGGCCACATGGGCATCAAGCTGGCCAAGGCCCTGGGCGCCGAGGTCACGCTGTTCACCCGTTCGCAGGCCAAGGCCGACGAGGCGCGTCGCCAGGGCGCCGACCATGTGATCGTGTCTACCGATGCCGAGCAGATGCGCGCGGCTGCCGGGCGGTTCGATTTCCTGCTCGACACCATCCCGGTCCAGCATGACCTCAACCCCTACCTGGAAACACTGAAGTTCGATGGCGTGCATATTCTGGTGGGCCTGATCGAACCGATCGACCCCGCGCTGCATGCGGCCAATCTGGTGTTGAAGCGTCGGGTGCTGGCGGGGTCGCTGATCGGCGGGATTGCCGAAACCCAGGAAGTGCTGGATTTCTGTGCTGAGAACGACATTCGCTGTGATATCGAACTGCTGGATATTCGCAACATCAACCAGGCCTACGAGCGGATGATCGCCGGCGATGTGAAGTACCGCTTCGTCATCGACATGGCCACACTTCAGGGCTGATGCTCGGGCAATCCCGCTCCCGCTGGTCCATGCACCGCGGGCGCGGGGCTACGCGCACGGTTACCAGGCCATCGGCCTGTCCCAGCCCTTCCAGAACAACCAGCGCCGCACTTCACCATGGTCCCCGGTGCCGATCTGCCAGGCTGGCCGCTGGCTGTCCAGCGCAATCAGCGAAACGAACCCGGCATGGCTGGCCGCCACCAGCGTCCGCCCATCGGCACTGACATCCAGCGCGCTGATGGTCGAGCCCAGGTAATGCTGCCAATGCTCCACGCCGTCTTCACCAAACGCCCGCAGGTAACCATAGGCATCGCCGACGATGTATTCGCCGTCACGTGCCACGGCGGCATACACCCGTGCGCCCTCCTGCACCTGTGGGGTACGCGGGTCCTGGCTGTAATAATCGGTATCCAGCCCCGGCAGGTCGGCCACCCTGACTGCCAACGTGGCCCCGCTGTAGAAATGGCAGGCGTTGAGTATCAACTGGTCCCCCGTGCGGTTGAACAGGGCGAAGTGCGGGTATTCGCTGGCCGGCCCGATTGCGGCCACGGGCCTGAGCTGGTCGTCCAGTACCAGGTGGCGGCTGCCCTGCTCACCGACCGCGATCAAGCGGCCATCCGCCGACACTGCACCGTGCTCCATGCTCAGCCCCAGGCTGATGTCGTCCGGGTCGGTGCCTTCGGCCAGTTCATCGAGCACCCGCGCCTGCTGCGGCAGTAGCCGGGTCGCGCCCTGGCAGGTCAGCAGGAAGATACCCTCGGCACTTACCAGCAGTACCCGCTGGCCATCCGGGAAGGGGATCAATGCGGTGGGGGTGGGCGGTAGCTCGAACGGCTCGAACGGGTAACCTGCCGGCAACCCTTCCAGTCCCGTCGGCCAGGCCAACCGCTGTACCTGGGGGCCGCCCCAGCCATCGGTCACGCGTATGCCTTCGGCATTGGCCAGCGCGAAGTAGCGACGCCCAGGGCAGCGGCCGAAATGCTCGACGCCGATCACCGGCGTTACCCCGAGGTTGTCGATATGCACGACCTGGCCTTTTTCATAGGGCATGCCGATGCGCGCCAGCAGGCTGCCGTCATCCAGCAGCAGGACACTGCTGATACCCTGGCCGTGGGTATCGAGCAACGGCAGCAAGGGATGGTGCGCAGGCGGCCAGGCCTCGCGGAAGGCCTGGCGCTGCTGGTCAGCAACGCCGGGGCGGTTGGCCGCCTGCAGGGCTGCCAGCCAGGCCTCCAGCAAGTGCTCGGTGGCAGCGGCCTGCGGTGCTTCGAGGTGGTCCCAGCCGTGTGCGCGGCCCTGCGCGACGTAGTCGTTGACGGCCTGGGCGTAGGCGGTGACCGCCTGGTGCCACTGTTGCTGGGGAGGCTGCTTGTCCATGCGCGGGTCGGGCTCCAAGTTGCATACAGGTTTCACACAAAGCGCGCATGGTACTCCTTCTGCCCGATGCGCGGTTGTGAGGCCCGGGTGTGACGCGTACCATGCCGGGCATTCCTTCCAATAACAAAGCGTACGTCGACACCCAGTGCAACCGGGTGGCCGGCGCGCGGTCTGTTGCCTTGTCTGCGGAGAACCGGTTGCAACCCATGAATGGACCCATACCCACCCACATGCCCCCTACGGCCGGCAGCGGCAGCTGGCTGAGCGTGATTGCCCTGGCCCTGGCTGCGTTCATCTTCAATACCACCGAGTTCGTCCCGGTGGCGCTGCTCAGCGACATTGGCCGCAGCTTCGCCATGAGCACCGCCCAGGTCGGCCTGATGCTGACGATCTACGCCTGGGTGGTGGCGCTGGCCTCGTTGCCGATGATGCTGCTGACCCGCAACATCGAGCGGCGGCGCCTGTTGCTGCTGGTGTTCCTGGTGTTCATTGTCAGCCACCTGCTGTCGTGGCTGGCACAGAGCTTTGCCATGTTGCTGGTCAGCCGGATCGGCATTGCCCTGGCGCATGCGGTGTTCTGGGCCATCACCGCCTCGCTGGCGGTGCGTGTGGCGCCGCCGGGCCAGCAGGCCAAGGCGCTGGGCCTGTTGGCCACGGGCACAACCCTGGCCATGGTCCTGGGCATCCCGCTGGGCCGCGTGGTGGGTGAGGCACTGGGCTGGCGGGTGACTTTCCTGAGCATTGCCGGTGTGGCGCTGGCGACCATGTTGTGCCTGATGAAGTCGCTGCCGCTGCTGCCCAGCCAGAACTCCGGCTCGCTGCGCAGCCTGCCGATCCTGTTCAAGCGCCCGGCGCTGGTGATCACCTATGTGCTGGTGACGTTGGTGATTACCGCGCAGTTCACGGCCTACAGCTACATCGAACCGTTCGCCTTGCATGTGGCGCAGATTGGCGGTGAACGCACCACCTTGCTGTTGCTGCTGTTCGGTGGCGCCGGGGTATTCGGCTCGTTGCTGTTCAGCCGCTACAGCGAGCGCTTCCCGCATGGCTTCCTGGTCGGCTCGATCGGCCTGCTGGCGGCGTGCCTGCTGCTGCTGTTGCCGCTGTCAGGCAATTTCTATGCGTTCGCTGTGCTGAGCATGTTCTGGGGTGTGGCAATCCTCAGCTTCAGCCTGTCGCTGCAGTCCAAGACCCTGAAGCTGGCCTCCGATGCAACCGACGTGGCCATGGCGTTGTTCTCGGGTATCTACAACATCGGCATCGGCGGTGGCGCATTGCTCGGCAGTATCGTCAGCAGCCAGCTGGACGTGGCGTACATCGGCCTGGTGGGCGGAAGCGTGGCGGTGCTCGGGTTGCTGCTGGCGGTTGCCAGTGCACCGCGGTTCCGCGAGGCACTGGCACACTGAGCTGACGCAGGCACGCGCTCCTCGGATACCCCGCAGACCTGCGCAGACAGTTCAGGCCAGCACGGCAGCCCACGCAGACACCAGCAGCACCATTGCCAGCACCTGGTTGAACAGCCGCAACCGCTGCGGCGCCTGCAGCCAGAGCGCGCTGCCTGCCCCCAGCAGCGCCCAGGCTGCCATGCACGGCAGGGCGATCAGCAGGAACACCAGCGCCAGTTGCCACACCGGCAGCGACGGTGCGGCAAACACCCCGACCACGGCCACGGCCATCAGCCACACCTTGGGGTTCACCACCTGCAACGCGGCCGCGCTGAGCGCACTGAAACCTTGCCCGGTGGCTGCCTGCAGCGGGGCGCCCGCACTGCGCAGCATCTTCCACGCCAGCCAGCTCAACCACAGCACACCGGCGCCACTCATCAACTGCTGAGCCAGGGGGTGGCGCAGCAGCAGCTCACCCAGCCCCAGGCCGACCATCAGCACGATCGCGGCGGCTGCGCCACAGGCCGCCACGATCGGCGCCAGGCTCGCGCGCAGGCCAGCGCGGGCGCCATGCGCAAGGATCAACAGGTTGGTTGGCCCGGGGCTGATGCTGGACACCAGGGCAAACAGGATGAAAGGCAACAGCGACTGCGACATGATCAATGGCTCCGGATGAACGAAGCACCATGCTGGCTGGCTGCCGCCGTTCAGTCTGGAAGGTTTGAGCAGCGCTTGCGGTAGTCGGCTGGGGTCAGCTGGTAGGCACGGCGGAACCAGCGCCCCAGGTGGCTCTGGTCGGCAAAGCCCAGGGCCATGGCCACCTCGGTGGGTGTCTGGCCCTCGGCGAGCAGGCGCCGCGCGCGAGCCAGGCGCAGCTGGATCAGGTAGGCGTGCGGCGCCAGGCCATATGCGGCCTTGAACGCGCGGGTCAGGCGGAAGCGGTCGATGCCACAGGCCTGGGCCAGGTCTTCGAGGCCAATGTCGCATGCCAGGTGGGCGTGCAGGTAATCCCGCGCTCGCTGGGCGGTCAGCGGCAGGCGCGGGTCGGGGTTGATGCGCCGGCGCCAATGCAGGTGGCGAGTCAGGCAAGCCAGCAGGTCGTCCATGGCGGTCTGGCGCACAATCCGCCAGTCCTGCTGGTGCACGGCCCGGAAGGCGAGGGCGGTGGCGCGGGCCAGGCGTTCGTCCTGGCACAGGGTATCGGCAAAGCTGGGCAGGCTGTCGCCTGGCACGTGCTCGAACAGCGCCCGCAGTTGCTGGTCGAGCCAGGCGGGCTGCAGGTACAGCGTCGAATAGGTGAAGCCTTCCGCGGTCGGTGCCAGGCCGTCATGGATGTCGCCGGGCTCGAGCAGGAACACCTGCCCCGGTGTACTGCGATGGCGTACCCGGCGGCAGTTGAACTGCTGCACCCCCTGTTCGGTCACGCCGACCAGGAAGCTGTCGTGCCAGTGCGGGTCGTAGGCATGCCCGACGAAATGCGCGCGGACCGACTCGATGCCGGTATCGGCGTCCTGCTTGAGGTCGATCCAGTTGCTCATTGGCGGCGTGCCCGGGTGGAAAATTCCCACCTTAGCGTAAAGGCCTGGCTCAGTCTGGAACGATTGTGCAACCGTTGCTCAGCACCCGTGTGCGCAGGGCCTCGAAGCGTTCGCGCAGCCACACATGCAATTGCCTGATCGCGGGCGTGAGTTGCTTGCGGTGCGGGCATACCAGGGTGACCGGGGCAGCCTCACCGAGGTGCTCGGGCAGGATGATTTCCAGTTCGCCGGCGACCACGTTGGCGCTCACATCCAGCCACGACTTGTAGACGATGCCTTCGCCTTGCAAGGCCAGGCGGCGGATCACGTCGGCATCGTCGCTGACCAGCGGTCCGCGCACTTGCACGGTACGGTTGCCCACCCGCCATTTGTCGTAGACCCGATTGTGCTGCATGTACAGCAGGCAGGCGTGCTGTTGCAGGGCTTCAGGCGTGAGTGGGCGGCCGTGGCGGGCAAGGTAGTCGGGCGAGGCGACCAGCACCCGGCGGTTCCAGTCGGCCAGGGGCAGGGCAATGTAGTTGGCGTCCTGGTTGAGGCCGTAGCGGATAGCCACGTCCACCGGGTCGCGGTTGAGGTCGGCGATCTGGTCGGACAGGAACAAGCGCAGGTGCAGCGCCGGATGCTCGCGGCGAAAGGCGCTCAGCCACGGCAGCAGCAGGTTGCGGCCCAGGTCTGAAGGTGCCGACACCTGCAGCACGCCACGCAGCATGCTGGAGTTGCCATGCAGGTCTTCGCGGCCCTGGCGCAGGCTTTCCAGCACGTTCACTGCGGTCGGCAGATACAGCTCGCCTTCGGCAGTCAGGCGCAGGCTGCGGGTGGTGCGGGCGAACAGGCGCACATCGAGGTCGCGCTCCAGGCGCTTGATCGCGGCAGCTACCTGGCCGGGCAACAAGTCGGCCTCGTGGGCGGCGGCGGTGAAACTGCCCAGTACGCTGCTGCGGACGAACAGTTCGAGGTCGGCGATGCGCAGCATTTTCACTCCAGGCGTTAAAGTGTTGTTGCATTGTGCCGGTTTTTCTTTTCTGCAGGGAAGATAGGATGGCCCGCAAATCCCTTGTTGATTCCAGGAGTTGTTGCATGGATACCGTCTCGCTGGCCAAGCGCCGCTACACCACCAAAGCCTATGACGCCTCGCGTCGCATTCCCCAGGCCACTGTCGACGCCTTGCTCGAGCAACTGCGCCACAGCCCGTCGTCGGTCAACTCGCAGCCGTGGCATTTCATCGTCGCCGACACTGCCGAAGGCAAGGCGCGCCTGGCCAAGAGCACTGCCGAACGCTTTGCCTACAACTCGCCGAAGATCCTCGATGCGTCACACGTGATTGTGTTCTGCACGCGCACCGAGATGAGCGAGGCCCACCTGAACGCAGTGCTCGAGCAGGAGGCAGCGGATGGCCGCTTCCGCGATGAGCAGGCGCGCGCCGCGCAGAACCAGAGCCGTCGGCACTACGTCGACCTGCACCGTTTTGACCAGAAAGATTTGCAGCACTGGATGGAAAAGCAGACCTACCTGGCGTTCGGTACGGCCATGCTGGGGGCTGCGGCCCATGGCCTGGACGCGACACCGATCGAGGGCTTCGACAGCAAGATCCTCGATGCCGAACTGGGCCTGCGCGAGCGTGGCTTCACCAGCGTGGTGCTCCTCAGCCTGGGGTATCGCAGCGAGACGGATTTCAATGCCGGGCTGAACAAGTCGCGCTTGCCAGCTTCGCAGGTGTTCACCTTCCTGTGACATCGCCGGGGCCGCTCTGCGGCCCCCTGCCATTTATCAAGCTCCCGCGCTCGACCGCTCGGCAACCGGGTTGGCAAGTATTCGGCAAATACCGCATACTTGTCGGCAAACGCCGGAAAGGAGCTTGCCATGCTTGCCGAAGTGCTTCGCGACAACGGTTACCACGAGTACCGGGTGCGCCTGCATGCGCTGCTGGAAATCCCCGAGCTTGCCAGTGATTTCGAGATCCACACGCGCATCACCCATGGGTTTGCCGCCACCTGGCTGGTAAAGCTGACCGAGCTCGGGGTATTCACGCCAGTGGAGCGTGACCAGATCATTCCCCTGCGCACCCTGAAGTCGCGCATCGAACGTGACCAGCCACTGACCGTCGAGGAAAGTGACCGGCTGTTCCGCTCGGCGCATATCACCGCCATGGCCGAAGCCGTGTTCGGCGACGCGGCCAAAGCCAAGCGCTGGCTGTCCAAGCCCAAGGAGCGCTTCGCGGGGTTGACGCCGATGCAGATGCTCACTACCCAGCAAGGTACTACCCAGGTCGAGGAAATGCTGCTGCAGATCGCCGAAGGCTTTGGCTTGTGATCCTGTGGCGAATCAGCGCCTATGCCGACCTGAGCGGAACCGGCGGTCTGCGTGTCAGCGGCCGCTGGCACCAGGCCGGGCGGCCGGTGGTCTATGCCGCCACCAGCCCGGCCGGTGCCATGCTCGAGGTGCTGGTGCACCTGGAGATCGACCCCGAGGATTTCCCCACCACCATGCGTTTGCTGCGCATCGAGTTGCCCGACACGGTATCGCAAGCGCAACTGCCAGCCTTGCAGCCCGGTTGGTCAACGCAGACCGAACTTACCCGCGGCCTGGGCAACCGCTTCCTCGATGACTGTTCGGCATTGCTGCTGCCGGTGCCCAGCGCGATCATGCCCAGAACCATCAATTACCTGTTCAACCCGCGGCATCCGCAGGCGCACAGTGCCAGGCTCGACGTCGAGGACTTCACGCCGGACAGCCGGCTGTTCTAGGGCGGGCTTACCAGAGAGCCGCCGCTGCCGCCGCCAGCACCCTGGCAAACACTTCGATCGCTTTCTCCACTTCAGCCGCGTTGCTGAAACGGCCGATGCTCAGGCGCACGCTGTTGCGTGCCCGACGTTCGTCCAGCCCCAGTGCCAGCAGTACGTGCGAGGCCGCATTGCTTGCCGAATTGCAGGCGGAGGTGGTCGACAATGCCAGCTCACTGGCCAGTGCTGCACTGTTGAAACGCGGGTTGTCGATGCACAGGTTCAGCGTATGCGGAATACGCTGGCGGGCGCAGCCATTGAGGGTGACCCCAGGCAGCGCCAACAGGCCTTCGCGCAGGCGCCCGGCCAGCTGCTCGAGGCGCTGGTACTCGCTATCGCCGGGCTGGCCGGCCAAGGCAAAAGCGCTGCCCATGCCGACAATCTGGTGGGTCGCCAGGGTGCCAGAGCGCAAGCCCTGTTCATGCCCGCCACCGTGCATCTGCGCGCACATCAGCGGGCGTGCGCGCGGCCCGACGTAGAGTGCACCGATACCCTTGGGGCCATAGACCTTGTGCGCCGAAAACGACATCAGGTCCACGGCCATCAGGTTCAGGTCGATGGCCAGTTTGCCTACCGCCTGCGCCGCATCCACGTGCAGCAGGGCACCGTGGGCGCGCACCTGTTGGCCAATCGCGGCAACGTCAGTGAGCGTACCGAGCTCGTTGTTGACCGCCATCAGCGACACCAGGCGCGTGTCGGCGCGCAACGCCGCCTGCACGGCTGCAGGCTGGATCAGGCCGGCGGCATCTGCTCCCAGGCGGGTAACCGCCCAGCCCTGGCGCTCCAGTTCGGCCACGGTGTCGAGCACGGCCTTGTGTTCCAACTGGCTGGTGATCAGGTGCCCGGGCTGGCCGAGGCCTTGGGCGATGCCCTTGAGCGCCAGGTTGTTGGACTCGGTCGCGCCTGATGTCCAGACCAATGCGTCAGCCTGCGCGCCGACGCGTTCGGCCACTTGCTGACGGGCCTGCTCGACAGCCTGGCGGGCGGCCTGGCCGAAGGCATGGCCAGTGGATGCCGGGTTGCCAAAGTTGGCCTGGCTGCCGAGGCAGGCGAGCATGGTTTCGATGACCCGGTCGTCGACCGGAGTGGTGGCGGCGTAGTCGAAGTAGAGCGGGGCGCTAGGCATTGGGCGGGTCCGTGTGTGCTGCCGTGAAATCGGCGATCGATGGCGCAAGCGTACCCGCCACGTACGCGATGGTTTTCGCTTCTTGTGGCCGTTTTTCCAAATCTTCAAACAGATAATTCTAGCTGCTGATGAGTTTGTAGGAAATTTTTCTCTTGGCTGCTTCGGATTTCACCCTAAACCAATTGGCTACCCCTTCATGCCGGTGCCAGCGCCTTCTCTTCCTCGGCGACGACGCGCTCGCACAACTCGGTGATCTGTTCGCGCATCCAGCGGTTGGCCGGGTCCTGGTCGGTGCTTTCATGCCAGTACAGGTGGGTCTCCAGCGCCGGTACTTCCACCGGCAGGGGCTGGTAGCGCAACTGATGGCGGCGGGCGAAGCGCTCGGGAACGGTCATTGCCATGTCGGTCTGCTGCAGCACCTGCGAGGCCATCAGGTAATGCTGCGAGCGCAAGGCAACCTTGCGCTGCACGCCCATCTTGCCCAGGGCCAGGTCGACATAGCCCAGGCCGTTGCGGCGGCTGGAGATATGGATATGGGTCATGCCCAGGTAGCTTTCCAGGGTCAGTTTGCTGTCTGCCAATGGATGGCCCTGGCGCAGGGCGCAGACATAGCGATCCTGCATCAGTTTGATGTGGCGTACTTGCGGGTCGGTATTCAAGGGCGCGTCGATGGCGAAGTCCAGGCGCCCGGCGGCCAGTTCCTTGGTGGTCTCGCGGCGCTTGCACAGGAAACTTTCGATCAGCACCGCCGGTGCCAGGCGGCGCAGGCGCTGGAACAGCGGCGGCAGGATGACCGCCTCGGTCAGGTCGGTCATGCTGATGCGGAAGGTCTTGTTGGCCTGTTGCGGGTTGAAGATGCGGCTTTCCTGCACCGAAGTACGCAGCAGCGCCAGGGCGTTGCGCACCGGGCCGATGATGTTCTGCGCCATGGGCGTGGGCACCATGCCTTGCGCGGTGCGCACGAACAACGGGTCGTTGAAGGTTTCGCGCAGCCGCGAAAGGGCATTGGACACCGCCGGCTGGGTGATGCCGACAATCTGCCCGGCGCGGGTCAGGTTGGCTTCGGTGTAGATGGCATCGAACACGATGAACAGGTTGAGGTCGACCTTGCTGAGGTTCATGGGTGCCGCTCTTTGTTGGAATTATCGGCCGATCATATATCGGTTATGAATGTTTATACACGCGGAAAATAGACTAGGTGGATGGTGGCATGCTGCTCTAGGCTCTGCTCCATGTACTTCGAACCGTGAAGGTAGCCCCGATGGATTTCGCCTATTCGCCCAAGGTCCAGGCTCTGCGCGAGCGCGTCAGCGCGTTCATGGACGCCCATGTCTACCCCGCCGAGGCGGTGTTCGAGCGGCAGGTCGCCGAGGGCGACCGCTGGCAGCCCACCGCAATCATGGAAGAGCTCAAGGCCAGGGCCCGCGCCGAGGGGCTGTGGAACCTGTTTCTGCCTGAATCGGAATACGGCGCCGGGTTGAGCAACCTGGAATATGCCCCGCTGGCAGAGATCATGGGCCGCTCGCTGCTCGGGCCGGAGCCGTTCAACTGTTCGGCACCGGACACCGGCAACATGGAAGTGCTGGTGCGTTATGGCAGCGATGCGCAGAAGCGCCAGTGGCTGGAGCCGCTGTTGCGCGGCGAGATCCGTTCGGCATTCGCCATGACCGAACCGGACGTAGCGTCCTCGGACGCTACCAACATGGCGGCCACGGCTGTGCGTGACGGTGACGAATGGGTGATCAATGGCCGCAAGTGGTGGACTTCGGGCGCCTGCGATCCCCGCTGCAAGGTAATGATCTTCATGGGCCTGTCCGACCCGCAGGGGCCACGCCACCAGCAGCATTCGATGGTGCTGGTGCCCACCGATGCGCCCGGGGTGAAGATCATTCGGCCGCTGCCGGTGTTCGGCTATGATGACGCGCCCCACGGCCACGCCGAAGTGCTCTTCGAAAACGTGCGGGTGCCGTACGAGAACGTCATCCTCGGCGAAGGCCGCGGTTTCGAGATTGCCCAGGGGCGGCTTGGTCCGGGCCGTATCCACCACTGCATGCGCTCGATCGGCATGGCCGAACGAGCACTGGAACTGATGTGCAAACGCGCGGTAGAGCGCACCGCTTTCGGCCAGCCACTGGCGCGACTGGGTGGCAACGTCGACAAGATTGCCGACTCGCGCATGGAAATCGACATGGCCCGGCTGCTGACGCTGAAAGCGGCGTACATGATGGACACGGTCGGCAACAAGGTGGCTCGCAGCGAGATTGCGCAGATCAAGGTCGTCGCCCCGAACGTAGCGTTGAAAGTGATCGACCGGGCGATCCAGATCCATGGCGGGGCAGGAGTGAGCGGCGACTTCCCGCTGGCCTACATGTATGCCATGCAGCGTACCCTGCGCCTGGCCGACGGGCCGGACGAGGTGCACCGGGCGGCGATTGGCAAGTATGAAATCGGTAAATACATGCCGGCGCGCAAGGGGCATGGTTAACGGCTGGAGCGGCTGTTGGTGTTTTCCGGAGTCGCCTTGGTTGGGCGGTGGAGGTGGGCGCCGGTCGGGTCGACGAGCTGAATCACATCGCCCCGTTGCCAGCCGTTGGCCTGCGGGTCTGTTGCCGGTATCGCGATGTCGGCCCGTTGCGCCCTGCTTTTGACCGTATCGATGCCCAGGCGCCGGTTGCGTTGCTCGACCATGGCCGGGTTGGCCTGGCCATCGGCGGTAAAGCCCATCATCAATTGCGGGACCCCGAGCGGCAGCGCCTTGTCCTGGTCGGTGTGCCAGGTATGCCAGGTTTTTCCATAGGTATGCGCCAGGCGCTGCATCAGCGCATGTTCTGCCGGTGCGGGGATGCCCGGCGCGACCAACTGGCCGGACGATACTTCATAGCCGTGGCTGTGCCACATGGCTTTTTCCTTTGCCGGCAAGTGGGTGAACAGTTTCCGGTCGATGATGTACTCGATGCCCATGATCTTGGCGCTACGGGTATTGCCGTCGTAGATCACGCACTGAATCACATCTTCGTTCAGCAGCGAGCAGTAATGGTGGGCTTCCATCTGGATCTCGGGGTGGCCATTGTAGAAGTGGAAGCCATCCAGATAGGCATTCAGCGCTTCGATGGGGGGCTTGTCCTGCAACAGCGCTGCGCCTGCCTCCAGTAGTTGGGTGGTTGCGGACTCGGGGCTGCCGGGTGCGTCGACAGGCGATACTGTTCGGGGTGTCGAGCAGCCCCAAAGGGCGAGACAGGCGACTGAAAGGCTCAGGCAGCATGTGGTGAACTTCATGTAATCGGTCTCCATGGGGTGTGGGCAGAAGACCGTCGGTTGGTGCATAACATTGAATGTACGGGACGGGCGGTACTGCTGGCGCAATGGCCTGGAACTTAGTTCTCGCCCGGCTGCACTAATTCGTTGTCAACCTCGCAACCCAGGCCGTCCTGAGGAAGGTACCCCCATGTCCCGTCTCGCAGAATTCCGCCAGCTGGAACAGAAACTGGCTGCTCAACTTGCCGAACTGGAAGCCATGAAAGGCAGCCCCGAGCTGCAAAGAGAAATCGAGTTTGAAACCAAACTGCGCAACTTGTTGGCCAAGTATGAGTTCAGCCTGCGCGACATCATCAGCCTGCTGGACCCGCAAGGCGGTCGCCGCCCGGCTCAGCCCGCCATTGCGCCGAAAGCCAGGCGTCGCGCGCGCCAGGTGAAACAGTACAAGAACCCGCATACGGGTGAAATGATTGAAACCAAGGGCGGCAACCACGCGAAGATGAAGGCGTGGAAAGCTGAACATGGCGCTGAAGAAGTCGAGAGCTGGCTGGTTCGTTAGTGTGCCCAGGCAGGGAGAGTTATTGCTTAAGTCTGACTAGCTAGAAATCAGACCCGCATTTGCGGGTCGTCCTCTTTTTGGTTGGCTGTAGAATCAACCTTCACTGGCTGTTGGCATGCAGCATCCCTGGTTTCCGGTTTTCCCCCGCGCGTCTTGACCAGTGAAACCACCACGCCACCCAGCAACAGCCCGAACGTCACCCCCAACGACAGCAACGCCGGCACCTTGCCCACCATGCCGTGGTAGAAAATCTTGCAGCCAATGAAGATCAGCACCATCGCCAGCGCGTACTTGAGGTAAACGAAGCGGTGCATCAGCGCCGCCAGGGCGAAATACAGCGAGCGCAACCCCAGGATGGCGAAGATGTTCGAGGTATAGACGATGAACGGGTCCTGGGTAATCGCGAAGATCGCCGGCACGCTGTCGACGGCGAACACCAGGTCGGCCAGTTCGATCAGCACCAGCGCCAGGAACAGTGGGGTGGCATGGCGCAGCGGCTTGTGCTGGCCGGGCGGGGCCTGGCGTACGAAGAAATGCGCGCCGTGAATCTGCTCGGTGACCCGCATGTGCCGCCGCACGAACTTCAGGATCGGGTTGTTGGCCAGGTCCGGCCGGTGGTCTTCCTTCGACAGCGCCATCTTCACCCCGGTAAACAGCAGGAAGGCGCCGAAGACGTACAACACCCAGGCAAAGTTCTGCACCAGCGCCGCGCCCACACCAATCATGATCGCCCGCAGCACGACCACGCCGAGGATGCCCCAGAACAGCACGCGGTGCTGGTAGCGGCGGGGGATGGCGAAGTAGCTGAAGATCATCGCCATGACGAACACGTTGTCCATCGACAGCGACTGCTCGACCAGGAACCCGGTATAGAACTCCAGCGCCGGTTGCGCCCCCAGGTAGTACCAGACCCCGATGCCGAACAGCACGCCGACGCTGAAATAGCCTGAATACAGCAACAGGCTTTCGCGCATTTCGATTTCCCGGTCGTGGCGATGCAGCACGCCAAGGTCGAGTACCAGCAGGCCGACGACGATGGCCACGAACAGCAGCCACAACCAGGCGCTGGTGCCGAGGAACGGGGTGGTGAGGAATGTGTGTAGAGCTGTCATGAGCCCCTCCTTGAATGTCGACGTTGCATGGCAACAGTGATCCGACATGGCGGCCTGGCAGCCGTCAGAGGGGCCCGGTATCACATGCTCTTGAGCCTAGACCTGATTGCCGGGGATGCCGAATGGGGAGCTGTTACATTTTTTTGCCAGGACCTGTGTGGCGGCGACCTGGCGTGCAGCTTCCAGGTCAGTTCACCCACACCTCGACCCGGCGGTTGCGCAGGCGGCCTTGCTCCAGTTCGTTGCCCGCCACCGGTAGTTCATCGCCCATTCCCATCACCTGCAATACCTCGACACCATCGCGCGCCAGCTCGCGGCGCACCGCTTGGGCGCGCAGGCGGGAAAGCAGGGCGGCACGCCCGGGCGTTTCCTTGGGGTCGCCAAACCCCACCAGCACCGCCTTGCCGTTCAGCTTGCCGGCCTGGCGCAGGTACTCGGCCACTCGCTGCACATCGCGCAATGCCTTGCTGTCGAGGCTGGCGCTGCCCTCCTGGAAGCGGAAGTTCACGCTCAGCCGCTGCGCTTGCTGGGCTAGGGCGCGATAGCGCGGCGGCATGTCGGCCAGCGGCACGACAGGTTGGGCATTGATCTGCTGCGAGACGAAACCTAGCTGGGCGACGATTGCCTGCCCGGCCGGGCTCTGGGCGAAGTCCGCCAGGGCCTTGGCCTGCGGTTTCGGCTTAGCCGGCAGGTAGAAGTACAGGCGCCGCGACAGTGGGTAGTCTTCGCTGGCCACCAGCGCGCGCTCGGGGAGCATGGCCGGGGCATCGCCTTCAGCCACCGCCAGTACCTTGGCGCGGTGCACGGCCGGCAGGCTGCTGAAGCCGATGGCCTGTCGGTCGGCGCCGACTTGCGCGGCCAGCTCGTCGCTGGATTCGAAGCGCCTGGCCGTGGCTGACAACGTTTCGTGCTGCGGTTCCAGCACCAGCGCCTTGAAGGTTTCGTAGGTGCCGGAGCGGTCGTCACGGGCGTAGAGATGGATGTTTCCACCGGCAATGCCCAGTTGCTCCCAGCGCTGGATCTGGCCGGAGAAGACCTGTGCCAATTGCGCTGTAGTGAGTTGGGGTAGCGGGTTGTCGGGGTGGACGATGACCGCGACGCCATCGAGGCCGATCACCTGCTCGGCGGCGGCACTGCGCAGGTCGCCGAGTGCGCGCAGCTGGCCCGCTTCGCTGTCGTTGATCGGCCGCGAAGCGGCGGCCAGGTCGGCCTCGCCACGCCCCAGGGCGGTGAAGCCGGTAGTGGAACCGTGGGCGGCGATATCGACGCGTATCGGCTGCCCTTGGGCGTCGCGCGCGGTGATCACGGTTTCATTGGGCAGTTGCCCGGGGTGCTGTTCGATCGCAGTGGCTTGCCGGGCGCGCAATTGCGCCTGGACCAACGCCGGCAGCAGCGCTGCGCCAATGGTGTTGGATCCTTGCACCCGCAGGTGCTCGGCGTGGGCCGTCAGCGGCAGCAGGGAAAGCAGCAAGACAAGCAGGCGGGGCATGCCGGTTAGCCCTGTGGCATAGAGTTGGCCGGCAGATTACGACAGTAGCGTGATGATAATGTGACTGTTGCCGGGCGATACGATGGGCCGCGTAGCGGCCCCGGTTATTTCAATGCGCCCCGGCGGACTTGCTCAAATCGCTCTCGGCCCATTCGGTGTAGATGCAGGCATCTGCCACCGCCCAGCGCACCTTCACGGTATCGCCCGGCCGCATCGGCATGCCGGCAGCCGACAGTGCCTTCACGGTCAGCTCGGTGCCGCCCGCAGTGACCACATGGCAAGTCTGGCTCTCGCCTAGGAACAACACCTCGCCAACTTTGGCACTGACCTCGTTCCAGCCCGCCGGCAGCGGCTCGCGTACGGCCTGTTCGGCGGTGAGGGCCAGGGCCTTTTCCGGGCGCACCATGATCAGCGCCTCCTGGGCGGCGGCCAGGCCCGGCGTCAGGCGAATCGCCACCGGCTGCCCTTCGAAGCTGCCTGCGCCGTTGCTGCTGGCCTTGATCCGCAGGAAGTTGGAGTTGCCGAGGAACGAGGCGACGAAGGCATTCGGCGGGTTCTGGTACAGGTCGTAACCGGTGCCCAGGCCGACGATCTTGCCCTGGCTGAAGATGGCGATGCGCTGCGACAGGCGCATGGCTTCTTCCTGGTCGTGGGTGACGTAGACGATGGTGATGCCCAGGCGTCGATGCAGCTGACGCAGTTCGTCCTGCAGGTCTTCGCGCAGCTTCTTGTCCAGCGCACCCAGGGGCTCGTCCATCAGCAGGATGCGTGGCTCGTACACCAGCGCTCGGGCGATCGCCACGCGTTGCTGCTGGCCGCCAGACATCTGCGCCGGCTTGCGGTGGGCGAACTGCTCCAGCTGCACCAGCTTGAGCATGGCGTCGACGCGCTTGCTGGTCTCGGCGGCGCTCAGCTTGCGAATGGCCAGCGGAAAGCCGATGTTGTCGCGCACGTTCAGGTGCGGGAACAGCGAATAGCGCTGGAACACCATGCCGATGTCGCGCTTGTGCGGTGGCACGTTGACCAGCGACTGGCCGTCGACCAGGATTTCGCCGCTGCTGGGCGTTTCGAAACCGGCCAGCATCGACAGGGTGGTGGATTTGCCCGAACCGCTGGAGCCAAGAAAGGTGAGGAACTCGCCATCCTGGATGTCCAGGTCGAGATTATCGACGGCGGTGAAGTCGCCGTAATGCTTGTTCAGGCCGCGCAGGCTGACCAGGGTCTTGCCTGGCACGTTTTCTTTCATCATTGCACTCATTATTGTTTTCTCCGCGCGCTCAGGCGTTGACTTCGGTGCGCCGGCGCAACGCGGCGGCAATGAACATGACAAGCAGCGACAGGCCGATCAGCAGGGTCGAGGCCACGGCAATGACCGGGCTGAGGTCCTGGCGCAAGGTGGTCCACATCTTCACCGGCAGGGTCTGCAGGTCGGGGCTGGCCATCATCACGCTCAGCACCACTTCATCCCACGACACCAGGAAGGCGAACAGGCCGCCGGCGATCATGCCCGGGCGAATCGCCGGGAAGGTCACCTTGAAAATCGCCTGCAGGCGCGAGGCGCCGCAGATCACCGCGGCATCCTCGATCGACTGGTCGAACAGCTTCAGCGAGTTGATGATCGAAATGATGGTGAAGGGCAGGGCAACGATGACGTGGCTGACCACGAAAGCGAACAGCGTGCCGGTGTAACCAAGCTTGAGGAACAGCGCATACACCGCTACCGCGATGATCACCAGCGGCACAATCATCGGCATGGTGAACAGCCCGTACAGCAGTTCGCGGCCAGGGAAACGGCCACGCACCAGGGCGAACGCGGTGGGCAGGCCCAGCAGCACCGCAGCCGCAGTGGTCAGCAGGGCCACCTTCAGGCTGGCCAGGGCGGCATCCATCCATTCCGGGTTGGAAAAGAACTGGCCATACCATTTGAAAGTCCAGCCCGGCGGCGGGAACACCAGCCATTGCGACGAGCCGAACGACAGCAGCACGATGAACACCACCGGCAGCAGCAGAAAGGCCGCGATCACGCCAGTGGTCAGGTACAGGCCGGTACGCAGCGGGCGGCCCATGGCATTGGGAGACAGGAGCATGGCGGTTTACCTCGCGTTGCCAACCGGGGATTCCGGCTGCAGCTTCAGGTACAGGTAGAAGAGCACCAGGGTGATGACCACCAGCAGTGCGGCGGCGGCGCTGGCCAGGCCCCAGTTGAGGAAGGACTGCACCTGCTGGATGATGAATTCGGGCAGCATCATGTTCTGCGCACCGCCCAGCAAGGCAGGGGTGACGTAGTAACCGAGCGACATCACGAACACCATCAGCGCCCCGGAGAACAGCCCCGAGCGGCACAGTGGCAGGAACACCTTCCAGAAATTGGTCCACGGGCTGGCGCCGCAGATCGAGCCGGCCTGCAGCACCATCGGATCGATCGCGTGCATGGTGGCCTGCAGCGGCAGCACGATGAACGGGATCATGATGTAGCTCATGCCGATCACCACGCCGGTCAGGTTATGCACCATTTCCAGTGGCGTATCGATGATTCCCATGGCCATCAACGCCTTGTTGATCACCCCCGAACTCTGCAGCAGCACCAGCCAGGAATAGGTGCGTGCCAGCAGGCTGGTCCACATCGACAGCAGTACGATGTTCAGCAGCCAGCGGCCCCAGCCCTTGGGCACCAGTGTGATTGCCCAGGCCAGCGGGAAACCCAGCAGCACGCTGATCAGGGTGACCACGCCGGCCACCGAGAAGGTGTTGAACAGCACCCGCGCATAGGCCGAGTTGGCGAACAGCTGCTCGTAATTGCCCAGGCCCGGCGTCGGCTCCAGCATCCCGCGTAGCAACAGGCCGGCCAGTGGGGCGAAGAAGAACAGGCCAAGGAAAAGCAGGGCCGGCAACAGGTTGCGGCTGCCTTTCCAGCGCTGGCTCAGGCTGACGCGGCGCGCGGCCGCGCCCGGTGCGCCGGTGCCCGTGGGGGCACCTTGCGCGCTATGCAGGGCGTTGATGGCGACTTTCATTTGACCAACCACTCATTCCAGCGGGCTGCGATGGCCTGGCCGTTCTTGGCCCAGTAGGCGAAATCGAGGGTGACCTGGTCCTGGGCGTAGGCGGTGGGCAGGTTCTGTGCAAGGTCCTTGTCCAGCTTGGCCACGCTGTCGACGTTCACCGGCGCGTAGGCGGTCTTGTTGGCGAACTCGGCCTGGCCTTCGGCGCTGCTGGCGTTGGCCAGGAACTTCATGGCCGCATCCTTGTTCTTGGCACCTTTGGGCACCACGAGGAAGTCGGCCATGACCAGGTTCTGCTTCCAGCTCACGCCCACCGGCGCACCGTCCTGCTGCAGGGCGTAGACGCGGCCATTCCAGAACTGGCCGAGCGAAGCTTCACCCGAGGCGAGCAGCTGCTGCGACTGGGCGCCACCCCCCCACCAGACGATGTCTTGCTTGATGGTGTCGAGCTTCTTGAAAGCGCGGTCCAGGTCCAGCGGGTAGAGCTTGTCGGGGGCTACGCCGTCGGCCAGCAGGGCCAGTTCCAGCACACCAGGGCTGGGCCATTTGTACAGGGCGCGTTTGCCGGGGTAGGTCTTGGTGTCGAACAGCGCGGTCCAGTCCAGTGGTTTGTTGGCGCCGAGCTTGCCTTCGTTGTAGCCGAGCACGAAGGAGAAGAAGAACGAACCGACGCCGTGGTCTGAGACAAAGCGCGGGTCGATCTTGTCGCGCTTGATCTGGGAGAAATCGAGGGGTTCGAGCAGGCCTTCGCTGGCAGCCCGCAAGGCGAAGTCGGCTTCGACGTCGACCACGTCCCACTGCACGTTGCCACTCTCGACCATGGCCTTGAGCTTGCCGTAGTCGGTGGGGCCGTCCTGGACCACCTTGATGCCGGTGGCCTTGCTGAAAGGTACGGCCCACGCTTCCTTTTGGGCGTCCTGGGTGGTACCGCCCCAGCTGACGAAGTTCAGGCTGTCGGCAGCCTGGGTGGCCTGGCAGGCCAGGGTCAGCAGGCTGGCGGACAGCACTGCGGTTACACGTTTGCTCAACAGCATGGTTACGCCCTCGTTGCTTTTGTTATTCGAGGCGGGGCTTGTGGTGCGCCCGCCAATCGTGTTCGGGGAGCCGCTAAAACAAGGTGTCTGAAGGCCGTTTGTAATTGTAGGAGCCGGCCGACAGATTTAAGGTCTACGGGATATCATATTATGGTATTCCAAACTTTTGGCAAGCGTTATGGGGCTACCGGCCATCACTCCATCCCGTGTAGGGGCGGCCTTGTGTCGCGAAAGGGCTGCGAAGCAGCCCCCGGGTTTCAGCGCAGATGCACAAATTGCTTGGGGCTGCTTCGCAGCCCTTTCGCGACACAAGGCCGCTCCTACAAGGCTCCGTATCAGCCCACCAGCTCAGGCTCGAAGGGGATGCTCTGCACCACCTCCAACTCGTACCCAGCCAGCCCGGCATACTTCAGTGGAGGGCCCAGATGACGCAGCTTGCCGACACCGAGGTCCTGCAGAATCTGCGCCCCGGTGCCGACCTCGGAGTACACCTTCGATTGCCCTCGCTGGTAAGGCCGCACCGGGTGGGTGAGCTGCGGTACGCGTTCGAGCAGGGCCTGGGAAGACTCATGGTTGGCCAGGATCACCACCACACCCGCGCCTTCCTCGGCCACCTTCTGCAGCGCCGCCCACAGCGTCCAGTTCGGCGGCCCGGCGTATTCGGCACCGACCAGATCGCGCAGCGGGTCGATCACATGTACCCGCACCAGGGTCGGCTGTTCGCGGCGGATGTTGCCCATGACCATGGCCATGTGCACACCCCCTTCGATGCGGTCCTCATAGGTGACCAGGCGGAAGCTGCCATGCACGGTCGGCAGTTCGCGTTCGCCGATACGCTTGATGGTCTGTTCGGTACTCAGGCGGTAGTGGATCAGGTCGGCGATGGTGCCGATCTTGATGCCATGCCGGGCGGCGAATACTTCCAGGTCGGGGCGGCGGGCCATGGTGCCGTCGTCGTTGAGCACTTCGACGATCACCGAAGCCGGGGTGAAACCGGCCAGGCGCGCCAGGTCGCAGCCGGCTTCGGTGTGGCCGGCGCGGGTCAGCACGCCGCCTTCGCGGGCGCGCAGGGGGAAGATGTGCCCCGGTTGCACCAGGTCCTCGGGGCGGGCGCCGGGGGCCATGGCGGCGGCCACGGTGCGCGCCCGATCAGCGGCGGAAATGCCGGTGGTCACGCCGCTGGCCGCTTCGATCGACACGGTGAAAGCGGTGCTGAACGCGCTGCCGTTGGCCGGTACCATCTGTTCCAGGCCCAGGCGCTGACAATGTTCTTCGGTCAGGGTCAGGCAGATCAGGCCACGCGCTTCGCGGGCCATGAAGTTGACGGCCTGGGCGTCGCAACGCTCGGCGGCGATCAGCAGGTCGCCTTCGTTTTCCCGGTCCTCGTCATCCACCAGCAGGACCATCTTGCCCTGCCGGTAATCCTCGAGAAGTTCCTCGATGGTGTTGAATGCCATGTTGCACGCTCACGGTGATAGGGTGATTATTATGGTATACCATCATACATAAATATCGCCGTAACAGGAGAGCAGCGCATGAAGGCCTACTGGATCGCCCATGTGGACGTGACCGACCCCGAGCAATACCAGCAGTACACCCAGCGCGCCCCGGCCGCCTTCCAGGCGTTCGGCGGCCGCTTTCTGGCCCGTGGCGGGCGCAGCGAGGCGCTGGAAGGTCGGTCTACCCCTCAGCGTAGCGTGGTGATCGAGTTCGATTCGTACGAGCAGGCATTGGCGTGTTACCGGTCGGCGCTGTACCAGGAGGCGTGCAGCCATCGCCAGGGGGTGGCGAAAGCCGAAGTGATCATCGTCGAGGGGTTCGAGCCTTGAGTGTTGCCTGATGCCCTCTTCGCGGTTCAACCCGCGAAGAGGGCGGACCTGCGTCAAGGCATGCCCGGCAGCTCGTGCGGCCGCAGGTCAAACACCAGTACCTCGGCATCCACCCCATGGCTCAGCTCCAGCACCTGTTCCTGCCTTACCCGTACCCCATCGCCTTCACCGAGCACCTGGCCATTCAGCGCGATGCTGCCCCGGGCCACGTGCACATAGGCATGGCGATGTTCCGGCAAGGTCAGCGTGGCGCGCTCGTCACCGTCGAACAACCCGGCATACACCCGCGCATCCTGGCGCACCTGCAAAGATCCTTCGGCACCCTCCGGCGAAATGATCAGGCGCAGCTTGCCGCGCTTTTCCTCGGCGCTGAAGTGCTGCTGCTGGTAACGCGGCGTGGCGCCTTGCACGTTCGGCACGATCCAGATCTGCAGAAAGTGCACCGGCTGCACCTGGCTGTGGTTGAACTCGCTGTGCGCCACGCCATGGCCGGCGCTCATCAGTTGCACGTCGCCCGGGCGGATGACCGAGCCGGTGCCCAGGGTGTCCTTGTGCTCCAGCGCGCCTTCGAGCACGTAGGAGAAAATCTCCATGTCACGGTGCGGGTGCTCGCCGAAGCCCTTGCCGGCGATGACGCGGTCGTCGTTGATCACCAGCAGGTCGGAGAAACCTTGCTCATCCTGGTTGCGGTAGTGGCCGAAGGAGAAGGTGTGGAAGGATTTCAGCCAGCCATGGAAGGCCAGGCCGCGGTCTTTGGCGTTGCGTACGGTAAGCATGGTCATTCTCCTGGAAAAGCCGGCACCGTGATCGGGTTGGCTAGTAGATGGGAGAAGCTTAACTGTCAGCTCAGGAGGTAAAAACCAGCGAAATGGTGAAAAATTGTCTCTTTTAAAGTGACTATTGATGTAGCGGCGTGTAGGGCATCTCGATGTACTTTGTAGGACCGTTCTTGGTCTGTTCCTGCGTGATTTTCATGCTCTAGCGGGTGCTAGCCTCCCGGCTTTCACTCAAGGAGTTTCACATGGCACGTTTCAGGATCAACGGCAGGAACCAGGCCTGGGATGGAGACCGGACCACTCCAGGAGCCGTATGCCTGGCCAGTGGCCGCGGATTCAAAGGCGATGGGCGTGAAGCGCTGAGGTTGCAGGACAAGACCACCCCATGTCCTACCTGTGGTGGAACGCTGGTGGAAGGTGCGAGCAATTTCGTCATCCATGGTCGTCCGGCAGTGGTTGATGGGGCTTTGGTAGCCTGCGGCTGCCCAGCGGGAGCAAACCGTCAGGACAGGCCATGGGATCATAAGCTGGCGATTGCAGAACGGTTCGGCGGGGTTTGGCAGAAGCAAGGTGAAGTTGACTTCTATTACGACATTTGGTCAAACATTCACTACGGTTATGTAGGGCGGGCGGGTGGTTTTTCAGAAAGTGTTCTTCTGGATGGTGCTGGGCTTGAGCAGATTTCATCTGACTCCATTCGGAAAGTTAGAAAGTGGGATGAACATAGCGGGCCTCACCGTTCCGCTGATATAGAGGGGCTGCGGGCATGGGATGACATAGGTGATCGTGTCGCTATCAGCATTGGCGTCAAACTGCACGAGATGCATCCAAGCGGTGGAATTACTGCAAAGATACTCATGGCCGAGTATTAGCATTGCCACGTTCAAGCTGGGGAGGTGGCATACGTGATCACGTCTGCAAATAAACCGAAACGGCACATCTGGCGCTGGGTGCTGGTGATAATGCTTACACCCATTATATTTTGGTATGTTGCTGCACCCCGAGTAAGTTTTCATTTTTCTGAAAAAGGCGAGGGTCGTCTCGGCTACATTTTGAATGTCCAGCACGATATTTCAAAAGGCGAAATCTACCCAGGTGAAACCACCGGCGGTGTCGGGCATATCTTCCCGAATGACCAATTCTTCATGCAACTCGATTGGAGCAACCGGGGCAAATGGCACTGCATTCGGGCCAAGCCCAGGTGGCCAAGTATTGATATCTACATCGGGGCGGACGGCGCCATCGATAGCCGCACCGATGGAAATTTCATTGAAGCCTGCGGGCCATTTCCCCCATAGAAGCAAAAGACCCGCCTAGGCGGGTCTTCTAGTCATCGGCTCACTGCAGATGCACTTTAAGTTCAGTGCCCGCCTGTCTCATCGCCGCCTTCACCGCCGGCACCTCGCTCAACGGGTTCAACAACCCATAGTCATGAATCATCCCGTTGTAGCGCACCGACGTCACCGTCACACCTGCCGCATTCAACTTGCGGGCATACGCCTCACCTTCATCGCGCAGCACATCGAACTCGGCCGTCTGCACCAGTGCCGGCGGCAAGCCTTTCAGCTGCTCGCTGCTGGCACGCAGCGGCGAGGCGTAGATCTGCTCCCGTGCCTTGGCATCGGTGGTGTAGTTGTCCCAGAACCATTTCATCATCCCGGTGGTCAGGAAGTGCCCCTCGGCAAACTGCTTGTAGGAAGCAGTCTCGAAGCTGGCATCGGTGACCGGCCACAGCAGCAGCTGGAAGCGCAGCGCCGGGGTACCGGCTTCTTTGGCCTTGAGCGCAACCACCGCCGCCATGTTGCCGCCGACGCTGTTGCCGGCCACGGCCAGGCGCTTGCCGTCCACGCCGATTTCCTTGCCATGCTCGGCCACCCAACGGGTCGCAGCGTAGGCCTGGTTGATCGCCGTCGGATAATGCGCTTCCGGCGACGGGGTGTAGTCGACATACACGGCCACTGCACCGGAGCCGACCACCAGGTCACGGATCAGCCGCTGGTGGGTCGGGAAGTCGCCGAGCACCCAGCCGCCGCCGTGGAAGAACATGAACACCGGCAGCTCACCCTGCACATTGGCCGGGCGTACCACTTGCAGCGTGATCGACTGGCCATCGGCCTGGATGGTGCGTTGCTTCACCTCGATGCCGGAGAGGTCGACCTTGACCGAAGCCTGGGCGCCGGTCAGCACGGCACGGGCGTCTTTCGGGCTGAGCTGTTCCAGTGGCTTGCCGCCACCTTGTTGCAACGCGTCGAGGAACGCCTGGGTGTGGCTTTCGACACCCGGGCTGCCGGCAGCGAAAGCGCTGGAAACGGACAGCGCGAGCAGGGAAGCGGCGAGGGTTTTGTGGACAATGTTCATGAGCGAATCCTTTTCTATGCAAGTGTTGGTAATGGGCGTCTTGCCTGGCCTGGCGGGCCATCGTTGCGACCTGTGCGTAGATTAGGGAGATGCACTGATGGGAAAAAGCCGCTATAAAGCGTTTGACTGTCACCAAGAGTGAGACAATGAACCCTTACGAAGACATGCGCATCTTTGCCCAAGTGATGGAAGCCGGCAGTTTCACTGCCGCTGCCGAGCGCCTGGGCATGTCCAAGCAATCGGTCAGCCGGCGCCTGATGCAGCTTGAAGAGCGCCTGGGTGTGCGCCTGCTCAACCGCTCCACGCGGCGCCTGGATGCCACCCCGCTGGGCCAGCACTACTACCAGTCGGCGCTGCGCCTGCTGGGCGAGGTGCAGCAGGTGGAGCATGACATCAGCGGCCAGGCCCAGGCCTTGCGCGGCACCTTGCGCCTGAGCGCGCCGCTGTCGTTCGCCATGGCCCACCTGGGCTGCCTGCTGACCGAGTTCCTGCAACTGCACCCGCAGGTCGATGTGGAGGTGGACTTGAGCGACCGCGCCGTGGACCTGATCGGCGAGGGCTATGACCTGGCGCTGCGGATTGGCGTGCTGGAGGACTCCAGCCTGATTGCGCGGCGTATTGCGAGTGTCGAGCGAATTTACTGCGCAAGCCCGGCGTACCTGCAAGCGCGGGGCGTACCAAGCCGCCCGGGCGAGCTGGCCGGGCACGACTGCCTGCCTTACGGGCATGCGCGGCAGGTGCAATGGCAGTTCCACCAGGGTGGCAAGGCCCAGGCGCTGCAGGTGACCGGGCGCATGCGGGCGAACAACGGCGAGTTGCTCAGGGATGCCGCGATTGCCGGGATGGGTGTGACTTACCTGCCAACCTTTATCGTTGCGCAGGCGTTGGCCGATGGGCGGCTGGTGACCGTGCTGGATGAGTGGCGCCCGCCGGCGTTGCAGCTGTCGGCGGTCTACCCACAGCACCGGCAGGTGGCGCGGCCGGTGCAAGGCTTTGTGGCCTTCCTGCGCGAGCGGTTGGTGCAGCTGTGACAACCTGCAGAGCCTGCTACGGGCTATGCTTGCTGGCATGAGCACAGCACCCCCTTTGCGCCAGCCTTGCCCCCCTGGCGCCTGCGATTGCGGCCGCGAACAGCTGGTCGACCACCCGCAGGCTGCCCAGCGCATCCTCCTGCTGACCCGGCAGGAGGAAAAGCGCCTGCTCGAACGCCTGGAAAACCTCAAGGACCTGGAAGACCTGCAACGCCTGCAGCAACGAATGTACGAAAACCTCGGCATCCGCGTGCACATTGCCCCCGGGTACAACGAAGTGCGGACCATGCGCGGCATCGTCATCGAACTGGATGATCAGCCTGGGCTGTGCCGCAAGACCCGGCAGTCGATTCCGGCGGCGATCCGCCGAGGGCTGGAGCGCAACCCGCAGGTTGCCTTCCGTTTGCTCGATAGCCATGATTTGCTGCGGGAAACCTGAAGGCCAGCCAAGCGCGGATCTTGTAGGAGCGGCCTTGCGTCGCGATCGGGCGCGCAGCGGCCGCTATATCTGCAACCGACAGTCTTCTGGCAGGTCAGGATCATCTGGAATGCGGCCGCTGCGCGCCCGATCGCGACGCAAGGCCGCTCCTACACGTGCCAGGCCGCTAATTTTTTCACCGCGTGCCACGTCTACTACAAAGCTCCCCTGCGCCACGCGCGCAGTGGCATTCATCACTCAAGGAGACAGGCAATGACTTCCGTTTTCGACCGCGACGATATCCAGTTCCAGGTAGTGGCCAACCACGAAGAGCAGTACTCGATCTGGCCCGACTACAAGGCCATCCCCAACGGCTGGCGCGCCGTTGGCAAGAGCGGCCTGAAGAAAGACTGCCTTGCCTACATCGACGAAGTCTGGACCGACATGCGCCCGCTGAGCCTGCGCCAGAAAATGGCCGAAGCCGCTGCCCAGTGACCGCGCTGAACCTGCTGTGCCTGCCGTACTCCGGCGCCAGCGCCATGGTCTACAGCCGCTGGCGGCGCAAGCTGCCAGCGTGGCTGCAGGTGCGCCCGGTCGAACTGCCCGGGCGCGGTGCGCGCATGGCCGAGCCACTGCACACCGACCTGCAGGCCCTGGCCCGGCAACTGGCTGCCGAGCAACGCCTGGCGGCCAGTGCCCCTTATGCGCTGCTTGGCCACAGCCTGGGCGCGCTGCTGGCCTTCGAGCTGAGCCATGAGCTGCAAGCGCTGGGTTGCCCGCCGCCGCTGGCCCTGTTCGCGTGTGGAACCGCTGCGCCGACCCGTCGCGAGGACTACGAGCGCAACAATTGGCGCGAACCCAAGGGCGACGCCGAGCTGATCAGCGAATTGCGCGAACTGCAGGGCACGCCCGAGGAAGTGCTGGCCAACGCCGAGCTGATGAGCCTGACCTTGCCCATCCTGCGCGCCGATTTCCTGCTCTGCGGCACCTACGCCTACCGCCAGCGCGCGGCTTTGCAGTGCCCGCTGCACGTATTGGGTGGCGTGGACGACCGCGCCAGCGACGAGCAACTGCAGGCCTGGCGCCAGGAAACCCATGGGCCATTCTCACTGCAGATGTTCCCGGGGGGGCACTTCTTCATCCACGAACAGGAAGACCAGGTGCTCACTGCGCTGGTCGCATCGCTCGAACCGCTCCGGCTTTCCGCCTGATTGACGTCACCGCTTGCCTGGGTGAGGCTAGGCCTTTTTCCAG
The DNA here is from genome assembly GCF_014269225.2 of Pseudomonas anuradhapurensis. Taxonomy (NCBI): domain Bacteria; kingdom Pseudomonadati; phylum Pseudomonadota; class Gammaproteobacteria; order Pseudomonadales; family Pseudomonadaceae; genus Pseudomonas; species Pseudomonas anuradhapurensis. Next base: position 2,210,595 of record NZ_CP077097.1, read on the forward strand.
GCAAGGGGCAGGCAATGCTGATCGATCCACACAAGGCGACGCTGCTGGTCGTCGACATCCAGGAGAAGCTCATCGGCGCCATGAGCGACCCTGCAGGCACCCGCGCACGGGCCCGCTGGTTGCTGGCCGCAACTGCCGAGCTGGAGCTGCCGACGGTGATTTCCGAACAGTATCCCAAGGGCCTGGGGCATACCCTGGCCGAGCTGCTGGCCGTGGCGCCCGCCGCCGAGGTGGTGGAGAAAAGCCACTTTTCCTGCGTGGCCGCCGGCTGTCTGCCAGCCAGCCTGCTGGCGCGTGAGCAAGTGATCGTCTGTGGCATGGAAACCCACGTCTGCGTGCTGCAGACCGTGCTCGGCCTGCTGGCGCTGGGCAAGCAGGTGTACGTGGTCGAGGACGCCTGCGACAGCCGCACCCCGGCGAGCAAGGCCGCCGGCCTGGCGCGCATGCGTGCGGCGGGCGCTCAGGTGGTGACCCGCGAGATGGTGTTGTTCGAGCTGATGGGCAGTGCCGGGCACCCGCTGTTCCGCCACATCAGCAAGACCTACCTGGTCGGTGAACAGCCCTGAACGGCCGGATACTGGCGATCGGGCTGATGGCCCTGGCGCTGCTGCAAGGTTGCGCCGGGCGCCGTGAGCAAGCACCCGAAGCAGACCCGGCCAAGGTCCGCGCGCAACTGCTGCGGTTGTTGCCCGCCCAGGCCAGGGACCGCGAGGGCTGGGCCAGGGACATTCAGCAGGCATTCGAAACCCAGCGCATTGCCCCGAGCAAGAGCAACCTGTGCGCGGTGCTGGCCGTGACCGAGCAGGAGTCGACCTTCAACGCCGACCCGCAGGTGCCCAACCTGGGGCGCATTGCCCGCGAGGAAATCGACCGCCGTGCCGCACGCCTGCATATTCCCAGGCTGCTGGTCGATGGGGCGCTGAAGACCCCTTCGGCCAATGGCAAGAGCTACCAGCAGCGGTTGCAGGCGGTGCGCAGCGAGAAGCAGCTGAGCGAACTGTACGATGAGGTCATCGCCCGCGTGCCGCTGGGCAAGACCTTGCTCGATGGGTTGAACCCGGTGCATACCGGCGGGCCGATGCAGGTCAGCATCGACTTTGCCGAACAGCATGCGCGCGATTACCCCTACAGCTACACCGGCAGCATCCGCCAGGAGGTGTTCACCCGGCGTGGCGGCATGTATTTCGGCATCGCCCACTTGCTGGGTTACCCGGCGAACTACGAACGCCAGCTGTATCGCTTTGCCGATTTCAATGCGGGCTGGTACGCCAGCCGCAACGCGGCCTTCCAGGCAGCACTGAGCAAGGCGAGCGGGGTGACACTGGCGCTCGACGGGGACCTGGTTGTACCGGGCTCGATCATGCCGGGGGCCACCGAACAAGCGGCGCGCAAGCTTGGTACCCGACTCGGGTTGCGCAACCCGCAGATTCGCCGCCAGCTTGAGCAGGGCGACCGCCTGGCATTCGAGGACAGCGACCTGTACAGCGGTGTATTCGCCCTGGCCGATGCTGTGGCGGGCAAACCGCTGCCACGGGCGGTGTTGCCGGGGATCGAGCTGAAGAGCCCGAAGATCACCCGCAAGCTGACCACGGCGTGGTTTGCCGGACGGGTAGATGAGCGCTATCAGCGCTGCATGAAGCGTTAGCAGGGGCTCGCCTGTGCCAGCCTGTGCGCAGTTCTACTCGCGAACAGGCCGGCACAGGTCACTTCAGCCTCCGCTCAGTGCGCCCACCACCTGGTCGACACTGGCCTCCAGTCCGGCAAAGGCATCTTCAGGGTCGCTCTCCACCACCACCAGCTTCGCCCCGGCGGCCCTGATCACCTCGATCACCGCCGGCTCCGGCTGGCGGTGGTCCAGCACCACTGCCACCTCCTGGGTCTTCAGGTTCTGCTCCAGCGCCTGCAGCGCGGCGGCATCCCATGCGGCCGGCAGCGGTTGCTCCAGCACATCCAGGTTCAGCCCACTGGCCAGGTAGCCCAGGCGCTCCGACAGGTTCACCACGGTCAGGTTGTCGGCCTTGGCCAGGCGCGTCTGGCTGCTGGCGGCAAGTTCCAGCAACTGGCGCTTGAGCCTGGCCAGGTTGCCCTGGATCGTCGTCTTGGCTTCCGGCGCCAGCCGTCCCAGGTCGTTGGCCATTACGTCGGCCATGCGCCCAAGGTTGCTCGGGTTCAGCCAGGGGTAGGCGCCATAGGCATCGTCACCGGTGACGGCAATGCCTGGCAGCGCGCCGTCCAGCGGCCGTGCGGCGTCGATTTCGACAATACGGATATTGCTGCGCCGGGCCATCGGGTACAGCGGGTCGTCACGCCAGATCGAACGCAGGCCGATCACTGCATCGGCCTGCTGCGCGGCCTTATCCAGGTTGGCGCCACCACGTCCGCTGAAATACGCGGGCTGACGGCTGGCCGGCAGGTTGGCCGGCGCCGCGCGGGTGAGCTGTACCGCAGTGCCGTCGAGCAGGGCACTGGCCAGGCTGTGAGTGACCGGCAGGCTGGTCAGCACCTGGGTGGCGAAACACAGCGATGGCAAGCCGGCCAGGGCCAGCGCCAGGGTCAGGCGTTTAAGGTTCATGCCGGGTTTCCTTGCAGGTGGGGGACGAGGGCGCGGGCCAGCGCAGCCAGGGCAAAGCAGATGCCGGCCACCAGGATGATCGCGGCACCCGACGGCACCGGCAGGTCGAAGACGATCGGCAGCAGGATGCCGAGCAGCGTACTCAGGGTGGCGATCAGCACCGAGAGGAAGAAAAAGCCCTTGAGCGACTGGCTTACCAGGCGCGCAGCGGCGGCCGGGATCACCAGCAGCGCCCCGACCAGGATCGCCCCGATCACCTTGACCGCCGCTACTGTCACCAAGGTCACCAGCACCACGAACAAGTAGTCCAGGGTCTTCACCGCCACCCCGCGCACCGCCGCCAGCTGCGGGTTGAAGCTGGCCAACATGATGCGGTTGTACAGGGGCACGGCCAGGGCCAGCACCAGCAGCGCGACGATGCCCAGCACCAGCAGGTCCTGGCCGCTCACGGTCAGCACCGAGCCGAACAAGACATTTTCCAGGATATGCACATTGATTTTGCCCGCCAGCATCAGCAGCAGGCTGGCGCCGAGTGCCAACGACACCGAGAGGAACACGCCGATCAGCGTGTCCGGCGATAGCCCGGTACGGTTGCGCAGGAAGTTGAGCAGCAGGCCAAACAGCAGGCAGTAGCCGAACAGGCTGCCGTACGGGCCTGTGTAGGGTTCGCCCAGCAGAATGCCGATGGCCACGCCGGTCAGCGCGGCATGGCCGACCGCCTCGGAGAAGAACGCGAAGCGCTTGACCACCACCAGGGTACCCAGGCCGCCCAGTACCGGGCCGATCATCAGGCCTGCCAGCAAGGCGTTGACCACGAAACCGTAGGCCAGTGCCTCGGGCAGGTAGCCGGCCGTGGCCCAGCCCTGGACCAGCAGGCGCAAGGATTCAACACTCATCAGGCACGCCCCTCGCTGCGCGGGTGAACGGAGAACAGCCCCAGCAGGCGCTCCGGGGTCAGCGCCTGGGCCGGCGGGGCATCGAACAGCACCTGGCGGTTCAGGCCGGTCACCCGGTCGCTCAGGCGCAGCACGGCCTGCAGGTCGTGCTCGATCCACAGCACGGTGGTACCGGCCTGGCGCCAGCTGCGCAGCAACTGTTCGAACACCTGGATACCGGCTTCATCAAGGGCCGACATCGGCTCGTCCAGCACCAGCAACTGCGGTGCCGGGACCAGGCCCTGCGCCAGCAGCACGCGCTGGCGTTCGCCACCCGACAGCGCGCCCATGCGCCGCTTGCGCTTGTCGAGCATGCCGACCCGCGCCAGGGCCGCGTCGATGGCCGGCTGCACTTGCCGCGACAGGCCGAGGAAGGCCGGGCGGCGCTGGCACAGCGCGGCCATGAAGTCGTCCACGGTCATTGGCAGGCCACGGTCGAACTCCAGCGCCTGTGGCACGTAACCGATCACCTGGTGTTCTGCGGGCCAGTGCAAGGTCAACTGGCCCTGGTGCGGCATCTGCCCGAGCAGGGTCTTGATCAACGAGCTCTTGCCAGCGCCGTTGGGGCCGACGATGGCGTGCACGCTGCCGGCGGCCACGCTGAAGCTGACCTGGTCGAGGATACGGGTGCCGCCCAGTCTCAGGTCGATACCGGCGAACTCTATGCGTGGCCCGCAGGCCGCCAGCAGGTTGGCCGCGGCGGTCATGTGCGGTTCTCCTGGATGGCGCGCACGACGGTGTCGAGGTTGCGCTGCATTTCCACTTCGTACTTGTCCTGGGTGTATTCGCCATAGGAGATGTGCGTGAGCGGGTAAAGGCGCACGCCGGATTCACGCTGGATGGTTTCGACATAGGCCGACGGGAAGTCCATTTCCGAGAAGATCACTCGCACATCCAGGGCCTTCAGCTGGTCGATGGTTTTCTTCAACTGGGCCGGGCTGGGCTCGATGCCATGGGCTGGCTCGACCACGGCCGTCACCTCCAGGCCGAAGTCGCGCACCAGGTAGTCGTAGGCGGCATGGATGGTCGCCACCCGGAAACTGGCGCCGGGCGCTTCGGTGACCTTGGCCAGGGCTTCGGCCCGCAGGGTGCGCAAGCGCTTGGCGTAGGCACGGGCATTTTGCGTGTACAGCCGGGCGTTGTCCGGGTCGAGCTTGCCCAGCTCGCGAGCGATATTGTTGACCTGGGCGATGCTGGTGCTGATCGACAGGAAGGTGTGCGGGTTGACCACCTTGCCGGCACCACGGGCGGCAATGCCGGTGGCCGCCAGCAACGGTACGTTCTGGTTGGCCTCGATGGTCGGGATGGCGGGCTTCTCGCTGGCGGCGATCATGCGCTCGGCAAAATCGTCATGGCCGACGCCGTTGAGCACCACCACATCCAGCGTGCCGATGCGCTTGATGTCTTGCGCCCGGGGTTCGTAGGCATGCGGGTTGAAACCTGCCGGGATCAACGGCACCACTTCGGCCTTGTCGCCGACGATGTTGCGCACATAACTGTAGTAGGGGTGCAGGGTGATGCCGATGCGCAGCGGCTTGCCGTTATCGGCCAGGGCCGGTGTCGGCAGGGCAAGTGCCAGAAGCAGGGCGAGGGCGGAGCGGAACATGGGCGGAGTCCTTGGGTTCAGTGACGGTGTTCGCGGGTGACCCCGGCGTCGTAATGGCTGACCACCTGCCGCCAGCCGGCCGCGATCAGTGCGGCCTGGCTGAGGTCGCCTGGCGGCACAGCGATGGTGTCGCGGCGTAGCCAGACATCCGCCTCGCCAGCGCTGTCGCTCGGCACGATCAATAGCAGGCTGCCGGCTACTTCCGGGGCCTGGCTGCGACCCAGGTAGGCACCGGCCTGCAGCCACGACCACTGATGGCTGCCGCGGCGCTGGCTGCCGGTGTCGGCCACGAACGGTGGCAGGCCTTCCTCGGCCAGGCCGCTCACGCTGGGGACGGCGGCGGTTTCTTCACGCAGCAGGCGGATTTCGTCGAAGGCCACCCGCAGGTCGGTGTACAGGCCTTGCTCGGCGGCGGTGAGGTCGCGCCGGGCATCGATCTGGTGGCTGGCGATGGCCTGTTCGTCCTCGCGCTCACCGCGCACCAGCACCACGCTGGCGGCGAGCGCCACGATCAGCAGGCTGACCAGCAGCACGTAGAGGGTTTCGTGCCCGGCACCGGCCGGGCGGATCACTTGGCAGCGGCTCATGGCTGGACGATGTCGGCGTGGTCGACTTCCACCACATGCCCGGGGCCAGCATCGAACAGCACATAGAACTCGCCGTCCGGGCGCTTGAAGGTCAGCGTCGAGTCCTCACCGAGCTTGCCGCCGACCAGTACCTGTTCGTCGTAGCCGATTACATCCAGCGTCACCCCGGGGGCAGCGCTGCCGTCAGAGAAGCCCCCGGTGCACTTGACCTGGCCATCGGCCAGTCCTTCGCATTCGCACATCGGGTTGTGTGCCAGGGCGGGGCCAGCGCCCAGCACCAGCACAGGCAGGGCGAGGATGCGCAACAGGTGTCTCATTTCTTGCCTCCTTGGTTCTCGAGCCAGGCCACGGTGGCGGGCGATGCTTGGGCCAGCGGGACTGACGCCTGGTGCAGGCTGCCGTCCCAGCCTTCCAGGGTGATCCAGATCTGCGCGTCTGCGCGGGTGCGGGGCGGGATGGGCAGCGACGTGCCCATGTGGTACGGCGCACCAAAGAAAATGGTGCCGGCGGTGCGCAGGCTGCGCGGTTTGCCGATGCGCAGGTAGGCGGCCTTGACCTCCTTGATACAGGCCTTGCACAACGAGGCGTTGAATACCTTGAAGTACCCGGCCGGGCCGTCGGCGCGGGGGGCCTCGTCACGCAGTTCGGCCAGATCGAGGCGGTAGGGGCCGACCTGGATGTCGCTGATCACATTGGCGCCAAGGCCGGCTTCGCCACGGAACAGCTTGGCGTCGGCGAAGTACTTCGGCATGAAGCCCAGCGGGATGAGAATCAGCAGGACATTCAGGTGAAAGCGCCACTTCAGCCACAGCTGCTTCAGCGGGCTGCCGGGCAGCGCGTGTGCCTTGCTCATGGGCGTACCTCCACGGTGCTGCCAGGGCGGGCCGGGCGTGGCGCGCGTTCGCTGCGCTTGAGTGCGGCGGCGGTGGCCTGGGCGGTGCGCCTGGTCCAGATCAGCAAGCCGCTGAACACCATCAGGGTGAGGATCAAACCGAAGAAGAACCACACCAGCTTGATCGGCAGGCCGCCGAAATCGCCGGTATGCAGCGGGCGCATGGATTCGGTGACGAACTCCAGCGCCGAGCGGTCGCTGAGCAGGAACTGGCTGTCGACCTTGCGCGTATAAGGGTTCACCGAAGCACTCTGGAACATCAGCGGGTACCAGCCCGGCCCGCCCAGGGTGACGTGGCTGTAGGCGGTGGCTGGCAGGGTGATGAAACTGATCTCCAGCCCCGGGATCGTCAGGCCGGCAATACGCGCGGCTTCATCCAGGTCGATGCGCGGTGCCGGGCTGCCATCCTTGCTTTGCGGCACGTCCTCGCGGGCGATCACCGGCACCACCGGGCGGCTGGAAATGGTGATGTGGTTGTCGAACAGGATCGCCTGGATCAGAAACCAGGTACCGGTGATGGAGATGACCGCAATGAACCAGATCGACCAGACCCCGGCCAGGCGGTGCAGGTCGCCCCAGAAAATCCGCGAGCCATGGCCGATGCGCAGCGGCTTGAAGAAGCCTTTCCAGAATTTCTTGTACACCACCAGGCCGGTGACCAGCGACGCCAGCATGGGCAGGCCGAGCAGCGACACCAGGTACCAGCCCCAGCTGAAGCCATTGGTGAATGGCACCAGCCACCAGCCGTGCAGGGCACGGGTGAAGGCCTCGAAGTCGAAGTCGGGCGTCTTGCCCTGGATTGCGCCGGTGTAGGGGTTTACGTACAACGTCGGGCGGCTGCCGTCCGCCAGGGTGACATCGGCCTTGACGGCAAAGTGCGAGCCGTCGGGTTGGCTCAGGCGCTCCACCACCATGTCCGGCTCGGCCCTGTGCAACGCATCCAGCAACTGCTGGAAGCTCAGGCGCTCGACGTCGCCATCGGGCTTGTTGGCGCGTACGTCCGGGTTGGCCAGCCAGACGATTTCCTGGCTGACCACGGCGAGCATGCCGGTGAAACAGACGATCAGTACAAAGAACCAGATCGGCAGGGCGAGCCAGCTGTGGACCAGGAACCAAAGCCTGGATTTCGATTTTTTCGCGGTTTTGGCCATCGGACAGTCTTCTGCAAGGGTGGTCGAGCGTGTGCCCAGCCAAAGAGGCTGTACTGATAAGGACGAATGAGAATCAAAATCCTGCCGTTTTAAATGCAAGTAAATGTTTCAGAAACGCCAAGGCCGGCCTGCGCGTATTGCGCCGGGCCGGCCAGGCAGTGGTAAGCAGCGGCTCAGGCGCGGGTCAGGGCGACCGCCGCCTGCGGTCTGCCGTGCAGCTGCGCCAGGTCCTGGTACAGCGCGCGGCCGATCTCTGCCGCGCGTGCCGGCAGCACCGAGAGCAGGGTGTCGCTCAGGCCATGGCTGTTTTCGCAGAAGCCTTGCAGGTACACCGAGGCCTGCAGGTCGGGGCTGGCCAGCACGCGGTAGTTGCGGTCGACCGTGAAATCGTCAAGGTAGCCGGCCAGCGGTGCCAGCAGGTCACGGTGCGAGCGGCGCTCGTAGCCGGTGGCAAGGATCACGGCGTCATAGCGGTGGGTTTGCTGCTGGCCGGTGGCAAGGTCGCGCAGGGTCAGCTCCAGCCCTTCGCCGGTGGCCAGCACCGTTTCCACCTGGCGCCTGCACAGCACGTTGTGGCGGTACTGGTGCGCCACTTTCTGCCGGTAGAGGATGCCGTAGATGCGCTCGATCAGGTTGAGGTCGACCACCGAGTAGTTGGTGTTGTGGTATTCGCCGAGCAGCTTGCTGCGCTGGTCGGCCGGTTCGTTGTAGACCAGGTCGGTGTAGTCCGGCGCGAAGATCTCGTTGACGAACGGGCTGTCATCGGCGGGCTTGAGCGCCGAGCCGCGCAGAATCATGTCGACCTTGACCGATGGGTAGCTGTCGTTGAGGTCGATGAACGCCTCGGCGGCGCTCTGGCCGGAACCGATCACGGCGATGCGCATCGGTGTGCCGGCGGTGCACGGCAGCTGGTTCAGGCTGCTGAGGTAACGGGAATGGTGGAATACCCGCGGGTCGTCGCCAAAGGCGGCGAACTTCTCCGGTATTTTCGGCGTGCCGCCGCTACCGACCACCACCGAACGGGTACGGCGGCTGTATTCGCGCCCTTGTATGTCACGCGACACCAGGCGCAGGTGTTCGACCCGGCCCGCCTGAACTTCCGGCTCGATGCGCAGCACCTCCTCGCCATACACCGCCTGGGTAGCGAAGTGCTCGGCGGCCCAGCGCAGGTAGTCGTTGTATTCGAGGCGGCAGGGATAGAAGGTGCCGAGGTTGATGAAGTCGGCCAGGCGCTGCTTCTGGTGCAGGTAGTTGACGAAACTGTAGGGGCTGGTGGGGTTGCGCAGCGATACCAGGTCCTTGAGGAACGAGATCTGCAGCTCGCTCTGGGTCGCCAGGGTTTCGCCGTGCCAGCGGTAGTCCTGCTGCTTGTCGATGAACAGCGCATCCAGGGCATGGCCCTGGGACTCGGCGAGTTCTTCCAGGGCGATGGCCAGGGCCAGGTTGGAAGGGCCGAAGCCCACGCCGATCAAGTCCTTGACAGTTTCCGGGGGGGCAGACTGGCTCATGGCTGCGATTCCATAGTGGTCGAAGGTGGACGCTCGCCGGGATGAGCCGGCGCCTGCGTAGGTACATGGGTTGGAACGAGCCAAACGCTCGGGAATTTACCGGCGCCCGGCTGCTTGGTAACAAGCCGGGGCTAAAGACCTGCGCCTTGCGGCCGATAGGCAGATCAGATCAAGGACCCATTTTTTCTTGCAGGGAGAAACACATGAGCGCCATTGCAGCAATCAGCGTCGGCACCGCGGGCCAAGTGTCGGGCAGTACCTCGGCGGTCGCCAGCCAGGATGTGCAGAAAAACGAAGAGGGCGGGGCAGCCAGCACTCAGGTCGACCTGTCGAAAGTCAGCGCTGACAGCAAAGCCCAAGGTGCCGAGAGCAGCAGCGACAGTGCTGAACCTGCGCATATCAAGCAATTGCGCGAGATGATCAAGCGGCTGCAGAAGCAGTTGGCCGACGAGCAGAAGCAATTGGCCCTGTTGATGGCTCAGCCGATGGAAGAAACGGCCAAACTGGCCGCCGTGAGTGCCAGGCAGGCGAGTATCGCCACGCTCAATGGTGAAATCCTGCAGGCTACCGCCCAGTTGCTCGAAGCATTGCAGAGCACCGGTGGCAGCAGTGCGGGTGGGATGGTCAGTACCCAGGCCTGATGCTAGATACAGCCTCGAGCGTGCGCGATGGTGCACTGGCTGAGCAGCTTGAGCGCCGCCCGCGCGGCGCTCGATCCGATAGGCGCAATCCCTCTTTCGACGGACACCCGCGCCCCCTGGCATAAACAGCGCTGTCATCAAGCGCCGTCATTCCGCCGCCAGGCGCCCTTTGTTCTGTCGCTCTGCCTTGTACTGCATGGCCACCGCCGGCGCTGGCTTGGCGGCACCGGTTTCCAGCCACTGGCGCATGCGGCTGGCATCGGCGAAGTGGGTGTACTTGCCAAACGCATCGAGGATGACCATGGCCACCGGGCGGTTGTCCATGCGGGTCAACAGCACCAGGCAATGCCCGGCCTCATTGGTGAAGCCGGTCTTGGTCAGCTTGATGTCCCAATTGCTCTTGTTCACCAAATGGTCGGTATTGCGGAAGCCCAGCGTGTAGTTGGGCTTGCGGAAGGCCACGGTCTTCTCGCGCGTGGTCGACAGCTCGCTCAGCATCGGGTACTTGCGCGAGGCCATCAGCAGCTTGGCCAGGTCGCGGGCGGTGGACACGTTCTGCGTCGACAGGCCGGTCGGTTCGACGTAGCGAGTGTGCGCCATGCCCAGGCTACGGGCCTTGGCATTCATCGCCTTGATGAACGCCGGGTAGCCACCCGGGTAATGGTTGGCCAGGGTATTGGCCGCACGGTTTTCCGACGACATCAGGGTAATCAGCAAGGTCTCGCGGCGGTCCAGCTGGCTGCCCAGGCGCACCCGCGAATACACGCCTTTCATTTCCGGGTTGTTGGCGATGGTCATGGTGAGCATTTCATCCATGGGCTGCTTGGCGTCGAGCACTACCATGGCGGTCATCAGCTTGGTCACCGAGGCGATCGGCACCACGCGGTCGGCGTGGTTCGAATACAACTCCTGGTTGCTGTTCAGATCGATCAGCAGAGCGCTGCCCGAAGCCAGGTGCAGCTTGGACGGGTCACGTTGAACCTGGGCCGGGGATTGTGCAGCAGCGGTCGACGGGAGGGTCGCGGTACCTGTGAGCAACAGCAGCAGGCTGAGGATGGACAGGGATGTTTTCACGTTCAGGCTCACTAAAAGTTGGTATGTCGTTGGCTGTGCAAGGGTTTTCCCCCAAAAACCGCTGCATTTTGGAGTATGGCTGAAATGCTGTCGAATGCCTTATGACTAAAGGGCGCAAGGTGAAGGAAATTTAATCCTGTATCGCGGCTGGATAAGTCGTGGCTCGGTTTCTGCACGTTCGCAAGCAACACCAGCCGCCCTGGCTAATCAAGTTCGGGTTGCCATTTGCCACTTTGCCCGTGAATTCTGTAACTGGTAAAGTCTGCGCCTTTGTTACCAGCCTGAGAGGGATCTTATGCGGCGCATCATTGCAATGACGTTTGGCGGTTTGACACCGAGCTATTACATCCGCCAGCTTTTCTTCGGCGCGCTTTTCGCGGCGTTGATTCTGGGCTTCGCTGCCAATAGCCCCACCGGCCTGACCGGCAAACCCGGCCTGCTGCTGATGGCAGTCGTCTCGACCTTGTTATACCCGTACTCTCGTTTCGTCTACGAAAGCGTCGTGGGCTTCATCATGGGTAATAACGTCTTTTTCGTGAACGCGCTGTTCATGTTGTCGGTCAAGGTTTTCACCATGGCGCTTTGCTGGTCAATGGCGATTTTCATCGCTCCAGTAGGCTTGGCATATCTGTACTGGCACCACAGCCGAAGCGTTTCCCAGTGAGCAAGCGCTAACGCCTGAACCCAGCCATTGCGCTGGGTTTTTTATTGCCTGGAGACCGCCTCCTGTACCGGAAGATGCGGCAGCATCAGCCCCTTAGCGATGGCACTGGCTTCAAGCTTTTTACGTTCCGCATCGAGAGATGCATGGGCGGCTTGCAGGGCGATGATCTTCGCCTGGATTTCGGCCATTTTTTCCGCGATCAAGGCTGCGCCTTGTGCGCAATCGATGGTGTTGCCGCGCTTGGCAGCCAGGATGTCGCCGATCGCCGCGAGTGAAAACCCCATGCTCTGGGCAAGCTGGATGAACTGCAGGTCAGCAACGGTGTGTTCGCTGTAGCTGCGGTAGTTGTTGGCCCGTCGATGGGCGCCGATAAGCCCGAGCTTTTCGTAATAGCGCAATGCGTGACGGCCGATGCCACTGCGGCGCTCCAACTCTCCAACATTCACAGCGAAATTCCTTGACTGTAGACCAGGCTCTATACCTTAGCCTGCGCCGATCATGCAAACAAGGATTCGGTCATGGCTGTGGAATGCTTCGTTACAGGCGGTAGCGGGTTTGTCGGGCAACATCTGCTGGCCCGGCTTTCTGCGACTGGGCACAAGACCTGGGTACTGATGCGCAACCCGGGCCACCTCGCGCGTCTCAGGGAGCAGGTCGGCCAGCTGGGCGGTAACCCGGCGAATCTGCATGCCGTTGCGGGCGATATCAGCAGGGACGGGCTTGGGCTCAGCGAGGCAGACAGGCAGAGCGTGTCCTGCGTCTCGGTGGTTTTCCACCTGGCCGCAGAGTTCTCCTGGGGGCTGACGATGGAACGTGCCCGCGCGGTCAATGTGCAAGGCGCGCTGAGGGTCGCCAGGCTGGCGGCGAGCTTGCACGCCCGCCTGCTGATGGTGGGTGGCTACATGGTACAGAACCTCGCCTTCCTCGACGGTATCGGGGTTGATTACGACTGCCCCGGAAACACTGACTGGCGCGCAGTCTATCGCCGCGTGGGTGGCTACGAAGGCAGCAAGCTCGAAGCGCATTTCGCGGTCATCCGCTACATGCAGGAAGCACACGCGGATTACACCATGGTGCATCCGGCAACGGTGTGTGGCCACAGCGAGAGTGGGCACATCCTGGCAGGCCAGCCGCTGGTCGAACTCATTCGCAATCTGGCGCAAGGCCGTTTCAAGGCTGTGCCTGGTTCCCCCCAGCACTGGTTGCCAATGGTCAGCGTCGATTACCTGGTGACGCTGATGACCTGCGTCGCGTTCGACCCTTTGCTGGCCAACCGGCAGGTGCTGGCGCTGCATGAGCAGACGCCCAACCTGCAGGGGCTGCTCAAGGAGTTGGCGCAAACGCTGGGGGTCAAGCCACCCCAGCGCCATGTCGCGATCGGGTTGCTCCGCTGGCTAGCGACGATTCCCGGGCTGGCCGCCCGTTTGGAGATCCGCGCGGAGTCATTGAACTTCATCCAGACGCAACGCTTCGACATGAGCGAGAGCGAGCACCTGGAGTGCAAGTATCGGTTAACGCATCCTGACATGGCACAGACACTGGAACGGACGGTGCGCTACGTCATGGCTCACTTGCCCGGCTGAGCCAAGCCCCTCGGGCCATGCTCGTCAAGCTGGCGCATGCCATGAAAACCAAGGCCTGGAACCCGCCGATAGCGGTCAGTACCGGCAGGTCCGGGCCAGCGGTTCAATACGGGTTGCAGTACTGCGCTACGGCGGTGGCCTGGTCGACGTACGGGCGCGCCGGCTCAAGGTTCCATTCGGGTTTGTCCCTGACCGGTTTGTTGTCATAGCTTGCTGCCAGGTGGCACACCAGCTGGCGACGTAGCGAGCCACCGTTGACGCTGTAGCGCCGCCATTGCGCATCGTCCTTGTGCTTGTTGTACAGCTCGGCGAACATCCGGTCGGTCTGGTCGTCCTTGATCGCCCGGCCGCACGCGGTGGGCACGACCTGCAGCGACCAGGTGTCCGGCCCCAGTTTCGGATCCGGGCGCTGCACCCAGGTGCTGGACTCAATGTACCTGTCGCAGAACCGCTGCGTGGGCAGCGGCGCTGCCTGGGTGCAGGAGAAGCTGGCCTTGCCGTTGGGCGTGTGCGGGAAGTTGATCTTGACGATGTTGCGGTCCTTGCCGGTCTTGTTCTTGTAGTCGCGCTGGTTGGCCAGGGCATCGTTCAGGCCGCGCTGATCACTGTAGAAAAACGCCAGGATCGGCAATTCATCATCTTTCGGGTTGCCCAGGCGCAGCTCGGTCTGGGTCTGGAACTCCCGGGTGTTGATGACACGTCGGGCACCCATGAAGTTGCGGAACGCATTGACCCGGTCCTGGCTGCTCATCGGGTTGCGCATGTTGAAGCCACATTGCAGCTGGTCCTGCAGGCGGTCGTTGTTGAACCGGGTGAAATGGGCGACCCAGGCACTGGCGTTGGTGATGGGCGGGGCCATGGCCTGGCAAACGGCCTCGGTCTGGCTGGTATTGCGGTTATTGCCGCAGCCCCGGTCATCACGGAAATCGGTCCAGGCGTCGTTGGGGAAGGCGCAGTACACATGCACCGGCGTCTCGGGGGCGCGCACCAGGTCGATCGGCTTGATGATGTAGCCGTTCTGCGTGCTCATGCCCGGGTCTTCATAGCTGATGCCGTCGGCACGCATCCAGGAGGCGGCAAAGGTCCCCAGCTCCCGCGCCTTGGGGCTTGGGTTCCATACGTCCCATTGCTGGCCCTTCGCCGGGTCGGCGCGGTGGGTACCCCTGATCAACAGGCCGGAACAGTCGGATGCTGGGTCGTTGCCGCAGCTGTCGACGGTTTTGTTGTAGAGGCTTTCCACCTGCCTCAGGGTCTCTTCGCAGGACTCGGCGTTGGCCGACGTGATGTGCAGACACAACGGCAAGGTCAGTAGCGGGACAATCCTGTTCAAACGTTTTTGCATGGCCTGTATCTCCCTGATTAGCCAAAAAACAACCTGCGGTCCAACTTCATTCGGGTACGGCTGCACCTCCTTGCTTGCCAGGTGAACAGTCAAACGGTCGAGTGGTCAGCGCGGGACCGGGTTGCAACCTGCGGCGCGGGTTTCGCTTTCCGATAGCCTTGGCCGGAAAGGCTCCAGGTTCCACGGCGTCTTGGCCCGGTAGTTGACCAGCACGCAGCTCAATTGCTGGCGCATGCTGCCGGCAGAGGTCTCATTCTCGCGCCATTGGCCGTCGGCACCTCTGAGGGCAAACAGCTGGTCGTACAGCGCCCCGACTTGCGCGTCGGGCAAGGCGCGTCCCGCCGGGGTCGGCACCACGCTCAGGGTCCATTCCTCTCGGCGGGTGCCGGGGTCGTAGCGCTTGGCCCAGCTGGTCGCGGCGATATAGCGCGGCGCCGCTGGCACTGGCGCGGGTTGCCCGCCACCGGCAGGGGACAGGTCGATTGCCTGGTCGGCGGCGACATAGCTGAAGCGTTGCTCCGGCGGTTGGGTGAAGTCCAGCCGCAGAATCGGCACGCTATAGCCCTGCGCCTTGAGTTTCTTCTGGAAGTTGCGCGCACTGTTCAGGCCATTCTCCGGTTTTGGTGGTGCCACGTCACCGCGGGTGGCGAAGTTCTGCGTGCTGTTGACGTTGTAGATGAAGGCATCGATGTGCTTCATGTTCTCGCTGCCGTCGTTGCTCGCCGAGGCATTCTTGAGCATGAATTCGGTGACCTGGGCGCTGTAGGCGAAAGGGTCCTTGCGGGTGGGGTTCAGGCGCGATTCGTGGACCTTGATCATGGCATTCCAGTCACTCGGTTTTTCCGCGTTCCAGGAGCACTGGTTGTACTGGATGGGGCCCTTCAACACGCCGGTGTATTTCTGTGTCCACTGCTCGGCGGTGGCGACCCCGGCTTCCGCGCAGGTGCCATAGGCCAGCGCGGCATTACGGTTGCTCAGGGTGCCCTGGGCGGCGCGCGGCGGTTCGCGGTTGTCGAAGAAGCCGCAGCCGTACCATTTGCGTTCTGGCCCGGTGCCGCCGTCGAAGGCGTAGATGCAGGTCCAGCCCTGCTCCTTCACCGGCAGTTTCAAGGCCACTGCGTCGGTGGGCAGGCGCAGGATGAAACCGGCCGGGTGGATGAGAATGCGCGTACTCAGGTCCTTGCGCAGCCAGCTATAGGAGGTGGCGCCGATCTTGACCGCATAGGGGCTGTAGTCCCAAGGGTTGAACGGCCCGTCATTGACCATGCGCAAGGTCACACCGCTGCAGTAGTAGTGCCCGCGTGCGGCACCGGTGTCGGCCTCCTGGCAGCGGTTATTGATGGTGTTGTAGTTGCGGTTGATGCGCTTGACGGTTTCCAGTGGGTCGAGCGGCGCCTGGGCGGCCAGCGCACTGAGGGTGAAGGGCAGGGCATAGGTGATGAGAAATAGGGAACGAACCTGCGGGTACATTGCCGACACTCCTTGTCGCACAAAAATGGTTCACGCTTGTAGCCGCAGCGTAGTTAGCCGGCCCCTTGCGGTCAAATGCGCTGGCCAGAC
Source organism: Pseudomonas anuradhapurensis (assembly GCF_014269225.2). Lineage (NCBI taxonomy): Bacteria > Pseudomonadati > Pseudomonadota > Gammaproteobacteria > Pseudomonadales > Pseudomonadaceae > Pseudomonas > Pseudomonas anuradhapurensis. Next base: position 2,226,710 of record NZ_CP077097.1, read on the forward strand.
AACGGCGATCTCGTCGCAGAACGTCCCGTGCTGTCTGCGCCGGAGCACAGGGCATCGGGACGTCTTTTCGGCTAGCCAAGTTCAGGCATGGACCAGTGACAGATCGCTGATGATGCAGATCGAGCCATCATCGGGTGGGGTCGTATCGGTATAATCGACCTGGTTGTACACCCCACCATGGAATTCGAACTGGTGCGCTGCCCAGCTGCTGTCGAACTGCAGGTCGCCGGAGCTGCCGGTCACCCCGTTGCAACTGGCGGTCACGTTGACGGTGCCCTGGGCGGTGGCGTGGATGCTCACGGAAAACTTCGCCCCCAGCGGGACGCCCCTGAGCACCGTCGAGTTCACCGGATCGGTCTGGTTGTAGGTCTGCCGAAACCCCAGGGTGATATCGCCTTTTCTCCAGAACACCTTCACTGGCGGGCTGTCGTCGCCGTACACGTGCATCTGCGCCACGACCACCTTCTGCGCCCAGTTGACCTTGGTCAGGGTCATCACTTGACGATTCCAGTGATTCGGGGCACCGGCCAGCGTCCAGTAGGTTGGCTCCGACCACTCGCAGCGTGTCCGCCGGGTACTTTTGCTCGACACGCCTTTGGTCGGGGCAGACAGCTGCACCGAACCGTCGGCGAGCACTGACACATATTCTGGATACTGGACGATCGCTTCGCTGCCGGTGAGTTCATCGGCGACTAGGCTGGTCGAGGATTCGGCCACCGGAACGGAAATGATGAGGTTGCTGATGTCTACGCTCATGGAGGTACTCCTTGATAATTGATAACGGGTTGTGCCCCTGGGGCTGGCAGCGACTATGGCATCGCTGTCGATAAAAAAATTAGCCGCGGGCTAAATTCATGTCAATAGCTTGAGCTAAATTAATTTCGCTCGTCGATAAATCTTCTCCAGGTCGGATTTTTCCTGGAAACGGGCTTTACGCTGGTTTTTGCAGTGGGCTATGCTTTACTCGAATACTGTACAAAAATACAGGTATTGGAGTGAGCCTATGTCCAAGCACATGAAGCCGACGCTGCAGCAGCGCCAGCAAATGACCGGTTTAGAGCGGCTTAGCCTGCGGGTGTCAGCGATGATCAACCACCCGCTGGCACAGACCCAGCGTTGGGTTGTGCTCCATCGCCTGGATACGGATGGTGAGGCTAAGTGGGAGGAAGTGCTGGGCCTGCTGGCCGAAACGCCCGAGTTGGACCTGGCCTTCAACGATGACGACAGTGTCACCCTGCGTTGGGCGCGCAGCAGCGTGGGGGCGTGCGACGATCTTGCCGTAGAGCAGCAGGCGGGCGAGGCTGCACCGTTCTGAATTGCAGAAAAAAGCCCGCCAGGAGGCGGGCTTGGCGTCATACCAGGTGCGCATTCCACACCAGCAGCACCCTGGCCTGGATGTAGGTTTCCTCCTGACGGACCATGCGGTCCTTGTGTCGCGAGTTGTCCGAAATCATTTCGAAATGCTCTTCATCGGCGATCTGCAGCCGCTTGATATAGAGGTGGTCACCCCAGCAAAACAGGTAGATGCCATCGCCGACGAACTCACGGATGCTGACGTCCACGATCAGCGGGTCGCGGTGCCTGATGGTTGGCTCCATCGACTGGCCCCAGCCGGTCACCATCTTCAGGTGGTGATGGTCGCTGAATTCCACGCCCAGCTCGCGCAGGTGGCTTGGGCTGACGCGAACGTCCTTGAACATCTCAGGGTAGTCATGGGGGACCTGCCCGCCGCCCATGGCCGCCCGCACGTCATAGTGAGCGATCCATACCTCGTCACCCACCAGGCCGGGCTGAGCCAGGTCAGCCTTGACCAGCGTGGCCTTTACCGGCTCCTCGGCAGCAGCCAGCAGCCGTTGCCGGGTTTCCTCGGAAATGCCTTTGCCGCTTATGGCCAGCATCTGCTTGACCAAGTCAGCTGCGGACAGCCTGCTGTCGCCAACGTCGGCCTGTGCCTGCTCACCAGCCGCCATGGTGTCGAACCACCCCCTGGGCAAGCCCTCGATACCCTCGATTCTGCGCGCCACATCATCACCCAGGTTCTTCGCTGTCTTGTTCGAGAGGATCTGGCTGAGGTGTGCAGGGGCCATTCCCCAGCGCTCTGCACAGGAGCCTTTTCTCTGGTTGCCGATCAGCTTGAGCAGGTTGTGCTTGCGGATTTCGTAGATGTCCATGAGGCGAAGCATGCCAGTGTTTAGCTCGTTGCTAAATAGCTATGAAGGTAAATATTTTCTGCGCCGTGGCTAGCGCCAGGCTAAACCGATTCAGGCCTGCAACAAAAGTCAGCCGGCCTGCGTCGATAAAAAAAGGCCCGCCAATCGGCGGGCCAGAAGGGCGTAGGGAGCAACGCACAACAAATACGGGTCAGGCGACCAGGGTGCCTGGTTGCAGCTGTTCGATCAGCGCCTGGGCCGAGGCCCGGCTCGGCATCGGGCCACTAACGGCTTCGCCGTTGCGCACCAGGTACCAGCAGGCCAGCAGGCCTTGTTCACGCAACGCAGCGGGGACGGCACTGCCGACAACGGACATGATCTGAATAGTGGCCATGGGGACCTCCTGTAAACATGGCTTCACCATACGCAGCAGCCGAGGCGCTTTGAAATCAACTTCCTCGATAGTGGTCATTAGTTCTATCAACCCTCACCAGCGCGGCGGGCCGTAATACACCGGTGGCGGGCCGTAGTAACTGCGGTAGCCCGGCGGTGGCGCATAGTACGGTTGGTAGTACACCGGTGGTGGTGGCGGTTGCATGTACACCGGCGGCGGTGCGTAGTAGACCGGCTGGCGCTCGACATACACGGTACGCTCGCGCCCGCCATAAACCGTTGCCCCGACCACCGCGCCAACCACGGCGGCACCTAGCAGCGGGCCCGGGCCATACCAACCACCGCCGCCATGGCCACCATGGGCGGCAGCGGGCCCGCTGATGGCCAGGGCACCGACCAGCAGGGCGACTGAAGGAATGTGGCGGTTCATAAAGCAACCTCGCAAGGCGTGGGGTCCTGTTAACTATGACCCCACTCTTGCTCGGCTGAGCACAGGGAAACGGTAAAGGTTGTGTAAGGGACGACCAGTGGTTGCCTCTGTTACGCTGCAAAAACGTTTCAGTTATGACAAAGGAGCAGGTTATGTCGACAAGTCCCAGCAGAGATACCGTGTTGTGCATCTCCCTGGCCGGCCGCCCCGGTACCTTCGGGGTGCGCTTCCATAATCATCTGTACCAGCAGCTGGGCCTGGATTTCTACTACAAGGCCATGCGCACCGATGACCTGCCGGCAGCAGTAGCGGGCATCCGCGCCCTGGGCATCCGCGGCTGCGGCGTATCGATGCCGTACAAGGAGGCCTGCATGGCGTTGGTCGACGAGGTCGACCCCTCCGCGGCGGCCATCGAGTCAGTCAATACCCTGGTCAATACCAACGGCCATCTGAAGGCGTACAACACCGACTACCTGGCGGTACGCCAGTTACTGGCGCAGCACCAGGTCGACCCGCGCACGGCGTTTGCCCTGCGTGGCAGCGGTGGCATGGCCAAGGCCGTAGCCAGTGCCCTGCGCGATGCCGGGTTCGCCGAGGGCATCATCGTCGCGCGCAACGAGCAGGCCGGGCGGCAATTGGCAGATGTGTGCGGCTATCGCTGGGTGGCTGAGCTGGAAGACCTATGCCCGCCGATGCTGGTCAACGTGACGCCAATTGGCATGGCGGGCGGTGCGGAGGCCGAGCAGCTGGCGTTTTCCGAGAACGCCATCGCTGCCGCGGAACGGGTGTTCGACGTGGTGGCGATGCCGGCGCATACACCATTGATTCGGCGGGCGCAGGCGTTGGGTAAACCGGTGATCTCCGGGCTGGAGGTGATTGCGCTGCAGGCACTGGAGCAGTTCGTGCTGTATACCGGTGTACGACCGACGTCGGCGCAGGTGGAGGCGGCAGTGGCTTACGCCCGGGATATCTGATTGCGCCTGTTTTGGCCCCTTCGCAGGTAAGCCGGCGAAAGGGCCAAGACAGAACCAACCAGGATCAGAACACCTTGTGCCCTTCATCCAGTTGCTGGTCGACCAGCGCCCGGCCATGGGCCAGCGACACATGTTGTGCGTTCTCCAGGTCGGAGAAGAACTTCATCGGCATCGCCATGCGCTTGCTGGTATGCCCTTCAGGGTCGGTAATCCGGCATCCGGCGGCGTAGGGCAGGGGAGAGTCGGGGTGGGGCATCACGCTGGCGGTGATGGTGTGCTGGCGGTAATCACAGTGAAGAGATTGCATCGTCCTTACCTCGCTGTGGCATGTGAAGCAGTTACCTTCATATACCATAGCAAGGGGCCGGGAGTTCCCGGCCCGACGAGCGCACCGCGGGGAACGTTCAGCCCTTGAGTTCGCTCGGTTGGATGACTTCGACCCAGTAACCGTCCGGGTCCTTGATGAAGGCCAGGTGGTTCATGCGCCCATCCTGCAGGCGTTTCTGGAACGCTACGCCCAGTGCCTCGAAGCGAGCGCAGGCGGCGCGCACATCCGGTACCGAAACGCAGATATGGCCAAACCCGCGCGGGTCAGTGTTGCCGTTGTGGTAGGCGAACTCGGCGTCGTTCTCGGTACCGTGGTTGTGGGTCAGCTCCAGCACGCCGGGGATCGACTTCATCCACTGGTGGCGTTCGGCGTCATCGGCCGGGATCTGCGCCGGGTCGACCAGGGCAAGGAAGTACAGGCTGAAGGCCGCTTCGGGGAAGTCGCGCTTGTCCACCAGGCGGAAGCCCAGCACACGGGTGTAGAAGTCCAGGGACTTTTCGATGTCCTTGACCCGCAGCATGGTGTGGTTGAAGACGAACTGAGCAGTGGCAGCGTCCGGTTGGGCAGTGACGCCAGGCAGGGTTTGCAGATCGTGCAGGCTCATGGGAACTCCTGAGGCAAGGCCGGGCGCAGGGCACCGGCAAAACAGACAGGCTGGCCATGATACGGCAGTGCGCCGATTGCGCAAATGAAAGCGCCCTGCACAAGGCAGGGCGCTGGAATTAGAGGCCCGCATGTGCGGGCGCGTGATGGGGTCGCTAGTCCTTTAGCTGTCTCGATACTGAGCCAGCCGTTGTGAAAAAAGTGTGAAGTCTGCGTGGACGTTTCATCAGCGTACCCAGCTTTCTACCGTGGCGGCTCCGTACTGCTCTTTCCAGGCCTTGAGGCCACGGTGATTACCGCCTTTGGTTTCGATTCGCTCGCCGGTGTGCGGGTTGGTGTAAACCTTCACGACGCGTGGGCGGCGTTGTTGTTTGGGCGCGGCACTGGGCGCCCGGGGCGCGGCCTTCGGGTCGAGGATGGCGATGATATCGCGCAGGCTCTTGTCATAGCTTTTCATCAGGCCGACTAGTTTCTGCTCGAATTCGATTTCGCGTTTGAGGCCGGCATCCTTTTTCAACGCTTCCAGTTGCGCCATCTGTTCCTGGAGCGCTTTTTCGGCAGCACGAAACTCTGCAAGTCTGGACACTGTAATCACTCCTGTACGTCGGCGGTGGCAGGGCGTGACGAACATTGAAGAAATAAAAACGCCGGCCACACGGGTAGGTTCTGTTGTTCGCTGATATCGAGTGTAGTCATTCACGGGTACCGGGTAAACTGCTAACTTTTTTTGAAGTAAGCGGGGAACTTTCCCGGTGCCCCGTGCGTTATTTGTCTTTTTCTTCACGGTGGCCCTGTCCGGCGCTTAGACCATGGTCCAATGGTGCGTTGTAGAGCGGTTGCGCGATCATTTCTGATGATGGCCGGGTATTCTTCGGCCGCGCCGCTATACCGTGGCCAGCCTGTGCCACCGGTTATTTACTCGCCTTGATTCTGGATGTTTCCCCGCATGTTTGCCCCTTTTCCCCGCGCCCCCGGGCGTCGTGTTGCCGGCCTGTTCCTGTTGTGTGCCGGTGCCAATGCCCAAGCCGCTGGTTTTCTTCAAGACAGCAGTGCCAAGGTTGAAGCGCGCAATGTCTATTTCAACCGGGACTTTCGTGATGGTCACAGCAGTTCCAAGCAGGGAGCGTCCAAGCGCGAAGAATGGGCACAAGGCTTCATCCTCAATGTGCAATCCGGTTTTACCCAGGGCCCGGTAGGTTTTGGCGTGGATGCACTGGGCATGTTCGGCTTCAAACTGGATTCCAGCCCGGCGGACAGTAACAGCGGCCTGTTGCCGTCTTCTGGTCACGATCCGCGGCACTCGGCCGACCAGTACGCGAAGATGGGCCTGGCCGGCAAAGCCAAGGTTTCCAATACCGTGCTCAAGTACGGTTCGATGATGCCGGACGTGCCGCTGCTCAAGTACAACGATGGCCGCCTGCTGCCGACCATGTTCCACGGCGCCATGCTGACTTCCGAAGAAGTGCAAGACCTGAAGTTGACCTTGGCCCGCCTGGATAAATACACCGCACGGGATTCCACCGACCGTCAGGACATTCGCGTGCATTGCAAGAACAAGCGTTATGCCTGCGATATCGAGGCCGACCACTTTGACCTGGCCGGTGTCGACTACCGTTTCAACGAGCGCCTCAGCGCCCAGTACCAGATGGCCAAGCTGGAGAACATCTACCGCCAGCACTTTCTCGGCCTGGTGGCCAGCCAGCCATTGGCGGTGGGCAGCCTGTCGGCCGACCTGCGCTTGATCAAGAGTGATGACATCGGCAATGCCCGCGCTGGTGAAATAGACCACCGCGCACTCAGCGGCATGCTCGGCTACAGCCTGGGTGGCCACAAGCTCAGTGCCGGCTGGCAGCGCATGTACGGCGACAGTGCCATGCCGTACCTGGATGGCAGCAACCCGTACCTGGTCAACTACGCCCAGGTCAACGATTTCGCCGCCGCCCAGGAACGCTCCTGGCAAGTGCGTTATGACTACGACTTCAAAGCCCTGGGTGTACCCGGCCTGACCTTCTTCACCCGTTACATCAACGGCGACAGTATCAAGGTGCCGGGCAGTACGGCCGAAGGCAAGGAATGGGAACGCGACACCGAACTCAAGTACCAGGTGCAAACTGGCACATTCAAGGACGTCAGCGTACGCCTGCGCAATTCCACTTACCGCAGCAACTATGAACGCTGGGCACGTGACATGGACGAGACCCGGGTCATCGTCAGCTACAACTTCTCGCTGTTCTGATCGCTTGCTTTGCCAAATACCGGCAGCCGCCCGACAATGGTTGCTGGTTCGCGCAAAGGGCAGGGCAATGAAAGACCTGTTGTTGATCGGCATCGGCCCCGGTGACCCGCGCCAGATCACCTACGAGGCGGTCGAGGCGCTGGCCCAGGCCAGCGTGTTCTTCGTGCTCGACAAGGGCCGCGACAAAGATGAGCTGGTGCAACTGCGCAAGGCTATCCTGCAACGTTACCGGCCTGAGGGCGGCTATCGCCTGGTACAGGTGGCCGACCCTGTGCGCGAGGGGCATGCCGACGGCTACCTGGGTGCGGTACGGCATTGGCACCGCCAGCGTGCGGCCCTTTACGCGCAACTGATCGACCAGGAGGTCGGCGCCGGGGAGGTGGGCGCCTTCCTGCTGTGGGGCGAGCCGGCCTTGTATGACAGTACCTTGCGCATTCTCGACCTGGTCCGCGAGCGCGGCGTAGCGCTGCGCCTGCGGGTGATTCCCGGCATCAGCAGCGTGCAGGCCCTAGCTGCGCGTCACCAGGTGCCGCTCAACCGCATTGGTGAACCGCTGACGGTGCTGCCAGGGCGATGCCTGGCGACGCAGGGGCGTATCGACAATGTGGTGGTGATGCTCGATGGCCAGTGCGCATTTGCCCAGCTCGATGACCCGGCATTGGTGATCTACTGGGGCGCGTATCTGGGGACCGAAGATGAAGTGCTGATTGCCGGGCCGTTGCAGGCGGTGAAGGCACAGATCCTCGAAGTGCGCGAACGGCAGCGCCGGCGCAAGGGCTGGATCATGGATACCTACCTGTTGCGCAGGGAGTTGTGAGGTACGGCTACCGCATCAGCTGGAGACCATGCGGCCTGCACGCAAGCCTGCAAAGCCGGGTGCGTTCACCTCAAGCAGGACCCACGATGGCCATCACCTGATCGCGCAATTGGTCGATGCTGAACGGCTTGCTGATCAGGTACATGCCTTCTGGTACATCGACGCTTTCGGCATAGCCGCTGGCGAACAGCACCGGCAGCGTCGGCCGCAGTTCGCGCGCCTTGGCCGCCAACGCCTCGCCGCGCATGTCCGGCAGCCCGACGTCGGTCATCATCAGCGCCAGCGGCTGGTCCGGGTTTTCGAGGATGCGCAGCGCCGCGCTGGCGTTTTCCGCCTGAATGACCTTATAGCCTGACTCGTCGAGCACTTCGACTATCAGCATGCGGACGATGTCGTCGTCTTCGACTACCAGAAGGTGCATGGTTCTGATCCTGTACAAATGGAATGTCTTTAATCTGTGCACCGGGTGGCAGCAGAAGTTCCCGAGGATACCGGTCCATGCAATCAGATGGAACGATTGGCGCACACCACCTTCAAATACTGGCTAAATGCCCTGCCAGACCCGCTAAAGCTGGTTAGACTCGCTTAACAGGACGGTGCAGTGGCAGATAACAACAACGATTGATCGGCCACACTCTTCATGGACTTTTCTTGCTCGGGCGTTTTCACATGATTCAAGCAGCCTCGATGGACCAGCGCAGCTTCCGCAAGTTGTTGACCCGCAACGTCGGCCTCCCTTTGGGGGTGGGCCTGTTGGGGGCCTTGGCCTTTGTCGTGGTGATCAACTACCTGCTTTCGGCCATGCAGTGGGTCGAGCACACCGACCGGGTCATCGGCAATGCCAACGAGACGGTCAAGCTGTCGATCGACATGGAGACCGGTATGCGCGGCTTCCTGATCACCGGCGACGAGACTTTTCTCGATCCTTATGAGGTGGCCAAACCGCGTATTTTCGGCAGCCTGCAGGGCCTGCGCAGCATGGTCGAGGACAACCCGCAGCAGGTCGAGCGCATTGACCGCTTGATCGCCTTGCAACAGGCCTGGAACGCCTTTGGCAGCGAACTGATTGCCCAGCGCCGCAGCCAGGGCGACTACCGCGCGACGATCGGCAGTGGTCGCGGCAAGCGCCTGACCGATGAGATCCGCAAAGAGTTCGATGCCCTGATCAGTGCCGAGCAGCAGCTGCGCATGGCCCGTAACGAGCGGGTCAGCAGTGTCACGGTGACGGTCATGCTGTCGTTCGTGTTGTTCATCGTCGGCCTGAGCGCCTTGCTCGCCTATCTGGGGCGGCGTGACCTGCTGGCGCTGTCGGCCAGCTACGATGCAAACCTGCACGCCCAGCAACGCGCCACCGAGCACCTGGAGCACCAGGCCTGGCTGCGCAACGGCCAGACCCAGCTGGCCGAGCAGGTACTGGGCCAGCTGACCCTGTCCATGCTGGGTGACAATATCCTGCGCTTTTTTGCTGGCTACCTGGGCAGCGTGGTCGGGGCCATGTACGTGCGCGACGAGCATGGCCACCTGGTGCGGGTGGCCTGTTACGGCCTGGATGCCGAAGAACAGGCCCGCGAGCAGGTGCTGGGCGATCACGAAGGTTTGCTGGCCCAGGCCGTGCGCGAGGGGCGCCTGCTGCGCCTGGACAACTTGCCAGAAGGCTATTTCCACCTCAGCTCCGGCCTGGGCCGGGGCTTGCCGCTCAGCGCAGTGCTGGTGCCGGCTGGCGAGGGCTCGCAGGTCAATGGCGTGCTCGAGCTGGGCTTCCTGCGGCCATTGCTCCCACGTGACGAGGAACTGCTGCAACGGCTTGGTGGCAACATCGGTATCTCGATCGACAGCGCCCGCTACCGCCAGCGCCTGCAGGAAGTGCTGGCCGAGACCCAGCAACTGAACGAAGAGCTGCAGGTGCAGCAGGAAGAGCTGAAAACCGCCAACGAAGAGCTGGAGGAACAATCCCGCGTGCTCAAGGAGTCCCAGGCCCACCTGGAAACCCAGCAGGCGGAGCTGGAGCAGACCAACGAGCAGTTGTCCGAGCGCACCGAGGCGCTGGACCGCAAGAACGACGAACTGCTCCACGCCCAGGAACAACTGCAGGCGCGCGCCGAAGAGCTGCAGCGTTCGAGCAAGTACAAGTCCGAGTTCCTCGCCAACATGTCCCACGAGCTGCGCACACCGCTGAACAGTTCGCTGATCCTGGCCAAGCTGCTGGCCGAGAACGTCGCAGGCAACCTCAGCGAGGAACAGGTCAAGTTCGCCGAATCCATCTACTCGGCCGGCAACGACTTGCTCAACCTGATCAACGACATCCTCGACATCGCCAAGGTCGAGGCCGGCAAGCTGGAAGTGCGCCCGGAAACCACCCAGCTGGAGCGCCTGGTCGAAGGCCTGCGCGGCATGTTCGAGCCGCTGGCCGCGCACAAGGGCCTGGCCTTCGAGGTCACCACCGACGCCCAGGTGCCGGCCACCCTGTTCACCGACCGCCAGCGCCTGGAGCAGATCCTCAAGAACCTGCTGTCCAACGCCATCAAGTTCACCGAGCGCGGCCAGGTCAGCCTGAACATTGGCTACCAGCCCGACAGCGGCATCATCTTTGCCGTGCGCGATAGCGGCATCGGTATTGCCGCCGACCAGCAGCAGGCGATCTTCGGTGCCTTCCATCAGGTCGATGGCACCAGCAACCGGCGTTATGGCGGCACCGGCCTGGGGCTGTCGATTTCCCGCGACTTGGCGCATTTGCTGGGAGGGCAGATCAGCGTCGACAGCAGCCTCGGCCAGGGCAGCGTGTTCAGCCTGATCCTGCCGGAGCGCTACGAGCGTGAGGCACAGACCGCCGAACCGCTCGCCCTGCGCCCGGCGGTCGATGCCTTGCCACCGGCTGCGCCGACACCCGTGGCGACCAAGCCACAACGCCCGGCCCCGGCGTTTGCCGATGACCGCGAGCGCGCGCCGTTCGCCAACCGCTGCATTCTGGTGATCGAGGATGAGCCGAACTTCGCCCATATCCTGTTCGACCTGGCCCACGAGCTGGGTTACAGCTGCCTGGTCGCGCAGGGCGCCGACGAGGGCTTCGAGCTGGCCATGCAGTACATTCCCGATGCCATCCTGCTGGACATGCGCCTGCCCGACCATTCCGGCCTCACCGTGCTGCAACGCCTGAAGGAGCAGGCCAGCACCCGGCACATCCCGGTGCATATCATTTCCGTGGAAGACCGGGTCGAGGCGGCCATGCACATGGGCGCCGTCGGTTACGCGGTCAAGCCCACCAGCCGCGAGGAACTCAAGGAAGTGTTCGCCCGCCTGGAGGCCAAGCTGACCCAGAAGCTCAAGCACATCCTGCTGGTGGAAGACGACGACCTGCAGCGCGAAAGCATTGCCCGGCTGATCGGCGATGAGGATATCGAGATCACCGCCGTGGCCATGGCCAAGGATGCCCTGGCGCTGCTGCGCGAGAACATCTACGACTGCATGATCATCGACCTCAAGCTGCCGGACATGCTCGGCAACGAGCTGCTCAAGCGCATGACCGCCGAGGACATCCGCGCCTTCCCGCCGGTGATCGTGTACACCGGGCGCAACCTGACCCGCGAAGAAGAAGCCGACCTGCTCAAGTATTCGCGCTCGATCATCATCAAGGGTGCGCGCTCGCCGGAACGCCTGCTCGACGAAGTGACGCTGTTTCTGCACAAGGTCGAGTCGCAGTTGTCCAACGAACGCCAGCGCATGCTCAAGACTGCGCGCAGCCGCGACAAGGTGTTCGAGGGCCGCAAGGTGTTGCTGGTGGACGACGACGTGCGCAACATCTTTGCCCTCACCAGCGCGCTGGAACACAAGGGCGCGATCGTCGAGATCGGTCGCAACGGGCGTGAAGCCATCGAGCGCCTGGAACAGCATGATGACATCGACCTGGTGCTGATGGACGTGATGATGCCGGAAATGGATGGCTTCGAGGCCACCCGCCTGATCCGCCAGCAAGCGCGGTGGCGCAAGTTGCCGATCATCGCCGTGACCGCCAAGGCGATGAAGGATGACCAGCAGCGTTGCCTGCAGGCTGGCGCCAACGATTACCTGGCCAAACCGATCGACCTGGACCGTCTGTTCTCGCTGATCCGTGTCTGGCTGCCGCAACTGGAGCGAATTTGACTAGCGAACGTAACACCGACATCGAAATCCGCTTGCTGATCGAGGCCATCTACCTCAAGTACAGCTACGATTTCCGCAACTATTCCGGCGCTTCGATCAAGCGCCGGATCCTACATGCGCTGCGCCAGTTCGATTGCCTGACGGTATCGGCGCTGCAGGAGCGCGTGCTGCACGACCCCGGCATGTTCATGCAGTTGCTGCAGTACCTGACAATCCCGGTCAGCGAGATGTTCCGCGACCCGGAGCACTTCCTGGCAGTGCGCAACGAAGTGGTGCCGCTGTTGCGCACCTGGCCGTCGATCAAGGTCTGGATTGCTGGCTGCAGCACTGGCGAGGAGGTCTATTCGATGGCCATCCTGCTGCGCGAGGAAGGGTTGCTGGAGCGCACCATCATCTACGCCACCGACATCAACCCGCATTCGCTGGACAAGGCCAAGCAGGGCATCTACTCGATGCAGAGCATGTACGAATACGCTGAAAACTACCGCCTGGCCGGTGGCCGGCGGGACTTTTCCGACTACTACACGGCGGCCTACGGCAATGCCATCATGGACAGCTCGCTGCGCGAAAACGTAACCTTCGCCGACCATAGCCTGGCCACCGACAGCGTGTTTTCCGAAACCCAGCTGGTGTCGTGCCGCAACGTCCTGATCTACTTCGACAAGGTATTGCAGGACCGCGCCCTGGGGCTGTTCCACGAGTCCCTGTGCCACCGCGGCTTCCTGGTGTTGGGCAGCAAGGAGTCGGTGGATTTTTCCGCCTATGCCGAGCGCTTCGAGCCGCTGGTCAAGCCCGAACGGATCTACCGTAAATCATGAACGGCGTGCGCGCGGTGGTGATCGGCGCCTCGGCAGGCGGGGTGACGGCCCTGTTCAAGGTGCTCGGCGCGTTGCCGGCCGGCTTTGCCCTGCCGGTGGTCTGCGTACTGCACCTGCCGGATGACCGCCATAGCCAGCTGGCCGAAGTGCTGCAACGCCGCCTGCATCGGCCCGTGTGCGAGGCGCGCGACAAGCAGCTGCTGCGGCCTGGGCAGATCTATGTGGCCGGGCCGGGTTATCACCTGTCGGTGGAACGCGATTTCACCTTGTCGCTCAGCCAGGAGCCGCCGGTGCATTTCTCCCGACCGGCAATCGACTTCCTGTTCATGTCAGCCGCCGACGCCTACGGTGCCGGCCTGCTTGGCGTGCTGCTCACCGGTGCCAATGAAGATGGTGCCGCAGGGCTTGCCTATATCAAGAACAGCGGGGGCCGGACCATCGTCCAGGACCCTCGCGATGCACAGGTTGCGCTGATGCCGGAGGCTGCCCTGGCCCTGCATCAGCCCGACCATATCCTTACTTTGAGTGGTATCGAGCAGTTGCTCGCTGCCCTGGAATCCAGCGCATGCTAAGCCACACCACCGCCAAACTGCTGATCGTCGATGACCTGCCGGAAAACCTGCTGGCCCTTGACGCCTTGATCCAGGGCGAAGATCGCGAGGTGCACCAGGCCCAGTCTGCCGAAGCCGCCTTGTCGCTGTTGCTCGAACATGAGTTCGCCCTGGCCATCCTCGATGTGCAGATGCCCGGCATGAACGGCTTCGAGCTGGCCGAGCTGATGCGCGGTACGGAAAAGACCCGCAACATCCCCATTGTCTTCGTCACTGCCGCCGGGCGTGAGATGAACTACGCCTTCAAGGGCTACGAAAGCGGTGCGGTGGACTTCCTGCACAAACCGCTCGACACCCTGGCGGTGAAGAGCAAGGTGTCGGTGTTCGTCGACCTGTACCGCCAGCGCAAGGTGCTCGACCGCCAGTTGCAGGCGCTGGAGCGTAGCCGCCAGGAACAGGAAATGCTGTTGACGCAGTTGCAGACGGCGCGGGCCGAGCTGGAGCATGCCGTGCGCATGCGCGATGACTTCATGTCGATCGTGTCGCATGAGGTGCGCACTCCGCTCAATGGTCTGATCCTCGAAACCCAGCTGCGCAAGCTGCACCTTTCGCGCGGCAACCTTGCCGCGTTCAGCAGTGACAAGCTCCAGGCCATGGTCGAGCGCGACGAGCGGCAGATCAACAGCCTGATCCGCCTGGTCGAGGACATGCTCGATGTGTCGCGCATTCGCACCGGCAAACTGTCGCTGCGGCCCAAGGCGTTCGACCTGGGCCAGCTGGTGCGTGGCCTGGTGGAGAATTTTGCGGCCCAGGCCATTGCCCTGGATACCCACATCGAACTGCAACGCTGCGAGCCGCTGCACGGTGAATGGGACGAGTTTCGCATCGAGCAGGTGCTGGCCAACCTGCTGTCCAATGCCTTGCGCTACGGTGAGCGCAAACCGGTGCAGGTGCGTGTGTACGAGGAAGATGGCCTGGCCTGCGTACAGGTGCAGGACCATGGCATCGGCATTGGCGCGGCCAACCAGCAGCGCATTTTCCAGCAGTTCGAGCGGGTGGCTACCCAGCAGGCCAGCGGTGGCCTGGGCCTGGGGCTGTACATATCGGAGCAGATCGTCCAGGCCCATGGCGGGCGTATCCTGCTCGACAGCGAAGAGGGCAAGGGTGCCACGTTCACCCTGCAGTTGCCGTTGGCAGCCTGCGAACAACAAAACGACCAGGCGCGGGCAACCTCTGCATGAGCCTGGGGTCTGATGGCTGTTGCAAGCATTTCAAGGCGTTGACATGAGTGAAGATGCACAAGATGTGGTGCTGGTCGTCGAGGATGAGCCGGCGATTCGCATGATCCTGCGGGATTACCTGGCAGGCGAGGGCTACCACGTACTGGTGGCCGAGGATGGCGAGCAGGCATTCGCGATTCTGGCCAGCAAACCGCACCTGGACCTGATGGTGACGGACTACCGCCTGCCCGGCGGGATATCCGGCGTGGAAATTGCCGAACCGGCGGTCAAGTTGCGGCCGGACCTGAAGGTGATTTTCATCAGCGGCTACCCGGCCGAGATTCTTGAATCCGGCAGCCCGATCACGCGCAAGGCACCGATTCTGGCCAAGCCGTTCGACCTGGATACCCTGCACGAGCAGATCCAGTCGCTTCTGCGCTAGCCTGCACTGGCCCTTTCGCGGGTAAACCCGCTCCCACAGGAACTGTGCAAACCTTGAGACTTGCACAGTTGCTGTGGGAGCGGGTTTACCCGCGAAAGGGCCGTAACAGGCTAGCGCAGTGTCCGCTCCAGGCCACCCACCAGCATGCTTTCCATCAAGCCCAGTCCTTGTTCCTCGGGCAACGCCTTCAACAGCCCCGGCAACTGGTTCAGCAGTGTCGCCAGCACATGCGCGGTAGCCACCAGCGCTTCCCCCTGCAGCTTCGCCTGCGGTGCGATCAACCGCAGCAACCCCGCCTCATAGCGCTTGCGCAACAAGGCCAGGCGCCCCTGCTGGTCGTCGCTCAGGCAACACAAGTCGCGCTCCGCCAGGCGAAACTGCAGCGGTCGCTCGGCGTGCAGCTGCCAGTGCGCCGCAATCAGGCAGGACAACGCCGATGCCCCGCGGGCCATGGCCCGGCGGCCCTGGTCCAGGGTAGCCTGCAACTCCTCGTACAACTCTTCGATCAGGTCGTACAACAGGTCCTGCTTGCTGGGGAAGTGGTGGTACAGCGAGCCGGCAGTCAGGCCTACATGGGCCGCCAGCTCGCGCATGCTGACCTGGCCAAAGCCCTTTTCGGCAAACAGCGCCATGGCCCGCTCACGTCGCTCCTCGAAATTGGCACAGCGCATCGCGGCATTGACCGGGGGCATGGCGTTCGCTCCTCAGTAGGTGAAGAAACCGCGGCCGCTCTTGCGCCCCAGCCAACCGGCCGCGACCATTTCCTTGAGCAGCGGGGCAGGGCGGTACTTGCTGTCGTTGAAGCCTTCATGGAAGGCCTCCATGATCGCCAGCAGCGTGTCCAGGCCGATCAGGTCGGCCAGCGCCAGCGGGCCGATCGGCTGGTTGCAGCCCAGGCGCATGCCGGTGTCGATGTCCTCGGCACTGGCCAGGCCTTCCTGACGCACGAAGATCGCTTCGTTGATCATCGGCACCAGAATGCGGTTGACCACGAAGCCCGGGCGGTTGCCGGCGGTGATCGGCGTCTTGCCGACCTTTTCGGTCACCACCAGTGCCTGGGCATAGGTGCTGTCGCTGGTCTGCAGGCCGCGGATGATCTCGACCAGTGCCATCATCGGCACCGGGTTGAAGAAATGCACGCCGATGAAACGCTCGGGGTGCTCGATGCTGGCAGCCAGCTGGGTGACCGACAGCGATGAGGTGTTGGTGGCGATGATGCACTCGGCGGCGACGTTGGCCGCAACCTGCTGCAGGATACGCTGCTTGAGCTGCAGGTTTTCGCTGGCCGCCTCGATCACCAGTTGCGCACCGTTGAGCTGGCTGTAGTCGGTGCTGGTGCGGATCCGCGTTTTCGCCGCCGCAGCCTTGTCCGCATCGAGGCTGCCCTTGCTGACCTGGCGCTCGAGGTTCTTGCTCAAGGTGGCCACGCCGCGCTCCAGCGCCGCGTCGGAAACATCCACCAGCAACACTTGGTAGCCGGCGACTGCACACACCTGGGCAATGCCGTTGCCCATGGTGCCGGCGCCAATCACGGCGATTTGTTCAATGTTCATCGGTCAGCCTCCCTCAGACGCGCTCGAAGACCACGGCGATGCCTTGGCCACCGCCGATGCACATGGTGGCCAGGGCGTAGCGGCCCTGGATGCGCTGCAGTTCATGGATGGCCTTGGTGGCAATGATCGCGCCGGTGGCGCCCACCGGGTGGCCAAGCGAGATGCCCGAGCCGTTGGGGTTGACCTTTTCCGGGTCGAAGCCCAGTTCGCGGGCCACGGCGCAGGCCTGGGCGGCAAACGCTTCGTTGGACTCGATCACGTCCAGGTCCTGCACCTTCAGGCCGGTCTTTTCCAGTACCTTGCGGGTGGCCGGGATCGGGCCCAGGCCCATCAGTTCCGGCTCGACGCCGGCATGGGCGTAGCCGACCAGGCGTGCCAGCGGCTTCAGGCCCAGGCGGCGCACCGCGTCACCCGTGGCCAACACCAGGCCGCCTGCGCCATCGTTGATGCCGCTGGCGTTGCCGGCAGTGACGGTACCGTCTTTCTTGAACACCGGCTTCATCCCGGCCAGCTGTTCGGCGGTCACTTCGCCACGCACATGTTCATCGACACTGAACTGCACGCTGCCCTTGCGGGTCTTCAGCTCCAGCGGAACGATCTGGCTGGCGAAACGGCCTTCGGCGATGGCGCGGGCGGCGCGGCGCTGGCTGGTCAGGGCCAGTTCGTCCTGCATCTCGCGGGTAATGCCGTGTTTGGCCGAGACGTTCTCGGCAGTGATCCCCATGTGGAAGTGCTCGAACGGGTCCTGCAGCACGCCGACGGTGTAGTCGATACCTTGCAGGTCACCCATGCGCGCACCCCAGCGTGCCTGTGGCAGCAGGTACGGGCCACGGCTCATGGATTCGGCGCCGGCCGCCACGGCCACCTCGGTGTCGCCGAGCAGCAGGCACTGGGCCGCCGAGACGATCGCCTGCAAGCCGGAGCCGCACAGGCGGTTGACGTTGAACGCGGGGGTTTCCTTGGGGAGGCCGGCGTTCATCGCCGCGACCCGGGCCAGGTAGGCATCGCGTGGCTCGGTGGGGATCACCGTGCCCATCACCAGGTGGCCGATTTGCTCGGCGGCAACCCCAGAGCGCTCGATGGCGGCACGGGTGATGGCGCTGGCCAGGTCAGCCAGCGGCAGGTCCTTGAGGGAACCGCCAAAGCCACCGATGGCTGAACGGACGGCACTGACGACGTAGATTTCTGCGCTGCTCATAGGGGCTCCGATTGCGAAGGCATGGCGGGACCGGGCCAGGCTCTGCGAGAATGGCCGGCGATCCCGGAGTGGGACCGAGTCTAGGCAAAGGCTCTGTTGCAGCCTATGCCGGAACTGTTCAAACAACCTGGCACTTTTTGCCACTCAGCATAGACAGCGAAAACCGCCATGCGCGATAGCGATTCGGTCGCCGTGTACTTCCTCAATGCCATGCTCCACGCCCTGCGCGACTGCCCCGAAGAACGCGATGCGCAACTGCGCGCGGTGGGCATCGACCCGCAACTGCTCGCGCAGCCCCAGGCCCGCGTGCCGGCCAAGGCCTTCGCCCAGCTGTGGCTGGCGCTGATCCAGCGCCTGGATGACGAGTTCTTCCGCCTCGACAGCCATGGCATGCCGCAGGGCAGCTTCGCGCTGATCTGCCGGGGCCTGATCCTCGAGCCGAACCTGGAAAAAGCCTTGCGCCAGTGCATGGCCGGTTTCGGCCTGTTCCTGCGTGACTTGCGCGGCAGCCTGACGGTGCGTGGCGGGCGGGCCGTGATCAGCGTGCACTCGACCATTGCCGACCCGCTGACCCGGGTGTATGCCGAGGAAACCTACCTGGTACTGATGATCGGCATGCTGTGCTGGCTGGCCGGGCGGCGGATCGCCATCGACCGCACCGAGCTGGCGGTGTCGCGCCCGGCGCAAGAGGACGACCTGTTGTTGTGGGGGCCAGACCTGCGCCTGGGTAGCGGGCGTACCGAAGTGGAGTTCGACAGCGCCTACCTGCGCCTGCCGGTGGTGCAGGACCTGGCCGCCCTGAAAACCTTCCTGCGCAGCGCGCCACAGGGGCTGGTGATTCGCTTCCGCAACCAGAACGGGCTGGTGGCCGAGGTGTACCGGCACCTGCGGGCGCGGCGCTACGGGCAGTGGCCGACACTGGCGGCGCTGGCGCAGCAGCAGGGGGTCAGTGCCAGCACGTTTCGCCGCCAGCTGGAGCGGGAAGGCCGCTCCTACCAGCAGATCAAGGACGAAGTGCGCCGGGCAATGGCTTTCGAGCGCTTGCGCGAAGGGGTGTTGAGCATTGCCGAGATCGCCGAGCAGGCGGGCTTCCAGGAACCCAGTGCGTTTCACCGGGCGTTCAAGAAGTGGACCGGGCAGAGCCCGGGCAGCTACCGGGCGCGGTTGGCCGGGCGATAGCATTTACCTGCATCGGTCAATCGCCGGCAAGCTGGCTCCCACAGGTACGGCGCAACTTTCGAATGCCATGAATTCCCTGTGGGAGCGGCTTCACCCGCGACGAGGCCGGCACTGGCAGCGGCTCAAATGATCAGGCCGGCACCATGGCAAAGCCGACGCCAAAGCGGTTCCAGGCATTGATGGTGGCAATCGCCAAGGTCAGGTTGGCCACCTCGGCCGGCTCGAAGTGCTCCTGCAAGGCTTCATAATGTGCCTGCGGCGCACCGTGCTCGGGCAGCCGGGTCAGGCTTTCGACCCAGGCCAGCGCAGCGCGTTCGCGTGGGGTGAAGTAGGCGGTTTCCTGCCAGACGCACAAGGTCTGCAGGCGGGCTTCGGTCTCACCGGCCTTGCGCGCATCGTTGGCGTGCAGGTTGACGCAGTAGGCGCAGCCGTTGATTTGCGAAGCCCGCAGGCGCACCAGTTCCAGCAGCGAATTCTCCAGGCCACTCCTGGCCAGGGCCTGTTCCAGGCCGACCATCGCCTGGTAGGCCTCAGGGGCGTGCTTGGCCCATTCGATACGGTTGTGCATGGCTATCTCCAAGGGTGTGTGGGGGATGGCGCTACTGTAGCGTCGGCCCTGCGCCGCCCCGATAGCCAATCACGCACATAAGCGGGAGGCCAATCGGCCATTCGGCTGGCCACTGACAGGCATCCAATCTCTTCATTTCTGCCCCAGCGTGCGGGCCGGGATAATGACCGGGTGTCGTTACAGGAGAAATTATTCATGTCCGCAGAACAATTCATGCGTGAAGCCCTCGACCTGGCCCGGGCCAACATCCGCGCCGGTGGCCGGCCCTTCGGCGCCGTGCTGGTGTACCAGGGCCAGGTGCTGGCGCGCGCGGTCAACGAGATCCACAGCACCCAGGACCCTACCGCCCACGCCGAGATCCAGGCCATCCGCAAAGCCAGCCATGCGCTGGGCCAGGCGCGCCTGGCGGGTGCCGAAATCTACGCCAGCGGCCATCCGTGCCCGATGTGCCTGGCGGCCATGCACCTGTGTGGCATCGAGCGCGCCTGGTTTGCCTACGACAACACCGAGGGCGAACCCTTCGGCTTGTCCACCGCGGCGGTCTACGCGCAGATGGCCCGCCCGCCGCAACAGCAGAGCCTGCCGCTGCGGGCGCTGAAGCCCAGCGGCGAAGCCGGCCTGTACCTGGAATGGCAGCAGGCCAACGCGCAATGAGGACGGCGTTGAACCTGTTGCTGGTGATCTTGCTGGCAGTCAACCTGAGGCCGATCCTGACCAGTATCGGCCCGTTGCTCGAAGCCATGCGCGCCAGCACTGGCCTGGGCTATCAGCAGGCTGCCTTGCTGACGGCAGTGCCGGTGCTGTGCATGGGCCTGGTGCCGCTGCTGCAACCGTGGTTGCGGCGCGGGATCAGCGAGCATGGCGGCATGCTCGCCGGCCTGGCGGCGATCGCCCTGGCCTGCCTGTGGCGCCTGCAACTGGACAGTGCCTGGGCATTGATCGCCAGTGCGTTGCTGGCCGGCCTGGGGGTGGCGCTGGTGCAGGGCATGATGCCAGGGTTGGTCAACCGCTGGTTCCCCGGCCGCCTGGCGGCGGCGATGGGCCTGTATTCGGCGGCGCTGATGAGCGGTGGCGGCCTGGCCGCAGTACTCGGGCCGCATGTCAGCAGCTATTTCGGCCACTGGCAGGTCGGCCTGGGCCTGTGGGCGGCCCCTGCGTTTCTGGCGCTGCTGGCCTGGGCCATGCTGCGGCCTCGCCAGCTTGCACCGACGCAGGCCGGTGCCGCGAGTGGACACTGGTTCGGGACGCGCCGGGCCTGGTTGCTGGCGTTGTACTTCGGCCTGATCAACGGCGGCTATACCAGTATGGTCGCCTGGTTGCCGGCCTATCACATCGAGCACGGCGGTAGCGCCCAGGGCGGTGCAGACCTGGTTGGCCTGATGACCCTGTCCCAGGTGGCCGGGGCGCTGGGCCTGCCGCTGCTGTTGCGGCGCTGGGCAGACCGCCGCCCCGGTCTGTGGCTGGCGCTGGCGATTCAGTTGGTGGGTTTCCTCGGCCTGCTGCTGGCGCCCACACTGGCCCCGGGGCTATGGGTGGCGTTGATCGGCTTTGGCCTGGGCGCCTGTTTCAGCCAGAGCCTGACGTTGACCCTCGAACATCTGAAGACCCCGGCCGAGGCGGGCAGCCTGGCGACTTTCGTGCAGGGGATCGGTTTCATCATCACCGGCATCGTGCCGTACATCACCGGCTGGTTGCGGGATGTGAGCGGTGGCTTCCAGGCATCGTGGACGTTGCTGAGCGTGACCGTGCTGACAATGTTGCTGGTGACCGCCTGCTTCAGCCCACGCGGCTATGCTGCGGCCATCGCCCGCCCGCTGGCTCCAGGCAAGGCTGCACCAGTCAACTGAGGCGCTGCAGGGTGTCGCGCACCCGGTCCAGCGCCGGGTCGATATCCAGCAGTTCGATGGCGCCGAAGCCCAGCAGTAGCCCGGGGCGTACCGCTGCCTCACTGAAGAACGGTGCCAGCGAGTACAGGCCGACCTCCACCTTGCGTGCGAGGGTGGTCAGCAACTCGACATCCACCCCTGGGCTGGCCAGGGCGCTGAGGTGGAAGCCGGCGCTGGCAGGGATGGCGCTGAACCATGGCCCCAGGTCGCCGCCCAGGCGCGCCAGGATGCGTTCGCGACGGGCACTGTAGATATCGTGGCAACGGCGGATGTGCTTGTTCAGGTGGCCTTCGGCCAAGAAACGCGCCAGCGCCCACTGCAGCAGGGTCGGGCTGTGCCAGTCACTGAGGTGCTTGGCCACGCAGGCGGCTTGCAGCACGGCCGGCGGAAGCACGGCATAGCCCAGCCGCAGTTCTGGCAGCAGGGTCTTGGAAAACGTCCCCACGTAGGCCACCAGGCCATGGCGGTCGAGGCGCTGCAGCGCGTCTGCAGCCGGCCCGTGGTAGCGGAACTCGCAGTCATAATCGTCTTCGACGATCAACGCCCCCAGCTCGGCGGCCCTCGCCAGCAGGGCGTGCCGGCGTGGCTCGCTCATCGGCATGCCCAGCGGGAACTGGTGCGAAGGCGTCACATAGATCAGCCGAGTGCCGTCGGCGATCTGTTCCACGCACAGGCCTTCGTCATCCACCGGCACCGACTGCAGGCGCGCGCCCAGCGCCAGGAACAGCTGCCGTGCGGGTGGGTAGCCAGGGTCCTCCATGGCCACCTGGCAACCCGGCTCGACCAGCACCCGGGCGATCAGGTCCAATGCCTGCTGTGCGCCGTTGCATACCAGCAGGTCGGCTGCACTGCAGTGCACGCCTCGGGCGTAGGCGATGTGATGGGCGATGGCCTCGCGCAGCTCGGGCAGGCCCTGGGCCGGGAAGTGCCGCTCGGGGTGGCGCTGGCTGCGGCGCAAGGCGTAGTTCAGGCAACTGCGCCATTGGTCGAACGGGAACTGCGCCTTGCTCGAAGCCCCGCCGATGAAGTCATAGCGTGAGGGTGATTCCAGCTGCCGTCGGCTGAGCACGGTGGCGCGCTGCTGCCAGCGTTCGAGCGCAGCGGCACTGGCCAGGGGAATGGCCGATGAGTCACTGCTGCGCAGCGGCTGGCGCGGGGTGACGAAGGTGCCACGGCCGACCACGCCACTCAGCAGGTTGTCATAAGTCAGCCGGGAATAGGCTTCGGCCACGGTCTTGCGTGACACGCCGAGTTGCTCGGCCAGCAGGCGGCTTGGCGGCAGTTGGGTGCCGGCAGCCAGGTGGCCGCTATCGATGCCGGCACGCAATTGCTGGTAGAGCTGGTCGGCCAGGCCTTTGCGGCCTTGCAGGCGGATGTGCAGTTCCATGGGCGGGTCCGGAGCGGGGGAAGCGCTCAGGATAGCGGATAGACGAGGGAAGGGCATGGGGCCGCCCTGCGGTCCATCTCCGGCAAGCCAGCGATGGGTTGACCAAGCCGCTGACAGGCTGCTGGTCAGCAAAAACGGGCTGTACTCACCGTGATGTAGCCTTTGTCCGCCAACGCTATGCGTATCACCGTTTCATCCGCAGGCGCCGTGCGGTTGCGCTTGATACGCACGCCTTCCACGGCTGCCGCCTTCATATGCTGGGCAATGGCCCGCCCGTTCGCGTCGAAGAACACTTCGCTGGCCAGCAACTCGATACGCTCGATCAGTTGCCTGGAGCGTTCATCCGTGGCGCAGAAGAACATCACCCCCGACAGGTGGGGGTCTTCATCCGGGTTGTCCATGTCGTGGGCCAGCAGTTCGCGCAGGGTGCTGCGCAATTCGGCGGTAAAGCGAGCGTACAGGTGCATGCGGAGCCTCCTCTGGATCGCGATCTTGCGTCATCCAGTGCCGATCATGTTTTCATCGGCCAGGGGCAACAAGTAAGACACTTCCGAGCACCGCGTAGGAAAATACTGCGCGTTACAGATGCCACCCCCGACTGGCGAGTAGCAGCGAGGAAGCGGCCTGTCGTAACACCAGGCCGCTTCCCTCATGGGTGCCTGGCGCCTCTAGCGCTGGACCTCCTGTTTGAAGCGCAGCCGCCAGCTGTGCAGCAAGGGTTCGGTGTAGCCGCTCGGCTGCTTCCGCCCTTCGAACACCAACGCCCGTGCGGCTCGGAACGCGTGTGAAGCGGCGAAATCGACCGCCATTGGCCGGTACGCAGGGTCTGCGGCATTCTGCTGGTCGACCACGGCGGCCATGCGCTGCAAGGTCGCCTCGACCTGCTCGGCATCGACCACCCCATGGTGCAGCCAGTTGGCAATGTGCTGCGCCGAAATCCGCAGGGTGGCGCGGTCTTCCATCAGGCCCACATCATGGATATCCGGCACCTTCGAGCAGCCGACGCCTTGTTCGACCCAGCGCACCACATAGCCGAGGATGCCCTGGCAGTTGTTGTCGAGCTCGGCCTGGATTTCGGCAGCAGTCCAGGGGCGGTCGGGGCTGACCGGGACACTGAGCAGGTCATGCAGCAACTCTGCGCGCTGGGCATCCAGGTCAACCTGTTCCAGCGCTTGCTGCACGGCTGCCACATCCACCTGGTGATAGTGCAGTGCATGCAGCGTCGCGGCGGTGGGCGAGGGCACCCAGGCGGTGTTGGCGCCAGCCCTGGGCTGGGCGACTTTCTGTTCGAGCATGGCCGCCATCAGGTCGGGCATGGCCCACATGCCCTTGCCGATCTGTGCCTTGCCACGCAGGCCGCAGGCCAGCCCGACCAGCACGTTGCTGCGCTCGTAGGCCTGGATCCAGGCGCTGCCCTTCATGTCGCCCTTGCGCAGCATGGCCCCGGCTTCCATGGCCGTGTGCATCTCGTCCCCGGTGCGGTCGAGGAAGCCGGTGTTGATGAACACCACCCGTGACGCGGCGTTGGCAATGCAGGCCTTGAGGTTGACGCTGGTACGCCGCTCCTCGTCCATGATGCCCATCTTCAACGTGTGCGCAGGCAGGCCCAGCAGCGCTTCGACGCGGCTGAACAGTTGGTCGGCAAAAGCTACTTCGGCCGGCCCGTGCATCTTCGGCTTGACGATGTACAGGCTGCCCTCGCGGGAGTTGCCACGGCGCTTGAGGTCGTGCAGGCCGATCAGGCTGGTGACCACGGCATCGAGGATGCCTTCCGGAATCTCCTGGCCGTCACGGTCGAGAATGGCCGGGTTGGTCATCAGGTGGCCCACGTTGCGGATGAACAGCAGCGAGCGGCCCGGCAGGGTCAACGGTTGGCCGTCCGCGCCGTGGTAGTTGCGGTCTTTCGCCAGGCTGCGGACAAAGGTCTTGCCGCCTTTGCTGACCTGCTCGCTGAGGTCGCCCTTCATCAGGCCGAGCCAGTTGCGGTACACGTTGACCTTGTCGTCGGCATCCACCGCCGCTACCGAGTCTTCGCAATCGATAATGGTGGTGAGCGCCGCCTCCAGGAGAATGTCCTTGACCCCGGCCAGGTCCTGCTGGCCGATCGCGTGGTTAGGGTCGATCTGGATTTCGAAGTGCAGTTGGTGGTGCTGCAACAGGATCGCTGTCGGCGTATGCGGCTCGCCTTGGTAGCCGCGCAGTTGCCCAGGATGCTCAAGGCCGACCTGACGGCCATCAGCCAGGGTCACCTGCAACCGGCCATGGTCGACCGTGTAGGCCCTGGCATCGTCATGTGATGCCCCTTGCAGCGGCGCACTGGCATCGAGGAACTGGCGGCCAAAGGCAATCACCTTGGCGCCACGCACCGGGTTGTAGCCCTGGCCCCGTTCGGCACCCCCGGTTGCGGCGATGGCATCGGTGCCATACAGCGCATCGTACAGCGAGCCCCAACGGGCGTTGGCAGCATTCAGGGCATAGCGGGCGTTGCTCAGCGGTACCACCAGCTGCGGGCCGGCCTGCACGGCAATCTCGCGGTCGACGTTGCGGGTACTGACGCGCACGTTGGCGGGCGCGTCCACCAGGTAGCCGATGGCTTGCAGGAACTGCTGGTAGGCGGCCATGTCACTGATCGGGCCGGGGTGCTGGCGGTGCCAGTTGTCCAGTTCGGCCTGCAGGCGTTCGCGTTCGGCCAGCAGGGCGCGGTTTTGCGGGGCGAGGTCGTGAACCAGGGTGCTGAAGCCTTGCCAGAAGGCGCGGGCCTCGATGCCGGTGCCAGGCAGTACTTCGTCTTCGATGAAACGCTGCAGGGTGGGGGCGATGTGCAGTGGAGGGTTTGGCATGGTCTGTTCGCTCGATAGTCTGTCTTTGGAAAGTGGCTGCACAGGATTCAGAGGGCGGCGGCCCCGGCCAGGGCCACCTGGGCATCCTGCCCGGGCTTGACCCCGGATACGCCAATGGCGCCCACTACCTGGCCATCCACCCGCAGCGGCACGCCCCCTTCCAGGCTGGTCAGCAGCGGCGCGGTGACGAATGCCGTACGGCCTGCATTGACCATTTCCTCGTAATCGCGTGTCTCTCTGCGCCCAAGCGCAGCGCTGCGCGCTTTTTCCATGGCAATGTAGGCGCTGGCCGGGGCGCAACCGTCCAGGCGTTCCAGGGCCAGCGGGTGGCCGCCGTCATCGACCACGGCGATGGTCACGCTCCACTGTTGCGCCAGGGCTTGCTGGCGGGCGGCGTTGAGCACACGGGCGACTTCGGCCTGGCCGATCACGGACTTGCTATGCATGGTGGTTCTCCGGGTTCAAGGCTGCTTCGACAATTTCGATCCAGTGCCGCACCGGCGTGCGCCCGGCCCCATCGAGGTGGGCCTGGCAGCCGATGTTGGCGGTGGCAATGACTTGCGGTTTGCCGCTTTCCAGGGCGTTGAGGCGGTTGTCGCGCAATTGCCGCGACAGCTCAGGCTGGGTCAGCGAGTAGGTGCCGGCCGAGCCGCAGCACAAGTGGCTGTCGGCGACCGCGGTCAGGGTGAAGCCCAGGCGTGTGAGCAAGGCTTCCACGGCGCCGCCCAGCTTCAGTGCGTGTTGCAGGGTGCACGGGCAATGGAAGGCCAGGCGCTGGTCGGTGCACAGGCCCAACTGCTCGACCGGCTCGTCGCGCAGCACCTCCACCAAGTCGCGTGACAGCGCGCTGACGCGTGCGGCCTTGGCGGCGTAAAGCGGGTCCTTCTCCAGCAGGTGGCCATAATCACGCACGAACGCGCCACAGCCGCTGGCGGTCTGCACGATGGCCTCGGCACCGGCCTCGATGGCTGGCCACCAGGCGTCGATATTGCGCCGTGCCCGCTGCAGGCCTTGTTCCTGGGCATTGAGATGGTAGTCCACCGCACCGCAGCAACCGGCTTGGCGGATCGGCTCCACGCTGATCCCCAGGCGGTCCAGCAGGCGTGCGGCGGCGGCATTGGTGTTGGGCGACAGGGCCGGTTGCACGCAGCCTTCCAGCAGCAGCACGCGGCGCGCATGGCGAGCTGGCGGACGCACACCGGGGGCGGCGACCCGTGCCGGCAGCTTGTGCCTGAGCGCGGCCGGCAGCAGCGGGCGCAGCGCCTGGCCGCTGCGGGTCAGGGCCTTGAACAGCACCGGGCGCGGCACCACCGCACGCAGGCCCTGGCGCAGCAGGCGTTGGCCGAGTGGGCGCGGTACCTGCTGGTCGACCACGGCGCGGCCGATGTCCAGCAAGTCGTGGTACTTCACCCCGGACGGGCAGGTGGTTTCGCAGTTGCGGCAGCTCAGGCAGCGGTCCAGGTGCGTCTGGGTACTGGCGCTCACCGGTTCGCCTTCGAGCACCTGCTTGATCAGGTAGATGCGCCCGCGTGGGCCGTCCAGTTCATCGCCCAGCAACTGGTAGGTGGGGCAGGTGGCGGTGCAGAAACCACAATGCACGCAGGAGCGCAGGATGCTTTCGGCTTCGTCGGCGCGGGCCAGGCGACGGGCGCTTTCGCTGAGGTTGGTTTGCATGGTCTGGGCTCACAGGTCCGGGTACAGGCGGCCAGGGTTGAATATGCCCTGGGGGTCGAGTTGTTGCTTGAGGGCACGGTGGTAGCGCATCAGCGCAGCGGTTAGCGGTGGGCTGCTGGCCGCGCCGGAGGCGTAACAGGTGGCATGGCCACCAACCTTGGCAACCTGCTCGCGGATGTCCTCTGCTGCTGCGGTGGACTTCAGCCAGCGTTGGGCGCCACCCCAGTCGAGCAGTTGTCGGCCGGGCAGCTCCAGCTCGCCGGTGGCCAGCGGCACGGACAGGCGCCATAGCGGTGCAGGGTCGGCAAAGAACGCCAGGCGCTGTTCGCGCAGGTCGCTCCAGAAGCGGCTGTCGAGCGGTTCGCCGCCCAAGCGCTGCTGCGCTGACTGCACGGAGCCTTCACCTCCCTCCAGGCGCAGGTACAGCGCCTCGCCGTCATGGCAGGCAGCGCTGATCGGCAGTGGCTGCTGGCCCCATTCGGCGAGTTCCAGCAGGGCCTCGTGGCGGCTCATTGGCAAGCGCAGGCTCAGGCACTGACGCGGACGCGGCAGCACTTTCAGCGACACCTCGGTCAGCAGCCCCAGGCAACCGAAGCTGCCCGCCATCAGCCGTGACACGTCGTAACCGGCAACGTTCTTCATCACTTCGCCGCCAAAGCGCAGCAACTTGCCGTGGCCGGTGATCACCCGTGTGCCCAGCAGGTAATCGCGCACCGACCCGGCCCACGGCCGCCGTGGCCCCGACAGCCCGGCCGCGACCATGCCACCGAGGGTGGCCTCGGCGCTCAGGTGTGGTGGTTCGCAGGGCAGCATCTGCCCGGCTTCGTGCAGCACCGCCTCGATTTCGCGCAGCGGCGTGCCGGCCCGGGCGGTGAGCACCAGCTCGGTCGGGTCGTAGCTGACGATGCCGCGGTGGCTGCGGGTGTCCAGCACCTCGCCGGCAACCGGGTTGCCGAGCATGGCCTTGCTGTTGCCGCCCTGGATACGCAGCGCCGTGCCCTGGTTCAATGCCTGGCTGACCTGCTCCAGCAAGGCCTGGCTCATATCGCGGTCGATGCTCATCAGAAGCGCTCCAGCTCGGGGAAGGGCAACTGCCCGTGGTGCACGTGCATCGCGCCAAATTCGGCGCAACGGTGCAGGGTGGGGATGTTCTTGCCCGGGTTGAGCAGGCCCTGCGGGTCGAAGGCGGCCTTGACCGCATGGAACAGGGTGATTTCCTCAGCGTTGAACTGTGCGCACATCTGGTTGATCTTCTCGCGCCCGACGCCATGCTCGCCGGTGATGCTGCCGCCGACGGCCACGCACAGCTCGAGGATCTTGCCGCCAATGGCCTCGGCGCGCTCCAGTTCGCCAGGCAGGTTGGCATCGAACAGAATCAGCGGATGCATGTTGCCGTCGCCGGCATGAAAGACATTGGCCACGCGCAGGCCATACTCACGGGACAGGTCACTGATGCCCTTGAGCACCCGTGGCAGCTCGCGGCGCGGGATGGTGCCGTCCATGCAGTAATAGTCGGGGGAGATGCGCCCCACTGCCGGGAAGGCGTTCTTGCGCCCGGCCCAGAAGCGCACGCGTTCGGCCTCGTCGCTGGCCAGCCGCACCTCGCGCGCCCCGGCCCGGGCCAGTACGCCGGCGACCCTTTCGCAATCGTCGTGCACATCGGCTTCGACGCCGTCCAGCTCGCACAGCAGGATGGCCGCCGCGTCCACCGGGTAGCCGGCGTGGATGAAGTCCTCGGCGGCGCGGATCGCCAGGTTGTCCATCATTTCCAGGCCGCCGGGGATGATCCCGGCGGCGATGATCTCGGCCACCGCCCGGCCAGCGTCCTCGACACTGTCGAAACTGGCCAGCAGCACCCGTGCCACCTGTGGCTTTGGCAACAGCTTGACGGTGACTTCGGTGACGATGCCGAGCATGCCTTCGGAGCCGGTGAATAGCGCCAGCAGATCGAAGCCGGGGCTGTCCAGGGCATCGCCGCCCAGGGTCAGGCGCTCGCCTTCGACGGTCAGGATCTCGACCTTGAGCAGGTTGTGCACGGTCAGGCCGTACTTCAGGCAGTGCACGCCGCCGGCGTTTTCGGCCACGTTGCCACCGATGGAACAGGCGATTTGCGACGACGGGTCTGGCGCATAGTACAGGCCGTGCGGGGCGGCAGCCTGGGAGATGGCCAGGTTGCGCACGCCGGGCTGCACCCGGGCGAAGCGGCCCTGCGGGTTGACTTCGAGGATGCGATTGAAGCGCGCCATCACCAGCAGGACGCCCTTGGCCAGCGGCAAGGCGCCGCCCGACAGGCCGGTACCGGCGCCGCGCGCAACCACCGGCACACCGCGCTGGTGGCAGAGCCTGAGCAAGGTCTGCACCTGCTCCAGGCGCTCGGGCAGCACCACCAGCAGCGGCACCGTGCGGTAGGCCGAAAGGCCATCGCATTCGTAGGGTTTGAGGTCTTCCTCGCGGTGCAGCACTTCGAGGTCCGGCAGGGCTTCACGCAGCGCCTGCAGCAGGGCGGCCTGGTCCACGGCGGGCAGTGCGCCATCGACGCGTTCGTCGTACAGGATGTTCATGGGTTCACTCGGCAACGGTTTTTGTCGTTATTGGCACATCGCTCACCCTGTCCAGCCTGAGCGTCATGGCGGCCGCGGTCGAGTGGTTGGCGAACTGGTCCTACCAGTTTATGTAGCCGGTGCTGGTAATTTACGGGTTTGCTCGGCTAGATTGAGCCGGGTAGGCGAAGTGGTCCTACCAGCAGGAGGGTGCGCAGTGGGTACTGAAGGCAAGGCCAAGGTCGCCGACCAGGTGGCCGA
Source organism: Pseudomonas anuradhapurensis (assembly GCF_014269225.2). Lineage (NCBI taxonomy): Bacteria > Pseudomonadati > Pseudomonadota > Gammaproteobacteria > Pseudomonadales > Pseudomonadaceae > Pseudomonas > Pseudomonas anuradhapurensis. The sequence goes on from NZ_CP077097.1 coordinate 2,256,895, forward strand.
ACGGGTCGAACGGTTGATCGTCGAGGGCGTGCTCAAGGTCGGCCAGCCGCTGCCGTCGGAGCGGCGCCTGGTGGAAAAACTGGGCTGCTCGCGCTCGGCTTTGCGGGAGGGCCTGCGCATCCTGCGCGGGCGCGGCATCATCGACACCGAGCAGGGGCGCGGTTCGTTCGTCGCCGACCTGACCGGCCAGGCAGGCGGCACGCCGTTGATGCACCTGTTCAGCTCGCAGCCGCGCACGCTGTTCGATCTGTTGGAGGTGCGCGCACTGCTGGAGGCTGAATCGGCGCGCCTGGCTGCCTTGCGTGCCACCGATATCGACCGTTTGCTGATCCGCCGGCGCTATGAAGAGATGTTGGCCGCCCATGCCGCCCAGGAGCCACTCGATGCCCGTGAACATGCCCGCCGCGACCATGCCTTCCACCGTGCCATCAGCGAGGCCTCGCACAACCCGGTGCTGGTGCACACCTTGCAATCGCTCAGTGACCTGACCTTGAGCACCGTCTTCGCGTCGGTCAACAACCTGTATTGCCGCCCCGCGCAAAAGCGCCAGATCGACCGCCAGCATGCACGGTTGTACCACGCCGTGATGGAGCAATTGCCCGAGCAGGCGCAGCGCGCGGCTCGCGAACACATCAACGGGATACGCGACAGCTTGCGCGAAATCGAGCAGGAGGAGCAGCGCCTGGTGCGGGCGACCATGCGCATGGATGGCTGGGGGTGAAATTTGCCTGCGCCGGCCCTTTCGAGGGGGCACCCGCTCCCACAGGGGCCGCAGCGGCCTTGTGGGAGCGGGTCAGCTGCAGGCTGGCCTGGTCAATGATTGGCTACGCTATCGTCCTGCGACAGGATGGCCCGGGCCAGTTCTTCGTCACTGGCCTGCAGGCCAGGGTGGTCCTTGCGCGCCTGTTCCAGCGCCGCCTCCACGTAGGCGCCACGGATTGCACCGCCGCTGGCGACATAAGCGGAAAGCTCGTCACGCGCCGGGATGATCCGTTTGTCGTCCTTGAAGGTCGAATACAGCGAAGCGGAAACACCGGCCGAGGTGGCGACGTCGCCCGCATCGACGTCAGCCAGGGCAGCGCCGGCAGGCAGCAGGAGCAGCAAGGCAGGGGCGAGGAGTAGGTGGCGCATGGCATGTTCTCCAGTAACGTGCAGCACAGGGAAATAAACCACTCAGTGTTTAAGAGCGCGTGAACATGGCCGGAGTTCCATGGGTGTTCCACGGCAGGGGCGTTCAGCGGCTGCACGCGTGCATTGACTGTGGCACGCCCGGCGTGATTTGCTCGGGCTTGCCCACCACGGGCCTGCGCGATCATTCAACGGAATCTGAAGGTCCTCTCATGCCCGACTACAAACTGCATTGCTTCGCCGAATCCGGTAACGCCTACAAGGCTGCCCTGATGCTCGAACTCACCGGCCAGGCCTGGCAACCGGTGTTCGTCGACTTCTTCCATGGCCAGACCCGCGAGCAGGCCTGGCGCGAGGAAGTGAACGAACAGGGCGAGGTGCCGGTCCTGGAACACGCCGGCAAGACCCTCACCCAGTCTGCGCTGATCCTCGAGTACCTCGCTGCGCAGACCGGACAGTTCGGCCCGCGCGACGAAGACGAAAAACGCGAAATCTGGCGCTGGATGCTGTTCGACAACCACAAGTTCACCAGTTACTACGCAGCGCTGCGCTTCCTGTTTTGCCTGAAGAACACCGGCGAAACGGACGTGACCCGGTTCCTGCGTGAACGTGCCCAGGCGGCCTACCGCATCGTCGACGCACACCTGGCAAAGACTCCGTTCATGGTGGCTGGGCGCCTGACCATCGCCGACCTGTCGCTGGCGGGGTACGTGTACATGCCGGAGGACACCGGCATCCGGTTGGCGGAATTCACCCATATAGAGGCCTGGAAGGCCCGGATCCAGGCGTTACCGGGCTGGAAGCACCCGTACGAGCTGATGCCTCGCGCAGCCGCCTGAGACGTTCCCCTGCCGAGTTGTCACGCCGTTTTCACGCCTAGCTGTGTGGCGCAGTATGTGCGCTTGCGCCACCAGCATATTCAGGCTTCAGATGCCCCTGTTCGTCCAGCAGATAGGCATCCATCACTTCCCGTACTACCGGGCCCGCCACCCGCCCACCGGCCTCCCCGTTCTCGATCATCACCGCCACCACCACGCTTGGGTGGTCAGCAGGCGCAAAACCGACGAACAGGGCGTTGTCGCGGTGCCGTTCCTGGGTCTTGTCGCGGTTGTAGCGCTCGCCCTGCCTGATTGCCACCACCTGCGCGGTGCCGCTCTTGCCGGCAATCCGGTACTGCGCGCCAGCCGCTGCGGCACGGGCGATCCCGCGCGGGTCGTGCATGACCATCTGCATGCCCTGGCTGACCTGGTCCCAGGCATGCCTGTCATGCAGCACGATGTCGGGCATCGGGTGCGGGTCGACCGGTGTAGCGCCGCCCACGGTCATCGCCAGGTGCGGGCGGTGCCACACGCCCTTGCTCGCCAGCAGGCTGGTGGCCTGGGCCAGTTGCAGCGGAGTGACCTGCATGTAGCCCTGGCCGATGCCGAGGATCAGCGTCTCGCCGGGGAACCAGGCCTGGCGCCGCGTGGCCCGCTTCCACTCGGGCGACGGCATCAGCCCGGCGGCTTCCTCGAACATGTCCAGCGACACCTTCTGGCCCAGGCCGAACTCGGCCAGGTAGTCGTGCAGGCGGTCGATGCCCAGCTTGTGTGCCAGGTCGTAGAAGTAGGTGTCGTTGGAGCGCATGATCGCGATGTACATGTCCACCCAGCCATCGCCGCTGCGGTTCCAGTTGCGGTACTTGTGGTCATAGTTGGGCAGTTCGTAGTAGCCCGGGTCGAAGACCCGGCTGCCCGGGGTGATCACGCCGCTGTCGAGGCCGGCAATGGCGACCTCCGGCTTGACCGTCGAGCCCGGTGCATACAGGCCGCGCAGCACGCGGTTGAACAGCGGCCGGTCGATCGAGTCGCGCAGCGCGGCGTACTGCTTGAAGCTGATGCCCTTGACGAACAGGTTGGGGTCGAAGCTGGGGTTGCTGACCATGGCCAGCACATCACCGTTGGCCGGGTCGAGCACCACCACCGAGCCACGGCGGTCGCCAAGGGCTTTTTCCGCCGCCAGTTGCAGGTGCGCGTCCAGGGTCAGGACGATGTCCTTGCCGGGGGTCGGGTCCTTGTGGTTGAGCACCCGCATCACGCGGCCCTGGGCGTTGGTCTCGACCTCTTCATAACCCACGTGGCCGTGCAGCTGGCTTTCGTAGAAGTGTTCGATACCGGTCTTGCCGATCGACTGGGTGCCGCGGTACTCGGTGTTGTCGAGGGCCTTGGCCTCTTTTTCGTTGATCCGCCCCACGTAGCCCACCGAATGGGCGAAGTGTTCGGCCAGCGGGTACTCGCGGATGAACTGCGGCTCCACTTCCAGGCCCGGCAGACGGAACTGGTTCACCGCCACCAGGGCGATCTGCTCTTCGCTCAGGCCGACCATCAGGGTGACCGGCTCGAACGGCTTGCGGCCCCGACGCAGGTCCTTGTCGAACTGCTTGCGCTCGTCTTCGCCCAGGCCCAGCACCTGCGCCAGGGTGTCGAGCACCTTGGCCGTGTCGCCGCCGGCCCGCTCGCGGGTCATGGTCAGGTCGAAGCTGGGCTTGTTGTCGGCCAGCACCACGCCGTTGCGGTCATAGATCAGCCCGCGCTCGGGAGCGATGGGCAGCACGTGCACGCGGTTGTTTTCCGATACGGCGCTCTGCTGGTCATGCTGCAGCACCTGCAGCACATAAAGCCGGCCCACCAGCACGGCACACAGGCAGAACACCAGGGTGGCGCAGGCCAGAAGCCGGCGGTTGACCAGGTGCTTTTCCTTTTCGTGGTCCTTGAGGGGGATGGGTTGCGGCATCGGCGGTTCTGTCTGCGGGTGGTGGGGCTGGATGACGGCGGACGCCGTGCAAGCTGACCTGTGGGCGCGAGCTCTGTGGCAGCGGGGGCGGTGATGCTACGCAAGCTACCAGGCCCTCTCAAGGCAAAAGCCTGCCGGCGCAAAAGCTCTGGCGGCTGCCACGCCCGTAATCACGCGGGCCGCCGGCAACATGAAGATTTGTTCATCACGGCGCTACCAAGCTGCAACCTCGCCCTGCAACGATGCACGCGCATTGCCCTGAACCTGCTATGCCTAAAAGGACACCCGAACCCAACAGGGCCTATCGATGCTGGTCATCGAACAATTGCACAAATCGTTCTCCACCCCACAAGGCCTGCTGCCGGTATTACAGGGCGTCGAATTGCGCCTGGCCCGCGGCAGCAGCCTGGCGCTGATGGGCGAGTCGGGCAGTGGCAAGAGCACCTTGCTGCACCTGCTGGCCGGTCTCGACCGCGCCGACAGTGGCCGTATCCTGATCGACGGCGCCCCGCTCGATGGCCGCTCCGAGGCGGCGCTGGCGCGCTGGCGGCGGCAGGCGGTTGGCCTGGTGTTCCAGCAGTACAACCTGATCAGCAGCCTGGACGTGGCGGCCAACCTTGCCTTCCAGGCCCGGCTGGCTGCGCGGCATGACCCGCAATGGGTCGCCTACCTGGTGCAACGCCTGGGCCTGGCGAGCCTGCTTGAGCGCTACCCGGAACAGCTCTCCGGCGGCCAGCAGCAGCGGGTTGCCATCGGCCGCGCGCTGGCCGGGCGCCCGGCCTGGCTGCTCGCCGACGAGCCCACCGGCAGCCTCGATGAAGCCAGCAGCGACGAGGTGCTGAGCCTGCTGTTGCAACTGGTCGCCGAGGCCGGCAGTGGTGTGCTGATGGTGACCCACAGCCCGCGCCTGGCGGCACGCTTGCAGCAGCGTTGCTACTTGCAGGCCGGCCGCGTACGGGCCGAGCAGGGCTGATGAGACTGTTACCACTGGCGCTGTGGGCGCTGCTCAGCCATTGGCGGCGCCATCGTGTGCAATGCTTCAGCATTTTCACCGGCCTGTGGCTGGCCACGGCCCTGTGGACCGGCGTGCAAGCGCTGAACAGCCAGGCGCGCAGCGACTATGCCCGGGCCAGTGCGGTATTGGCGGGGCCGCTGCAGGCGCAGTTGGTGGCGCGCAATGGCGAGCGCTTCGACCAGGCGCTGTACGTGCAACTGCGCAGGCTGGGCTGGGCGGTTTCCCCGGTGCTGGAAGGCCGCCTGCGTTTGCCGGGCGAGCCGCCGCGCAGTGTGCGGTTGATCGGCATCGAGCCATTGAGCCTGCCGCCGGCCAGCAGCGTTGCCGGGGTGCAGCTGCAGGCCTTCGACCTGCAGGCGTTCATCGGCTCGCCTGGGCAAGCCTGGGTTGGCACAGATACGTTGCGGCAGTTGAATGTGGCCCCCGGGGAGCCCACACGCGACAGCGAAGGGCAGGTGCTGCCTCCTGTAGTTCTGCAACCTGCGCTGGCCCCCGGGGTGATCGTGGTCGATATCGGCCATGCCCAGGCATTGCTGCACGCGCCTGGGCAGTTGTCGCGCCTGCTGCTGACCACTGCGCCAGGGCCGCTGCCGGCAGCATTCGCCGCTGATCTTGAATGGCAAGCGCGGCAGGATGACGGTGGCCTGCAGCGGCTGACCGACAGTTTCCACCTGAACCTCACGGCACTCGGCCTGCTGGCGTTCGTCGTCGGCCTGTTCATCGCCCACGCCGCGATTGGCCTGGCGCTGGAACAGCGGCGCGGGCTGATACGCAACCTGCGTGCCTGTGGTGTCCAGCTGAACATCCTCTTGTGGGCCTTGGTCCTGGAACTGGGCTTGTTCGCCGTGCTGGGTGGCGTCGCTGGGGTGGCCAGTGGGTACGCCTTGGCCGCAAGCTTGCTGCCCGACGTGGCCGCCAGCCTGCGCGGCCTGTATGGCGCCCAGGTGGCCGGCACGCTGAACCTGCCGGCGTGGTGGTGGTTGGCGGGTGTGCTGGTGAGCGTGCTGGGGGCGTTGCTGGCCGGGCTGAGCAGTGTACTGCGGGCCGCCCGGCTACCCTTGCTGGCGCTGGCACAACCCCAGGCCTGGCGCCTGGCGCAAGGGCCGTGGTTGCGGCGGCAGGCTTTGCTGGCGGGCCTGCTGCTGGTGCTGGCCTTGGGCTGCGGTATGCTGGGTGACAGCCTGCCCAGCGCGTTCGGCATGCTGGCAGCGCTGCTGCTGGCGGCGGCGCTGTGGCTGCCCGCCTTGCTCGACAGGGCGCTGGCCTGGCTGGCGCGCCGTTGCCGGCGGCCGCTGGCGCAATGGTTCGTCGCCGACAGTCGCCAGCAACTGCCGGCCCTGGCGCTGGCGCTGATGGCCCTGTTGCTGGCGCTGGCCGCCAGCGTCGGTGTCGGCAGCATGACCGAAGGTTTTCGCAAGACCTTTGTCGGCTGGCTTGACCAGCGCCTGTCGGCCGCGCTGTACATCACTCCACGGGATACCGCCCAGGGCCTGCAGATCAGCCAGTGGCTCGGGCTGCAACCCGCGGTCAGCACGGTACTGCCTGTCTGGCGCGTGGAAACGCAGTTGCAAGGTTGGCCGGTGCAGGTTCAGGGCATCCTCGACCATCCGGCCTATCGAGCACGCTGGCCATTGCTGGAACAACAGCCACGTGCCTGGGAGCAATTGGCCCGCGGGCAGGCCGTGATGCTCAGTGAACAGTTGGCCAGGCGCCTGGAACTGCACCTGGGTGACCGCTTGAGGTTGCCGGCAGACACCTCGTCGGCGCTGACTGTCGTGGGGATATATGCCGATTACGGCAACCCCAAGGGGCATGTCCTGGTCGATGCCGGCTGGTTACGCCAGCACTGGGTGCAGGCTTCCCTGACTGGCGTGAGCGTCGATATAGCTGCAGACCAGGCGCCATCGCTCATCGCCGCATTGCAGCAGCGCTTTGCCCTCGACGACAGCCGGGTGGTCGAGCAGGCCCGCCTGAAACGCTGGTCGACCGAGGTGTTCAACCGCACTTTCGCCGCCACCGCGGCACTCAACAGCCTGACCCTTGGCGTGGCCGGTGTGGCACTGTTCATCAACCTGCTGACCCTGGGCCAGACCCGCCTGGGCCAGTTGGCGCCATTGTGGGCGTTGGGGGTGCGGCGTGCGCAGCTGGCCTGGTTGAGCCTTGGGCAGACATTGCTGCTGAGCAGCCTCACCGTGCTGCTGGCGATTCCGCTGGGTATCCTGTTGGCCTGGTGCCTGGTCGCGGTGCTGAACGTGCAGGCATTCGGCTGGCGCCTGCCGCTTTACGTGTTCCCCGCACAACTGCTGCACTTGGCCCTGTTGGCCTTGCTGACCAGCCTGCTGGCCAGCGCCTGGCCCCTGTGGCAGCTGGCGCGTCGCCAGCCGCGCGAACTGTTGAGGCCGTTCACCGATGAGGCATAGCCTGCGCCTGCTGTTGTCTGGCCTGCTAAGTAGCTTGCTGGGTGGCTGCGAGCAGCCGACGGAGCAGAGCTATGCCGGGCTCGGCCAGCAGGCGGCGGCGTTCAGCCAGGTGACCCGTGGCCAGCACCTGGCTTTTCCACGCGACCATGGGGCGCATGATGGCTTTCGCATCGAATGGTGGTACGTCACCGCCAACCTGCAGGATGCCCGCCAGCGGGACTGGGGCGTGCAGTGGACACTGTTCCGCTCGGCCCTGCGCCCCGGCCCGGAAACTGCCAGCTGGAACAGCCCGAACCTGTGGCTGGGTCACGCGGCGTTGACCGGCCCGGGCGGCCACCAGTCGGCTGAGACCCTGGCGCGCGGCGGCATCGGCCAGGCCGGCGTTCAGGCCCAGCCGTTCCGGGCGTGGATCAATGACTGGACGCTGCAGGGCAGCGCTGGCATCGACAACCTGCAGATGCTGGCCACTACCGAAGGCTTTCGCTATGACCTGCAACTGCACAGCGATGGGCCCTTGGTGTTGCACGGCGAGCAGGGCTACAGCGAGAAGTCCGGCAAGGGGCAGGCTTCGTACTATTACAGCCAGCCGTTCTACCACGTGCGTGGGTACGTACAGCGTGGTGGTCAGTGTATTGCTGTCACAGGCCGGGCCTGGCTGGACCGGGAGTGGAGCAGCCAGCCCTTGGCCGCCGGGCAGACCGGCTGGGACTGGTTTTCGCTGCACCTGGACAACGGCGCCAAGCTGATGCTGTTCCAGGTGCGCCAGGCCCAGGGCGAGGCGTATCGCGCCGGCACCTGGGTGGGCCCGCAAGGTCAGGTGGTGGCGCTGTCGGGCGCGCAGGTCCAGCTGCAGGCGCAGGCCTGGACGCGGCAGAAAAATGGCAAGCGGGTGCCGACGCGCTGGCGGGTGCGGGTGCCGGGGCAGGGCGTGGATGTGCAGGCCGAGGCGCTGGAGCCGCAGGCGTGGATGGACACCCGCTTCCCGTACTGGGAAGGGCCGGTGCGGTTGACCGGGAGTGCGGGTGGGCGTGGTTATCTGGAAATGACCGGGTACTAGGTTCTGTACGAAAAAAAATGTCGCAACACCGCATGGAACAGGCCAGTGAGACCATGGCGGTTTTTGGCTGGCTGGAAGAGAAGCGCCGCATCGTGACACGCTTCAACAAGCTCGCGGAAAACTATGCCGCCATGGTTTCACTGGCCTGTTCCATGCGGTGTTGCGACATTTTGTTTCGTATAGAGCCTAGCCGGTGTTGGCTGGGCGCGACACAGCTGGCCATATCCCCAATGGCTGTGGCACCCTCGCTGACGGCGTGCCGAGCACCAATTCCCTTGGGTCTTTCCGGCCGCATACATCACCAAAAAAAAGAATAGAGAAATCACCATGCCATTTCGCCGTACCCTCCTGGCTGCCTCCCTCGCTCTGCTGATCACTGGCCAAGCCCCGCTGTACGCCGCACCGCCGCTGTCGATGGACAACGGCACCACCGCCCTGACTGTGCAGAACAGCAACGCTTGGGTCGAAATCAGTGCCAGCGCGCTGCAGCACAACATTCGTACCTTGCAGGCCGAGCTGGGTGGCAAGTCCAAGCTGTGCGCCGTGCTCAAGGCCGACGCCTATGGCCACGGCATCGGCCTGGTGATGCCCTCGATCATTGCCCAGGGCGTGCCCTGCGTGGCGGTGGCCAGCAACGAGGAAGCCCGTGTGGTCCGTGCCAGTGGCTTCACCGGGCAGCTGGTGCGGGTGCGCCTGGCCAGCCTCGGTGAAGTGGAAGATGCCCTGCAGTACGACATGGAAGAACTGGTCGGCAGCGCCGAGTTCGCCCGCCAGCTCGATGCCCTGGCCGAGCGTCACGGCAAGACCTTGCGCATCCACCTGGCGCTCAATTCCAGCGGCATGAGCCGCAACGGGGTAGAAATGGCCACTTGGTCCGGCCGTGGCGAAGCACTGCAGATCACCGACCAAAAGCACCTCAAGCTGGTCGCGCTGATGACCCACTTCGCCGTGGAAGACAAGGACGATGTGCGCAAAGGCCTGGCCGCCTTCAACGAGCAGACCGACTGGCTGATCAAGCATGCCAAGCTGGATCGCAGCAAGCTCACCCTGCACGCGGCCAACTCCTTCGCCACGCTGGAAGTGCCGGAAGCGCGCCTGGACATGGTGCGCACCGGTGGCGCGCTGTTCGGCGATACCGTGCCGACGCACACCGAGTACCAGCGGGTCATGCAGTTCAAGTCGCACGTGGCTGCGGTGCACAGCTACCCGGCCGGCAACACTGTAGGCTACGACCGCACCTTCACCCTGACCCGTGATTCGCGCCTGGCCAACATCACCGTCGGCTACTCCGATGGCTATCGCCGGGTGTTCACCAACAAGGGCCATGTGCTGATCAACGGCCACCGTGTGCCGGTGGTGGGCAAGGTGTCGATGAACACGTTGATGGTCGATGTCACCGACTTCCCCGATGTGAAGGGTGGCAACGAAGTGGTGTTGTTCGGCAAGCAGGCCGGGGGCGAAATCACCCAGGCCGAGATCGAGGAAATCAACGGCGCGCTGCTGGCCGACCTGTACACCGTATGGGGCAACTCCAACCCGAAGATTCTGGTCGACTGACAGAGCCGTTCCAGCAAGCCCTGGCGCTGCCGGCCCAGGGCTCGGGTGCTAGGTGCCTGAGCGGCCTTTGCTCAGATAAGCGGCGAATTCCGCCTCCGGCACCATGCTGCCGCCGGTCCCCCACACCAGGTGCGTAGCCCTGGCCATACGCTCGCTCGACAAGCCCATGCGTGCCAGGTATTCGGGCGAGTCGAGCACCTTCAGCAGCCCCGGCATGCCGGCCAGCGCCGAAGGTTCCAGCCGTGCCTGTTCCAGGTCATGAGCCAGTACCAACAACCGGTACAGGGTTTCGTCGCTGACCGTGTAATAGCCGTCGAGCAGGCGCTGCATGGCCTTGCCAACGAAGCCGGAAGGGCGGCCTACCGCCAGGCCATCGGCGGCGGTGACGTTGTCGATACCGAAATCCTGCACGCTGGTGGCGTCATGCAGACCGCTGTAAACCCCCAGGAACATGCACGGCGAGTGGGTGGGCTCGGCGAACAGGCAGTGCACATGGTCGCCCCAGATCAGCTTCAGGCCAAACGCCACGCCACCCGGCCCACCGCCAACGCCGCAGGGCAGGTAGACGAACAACGGGTGCTCGGCATCCACCTGGATACCGGCCGCGTCGAACTGCCTGGCAAGCCGCTCGGCGGCCACGGCGTAGCCAAGGAACAGGTGCGGCGAGTTCTCGTCATCGACGAAATAGCAGGTCGGGTCCGCCGCCGCCTGCTGGCGCCCTTGCGCCACCGCCACGCTGTAGTCGCTGGCGTACTCGACCACATTCACGCCATGGCTACGCAGTTTGTCCTTTTTCCACTGCCGGGCATCGGCCGACATGTGCACGGTGGCCTGGAAACCCAGCCTGGCGCTGATGATGCCGATTGACAGGCCGAGGTTACCGGTCGAACCGACGGCAACCTTGTAGCGGCTGAAGAATTCTCGCGCCTGGTCGCTGGCCAGGGCCCTGTAGTCGCTGTCGACGCTGATCAGGCCGGCGGCCAGGGCCAGGTCTTCGGCATGCTTGAGCACTTCGTGAATACCGCCGCGGGCCTTGATCGAGCCGGAGATCGGCAGTTCGCTGTCGGCCTTGAGCCACAGCGAACCGCTGGCGTGCAGGCCGGCCGCCTGCAGCAGGCTGGCGTGCAGCCTGGGCAGCGGGCGCAATGGCGATTCGATGATGCCGCCGCTGGCGGCGGTATCGGCAAATACACTGGCCAGGTACGGGGCAAAGCGCGCCAGCCGGGCGCTGGCCGCACTGACATCGGCGGCGCTCAGGCCGACATCGGCCAGGGCCTGGGCGGCCGGGGCGATGTTCGGGTTGAACCAGCGGGTTTCATGCAGTGCCACCAGATCCTCGATCAGGGGATGGGAGTTGCACCATGCTTGCAGCGTCTTGCCGTGAATCATCGTGGCGTTCCTGGGATGGGGGCGGGGCTGGCTGAGCGAAGTAATCAGATTTGCCCCTGGTCGGCAAGGCCGATCAGTTGCATTCATAGTTCCGCGCCCCGGCAATATGCCGCCCGGCCACATAGCCAAAGGTCAGCGCCGGGCCCAGATTGATGCCACCCGACGGGTACCAGCCGCCAAACACACTGGCCATGTCGGTACCCGCCGCGTACAGGCCGACGATGGGCTGCCCGGCCTCGTCCAGCACGCGGGCACTGGCGTCGGTGCGCAGCCCGGCAAAGGTGCCAAAGCAGCCGGGTTGGACCTTCACCGCATAGAACGGCCCGTGTTCGATCGCTGCCACGCAGGGGTTGGGCCCTTTATGCTGCGGGTCGCCCTGCTTGCGGTTGAAGGGTGTGGAGCCACGGCCGAAGGCAGGGTCCTGGCCGTTACGGGCGTGGTGGTTGAATTCGCTGACCGTGGCCCGCAGCCCGACCGGGTCGATGCCGCAAGCCTCGGCCAAGGCTTCGAGCGTGGCGCCGCGCCTAAGGTAGCCGCTGCGCAGGTGCGGCCATACCGGCAGCGGGGCCGGGCGGGCGTGGCCCAGGCCGTAGCGGCGCAGGAAACGGTGGTCGCAGACCAGCCACGAGCACACCTCCTCATGCGGCGGTACGGCCGCGATCATGGCCGCCACGTAGTCGTAATAGCCATGCGCTTCGTTGACGAAACGCCTGCCGTTGGCCAGCACGCCAATGATGCCTGGCTTGCCGCGCTCGATGATGTGCGGGAAGTGGCCGACACTGCCGTCGCGGTGCGGCACCAGTGACACCGGTGCCCAGGCCACTGGCGACTTCAGGTCGGTGGCAACCACGCCGCCAGCCGACTCGCCCAGGCGCAGGCCGTCGCCCGAGCAGCCCTTGGGCGGCAAGGCCAGGTGGTCGTGGCCGCTGGCATCGCGCGGGAACAGTTGCTGGCGCCGCGCAAGGTCGTTGGGGAAGCCGCCGGTAGCCAGGACCACTGCATTAGCGCGCACCGCTTGTTCGCCCTGCGCCGTGGCGATCACTGCCCCGCACACACGGCCATTCTCGACCAGCAGGCGCCTGGCCGGTGCCGACGCTTGCAGTTGCACGCCCAGGTCCTGCGCCGACTTGGCCAGGCGCGCCACCAATGCCACGCCGTTGACCAGGTGCATCGCCCGGCCATACCGGGCCAGGTGGTAAAGGTGGCGGCCAAGACGCTTGCATACGTGCAGCAAGGCCTTGGGCGAGCGGGTCAGGTTGAGGAACGCGGCAAGGTCGGCACCGGCCATGATCGGCATGCCCATGAACGAGGTTTCGCGCAGGGTCTGGCGCAGGCGCGGTAGTAGTGTGCCCACTTCGCGGGCGTCATAGGGCGCGGCAATCACCTGGTGCCCACCCTCGGCCGCACCTGGCGTGTCGCCGTGCATGTCCGGTATGCCGTTGCCGTCGGCAAACTGCAACGCCGTGTGCTGTTCAAAGAACGCCACCATGTGCGGGCACGCCTCGAGGAAGGCGTCTACCAGCTCTGCGTTGTAATACGCCCCCAACTCGTTACGCAGGTAAGTGCGCGGTTGCTCGATGCTTTCCTCGATCCCGGCGCGGCGTGCCAGCGGGTTGCGCGGCACCCAGGCCCAGCCGCCGGACCAGGCGGTGGCTCCGCCGAACACCGGTTCCTTTTCCACCACGATTACCTTCTGCCCATGCCAGGCAGCCGTCACCGCGGCAGCCAGCCCGGCGGCGCCGGACCCTATGACCAGTACATCGCATTCGGTTTCAATCGAGGCGGAAGGCATCACAGGTGTCCTCTGTTTTTTCTGGAACAAGGTTCCACATTTTTCTCGGTGGTGCACCACGCTGCAAGGGGGAGCAGGCCCGGTATGGCAAGTTATGGGCGATCACCGGACAATTCTTGCTGACCTGGCTGCGCCAGCTATCGTGCCTGTGGAATCATCTTCTAGAATCCGCAAAAATTTCAGGGACCTGAGTCATGGCTGGTAGTCAGATCGAACGCGCCTTCAGTCTTGTAGAACACCTGGCCGGTGAACCGCAGGGGCTGCCTTTGCAAACCCTGGCCGAGCGTATGGACATCCCCAAGAGTGCTACCCACCGCATGCTCACCGAGCTGGCAAGGCTGGGCTATGTGCGGCAGAACCGTGACAACAGCCGTTACCAGCTCTCGGCCAAGCTGGTGGCTCTGGGCTTTCGTTACCTGGCCAGCAGCGGCGCCGACATCATCCAGCCGATTCTCGACCGCCTGGCCCAGGACAGCGGCGAACTGGTGCGCCTTGGCGTGATCGACGGCGCCCGCCAGACCTGGATTGCCAAGTCCCAGGGCGCCCGCTCGGGGCTGCGCTACGACCCGGACATGGGCCGCGATGCGCCGCTGTTCTACACGGCGTCCGGGCATGCCTGGCTGGCCAGCCTGGATGATGAACAGGCGCTGCAGATGGTCTTGCGGCAGGGGATTGCCGACCCGGCCCAGTTCGGCCCGAAGGCGCCACGCTCCACCGATGAGCTGCTGGCCTATCTGCACCGGGCGCGTCAGCGCGGTTACGCCTGGGTCGAGGAAACCTCGGCGATTGGCACCTCGGCCCTGGCGGCGGTCGTCCGGCGCCCGCAAAGTGACCAGGTGATCGGTGTGCTGAGCATCGCCGGGCCCAGTGCGCGCCTGGCACAGAGCCGCCTGACGGAGCTGGCGCCGTTGCTGCTGGCGGCAGCGGAGGAACTCTCGCAAGCCAGCCGGGCCAGCGAGCTGTTTGCCTGAGAGCGCATTTCTGGTCGATAACCGCACAGTTTGTGGTGCTTGTACTTCTTAAAAGCAGAACCTGGTTCTAGATTGTTTAACGCAGATTGTGGAACCTGGTTCCGGAATCCTCAATACAACAATCACAAGAGGACAGGCTGTTGAACGCACCCCTTCGTATCGCCTTGATCGGCGCTGGCATCATGGGCCGGCAGCATTACCGGCATCTGTTCACTGTGCCGCAAGCCCGCCTGTGTGCCGTGGCCGATCCGGGCTCGCAGGCCGAGACCTTTGCCGCCGAATGCGGCGTGCCATGTTTTGCCGACCATCGGCGCATGCTGGAGAGCGCGCGTCCCGAGGCCGTGATCGTCGCCAACCCGAACAACCTGCACGTCGCCACTGCGCTGGACTGCATCGAGGCCGGCATCCCCGTGCTGGTGGAAAAACCGGTGGGTGTGCACCTGGATGAAGTACGCGCGCTGGTCGAGGCCTCGCGTCGGCGCAATGTGCCGGTACTGGTCGGCCATCACCGTCGGCACAACCCGCTGATCAACCAGGCTCGCCAGGTAATTACCGACGGCAAGCTGGGCCGCTTGATCAACGTTACCGCGCTGTGGCAATTGCAAAAGCCCGACAGCTACTTCGACACCCCATGGCGCCGCGAGCCGGGTGCCGGTTTCCTGCTGACCAACCTGATCCATGATCTGGACCTGCTGCGCTACCTGTGCGGCGAGGTGGAGCAGGTACAGGCCTTCACCCGCAACGATGTGCGCGGGTATGCCAACGAAGACAGCGCAGCGGTGTTGCTGCAGTTCGCCAATGGGGCGTTGGGCAGCCTGACCGGCTCCGACGCGGTAGCCGCGCCCTGGAGCTGGGAACTGGATTCTGGCGAAAGCCCGGTGTACCCGCGTCAGGAGGGCCAGCCATGCTACTTGCTCGCCGGCACCCGGGGCGCGCTGAGCATTCCCCAGCTCAAGCGCTGGCACTACGCTGAGGCAGGCGCGGGCTGGCACACGCCATTGCTGCACAGCGAGGAAACCATTCCCGCAGGCGAAGCACTGACCCTGCAGTTGCAGCACTTCGTGCGGGTTGCCCGGGGCGAGCAGGCGCCGCTGATCGACGCGGCCGACGGTGGCCGCACCTTGGCCTTGATCGAAGCGATTCGCAAGGCAGCGTACAGCGGCCGGGCCTGTGCGCCCGAACAGGTCGCCTGAATGCGCCCTTCATCGACTGGTGACAACTGATGACTGATCGAATGTTCTCCCTGGCGGCGCTGACCGTTCTCGAACTGTCCCCACCCGCCATGGTTGAAGCCGCAGCCCGCGCCGGCTACAGCCATGTTGGCCTGCGCCTGGTGCCTGCCACCGAGCAGGAGCAGCATTTTCCGCTGGTGGCCGATGGTGACCTGCGCCGCAAGACCCAGGCGCGTCTGCGCGACACGGGTATCAAGGTGCTCGACCTGGAAATCCTGCGCCTGAAGGCGGACACCAGTGTGGCCAGTTTCGAGCCGATTCTGGCCGTGGGCGCCGAACTGGGTGGCACAGAACTTCTGGTGGCTGGCAACGATGCGGACGAGGCACGCCTGACCGAGCGTTTCGCCGCGCTGTGCGACCTGGCGGCGGACTACGGTATTCATCCGCACCTGGAGTTCATGCCCTGGACCGATGTACGTGACTTGCGCCAGGCCATGCGGGTGGTAGCCAATGCCGACCGCGGCAACGGCTGCGTGCTGGTGGATGCGTTCCACTTCAACCGCTCCAGCTGTTCGTTGCACGACCTGGTGCAGCTGGCGCCGCAGCGCATGCGCTACGCCCAGTTGTGCGACGTCGCTGGCCCGGTGCCGGCCGACATGGACGAAATCCTGCGCCAGGCACGCAATGAGCGGCGTTTCCCCGGCGAAGGCGATGCCGACCTGGTCGGCCTGCTGCGCGCCTTGCCGCCGAACGTACCGCTGAGCCTGGAAATTCCCACGCGGCAGCTGCTGGCGCAGGGCATCAGTGGGGAACAGCGTGCGCGCATGGCACTGGAGAAAGCCATGGCGGTGCTGGCCAAGGTCTGACCGAAACCTGTTCGCCGGCAAGCCAGCTGCTGTGCGGCAGGAGCCGGCTTGGCGACGGCGGGGCCGGTGCAGGCATTGCCCATTGCGGCCTGAACAAAAAAAGGCCCGCAAGGGGCCCCGTAGAGGTAAGTGGCAGCGCGCCTAGGCGTGCTCGACCTTGCGCGGCGCCATGAAGTACATCCACACCAGCGCCAGGAAGTACATGGCCGGAATCAGGGTGAACAACACCGCATAGTTGTTGTTTGTGGCGGTCAGTACGCTGCCGACGATCTGGGTCATGAACATGCCGCCAATCGCCGCGCACATGCTGCCAAAGCCGAACACCGTACTCACCAGGTGCCGGGGTGTGTAGTCCATCACCAGGCTCCAGATATTGGCCGTCCACGCCTGGTGCGCGCCCACTGCCAGCGAGATGGCGACCACCGCGACCCACAGGCCACTGGCATTGGCGGCGAAGGTAACGCTGAGCATGGTGCAGGCGAAGATCAGCATCGACACCAGGCGCGCCGTGGTGGCGCGCATGCCGCGCCCGATCAGCCAGGACGACAGGACGCCGCCGCCGATGCTGCCGAAGTCCGCTGTCAGCCAGATGATGATCAGCGGGATACCCATCTGGGTCACGTTGATACCCAGGCTGTACTGTTGGTTGAGGAACGGTGGCAACCAGTACAGATAGAACCAGAACACCGGCGCGGTAATCGCATAGGCCACCGCGAAGGCCCAGGTGCCACGCAGGCGCAGAATGCGGCTGAACGGCACGCGGTTTGGCTCGGCGGTATCGCCC
Organism: Pseudomonas anuradhapurensis; assembly: GCF_014269225.2. Classification (NCBI taxonomy): domain Bacteria; kingdom Pseudomonadati; phylum Pseudomonadota; class Gammaproteobacteria; order Pseudomonadales; family Pseudomonadaceae; genus Pseudomonas; species Pseudomonas anuradhapurensis. The sequence goes on from NZ_CP077097.1 coordinate 2,273,818, forward strand.
TGCTGGATGTATTCCACCTCGCTCTGGCGCACGCGGGGATGGTCTTCCGGGTTGTAGTACTTCAGCACCCACAGCACCACCCACACCAGGCCCAGGCTACCCATGGCGATGAACGCGGCCTGCCAGCCCCACACCGCCAGGATCAGCGGCAGCAGGGCCGGGGTGACCATGGCGCCGACGTTGGTACCGGCATTGAACAGGCCGGTGGCGATGGCGCGCTCCCCCGCCGGGAACCACAGGCGCACGGTCTTCACACAGGCCGGGTAGTTGGCTGCCTCGGTCAGGCCGAGGATGAAGCGGCAGACCATGAAACCGGCGGCCGACGTGGCCAGGCCATGGGCGCCGGTGGCCAGGCTCCATAGCAGCACGGCGAAGAAGAACGCGCGTTTGACCCCGACCCTGTCGATCAGCCGGCCCTGCAGCAGGAAACCGATGGCGTAGCCGACCTGGAACCAGAAGTTGATGTTGGCGTAGTCCATCGCCGTCCAGCTCATTTCCTTGGCCAGGATTGGCTGCATGATGCCCAGCGCGGCACGGTCGATGTAGTTCAGGGTGGTGGCGAAGAATACCAGGGCAAGCATGCCCCAGCGGGTCTTGCCGACGGCGAAGGCGCCGCGAAGCTTGTCGCCGATCGAACCCTGGGGCGTCCGAGGGGCGGCGGGAGTGGTCCTGGAGTGGTTCATAAACTGCTCGTTCTTGAAATTGTATTCAGCTGCGGTGCTACGGGTAGGTCGCCAGTCCCAGGCAGGGGACATGCAAGGCCGATGCATGGTGGGCAGTGAAGGCGGCAGCGTCAATTCAAGGGAGAGGCTAGTGTTCGGTTACCGAACGGTTGCGGTGGTCTGTGGGCGAGGCGGTGGTTCGGACCATGCCGAAGGAGACGGGGCCGTCGTTACTCGGCACCGCAGGTCGGAAAAGTATCGGCAGGGCAGAGCATGGGTTGGCGCCAGGGTGGCGGTACCACACAGTTGCCCAGCGTTTCACCTCCTCGCGGCCGTACTGTTGCATCCACAATTGCAGTGTTTTGTTTAACGTGCTCTTCGCTTCTACCATCTCACCGGTGTACGGGTTTCTGTAGTACTTGCTTTGCCGTGCCCTGAAGCGGCGGAGTGGTAAAGGGGGCGACCATGAATGTTTGCTATCTTCGTCCTCGATCCCTCTGATTGCCAATATATCCGATAAGCCGAATTGGTATTCGGCGAGCAGGTCGCGGAGTTTGCCTTCGAACTCGAATTCGCGCTTGAGGTGCGGATCGATTTTTATGAAAGAGAGTTCGGACTTCTTGGCGGCGAGCAGGTGTTCGAGTGCACGGAATTCGGCGATAACACGTTGAACCACAGCATCCCGGCGTTCAAACCACCGCCGACGCTGGATGTCAGCAAGCCGAGGAAGTTGGGTTTCACCCGTACGGTAGTGGTCAGTTCGATTGCAATCGTCCGGTTTCAGGCGCGTCATCTACCGCGAGGTCGGTCTCGCTGGCGACAACGCCAGGGTGGCTCGCAGCAAGCGCCAGTTGTTCCGCGTGGGTTCCGCAGTAGGCATGCTGGCGTTCTGTATCGTTGTCGCCAGCTGGCAGCGTTACTTCGATAGCAATGCTGCCAAGGCTGCCAGCGTACTCGCCAAGAGCGAGGAGTACAGCCACCGGCAACTGGACCAGCATCTTGACCCGACCGGGCGCAACCTGCTGGAGCCGCTGGACCAGATCCGCGATGCAGTGGCGGTGTTCGGCGACTATCGCACTGCATGGCCAGGTGTAGCCGATGCGGGCCTCTATCAGGGGCGCGCGATCGGGCCTCGGGTCGATGAGGCCTATCTGAGCCTGCTCGGCAGGCGCTTCCTGCCGGCATTGGCCAGTGGTGTAGTCGACGCGATGAGCGCCGCGCCCCCTGGCAGTGAGCAGCAGATGGCCGCGCTCAGGGTTTACCGAATGCTTGAGGATCGCCAGAACCGCCGCCCCGAATGGGTCGAGGAGTGGATGGCCCAGCGGTGGCAGCAAGCCTTCCCGGGCCAGGGGCAACTGCAGCGCGAGCTCATGCGACACCTGCAATACGCCTTGGCTTATGCCGACGCCGACCTGCCCCAGTACCAGCAACGCGTTGCCGAAGTACAGCAGGCCCTGCGCAAATTGCCCCTGCCGGAGCGAATCTATGCGGGCCTCAAGCAGCGCGCTGAGGAACAGCTGCACCAGGGCCTGGACCTGCGTTACCAGGTCGGGCCAGCCTTCGATGTGGTCTATCGGCCGGCTTCCGCTTCCATGCGCGATGATGCTGGCTTCGTGATTGCGCCGATGCTCACCGCCAAAGGTTTCCAGGCGTACGTTGCACCGCTCGGCCAGCGGTTCGTCGAAATGGCGATGATCGACCAGTGGGCGCTGGGCGAGCGCGGCCAACTCGATTATTCCGATGCCGATCGGGACGCGCTTGTTGCTCGCGTACGCAGCCTGTACAGCAGCGATTACATTGATAGCTGGCGGCGGGCGCTGGCCGCGTTTTCGCTGGTGGACTTCCGTGATCTGGAGCATGCAGTCGCAGTTCTCGAGCAAATGACCGGGCCTGCGGCACCGCTGCAGCGACTGCTGGATACAGTGAAGGACAACACCACGCTGTGGTCGCCAGCAGGCGAGGAGGTGCCAGGCGAGACAGCTGTTCTGCAGCCAGCTGGCCGCGCCGCTGAACAGCAGCAGACCTTGGCCATCCAGCGCGCATTCGCCGGGCTCAGCGGCATGTTGCAGGCGACAGGCGACAAGCCGAGCGGCTATGAGGAAACCCTTGCCGCGCTGACCGCGGTTCACGCCTACGCCAAGGCGGTACAGGACAGTCCCGACCGGGGCAAGGCGGCTCTGCAGGCTGTGCGTCAGCGCTTTTCGATGACCGGGCACGACCCGATCGGCACCTTGCAGCGGCTGGCGACAGGCCTGCCGGAGCCGCTCAACCACCAACTCGGAAAGGTCGCGGAGCAGACTGCGCAGGTGCTGAACATTCAAGCATTGCTTGAGCTGGAGCGCCGCTGGGATGCTGACGTCTACAGTTTCTTCCAGCAGCGATTGGCAGGGCGATACCCCTTCGTGGTGAGGGCACCTGACGCTTCCCTGGAGGATTTCGAAGCGTTCTTCGGGCCAAAGGGGCGGCTGCAGCAATTCCATGACCAGTACCTGAAGCTGTTCCTCGATGACAACCTCGAAGCCCTGCGAGCCGGGCAGCAGCAGTCGCTGATCCGCAGCGATGTGCTCGAACAGCTGGCGCTGGCGAATCGCATCCGCGAAACGTTCTTCGATCAACGCGGAAACCTGAGCGTGCAGTTCAGCATCGAGCCATTGGGGCTGAGCGCCAACCAGCGTACGAGCCTGCTGGACCTGGACGGTCAGTTGATCGCCTACACCCACGGTCCGAGTCAAATCACCGGTATCGTCTGGCCCAATACCCTGGGGCAGCAGGTGCGCAGCAACCTGACCTTGCTCAGGCAAAACGGCAACAGCAGTAGCCTGGGTTACCACGGCCCGTGGTCGCTGTTCCGCCTGCTCAGCCGCGGCTCGCTCAATGGGCGCACTGCCACCAGCGTGGATCTCAGCTTCCGGACCGGTGATGGGGTGATGCGCTATCGGCTGAACGCGGAAAAAGCCTTCAATCCCATTACCCAGCAACCATTCAAAGGCTTCCAGTTACCACGAGGTCTGCTACAGCAGCCAGTGAACGTAGCGCAGGCGGGAGGGCCGGATGGGCAGGCTTTATGATCAGGAGCCGACCCGTTCGTCTTGCGCCTGCAAGCCGCTCAAGGCTCTACCAGCCAGGTAGCCAAAGGTCATGCCCGGCCCGAGCGTGATGCCGCCACTCGGGTAGTACCCGCCCGTCACGCTGCCCATGTCATTACCCACCGCATACAGCCCGAGTACCGGCTGGGCCGCGTGGTCCAACGCGCGGGCCGAGGCGTCTGTACGCAGCCCGGCAAAGGTGCCCAGGCTGCCCGGGACCAGCTTGGTCGGCGTGTTGGGGTTGGACGGGATCTGGTCATCCAGCTCCAGGGCCGGCGCCTGCGCTTGGGGCTGAGCAGGAATTCTGCAAGCTTCTGCGCCAGCTCCGGCTGGTCGTTGCTGGCCGTGCGCATTCTGCCTGGACCGCAGTGAAGGGCCATACCCGATTCGTACCTTCACCGGGGATATCGGCGGCCGTGTGGCGTTAGAGGCGAGCGGATCAACCCGTTCGTCCCGGTGCTGCGCCGGCCTTCGCAGGTGTTTGGTTAGGCTGCGGATCCAGCATAGGGTGCCATCCACCGCGCCACCTGCCTTGCGCCTATTCCACCGCCTCGGCCACGCCTTGGTCCTCACCCAGGAAGCCGCCGCTCTGGTGCTGCCACAAGCGTGCATACGTCCCGTTTTTCGCCAGCAACTGCGCATGGGTACCTTGCTCGATGATGCGCCCTTCATCCATGACGATCAGCCGGTCCATGGCGGCAATGGTCGACAACCGGTGGGCGATGGCGATGACGGTCTTGCCCTGCATCATTTCATCCAGGCTTTCCTGGATGGCCACTTCGACTTCCGAATCCAGCGCGCTGGTGGCTTCGTCCAGCAACAGGATCGGCGCGTTCTTCAGCATCACCCGGGCAATGGCGATGCGCTGGCGCTGGCCGCCGGACAGCTTGATGCCGCGCTCGCCCACCAGGGTGTCGTAACCGCTGTGGCCCTGGCGGTCGCTGAGCTGGCTGATGAAACCATCGGCCTGTGCGTTGACTGCGGCGGCGCGGATCTGCGCCTCGCTCGCATCGGGGCGGCCATAGGCGATGTTGTCGCGAATCGAGCGGTGCAGCAGCGAGGTGTCCTGGGTGACCATGCCGATGGCGCTGCGCAGGCTGTCCTGGGTGACCCGGGCGATGTTCTGCCCGTCGATGCGGATTTCGCCACTGTCCACGTCGTAGAAGCGCAGCAGCAGGTTGATCAGCGTGGATTTGCCGGCACCCGAGCGGCCGACCAGCCCGACCTTCTCGCCAGGCTGGATGTGCAGGCTCAGGTCGTTCAGTACCTGGCGCTCGCCGTTGTAGTTGAAGCTGACCTTGTCGAAGGTCACCGCGCCGCCGCGGGTCACCAGTTCGCCGGCATCCGGCGCGTCCTGCACCTTGGGGCCGCGGGTCAGGGTGGCCATGCCGTCCTGCACGGTGCCGATGTTCTCGAACAGCGAGGTCATCTGCCACATGATCCAGTGCGACATGCCGTTGATGCGCAAGGCCATGGCGGTGATCGCCGCCACCGCGCCGGTGCCGACCTGGCCCTGGTGCCACAGCCACAGGGCATAGCCGCCTGCGCCGAGGATCAGCCCCACCACCAGTGCCTGGTTGACGATCTCGAACTGGCTGACCAGGCGCATCTGGCGAAAGCCGGTGTGCTTGAAATCCTCCATGGCGGCGCGCGCGAAGTGCGATTCCCGTTTCGAATGCGAGAACAGCTTGACCGTGGTGATGTTGGTGTAGGCGTCCGACACCCGCCCGGTCATCGACGATCGCGCATGGGCCTGTTCCTCCCCGACCTTACCCAGGCGCGGTACGAAATACAGCATGGCCAGCCCGAACAGCAGCACCCAGGCAATGAACGGCAACATCAGCTTCAGGGCAAAGCCACCGGCCAGGGCGATGATCGCGATGAAATACACGCCGATGCCGGGCAGGATCTCGATGACGGTAAACAGCACTTCACGCACCGCCAGCGCCGTCTGCATCACCTTGGTGGTGACCCGGCCGGAGAACTCGTCGGAAAAGAACGACAGGCTCTGGCGCAGCATCAGCCGGTGGAAATCCCAGCGCAGGCGCAACGGCAAATTGATCGCCAGGACCTGGTGCTGGACCATCGTGCGCAGTGCCACCAGCCCGACGCTGGTCACCAGGACGATGCCGATCCCCCACAGTACGTGGCTTTCCTGGGGGCTTGCGGCATCACCGGCCTGCCAGGCCGCAAGCAGGTCGACCACCTGGCCGAGGAAGGCGAACAGCCAGGCTTCGTAGACTGACACCGCGGCGCTGAGCAAGGCCAGTGCCAGAATGTAGCCGCGCGCGCCGCGGGTGCAGGCCCACATGAAGCGCAGCAGGCCCACCGGTGGCGGTGGTACCTCGTCGGGGGGGAAGGGGTCGAGCCATCGTTCAAAAATACGCAGCATGCTTGTCTCCGGAAATCAGCTTTGCCCTGGCCGCTAACCATACAGAACACGCAGCGCTCCGTGGGTTCGAGTTGCCAGGGCGGCTCCTTGTGGCCCGGAGCCGGCGAACCTGCAAGCTGACAGAGCCAGCCTATCAGCCCCTAACAGTCACTCTATTAGATCTCTGCCCAGGCTCGGCTAGTCTTTTCTCTGGCTTCGCCAATTGCGCGAGCGGGCGCTGTGTCAGCACTTGCGTGCAAGACCGCCGGCGCTTGCCGTGGCAGTTTCGCAGGCCCTCGTACAGACCTGATGAGGGGTAGCACGGGCGCACGCGCCCGGCTGAAAGAACACCTGGCACAGACCGGAAATCTGGATAAACGACCCGAAGGTACACGCAGATGTCGAACGCATCGAAATGCCCGTTCCATCAAACCGCAGGTGGCGGCACCAGCAACCGTGACTGGTGGCCTGACCAGCTCAACCTGAGAATTCTCCACCAGCATTCCTCCAAGTCCGACCCGATGGACCCGGGTTTCGATTACGCCAAGGCGTTCAAGAGCCTCGACTTCCAGGCCCTGAAAAAAGACCTGACCGCCTTGATGACCGACTCCCAGGACTGGTGGCCCGCCGACTTCGGCCATTATGGGCCGCTGTTCATCCGCATGGCCTGGCACAGTGCGGGCACCTACCGCATCGGCGATGGCCGGGGTGGTGCAGGTTCGGGCCAGCAGCGCTTCGCCCCACTCAACAGCTGGCCGGACAACGTCAGCCTGGACAAGGCCCGGCGCCTGCTGTGGCCGATCAAGCAGAAATACGGCAACAAGATCTCCTGGGCCGACCTGATCGTGCTCACCGGCAACGTCGCCCTCGAGTCCATGGGCTTCAAGACCTTCGGCTTTTCCGGCGGCCGCGCCGATGTGTGGGAGCCGGATGAAGATGTGTACTGGGGGGCGGAAAAGGTCTGGCTGGGGGGCGACCTTCGTTATGGCAAGGAACAGGTCAAGGCCCAACCGCCGGGCCAGGGTGACCTGGTCGCCGAACCAGCGAAGCACCCAGAGGAGCAAAGCCGCGCGCTGAGTGGCGAACGCAACCTGGAAAACCCGTTGGCCGCGGTGCAGATGGGCCTGATCTATGTGAACCCGGAAGGCCCGGACGGTAACCCCGACCCGGTGGCTTCGGGCCGCGATATCCGCGAAACCTTCGGTCGCATGGCCATGAACGATGAAGAAACTGTGGCCCTGATTGCCGGCGGCCACGCCTTCGGCAAGACCCACGGTGCCGGCCCTGCCGACAACGTCGGCCCCGAGCCGGAGGCAGCAGGCCTGGAACTGCAGGGGTTGGGCTGGGCCAACAAGTTCGGCAGCGGCAAGGGTGGCGATACCATCACCAGCGGCCTGGAAGTCACCTGGACTTCGACCCCCACCCAGTGGAGCAACGAATACCTCAACAACCTGTTCAACTTCGACTGGGAGCTGACCAAGAGCCCGGCAGGCGCGCACCAGTGGCGGCCAAAAGACGGCAAAGGGGCAGGCACCGTGCCCGATGCCCACGACCCGGCCAAGCGCCACGCGCCGTCCATGCTCACCTCCGACCTGGCGCTGCGCTTCGACCCGATCTACGAGCCGATCGCCCGTCGCTTCAAGGACAACCCCGACCAGCTGGCGGACGCGTTCGCCCGCGCCTGGTACAAGCTGATCCACCGTGACATGGGGCCGCTGGCACGCTACCTGGGCCCGGAAATGCCCAACGAAGAGCTGCTGTGGCAAGACCCGATTCCCAAAGTCGACCACCCGCTGGTGGGCGAGCAGGACATTGCTGCGCTGAAGGCCAAGGTGCTGGCGGCGGGCCTGAGCGTTGGCGAGCTGGTGGCCACCGCGTGGGCGGCGGCATCGACCTTCCGCGGTTCGGACAAGCGTGGCGGGGCCAACGGTGGTCGCCTGCGCCTGGCACCGCAGAAGGACTGGCCGGCGAACCAGGGCACCGGCAAGGTGCTGGCGGCGCTGGAGAAAATCCAGGCCGAGTTCAATGCCGGTGGCAAGAAAATCTCCCTGGCCGACCTGATCGTCCTCGCCGGCGCTGCCGCAGTGGAAAAGGCTGCCAGGGATGCCGGGCACGACGTCAGTGTGGCCTTCCGCCCGGGGCGTGCCGATGCCTCGCAGGCGCAGACCGACGTCGAGTCGTTCGCGGTGCTGGAGCCGCTGGCCGATGGCTTCCGTAACTTCACCAAGGCCCGCTACAGCGTCAAGGCCGAAAAACTGTTGCTGGACAAGGCCCAACTGCTGACCCTCACGGCCCCTGAACTGACCGTGCTGATCGGCGGCCTGCGCGTGCTCGGTGCCAACCATGGCGGCAACCAGCAGGGCGTATTCACCGACAAGGTTGGCACCCTGAGCAACGATTTCTTCCGCAACCTGCTCGACATGAGCGTGGAATGGAAGCCGACCTCGGCCGACAACGAGGCGTTCGAAGGCCGTGACCGCAAGACCGGGCAAGTGAAATGGAGCGCCAGCCGGGTCGATCTGGTGTTTGGCTCGCATGCCCAGTTGCGGGCGTTGAGCGAGGTGTATGGCAGCAGTGATGGCGCCGACAAGTTCGTCAGGGACTTCGTGGCCGCCTGGGAGAAGGTCATGGAACTGGACCGCTTCGACTTGCAGTAACGGCGTTGCGGTGGGGGGCGCCTGGCGCCCTCTACCGCGTCGGGGCTGGACCATTCTGATGTTCCTGTGCAAGCTGATACGCGACAGTGATTGCACAGAGAAGGTGATCGTCAGTGACCCCCGAAACCCTGCTGGCAGGCTTGCCAGGCTACGCCATGACGCCCGAGTCGATCCAGGTACTGCCCGATGCCAAGGCTTACCGCGCCTGCCTGCTCGAGCAGATCCGCACCGCGACCCGACGCATCGTCATCGTCGCGCTGTACCTGCAGCAGGACGAGGCTGGCCAGGAAGTGCTGGATGCGTTGTACCAGGCCAAGGCTGCACGGCCGGGCCTGGAGATCATCATCGTGGTCGACTGGTTCCGCGCCCGGCGCGGCCTGCTGGGGGCCGGCCGCCAGCCGGGTAACGCCGCCTGGTATCAGGCCCAGCGCCAGCAGCACGGGCTGGATATCGTGATCCATGGCGTGCCGGTGCAGACCCGCGAGCTGTTCGGGGTGCTGCACCTGAAGGGCAGCATCATCGACGACTGCGTGATCTACACCGGCGCCAGCCTGAACAACGTCTACCTGCACCGCTTCGACCGCTACCGCCTGGACCGTTACCACCTGTTCCACGCGCCAGCGCTGGCCGATGCCATGGTCGACCTGGTCCGGCGCCTGCTGCACCACACCGCCACGCCACGCCTGGACCTGCCGGCGCCGCCTGCCACCCGCAGCCTGCGCGGTGATATCCGGCGCTTGCGTGCGCGCCTGCGGCGCATGAAGTACGAGGCGCCGGCCGACGGGGCGGGGCAAGGCCTGCGGGTCATTCCGCTGCTCGGCGTAGGCCGTGGCAACCCGCTGAACCGGGCGTTGTGCGCCTTGCTGGCGGCGGCGCGTACCCAGGTCATCATCAGCACGCCGTATTTCAACCCGCCACGGGTATTGATGCGTGAGCTCGATGCTGCGCTGGAGCGGGGCGTGCGGGTGGAACTGATTGTCGGCGACCGTACGGCCAACGACTTCTATATCGCACCTGGCGAACCGTTCAGTGCCAGTGGTGCCTTGCCGTACCTGTATGAAGACAACCTGCGGACATTTGCCCGGCGCCGGCAGGCCGCGATTGCCAGTGGCCAGTTGCAGGTGCGCATCTGGAATGATCCCGGGCATACCTTCCATGCCAAGGGGGTGTGGGTCGACCAACGCTATTCGATGCTGACCGGTAATAACCTGAACCCACGCGGTTTCAACCTGGACCTGGAGAACGGTCTGCTGATCGATGACCCGCAAGGCCAATGGCAGGCGCCTCGGGAGGCCGAGTTGGGCGAACTGCGTCGGCATGCGCCGCGGATCGACCCGGCGCAGGCGCTGGGCGTCAAGGCCGAGCACCCGAAGGAAGTACGCAAGTTGCTGCGTCGGCTACGCTTTAGCCGGTTGGAGCCGTTGATCAAACGGGTACTTTGAGGTTCGTTCGAGTCTGCAGGGCTGCAGGGGTTGGTCGCCCGGTCGTCGGCCGGATCGATCGGTGCCAATCGCTGGCAGTCCATTCTCTGGAGTCCGGCAAAAGGCGCCCACTGAATGGATGCAACCTTCGGCAGTAATTCGTCACGCAGTCAGGTGGTTCGGCAGTTGACGCTGGTCTTTTCCAGCCTGCTGTTGCTGATATTGCTACTGGGCCTGGTTTCCTTGTACCGCATCGCCGAGTCCCTTGACGCGCGCGAGCGAACACAGAGCCGTTTTCACGCCGAGTCGGCACTCACTCAATTGCACAAGAGCGAACGCAACTACCTGGTTTCGTATGCCGTGTGGCAGGCCGCCTACGAGCACCTGGCGGGCCGTGTGGACCGGCACTGGGCCTACGACGAGGATAACCTGGGCGAGACGCTCTACAGCACCGACGGCTATGAAGGCGTGTTCGTCCTGGATGATGACGGCACCCCCTACGCGATGCTTGAAGGGCGCCTCAGCGAACAGGGCTTCGAAGACTACAGCGGCAGCCGCGCCCAGGTTCTGCAACGGGCTCGGCAGGCGATGACGCAGGAGGACCAGGCTGCCTCCGGCTACCTGGTGTTCAACGGCCAACCGGCGCTGTTCACCGCAGCAGTCATCCGCCCGCCGTCGGCGCGGCCCTCCCTGCCGAATGCTGGCGCAGTACTGGTCTTCGTGCGGTTACTCAAGCCGAAGGTGCTCGGGCAACTGGGCCGCTCTGCGGGGCTGTCAGGCTTTGCCGTCGTGGCCGCGCCTCAGCTGCAGGCAGACCAGGGGCGTTTGCCGCTGGAGGACAGCGGCTACGCGCTGACCTGGCAGATCGAACAGCCCGGGACCGACCTGCTCGAGACGGTATTGTTGCCCCTGGCCCTGGCATTACTGATCATCGCCCTGGTCATGGCCCTGTGCGCTCGCTACGCCATGCGCGCCAGTACCAGCATGGACCGCAGCCACTACGCGCTGGCCACCTCGAAAGCCGCCCTGCAAGCCAGTGAAGCGCGCTTCAAGGCGGTGGCCGAAGCCGCCTCGGACTGGATCTGGGAAACCGATGCGCAGCAGAACCTGACCTATCTCTCACCGCGTTTCACCGAACTGACCGGGCACCCCCTGGAGCGCTGGCTGCAACGCCCCATCAGCGATCTGTTCGACTGCGCTACCGGGCAGGTCGAGACCTGGCTGCACGGCCTGGCGGGCAGCGAGTCGACGGGCAGCCTGCGTTGCCAGTACCGCGATCTTCACGAGCAACGGCGAGAGTGCCGGGTTGCCGCCAAGGCCATTATCGAACACAAGGTTTGCCAGGGTTTCCGCGGTACCTGCACGGACATCACCGACGAAGTAGCTGCCCATGCGCAGGTCCAGCACCTGTCGTTACACGATGCGCTCACCGGCCTGCCCAATCGCAACAAACTGTTCCGCTTTCTCGAGGATGCCGGGGTAGGTGAGCTGGCCTTGCTGATGCTCGACCTGGACAATTTCAAGCCGATCAATGACAGCCTCGGCCACCCGGCCGGGGACGCCGTGCTGATTGAAGTGGCGCGTCGGCTAGGGCAGGTGACCCGCGACACCGACCTGGTGGCACGCCTGGGCGGTGACGAGTTCGTCATCGTCCTGGCCCGGCCAGGCAAACATGATGAAATGGACCGCTTCTGCGCGCGGGTCATCGAAAACCTCAAGCGCCCGATCACCCTCGAACAACACAAGGTACAGGTTGGGGTCAGCCTCGGGGTGGTGTTGTCCGCAGAGTACTCTGGTTCGCCCAGCGACCTGATCCGTTATGCCGATGTCGCCTTGTACAGCGCAAAACAGGCCGGCAAGCATACCTGGCGCTACTTCTCGGCACAGTTGAACTCAGCATTGCTGGAAAAGCGCGAGCTGGAGCGTGAACTGCGCGAGGGCATCGCCCGAGGTGAACTGCGCTTGCATTTCCAGCCGCGCTACAAGGTGGACGGGGTGACGGTGGCGTCAGCCGAGGCGCTGGTGCGCTGGCAACACCCACGGCTCGGCTTGCTGCGGCCAGACCGCTTCATTGCCCTGGCCGAGGAGTCCGACCTGATCGTGCAACTGGGCAACTGGGTGCTCCAGGAGGCTTGCACGCTGGCGCGTGGCTGGCCGCTGGACATCCTGGTCTCGGTCAACATGTCGCCAGCGCAGTTCAGCCGCAGCGACGTGGTGCGGGACGTGGCTGAAGCGCTCCGGCACACGGGCCTGCCTGCCCATCGCCTGGAGCTGGAGATTACCGAGAACGTCATGCTCAATGACGTGGAAGGTGCTCTGCAGACCATGAATGCATTGAAGGAGCTGGGGGTACGTCTGAACATGGATGACTTCGGCACGGGCTACTCTTCCCTGGGCTATTTGCGCACCTACCCGTTCGACAGCATCAAGATCGACAAGCGCTTCGTCCAGTCGTTGGGCACCAGCAGCAGTGATCGCAGCGTGGTGCAAGCTATCATCAACTTGGGCAACGCGATGGGCATGACCGTCACCGCCGAGGGCGTTGAGACCGCAGAACAGCTGGCCTTGCTTTGTGACGACCAGTGCCATGAGGTGCAGGGTTACCTGCTTAGTCGGCCGGTGGAAAACCGGGCGCTGATGCAGCTGATGACTGCTGGCGAGGGGGTAGACCCTGATGGAGCCTGATGGCTGCGCTCGCTTGACTTGGGCTGCAGGTCGGCGCCGGATACGGTGATATATCCGTGCCATCATCTTTGTCGTACACTCCGGCCACCGAGTTCACAAGGAGTGTGCACCATGCGTCCTGCCATCCGCCTGGCCCTGGCCTTGGCTGTGTTGCAGTTGCCATTGGCGGTTGCCAGTGAAGCACCAGGCGACCCATTGCTGGACACGCCAGCGCGCAGCGATGCAGGCACTGGGCAAAACGCCCGTGGCGTGCTGCGCGCCCGCGATCACGCAGTGCTGGCCAGTGAACTGGCCGGGCGCATCGTCGAGATGCCCTTTGCAGAGGGCGAAGATTTCACCAAGGGCAGTACCCTGGCGCGCTTCGATTGTGCTGCTTACCAGGCCCAGCTCAACGCTGCCCAGGCGGCGGTACGCGCCTCACGTGAGGAACTCGAGCACAATCGGCAACTGGCCGCCCTCAAGTCGGTCGGCCGGTACGAGGTCTCCCTGGCTGAAGCCAGGCAGGCCCAAGCCCAGGCCGAAGCGCAGGTGTACCAGGTTCAGGTCAGGCGCTGCGTGGTCAGCGCTCCGTTCGATGGGCGTGTGGTGCAACGCCGTGCCCAGCCACACGAAAGCGTACCCAGCGGCGCGCCGCTGCTGGAAGTGGTGGACAACCGCTCGCTGGAGATCCAGCTGCTGGTGCCATCGAACTGGCTCGCACGCCTCAAGCCCGGCCAACCCTTCCAGTTCACCCCGGATGAAACCGGTCGACCGCTGCAGGCACAGGTCAAGCGCGTGGGGGCGCGGATCGATGAAGGCAGCCAGACCCTGCTGCTGATTGGCGAATTGCCGCGAGACGCCCAAGGGCTGTTGGCGGGCATGAGTGGTACGGCCATTTTTTCGGAACAACCATGACGGCCGCGGCCAACGGCATGGCTGAGCATGCCTTCGCCCGGTTTCTGGGGTTGGAACGGCAGGCCCGCCAGGCTGCCAGCAGCGAGCAGTTGGCCTATGCCATGGTCAACGATGGCCAGGCACTGTTCGGTTTTCGCCACGCCGCGCTGTTGATCGAAGGCAAGGTCCAGGCACTGACCGGTATCAGCGTGGTGGAAAGCAATGCCCCGTTCGTGGCCTTTGTCGAGCGCGCCGCAAGGCAGCTGCAGGCTGCCGGTGCTGCTGATGCCGCCGCAGCGGTCAACCCGGCGATACTCGATGCGCATGTGCGCGACGACTGGCAGGCTTTGTCTGCTGCGCAGGCTTTCTGGCTGCCGTTGCACAGCCGTGAGGGACAAACCTTCGGTGGCTTGTGGCTGGCACGCGATAACCCTTTCAACGCTGCCGAGCAGGCCCTGCTGGTGCACCTGGCAGAAACCTACGGCCATGCCTGGCAGGCTTTGCGCCCAGCGCGCCCCTGGCGCCTGCGCTGGCCACGACGGCGCCTGCTGGCGCTTCTGGCGGTGGCCGTGGTGGTGCTGTGCATACCGGTACGTCAGTCGGTGCTGGCGCCCGCCGAGGTGGTGCCGCGCGGTGGCCAGGTGGTGGCCGCGCCGCTGGACGGGGTGATTGCCGAGTTCCGGGTCAAACCCAACCAGACGGTGACCGCCGGTGAGCTGCTGGTGCGTTTCGACGATACCTCGCTCAAGGCGCAGGCGGATGTCGCCGAGCGTACCTTGGGGGTTGCCGAGGCCGAGCTCAAAGCCAGCACTCAGCGCGCATTCTCCGATGCTGACTCCAGTGCGCGCCTCGACCTGCTGGCTGCACGGGTGGAGCAGAAGCGCGCCGAGCTCGACTACGCACGCCAGTTGCTGGCGCGCAGCGAAGTGCGCGCCGAGCGGGATGGCATTGCCGTGTTCGCCGATGCCCAGCGCTGGACCGGCAAGCCGGTGCAGACCGGCGAGCGCCTGCTGCAACTGGCCGATCCCGTCAAGGCCGAGCTGCGCATGGAGTTGCCGGTGGGCGACGCCATTGCCCTGCAACCGGGGGCCGAGGTGGCGCTGTTCCTGGACAGCGATCCATTGCACCGGCACCCCGCGCAGCTCGAGCGTGCCGCCTACGAAGCCCAGGCTACCGCTGCCGGGCAGTTGGCCTACCGGTTGGATGCGGCGTTCGTCGAGGCGCCGCCACGCATCGGCCTGCGCGGCACCGCCAAGCTGTATGGCGAGCGTGCGCCGCTGGCCTATTACCTGCTGCGCCGTCCGCTGGCGGCCGTGCGCCAAGGGTTGGGCTGGTGATGCTGCCCGCCCTGCGAGCCGACCTGCAACTGTCGCCGGCGGCCCCGGCGCTGGACGGTTCAGCGCAATGGACCTTGGCCGACCCGCTGCGCGGTCGTTATTTCAAGCTCGGCGCAGCCGCGGTGCGCTTGTTGCACCACTGGGGCCTGGGCGATCCGCAGCAGGTACTGGCGGCGGCCAATGCCGAACCAGGCGCGCGACTGCAAGCCGACGAGCTGGACACCCTGCGAGGGTTCCTTGCTCAACATGACCTGCTGAGCGCGCAGGATGCCGACCAGCGTCAAAGCTACGCCAGCAAAGCCGCGGCCACCCGGCAGAGCGTCTGGAAGAAGGCGCTGCACCAGTACTTGTTCTTCCGTATCCCGTTGTGGCGTCCGGACGCTTTCCTCAATCGCACTTGGCCAGTGCTCGAACGCCATGCCGGCTGGCTGTTGCGCTTTGGTCTGCCCGCGTTGCTGGTACTCGGCCTATTCCTGATGGCCCGCGACTGGTCGCGTTTCATCGCCACCTTCCCGCACCTGTTCAGCCT
Organism: Pseudomonas anuradhapurensis; assembly: GCF_014269225.2. Lineage (NCBI taxonomy): Bacteria > Pseudomonadati > Pseudomonadota > Gammaproteobacteria > Pseudomonadales > Pseudomonadaceae > Pseudomonas > Pseudomonas anuradhapurensis. Next base: position 2,289,439 of record NZ_CP077097.1, read on the forward strand.
GGGCGGCATGCTTGTCTTCGGCCTGGCCCTGGCCTTTGCCAAGCTTTGCCACGAGTTCGGCCATGCCTATATGGCCAAGCGGGCCGGCTGTCGGGTGCAGAGCATGGGGTTGGCCTTCATGGTGATGCTGCCGATGTTCTATACCGACGTCAGTGATGCCTGGCGGGTAAATGATCGGCGCTCGCGGCTGCTGATCGATGCCGGGGGCATCTTCGCCGAACTGGTCCTGGCGGTGCTGGCCCTGCTGGCCTGGTCGCTGCTGCCTGATGGACCGCTGCGCACGGCAGCGTTCATGCTCGCCAGCGCCACCTGGATCACTACCTTGCTGGTCAACCTCAACCCGTTCATGCGGTTCGACGGTTATTTCCTGGTCAGTGACCTGTGGGGCGTCGAGAACCTGCAGCAACGCGCCTTCGCCCTGTGCCGCTGGCGCCTGCGCGAGGCGCTGTTCGGCTACGGCGACGCAAAACCCGAGCCTTGGCCCGAAGGCATGCAAAAGCGCCTGCTGGTGTGGGGTTATGGTGCCTGGTTGTGGCGTGCAGTGCTGTTCTTCGGTATCGCCCTGGCGGTGTACCACCTGTTTTTCAAGCTGCTGGGCATTTTCCTGATGCTGGTCGAACTGGCGTGGTTCATCGGCCTGCCAGTGTGCAAGGAGCTGCAGCAGTGGTGGCAGCGGCGCGGCCAGGCCCAGCCGCACAAGGCCTTGCGCAGTGGCCTTGGGTTGTTGCTGCTGCTGGCGCTGCTGGTAGTGCCGTGGCGCGGAGCGGTGGAAGTGCCGGCAATGCTTGAAGCGTCCCGCGTGAGTGCCTTGCACGCCCCGCTGGCGGCGCGCGTGAAGCGTTTGCTGGTGCAGGATGGCCAACAGGTCAGCCAGGGCCAATTGCTGCTGGAGCTGGAATCGCCCGACCTGGATTCGCGCCAGGCGATCGTTCGCCGTGAAATCCAGATTCTCCAGTTGTTGCTGCGCCGGCAGTCCGGGCGCAGTGCCACCGCCGGCGACGCGGGTGTGCTCGAGCAGCAACTGGCCGAGGCGGTGGCGGAGTTCCGTGGCCTGGCTGCACAGCGTCAACGACTGCTGCTGCGCGCCCCTTACGACGGGGTGGTGCGCGACCTGGCGGCCGGGCTGGCGGCCGGGCAATGGCTGGATACCGCCCAAGCCCTGGGGCGTATCGTCGAGCCCGGGGTGCGTTTGCGTGGTTACCTGGCCGAGGCCGAGTTGTGGCGAGTGGCGGCGGGCATCGAAGGCCGTTTCATTGCCGATGACCCATTGCGTACAGCAGTGCCAGTGCGCCTGGAACAGGTAGATGCCACCGGGGCGACTTACCTGGAACTGGAAGCCTTGGCCTCTGATCGCCACGGACCGATTGCCGTGCGCCGCGACAACCAACAGCGTGCGGAACCGCTGCACGCGCAATACGGTGTATGGCTGAGCCCAATGACAGCAACCGCCGACGTTGTCCAGCCGCTGCGTGGAGTGGTGGTGCTCGATGGCGCCCGCGAGTCGTTGCTGGGGGCAGCCTGGCGCCGGTTGGCAGCGCTGGGCGTGCGTGAGAGTGGTTTCTAGACTGTTCAGCTGAAGGAGCGCCCATGCCCGAACTGCTTTTGCCGCTTTGTGCTCGCCTCGACCTGGCCGTCGACCTGCCGGCAGTGCTGGCGGCATTGCAACGGGTAGCCAGCGATGCCTGGCAGCCGCACTTCAACAGCGGCTACCATCAGGGCGACTGGAGCGGCGTGGCCCTGGTGGCCGCTGAAGATGCCGTTGTGCCGCTCGCTCCCGGGCAGGGCGCAGCCCTGCGGTTGCCCTGGTGGCAGGCAGAAGCGGCCTGGCAGGCCTTGCTCGCGCCGTTTGCCAGTTCGCTGCGCGCTGCTCGTCTGCTGCGCCTGGGAGCGGGCGCGCGAATCCATGAGCACCGTGACCCGGACCTGGGCCGGCCAGGCGGCTGCCTGCGCTTGCATATCCCGTTGCTGAGCCCTGCTGGCGTGGAATTTCTGGTCGATGGCCTGCAGATACCCATGCGCCCAGGCGAGTGCTGGTTCATCGACCTGTCACGACCACACCGGGTAGACAATCCGGGGCCTGGTGAGCGTATTCACCTGGTGCTCGATTGCCTGCCTGACCCGTGGCTGGCAAGCCTGATCGAAAACGGCCGTGCACAGACCCCAAGCTTGTGCCTGGGCAGGGCAGGGCAGGCCTTCGAGCATTTTCGCCAACACGTGGCGCAAGACCCGGCACTGGCCGCTCGCCTGCAGGCTCATGAACAGCCCCAGGCCTTCGTGGCTGAGGCCATCAGCCTGGGCGCAGCCCTGGGGCTGGCGTTTTCCGAGGCAGAAGTGCTCAGCGCCATGCGCTTGGGCCGGCAAGCATGGAGCGAGCAATGGCGAGCCTGAATTCCACAGCTGATTTCCATGGTTGGCTGCCCATCCGCCTGTGGCGCAGGGACGGCGACTGGCGGGTAGACTGGTGCTGGTTCGGTGCGCGTCACCTGAGCAAGCCGTTTTTCCGGGATGAGGTCGACCTGGCCCTGCGCCTGCCGTTCAACCAGGCGCTACGCCGCGACAGCGATATTCAGGCGCTGCTTGACTGGCACGCACGCAGCCCGGGCCTGGCACCATCGGCCTTGCTGTTCCACGCTTCGCGTTGTGGCTCGACCCTGGTGGCGCAGTTGTTGGCCAGCCAGACGCACAACATCGTGCTGTCCGAGCCACCCCCACTGGACGGTCTGTTACGCGCACCGTTGCAGGATGCCGCTGCCGCAGCCTGGCAGGACGCGGCGCTACAAGCGTTGTTGTCCGCCTACGGCCAGCGCCGACGGGGCGATGAGCGCCAGTTGCTGGTCAAGCTCGATGCCTGGAACGTGTTCGAGGCTCCCGTGCTGGCGGTGTTGTACCCGCAGGTGCCACGGCTGTTCCTGTACCGCGACCCGCTGGAGATTGTCGCCTCGCAGTTGCGCCAGGCAGGCATGCAACGGGTCCCGGGCCTGCTTGGGCCGTCGGCTTTCGATGTGCTGTTGCCGCAGGCCGGAGCCATGGGCGTGGTGGAATACACCTGCAGGATGGTCGGCGAAATCCTCAGTGCCGGGCTGGCGTTGTGCCGACAGCATGGCGGTATTGCGGTCAACTACAACGAATTACCCGATGCGACCTGGGGCCGGCTTGGTCCGCTGCTAGGGCTGGCACCCGGCGTTGAGCAAACCTTGCGCGAGGTGGCAGCCTTCGATGCCAAGCAACCGGCGATGAACTTCAGCGCCGACAGCCAGCGCAAACGCCAGGAGGCCAGCGAAGAGGTGCGCGAGGGGGTGCGCCGATGGGCCATGGAGCCGTACAACGCCCTGGAAGACCTGCGCTTGAGCCAGGCGCAGGCGCAGGCCTGGTGAACCCTCGAACAACTGTTTGATAAAAATGCATGGCGGCCCTGCCGTAATGGTGGCGATTTGCCGCGGTATTCGGCTACGCTACTTCCGATGTGCAGGGTAATCCACAGGATGTGCGCGCCTCCCCGGGGGCTGACTATTGCAAGGAAGCGACACCATGGCCAGTTCCGAAGTACACCTGCGCCCCATCACCGACGCCGACCAGGCGTTCCTGCGTACCCTCTATGGCACCACCCGGGCTGGCGAAATGGCCATGCTGCCATGGGATCAGGCCGCCATCGATACGTTTCTCGACCAACAGTTCCAGGCCCAGCACGCCCATTACCAGACTCACTTTGCCGACGCCGGTTTCTCGATCATCGAAACCGCGGGTGAAGCGATCGGCCGCGCCTACCTGCTGTGGACCGACAGCCATCTGCAAATCATCGACACTGCCTTGATGCCCGCCTGGCGAGGCCGGGGCATCGGCACCGGGTTGATCCGACAGTGGTTGGCACAGGCCGATCGACAGGGCCTCAGCGTCGGCCTGCACGTGACCTTGGACAATCCGGCGCTGCGCCTGTACCAGCGCAACGGTTTCGAAGTGGTTGGCGACAACGGCCTGTATCTGCAGATGCGCCGGACGGCGCTCGCAGTTTTTCACGTCGACAGGCCTGCCTGACGATGCGCGTCATATTCCGCGGGGCTGTGTGGCCCGCTCTATAGCGTAGTCATAGGAGATCGGAAAATGAGTGAGCCATTCCTCGGTGAGATCAGGATGTTTGCGGGCAATTTCGCGCCGCGTGGCTGGGCACAGTGCCAAGGGCAGCTGTTGAGCATCTCGCAGAACAGCGCACTGTTCGCCATCCTGGGCACCACCTACGGCGGTAACGGCCAGACCACGTTCGGCCTGCCTGACCTGCGCGGCCGCATGCCCGTTGGCGTGGGTACCGGGCCCGGCTTGCCGACCGTGGACCAGGGTGAAATGGCCGGGGCCAACCAGGTCAGCCTGCTGCCGCAGAACCTGCCGGCCATCGCGGTGGCGATTCCTGCCAGCAAAGCCAGTGTCGCCATCCCGGCGGTGGTCACCAATGCCAACCTCGCCGAGCCTACCACCGCCAGCGTGCTGGCCACACCTTACGACACCACTGGTTCGGGAGCGGCAGCGAGCATCTACTCCGATGCCGCCGCCAGCACCACCCTGAAACCGTTCGATGCCAACATTCCGCCAATGAACGTGGTGGCGGGCGGCAGTTCGATACCTGTTTCGGTACAAGCACCTTACCTGGGCATGAACTTCATCATCGCCCTGGAAGGCATCTTCCCGGCCCGTAACTGATCCAGGACGGAGCAGCATCGCGGGGCTGTCTGGTGCCCTGCGATGCTTCGGGGACGATTACAAGCAGCGCCGCTACACGGGCACAACGACAGGAACAACCAGCCGCAAGGCTGAATGAGGTCGACATGGCTTTCTGGAAACGCAACCGTTCGCACGCACAACCCACCGTTTCCGTAAACCGTCCGAGCCTCATCCAGGCGTTGGAACCGCGCATGATGTTTGACGCCTCGGTGGCCGTGGTCGCCGACCAGGGCGCCCAGGCCGTGGCAGCCGCAACGGCCAAGGACCCCAGCGTGGCCAGCGATGCCAGCAGCACGCAGGACACTGCAGCTGCGCACGACGCCGCGCCCGCCACTGCGCCGGCCACCACGGCTGCGGGCAGCCACGAAGTGGTGTTCGTCGACTCTGCCGTCAGTGACTACCAGAAACTGATTGCCGGCCTTCCTGCTGGCGTCGAGGTGGTGGTGCTGGAGAACGGCAAGGATGGTTTCAGGCAGATTGCCGATTACCTCGATGGCCGTAGCGACGTCACCAGCATCGATATCATCAGCCACGGTGACAGTGGCTATGTCTACCTGGCTGGCAATGCCGTGTGGACCAACCAGTTGGCCAGCCATGCCAGCGACCTGGCGCGTATCGGCGCCAGCCTGGCGGACGGCGGCGACATTCGTTTCTTCGCCTGTAACACAGGCGCGGGCAGCGATGGCCAGCTGTTCGTTGACGAAGTGGCGCGGTTCACCGGCGCCGACGTTGGCGCCTCAGCGAATTCAACCGGCAATCGCGCCGGCGAGGACTGGCAGCTGGAGACCGTCTCTGGGGTGCTGGCGACAGATACGGGCGTGCAGCGCGGGGACCTGTCGGCGTTCACCACTTCGCTGGCGACCATTACCGTTACCGACACCGATGCATCTTCCACGGCACTCAATGGCAAAGTGTCGCTGGCCGAGGCCATCCAGGCCGCCAACACGGATGCTTCGGTGGATGGCTCCAGCGCTGGCAGCGGCAGCGATATCATTGTCTTCCACCAATCGCTGAAAGGGCAGACCATCCGCTGGTCCACGGCTTCAGCGCTATTGGTCACCAGCAACGTCACCATCAACGGCGACGTCGATGGTGACGGCCAGGGCGATATCATCCTCAGCGGCGACGTCAACAACAATGGCTCGCGCGACTCACTGGAATCGTCGGGCCTGCAGAGCAACACCAACGGTGCACTGACCGTGCGCAATCTGGATTTCCGCTATTTCTCCGGCAACTTGACCGGCGGCGCAATCCGGGCCAACTCGGGCTCGATCACGGTCGAGGACTCGAACTTCCAGGACAATGCCGGTGCTGTGATCAACTCGGCGACCACGGTAGGCTCCACGGTGATCGTGCGCAACACGACCATTCACGACAACGATGGCAGTATCGTCAACGCTACGGGCATGTCGTCACTGGTCCGCCTGGGTGGGGCCAACAACCACGTGCTGGAAAACGTGGCGATCTACGACAACATCGGCGAATACGGTGCCACTGGCGTCGTCTCCGCCGGTGCAGTGATCGTGCTGAACAATACCGGCGGCTCGGTGAGCATCGTCAACAGCACCATCGCCAACAACACCTTCAGCACCAGTACCGGCACCATCAGCTCGGCTGGCCTTGGTTGGTCGCCGGGCAGCGCTGGCACGGTGACGGTGCAGAACAGCATCCTCACCGGCAACACCGTCAATGGCGTTGCGCTGGATGCGGCCACCAACAACGGCGCCGGTGGCGGCTATACCAGCACCACCAACCTGATCGGCGTTTCGGTCGACTTCGTCAATGCTGCAGGCGGCGACTACCGCCTGGCGTCCACCGCCAGCAACGCCATCGACCAGGGCACTGCTGCCGGTGCCACGCTCACCGACCTGCGCGGCTTTGTCCGGCCGCGTGGCGCCGGGGTGGACATCGGTGCCTACGAGGTGCTGTATGCCGCGCCCCCCGTGGTCGACCTGGACACCAGTAGCGGCGGTAACGACAGTACGGTGAACTTCACCGGCACACCGGTGGCGATCGTACCCAACCTCAGCCTCACCCAGACCGACGGCGACACCCAGGTGAGCGGCGCCACCCTGACCCTGAGCGGTGTGGTGGATGTCGGCAACGAAACCCTGTCGCTGAGTGCCGGGCAGATTGCCAGCGCAGCCAGCTTCGGCATCACGGTCAGCGGGTCGGGCAGCACGGTGCTGACGTTGAGCGGTGTCGCCACCCTGGCGCAATACCGCGCGGTGCTCGCCGCGGTGGCCTACGGCAACGCGGCCGTGGCCTACACCAGCGGTACCCGTAGCGTGGCGGTCAGCGTCAACGATGACATGGGCAGTACCAGCCGCACAGCCTCGGTAGTGGTGCAGCCACTCAACAGCGTGCCGGTGATCGGCAACCTCAATGGTGACGGCGTCACCTTCACCCAAGGCAGCGGCGCGGTGCTGATCGACAGCGGTGGCAATGCCACGGTCAGCGACAGCGATTCCGCCGATTTTGCCGGTGGCAACCTGACCGTTGCGATCAGCGCCAATGGCGTGGCCAGCGAAGATCTGCTGGGGCTACGCAACCAGGGCACTGGCGCCGGGCAGATCGGCGTCAGTGGCAGCACGGTGAGCTATGGCGGGGTCACCATCGGCAGCCTGTCTGGCGGTAGCGGTGGGGCCAACCTGGTGGTCACGTTCAACGCCAATGCCAACGCGGCGGCGGTGCAGGCGCTGGTGCGCAACCTCACCTACGAAAACAGCAATGCCGGCAACGCCATCGCCCAGGCCAGCCGTACCCTGAGCATCACCCTCAATGACGGTGACGGTGGCACGTCCGCTGCAGCTTCGGTACAGGTGGCGATCCAGGAAACCATTGCCCCGACCGCCACGATCAGCATCAGCGACACGGCCTTGAAAATTGGCGATACGGCCACGGTGACCATTACCTTCAGCGAGGCAGTGAGCGGCCTGACCCTCGCCGACCTGAGCGTGGCCAACGGTAGCCTGAGCGGTCTCGCCAGCTCAGATGGCGGTATCACCTGGACCGCGACCCTGACGCCGACCAGCAATGTCACTGATACCAGCAACCTGATCACCCTGGACAATACCGGGGTCAGCGACCTCGCCGGCAATGCCGGCAGCGGCACCACCGATTCGAACAACTATGCCATCGATACCGTGCGCCCGACCGCCACCATCGTGGTAGCCGACAGCGCCTTGCGGGCCGGCGAGACGTCGCTGGTCACCATCACCTTCAGCGAGGCGGTAAGCGGTTTCACCGTTGCCGACCTGAGCGTGGCCAACGGTAGCCTGAGCGGCCTCGCCAGCGCCGATGGTGGTATCACCTGGACCGCTACCCTGACCCCGGGCAGCAACGTCAGTGATACCAGCAACCTGATTACCCTGGATAACACCGGGGTGACCGACATGGCGGGCAATAGCGGCAGCGGCACTACCAGCTCCAACAACTACGCCATCGACACCCAGCGCCCGACCGCGACCATCGTGGTGGCTGACAGCGCCCTGCGCATCGGCGAGACCACCACGGTGACCATCACCTTCAGCGAGGCGGTAAGCGGTTTTACCCTTGCCGACCTCAGCGTGGCCAACGGCGCGTTGAGCGGGCTCGCCAGCGCGGACGGCGGCATCACCTGGACCGCCACCCTGACGCCGGACAGCAGCGTCAGTGATACCAGCAACCTGATCACCCTGGATAACACCGGGGTGACCGACGCGGCTGGCAACAGCGGCAGCGGCACCACCAGTTCCAACAACTACGCCATCGACACTCAGCGCCCGACCGCGACCATCGTGGTGGCTGACAGCACCCTGCGCATCGGCGAGACCACCACGGTGACCATCACCTTCAACGAGGCGGTAAGCGCGTTTACCCTTGCCGACCTGAGCGTGGCCAACGCTAGCCTGAGCGGTCTCGCCAGCGCCGACGGTGGTATCACCTGGACCGCGACCCTGACCCCGAGCAGCAATGTCAGTGATGCCAGCAACCTAATCACGCTCGACAATACCGGGGTAATCGACCTGGCGGGCAATGTCGGCAGCGGCACGACAGACTCGAACAACTACGCCATCGACACCCAGCGCCCGACTGCTGTGATTACGGTCGCCGACACCACCCTCACGGTCGGCGAGACCACCACGGTCACCATCACCTTCAATGAAGCAGTGACCGGCTTGAGCACCGCCGACCTGACGGTGGCCAATGGCTCCCTCGGCGGGCTCAGCAGCGTCGATGGCGGCATCACCTGGACTGCCACCCTGACGCCTGCCAGCGGTATCAGCGACACCAGCAACCTCATCACCCTGGACAATACCGGTGTCGCCGACCTGGCCGGCAACGCGGGGGTGGGCAGCACTCAGTCAACCAACTACATCGTCAACACCGTGGCCCCGACCGCCACTGTCGTGGTAGCCGACAACGCGCTACGCGTGGGCGAGACCACGGTGGTCACCATCACCTTCAGCGAGGCAGTGAGTGGTTTCGACAACAGCGACCTGAGCGTGAGTAACGGCAGCTTGAGTGCCGTGAGCAGCAGCGACGGCGGCATCACCTGGACGGCGACCTTCACCCCGGCCGCCAACGTCGAGGACGCCAGCAACCTCATCACCCTGGACAACAGCGGTGTGGTTGGTGCTGTCTCCGGCAACGCCGGGGTCGGCACCACCGACTCCAACAACTATGCCATCGACACCCAGCGCCCGACGGCCAGCATCGTGGTTGCCGATAGCCAACTGGGCATCGGCCAGACCAGCCTGGTGACCATCACCTTCAGCGAAGCGGTGAGCGGCTTCACGACAGCCGACCTGACGGTGGCCAATGGCACCCTCAGCGGGCTGAGCAGCGCCGATGGTGGCGTCACCTGGACCGCGACGCTGACGCCGGCCAGCGGTGTCACCGACACCAGCAACCTCATCACGCTCGACAATACCGGGGTAATCGACGCGGCGGGCAATGTCGGCAGCGGCACGACAGACTCGAACAACTACGCCATCGACAGCCAGCGCCCGACTGCGACCATCGTGCTGGCCGACAGCGCGCTGCGTGCTGGCGAGACGACCCAGGTCACCATCACCTTCAGCGAAGCGGTGAACGGCCTCGACCTGGCCGACCTCACCGCCCAGAACGGCACCCTGGCCAACCTGGCCAGCAGCGACGGTGGCATCACCTGGACGGCGACCTTTACCCCGGCGGTGGCGGTGCAGGATGCCAGCAACGTCATCAGCCTGAACAACAGCGGCATCGCCGACCTGGCCGGCAACGTCGGCACTGGCACCACCCAGTCGGCCAACTACACGGTCAACACCGTGCTGCCCACTGCCACCATCGTGGTGGCCGATAGCGCCCTGCGTGCCGGCGAGACGAGCCTGGTGACCATCACCTTCAGCGAGGCGGTCAGCGGCTTCGACAACAGCGACCTGAGCGTGAGCAACGGCAGCTTGAGTGCCGTGAGCAGCAGCGATGGCGGCGTGACCTGGACGGCGACCTTCACCCCGGCGGTCAACGTCGAGGACGCCAGCAACCTGATCACCCTGGACAACAGCGGAGTGGTCGGCGCCTCCGGCAACGCCGGGGTCGGTACCACCGACTCCAACAACTATGCCATTGACACCCAGCGCCCGACCGCCAGCATCGTGGTTGCCGATAGCCAGCTGGGCATCGGCCAGACCAGCCTGGTGACGATCACCTTCAGCGAAGCGGTGAGCGGCTTCACGCTTGCCGATCTGACGGTGGCCAATGGCACCCTCGGCGGGCTGAGCAGCGTCGATGGCGGCGTTACCTGGACCGCGACCCTGACGCCAACCAGCGGGATCACCGACACCAGCAACCTGATCAGCCTGGACAACAGCGGCGTGGCCGACGCAGCAGGCAATGCTGGCAGCGGCAGTACCGCTTCGAACAACTACAGCATCGATAGCCAGCGCCCGACTGCGACTATCGTGCTGGCCGACAGCGCGCTGCGTGCTGGCGAGACGACCCAGGTCACCATCACCTTCAGCGAAGCGGTGAACGGCCTCGACCTGGCCGACCTCACCGCCCAGAACGGCACCCTGGCCAACCTGGCCAGCAGCGACGGTGGCATCACCTGGACGGCGACCTTTACCCCGGCGGTGGCGGTGCAGGATGCCAGCAACGTCATCAGCCTGAACAACAGCGGCATCGCCGACCTGGCCGGCAACGTCGGCACCGGCACCACCCAGTCGGCCAACTACACGGTCAACACCGTGCTGCCCAGCGCCACCATCGTGGTCGCCGACAGCGCCCTGCGTGCCGGCGAGACGAGCCTGGTGACCATCACCTTCAGCGAGGCGGTCAGCGGCTTCGACAACAGCGACCTGAGCGTGAGCAACGGCAGCTTGAGTGCCATGAGCAGCAGCGATGGCGGCGTGACCTGGACGGCGACCTTCACCCCGGCGGCCAACGTCGAAGACGCCAGCAACCTGATCACCCTGGACAACAGCGGAGTGGTCGGCGCCTCCGGCAACGCCGGGGTCGGCACCACCGACTCCAACAACTACGCCATCGATACCCAGCGCCCGACGGCCAGCATCGTGGTTGCCGATAGCCAGCTGGGCGCCGGCCAGACCAGCCTGGTGACCATCACTTTCAACGAGGCGGTAAGCGGCCTGTCCCTGGCCCAGCTCCAGGCCGATAACGGCGTGCTGAGCGGCCTGGCCAGCAGCGATGGCGGTATCACCTGGACGGCCATCTTGACGCCGACCACCGGCAGCCAGAGCAACGGCAACCGGGTGTACCTGGACACCGGCCTGGTCACCGACGCCCAAGGCAACCACGGCGACAGCACGGCGCAGTCCAACGCCTATCTCGTCGATACCCGTGCGCCGAGCGTGACCAGCGTTGGCGGGCCGGTTGCTGGCGTGACCTACAATGCCGGCGATGCGTTGGTGTTCGTGGTCAATGCCAGCGAGGCGGTCGAGGTCAATGGCTCTCCGCGGCTGCTGCTGGAGGTGGGCGGGCGCACGGTCTACGCCGAGCTGGTGGCCGGTGCGGGCACGGCGACCCTGGTGTTCCAGTACATCGTCCAGGCCGGCGACAACGACAGCGACGGCATCAGCGTGACGGGCCTGGCGGCCAACGGTGCGAGCTTGAACGATGCACTGGGCAATGCCATGAACCTCACCTTGAACAACATTGCCGATATGCGCCAGGTACTGGTCGACACCCAGGCACCGGCCGCGCTTGCCATCGTCACCCTCGACCCATCGCCAAGCAATGCGCAGAGCGTGCGCTTTACCGTGACCTTCAGCGAACGCGTCAATGGCGTGGACCTGAGCGACTTCAGCCTGGCCAGCAGCGGTTCCGCCAGCGGTACGTTGAGCGGGCTGCGCCAGCTCGGCGAAGGTGTCTACGAAATCACCGTCAGTGGCGTGAGCGGCACCGGCACCTTGGGCCTGAACCTCAAGGCCAGCGGTACCGGCATCAGCGACGTCGCCGGCAACCTGCTCAGTGGCGGCCTGGTGGGCGCCGCCTACAGCATCGATCGCGATGCGCCCACGGTAAGCAGTGTCGGCGTGCCGGCCGCGGTCGCCTACAACGCCGGTGATGTGCTGACCTTCGTGGTCAATACCAGCGAAGCGGTCATCGTCGATGGCGTTCCACAGCTGGCCCTGGATATCGGTGGGCGTACGGTGTTTGCCGACTTCGTCGCCGGATCGGCGACCACCACGCTGGTGTTCCAGTACCGCATCCAGGCCGGCGACAACGATGCCGATGGCGTGCAGGTACTGGGCCTTTCGGCCAATGGTGCGAGCCTGCATGATGCGCTCGGCAATGCGCTGAATCCGGGGCTCAATGCGGTGGGGGACAGCGCCGGGGTGACGGTCGACACACGTCTGCCAAGCGTCGAGTCGATCGTTCCGGTTCCGCTTTCCACGCCTGGCAGCCAAGCGTTCACGGTCACCTTCAGCGAGGAGGTCAGGGGTGTCGACCTGGCTGATTTCCAGCTGCTCGCGACCGGCAGTGCCACCGGCACCTTGCAATCGCTGGTGCGTATCGACGGCCACACCTGGCAAATCAATGTCGCTGCAGTGGCGGGTAGTGGCACGCTGGCACTGGCACTGAAAGCCGATGGCACCGGCATCAGCGACATTGCCGGGAATGCCTTGGTGGGCGGTTTCAGCGGCCAGGGCCAGCCATTGCCGTCCAGCGATGGCGACCCGGAGTACCGTGCCTATCCGCCTGCAAAACCGGGCCTTCCCGGCTCGACTGCAGCGGTGCACGCGCCGCTTGCAGTGCCGCTGCCGCCGTTCCAGTCGCCGCTGGTGCCGCAGCCATTGTTCGAGGTGCCGAGCCCGGGCGGTGGCTTGCCGACCGTTGGCGATATCTTCATTCGCAACGGTGCCTTGGCCCCGAGCTACCTGGCCCAGGTTTTCGTGGGGCAGCAGCATGCCCTCGGCGATGGTTCCGGCGCGGGCTTCCTCGGCTTCGGCGGCGGCGATGCCAATGTCTTCGGCGCCAGCAGCCTGGCCAATATCTTTGACAAGACGCTGCCGGATGATGGCGGCCAGTACGAGCTGAACGGGGGTAAACCGTGGCGCCAGGGCGCCGAGGCCGGGGCAGGCAAGGGCCTGTCCGGGGCACCGACCCTCAGCCAGCAATTGCAGGCATACAAGGACGCTGAGCAGCGCCAGGCCAGTAAGCTGGCCCAGGCGCTGGGACAGATTAAGGCAGCTACCCCTCAGGCGTGAGCGTCGGCCATGAGGGGCGACAAGACCAGAAAAACAAGCAATTTGCCGTGCCAAAGGGGGCGGAAGGGATGAGTAGAGCGTCAAGGATATTTGCGGTAAGCCTGTTGGCATTGGCGGTGACCGGCTGTGCCGTCAAGACCCAGCCGATCGAGCGCAGCGTCAGCGAGCAGCGGGCACGGCAGGATCTGGCCAGCATGTTCAAGGGCCAGGAGGCTTTGCAAGGCCCGCTGACACTGCACCAGGCGATGGCGCGGGCAGTCAAGTATAACCTGGAAGCTCGCCTGAAGGTCATGGAGGAAGCCCTGGCCCAGCGTCAGGTGGACCTGGCCACGTTCGACATGCTGCCCCGTATGGCGGCCTCCGCGGGCTATGCCGGGCGTAGCAACGTCAGCGCTTCCAGCAGCCGCAGCGTGCTGACCAATACCCAATCCCTGGAACCCTCGACTTCCCAGGACCGCGACCGGGACGTGGCCGACCTGACCATGGTCTGGAACGTGCTGGATTTCGGCGTCAGCTATGTCAGTGCCAAGCAGCAGGGCGACCAGCGCCTGATCGTGCAGGAGCGCCGCCGCAAGGTGGTACAGACCATCATTCAGGACGTGCGTTCGGCATACTGGCGGGCGGTGGCCGCCGAGCGCCTGCTCAAGCAGATCGACACCTTGATGGCGCGGGTCGAGCAGGCTCGCGACAACAGCCAGCGCATGGGCGACCAGCGTATCGGTGACCCGATCCAGGCGTTGACCTACCAGCGTTCGCTGATCGAGGCGACCCGCCAGCTGGAAGAGCAGCGCCGGGCCTTGTCGCTGGCCAAGACTGAACTGGGCGCGTTGATCAACCTGCCGCCGGGCAGTGAGCTGACCCTGGCGCAGAACACCGATTATGCCGTGCCCGAACTGAAGGTGGGCCTGGACAGCCTGGAACAGCAGGCCTTGGCATCGCGCCCGGAACTGCGCGAGCAGGACTACCAGGCGCGCATCAGCGCCGCCGAGGTGCGCAAATCGATGTTGCGCATGTTGCCGGGCCTGGAGTTCTCCGCAGGTGGCCATTACGACAGCAACAGCTTCCTGACCAACCAGCACTGGGCCGACTATGGTGTGAAGATCACCTGGAACCTGTTCAATGTGCTGTCTGGCCCTGCCTCGATCGATGTCGCCAAGGCCGGCGAGCAGGTGGTCGAGGCGCGCCGCCAGGCGATGTCGATGGCCATCCTGGCCCAGCTGTACGTGGCCAATGCCAACTTCAGCGAGGCCCGCCGGCAATTCGCCACGAGCCAGCAACTGGTCGCTCTCGACCAGCAGATCGTCGAGCAACTGCGCAACCGCCATCAGGCCGAAGGCATTGGCGAGCTGGAGCTGATCCAGGGCGAGCTGAACGCCTTGCAGGCAGATCTGCGCCGCGACCTGGCCTATGCCGAGCTGCGTAACAGCTATGGCCAACTGTTCGCCAGTGCCGGCCTTGATCCGCTACCGGCGACCTTGCCGTCCGGCGAGCTTGCCGACATCGCCCAGGCCCTGAGCAGCAGCGAGGCGCGCTGGCAGCAAGGGGACATCACGCCGGGCTCCTGAGCCTGGTCATCGAGCGGGCTGGGGTGACTGCTGCTCCAGCACCTGCTCGAGTGCCTGATGCAGTACATGCTCCTGCACATAGCGCAGCAACTGCTGCTGCGATACTGCTGCTGCGACACCGGCAGTATCTATTACCAACTCGGCGTGCAGCGGCGTCTCGTAAGGTGCATCGATGCCGGTGAACCCCCGCAGTTCGCCGGCCCGTGCCCGTCGATACAGCCCCTTGGGGTCACGTGCCTCGCAGGTTGCCAGGTCGGCGCTGACATGCACCTCATGGAACCCCGTTTTGCAAGCCTTGCGCGCGGCGGCACGATCGGCGCGATAGGGTGAAATGAGCGCGGCGATGCAGATCAGGCCGGCATCGGCGAACAGCGCGGCCACCTCGCCGGCACGGCGGATGTTTTCATGCCGGTCGGCGGGGGAGAAGCCAAGATCGGCGTTCAGGCCGGTGCGCAGGGCATCGCCATCGAGGACATAACTGGCATGTCCCTGGGCGTTCAGGCATTGGGCCAGGGCGACGGCCAGGGTCGACTTGCCGGCACCGGATAGCCCGGTCAACCAGATGACTGCACCACGTCGGCTCGGCTGTGGGTGTTGTTCGCTTCCTGCGCTGTGCACGTCGAACCCTCCGGGTAGAAAGACCGAGTGTACTGCGCTGTAGCGGGTGGTGTCAGTCTATGCTTGAGGGGTAGGGTGGTAGCCGGGCGCTGATCGGGCAGGGAAGTGGCGTTGTACCGGTCCAAGCGCGGTGGCGTGCCAGCGTGTGGGTTGTCGAGAGGCCGATGGCCGATGGCCGACCTCACCTAGTCCAGATGCTGCTGATGCTGCTGATGCTGCTGATGCTGCTGATGCTGCTGATGTCTCTGATGCTTCTGCATCTGCTTTTGATCTGGCTTCTAAGCGCGCGATAGTTCAGGCGCCGCCGAATGCGACTTCAGGAGGCCTTCGTTCGGCCTCCTGAAGTCGCGAAGATCAAGATCAAGATCAAGAGCTTCTGCTGGCGATGGTCGGTGGTTCTGCTATCCCTTTGACAGGATCAGGTCACCACCTGATAGCACGGTACATACGCGGCGCCGCCAGGCAGCTTCATCCGATGCTGGTCGACGAAGGCCTGCAACAGCCGGCCCAGAGGATCCAGCACGGCCTGGTCGCCACGGATCTGATACGGCCCGTGTTCCTCGATCAGGCGAATGCCCTTGTCCTTCACGTTGCCCGCAACAATCCCCGAGAAAGCCCGGCGCAGGTTGGCGGCCAGTTCATGCGCAGGCAGTTCGCGCCGCAGGTCCAGGTCCGCCATGGCCTGGTGGGTCGGGTCGAACGGGCGCTGGAAGCTTTCCTCGATCTTCAGTAGCCAGTTGAAATGGAACGCATCGTTGCGCTCACGGCGGAACTGCTTGACCTCCTTGAGCCCTTCAACCATGTGCCGGGCAACTTCCGCCGGATCGTCGATGATGATCTGGTACAGGCGATGCGCCGCTTCACCGAGAGTAGCGCCAACGAACGCGTGCAATTGCTGCAGGTACGGCTCTGCGCTGCGCGGTCCGGTGAGCACCACCGGGAACGGCAGGTCCTGGTTGTCCGGATGCATGAGGATGCCCAGCAGGTAGAGGAATTCCTCGGCCGTACCGGCACCGCCCGGGAAGATGATGATGCCGTGACCGACACGGACAAAGGCTTCCAGACGCTTCTCGATGTCCGGCAGGATTACCAGTTCGTTGACGATCGGATTGGGCGCCTCGGCGGCGATGATCCCGGGTTCGGTGAGGCCCAGGTAGCGGCTGCCGTGCATGCGCTGCTTGGCGTGGGCAATGGTTGCGCCCTTCATCGGGCCCTTCATCACGCCCGGGCCGCAGCCGGTGCACACGTCCAGTTTGCGCAGGCCCAGTTCATGGCCGACCTTCTTGGTGTATTGGTATTCCTCGCTGCTGATCGAATGGCCACCCCAGCACACCACCATCTTCGGCTCCACGCCCGGACGCAGGGTGCGGGCATTGCGCAGCAGGTGGAACACGTAGTCGGTGATGCCCTGGGAGCTTTCCAGGTCGATGCGCTGGCTGGCCAGCTCGCTTTCGGTGTATACGATGTCGCGCAGGGCGCTGAACAGCATTTCACGGGTGCTGGCGATCATCTCGCCATCGACGAAGGCGTCGGCTGGGGCATTCAGCAACTCCAGGCGCACGCCACGGTCCTGTTGGTGGATACGTACCTCGAAGTCCTGATAGGCCTCGAGGATGGTCTTGGCATTATCGACATGAGCGCCGGTGTTGAGGATGGCCAGGGCGCACTGGCGGAACAGGGTGTAAAGGCTACCGGTACCGACTTCACTGAGTTGCTGCACTTCACGTTGTGACAGCGTCTCCAGGCTGCCTTTGGGGCTGACGGATGCGTTGATGACATGGCGTTGAGGCATCTAAGTCTTTCCTGTGCGGGTAAAACATCCTTCTTTGACAACACCATACCGAGAAATGTGGGCGGCAACGAGGGGGAGGCTAAAAAAGCTTGAGACCCGTTTGCCTTCTTCGCAGGTAAACCCGCTTCCCCAAGGATCGCGCTGAACCTCTGGGCGCGGGTTTAGCCGCGAAGAAGCCAACCAGGTTTCACCTCATCCCAGCAGTTTCTGTACGCCGAGGGTTATCGCCAGCCCACCCCCGATCAGCCACAGGTTCAGGAGCGCCCCGGTGGCCAGCGCTCGCGGCCCGGCCTGGCGGATCTGGCTGAAGCGCGTTTCCATGCCCAGTGCGGTCATGGCCATGGTCAGGGCGAAGGTATCCAGGCTGTTGAGCGCCTGCGTCACGCTGCCCGGCAGCACCTGCAGCGAATTCACCAGTACCAGCGCCAGGAAGCCGAGGGCGAACCAGGGCATGGCGATGCGCCCGTTGCCTTGTGCCTGGCCTGGCTGGCGTGCACGGCTGATCCACCACCCGGCCAGCAACAGCACGGGCACCAGCAGCATGACCCGGGTCATCTTGACGATCGTGGCGATATGCGTGGCATCGGCGCTGATGTTGCTGGCCGCGCCAACCACTTGCGCCACTTCGTGAAGGGTGCCGCCGAGGAACAGGCCAGCGCCCAGGGTGTCCAGTTGCAGCCAGCCGGCGTTGATCGCCAACGGGTAGAGGAACATCGACAGGGTGCCGAACAGCACGACACTTCCGACCGCCATGGCGCTCTTGTGCGGGGCGCTGCGCAGAGCCGACTCGAATGCCAGTACCGCAGCGGCGCCGCAGATCGCGCTGCCGGCAGCGGTCAGCAAGGCCGTATCGCGGTCCAGCTTGAATACCTTCATGCCGCACCACAAGCCGAGCAGCAGGGTACTGCCTACCACCAGCACGGATACGATGAGCCCCGACCAGCCGACTTCGGCTATTTCCTGCAGGCTGATGCGCAGGCCGAAGAAGGCAACGGCAATGCGCAGCAGGCTGCGAGCGGAAAAGTTGATGCCTGCCGCCCAGCTCGCAGGCACCCCGTCACGCAGCGCGTTGGCATACAGCGCCCCAGCGACGATACCGACGATCAGCGGGCTGATACCCAGGTTGGCGATGGTCGGCAGGGCGGCCAGCTGAGTGACTGCCAGCGCGAACAGCGCGACGAACAGGATGCCATTGAGCCGCCCACGGGTGGAGAGGGTGGGTGCAATAGCAGGGTTGGACGGAACCGTGGCCATGTGAGTCCTCCGGAAAGGTGTTTCGACAGGGCCTACGTTAATCTGGTTATAAGCTTATAAAAAATCGTAATTTGGGATGGAAAATATCCGCAGACCTGATATTTTCAATTCATGACCCCGGAACAACTGATAACTTTCGCTACCGTCGCCGAGCATGGCAACATCAGCCATGCGGCTCAGGCTCTGCATCTGTCGCAACCGGCGGTGTCGGGCCAGCTCAAACTGCTCCAGGAGACCTTTGGCGAGCCCCTCTACCAACGCGCCGGCCGCGGCGTGCGGCTGACCGCGGCCGGTGAACAGTTGCTGGCCTATGCCGAGCGTCTGCGCGAAACCTTCCGCCAGGCCCAGGTGCTGCGTGAGGCCATGCGCGGGCTGGAGCGTGGGACCCTGCGCATCGGCGCGAGTACTACACCGGCCAGCTACCTGCTGCCGTATCTGATTGCCGATTTCCATGCCCGCTATCCGGAGGTGCAGGTAAGCACCTCTCATGGCAACACGGCGGAAATCGTCGCTGCGCTGGACAGCATGGATATCGCCCTGATCGAAGGGCCCCCGGGGCAGGAGCTGCCATTGGGCACGGCAGTGACGGCGTGGCGCCAAGACGAGATCGTTGCCATTGTGCCGCGCGGGCATCCGCTGGCGGGCAGCGAGCAGCAGACGCTGGCCGCGCTGGGGGCTTACCCGCTGGTGTTGCGCGAAAGCGGCTCGGGCGTGCGGCAGATCGTCGAGCGGGCCTTTGCCCGCAGTGGCGTGGCCATGCGCGTGGCGCTGGAGATTGCCGGGGTGGAAGGGGTCAAGGAGGCGGTGCGGGCCGGGATGGGCATCGGTTTCGTGTCGGCGATGTCGATCCGCCACGAAGACGGTGCGCTGTGCCGATTGCAGGTTGCGCCGCAGGCGCTGGTGCGGCGCTTTTCCATCCTGGTGCCGCATGCAGCGACGCCGTCGCGGGCGGCGGCGCGCTTTCTGGAGTTGTGTGTAGGGCAGTCAGAGGGGAGTTAGCAACTCTGGCCTCAGGCCACCCGAAAAACATGCTTCAGATAAGCCACGAAGTTCTCATCGCGGCACTGGGTCTTGCCCGGGCTGTCGGAAATCTTGGCTACCGGCGCACCGTTGCAGGCGGTCATCTTGATCACGATATTCATCGGTTCCACATCTGGAATGTCGCACGTCAGCCGAGTACCAATGCCAAAGCTCACGTTGATACGCTCATGCAGCGCCCGGTACAGCCCCAGCGCCTTGGCAAAATCCAGCCCGTCGGAAAAAATCAGCGTCTTGCTCTTCGGGTCGATCCCCAACCTTTCGTAGTGGGCAATGGCTTTTTCCGCCCAGGCCAGCGGATCGCCCGAATCGTGCCGCAGGCCATCGAACAGCTTGGCAAAGTACAGGTCGAAATCGCCGAGGAACGCGTCCATGGTGATGCAATCGGTCAGGGCGATGCCGAGTAACCCGCGGTATTCCCGCACCCAGCATTCCAGCGCGGCAGCCTGGCTGTCGACCAGCCGTGGGCCGAGCTGCTGGTGGGCCATGAACCACTCGTGCGCCATGGTGCCGATCGGCTTGAGCTGGAACTCCCGGGCCAGGTGCACGTTGCTGGTACCGACAAAGCGGCCCGGGAAGTCACGCTTGAGAATGTGCACCACCTCTTCCTGCACCCGATAGGAAAAGCGCCGCCGGGTACCGAAATCGGCCAGTTGGAAGCCGGCCAGTTCTTCGTTGCTGGCCTCGGCCTTGAGCCAGTCGAGTTTCTGGTACAGACGCTCGCGAACCTGCTCGATCACCACCTCGCGATAGCGGTAGCGGTTGCGCACCTCGCTGATGATCGCCAGCAGCGGGATTTCATAGAGAATCACGTGCAGCCATGGCCCACGCACACGGATCGCCAGTTGCCCCGCATCATCCAGGTACACCTGCACATAGCGCAGGTTGAAGCGGAACAGGCTGAGAAAGCGAATGAAATCCGGCTTGATGAAAGGGATTTTCTCCAGGTAGGCAAGCTGGTCATGGGTGACGCTGACATCGGCCAGTTGTTCGACCTGGTAGCGGATCTCTGCCAGGTAGGGGGCAAGGTTCTCGTCGTTGCGGCAGCGAAATTCCCATTCCACCTCGGCGTTGGGGTAGTTGTGCAGCACTGCCTGCATCATGGTGATCTTGTAGAAGTCGGTATCCAGCAGGTTCTGGATGATACGCGGGCCGAAAACGCTATCGCTCATGGGCGGTCTTCCTTGATTCGGGCAAGCTGGTGGTCGAGTGCAGCTTCATCACCGCAGAGGATCACGCCCTCGGCGGCCAGGGCACCACACGCCTCGATCGCCCCCGCCTGGGTGAGGGCGCGGCAGGCGGGCAAGTACAGCAATACCTGGAAGCCGGCCTGGCGCAGTTGCCGGGCGGTGGTCCTGACACAGTAGTCAAGGGCCAGGCCACCGACGATCACCGCGCCCACCTGGTTTACCTTGAGGTACTCGATCACCCCGGTGGAGCGGCGCTCGGCCAGGTCGTGGTAACAGGCGCCGTAGGGGTGCAGGTCGGGCTCGACGCCTTTCCAGACGAAGTAATCATAATCGATGGGCGCGGGCAGGCCGGGCAGCAGTTCGAAACCTGCGGTGCCGGGTACGCAGTGGCTGACCCAGGTCAGGTCGGCATCGGCCAGCTGTAGCGGCTGCAACATGTCGGCGTGGTCGGCGACCACCCAGGCGGCGTTGGCTGGATGAGCGTCCTTGCTGCCCAGGCGCAGGTCGGCGCGCAGCGCCATGGCATTGAGATCCACCACGATTTCATCACCTTCGGGAACGGGTAGCTCTTGCGGGGCGTTGGCAGTGAAGCCATTTTGCGCGTCGACATCGAAGCTGGCGATCTTCATGGCGGTTCTCCTTGCTGGGGTGGTCATATAATCCACCTGGTGTATTAAGTGTGTCAAGCGCTTTTTATTTTAGGGTTAATGCTTGTGTTACTTAACTTCTCTGGTGGAATATGGGCGAATTCCTGAGCGGAGCCATCCCGTGAGTAGCACCGAAGTCCTGGCCAGCGTCGATATTGTCGCCCTGCGCATGGCCCCTGAAGCGCAGCACCTGCAAGTGTTGCTGCACCGTCGTGAACGAGAACCGCATGCCGGCCAGTGGGCCTTGCCCGGGGTCATCGTCAATGGCCGTACCCCTGACACCAGCCTGGAAGGCGCTGCCGACCGGGCCCTGCGTGAAAAGGCGCAGGTATTGCCGCGTTACCTGGAACAGGTGGGTACCGAAGGCAATGCCTTCCGTGACCCCAGGGGTTGGTCGTTGAGTACCTTCTATCTGGCGCTGCTCGACCCGCAACAGCAGGTCGAGGGCCAGCAACTGGCGTTCTTCGATCTGGACAGCGTGCTGGAGCGCAAGGTGCTGCTGCCGTTCGACCATAACCTGCTGGTCGGCCGTGCCCGCGAGCGCCTTGCCGCGAAGACGGTGTACAGCAGCTTGCCGCTTTACCTGCTGGCCGAGAAGTTCACCGTGCTGGATGCACTGGGGGCCGTGCAGGCCTGCCTGGGGCAGGCGGTGAACAACACCTCGCTGCGCAAGCGGCTGGAGCGCTTGCGCGAGCTGGGGTGGGTGAGGGATACCGGGGAGAAGAACCAGCCGCGGCTGGGGCGGCCGCAGCAGTTGTATGCCTATACGCCGCAGGGTGAGCGGGCGTTCATGTTCGACCGTAGCCTGTTGCCCGAGGGCGCCTGACAGGCTTGCCGCTCACTCCTTGGTGCCTGATCGGGCGCAGCAGAGGTCAATGGCCCATGGCTACCTTGGCGCCGGCCTGGCGACGACGGTAGGCGCTGTCGCGGCTGGCCAGCCACCAGTAAAGCGGCGAAGTGACCGCCAGGCCCACCAGCCACGACAGGTCTGCACCGTTGATGTGCTCGGCAATCGGCCCGACATACAGCGGCGTATTCATGAACGGGATCTGCACCACGATGCCCACCGCGTAGGCAACCAGCGCCTGCGGGTTGTAGCGCCCGTAGATGCCTCCATCGACCTGGAAGATCGACTGGATGTCGTAGTCCCCCTTGTGAATGGCGTAGAAGTCGATCAGGTTGATCGCGGTCCACGGCACCAATACCACCAGCAGCACCAGCACCATGTCGACGAAATGGCCGATGAAGTCTGCCGAGGCGAACACCGCCACCACGCAGCAGGCGCTCAGCACCACCAGTGACAGCACCGCGCGGCTGTTGGCGGTGGGGATCCAGCGGTGGGCAAAGGTTTGCACCAGGGTGATGATCGACAGCACCGCACCATACAGGTTGAGGGCGTTGTGGCTGATCACGCTGAGCAGGAACAGCACCAGCATGATCGGCCCCAGGGTACCGGTGGCCAGCTTGACGGCGTCCATGGTGTCCATGCCGGCAGGGATCGCCAGCACCGCCACGGCGCCGAAGATGAACGACAGGCTGGAACCCAGCGCGGAGCCCAGGTAGGTGGTCCAGAACGTGGCGCTGACCTTGACGTCGGCCGGCAGGTAGCGCGAATAGTCCGACACATACGGGGCGAAGGCGATCTGCCACAGCGCCGCCAGCGACACGGTGGCCAGCCAGCCGGCCAGGTTGAAGCTGCCGCGGGTAAGGAAGTCGTCGCTTTGCACATGGCTGAAGATGTAGCCGAAACCGACCACGATGCCGATGCCCAGTACCCAGGTACCGATACGGTTGAGCACGTGGATGAAGCGGTAGCCGATGATGCCGATGATGCCCGAGCCCAGCGCACCGATGACGATGCCCACCGGCACGGGCACGGCATCGACCACACCGTGCAGCGACTTGCCGGCAAGGACGATATTGGAGGCGAAGAAGCCGATGTACATGACCCCGGCGATCACCACCACCAGCAATGCGCCAAGCGAGCCGAACTGGGCGCGGCTCTGGATCATCTGCGGGATGCCCATCTGCGGCCCCTGGGCCGAGTGCAGCGCCATCAGCACACCGCCAAGCAGATGGCCGACCAGGATGGCGACGACGCCCCACAGCAGGTTCAGGTGGAACAGCTGCACGCCCAATGCGCCGGTAACGATGGGCAGCGGCGCGATGTTGCCGCCGAACCACAGTGTGAACAGATCCCTTACCTTTCCATGGCGGTCTTGCGGGGGGACGTAGCCGATCGTGTGTTTTTCTATCAGGGGTGCCGAATTGGCTGCACTGGTCATGACTGACTCCAAGGCAAGGTGGGGCATTGGGAACTGCCCGGGGGCGTGCCGGCGAAGGGCGACGCGTTCTTGTTGGAGCGATGATGCGGGGCGCGGGGATAACGAGAAATTAGTAAATATGTGCCCATAAACCTTAAAAAACCTAAGGCTGACAAAAGCTTAAGCGGGTGACGGCAGCAAGAAGAATGCCAGTGGGCGGGAGGGCCTGGAGTAGACGGGGTGGGCTGCTGGCGGGCGATTTGCGCTGGGCTGTGGTGGTGCGCTGTGCGCTTTTGCGGGGCAGCTGGAATGCGCGCCTGGACTGGCCATCTCGCGGGTGGATCTGCTGCCCCAGGTGCAGCGCAGGGTCATGGGCTGGTGAAGGCAAGCAGGCAGCAGAAGCCAACCGCTACATCGGCAACAAGCGATCCTGAATCACCTCTTTCATCACCAGGGTCGAACTCAACCGCTTCACATTGGGAATGCTGGTCAGCTGCTCGTCGTACAGCTTCTGGAATGCCGGCAAGTCCCTGGCCACCACATGCAGCAGGTAATCCGGGTCGCCAAACAGCCGCTGTGCTTCGACGATCTGCGGGATCTCGGCCAAGGCTGCTTCAAAGTCCGCCACCGGCTGGCGGGTCACTTCGCGCAGGGTCACGAATACCAGCGCGGCAAAGTTCAGGCCCAGCGCACTGGGCGCCAACCGGGCGTGATAGCCAAGAATCGCGCCGTTTTCCTCCAATGCCTTCAAACGCCGATGGCATGGCGACAGGCTGAGCCCGACGCGGTCGGCCAGCTCAGTCACCGACAACCGACCGTCTTTTTGCAGCTCGGCAAGGATTTTTCGATCGATCCTGTCCATTGAGAAGAATCTTCCAGTAACTGAAGGCAGGGAGGGAATATACGAAAGAAAATGCCGCAGCGGAATACGTAATCTTTTGCTCATCCCAAAGCAGTGGAAGAAGGAAGATTCAAGTGGCTCTCAGTGTTCTGGCGGCGTTCTGGGCCGTGTCGATGCTGTTTGTGATAACCCCTGGCGCGGACTGGGCCTATGCCATTTCGGCGGGCATGCGCGGACGCTGGGTGATGCCTGCGGTAGCGGGGATGTTGTCGGGGCATTTCCTGGCGACCCTGGTAGTGGCGGCCGGCGTCGGCAGCCTGCTGGCGGGTCACCCGCTGGCGCTGACCCTGCTGACCCTGGCAGGGTGCAGCTACCTGCTGTGGCTGGGTGGCAACCTGCTGCTGAGCCCGGCATTGCCGGCGGCCGGGCAGGGCGGCGCGGGGGATTCGGGGTCGCGCTGGGCGTTCAAGGGGTTTTGTGTCAGTGGCCTGAACCCGAAAGTATTCCTGCTGTTCCTGGCCCTGCTGCCGCAATTCACCGACCCGCAGTCGAGTTGGCCGGTGCCGGTGCAGATACTGCTGCTGGGGTTGGTGCACCTGTGCAGTTCGCTGGTGATCTATTCGCTGGTCGGCTATGGCGCCAAAGCCGTGCTCAGCACCCGACCGCAGGCGGCGAAGCTGGTCGGGCGGGTTTCCGGCGTGGCGATGATCACGGTGGCGGTGGGCTTGGTCACCGCGCAGCTGGGGTGAGGCTGGAGCAGACGACAGGCGAGGCCTCGGATAAACTCGCAGCACTGCAACGCACAACCAGGACGTGCCCATGCCCGACACCGCGCAACTGCTCACCTTCGCCCTGATCTGCCTCGGCATGGTCCTGACCCCTGGGCCGAACATGATCTACCTGATCTCCCGCTCGATCTGCCAGGGCCGCAAGGCCGGGTTGATCTCGCTGGGCGGTGTGGCCCTGGGCTTCGTCATCTACATGGTCTGCGCCGCCCTGGGGATCACTGCCCTGGTGATGGCGGTGCCCTTGGCCTACGATGCGCTGCGCATCGGCGGCGCGCTGTACCTGTTGTACCTGGCCTGGCAGGCGCTGCGCCCTGGCGGCCGTTCACCCTTCCAGGTTCGTGACCTGCCTGCCGACAGCCCGCGGCGGCTGTTCACCATGGGTTTTGCCACCAGCCTGCTCAACCCCAAGATCGCCGTGATGTACCTGTCGCTGATGCCGCAGTTCATCGAGCCGGGCCATGGCAGCGTGCTGTTGCAGTCGCTGGTGCTGGGTTCGACGCAGATCACCATCAGCGTTACGGTGAATGCCCTGATCGCGATCATGGCCGGGTCGATCGCGGTGTTCCTGGCCGGGCGCCCATCGTGGCAGCAGCTACAACGCTGGCTGATGGGCACGGTGCTGGCGGGCCTGGCCGTGCGCATGCTGGCTGAGGGGCGGCGCTGAACGTGAGCCTGCGGATGGCTGCGGATGAGAGGCTGGCACAGGCTAGCGAATGAAGTGCACCTTGCCGGTGTCGTCATTGCCCATGTAGATGCCGTACACCCCGGCTTGCCGCTCGAGAATGTAGCGCTCCAGAATCTGCCGGATCGCTGGGTAGTAGATGTCGTCCCAGGGGATATCGTCGGGCTCGAAGAACTTGCAGGCCAGTGTTTCCGCCCCGTATTGCCCGGTTTCCTCGGTGGCGATGGCGCGGAAGATGATGTACACCTCGCTGATCTGCGGCACGCTGAAGATCGAGTACGGCGAGACGATCTCGGCGCGTACGCCGGTTTCTTCCCAGACTTCGCGCAAGGCTGCCTGTTCGGTGGTCTCCCCGGCCTCCATGAAGCCGGCGGGCAAGGTCCAGGTGCCCGGGCGCGGCGGGATGGCGCGCTGGCATAGCAGGTATTTGCCATCGCGCTCGATGATGCAACCGGCGATGATCTTCGGGTTGATGTAGTGGATGTAGCCGCAGCCGGTGCAGTGCAGGCGTTCGTGGGTGTCGCCTGTGGGAACGCCCCGGGCCAGTTCCATGGTGCAGTGTGGGCAGTAGCGCGGGGCGTTGGGCATGGTCAGCGGCCTATGCGGGGTTCCTTGAGGGCCAGGGGCTCGACGATATCGCGCACCTTGGTATTGTCATCCTGCTTATGGCGCAGGTAGTCCAGGGCGACCTTGGCCGCGGCGCGGACGTGATCGACCGAGGCCTGGTGGGCTGCCAGCGGGTCGCCGCTCTTGATCGCCTCGACGATCTTTTCCATTTCCCGGTTGCTGGCGCCGCGGCGGTTTTCCTGCGATACCGAGGTGGCGCGCAGGTAGCTGATGCGGGCCTGCAACTGGCGCAACTGCTGGGCTGCCACCTGGTTGCCGGAGCCCTCCAGCAGTACATCGTAGAAGCCTTGTACCGAATCCAGCACCTGTTGCAGCTCGCCTTCTTCGAGGGCCTCGCGGTTGACTTCCAGTGCGCGCTCCAGGGCACGGATGTCCTTGGCCTTGGCGTTGAGGGTGAACAGTTGCACGATCAGGCCTTCGAGCACGCAGCGCAGTTCATAGATGTCGCGGGCGTCTTCGAGGGTAATGATGGCCACGCGCGGGCCCTTGGCATCGGCGAACTCCACCAGGCCTTCCGACTCCAGGTGGCGCAGGGCCTCACGCACCGAGGTGCGGCTGACGCCGAGGCGGTCGCAGAGGTCGCGCTCGACCAGGCGGTCGCCCGGCAGCAGGTGGAAGTTCATGATCGCGGCGCGCAGCTTGTCGAGCACGATTTCGCGCAGGGTAACGGGGTTGCGGTTGACCTTGAAACTGTCGTCGAGTGGCAGGCGTTTCATCGAGTGCGCTCTGAAAGAGGCTGCCCGACCGCAACTGCAACAGCACCACGAACCTCGGGTGCTCCTTGCATGGGTTCGAACAGCCCGGTGTTAACGGGTTGACTCCGCATCGGCTTCGGCGAACGCTTCGCGGGCCAGGCGGAAGCTGTCCACCGCCGCGGGCACGCCGCAATAAATGCCGACCTGGAGCAGGATCTCGCGAATCTGTTCACGGCTCAGGCCATTACGCAATGCGCCGCGAATGTGCAGCTTGAGCTCGTGGGGCCGGTTGAGCGCGGAAATCATGGCCAAGTTTATCATGCTGCGCTCTTTCAGCGACAAGCCTTCACGACCCCAGACGTGGCCCCAGCAGTATTCGGTGACCAGCTCCTGCAACGGTTTGGTGAAGTCGTCGGCGTTCTGGATTGAGCGATTGACGTAGTCCTCGCCCAGCACCTGGGTGCGGATCTGCAGGCCTTTCTCGTACTTTTCAGTGCTCATGGGCAGTGCTCCGGAAAAATAGGGTCATCGGTATGGGCTTCTTCGCGGGCTTGCCCGCTCCCACAGGGATCGCATAGATACTGAAACCTGTGCAGGACCTGTGGGAGCGGGCGAGCCCGCGAAGAAGCCAACGCGGTCTATCAACCCAAGGGGGGCAGGGCGCCCAGCTTGCCCTTGTGGTAGACCATCGGCGTCACCGGCTCGGCCGGCAGCACCAGGTTCTTCACCGCACCAACGATGATCGCGTGGTCGCCGCCATCGTATTCGCGCCACAGTTCGCATTCGATGATCGCCGTGGCCCTGGTCAGCAGCGGGTTGCCCAGCTCGCTGAGGTGCCACTCGATGCCTTTGGCCTTGTCCTTGCCCTTGCCGGCGAACGCGTAGGCCTCGGCGGTCTGGTCGGCAGACAGCAGGTGGATGGCGAACTGCTTGCTGTCGCGCAGGATCGGGTAGGTGTCGGAGGCGTAGTTGGGGCAGAACAGCACCAGTGCCGGTTCGATCGACAACGCGCTGAACGCGCTGGCGGTGATGCCGACGATGCCGCCGTCGGCGTCCAGGGTGGTGACCACCGTGACGCCGGACGGGAAAGAGCCCATCACGTCTTTGTAGATGCCGGGTTCGATCATGGGCGCAGTTCTCCTAGCGCATGACAAAGGGGTCGGGCATGGGCGCGGTGGACAAGTTGATCCACACCGTCTTCAGCTCGGTATAGGCCAGCACCGAATCGATGCCGCTCTCACGGCCGTAGCCGCTGTTCTTGAAGCCGCCGATCGGCGCCATGGCCGAGACGGCGCGGTAGGTGTTGACCCAGATGATCCCCGAGCGCACGTCGCGGGCCAGGCGGTGGGCACGGCCCAGGTCGCGGGTCCAGATACCGGCGGCCAGGCCGAACTGCGAGTCGTTGGCGATGGCCAGGGCTTGTTCTTCGGTCTTGAAGCGGATCACCGCAGCAACCGGGCCGAACACTTCTTCCTGCATGATGGTCATCGAGTTGCTGTCGCATTCGAACAGGGTCGGCTCGTAGAACCAGCCGTCACCCTCGACCTCGGCCCGCTTGCCGCCCATGTGCAGCTTGGCGCCTTCGGCCTTGGCTGCTGCTACCAGGCCTTCGACCACGGCCAACTGTTGCGCGGTGGCCATCGGGCCCATTTCGCTGGCGTCGTCCTGCGGGTTGCCGATACGGATGCGCTTGGCGCGGGCGATCAGGCGCGCGACGAACTCGTCGAAGATCTCGTCCTGCACCAGCAGGCGCGAGCCGGCCACGCAGCTTTGCCCGGAGGCGGCATAGATGCCGGCCACGGCACCGTTGATGGCGCTGTCCAGGTCGGCGTCGGCGAAGATGATGTTTGGCGACTTGCCGCCCAGCTCCAGCGACAGCTTGGCGAAGTTCTCGGCACTGCTGCGCACCACGTGGCGGGCGGTGGCGGCACCGCCGGTGAAGGCGATCTTGCGCACCAGCGGGTGGCGGGTCAGCGCCGCGCCGGTGCTAGGGCCGTAGCCGGTGACCACGTTGACCACGCCGGGCGGGAAGCCGGCTTCCAGGGCCAGGCGGGCCAGCTCGAGGATGGTTGCCGAGGCGTGCTCGGACGGTTTGAGCACGATGGTGTTGCCGGCGGCCAGGGCCGGCGCCAGCTTGATCGCGGTGAGGTACAGCGGGCTGTTCCACGGGATGATCCCGGCCACCACGCCGATCGGCTCGTGCACGGTGTAGGCGAACAGGTCGGGCTTGTCCAGCGGCAGGGTGCCGCCTTCGAGCTTGTCGGCCAGGCCTGCGGTGTAGTGGAAAAACTCCGGCAGGTAGCCGACCTGGCCGCGGGTTTCGCGGATCAGCTTGCCGTTGTCACGGCTTTCCAGCTGCGCCAAGTGTTCCTTGTTTTCGGCAATCAGGTCGCCCAGGCGGCGCAGCAGCTTGCCACGCGCGGTGGCGCTGAGGCTGCGCCATTGCTGGCTGTCGAAGGCCCGCTGGGCGGCCTGCACGGCCAGCTCCACATCGGCTTCGTCGGCATCGGGCAACTGCGCCCAGGCCTGGGCGGTGGCCGGGTTGAGGCTGTCGAAGGTCTTGCCGCTGTGGGCATCGCGCCATTGGCCGTCGATGCACATCTGGAAACGAACGAGGGTCATGCAACAATCCCCTTGGCGGATTCGGTGAGGGTGCGGGCTTGCGCGAGGAAGTCCAGCAGCATCTTGTTGACTTCGCGCGGTGCTTCCACCGGCATCATATGCCGTTGCTCGGCAAGGACCACACAGTGCGCACCCGGAATGCTGGCGGCGAGCTGGCGGGCCATGGCCGGGGTGGAGCCCGAGTCGAGCTCGCCGGTGGCGATCAGCGTCGGCACCTGGATGCTGCCCAGGTCGCCAGCGCGGTACATGTCCTGGGTGGCGAACAGCGAATACGTGGTGTGGTAGCCCTGCGGGTCGTTGCTGGCCAGGACCTGGCGAATGGCAGCGACCTGCGCCGGGTTGGCAGCCTTGTATTCACGGCTGAACCAGCGGTCGAGCGCGGCGTCGACATTGGCGTCGGGGCCTTGCTCGGCTGCCTGGGCGGCGCGGGCGATAACCCCGGCACTCTGTTCGGGGGTGCGGTTGAACACACTGTTGAGTATCACCAGTGCCGCCAGACGCTGCGGGTAATGCAGGGCGAACGCGCGGGCAACCAGGCCACCCATGGAGAAGCCGATCACGGTGGCCTGCGCGACCTGCAGGTGGTCGAGCAGTTCGGCAAGCTGGGCGGCATAGCCTTCCAGGCCGATGTCGGCGGCCGGCAGGGCGCTGTGGCCGTGGCCTAGCATGTCGTAGGCGATGACGCGGTAGTCGTTGGCCAGGCCAACGAACTGACCGCCCCACATTTCCTTGTTCAGGCCCACGCCATGGATCAGTACCACGGGTTGGCCCTGGCCAACGGACAGGTAGCTGGTGCCGGCGGGGGTGCGTTCAGCAACAGGCTGAATCATGGAGGGCGCTCCTTCAGGGGCGGGCGCGGCGGGTAGGTACGTCACGCCCCGTCCTGGTTGTTGTTATTGAGCGTTGGCTTTTTCGGCAGCCAGTTCTTCCAGGTCGATGTAGCGGTTACCGATGCGTGGGTGCAGGCGGCCACCGTCGGCAGCGCCCAGGACCACGACGATTTCATCGGCGCGCGGGGCGTCTTCGATCTGCATTTCCAGGGTGATGTAGTGCGAACGCAGGCCTTCGTCGTCCTTGTGCATCATCGGGATCTGGATCGACGTGCCCGGGCCGCCGCGCTTGTTGGTAAAGCTCAGGTAGCTCTTGGCCTGCACCGCTTCGCGGTAGTGGTTGCCGAAGCGCAGGGTGTGGATCACCGCCGAGGCGTGCTCGATTTCGCCATCGGCGCCGACCACGGCCGCTTTGCCATAGGCTTCGATCTTGTCGGCACCACCGATGGCGGCGGTCAGGCGCTCGACCATCAGGGCCCCCAGGTCCGAGCAGTTGGCGCGGATTTCCGGCTTCAGATCATCAACGAAACCGCGACCGGCCCATGGGTTCTTGATCACCACGGCCAGGCCGACCATGGTCACCGGCTTGTCGGTGGCCTTGCCGCCTTCGATGCGGGTCTCTTCGGAGTAGGTGACGATCTTGCGGATTTCGAAACTCATGGATGGCTCCTGGTGAGGGTTATCAGCTCTTGTTGTCTGATGGTATACCATAATATTCGTTGTGCAAGAGGGGGCGCGAAATTTCTCTTGCGAGGGGGATGAAAGGCGAGGGGATGCCTTGGGTTTTGTGGTGTCGTCGAGATCGAGCGCCGCCCGCGCGGCGCTCGATCTCAACCTCCCCACAAAACCCAGGCCCTACACACCAAAAAAAACCCGCTCCCGCAGGCCACGATGACCCACGCAAGCGGGCGCATCCCGCAATAATTCAGGCAAAGGGAATTCAGGCGAACGCCGGCACCACTTCCTTGATGAACAGCTCGAGCGACTTCTTCTTCTCGGCATGCGGCAGGCTGTTGTCGCACCAGAAGCTGAACTCGTCGACGCCCAGCGCCTGGTAGTACCTGATGCGGGCGATGATCTCTTGTGGGGTGCCGATCATGGTGTTCTTGCGGATGTTCTCCAGCTCGAACGCCGGCACTTCGGCAAACTTCGACTCCGGGCTTGGCTCAAGGAACCCGTTGACCGGGGTGGTCTTGTTGCCGAACCAGGCATCGAAGGTGCGATAGAAGCGCGAGATGGCCTGGGCGCCGACCTTCCAGCCATCTGGCTCGGCCGGGCTGTGTACATGGGTGTGGCGCAGCACCATCAGTTGTGGCCGCGGCACGCCGGGGTTGTTGTCGAGGGCCGCCTGGAACTTGTTCTTCAGGTCCAGCACTTCCTCGTCGCCCTTCATCAATGGCGTCACCATCACGTTGCAGCCGTTGGCCACGGCAAAGTTGTGCGAGTCCGGGTCGCGGGCGGCGATCCACATCGGCGGGACGGCGTTATAGGGCTTCGGCACGCTGGTGGAGATGGGGAACTTGTACACCTCGCCGTCATGGGCGTAGTCGCCTTGCCACAGCTTGCGCACCGCCGGCACCATTTCGCGCAGGGCCTTGCCGCCGTCGGTGGCCGGCATGCCACCGGCCATGCGGTCGAACTCGAACTGGTAGGCGCCACGGGCCAGGCCCACTTCCATGCGGCCCTTGCTGATCACGTCGAGCAGGGCGCACTCGCCGGCGACCCGGATCGGGTTCCAGAACGGCGCGATGATGGTGCCGGCGCCCAGGCGGATCTTTTCGGTGCGTGCGGCCAGGTAGGCCAGCAATGGCATCGGGCTTGGCGAAATGGTGTATTCCATGGCGTGGTGTTCGCCGATCCACACGGTGCTGAAACCGCCGTTTTCGGCCATCAGGGTCAGTTCGGTCAGGTCTTCGAACAACTGGCGGTGGCTGACCTGTTCATCCCAACGTTCCATGTGCACGAACAACGAAAATTTCATGGGGCTTTCCTCAACGCTTGTTGTTTTCGCCCGCCAATGCAGCGGGCTTCAGTGTGGGAGCGGGCCTGCGTCTGGCTGCCAGGCTCAGGCAAGGGCGGGCAGGCTGGCCATCTTGCCGCGGCAGTACACCATTGGCCGTGGCGCCTCCGCCGGGACGATCAGGTTGTGCACCTTGCCGACCATGATGGCGTGGTCGCCACCTTCATATTCACGCCACAGTTCGCACTCGATGACCGCGGTGGCGCCGGCCAGGATCGGGTTGCCCAGTTCACTCAGGGTCCATTCGATGCCGCTGGCCTTGTCCTTGCCTTTCTTGGCGAACGCATAGGCTTCGGCTTGCTGTTCACCGGAGAGCAGGTGGATGGCGAAGCGCTTCTGCCGGATCAGTACCGGGTAGGAGTCGGAGCTGTAGTTGGGGCAGAACAGCACCAGCGGCGGGTCCATCGACAGCGAGGAGAAGGCGCTGGCGGTCAGGCCGACGACCGCGCCGTCGTCGTCCAGGGTGGTGATGACGGTAACGCCGGACGGGAAGGAGCCCAGGACGTGCTTGTAGACGGTTGCGTCGATCATCGGGGTGTACCTCTGAAGGGCTGCGGTGGTCCGCGGTTTTTATCGTTGATGTGTCTGATGGTATACCGTAATACCTATTTTGCAAGCGGAATTTTCACGCTCACGGTTATCGCGATGGGCGGCGCAAGGCCACGAATGCTGCGGGTTTGGCTGCCAAGCAGGTTCGCCGCCATGGCTTTGCAAACAGATCAGTGGGCAGTTTTTCCTGCGGATCAGTGTTGTCAAAAGTTTGGAATACCATAATATGGTCCGCAGCTGAGAGGCCGCCTTGATGCGGTTTCCTTACAAAGATAAAAACGACCTTTCGAGCTGAAATCCTATGTCCCAACCGTCGTCGCAACACCCGTTTGTCGAGAACCACACGGTCGATTACGTTCCACCTGCCGAGCGCCACGGGAAGGCGCGCGACCTGTTCACCCTCTGGTTCAGTACCAACATCGCGCCACTGCCCATCGTCACTGGCGCCATGGTGGTCCAGGTGTTCCACCTGAACCTGCTGTGGGGGCTGGTCGCCATCGTGCTGGGCCATCTTGCCGGGGGCGTGGTGATCGCCCTGGCCTCTGCGCAGGGACCGCAGCTGGGCATTCCGCAGATGGTGCAGAGCCGTGGCCAGTTCGGCCGCTACGGCGCACTGCTGATCGTGTTCTTCACGGCGCTGATCTACGTCGGCTTCTTCATTTCCAACATCGTCCTGGCAGGCAAGACCATCCATGGCATTGCCCCGGGCGTGCCGATGCCGGGCGCGATCGTGATCGGCGCCCTGAGCGCCACTGCCATCGGCGTGATCGGCTACCGCTTCATCCACGTGCTCAACCGCATCGGTACCTGGGTGATGGGCTCGGCGCTGCTGGCCGGCTTCATCATGATGTTCGCCCAGGCGCTGCCGGCCGATTTCTTCAGCCGTGGCGCATTCAACCTGTCGGGCTTCATCGCCACGGTGTCGCTGGGCACCATCTGGCAGATCAGCTTCTCGCCGTACACCTCCGACTACTCGCGCTACCTGCCGCGTGAAGTAGGCATTGCCAAACCGTTCTGGGCGACCTATTTCGGCGCCACCCTGGGCACCATCCTGTGCTTCAGCTTCGGTGCAGTGGCGGTGCTGTGCGTGCCCGAGGGCACCGATGCGATGGATGCAGTCAAGCAGGCCACCGGCTGGCTGGGCCCGATCCTGATGGTACTGTTCCTGCTCAACATCATCAGCCACAACGCCCTCAACCTGTATGGCGCGGTGCTGTCGATCGTCACCGCGATCCAGACCTTCGTCGCGGCGTGGACGCCGAGCATCAAGGTGCGGGTAATGCTGGCAGCGTTGATTCTGCTGGGTTGTGGCCTGGTGGCGCTGAATGCTTCGGCAGACTTCATCGGCCAGTTCATCGGCCTGATCCTGGCCCTGTTGCTGGTGCTGGTGCCGTGGGCGTCGATCAACCTGATCGACTTCTACCTGATCAAGAAAGGCCAGTACGACATCGCCTCGATCTTCCGTGCCGACGGCGGCATCTATGGCCGCTTCAACCACCACGCGATCATCGCCTACGCCTGCGGCATCCTGGTGCAGCTGCCGTTTGCCAATACCTCGCTGTATGTGGGGCCGTATTCGAACATCATCGAAGGGGCCGACCTGTCGTGGCTGTTCGGCTTGCTGGTGACGGTGCCGCTGTATTACTGCCTGGCCACTCGTGGCAACGCTGGCGAGAAGGCGGGGCGGGTAGTGAGTGTCAATGACTGATAGACAGTTGTAGCAACAGGGGCTGCGTTGCAGCCCATCGCCGGCGCAACAAGGCTCAGCGCCCTTCATGCTGGCGCCGATACGCCCCCGGCTGCATACCTACCGCCTTGGCGAACGCCCGGGTAAACGCCGCGACCGATTGATACCCCACCTGTGCGCCTACTTGCTCGACGGTGCGCCCCGCCTGCAGCAGCTGGCTGGCATGGCGCATGCGCAGCGCCAGCAGCACCTGCCCTGGGGACTGCCCAGACAGTTCATTGAAACGCTTGAAAAAAGCCGAGCGTGACAACCCGGTGCAGGCCGCCATGCTGGCCAGCGTCCAGGCTTGCCCCGGTTGCTCTATCAATTGCGCCAGCAGCCCGGCAAAGGCCGGCTGGCGGGCAAGCGCGACCAACCCGGCAAAGGCCGGCTGGCGGGCAAGCGCGACCAACCCGCCCAATGGGCGCCCGGTATGCACCTGTTGGCGCAGCACATAAAGGAACAGCAGGTGGGTCAACCGCTCCAGCAAGGTTTGCGACGGGCCGGCGGGACGCCGGCATTCCTCCAGGATCAACTCGAACAACGCCCGCGCTGCATGGCCAGCCGGTTCGTCGGCGCGCAGCAGTATCCAGTCGGCCAGGCCTTCGACGATCAGCGATGACAAACCCGGCTTGAAGTGAAAGAAGCCGCACACCAGCCCCACGCCATCGACTGCCTCGGCGTCCAGCGGCTGCATGGGCTGGCGTGGCTGGGCACAGGCAGCGGCCAGGTCTGGTTCACTGGCCAGGCGATAGCCAAGGTCGCGCAGCAGGAATACCGCATCGCCGGCTGCCAGGCGTATGGCATCGGGCTGGCCGTCGATGTGCAGCCAGCAATGCCCCTGGACCACCAAATGGAAGCTGGCGCGGCCCATGCCTTGCGTGCTGGCGTGCCAGCCGCCGCAGTAGCGGCCGACATGAAACAGGCTGGCATCCAGGTTCAGGCCCTCTAATAACCCATCGACAAGGTGGCTGGACGAAATCATCTAATGCAAAGACTCAAGAGCAAGGAAAGGCGACTGATGAATATGGAGCGTAATGCTTATAACCAACAGACTGTAGTGACACCCATCAGAGGAGATCACCGCATGTCGTCGCGAGTTACTTTACACACCCTGCAGAGCGCCCCGGAAGCGGCCCGCCCGTTCCTCGAGAACGCACAGAAGAACTCCGGCTTCATCCCCAACCTGCTGGGGGTGCTGGCCAACGCCCCCGCGGCACTGGAAACCTACATGACCGTTTCGGCACTCAACGGCAAGGCCGACCTGAGCCTGGCCGAGCGCGAAGTGGTGCAACTGATTGCCGCCACCCAGCATGGTTGCGACTTCTGTGTGGCCGGCCATACCGCTGTGGCGCTGAACAAGGCCAAGCTGCCGCCGGAGGTGGTCGATGCCCTGCGTGCCCGTGGCGAACTGCCGGATGCGCGTTACGAAACGCTGGCCGCTTTTGCCCGCGAGGTGATCGCCACCCGTGGCAATGTCAGCGAGGCCACTTACCAGGCCTTCCGCGCGGCCGGTTTCAGCGAAGGTAACGCGCTGGAAGTGATTCTGGGGGTGAGCCTCGCAACCCTGTGCAACTTTGCTAATGTGTTCGCCCAGACGCCGCTCAACGACGAGCTGAGCAAGTACCGCTGGCAGCCAACCGCGTAACTGTGCGCCTGGCGCTGGTGGCGCCTGCGAAATCAAAAGGAGTAGGGACATGCTTGATGCTGCATTTCGTCACTGGCTGGATGCCAATGCCGAGGCAATCGACCAGGGGCAGTGCGACCCGCAACTGGTGCTGGCGCACATCGCCGAATCGCAGCTGCTGCGCATTGGCGTCGACCCCGTACTGGGGGGCAACGGTGGCGCGGTCACCGATACGGTCGAGGCCATCGCCGCCATCGCCAGCCGCTCACTGGCCGCAGCCTTTGTCTGCTGGGGCCAGCGGGCGTTCATCGAATACCTGCTGCAAAGCCCTAACCAGGCCCTGCGTGAGCGCCTGCTGCCCGGCCTGCTGACCGGCGAGTTGGCGGGGGCCACCGGGTTGTCCAACGCCATGAAATTCCTCTCCGGGATCGAGGCGCTGCAAGTGCGTGGCCGCCCCGGGGCGACGGGCTGGACACTGGAAGGCCGGCTGCACTGGGTGACCAACCTGCGCAAGAGCGGGTTCGTGGTGGCCGCAGCCATCGAGGACGATGCTGGTGGTTCGCCCTTCGTGCTGGCCATCCCCTCCGACAGCCAGGGGCTGGAGCGTTCTGATGACCTGGAGCTGATGGGCCTGCAATCGAGCAATACCGCAGCGCTGGCGTTCCACCAGGTAGAGCTCGGCCGTGACTGGCTGCTGCACGACAATGCCCGCGAGTTCCTGCCCAAGGTGCGCCCGGCATTTCTTGCCTTGCAGTGCGGCATGGCCATCGGCCTGGCGCGGCGTTCGCTGCACGAGGTGCACGATCACCTCCATGGGCGGCTGTCGTTCCTCGAAGAGCATCGCCAGGTCCTCCACGAGCGGTTGGAAAACACCGTGGCCGAGCTCAAGCAGGGTCTGCTCGAAGGGCGCTTCCAGAGCCAGCCGGCGGCGTTGTTCAAGTTGCGCATCATCCTCGCTGAATGTGCTGCCGATGCCGTGCAGCTGGAGCTGCAAGCCAGCGGCGGCAAGGCGTATCTCGATGAGTTCGGTGCCGGTTTCGCGCGCCGCTGGCGCGAGTCGGCGTTCGTGCCCATCGTTACCCCGAGCCTGGTGCAGCTGCGTGCCGAGCTGCATCGCCAGGCTGCCAGCACATGAGCCGGGCGTTGCTCGAAGCCCGCGGGATCAGCCTGGGCTACCCGCGCGAGGGCGGCTGGCAGCAAGTGCTGGCGCACTTCGACCTGCAACTGGCGCCAGGGGAGGTGGTGACCATTCTCGGCCCCAGTGGGGTGGGCAAGTCCAGCCTGCTGCGGGTGCTGGCCGGCCTGCAGCCACCGCATGGCGGCAGCGTGACGCTGCACGGCGAGCCGCTGCAAGGCCCCCATCCGCGCCTGGCGGTGGCCTTCCAGGACCCGAGCCTGCTGCCCTGGCTGAGCCTGGAAAAGAACGTCGCCTTTGGCCTGGATTTCGCCCGCCAGCCCAGGCTGGCCGCAGCCGAGCGCCATGCCCGCATCGACCATGCCATCAGCGCGGTGGGCCTGGCCCATGCGCGCAGCCAGTACCCGGCGCAGTTGTCCGGCGGCATGGCCCAGCGCACCGCACTGGCACGCTGCCTGGCGCGCCAGCCTGAGGTGCTGTTGCTGGACGAGCCGTTCGGTGCGCTCGACGAAGTGACCCGTGCCGACATGCAGCAACTGCTGCTGCAGCTGATCGCCACCCACAACACCGCAGCCGTACTGATTACCCACGATATCGACGAAGCCTTGTCGTTGTCCGACCGGGTGCTGCTGCTGGGCGATCACCCGGCGCACATCCTCGGCCAATGGCACATCGACCTGCCACAACCGCGCGCGCAGCGGGTCGAGGAACTGGGCGCTCTGCGAATCGAGATCCTCAAGACCCTTCGGCGGGCCAGCCGCGCCGCTGCATCTTCCTCTACCTCGTTGCCTTCGGAGCCTGCACATGTGCATGGATGACTGCTGTTCCTCCACCTCGCGTCGTGATTTCCTCAAGCTCAGCGCCATGCTGACGGCTGCCGGGGCCGTGCCGCTGCTGTCCAGCCTGCAGGCCCGTGCCGCCGCCGAACCGGACGCGCCGGTGCGTATCGGCTACCTGCCGATCACCGATGCCACGCCGTTGCTGGTGGCGCACAACAACGGCCTGTTCGAGGCCGAAGGCATCAAGGCCGAGCGCCCGGTGCTGCTGCGCAGCTGGGCGCAAGTGATCGAGGCGTTCATCTCGGGCCAGGTCAACGTCATCCATCTGCTGTCGCCGATGACTGTGTGGGCACGTTATGCCAGCAAAGTGCCGGCCAAGGTGGTGGCCTGGAACCATGTGGGGGGCTCGGGCCTTACCGTGGCGCCGGATATCACCGACATCAAGCAACTGGGCGGCAAGACCGTAGCCATCCCGTTCTGGTATTCGATCCACAATGTGGTGCTGCAGCAGATGCTCGGCGACAACGGCCTGACGCCGGTGTCGAAGCCCGCCGACACCCAACTTGCGGCCAACGAGGTCAACCTGCTGGTGCTGCCGCCCTCGGACATGCCGCCGGCCCTGGCCAGCAAGCGCATCGCCGGCTATATCGTCGCCGAACCGTTCAACGCCCTGGCCGAGAATCTCAAGGTCGGCCGTGTGCAGCGCTTCACCGGCGATGTGTGGCGTAACCACGCCTGCTGCGTGGTGTTCATGCATGAACATGACCTGAACAACCGCCCGGAGTGGTCGCAGAAGGTGGTCAACGCCATCGTCAAGGCCCAGCAATGGACCCGCGACCACCGCGCCGAAGCGGCGGCGCTGTTGTCCAAGGCCGGCCCCAACAAGTACACGCCGCATGAACCGGCGGTGCTGACCAAGGTGCTGGCCCCGGCTGCCGACGACCGCGCCAGCTACATTGCCAGTGGGGCGATTCAGCATCGGCAGTGGGATGAAAAGCGCATCGACTTCCAGCCCTACCCGTACCCCAGCTATACCCAAGAGCTGGTCAAGCGCCTCAAGCACACCTTGATCGAGGGCGAGCACAGTTTCCTTGCCAGCCTGGACCCGGCGCACACCGCCCGCGACCTGGTTGACGATCGCTTCGTGCGCAACGCCATCGCCGCCGTCGGTGGCCCCTCGGTGTTCGGCATTGCCGAGAACTACCAGCGTAGCGAGGAGTTCGCGGTCTGATGCGCAAGCATGTCGTACATGCCGGTCTCGGCCTGGCCGGCCTGCTGGGGTTGCTGTTGTTGTGGTGGACGGGCGTGCAGGTATTCGGCGCGGCCGATGGCCTGTCGGCACGCTTCTCGCCCCAGGCGACCCTGGCCAGCCTGGTCGAGCTGCTGGGGCAGGGCGAGGTCTACGGGCATATCTGGGTGAGCCTCAAGCGTATCCTGATCGGCTTGCTGCTGGCGCTGTTGATCGGGGTGCCGCTGGGCTTGCTGGTGGGCAGCTATCGGCACCTGGAGGCCGCGACCACGCCGGCGTTCCAGTTCTTGCGCATGATCTCGCCGTTGTCGTGGATGCCGGTGGTGGTGATGCTGATGGGCGTGGGTGACCAGCCGATCTATTTCCTGCTGGCATTTGCCGCGTTATGGCCAATCCTGCTGAATACCGCCGCCGGGGTCCGGCAGCTGGACCCACGCTGGTTGCAATTGACCCGCAGCCTGAGTGCCACGCGCTGGGAAACCTTGTGCAAGGTGATCGTGCCGGGGGTGATCGGCCATGTACTCACCGGTGTGCGCCTGGCCATCGGCATTCTGTGGATCGTGCTGGTGCCGTGCGAAATGCTCGGGGTGAGCGCCGGGCTGGGGTATTTCATTCTCGATACCCGCGACCGCCTGGCGTATTCCGAGCTGATGGCCATGGTGCTGCTGATCGGGGTGCTGGGGTTCGTACTGGATGCCTTGGCGCGTGGGTTGCATCGGCGCTGGGTACATGGCTGAAGGGCCGATGGGCTTCTTCGCCGGTAAACCCGCGAAGAGGCCCGTGGTTCAGTGCACGGTATTGCGCTGGCGCACACATGCCTGTGCCTCAGCGGTCAACTCATCCAGCCGCTCATCACGTTTCTGTTCCGCTTCGACCATTGCCTCCTCGCCTTGCTGGTTGAGCAGGTAGGTATGAATCTGCATCACTTCGGCCGTCTGGTAGATCGGCGCGATGTCCAACCGCCCGATCAACGCACCGCTGGCGCGCCCGGTGCTGCTCATCAGCACTTGTGGGCCATTGGCGGCCACCACCTGCATGCCCATGGCCTCGAACCACGGCACCTGGCTGGCAAAGGCATTCAGTTCGACACAGGCGTGGCGTGCCTGCAGCTCGGCCAACAGGGCGCGGGCGATGCCCTGGCGGCGATGGCTGGGGCGCACGGCCAGAAAGGCCAGCGCACACACCTGCCTGTCATCCTCGGCTGGCAGTGACAGGGCAAAGCCCAGCAACTGGTCCGGCGCTTCGGCATCCAGCGCCAGGGTCAGCGCCACGGCCAGGCCGCGGCTGCCGTCCAGCGCCTGCAGGTACTGGTGCACCTCCATGCCGACGCCGTACTGGTACAGCGGATACAGCGGGTTGTCGGCGCTGATGGCAACACTGCTCAGTGCGCCGACATTGTGGATCACCAGCTCGCGGATCTGGTTCTGGAAGGATTCGGGCGGCACGCTGTCGAGGCGGCTCAGGATGAACATCGGGGGGCGGGCTCCGGCGGTTGGATAGATGGCTCGCGCCGTGCAGGCGCGGGCCCTGTAGTCTAACCGGTTTTACCCATCAGCCTTGTAGCTGCATCGCACCGAGCATCAGGTCGAGGTTTTGCACTGCCGCACCCGAGGCACCTTTGCCGAGGTTGTCGAACACGGCGGTCAACAATACCTGGCCATGTCCGGGGTTGGCGAACAGCGCAAGGCGCAGGTCGTTGCTGTCGTTCAAGGCCTCCGGGTCCAGCGTTGGCGCTGCACCGTGCTGATGCAGGGGCATGACCTGGACGTGGCGGGCACCTTGGTAATGCTGCTCCAGGCAAGCCTGCAGCTGCGCGGCGCTGACCTGGCCGGGCAGCAGGCGCAACTGCAGCGGGATGCTCAGCACGATGCCCTGGCGGTAGGCCGCGTAACCGGGCATGAACATCGGCGGTGCCGACAGCCCGGCGTGCTGCTGGATTTCCGGTACATGTTTGTGCGCCAGCTCCAGGCCATACAGCTGCAAGGTCGGGGCCTTGTCGGCGCCGGGCTGTTCATGCCGTTCGACTGCCGCGCGGCCACCACCGGAATAACCCGAGATGGCGTGGATGTTGAACGGGTAATCCGCTGGCAGCAGGCCAGCCTTGATCAGTGGCCGCAGCAGGGCGATGGCCCCGGTGGGGTAGCAGCCGGGGTTGCTGACGCGCTTGCTGTAGGCAATGCGTTCGGCTTGCTGCTCGTCGAGCTCCGGCAGCCCATAGACCCAGCCTGGGCTCGTGCGGTGCGCAGAGCTTGCATCGATCACCCGCACCTGCGGGTTTTCGATCGTTGCCACCGCTTCGCGTGCGGCATCATCGGGCAGGCACAGCAGGGCGATGTCGGCGCTGTTGATTGCCTCGCGGCGGCGTTGCGGGTCTTTGCGTTCGGTATCCGGCAAGGTCAGCAGGCTCAGGTCGCGGCGGCCTTGCAGGCGCGCGTGGATCTGCAGGCCGGTGGTGCCTTGGTCACCGTCGATGAAGACAACAGGGGTGTGCATGGTCAGCGTCCGCTCAGGGAAGGATGGCCTATGCTCGCCTGTGGCGTTGATAAAGGAAATTTGAATATCATGACGACAACCTTCAGTTTTACTGAACAAGACGGCCCTTGATATGCGCGAAATCAGCCTCGACCGCCTGCGCACGCTGGTGGTGATTGCCGATCTCGGCTCGTTTGCCGAGGCCGCCCGCCAGCTCAACCTGGCGCCGCCGACGATCAGCCTGCACGTGGCCGAGCTGGAGGCGCGCATCGGTGCGCCGTTGCTCACCCGTGCTCGCGGCCAGGTGCGCCCGACCGCCATCGGCGAAACCCTGCTGGCCCGCGCTCGGCGCCTGTTGGCCGATGCCGATCAGGCGCTGGATGAAGTGCGCCGGCAGGTCGAGGGGCTGACCGGCAGGGTGCGCCTGGGCGCCTCGACCGGTGCCATTGCCCACCTGCTGCCGCAAGCGCTGGAGCATTTGCGTGCCGTGCACCCGGGCATCGATGTGCAAGTACAGGTACTGACGTCCCAGGCCTCGCTGGCTCGCTTGCGCGAGGGCACCCTGGATATCGGCCTGGTCGCCTTGCCGCAGGTGGCTGGCAAAGGGCTTGAAGTCATCCCTTGGCGGCGCGACCCGATCCTGGCCTATGTGCCGGCCGACTGGCAGCCGCCGGCCAAAGTCACGCCGGCCTGGCTGGCGCAACGGGCATTGATCCTCAACGACAGCAGTACCCAGCTGTCGCGGGTGACTGGCGAATGGTTCGCGGCGGCAGGGTTGTACCCCGAAGCACGCATCGAGCTTAACTATAACGATGCGATCAAGAGCCTGGTCGGGGCCGGGTACGGGGCAACGTTGTTGCCGCAGGAAGGCGAGGCGGCAGAGTTGGACCGGCGTATCGTCCGCCGGCCGCTGCGCCCGGGGCTGTGGCGGCAACTCGGTATCGCCTGCCGCAAAGGGCAGGTGGAGCGGGCCACGGGGTATGTGCTGCAGGCATTGGAGCAGCTTCGGCAGTAGGGGCTGTGCAGCCCAGCCGCCGACAAGCCAGTTCCCACAGGCCCCCTCAAGTTTTGGGGCAGTGGTGATCCTGTGGGCTTCAGCCGCGCTCAACGGCACAGCCGGCAGCGCCTACCGCGTCGCCTGCTTCGCGAGATAAATCCGCTCTACAGGTGTGCACTGCGCCTGCTTCGAGTTGGCGCTGCACCGAGCTGGACGTATTGCGGCCAGCCGTCATCGGTTTTGAACGGAATCACCCGACCCTGGATCTACCCAGTGCGTCGTGCGTTCTACATCCAGCCAAGTGGGAGCT
This sequence comes from Pseudomonas anuradhapurensis, assembly GCF_014269225.2. Taxonomy (NCBI): domain Bacteria; kingdom Pseudomonadati; phylum Pseudomonadota; class Gammaproteobacteria; order Pseudomonadales; family Pseudomonadaceae; genus Pseudomonas; species Pseudomonas anuradhapurensis. Next base: position 2,333,159 of record NZ_CP077097.1, read on the forward strand.
TATTCGATGGCCAAGTACCTGTACCTGATCAGCTACATTCTCGACAACCAACCGGGCACGTGCGAGTTGCGCAGTGACGAAGAGGACCTGAGCAGAGAAGTTGCACGCGATTACCTGCAGGGCCTGCACCGTAACGAGGCAACCTCTTTCACCGATGTGCAGGTCCAGCGCCTGGAGCACGATCATCAGCCCGGCACTTCGCCGGGGCATTATCAGCAGCCCTGAAGCTCAAAGGCATGAACGGGGCAAGACGCCCCCTCATGCTCCACGAATACCCAGGCTCCCGCGGCCCTGCCCTTGGACACGGGCCTCTTCTGGCAGGGCAGTGACCTTGATGGCGCGTACCGGCACGGCAAACTGGGCGCCGATCTTCGAGAAGCGCTCGAGCAGGTGGAAATTGATGGCCTGCTGGATGTCCATGTACAGGTTGTATCCCGGGTCCTTGACGATGTACACGCACTCGAACTCCAGCGCTTCCTTGCCGAAACCGCGCAGGTGAGCGCGATCGAAGCGGACCTGGTCCTGCGCCTTGATGGCTTCCTCGACGATCGCCGGTGCCTTCTTCACCGCCTCGGTGGGCGTGTCGTACGACAGGCCGAACTCGAACACGATGCGCCGCTCCTGCAGGCGTTTGTAGTTCTGGATGGTGCTGCTGATCATGCTGGCGTTGGCCATCACGATCTGCTCGCCACCCAGGCTGCGGATGCGCGTGGTCTTCAGCCCGACGTGTTCCACCGTACCGGCCAGCGGGCCGATGACGATGAAGTCGCCCACTTCGAAGGGCTTGTCCACGGCGATCGACAACGAGGCGAACAGGTCACCGAGGATGTTCTGCACTGCCAGCGCGACGGCGATGCCGCCCACACCCAGGCTGGCGACGAAGGCGGTAATATTGACGCCCAGGTTGGACAGCATCGCCAGCAGCACCACGGACCACAGCAATACCCGCGCGCCCCAGGCTGACAAGGTGGCCAGCGCGCTGCCCTGGTTGAGCCCACTGCTGCTGTGCCGCGCGAAGTAGCGGCTCAGGCCCAGGCCGATGGCCCGGTTGGCCCACAACCCAATCTGCAACGCCGCGACCACGAACCACAGGCTGCCGACCCGCGTCAGCCAGCGCTCGGGCAGGTCGAGCATGCTCAGGCCGACCAGCAACGAGGCGAGCAACAAGAGGAAATTGCTGGTGCCCGCGAGCACCTTGGCCAGCACCTGGCTGAGTACGCCGTCGTGTTCGGACCAGCGCCGGACCCGGCGCAGCACGAAGCTGATGGCCGCCCGCGCGACCAGGAAGGTGACGATGGAAACGGCCAATGCCAGCAACAGGTTGAGGATGGAAATGCCGAACAGCGTGGTCTCGGCGAACAGTGCGATGATGCGGTCACTCATGAGGGCTTGCCTCCTTCCGTCAGGGTCGGGTGACAGGGGCCGGGCCTACAGACCCAGCATGTTGGCGTGCACGTAGTACATGATCCACAACGACAGCCCCACCAGCAGCACGATGATCACCACCGTGAACACCAGCGCCACCAGGCTCCAGCGCTGCTCCCGCGCAGTGGTCAGGTGCAGGAAGAACAGCATGTGCACGAGGATCTGCACCACCGCGCAGACCAGCACCAGCAGGAACGTCAGGTGGCGTGGCAGGCTCGGGTACATGGCCAGCCCGAAGGGCACGAGGGTGAGGATGGCGGCCAGCAGGAAACCCACGTTGTAGGATTGGTGGCTGCTCTGGCTGGCACCGGCACTGCTGTGGACCTGGCTTTCACTGGACATCAGATCACCCCGAACAGGTAGACGACGGTAAACACGCACACCCACACGATGTCGAGGAAGTGCCAGAACAGGCTCAGGCAGCTCAGGCGTGTGGAGTTGACGCAGCACAGGCCGCGCTGCTGCACCTGGATCATCAGCAAGGCCATCCACACCAGGCCGACCAGCACATGCAGGCCATGGGTGCCGACCAGGGTGAAGAAGCCGGTGAGGAACGCGCTGCGCTGCGGGCCGGCACCTTCGGCAATCAGGTGGTGGAATTCGTTGAGCTCCATGGCGATGAAGCCCAGGCCGAGCAGGAAGGTCACCCCGAGCCACTGCAGCACCCGGCGTTTGTCCTTGCGGTGGTTGGCCAGCATGGCGTAGCCGTAGCTGATGCTGCTGAACAGCAGCAGGAAGGTTTCGACCAGTACATACGGCAGCTCGAAGATGTCCGCCGCGCTCGGCCCGCCGGCCACCGCCTGGCCCAGCACGGCATAGGTGGCGAACAGCGTGGCGAACAGGATGCAGTCGGTCATCAGGTAGATCCAGAAGCCGAACAGGCTCAGGGAACCGGCATCCTCGTAGCCTTGCTCCTGCTGGTGGGCAGTTTCGTTCAGCACGATATGGGACATGGTTCAGGCCTCCGCCAGCAGTTGCCGCCGTTCGGTTTCCACGCGCTCGACTTCCTCGGCCGACACGTAGTATTCGGTGTGCTGGTCATAGCTGCGCACCACCAGCGTCGCCACCGTGGCCAGCAGGCTGGCGATCACCAGCCACCAGATGTGCCAGACCAGGGCAAAGCCCATCACCGTCGAGAGTGCCCCAAGCACCACGCCCAGGCTGGTGTTGCAAGGCATGTGGATCTTGCGGAAGTCCGCCTCCACCAGGGTTTTCACGCCTTTCTCCTTCATCCCCCAATAGGCATCGATGCCATGTACCACGGGTTGCTCGGCAAAGTTGTAGAACGGCGGCGGCGAGGCGGTGGCCCATTCCAGGGTCCGGCCGTCCCACGGGTCGCCGGTGTGGTCGCGGTTTTCGTGGCGCTTGCGGATACTCACCACCAGTTGCATGACCTGGCAGGCCACGCCGCACAGGATGATCAGCACGCCGAGCATCTCCAGGAGCAGCAACGGCCGCCATTCCGGCACGTCGAAGTGGTTCAGGCGCCGGGTCATGCCCATGAAGCCAAGGAAGTAGGACGGCATGAAGGCGCAGTAGAAGCCGACCAGCCAGCACCAGAACGCCGCACGGCCCAGCGGGTCGTAGAGCTTGAAGCCGAAGGCCTTGGGGAACCAGTAGGTGAGGCCGCACAGGTAGCCGAACACCGCACCGCCAATGATCACGTTATGGAAGTGCGCGATCAGGAACAGGCTGTTGTGCAGCAGGAAGTCCGCACTTGGCACCGCCAGCAGTACCCCGGTCATGCCGCCGATGCTGAAGGTGACGATAAAACCAACGGTCCACAGCATCGGGGTCTCGAAGCGCACCCGCCCGCGGTACATGGTGAACAGCCAGGTGAAGATCTTCACCCCGGTCGGCACGGCAATGATCATGGTCATGATGCCGAAGAACGCGTTGACGTTGGGCCCGGCGCCCATGGTGAAGAAGTGGTGCACCCAGACGATGAACGACAGCACGGTGATGACGATGGTCGCCCACACCAGCGAGTAGTAGCCGAACAGGCGCTTGCGCGAGAAGGTCGAGGCCACTTCGGAGAAGATGCCGAAGGCCGGCAGGATCAGGATGTACACCTCCGGGTGGCCCCAGGCCCAGATGAGGTTGATGTACATCATCGGGTTGCCGCCCAGCTCGTTGGTGAAGAAGTGCATGCCCAGGTAGCGGTCCAGGCTGAGCATGAACAGCGTCGCGGTGAGGATGGGGAAGGCCGCCAGGATCAGGATCGAGGTGCACAGCACGGTCCAGGTGAACACCGGCATGCGGAACAGGGTCATGCCAGTGGTGCGCATCTTGAGGATGGTGACGAAGAAATTCAGGCCCGTGAGCAAGGTGCCGATGCCGGATATCTGTAGCGACCAGATGTAGTAGTCCACGCCGACGCCCGGGCTGTAGCCGATGCCGGACAATGGCGGGTAGGCGACCCATCCGGTGTGGGCGAACTCGCCGACACCGAGGGAAATGTTGACCAGCAGGGCACCGGCAACGAACAGCCAGAAGCTGACCGCGTTGAGGAACGGATAGGCCACGTCGCGCGCACCGATCTGCAACGGCACCACGATGTTCATCAGGCCGACCACGAACGGCATGGCCATGAAGAAGATCATGATCACCCCGTGGGCGGTGAAGATCTGGTCGTAGTGCTCCGGCGGCAGGTAGCCCGGCGAACCGTCGGCGGCCATGGCCTGCTGGGTGCGCATCATCAGCGCGTCGGCGAAACCGCGCAGCAGCATCACCAGGGCGACCACGATGTACATCACGCCGATGCGCTTGTGGTCCACCGAGGTAAACCACTCCCGCCACAGGTACGTCCACTTGCGCTTGTAGCTGATCGCCCCCACGCCGCCGATGCCGATCAGCCCGACCACCGCCAGGGTGTACATGATGATGGGCTCGCCGAGAGGGATGGCATCCCAGGTCAGTTTTCCGAACATGTGCGTTACTCCTTGCCGGGTTGTGGCGCATCACCTTGTGGGTCGCTCAGGCGTCGCTCGACCTCGCGCGAGCGCTTGACGCCCTGGTACTTGTCGATCAGCGACTGGAACAATTGCGTGTCGACCGCGGCGTAGTGCTCCACCGGGTGGGCGACACTGGGCTTGGCCAACTGCGTGTAGCTGGCCTGGTCGAGGCGGCGCTGCGAACCACGCACCTTGGCCACCCAGGCGTCGAAGCCGGCCGGGTCGAGGGCGAGGGCCTTGAAGTGCATGTCGGAAAAACCGGGGCCGTTGTAGTTGGCGGCGATGCCGGTATAGCTGCCGGCATGGTTGGCGATCAGGTGCAGCTGCGTCTGCATGTCGGCCATGGCGTAGATCTGCCCGCCCGGGGCGGGGATGAAGAACGAGGTGATGGCCCCGTCCGAGGTCACCCGGAAGTCCACCGGCGTGTCCACCGGCATGGCCAGTTCGTTGACCGAGGCAATGCCCAGTTCGGGATAGACGAACAGCCACTTCCAGTCGGTGGCGATCACCTGCACCTTGATCGGGCGGGCCTCGGACTGCAGCGGGCGGTAGGGGTCCAGGGCGTGGGTGGAGCGCCAGGTAACGATACCGAGGACGATGATGATGAGCAGCGGCACGCCCCAGACCACCAGCTCGATAGCGCGCGAGTGGCTCCACTCCGGTGTATACCGCGCTTTGACGTTGGAGGCCCGGTAGTGCACCGAGAACACCAATGCCATGACCATCACCGGGAGGACCACGATCAGCATCAGCAGCGTGGCGAGGATGATCAGGTTGCGCTGCTCCAGGCCGACCTGGCCCTTGGGGTTGAACAGCACCATGTCGCAGCCCGACAACTGCAGCGTGATGCCCCCGAGCACCAGCAGGCCGAGCAGCCTGGCGGCTTCCGTATATGCCTTTGCCATGTGTTTGTCCCGTATTGTGTTACCGAATGTTCAGGCTTGTTGAGTTAGAAGAAGGGCAGGCGGGGGAAGGTTGTATGGAATCTGCGCATAGGCGACGAGCGGTGGTTGGCAGTGGGCAACGTTGGTCCAGCCAGCCGGCTGTCTGATGGTTCGGATTGTTTTTGCACTGGGCAGCGGAACCCGACGATCTATGGAAGACACCACCCACGAGGGCTGCCCCATGAAGAAGAGAGGCGAGACGTACCGCAGCTGGTGCGATCCGATCCTGCACCATCAGGTCCACGAGGAAACCCTCGACGACGACACCCGCCTGGAGGTACAGACGCGCCTGTCACGTACCGGGGCAACCCAGCTGTTCATTGGCGTGTATCTGGCCGACGGCACGGCGCTATACGAACGCGCCTATGCCCGGCGCCCCGGCGAAACCATGAGCCGGGCGCTGGTGTGGGGGGTAGGGCGCGCCCGGCGGGTAGCGGCCGAGCGCCGGGCGTTCAGCGCCGAGTCGCTCGGTGGCTGAGGCTCAACCGTCGGACTGTTCCTCGGGTGGCACCTGGCCCTCCGGCCAGTCGGGCGCCTGTTGTTCCGGCTCCGGCTTGGGTACAGGTTCGCCGGGGTTGTGCGGTACCTCGTCGACATACGGATCGGGGTGGTTGGGGTCGATCATGGCGTGGCTCCTTGCAGGTTGGTTACCTGGCTTAGGTCGCCCTGGCGCGCAAGCTGTTCAACTGGATGTCGCCAATGGAACGTCGTACCCGCTGGAGTGTTCCATTGAAGGACCCCGTCACGGGGGAAGATTCAGGGAGTCGACGCGATGATTCATCTGGGTTGCGCAGGTTGGAGCCTGCCTCGCCAGTATGCTGATGAGTTTCCAGCCCCTGGCAGCCACCTGCAGCGCTACGCCACGGGCTTGAACGCAGTCGAGATCAACAGCTCGTTCTACCGGCCGCATCGGCCTGGTACCTATGCCCGCTGGGCTGCGTCCGTTTCGGCGGATTTTCGTTTTGCCGTGAAGCTGCCGAAGCGCATCACCCACGAACAGCGGCTGCGCGGGGCCGTGCCAGCGTTGGAAGCGTTCCTCGCCCAGTGCGGCCAGCTGGGCGAGCAGCTCGGCTGCCTGCTGGTGCAATTGCCCCCCTCGCTGGACTACACCCGCGAAACCGCCTGGCCATTCTTTGCCGATTTGCGCGCCCGCTATGCCGGGCCGGTGGCGCTGGAACCCAGGCACGCCAGCTGGCAAGGCGCACACTCGATGCTGGTCGATCTGCACATCGCCCAGGTCGCCGCCAGCCCTGCACGCTTCGCCAGCGACGCCCAGCCAGCCGGCTGGCCGGGCCTGGTCTACTGGCGCCTGCATGGCGAACCACGCATCTATCACAGCGCCTACGCCGACGACTACCTAAAACGCCTGGCCGAGCAGTTGCAGCGCAGCCGCGCCGCTGGCGTGCCGAGCTGGTGCATCTTCGACAACACCGCCTCCGGCGCTGCGCTGGGCGATGCCTTGAGGCTGCAGCGTTATCTGCGCTAAGCCAGACAAAGCTGATAGCCAAGCGCTCAGCCCGCTTCCATTGCGGTGTTCTTTTTCCACCCCCGCAGGTTCATCGCGCACAGGCAAACCTGCAGGATGATCAGGGCCCAGGCCTGGGCCTGCCAACCCCAGATCGCCCACAGCAGGTTGCTGGCAATGAAACAGCAGAAACCCAGCTTGCGCCGGCCAGGGCGGCGCGAGCCAATGCACCAGGCGGCCAGCACCGTCAGGGCCATGGCGGGCCATTGCAACAAGTCGATCCAATCTTCCATCACACGGCGCGCCTGCGCGCCCGGCGGGGCGCGCAGGCGGTTGTCAGGCGGCGTTCAGCTCGCCCTTGAGCAGTTTCTTCTGGGCTTGCATGGCCTGGCCCATCTCTTCCAGCGCCTGGTTACCCAGCAGCTTGCGGGCAGTCGGGAACAGCTCGCTTTCCTCTTCCTCGATATGGTGCTCCAGCAGCTCCTTCATGACCTTGACCCGGCCGGCGAACTCAAGGGTAGCGGTGTCGGTCTGCAGCAGGTCCGGCAGCACCAGGGAATCGACGGCACGGTGCTCTTCCTTGGCCTCGTAGTACATCTTCGCCTCTTCCTTGCCACCGGCCTGCTTGATCGCCGGGTAGAGGATTTCCTCTTCGAGGGCGGTATGGATGGTCACCTCCTGCTTGATGCGTTCGAGCAGCTCGCTGCGTTTTTTCACTGCACGCTCGGTAGTGGAGGACAGCTCCTCCAGCAGCTTCTTCACCAACTCATGGTCCTGGACCAACAGATCGATTGCGTTCATGAATCACCTCTTCGGGCTCGGAAAAATCACGGTTGCCTTCGATGGAGTGAAGCGTTGGGCGCAAGGTTCAAAGCGGTTGATAAACGCACCGGTCGGCCGCTGCACGGGCGGGTGATGACCAGCAAGTCAGAATAAATGAATCTTTTTGCCAAGCGCGGGCTCAATTAGCCTGAATTGATGGAGGAGAGTCCAATGGCAGGACCGCAGTTGTTTGTGATCGAGTACGAGCTTCATGGGGAATTTCGCACATTCATCATCCGCCAGGAACGCATGGACAATGCCGAAGCCTGGCACTGGGCAAGTTGCGATGCCGGCGTGGGGATCATCCCCAGGTTTGGCCAGCACAAGATCAAGAAGGTCAGCCGGCCGATGGCCGAGCGTTACGGGCTGGCCAATGTGCGTTGGCGCGCGTCGGGCCAGGGGCCTGAGTTCGTCGCGCCTCCCATAGACGTGAAGAAATTCTCGAATGGGTCTTCCGGGGAAGCGTGAAGCGCTTTGCTGGCCATTACGTGGGTAATCAGGGCCGCACCAGCGGCCCTTGATCGAAGGGGAAGGTTCATGGAGATTCTGCCGTTACTCAATGCCCTGTTGCTCGCGCGTGGCCCCGGAGGCCAGGAAGATGAGGTCCGTGTGGTCGCGCAGCGTGCGCTGGTCGCTTGTTGCGAGGAGGTGCACGGTGACAGTGCCGGCAACCTGATCGGCGTCGTTCGCGCAGCGGCCCCTGCCGACCCTGCTACGGCAATACGGGTCATGGCCCATCTTGATGAAATTGCCATGATCGTCAAGAAAGTCCGCCCGGATGGCAATCTCGAGGTGCTGGCGCTTGGTGGCGCGCAGCCCATCAGTTTTGGCGTATGCCCGGTCGATATCATGGGCGATCATCGCTTGCTCCCGGGTGTTCTGTCATACGGTTCGATGCACAACAGCGGGCAGTCCGGGAGCGGGCGGGATGTGCTGTCCGGCGCAGTACAATGGAAGGATGTCTATGTCATCACTCGCATGACCCCACAGGCACTTGAGCAGGCCGGTGTGCGTCCGGGCACGCGGGTGGTACTGAGCCAGCATTGGCGCCAGCCGTACCAGGTCGAGGACTGCATTGCCGCGCATTTTCTCGATGACCGCGCACCGCTGGCGGCTGTGATTCATTGCGCGCACCTGCTGCAACAGCGGCGCAGCGAACTGCGTCAGGATGTCTGGTTCGTGCTGACCAGCCATGAAGAAGAATCCAACGCCGGTGCCATGTACGCCGCCGCCAGGCTGCCAGGCGACACGACCATTGCGGTGGAGGTGGGGCCGGTGCTGGATGAATACGGCACCCGCCTGTCAGCCGACCCGATCATCAATACCGGCGACCAGAAGGGCTATTACAGCCGCAGCGTGGTGCAGGCGCTGATGGCCGCCACGCGCCGGGCAGGCTACACACCGCAGCCAGCGCTGCTGGTGGATTTCGCTTCCGATGCCAGCGCAGTGCTCAGCACCGGGACCGATGCCCGCGCCGGGTGCATCGCCATCCCCACCGAGAACACCCACGGTTTCGAGATGGTGCTGCTGGAGGGGATCAGCGCCTGTGCTGCCAGCCTGCTGGAGTATGTGCTGCAACCGCACGCCGCGCTCACTCCTGGGGGATGATCGAGATCTTGCCGTTGCGTTCGACGATGGCGAACTTGATCTGCTCGACGCGTTCCAGGCCTTGGCTGTCGCGGGCCGATTCGAGGATGTCGTCTTCGGTCAGGCGTGCCCGCCGCATGCGCTGATGGAGGAACCGCCCCTGTTCCACCACCAGCGTGGCGTGGCCGTCGAGCAGGCGTGCCAGGCGCCTGGAATTGAGCTTGGCCAGTGACAGGCCGACATCCAGCACGATCAGCGTGGCAATCACCAGCATGGCATTGATGAAGGAGAAATCCTCGCCCAGCAATGCCTGTTGGGTGGCCTCGCCGATAATCAGCAGCAAGACGAAGTCGAAGGTGGTCAGGTCGGCCAGCGAGCGCCTGCCGGCCACGCGAAACAGCAGCATCAGGGCGATGTACATGGCTGTGGCGCGCAGGATCGAGTCCATGTCGTCGAACTCCTAGGGGTAGAGGAAGGTGGCGAACTGCACGGTGCTGTTCTGCCCGGCCCTGACCACACCTTCGAGCCTGCCGACATGTTCGCTGCGCAAGGTCAGGTACAGGGTGGCCGCGCCGTCCTGGCTGGTGCCGAGCTGCAACAGCAGCGACTGGCCATGGGAACGCGACACCTGCGGCTGCGGCTGCATCGTTTCGATGCTGGCTTCGCGCAGCAGGCTGCCGCCGAGCACCACTTGCACCGGTTCACCCGGTGTACCGCGCACGGTGATGCGCAGGTTGTCGGTGGTGCCGCTGCGGCTGAGCCGCTGATAGTCGACCCGCACGCGGCCATCATCACTGGCCACCTGGGCGTCGCTGAGCGGGCCGTTGCCAAACAGGCCGGCCAGGGCCAGCAGCGCGATCACTAGCAGCACGTACCAGCCCACCCGTTCGAAACGCCACACACGCTGCTGCATGCGCATGTCTTCCTCGACCGGGTGATGCCTTGAACGCAGCTCGTCGTCGCTCATGCGCGTAGCCCTCAGGCGCGTTCGCCGCGCAACCAGCGCTGGTGGTAATGGGCCAGGTGCGACAAGCCATACAGCGCGCCCTGGCGCATGACATCTGCCCGCTCGCCGAAAAAGCGCTGGGTACGCGTGAACACGGCCAGCGGTTCACCGGTGAATGCCCAGGCGAAACACAGGGTGCCAGGCGCGATGGCATCCTGCGGCTCTGGCCCGGCGACACCGGTGCAGGCAATGGCGACCGTGGCATCGCTGTCTTTCAGGGCGCCCAGTGCCATCTCCCAGGCCACTGCTTCGCTGGTCAGGCCGTAGCGTTCGATAGTCTGTGGGCTGACGCCGAGCAGGCGTTTCTTGGCGCTGGGCGCGTACACCACGTAGCCACTTTCCAGCACCTCACCGGTGCCGGGCACTGCCGCCAGCAGCGCCACCATGGCGCCTGCCGTGCAGGATTCTGCAGTGGTCAGCACCAGCTTGTGGGTTTTCAGGTAGTCGATGGCCTCGAGTACGGGGTCGGTCGCCATGGCAGGTCACTCATGCGTTGTTTTGTGGTGGACGTGTTTCTTGCGCGGTTGGTTCAGTGCAGGTGAGCCGCCCATCAATGCCGGGCAAAGCCCGCTGAACTTTGCCCGGCCTGGTGGCTTCCTCTTAGTACGAGGTGGTGGTGCGCAGCAGTGCACTGCTGCCGGTCCAACCAGAGGAGAGGCGATCATGACCGAGCCTGTGACGTATTTCTGGATCGCGGTGGCGGCGATCATTCTGCTGGTCGACCTGTGGGCCATTGTCAGTGTGTTCCGCAGCGACAAGCGCGATGCAACCAAGGCCATGTGGGCGCTGCTGTTGCTGGCCTTGCCGGTGGTCGGCCTGGCCATCTGGGGTGTGCTCGGGCCACGCGGCATCAAGCGCGGCACCGGGCCGTCTTCACCTGAACACAGCAAGGGCTAGACGGCGGGGCAGTACGGTCGTTGTGGGAGGCGCTGCATGGCAGCAGCTTCGCCGCTTTGCGTGGGTGAAGCCGCTCCCACACGCGCCGTGCCGGATCAATCCTGTGCAGTCCACATCACTTTCATTTTCCAGGAGCCCACGTGCCACGCATCATCACTCCCGCTACCCCCGAGCATGAAATCAACGAACACAACGCCCGCATGTTCGGCTCGCCAAAGGAGCGGCTGGATTTCTACCGCCATGAAATCCAGTACGAAACCAGTATCCTGGCCAATCGCACCGATGCCTACCTCACGGCCCAGTCGTTTCTGGTGATTGCTTTCGTATCGTCGATGGGCAACCTGAACCAGAGCTGGGGCGAAATGTTCACCCTGATCGTGCCGCCGTTCCTCGCCTTGCTCGGGGTGCTCAGCTCACTCAATGCCTGGCCAGGCATCCGGGCCGCCTACAAGATCATCGAGCACTGGCAGTTGAAGCAGAGCCACCTGCTGCGCAGCGAGCCGTTGATGGGCCTGGCCTATGATGAGTCACCGCTGTTCAGCGAGGCCGAAACCTCGCAGGCGGGGCACCGCAAGTCATTGTTGTTCTCGCTGCGCACGCCCTGGATCTTTCTGGTTTTCTGGATCGTCTTGGGCGGTTATGCGGTGTTCATCCAGCTGGCATGAGCCGGCAGCTGCTCCGTCGAAGGGGGCCTTACGAGCCCCCTGTGCGGGCTCACCGTCGTGCGCGACGCAGTGCTGCCAGGCAACAGCCGCCCAACAGCAGCATGGCGGCAACCGCCAGCACGCCAGGTCTGTCGTGCCGCTTGCGACGCTCGCCTGGTTGCCTGGGCAGGGCTTCCCCGGCTGCCCAGGCATCGATGCGGGTCAACGCCAGACGCGTGCCGTCGACCAAGGTCAGGGTCAGGTCCTTGATGTCGCCGGCCGCACGCCCGGGGAACACCGGTTCGCCGGTGGCATCGAGTGCGTCATAGATGAACCGCTGCCCTTCGAGCCAGCCGACCGCGGTCAGCAGCTCGGGCCCCAGGTAGTATTTGCCGTCGAGGAAGAAGCCGGGAAACTGATGCGCCCGCTCCAGGCTTTCCACACTGTAGCGCTCGCCCGGCCGCATGCCGGTTGCCGGATCGATCATGGCTGGCCCCCCGCGAATGCGTGGTCAGGCCCCAAGGTGCCGGCAGCAGCGCCCGGCACGAGGATGACCTTGCGGCAGTCGTCCTGCTTCTGGTCGAACATCCGGTAGCCCAACGCCGCTTCTTCCAGGGCCAGGCGGTGGGTGACGATCAGTTCCGGCTCCAGGCGCCCGGCCTCGATATGTTCGAGCAGTTCGGGCAAGAACTTCTGCACATGGGTCTGGCCCATCTTGAAGGTCAGGCCTTTGTCGAAGGCATCGCCAAACATGAAGGCATGGATGAACCCGGCATACACCCCCGGCACACTGACCACGCCACCTCGGCGCACCGCGGCGATGCTCTGGCGCAGCGCCTTGCCGCTGCTGCCCTCGATCTTCAGCGTGGTCAGCAGCGTTTCGGTGGTGCTGCCCTTGGCCTCGAAACCGACCGCATCGATGACCGCATCCACGCCGCGCATGCCTGGGGTCAGACGGATGATGCTGTCGGCCGGGTCGTCATCCTGTTCGAAGTTGATCGGCACCACGCCGTAGGCATCGCGGGCGAATGCCAGGCGGTAGTCGTTGTCATCGACCATGAAGATCGTCTGCGCGCCGAGCATGCGTGCGCAGGCCGCGCTCAGCAGGCCGACCGGGCCGGCACCATAAATGGCCACGGTCGAACCCTGGCCGACCTGGGCATTGGTCACGGCCTGCCAGGCCGTGGGCAGGATGTCCGAGAGGAACAGCACCTTGTCGTCGGGCAGGGCGGTGGGCACCTTGAACGGGCCGACGTTGGCCTTGGGCACCCTCACGAAATCGGCCTGGCCACCGGGCACGCCGCCATATAGGTGGCTGTAGCCGAACAACGCCGCACCCGGCGGGATGCTCTTCTTGTTGAGGATTGCACCACGGCCGCTGTTGGTGGTTTCGCAAGCGGCGAACTGCTCGAGCTGGCAGAAAAAGCAACTGCCACAGGCGATCACGAAGGGGATTACCACGCGATCACCGACCTGCAGGTTGGTGACGCCGCGGCCGGTCTCCTCGACCACGCCCATGAACTCGTGGCCGAAGATATCGCCAGGTTCGGTCTGCGGAATCTTGCCGTGGTACAGGTGCAGGTCGGAGCCGCAGATGGCGGTGGCGGTGACCCGCAGGATGATGTCGTCCTCGTCCTGGATGGCCGGGTCAGGGACGTTGTCGACCCGGACGTCCTGGGCCCCGTGGTATGTCAATGCTCTCATGGGTTCAGCTCCTGCAGTGGCGGATGGTGTTGATGCTGCTCTATGCAGGGGAAGCCAGGGGCAGAGGGAAAGTTCAGGTGGAATCATTCAGTGGCAAACCAGGCGCTTCGGTGAACGCGATCGAGTGAACCTTGTTCCGTCGTCAGGGCTCGACTGACAAACAATGGAGGGCGGCCAACATGAATGCGCTTAGCGGGCAGATCAGCATCGAGCAGCGCCGGCTCGAGGCCATCAACCGCTGGTTCTGCCTGTTCGATGATCTTGAGCGACGGCGCGAGTGCCCCAGCAGCCATCACGAGGAACTGCTCCGTCAGGCCGAGGAGATGGACCGCCTCGGCCTGGTGTCCTGGGAGCAGTGGCGCGACCTGCGACAGTTGGCCGACCGCGCGTTCCTCAAGGCCATTGCCGGCGCTGATTACCATGGCTGCTGAAACCCTTGCACCAGATGCACGGCCCGCGGGTTGTCGGTGCGCGGTTCATTGGCCCGCTGGGTAAATGTCACAGATCATCACGACTGAACTCGGCGAGGCGTGGTTACGTCCCTCGAATGGATGCCTGCAGAAATCCGGCATTTTTCCAACAATCCGCTTCGAGGACGTAATGATGGAAAAGACCGATCAAAGCTCGACCTCTCCGCCCAACCGCAACCCGGATCACGTACATGCCATTGGTGAGGAAGCCGGGGCCTTGCTGGGTGAGGCCAGGCAGAAAGGTGGTGAGCAGCTGGAGCATTACCGCGACAGTGCGGCCGATCAGCTCGACTCCCTCCAGGAAGGCGCACGGTCGGCTGCAGCGGCCCTGGAAGGCAATGACAGCCTTGGCCTGTCGCGCTACCTGACCCAGGCGGCGGAGTGCATGGGCGATTTTGCCGAGCAGGTGCGCCATGAAAGCGCCGAGAGCCTGTTGCAACGCGGCGCGCAACTGGCGCGCAGCAATCCGGCCTTGTTCCTGGCCGGCAGCGTGGCCGTCGGTTTTGCCATTTCGCGCTTCATGCGCGCCAGCGAAACCCATGCGGGCACACCCTCCGACACAGCAGCGCATGGTTTCACCGCGCCAGGCGCCACGCAGCCAGTGGTACCCGACCGCGGCAGTGACGTATCCACCCGTGAACCCTACACCCCGGTCGACCCGATCGGGCCCGGTGCCGGCACGCCGGTCAGTGGCAGCCCATTCGAACGCGATCCGCTCAAAGGAGGCGAATGATGAACAAAGATCCTTTGCACACTACCCCAGGGCTGCACACTCCGGCTGATGACCCGGTCGGCGTCGGTGGCCTGCTGCGTCAGCTGATGCGCGAAGTACCGGAGCTGTTCACCAAGGAGCTGGCCCTGGCCAAGGCCGAACTGCAGCACAACCTGGCCACCCTGAAGGCTGGCACTGCAGCCGTGGCGGCCGGCGCGATCGTGGTCCTGGCAGGGTTCATCATGCTGCTGCTGGCGGCAGTCTACGCCTTGGCCCTGGTGCTCCAGCCCTGGCTGGCGGCGCTGATCGTGGGCGCGGTCACGGTGGTGATCGGCTTCATCATGCTGCAGTCGGGCAAGAAACAGTTCGAGCCTGGCCACTTGGCCCCTGACCGTACCCTGCATGCCATGCAACAGGACAAGGACACGCTGACGAGGAAACTGCCATGACTACTTCCTTCGAACATGAGGCGCACAAGGACCCGGAGCAGCTCGAACAGGAAATCAATGCCAAGCGCGAGCACATCAGTGACCTGGTGGATGCCCTGGAACAGCGGCTGAGCCCGGGCCAGATGGTCGACCGGGTACTGGCTTACGCCAAAGGTAACGGCGGTGAGTTCTTCACCAACCTGGGCACCACCCTCAAGAACAACCCGGTGCCTGCCACCTTGACCGTGCTGGGCCTGGCGTGGCTCGGGCTCAACCAGAACCGCCCGTTCAATCCGGGGCCGGCGCACCACGGGCCGGGGCTGGGCGACAAGCTCGGCGAGGCGGTGGATAGCGTGAAGGGCGCCTTCGCTTCGGCAGGCGAGGCAATGCACGATGCCAGCCAGAAAGTGCGCATGAAAGCGCATGACATGCGTGATCGGGCCAGTGACCTGGGCAGCGGTGCGCGGGATTCGATGGGCGCCTCTGCCGATACCTTGCGCAGCTCCGCGCACAAGGTCGGCGATCAGGCAACGGCACTCAAGGGCTCGTTCGACCACCTGCTGCAAGAACAGCCGCTGGTGTTGGCTGCGCTGGGCATTGCCCTGGGTGCTGCGTTAGGAGCGGCGCTACCGAGTACCCGCAAGGAAGACCAGCTCATGGGCGCCAGCAGCGACCGCCTGACCGACACGCTCAAGGCCAAAGGCAGCGAGGTGAAGGCGTCGGTTACGCAGTCGCTTGAGCAGGGGGCCGACAAACCGCCGGCCCGGCCGGGGCGGGGCGCTGACGGCTCCGACCTGTCATCAGGGTTGGGCTTCAACCCCTGACCTGCGGCACCTTGCGCACCAGCCCCTTCGGCATGCGCTGAAGGGGCCGCTGCCGGGAGTCAGGCGGCAGGCCTGACGATCGGCGGTTTGACCTTTTCCAGCTGGTCGCCAATGACCGCGAGCAACTGGTCAAGCGCCCAAGGCTTGGGCAGAAACACCGCACCCGTCGGTAGCGTGGTGCTTGCCGCCTCGTGGTAACCACTCATGACAATGATGCGGGTCGCCGGTTGGCGCTCATGGATCTCCTGCGCAAGCGCCAGCCCGTTCAACGGGCCGGGCGTTCTGACGTCGGTCAGCAGCAGCGAAAATGCCTGCCGTAGCGAGAGCCGCCGGCCCTCTTCGGCGGTACCCACCGGGAAGACCGAGGCGCCGAGGTCTTCCAGGGCGCAGGTCAGCAGTTCACGCAGGATCGGCTCGTCCTCCACCAGCAGGATGGTTGGGTGAACAGCGGATGACTCGTAGGTGTTCATGGCAATACTCAAACATCGCGCACGGGTGGAAAGAAGGGACGTCAGCTTGCGTGGGTCAATGCAGGCGGTGGCAGTGCGCTATCACTGCGACAGCGGCAGGTTGCCGAAAATTCCTTTTTGCTGACAGGTTTTGTGCAGTCCGGTACACCGGGCAGCGCCACGCGTTGGCAGTGCCCGGGGTTACCGGCCAGGTCAGGCGCCAGCTTCCTGACCCAGGCGCTTGAGCAGTGCCCTGGCCACCGCCTCGGATGACGCGGGGTTCTGGCCAGTGATCAAATGGCCGTCCTCGACCACATGGCTGGCCCAGTCGGCAGCCTTGGAATATTCACCACCGTTGGCCTTGAGCATGTCCTCCACCAGGAACGGCACCACCTCGCTCAGCCCCACCGCCTGTTCTTCGCTGTTGGCGAAGCCGGTCACTCGCTTGCCCTTGACCACCGGGTGGCCGTCGGGTGCCTTTACCTCCTTCAGCACGCCGGGTGCATGGCACACCGCGGCAATCGGCTTGTTAGCGGCATAGAACGCTTCGAGCAAGGTTCGCGAATCTGCGTCCTCGGCCAGGTCCCATAATGGCCCGTGCCCACCGGGGTAGAACACCGCATCGAAGTGGTAGGGGTCGATTTCCCCGAGCGGTACGGTGTCGGCCAGGGCCATTTGCCCTTCGGTGTCGTGGGCGAAGCGCCGGGTCGCCTCGGTCTGCGCGTCGGGCTCGTCGCTTTTCGGGTCCTGCGGCGGCTGGCCGCCCTTGGGCGAGGCGAGCGTGACATCGGCACCGGCGTCGATGAACACATAGTAGGGCGCGGCGAATTCCTCCAGCCAGAAGCCGGTTTTCTTGCCGGTGTCGCCCAGCTGGTCGTGAGAGGTCAGGACCATCAGGATGTTCTTCATGCAAGCATGTCCTCCGAGGGTGAATGGGCAGTGCGCGGCTCGCCCTGCATTACTCTGGGAGGGTTACGCACAGCAAAGCGTTCCATGACGTTGCAGGAACCGCAGCATCGGTGGCGTTGCCGAAGGTAGCGTGAGCGTCTACCGGGGGTTGCAATGTCACGTCTTCCGATCATCGGGGTCACCGCCTGTTCCTACACGGTCGGCCCGCATGCGGTGCAGCTGAACGACGACAAGAATGCGCGAGCGGTGGCCTGCGCGGCCCAAGGGCTGCCCTTGATCCTGCCGATGTTCCCCGAACTGCTCGACAGCGCCGAGATCATCGCGGCCCTGGACGGGCTGTTGTTCACTGGCTCGCCTTCGAACATCGAACCGCACCACTACGATGGGCCGCCCAGCCCGCCAGGCACCCAGCACGATGCCGCCCGCGACCACCTCGCGCTGCCTTTGTGGCGGGCAGCGGTTGCGGCGGGTTTGCCGGTGCTGGGCATTTGCCGGGGTTTTCAGGAAATGAACGTGGCCTTCGGCGGCACCCTGGTGCAGCAGCTGCATCAGCCCGGTGCCAAACACGAGCCGCCCAGCAATGAACCGGTCGAAGACCAGTACGCACCGGCCCACCTGCTGGCGGTCCGGCCGGGGGGCGTGCTGCAACGGCTGGGGTTTGCGGAGCAGATCGAAGTGAATTCGGTGCACGGCCAAGGTATCGAGCGGGTTGGCCAGGGCCTGCGTATCGAAGCCGTGGCCGAGGACGGGCTGGTCGAGGCGCTTTCCGTGGAAGGCAGCCGGGCGTTTGCCCTGGGCGTGCAATGGCACCCGGAATGGCAGGTGCTGTTCTACCCGCAGTACCTGGCGATTTTCCAGGCCTTCGGCGCCGCCTGCCGGGCGCGAGCGGCACAGCGGCCAAGGTGAGGCGGGTAAAACTGAACATTGCCGCGCGCGCCCGCTCCAATGGCAGGTGACCTGGAGGATTCATCATGCAGCCAGAAACCGAAGGACTTGAAGAGCAAGGGCCGGGCAAGGTCCCGTTCATCAACGACCCCTTGAAGCCTACGTCGCCCCCATTGAACGATGCGGATGCCACGGACGCAGCCGAAGCCGAGCAGGATATCCAGGACGATGGTGAGCCGCTTTGAACAGGAGCAGTGCAATGGACACTTATCATGTCAGCCCGGCGGGTGATGGCTGGGAACTCAGGAAGACCGGGGCCGACAAGGCCTCCAGGCGCAGTGCGACAAAAGCCGAGTTGCTGGGCTTGCTACCTGAGCTTTTTGCCGGGCAGACCGCCTCGGTGAAAATTCACAAGGCCGACGGCAGCATCGAAGAAGAACGTACCTACCCGCGCGCCGCCGACCCGAGGCGCTCCAAGGGCTGACCCGGCCACGGCTCACCGGTGATCGGCACGACACGGTCACCTGTGCCGGCCCGAGCGCAAAGCCATGAATGAGAAGGTGAGGGTGCCCGCCAGTTGCGCCCCGTCGGCCACACCCCGCCAGAGCGCAGCATGGCTGGCAGTGGCCACGGTGATGGTGCTTGCCTCCGGGGTTGCACCGTTGGATCGGGCAGATTGGCTGGTGGAAAACGTCTTGCCGGCAGCGTTGCTGCTGACCCTGGCACTGACCTGTCGGCGCTGGCGGTTTTCGCCAGCGGCCTATCTGGCCATCGTCGTGCTACTGGCGATTCACGAACTGGGTGCGCATTTCACCTATGCCAAGGTGCCCTACGATGCTTGGCTGCAAGCGTTCACCGGCCATGCACTGAATACCGCCATGGGCTGGCAGCGCAACCAGTTCGATCGCCTGGTGCATCTGAGCTACGGCCTGCTGTTCGTCTGGCCGATCAAGGAGCTGCTGCAACGAAAGGCAGGCCTGAACGGTGCCTGGCTGGCGCTAGGCACAGTGTCGCTGGTGCTGGCGACGTCGGCCCTGTACGAGCTGTTCGAATGGGTGGGCGGCCAGTACCTGGGCGAAGACCGGGCACAAGCGTTCCTGGCCACCCAGAAAGACCCATGGGACGCGCAGAAGGACATGGCGCTGGCGTTGTTCGGCGCTGTCGTGTGTTTGTTGCTCCAGCAATTGGCAGCATTCAAACGACCGAGGCCGGCGGCCTAGGCGTGCGGGAGCGAACAGGGTGTTTATTCGCGATTATTTCTCATTTACACTTGGCGCCTCTCTTCGCAGCCTAGCGCTCTTGCAGGATGTATCGTGTCGTTCGAGCCCGCCAAACCGACGCTGTTGTCTACCTTGGTCCGTCACTACGACGAGCTGGTGGACCACATTCGTCGACGCTTCGGCGACCGAGGCATGGCCCGCGACGTTGTGCATGACGTGTGCGTGCAGCTGCTCGAACGCGACGAAAAAGACGACGTTCGGGCGCCACTGGCGTTGCTGCGCAAGATTTCCAACGACACCGCCATCAGCCGCTATCGTAGCGATCGTCGCCGCGGCGCCTGGGTGCAGGCGTTCGCCGAGCTGCCGGAGGTGGTCTGCCCGGCACCGACGCCCGTAGGCAGGTATGATGCCGAGCGCGAGTTCCAGCTGCTGGTCAACGCTATCGCCAGCCTCCCACCGCGCTGCCAGGCCGTTTTCATCATGCACAAGATCCACCAGATGCCCCAGGCCGAAGTCGCCGCACACCTCGGTATCTCCATCAAGACCGTGGAAAAGCACCTGCGCCTCGGGGTGGCGGCGTGCAAGGAGCGGCTTGGCCGTGATGGGGTGTGCGCATGACCCGCATAGCGGAACAGTTGCCATTGGACGAGGTGCTGGGGCGACATCGTGACCAGCTCCGCCATTTATTCCCCGTCCCGCCGCCCAGGCCCGCACGCACGAAAGCGGCCAAGTCGGCGGGTATTGCGCTGGTGGTTGCATGCGCCTTTGCAGCCCTGGCCTGGCTGAACCCGGTGTACAAGACCGAGCGTTTCGCTACCGCCATTGGTGAACAACGCGCTGTGTTGCTGGGCGACGGCAGTAGACTGCTGCTCGACAGCGGTTCCCGCGTCGATGTTCGCTGGCGCCTGCGCAGTCGCGAAGCCGGCCTGCACGTCGGGCAGGTCCTGTTCGATGTGTCCCCGGCCGTGTATCGCCCGTTCGTGGTGTCGGCAGGGCTGACGAAAGTCGAGGTGCTAGGCACGCTGTTCAATGTGCGTCGCCTGGAGGACGACAACGTGCGTGTGACACTGGCGCGCGGGCGCGTGCAGGTCGCCGCTGCGGCGCAAAAGGCTGTCAGCCTGATGCCAGGGCAGCAGGTTGATGCGATTGGTGGGCGACTGCTGCCGGTGACGAATGCTGACGCTGCCCGGGCGATGGCCTGGAAGGAAGGGCGCATCGTGTTCGAGCAGACGCCGCTGGGTGAAGCAGTGTCGGTGTTGCGCCACTATCGAAAGGCAGCCATTCGCCTGGACGACCCGAGCCTGGCCGCGCTCAAGCTGAGCGGGGTGTTCGACGCGCACAATGTCGACCGGCTGCTGGCGCTGCTACCGAGCATCCTGCCGGTTTCGGTGCAGCAGGAAGGCGATGGTAGCGTGCAGATCCGGCGCAAACCAGTACGAAAATAATTCTCAGGCGCAGGTAGGGTTGCTCGATGTCCGTGGCGGCTTCAAGAAAAGCCTACCCACAAAGGATCTCGAGAAGTGCATTTTCCGCTCCGCAATCGTCAACTCCGCCTGTCACTACTGGCCAGTAGCTTGCTCATCGCAATGTCGGCCGAAGGCCGTGAACGGGTGAACGTGGACCTGCCTGCTGCCCCGCTGGGTGAGGCCATCAACGCCTTGGCGCAGCAGTCTTCGGTACAGATCCTGTTCGCCAGTGATCTCGCTGCAGGTCGCCAGACTCCTGCGGTGAAGGGCCGCTTCACCATCGAGGAAGCACTTCAGACACTGCTCAAGGACAGCGGCCTGCAAGTCGAGGCCAGGGATGAACGCACCTTTGTCGTCGTCCCACAGGGTTCACTCACTGCCATGCCGACAGCCCAGACTGCGCCCGTGGAAATGGCGCAGATGGAAATCACCGCTTCGCGTACCAGCAGCAGCCTGGTCTCGGCGACGCGGCAGTCTACCGTTATCGAGCACGAGCAACTGCAGGAGCTGCGCCAGGGCTCGGAGAGCCTGGCCACGGTACTGGCCAAGGCGGTGCCGGGCATGTCCGACTCCAGCCGCACCGTCACCGAGTACGGGCAGACCTTGCGCGGGCGCAGCCTGTTGGTCATGGTCGACGGCGTGCCGCTCAACACCAACCGCGACTCGTCGCGCAACCTGGCCAACATCGACCCGGCACTGATCGAACGGGTCGAAGTCATCCGTGGCAGCAGCGCCATCTATGGCAGCGGCGCCACGGGAGGCATCATCTCCATCACCACCCGGCCTGCCGGTGATGAAAAGCGGGCTGAAACCAGCCTCAGCGCTACCTCGCCGTTGACCCGCCTGGGCAGCGATGGCCTGGGTGGGCAGTTCCAGCAGTACCTTGCAGGCTCGCAGGGCGCGGTGGACTATGCCTTCGATTTCGGTACCCGCCATATCGGTGCTTCATACGACGCACACGGCGCCCGCATCGCCCCGGAGCCCAGCCAGGGCGACCTGTTCGACTCGAATATCTACAACGTTGGCGGCAAGCTGGGGCTGCACCTCGACGAGGACCAGCGTATCCAGCTCGCGGCCAGCCACTACGAGGCACGCCAGGATAGCGACTATGCCACCGACCCCAGCGTCGCCAGGTACCCGGCCGGTTCGCTGCCGGCCAACGCGATCAAGGGCCTGGACCTGGACGAGCAGAACCATATTCGCAACACCTTGCTGAACCTGGAGTACGAGCACCTCGACATCCTCGGCAGCAAGCTGTCTGCCCAGCTGTACTACCGCGACTACTTCACCCGCTTCACGCCGTTTGATGCCCGCGCCGTGGCCACCCGTGGCGGCAATGTCGACCAGATCATGCAGAACAGTGAAGTGTTCGGCAGCCGCCTGACCTTGCGCACACCGCTCGGCGACAGCGGTAGCACCGAGCTGGTATGGGGCGGCGACTACAACCAGGAACGCAGCGACATGCCGATCGATGTGTTCGACCCGGCGGCTTACGATGCCAGCGGCGGCCTGGTCTTCGACAAGATCGGCAAGCTGACCTACATGCCACCGCTCAAGACCCGCAGCGCCGGTGCGTTCGCCCAGCTGCAGCATCGCTTCGACGAGCATTGGTCGGTGGACGGCGGCTTGCGCTACGAGTACTCCACCGCCGAGTTCGATGATTTCGTACCGTTGTCCGAATCCAGGGCGGCTTCGCCCGTGGCGGTGGAGGGCGGAAAGATCCATTACGATGCGCTGCTGTCGAACCTCGGCATCGTCTATTCACCGGTGCTCGGCCAGGAGCTCTACGCTTCTTTCAGCCAGGGCTTCCAGCTGCCTGACGTGGGCATCCAGCTGCGCAATGCACGGCGCGGCTTCGACCTTGGCGCCTCGAACCTGGAGCCGGTCAAGACCAACAACTATGAGCTCGGCTGGCGCGGTGAGCTGGGTGGCAACACGCTCGGCACGTTGGCGCTGTTCTACACCACCTCCAAGCTGGGCGACGTGCAGAGCTTCAACAATGGCCTGATTCTCACCCGCACCAAAGAGCGCATCTACGGTGTCGAAGCCAGCGCCGACTGGCTGTCGGACGATGCGGTGTGGGGGGCAGGCGGCAGTGCGAGCTGGATGCGCGGGCGCGAGAAGCCGGACGGCAAAGGCTGGCAGGACATGACCGGCTACCGGGTGCCGCCGCTGAAGCTGACTGCCTATGTGCAGTACAAGCCGACCCTGGACTGGAGCAACCGCCTGCAAGCCACGTTCTTCGATGGCAAGGACTACAGGCTCGATGGCCTGGACAGCTTTGGCCGACACGAGGTGAGCAGCTATACGACCGTCGACCTGATCAGCCAGTACCAGGTCTCTGCTGACGACAAGGTCAGCGTCGGCATCCAGAACCTGTTCAACCGGGACTACTACCCGCTCTACAGCCAGTTGTTGCGCAACAACAACAATACCAGCCACTTGCCAGCCCCAGGCGCGGTGGTGACCGCCAGCTATACGCACAATTGGTAATCCGCATCGCCGGGCCCAGGCGGGTGGAGACCGATGGTAGTCGCCTTGTATAGAAATTCGGCTATATCTGTACAATAATTTTATTTTGTATAGTATTTGAGTCGAAGCGATGGCAACGTCAACCGCAGCGCGTTGGGCCTGGCTAGCCCTGTTGTTCCTGCTCGCCGGGCCGGCCGCCGCCGACTGGCGCTCGGTAGTCCCTGCTGCGCAGCTGTCCGGCAGCGGTGATTTCACCTGGTTCGGAATGCGCCTGTACAGCGCCCGGCTTTGGTCCAGCGGGCCTGTACAGGGTGGCCAGCAACCGTTTGCGCTGGAACTGCGCTACCACGTCGAACTGTCCCGCGACACCTTGGTGCAGGCCAGCCTCAAGGAAATGCGCAGGCTTGGCGCCGCCACGCAACAACTGGATGCCTGGCGTGGCTGGCTGGAGGCGGCGTTTGTCGATGTTCGCCCAGGCCAGCGTATCACTGGCGTGTACCTGCCAGGCCTGGGCTGTCGCTTCTACGTGGATGACAGGTTGCGCCGCGAAATCGGCGACACCGCCTTCGCCAAGGCATTTTTCGCCATCTGGCTGGGCGAGGGTGCCAGGGACCAGCAATTGCGCGCCCGCCTGCTGGGCCGTTGACCATGGGGGTGAACATGTACAAGGTGCTGCTGATGACCGCCTGCCTGCTGCTGGCCAGCTGCGGCAATGTCGACGTGGATCACTACGCCCGGGAAACGCCAACCCTCGACCTGGCGGCCTTCTTCTCGCGGCCGGTACAAGCCTGGGGCATGTTCCAGAAGCGTTCCGGCGAAGTGGTCAAGCGCTTTCATGTGCGCATCGACAGCCGACGCGACGGTGAGCGGCTGATCCTCGACGAGCATTTCACCTACAGCGATGGCACCCGACAACAGCGCACCTGGACCTTGGTGCCGGACGGCCGCGGCCAGTGGCGGGGCACGGCGGGCGACGTGATCGGTGAGGCTCGCGGGCAGGTGGCGGGCAACGCGTTGCGCTGGCGCTACCGCCTGGACCTGCCGGTAGACGGCAGGCACTGGGAAGTGGAGCTGGACGACTGGATGTACCTGATGGATGAAGACACGCTGATCAACCGCTCCAGCATGAGCAAGCTGGGCGTGGAGGTTGGCCAGGTTACCTTGTTCTTTCGCCGCATGCCGGAGGTCACACCATGAACCTGCAACGCCTTACCGAGCTGGCTGCCGCCGGCGCCGTCAACGAACTCGAGCTGCTGTCCTTGGAGGGCGGTTTCTATGTGCTGCGGGCCCTGACCGGCGCCGGCCCGGTGACCTTGAGCGATGAGCACGGGCAGGCCACGCGCCTGCGCTCGACAACCGAGGTACGCCAGTTGCTCGCCGGTTGGCCGGCGGTGCCCTGCATGCTGGTGCAGCAAGTGGTGCATGATGAAATGTGCGGCCAGCGCGACGGCCCCATCGCGCCGCTGCGGGTGCCTGTGTCGCTGAGTACGCAATGGTAGCGCGACCGTCACGCCTGGGCCTGGTGCTGGGTGACCAGCTCTCGTTCGACCTGGCCAGCCTGGCAGCGCTGGACCCGGCCCGCGATACGCTACTGATGGCCGAGGTGCAAGACGAGGCTACCTACGTGCCGCACCACCCGCAGAAGATCGTGCTGATCTTCAGTGCCATGCGCCACTTTGCCCAGGCCCTGCGCGAGCGGGGCTGGCGGGTGCAGTATGTCGAGCTGGAGACACCCGGCAATAGCGGCTCTATCGTCGGCGAACTGCGCCGCTGGCAGCAGGCGCTGGGCTGCGCCGAGATCCACCTGACCGAATGTGGCGAGTGGCGGCTGGAACAGGCCTTGCGTGAGGCCGAGCTGCCGCTGGTGTGGCACCCGGACACGCGCTTCCTGTGCTCGCGGGGGGCTTTCGCGCGCTGGGCGCAGGGGCACAGGCAGCTGCGCATGGAGCATTTCTACCGCGGCATGCGCAAACGCTGCGGGCTGTTGCTGGCAGCCGATGGCGGCCCTGCCGGCGGTGCCTGGAACTTCGACCGCGACAACCGCAAGGCCCTGCCACCTGGGCTGCGCGGGCCGTTTGCGCTGCAGTTTGCCGTGGATGACATCACGGCGGCGGTGATCAGCCTTGTAAGCCGGCGCTTCACTGACCACTACGGTGCGCTCGAAGGCTTTTCCTACCCCGTTAGCCAC
Source organism: Pseudomonas anuradhapurensis (assembly GCF_014269225.2). Taxonomy (NCBI): domain Bacteria; kingdom Pseudomonadati; phylum Pseudomonadota; class Gammaproteobacteria; order Pseudomonadales; family Pseudomonadaceae; genus Pseudomonas; species Pseudomonas anuradhapurensis. The sequence continues at coordinate 2,358,630 of NZ_CP077097.1, forward strand.
GCCCAGGCCGAACAGCTGTGGCAGCACTTCCTGGACTTTAGCCTGGCAGCGTTCGGTGACTATCAGGACGCCATGGCCGAAGACGAACCGTACCTGTTTCATGCGCGTATCAGCGCCGCCCTGAACATCGGCCTGCTGGACGTGCGCCGCCTGTGCCAGGACGTGGAGCAGGCCTGGCGCGACGGCCGGGTGCCACTCAATGCCGCCGAAGGGTTCATCCGCCAGCTGATCGGCTGGCGCGAGTACGTCCACGGTATCTACTGGCTGCGCATGCCTGAATATGCCGCGCTCAACCACCTGGGCAACCAGCGCGCGCTGCCCGAGTTCTACTGGACCGGACGCACGCGCATGCGCTGCATGGCGCAAGCCATCGGCCAGACCCTGCGCCTGGGATACGCCCACCATATCCAGCGGCTTATGGTGACCGGTAACTTCGCCTTGCTCGCCGGGGTACTGCCCGCAGCCATCTGCGAATGGTACCTGGCGGTGTACCTGGATGCGTTCGACTGGGTGGAACTGCCCAATACACTGGGCATGGTCATGCACGCCGACGGGGGTTTTCTCGGCTCCAAACCGTACTGCGCCAGTGGCCGCTATATCCAACGCATGTCCGATCACTGCAAGGCTTGCGCCTACAACGTCAAGCAGGTGACGGAAGAGCAGGCGTGCCCGTTCAACGCGCTGTACTGGCATTTCCTGATCCGCCATCGCCAGCAGTTGGCCGGCAACCCGCGGCTGCACCTGGTGTACCGCAGCCTGGACGGCATGCCGGCGGCGCGACGGGAAGCGGTGTGGGCTCGTGGCGAGCAGTTACTGGCGCAGCTGGATGCAGGGGCGTCCCTGTGAAGAAGCAGCATTTGCCGAGCAAGGTGTGCGTGGTGTGCAAGCGGCCATTCAACTGGCGCAAGCGCTGGGCGCGTTGCTGGCAGACGGTGGTCTACTGCTCCGAGCGCTGCCGGCGTTCAGCGCCACGTGGCAAGGCGCAATAGCAAGGGCAGGGCCAGCGCCCAGACTGCCGCCAGCAGCGTCGCGGTCGTCAGCGTGCCCAGCGGCAGCTCGACCTGGGCCAGCCTGGCCCCGGCCACATAGGCAAGCGGGCCACCTGCCGCGCCGAACAGGGCGGCAAGCCAGGTGTGCCGGGCCAGCCAAGCCAGGCTGTGGCGCAGGCCGCAGCACAGCACGCTCCAGAGCAGGGCCAGCCACAGTGGCAGCGGCCAACTGTCGAAGCGAAACACCCCGAGCATGCCCAGCAGGCTGTCGAGTACACAGCCGGCGAGGGCGCAGCGCAGTACCGCCTGCAACTCGCCCTGGCGGTCCCGGCAGCAGCCGAAATGCCAGGCCAGGCCGACGGGCACCAGGCCAAGCAACCAGGGCTGATGGGCCCCATACACACACAGCCACCAGCCTGCCTGCAACCACACGGCGTTGGCCAGCAGCCCGCGCCCGGTCATGCTCAATGCTCGGGCAGCGGGGCGCGCAAGGCTTTGGGCGCGGCCAGCAACAGTTGCGCCACGCCGATCGCACGCTCCTCGAAACCGCCCTGGCAATAACACAGGTAGAACTCCCAGAGACGCTGGAACGCGTCGTCATAGCCCAACGCGTTCAGCGCGTTGCGCGCCTGGCGCAGGTTGTCGTGCCAATGGCGCAATGTGCGCGCGTAGTCCAGGCCGAAATCCTGCAGGTGCACCAGGTTCAGCGGCGTGTGCCGGGTGGCGTTGTGCAGCAGCACGGTCAACGAGGGCAAGGCACCGCCGGGGAAGATATAGCGCTGGATGAAGTCCACCGAGCGGCGCGCCTGGTGGTAGCGTTGATCGCGGATGGTGATGGCCTGCAGCAGCATCAGGCCGTCCGGCTTGAGCAGCCGGGCACATTGGTTGAAGTAGTCGGGCAGGTAGCGGTGGCCGACGGCCTCGATCATTTCGATCGATACCAGTTTGTCGAACGTGCCGCGCAGGTCGCGGTAGTCCTCGCGTAGCACGGTCACGCGCTGCGCCAGGCCCAGCGCCTCCACGCGCTGGCGGGTATACGCATATTGGGCTTCCGACAGCGTCGTGGTGGTCACTCGGCAGCCATGCCGGGTGGCGGCGTGAATGGCCAGGCTGCCCCAGCCACAACCGATCTCGATCAAGTGATCGCCGGGGTGCAGGCGGAGTTTCTGGCAGATGTGCTCCAGCTTGTTCAACTGGGCCTGCTCGAGGCTTTGCCCGTCATGCTCGAACATCGCTGCCGAGTACATCATGGTCGGGTCGAGCAGCTGTTCGAACAGGGCGTTGCCCAGGTCGTAATGCGCCAGGATATTGCGCCTGGCCCCGCGTCGGCTGTTGCGGTTGAGCCAATGCAGCAGCCGCAGCGCAGGCCGCCCCAAGCGGGCAAGCCCGCTTTCCATGGCGTCGAGAACCTCGAGGTTGGCCACGAACAGGCGCGTCACGGCGGCCAGGTCAGGGCTGCGCCAGTAGCCGTGGATGTATGCCTCGCCGGCACCGATCGAGCCGTTGCAGGCAATCAGGCGCCAGGCTCTGTCGTCGACGATTTCCAGCTCAGCCTGCAAGGCGCTGTCGGCGCTGCCGAAACACCATTGCTGGCCAGCGTGGCTCACTCGCAGGTAGCCGTGGCGCAGCTTGCCGAGCTGAGCGAGTACCAGGCTGCCCAGCCACGGGACCAGGCCGGCGGACTTGCTAACGCTCACGCTGGGATTGTGCATGCTCAGGATCCTCACAAGGTTGGCCGACGGCCAGGTTGCCCTGGCTGGCAGCGTGGTCATGGACAGGGGTACGTTTGAACAGCAGGCGCAATGCCTGCCAGTAGATGGCCGACAAGGTCCGCAGGCTCATCCACGGGAATGCCAGGATGTGGCGGAGCAACGACCGGCTATCGAGCGGCTGGCGGCGTAGCGCCAGGTCGGCCTCGAACACCTTGTGCCCGGCGTGCCAGTTTTCCATGTGCAGGCGCACATGCTCGGCGTCCAGGTGAAAGCGCAGGCGGTAGTCCATGGCCAGCGGCATGAACGGTGACACATGGAAGGCCTTGGCCATGCGGTAGGGCCGGTCGAGGCCAGCCTGCACCGGCAGCACGTAATGGAAGCGTTCACGCCAGGGCGTGTTGCGCACTTCCAGCAGGATGGCCACCAGGTGTGCCTCGGCGTCGTGGCAGAAGTAGAAGCTCACCGGGTTGAACGACAACCCCCAGCAGCGCAGCTGGGTCAATAGGCGAACCGGCCCGGTGGGCGCCTGCCCGGTGGCCCGCCCGACCAGGTGGCGGGCGGCATCGGCCAGGCTCAGCCCCTGGCGGGTCAGGCCTGGCAGGTAATCGGTCTCGCGCCAGCACAGCGGCGCCAGGCGCCAGCGCCCGAGCCAGGGCGATAGGGCCGGCAGCCTGGCGCTGTCGTCGAGGTCGAGGTCGAACATGCCGATGCGGTAGCGAAATGCATGCGCGCGTGGCAGCAGCCGGCGATGGCTGACCCAGCCTTGGCAAAGCCTGCTGTTCACAGTGTTTCTCCGAACCGTTCGGCGACTTTCAAGGCGCTTGCCACGCCGTCTTCATGGAAGCCGTTGCCCCAGTAGGCGCCACAGTAGTAGCTGTGCCTGTGGCCCTGCAGTTCGGCGTGGCGTGCCTGTGCCGCGGTCGCCGCCAGGCTGTATTGCGGGTGGGCATACTGGAAGCGGGCAAGGATCTGCATTGGGTCTATCAGCGCGGTCTGGTTGAGGCTGACGCAGAAGGTTTGCGGCGCCTGCAGGCCTTGCAGGATGTTCATGTTGTAGGTCAGCGCCGCCGGCGCCTGAGGGGGCCCGCCCAGGCGATAGTTCCAACTGGCCCAGGCTGCCTTGATGGGTGGCAACAGGCGAGTATCGGTATGCAGCACCACGTCGTTGCTGGCATAGCGGATAGCCGCGAGCACCTTGCGCTCGAGGATGCTCGGCGCTTCCAGCAAGGCCAGCGCCTGGTCGCTGTGGCAGGCGAACACGACACTGTCGAAGCGCTCGGTGCCGGCGGCACTGTGCAGGGTCACCCCGCCGTCGTCGCGTACCACCCGGTAGACCTTGCACGCCAGGCGTAACTGGTCGGCGAAGGGTTTGCATAGCGGTTCCAGGTAACTGCGCGAGCCCCCCTGGATGACCCGCCACTGCGGGCGCTGGTTGACCGACAGCAAACCGTGGTTGCGGCAGAAGCGCACGAAAAACGCCAGCGGAAAGGCAAGCATGTCACTGCGCGACATCGACCAGATCGCCGCGCCCATGGGGATGATGTAGTGCTCGATGAAGCGCTCGCCGTAGCCCCCGACATGCAGGTACTCACCGAGGGTGGCGTGGGCCAGCTGGCGCTGGCCGTCGAGGTCGGCCAAGGCTTCGCGGTTGAAGCGCAGGATATCCCTGAGCATGCCCCAGAAGCCCACCGACAGCAGGTTGCGCCGTTGCGCGAACAAGGTGTTCAGGCTGTGCCCGTTGTAGGCCAGGCCGCTCGCCGGGTCGTGCACTGAAAAGCTCATTTCGGTCGGCTGCGAGGCGACCCCGAGGCGGTCGAGCAGGCGGATGAAGTGCGGGTAGGTCCAGTCGTTGAAGACGATGAAACCAGTGTCGATGGCGTAGGTTCTGCCGCCACAGCTGACATCTACCGTGTGGGTATGCCCGCCGATCCAGCTGTCGGCCTCGAACACCGTGACCTGATGCCGGCGCGACAGCAGATAGGCGCAGGTCAGGCCGGAAATGCCGCTGCCAATGATCGCGATACGCATAGGCTTCACCCTTCCTGCCTGCGGGCCAGGCGCAGGCCGATGGCCAGGCGCAGGCGCGCCGGCAAACTGCCGAGCAACCTCAGCACCAGGATGAAGCCGCGCGGGAAACTGATCTCCAGCGGCCGCCGGGGCAGGCGGCTGACGATGAAGCGTGCCGCGCGGGCGGCTGTCCACATTTGCGGCATCGGGAAATCGTTGCGTCGGGTCAGCGGTGTGTCGACGAACCCTGGGCTGACCAGGGTGACGTCGATGCCTTCGCTGAACAGGTCGATGCGCAGTGATTCCACCAGGTAGCGCAAGGCCGCCTTGGACGCACCGTAGGCGCCGGCTCGGGGCAGGGCCAGCCAGGTCACCGAGCTGCCCATCACCACCAGATGGGGGTGGCTGCCGGCGCGCAGCAAGGGTAGGGCGGCCGCCAGGCATTGGCTGGTCGCCAGCAGGTTGGTGCGCAGCACCCGCTCGATCAGGGCCGGGTCGAAATGCCCGGGCTCCAGGTATTCGCAGGTGCCGGCATTGAAAATCGCGATGTCGAGGCCGCCCCAGGCCTGGTTGATCCGGGCGGCGATCTGCTCCACCTGGTGCGAGTCGTCAAGATCGCCGACAGCCAGCAGTACCTGGCCGGGAAAGCGTTGCACCAACGGCGCCAGGCGTTCGGCATGGCGCCCGCCCACGGCGACTTGGTGGCCTTGTTCGAGCAGTTGCTCGGCAAGCGCGGCGCCGATACCGCTACTTGCGCCGGTCAGCCAGCACCGGCTCATGCCAGCCGCCCTTTCAGCCAGCGAACCGCGCCGCCGAGGAGCGGAACGTGTTCATACAGCAGCGCGCCGGCGTCGAAGTAGTCCTGGTGGCTGAACACCCGTTCGCGCCATTGCAGGAAGCTGCAACCTTGCAGGCTGACGGGCTCGCCGCCTTTCAGCCGCGGGTGGCAGAAGCGCAAGCGCCAGCGCAGGTAGCCCTGGCCTGGCCGCACCTCGTCGTAGCCGGCGAAGCTGTAGCTGATATCGCCCGCATTGGCATACAACTGGCCGAAATAGGCGCGTAACGCATCGAGCCCCTCGATATGGTGCAGGGGATCGCGGAAGGTGACCGAATCGTCATATAACTCGCCGAGGAGGTGCAGGTTGTCGCGCTGAAGGCAGGCGAAACGCTCGGCGAACCGCTGAAGGTAGACGGACATGTGCAGCTCCAGTTAAAGCTATACAAATCACCTGATTTGTATAGGTATGACTGAAGCCTATGGCTAAAATTGTACAAGCGCAACGGTCTTGTACAATTATTTGTTCATGATTTCTGTACGGCGAGCTGCTGGCGCAACGCCGCGACTTCCGCCTCCAGCTCACGCACCCGCTGTTCGGCGTGCACCTGCGCCGTCACATCGCGCTGGATGCCGATGTAGTAGGTCAGCTCATCGGCGTCGTTGTGCACCGGCGTGATGGACAGCTCGTTCCAGAACAGGCTGCCGTCCTTGCGATAGTTGCGTAGCACCTGGCAGCACGGGCGGCCCTCACGGATCGCTTGGCGAATGCGTTCCAGGGCCAGCTGATCGTGGTCAGCGCCCTGCAGGAAGCGACAATCCTGGTACAGGATGTCGTCGCTGCGATAGCCGGTCAGCCGTTCGAACGCAGGGTTGACGTAGATAAGAATGCTGTCGTTGCCTTCCTGTTCGGCGACGACGATACCGTCGTTGGAGTTGTCGACCATCAGTTGCAGGAGCTTTGCGTTGATCATTCAAGCCCACCCGGGAGTATGTTTTGCCTATGCGTCGCCTGGCCCGTCGGGGCAGGCGGCGCGTTTTCCACATGATGGCCCATACTGGCTCGCCGCAGAAGGGGAGGATGAGGCTAGAATGGGCGCACCTTGCGGACGAACCCCGGTATGACTGAAACGACCTCCACCGATTTGCTGCCCATGCGTGACGTGGTCAGCCTGACAGGCATCAACCCGGTTACCCTACGTGCCTGGGAGCGCCGCCATGGGCTGATCCAGCCGCATCGCACCGAAGGCGGCCATCGCCTGTACACGCCCGGCGATGTACAACGGATCCGCGATATCCTGCGCTGGACCGCCAATGGCCTGCCGATCAGCAAGGTGGGCGCGTTGCTCGAACGGCAGCCTGTCGAGTGCCGGCAGGGCGACGAGCAGTTCGCCGATTGGCGCGCGGCGCTGGCGCGGGCCGCTGCGGCTTACGATGTACAGGCGCTGGAAGCGCTGCACGGGCAGCTGTTCACCCTGTTGCCGAAAACGGCCGTGCTCAGCCAGGTGTTGCTGCCGGTGTGGCAGCAACTGCGCAGCAGCAACGCGCCAGGGGCCCGCAGCCAATGGTTGTTTGTCGATTTTTTCCTGCGCGCCCGGCTGCTGCTGCGCCTGCAGCTGAATCAGGCCGCTGCCCCACGGGTGCTGCTGGTGGCAGGCGACGAACAGGCGGAGCTGGCACTGCTGGGTACTGCACTGCTGCTCAGTGGCGAGCAGCAACGCATCGAGGTCCTGGGTGGGCCTCTGCCACTGGAGGAGGTGGCACTGGTGTGTGCGGCGGTGCAACCGGCGGCGCTCGTGGTGGCGATGCAAGGGCCGCTGAATGCCGCACTGGCCAAGCGCCTGCGCTGGCTGCAGATGGAGATCGCCTGCCCGCTGGCCCTGGCCGGCGAGGGGCTGGTGTTGTCGCAGGCGCTACTCGACGGCGCGCCCGTGTGCCTGCTCGATACCCAGGGCGGGGATGTGGCATCGGTGCTCAGCGCCTTGCTCAGAGGCGGGCTGGATGTGTGACCGGCAGTGGGTCGGCAAGCTGCGGCTGTCAGCGCATGAACAGCCCTAGTCTCTGTGTGAAAAGCCTTGATACTCGGTGATGCTGCGTTGAAAACAGCCTCGGAATGCTCATTTACAACTCGTAAACTCCGCTTCCTCGGCTGTTTTCGCCTTGCCTGACCTTCGTCTCAAGACTTTTCACACAGAACCTAGCCACATCGCGCCAAGTATGATCGCCTGGGCCGGAAGCAGATAACGGGCAAAGCGCAAGCCGCCATTGCTGAGCGCCAAAACGCATTTAGTCAAGGTGTTCCCGGTCAGGGCCATCATGCCCGGCACCACCAGATCGGCCATCTCCAGCCGCCCGGCCACCACCAGCGAGGCCACCGACGCAATGGCCGCATGGGCATCCCCCAAGCCACTGACGAACGCCGCGATGCTGACGCCGCCTTGGCCGAGATGATCCAGCAGAAACGCCGAGAACAGGACAACGCCGGTCAGGGCGACGGTAATGATCAGCGCGGTCCAGAGGCTGAAGGCACCGTCGCCCTGATGCGCCGCGGCCCCGCCTGGCGCGGCACGCCAGGGGGCCAGCAGCAGTACGCCATACACCACGGTAACCAATGCACCGAGCCCGATGGAGGTGGCGAACGGGCGCACCAGCTGAGGGTCGATGATGAACAGCACCAGGGCGAACTGGGTAATGCTGGCGAGGTTGGACAGCACGGCCGCCGCCGCCAGGGCGCGCACGGCAACTTCCTGGCGCCGGGCTTCGTGTGCCAGCAGGGCAATGGTCGCCGAGCCCGAGGCAAAGCCCGAAGCGATTGCGCTCAAGGGCAAGCCGTAGCGAGGCCCCATCAGGCGCATGGCGACATGGCCCACGGCACCGACCGTCATCAGCAGCACCACCAGCGTGCAGATGGTGCGCGGGTTGAGCACGTGGTATGGCCCCAGGAACCGGTCGGGTGTCAACGGCAGCACCACCAGCGCCACCGTCAGCAACATCAGGCCGTCGCGCAGTTCCTGTTCGCTCAGTTGCTGCAGCACAAAATGATGAAGTTCCCGCTGCAGGGCCAGCAGCACGGTCAGCACCACGCCGGCTGCGGTGGCCAGTTCAGGCTGCTCGAGGCTGAGCGCGCCCAGGGTCAGCACCAGCAGCAGGGCGATCTCGCTGGTGACCTCCGGGTCCTTGTCGGCATGTTTGCGGTAGTGCATGCACAGCATCAGCACCAGGCCCAGGCTCGCCACCCCGACCAGCATCGCCCCGGCCAGCAGCATGCTGACATAGCCCAGCAGGGCGGTGATGGCGAAGGTTCGCAGCCCGGCGGCAGCGTGGTCTTCGTTGCGGCCTTTCTTGCGTTCGCGTTCTAGCCCGACCAGCATGCCGATGCCCAGCGCTACGGCGCCGTGGCTGACAGTCAGGGTGTCGAGCATGGCGCCTTCGTGGCGTCCTTGTGCGCGGCATCAGCGCCGCCTTGCTCCAGGGCCATCAGCGCCGCCGGGTCGAGAATTTCCACCAGCCGTCCATGCAGGTTGACGATGCCCAGCGCGCGCAGGCGGGCAACCGAACGGCAGACGGTTTCCAGGCGCAGGCCAAGGTACGAGGCCATGTCCTCGCGGGACATGCGCAACATGAAGCCATGGGCCGAGTAGCCACGGCTGACAAAGCGCTGCGACAGCCCGACCAGGAAGCTCGCCAGCCGCTGTTCGGCGGTGAGGTTGCACAGCATCAGCACGCGCTGGTGCTCACGCACGATCTCCCGGCTCATCAAGCGGTTCAGGCTTTGCTGCAGCACCGGAAACTCTCGCGCCAGGGTTTGCAGGCGGCGATAGGGCACCGGGCAGACTTCGCTGTCTTCCAGGGCAATGGCGTCACAGACATGGTGCTCGGTGGCAATCGCATCGAGGCCGAGCACGTCACCCGGCATCCAGAAGTTGATCACCACGCCCTGGCCTTCGACGCTGTTCAGGCTGGTCTTGAAACTGCCGCAGCGCACCGCATAGAGCATGGTCAGTGGGTCGTTGGCATTGAACAACGCTGCGCCTTTGCGAACGCGCATGCGTGGGCCTATCAATGCGCCCAGGCAGCTGTGGTCGAGAACGGGCAGGCCGGTGGGCAGGCACAGGCCGCTGACACGGCAGTCCTTGCACAGGGACACCAGCGGTTTCAGGTGGATAGGGTTTGCCGCATGCCGCGCAACAGGTGGGTCGAGCAGCGTGACTTTCAGTTGGCCGGACATGCTCAGGCCCTCTGCGCGCGTCGACTATCGGTGTGTTGCGCTGTATTGCGAGGGGCACTGTGCGCCTCTGCCAGTGCGGCGCGGGGCGACCAGCCGGCGAGCATGTCGAGAGAGTGGGGCGCATTGAGGCGCGAGGTGAGCCGCTCGACGAACTGTTCGGCTTCGGCTGCTGTCCTGAAACTGATCCGGCAGTCGTCCAGGCGGACCCACCAGCGGTTCTGTTCGGTGCTGTTCTCGACGTAAACGTTCATGGAGCCTCCTGAGTACGCATGAGCAAGACGACTGCTGACCAATGCAAAACGAAGGCATCCCTGCCGACAGCGGGGCGCTTGGCCCAGGTCGGTATGGAGTTAGCGTGCGCCGATGAAGCCGCCAAGTATTGATCGCCGTCAAATTATCGAGCGATCGACCGTACCGCTGGTCTGCAGTGGGTTCTGGTTGATAAACATCAAGTCTGCCGGCTGTGCCTGGCAGATGCTCCAGGTATGTACCGCAACCGCAGAGGTGTGCCATGGAAACCCCGCAAAGACTGCTGCTGATTGCCTCCCCGCTGATGCGCCGGACCCCGGTCTATGACCGTGCCGCAGCGCTGGCCAAGGCCAAGGGGATGGCGCTGCACATCGTCGCTTTCGACTACCTGGAAGGGCTGGCCACGGCAGGCCTGGTCAACGACCAGGCACTGGCTGTGATGCGCGAGGGCTATGTCCAGCAACACCGTGAGTGGCTGGAGACACAGGCGCTACCGATGCGTCGCAACGGGGTCACGGTTACCACGGAAGTGGTGTGGGTACAGCACCCGTTGAAGGAAATACTCGTGCATTTGCGCGAACAACCCTTTGCCATGTTGATCAAGGCATTCGAACATGAGCCCTGGTGGATGCGCGCCATGTTCACTTCGCTGGATATCCAGCTGCTGCGCGAAACCCGCATCCCGCTGCACCTGGTGCACAAGGCCAGCAATGCGCTGCCGCGCAAGATCCTTGCAGCGGTTGACCTGTCCAGGCCGGAAGACCAGTTTGAAGGCTTCAATGACCAGATCATCGGCGAAGCGTTGAAGCTGGCCTTGCAGTGCAATGCGCAGGTCGAATTGTTGTATGTCTACGATCTGGGCGCCATGTACGTGGACGCCGGCGGTAGCCGCGAGCATTCCTTCCTGTTCGAATCGAACCTTGCCCAGACCCTGCACGAAGTACAGAGCGATGCGTTCCAGGCGCTTGCCGAACGCAACGGGATCGCCGCCGAACACCGGCATATGCGCATAGGTGACCCGGCCAAGGCCCTGGCCGTGTTCATGGACAACAATGACATCGATGTGCTGGTCATGGGCAGTTACCACCACCATGGTATCGGCTGGTTCATCGGCAGTACCGCCGAGCGGGTTCTGCACCGGCTGTCCAGCAGCGTGCTGGTGATATCGCCGGAGCGTTCCCAGGGGTAGCACCAAGGCCCGCAAGGGCCTTGTTTTCAACTGCGCAGGTCAAGCTCGTGGAGGATCTCGCTGACGTCGCCACCCAGGTAGCGTGAGCTGAAGCCCAGCGCCTTGGTCAGCCGGTGCATGGCATAGTTGTTCGCCAGGTCCCTGGACACCATGCACTGGTAACCATTGCTGCGCGCCGCGTCGATCAGGTGTGTCATCAGGCGCCTGCCGAGGCCTTTGCGCTGCCAGGCTTCATCGACCGCGACCGCACATTCGCACTGTTGGCTGCCAGGTATGCCGGCATAGCGGCTGACACCGACCTGGACCAGTTTGCCCTCGACATGCGCCAGTGCGATGTAGGCCATGCGCTGGTGGTAATCAACCGGCATCCGCAGCGGGTCCAGGCTCGGCAGGCCGCCGCTCAACCCGGCGATGAAGCGGAACCGACGGGTTTCATAGGCGATGGTGCTGAGAAAGCGCTTGTCCCTTTCGTGGTCTTCCTCGCGCAGTGGGCGGATCAGCACTGGCGTACCGTCCGCGAGCTTTTCGACCCAGTGCTCGCACGCCTGGGGCTGTTCAGTTGGCTGCCCGTTCATGTCGCCTCCCGGTTGGCTGATGTTTGCCTGGTGTTGCTGTTGTAACGCCAGGCGCCGGTGCGGTTCTGACAATCGTCAAGTTCCGGCCGGGTGGTGGTTTTCTGATCTGCATCAAGCGGCATCAGGCCGGTGGCCGGAAGATTTCCTGCATCACCCCCCAGCCGCGCAAGCCCGGAGGTTCGCCATGGGTCAATATCGACAACTGCTGGTGCTGCTCACCGAGGTCGATCCGCATTCCGCGGCGTTGCGCAGGGGCCTGGCCCTGGCGCATGTCAGCGGCGCCAGCGTGCACGTGCTGGGCTTGTTCGAGCCGAGCGAGGAACATTTGCTGCGCGAAGAGCGGCTGAACGAGGCTGACATCAAGCGCCAGTACGAAGCCTATCGCGAGCGTCTGACGGCCCTGGTCGAGCGGCACCGCAACAGTGGCGTCGCGCTGACCGTCGATAGCCTGCAGGCCGACGACATTCGCAGCCAGGCCATCGATTACATCAACGAACTGCAGCCCGACATGGTCATCAAGGACAGCGAGGCTGCAGCGACCCTGGTCCGTTTGTTCAGCACCCCGCTGGACTGTGCGTTGATGCGCGGTTGCAAGGGCGTCACCCAGTTCGTGCCGGCGGCGGCGGTGTCGTTGCCGCAACGTATCCTGGTAGCCGTGGACACCGCGTTCAGCGAGACGCCGGCCATCCAGGAACTTTTCAACCGGGGGCTGATCCGTGCAGCCCAGGCCCTGGCCTTGCAGTGCGACGCGCAATTGCACCTGCTGTCGGCGTATAACCTGGCCGGGGTATTCGCTTCGGACATGAATGTCACCCAGGCCTGGATCGACGAAATGCGCGAGGCGCTGCAGCAACCGTTCGCGGAGCTGGCCGATGCCGAAGGGGTCGCAGCGGACCGCCGGCACTTCATCGAAGGTGGCCCGGTGCAGGTCATCCGTGAACAGGTGGCCGCCCTCGATATCGATGCGCTGGTGATGGGGGTGGTGCAGCCCAAGGGGCTGGACAAACTGCTGGGTGACACCACCGAACGCATCGTCGGCCGTCCGCCGTGCAGCGTGCTTGCGGTTCATCCTGAGGTGGCCGAAACCTGGGAGCCCTCGCCATGCAACTGACTTTTCTGGGTGGCACCGGCACCGTGACCGGCAGCAAGTTCCTGTTGACCCGTGACAGTACCCGGATACTGGTCGACTGCGGGCTGTTCCAGGGCTACAAGCAGCTGCGCCTGCGCAACTGGGAGCCGCTGCCTCCGGCCTTGCGGGCGCTCGATGCGGTGGTGCTGACCCATGCCCACCTCGACCACAGCGGCTACCTGCCAGTACTGGCGCGCGAAGGCTACAGCGGGCCGATCTATGCCACCCCGGCGACCTGTGCCCTGGCGGAAATCCTCCTGCTCGACAGCGCCCGCTTGCAGGAAGAGCAGGCCGAACACGCCAATCGCCACGGCTACTCCAAGCATACCCCGGCACGCCCGCTGTACACCGAGGAGGATGCGAAACGCGCCCTGGCACTGTTTCGCCCGGTCGAACTGCACCACCCAATGGTGATTGCCGAGGGCATGGAGCTGCTGTTGCGCACTGCCGGGCATATCCTCGGCGCGGCCACCGTGCAGATCCATGCCGACGGGCAGACCTTGCTGTTCTCCGGCGACCTGGGGCGCCCGCAGGACCCGATCATGCGCGAGCCGGAGCTGGTCAGGACGGCGGACGTGCTGCTGGTGGAATCCACCTATGGTGATCGCAAGCATCCCGCCGAGTCGACCGAGGCGTATCTGGCCAAGGTCATCAACCAGACGCTCCTGCGCCATGGCATCACCCTGGTGCCGTCGTTTGCCGTTGGCCGTGCCCAGTTGCTCATGTACTACCTGTACAAGCTCAAGCGCGACCGGCTGATCCCGGATATTCCGGTGTACCTGAACAGCCCCATGGCCACCGACGCCACTGTGCTGTATCAGCAGTTCCGCAGCGAGCATCGGTTGACCCTGGCCGAGTGCGCCGCGATGTGCAGGGGCACGCATATCGTCCGTACGGTGGATGAATCCAGGCATCTGGACCAGTTGCGCGAGCCTGCCGTGATCATCGCCGCCAGTGGCATGGCAACCGGTGGGCGGGTATTGCACCATCTCAAGGCGCTGGCGCCCAACCCGCGCAACAGCATCCTGTTCTCGGGCTTCCAGGCTGGCGGCACGCGCGGTGCCGATATCGTTGCCGGTGCCCACAGCGTGCGCCTGCAGGGCGAGGATGTGCCCATCCGGGCGCAGGTATATGCCATGGACACCCTCTCCGCACACGCCGATGCCGACGAGATCATCGAATGGTTGCGTGGCTTCACTCGGCCGCCGCGGCAGACCTACGTCATTCATGGCGAACCGCATGCCGCCGACACATTGCGACGGCGGATCTGCCTTGAGCTGGGTTGGCAGGTGTGTGTGCCCGATTACCAGGAAACCGTTGCCATCGACCCGGTGCGCTAGCCCGGTGTGGGAGGTATGCATGAATACGCAAGCGAGGGCGAAACTGCGGGCCTGGATGCACCGGCCCAGAGGCAGCCTGGGTTGGATCGTGGCCATCGTCGCTCTACTGGTGGCGGCGTCCGCCTATCGTGCAGTCAGCCCGAGCTGGCGCCTGCCGATGCGCGACCCCGCGGTATTGCTGGCCTTGCTGGCGTTGAGCGTGGCGCTGGGCTGGGCGGTGCAGCGGGGCGTGAAGCGCACGGTGGGCAAGGCCATATTCGCTGGCCAGGCAACGGGCTGGCAGGCCAGGCTGGCCTTCCTTCGCTCGGTAACCCGGGAGTCGAACATCCTGTTGGCGATGCTGTTGCTCCTGGTTTTGCTGGGCGGGGGGACCTTGTGGTTGGCGGGGAACGCGGCGGCGCGCATCGTCGACAGCTGCGCAGCCAATCTGCAGGCTCAGGTGGACATACCCGAGGATGAGAAGCTTGCCGCGCTGGTCGGCAAACCGGTGTGCACGTGCCTGGCGCAGGCGTTCTTGCAGCGCAACGGGGTGCTGCGCCTGGCCTTGCTCGGAACCCCCCTGCAGGAAGTGGCCGGCTTGCAGGCGCTGACTGCCGATGACGAGCAACGCTGCCTGGCGCAGTTCGACCTGCTGCCCGAAGAGGCTCAGGCGACCACGCCATGACTCGGCATCAGCCACAAACCGAAACGATGGGCGCCCATGGCGGCGCGGGAGGTTTCCATGTCACATGACCTTGCTCTGCAAACGCTGTTCCCAGACCGCAGCGAGGCCGGGCGTTGTCTGGTCGAACCGCTGGCCGGATATGACGGCAGGTCTGACGTGATCGTGCTGGCACTGCCGCGTGGGGGTGTTCCCGTGGCTTATGAAGTGGCGAGTGCGCTCAAGGTCCGTCTCGACCTGCTGGTGGTGCGCAAGCTCGGCATGCCGTTTCATCCCGAGCTTGCCATGGGCGCAATTGCCACGGGCGGTGTGACATTCCTCAACGATGACGTGTTGCGGGCTTACCCCGTCGACCCGGCGCTGTTCGACGCTGTGGTCGCCGAGGAAACCCGGGAACTGGCGCGGCGGGAGCACGCTTACCGGGGCAGCCGCCCACCGCTGCAACTCAAGGATCAGGTGGTGATCCTGATCGATGATGGCCTGGCGACTGGCGCGACCATGAGGGCGGCCATCCTGGCCGTGCGCGCGCAGTCACCTGCGCGGATCGTGGTGGCGGTGCCGGTCGCGCCGCCGGAAACGTTGCAGGCGATGTACGGCGAAGTGGATGAACTGGTATGCCCATTGGTACCCGAGCGGATGGTTTCGGTTGGTTACTGGTACCAGGACTTCCCGCAGGTTTCGGACGCCGAAGTCACCGCGCTGATGCGCCAAGCTGACAGGCAGGCTGCTGTCCAAGGGCCTGCCCAGGAGTGAGGACATGACTGAAGTACGATCGCAGACAATGAAGCTGCCAGGTGTCGAATTGCTTGCCGACCTGCGTTTGCCGACCGCTGCCCATGCACTGGTGATCTTCGCTCATGGCAGCGGTAGCGGTCGTCTGAGTGCACGCAATCAGTACGTCGCCGACAGGCTCGCGGCACGTGGCCTGGGATCGTTGCTGTTTGACCTGTTGACGCAGGACGAGCAGCAGCTGGACAACCAGACCGGTGAATTGCGCTTTGACATCCCGCTGTTGGCCAAGCGCTTGATCGATGTCGTCGACTGGGTTGGGCGCGACCCGCAACTGCACACCTTGCGCGTTGGTTTGTTCGGTGCAAGCACGGGTGCCGCGGCAGCGCTGTGTGCGGCTGCAGAGCGCCCGGACGTGGTGGCGGCAGTGGTCAGCCGGGGTGGCAGGACGGACCTGGCCGGGCCGGTGCTGGCGCGGGTGAAGGCGCCGACTTTGCACATTGCAGGTAGTAACGATGCGCAGGTGCTGGAGTTGAACCGCCTGGTTGGGCGCAGCTTGCATTGCGCGCATCGCCTTGAGGTGGTACCGGGCGCTTCGCATCTGTTCGAAGAGCCTGGCACCCTGGGCAAGGCTGCCGCCCTTGCCGGCGACTGGTTTGTCACGCACTTGCAAGCCGCCTGAAGCCTCACCACAGGCTTTCACACACCGAACGGATAGGTCTCGTCCTCCGGCTCCAGGTGCTGGCGTGTCGGTAACGGCAGCGCACTGACCGGGTGTGTTTGCTCGAACCACAGCAGGGCATCGAATTGCTCGGCCAGCACGGCGTCGAAGTAATGGCTGAGCCGTTCGCTTTCCGGGCGATAGATGACACCGATGGCACGCTCGAGCAACGGTGTCGACAACATCCGACGCAGTTCCTTGCGCTGCGGGTCGCGCCAGTCGGTGAGGGAGGCCGGTATGCCGGCCAGGTGGAACTGGTGCTCCCAGCTGTCTGCACGGGGGGGCCGGATATTCTTGATATGCATGTCGCCATCCCAATCGTCGGCGGCGGCCACCTGGCCTCGGCCGGTGGCCATGCCGACCAGCACGGCATCTTGCCCAAAGGCGTTGCGGCACAGCTGGCCGATGTTGAACTGGCCTTTCCAGCCCATCTCTGTAGCGCCAGCGTTGCCGATATGCGAATTGTGCGCCCACACCACCGCCTTGGCGTGCGGCCCACGGCGTTCCAGCAGCGCACGCAGGGTATCGAACATGTGCCGGTCGCGCAGGTTCCAGGAGGCGGCCGACCCCCGATAGATGGCGCGGTAGTATTGCTCCGCAGCGACGATCACCCGGGCATTCTGCGTGGCATTGAAAAATGCTTCGTCATTGCGTATCAGCCCGGAGAGTTGTTCGGCGAGCATGACATTCAGCTGCTGGACTACCGGTTGCTCGCAAGGCATGACGCCGCCCCGCTCGACAAAGTGGCCATATTGCGCCGGGTCGTCCTGCCAGGGCGTCAGGCAACCGTAGCGCCGACGGGCCTCATGGGCCAGCTTTGAGTCGACCCGGTCCAGATAGGCCAGCACCTCATGGATGGAATTACGCAGGCTGTAGACGTCCAGCCCGCGGAACTCCACGCGAAGGTCATTGGCGAGCAAGCGGTTATGCCCATGCAGCCATTGGGCAAAGGCCTTGACTTCGCCGTTGCGCCACATCCAGGTCGGAAAGCGGCTGAATATATGGCGTTTCCATGCTGAATGCGCCAGGCCCCGGACATACTGGTCGACATGCCCGGCATCCGGCCAGTCGGCCTCGACGGCCACGATGTTGAAACCATGCTGCTCGATCAGCCGTCGGGTAATCGCTGCACGGGCGCGATAGAACTCGCTGCTGCCGTGGCTCGCCTCACCAAGCAGGACCACCCGGGCGTCAGCGTAGCGGTCGAACAGTGCCGCGAAGGCCGGTGTGTCCAGGTCCGGCAGGGGTTCGGCATATTGATGCAGCAGTGGCGCGATATCGGCGATTTCGACCTGATACTGCTGGCCATAGAGCCTTTCCATCAATTTTTTCGAGGGGCCGTTCATGGGCATGCTCCCATAGGCAGGCCGCCGCGCCACAAGGGATGATGGTGCGGCGGCCCTGGGGTCAGTTCAGGACCAGCCGGTGGATCACCTGGCTCGGGTCATCCGGGTCGGTGGCCGTGGTGAATCCTGCCGCTTTGGCCAGATCGCGCATTGCCTGGTTGGCGGCGGAGTCGATCGAGTACATCTGCCGGAAGCCCTTGGCGCGGGCATGGTCGGTGAGGTGCTTGAGCAGCAGGCGGCCCAGGCCGTGGTGCTGCCAGCTGTCGAGTACGGTGACGGCGCACTCGCATTCATCCTTGTCTGTGCAGGCGGCATAGCGGGAAATACCCACTTCCTGCAGTTCGCCGTCGACATGGGCCAGGGCGACGAAAGCCGCCTGTCGGTCCTGGTCGACCTTCATCAGTTGGTCGAGCATCGCCTCGCCGGGCTCCTTGAGCTGGCACAGGAAGCGAAAATGCCGCGACTCGGGCGACAGGCGTTCGATGAAGGCCCTCTCGCGTTCCCGGTCCTTGGCTTGCAAGGGCCGGATCAGTACGTGGGTGCCGTTTTCCAGGGCTTCGATCCAGTGCTCGCCAGCGGGCGTCGGAAACGAAGGCAGGGTATGTGGACGGGAAGTCTCGGCGGGCGCCATGGCAATGTCCTCTGCGTGTTATGAACAAGGGACGTTCAGTTTCGGCTTTCGGCCTTGCGCTGACTTGATACTTGTCAATTGCCCGCGCACCGCCTGTCAGGCCGGTGAAACAAGCGAATCGAACAGGCCTGGGGAGCGAAGGTTGGCCACGCGGTCATCGCTGGCGTTGGCATTGACCACCAGCAAGCTGCATTGCAAATGGTTCATCAGATAGCTCAGCGTCTCGCGCTGCCGGGCGTTCAGCGGGCTTGCGATCACTACCAGGTCGTAGCCACAGCGATTGGCATAGGCGCAGAGGGTATGGGCACAGGCGCCGACGATCAGATGATGATGAACGGCGGGGATACCGAGCTGCGCGGCAAAGCCTCTGACCTCGGCCACGAGGGTTTCGTAGCGAGGGATTTCCGCCAGGCTGTAGTGCTTGCTGTGACGCAGCAAAGCCGCCTGGTCGTAGACGGTGAACAGATGCATGCGGGCCTTGCGCGCTTGGCTGATGGCCTTGGCCACTGCAACCACATGCGTGTTCAGCGCTATCTGGTCAAGGTCTTCGCAGCTGGCTGGCGCGGCGACGAACAACTTGCCATGACTGCGAATGGGCTGTTCCTGCGCTGACAGCACGGGGCAGGGCGCCTGCTGCATCAGCATGAGCGCGAAGTCGGCGCCAGCGTCTGCCTGCACCAGCGCCGGGTCCAGGATCAGCAGGTCGGCGGTGCATGCCTTGGCAAGCCTGACCAGCGCATTCACCCCAGGCTTGAGCACAACGACTTCGGCATTGATGCGAACGCCTCTGTCGAGCAGGTCCGTGGCCAGGCTTTTCTGGCGAGCCCGAATGTCGACGCGCTTTCCGTCGGACCCGGCCGAGCCAAGGATGGCCACCGTCACCGTGGCGTCGACGGCCGTGGCCAGGTCGATCGCCTGTTCCATGGCCGCACTGTAGCGATTCTGACTGGGTGCAACGACAACCAGGCTACGGATTTGCATGATAGGCACCCTCTTGGTTGGCATGGCCGCTCTGTAGGCAAGCAGGGGTAATGCAGTACGCGACGCTAGAGCATGCAGCAGGTGCATCGGCCGGGTTTGACCTGCATCAATTCCCGCCATGGGCAGGCCGACCCTTGGTCGCTAATCCCGCAAACAGTCAGTGCGCCAGCTAGTTTGAATATATGGCCGCGTGCAAAAGGCGGAGGCGTCATCATGTCAGGCCCTATGGATCTGGGGGCGAGGCCCCATGTGAAGTGCCTTGCATGCTCGTTGAGCCGGCTTTGTCTGCCCGCCAGCCTGAGTGCGGAGGAGGTGGACAAGCTGGAACGCATCGTTCGCCGCAACCGCCCGTTGAAGCGCGGCGAGTACCTGTTCAAGGCTGAAGAGCCGATGGAACAGGTATTTGCCCTGCGCTCGGGGGCAATCAAGCACTTTCTGCTCGACGCCGATGGCAACGAGCGGATCGGCGGCTTCATACTGCCCGGTGAAATGCTGGGCCTGGATGCCATCGGCGCCAGTCATTACCGAGGCTTTGCTGTGGCGCTGGAGATCTCGCTGGTCTGTGCCATCAGGCTCGACCAGCTGATGGATCTCTCCGGCCAGATTCCGGGGCTGCGTTATCAGCTGTTGCACATGCTCAGCCTGGGCATCCAGGGCAAGGACGAGCAGCTGCGCTGCTGCCACGGGCGTGCCGAGCAGCGGCTGGCGATCTTCCTGCTGGGCATGTCGGCGCGTTACCAGGCCCGCGGGTTGCGGGCTGATGTGTTCAAGCTGCCGATGTCGCGCGGCGACATTGCCAACTACCTGGACCTGACCCTGGAAACCGTCAGCCGACTATTCGGTCGTTTTGTCCAGGCCGGGTTCCTGCAATGCAGCGGGCGCGAAGTCAGGCTCATCGACTTGCACGGCCTGGGTAATCTCACCCGCCTGGAGGAACCCACTTGAGTGCCGCCAGCACCCGGTCATAACGTTGCACAGGCCAGCCCAGGGGTTGCGGGCCGCCCCAGGCCGGGCGCGGCAGATGATCCGTGCGTAACCAGATGCGCTGCGCGGCAATGCCTGTCTGCCAGCACAGGCGGGCAGCCTGGCGCGCCACCTGGGGTGGCGCGCAACAATACACCGTGTCCGGCCGAAAGGTGTCCAGCGTTCGCTGCAATTGCAGCCAGCCGCTGCTGCTGTCGTGCGCCAGCGCCGCAAGCCAGGTTGGACAAGCGTCTGGCAGGCGTTCGGCAGGGATACCCGCATGAGACAAGCTCACCTGGACCCAAGGCAGCCAGCAACGGATTTCATCCAGCACCGCCAACAGCGGCAACAGGCCTTCGGCGCGGCTGATGGCCAGCAGCCTTGCGCTTTGCAGGGGCAGCGGCCAGGCGTTGCCAAGCGGCCCGGAATAGCCGAACAGGTCACCGGCCTGCCCCACGGGTTTCACGCTGCAGGTGGCCACCAGAAAGCGACCGCTGGCGCCAGGCAGGCTCACATAACTGCAGGGCCAGCATTCGTTGTGGCTGCTCAGCAGGCAGTACTGGCCTGGCATCGCTTCGCTACGTTGCGGGCTGCAAAGGGCCAGGCGCAGGTATTGCTGGGTACCGGAGCCCGGCACCGCCTCGAGTAAGCGGACGCTTGCACTGCCGCCCCGGCCCATAGTCGCCTCGCACTGTATGTGGTGACCTTGCTTGATTCAGCCTATGCCCAGGCCATGGCAACGCTTTGACCAGGATCAAACCGCCAGGTGACAGTGGCTTCACGCAGGTTGACAAAGGTCAAGCAAGGGGCTGCCGTGCCGCGCAAGATCGAAGGCGTCTCCCTGGGAGGCATTACTTATTCGAGGAGCGCGCCATGTCGGAAGCAGCCAAGAAAGTACCTGTCACTCCAGCCGCCACGCCAGCGAAAGCTGCGCCGCCCAGCAGCGAACCTGCTGATCTCTGGCGGCCTTTTCAGCAATTGCGCCGTCAGATCGACGGCCTGTTCGAGGATTTCGGGCGGCGGCCATTGCGCATGCCGTTCAGCCACACGCCGTTCGATGTCGAGCCGTTCTGGCGGCGTGACCTGTTCACCCATGGCATGCCGGCGATGGATATCAGCGAGCAGGCCGAGGAGTACCGCATCAGTGCCGAACTGCCGGGTGTGGACGACAAGGACATCGAGATCAAGCTGGTCAATGGCAACCTGGTGATTCGCGGCGAGAAGCATCAGGAGGTCGATGAGAAACGCAAGGAATATCACCTGAGTGAGCGCCATTACGGCAGTTTCGAGCGAGTGCTCCAGTTGCCTCCCGAGGTCGACGCCGAGAAGATCAACGCGCAGTTCGCCAAAGGCGTGCTGCTGGTGCATCTGCCCAAACGTGCCGAGGCGATTCACCCGGAAAAGGTGATCCCGATCAACAGCAGCAAGTAAATGACGGTCCGGTCACTTTCAGGAGCAGGGACGCTCCATCCAGCAGAGGTAACCAGCATGTCCATTGGCAGATATTGCAACCGGGATGTGGTCACTGCACCACCCGACATCTCCATCTACGCTGCGGCACGCATGATGAGCCAGTATCACGTCGGCGACCTGGTACTGGCCGAGCCGGTCGACCGCGAGCGTTTCCGGCCCGTCGGCCTGATCACCGATCGTGACCTGGCCTTGCGGATCATTGCGCGCAACCCACCGGACCAGGAGGACCTGCAGGCGATCGATGTGCTGCCACGACCATTGATCACTGCGAACCAGAATGAAGACCTGTTCGATGTCATCCTGAACATGCGGCGGGCCAACATCCGGCGCATCCCGGTGGTGGATGACTTCGGCCTGCTGGTCGGCATCGCCACTGCGGACGACCTGGTAGGGCTGCTGGCAGACAACCTGCACGAACTGTCGCTGCTGATTCGTCAGCAAAGCCGGCGGGAGGAAGACCTGCGCGGTGAGGATCTGTGAGCGCGCGGGGATGATTCCCCACAGGAGGCGAGCATGAGCGATTTTCCCAGTACCGAGGAACTTGAAGGGCTGGATGCCTATTGGCGAGCCGCCAATTACCTGACCGTTGGCCAGATCTACCTGCAGGGTAACGCCTTGTTGGCAAGCCCGCTGACGCTGGCCGACATCAAGCCCAGGTTGCTGGGGCACTGGGGGACTTCACCGGGACTCAACCTGATCTATACCCATCTGAACCGGCTGATACGCCAGTACGACCTCAACGTCCTGTTCATCACCGGCCCCGGCCACGGGGGGCCGGCCTTGGTTGCCCAGGCCTATCTTGATGGTACCTATACCGAGCTGAACCCGGCGATCGAACGCAATGTGCTTGGCATGACCCGGCTGTTTCGGCAGTTTTCATGGCCCTATGGTATTGGCAGCCATGTCGGCCCGCATGTCCCAGGCTCCATCCACGAAGGGGGAGAGCTGGGTTACTCGTTGGTGCATGCCTATGGTGCTGCGCTGGACAATCCACAATTGATCGTGGCGTGCGTCATTGGCGATGGTGAGGCGGAAACCGGCGCGCTGGCAGCCAGCTGGCACTGCAACAAGTTTCTCAACCCCGCCCGGGACGGGGCGGTACTGCCAATTCTGCATCTGAATGGCTACAAGATCGCCAACCCGACTGTGCTGTCCATGATCAGCGAAGATGAGTTGACCAGCCTGATGTACGGGTATGGCTATGACCCCTATTTCGTCGAAGGTGATGAACCCATGGAGGTCCACCGCGCATTGGCCAGGACTCTGGAGGTCATCTACGAGAAGATCTGCCAGATTCAGCGCCTTGCGCGCCACGCCGAAAACCCTCAGGCCATCGACAGGCCTTTGTGGCCGGTGCTTGTGCTGCGTACGCCCAAGGGATGGACCGGGCCCAGATACGTCGACGGGCAGCGCGTCGAAGGTACCTGTCGCTCCCATCAGTTACCCCTGGCGGACCTTGGCCAAGCGACGCACTTGCTACAGCTGCAGCAATGGCTGGAAAGCTACCGTCCGCAAGAGCTGTTTGACGCGCAAGGCGCGTTGCTGCCCGAGCTGGCCGCGCTGGCGCCTTGCGGCCGCCGGCGCATGAGTGCGAACCCGCATGCCAACGGGGGGATGCTGCTGCGGGCACTGGATCTTCCGCGCTACGCGGACTATTGCGTGTCGATGACAGGGCCGGGGCAGGTACGGGCCGAGGCGACCAGGGTGTTGGGCAGGTATGTATGCGATGTCATGAAAAACAGCCGGTTGTCCCACAACTTCCGACTGTTCGGCCCCGATGAAACGGCGTCCAACCGTCTGGACGCAGTGTTCGAGGCTGCCGACAAGATGTGGCTGGATACCTGCGGTAGCGATGACAAACACCTTTCGGCACAGGGCCGGGTCATGGAAATACTCAGTGAGCACATCTGTGAGGGCTGGCTGGAGGGCTACCTGTTGACCGGCCGGCACGGCCTGTTCTCCTGCTACGAAGCCTTCATCCACATTGTCGATTCGATGATCAATCAACATGCCAAATGGCTCAAGACCGCTGCCGAGGTGCCGTGGCGCAAGCCGATTGCGTCGTTGAACATCCTGCTGACTTCGCATGTGTGGCGCCAGGACCACAACGGCTTCTCGCACCAGGACCCTGGCTTCCTCGACCTGCTGGCCAACAAGAAGGCCAATGTTGCGCGAATCTACCTGCCCCCTGATGCCAACTGCCTGTTGTCAGTGGCCGAGCATTGCTTGCGCAGCCGCAACTACATCAATGTCATCGTTGCCGGCAAGCAGCTGGAATGGCAATGGCTCGACGGGGAAGCCGCTGCGGTGCATTGCCAGGCGGGTATCGGTCGCTGGGCCTGGGCCAGCCATGATGACGATGCGCCCGAGGTGGTGCTCGCCTGCGCCGGCGATGTGCCGACGCTGGAGGTGCTGGCAGCGGTGACGCTGCTTCGCGAACAGGCGCCTGAGGTGCGGCTGAGAGTGGTGAATGTTGTCGATCTGATGGCGCTGCAGGTGTCGCAACAGCACCCCCACGGCTTGTCCGACCGTGACTTCACTGCCTTGTTCACCGAGGATCAGCCGGTGATCTTTGCCTTCCATGGTTACCCGGCATTGGTGCATCGCCTGATCTACAAGCGTGCCAACCCCCAACGGTTCCATGTGCGAGGTTTTCGCGAAGAGGGTGCTACCACCACGCCGTTCGACATGGCGGTGATCAACAATCTGGACCGCTACCAGCTGGTACTCGATGTCTTCGAGCATGTACCGCGCCTGCAGCCCCAAGTGGAACAGGCGCGGGCCCGCTACTGGTCGACCATGGAGAAGCACAAGCTGTACCTGATCGAGCATGGTGAGGATATGCCGGAGGTGGCCCAGTGGCGCTGGACCTCGCCGGCGAACCGTGGGTGACGGGTGTTACTTGGCCTTCCAGTACTTCTGCATCTCGAGGAACAGGAACGAGGCGGTCCAGGTGATCAGCACCAGGCCCGTCAACGCCTGCAGGCCAGTGAGGTATTTGAGATGGCCGCTGGGGGCAATATCGCCGAAGCCTATCGTGGTGTAGGTGGTGAAGGAAAAGTACACACAATCGAGCAGACTGCCGTCGAAGTTGCCGCTGAGCCTGCCCCAGCCCTCGGCATGGTTCATCAGGTAGTAGACCACTGCGAAGCACCACACTTCCAGGGCATGCGCCAGCAGCGCGCCGAATACCCCCAGCACTATGCGAAACCGGCTCCACAGCTTGAGCCGCGGGAGCCAGTCGTTCAGGCGCAGCAGGCATTCGTAGTGAATGATCACCACCACAATCACCACCAGCATGTTGATCAAGGTGACGGTCAGCATTGCAGATACCCTGGCTGGCCCTGACGGTTCATTTCGAGGTGTCGACCAGAGTATAGGTGGCCGTCTCACTGGCCTGCGGCAGCAATGGCGGGAATTCCTCGGGGGTGATGGTCTCCCTGGCGAGCAACAGGCGCGCACCTGCTTCCAGATCGTCGCGGCGTTGTTCGAGCAATGCCCGGGCGCGGCCATAGGCTTCTTCCAGCAAGTCTCGGATGCCTAGGTCGATCTCGCGAGCGGTCTGTTCCGAGTAGTCCTTGCGTTCCTGGCGCAAGATCGATTCGCCCAGATAGCTTGCCTGTTGCCGCTCCAGCACCGCCTGGCCCAACGTCGGGCTCATGCCGAAGCGGGTGATCAGTTGCCGGGCGATATCGGTGGCACGCCCCAGGTCGTCGGCAGCGCCGGTGGACACCTGGCCGAACGCCAGGCTTTCAGCGGCGCGCCCGGCCATCAGCACCACCATGCGGTCGCGCAGCATCTGCGTGCTGATCAGGAAGCGGTCATCGGTCGGCCGTTGCAAGGTATACCCCAGCGCGCCGGCAGCGCGGGGAATGATCGACACCTTGTGCACCGGGTCCATGGCCGGCAGGCTGCTGGCGGCCAGGGCATGGCCCATTTCGTGGTATGCCACTACCTGGCGTTCGTCGCTGCGCAGCACGCTGCCCTTGCGTTCGACGCCCGCCACCAGGCGTTCGATCGCCGCAGTGAAGTCCTGCAGTTCAACCCATTGGCTGGCGCGCCGGGTGGCGACGATGGCCGCCTCGTTGACCAGGTTGGCCAGGTCGGCGCCGGTCAGTCCGGGGGTGATTTCGGCAATGCGCTCGCAGTCCAGGTCGTGCTTGTAGACGATCTTGTGCAGGTGCACCTTGAGAATTGCCAGGCGGCCCTTGCGGTCGGGCCGGTCGATGAGGATCTGCCGGTCGAAGCGCCCGGCGCGCAGCAGTGCCGGGTCGAGCACCTCGGGGCGGTTGGTTGCCGCCAGCAGCACCACGCCTTCACGCGGGTCGAAGCCATCCAGCTCGGCCAGCAGTTGGTTGAGGGTCTGTTCCTTCTCGTCATTGCCGCCGAAACTGCCGATGCCGCGCATCTTGCCCAAGGCGTCCAGTTCATCGATGAAAATGATGCAAGGTGCCGCCTGGCGGGCCTGTTCAAAAAGGTCGCGCACCCGCGCAGCGCCCACGCCAACGAACATTTCCACGAACTCCGAGCCGGAGATCGAGAAGAACGGCACGGCAGCTTCCCCGGCGATGGCTTTGGCGACCAGGGTCTTGCCGGTACCGGGTGGGCCGACCAGCAGGGTACCCTTCGGCACATGGGCCCCCAGACGGGCGTACCAAGCCTGGTTCTGCAGGAAGGAGACGATTTCGGTCAGCTCCTGCTTGACGTCATCGATGCCGGCCACATCGGCGAAGGTCACCTTGGTGTCCTGCTCGACATAGACACGGGCGCGTGACTTGCCGACGCCCATCAACCCGCCCAGGCCCTGTTTCTGGCCGAGGCCACGGAACAGGAAGTACCACAGCGCCAGCATCATCAGCAGCGGCATGAACCAGCCCAGTACATTCGCCACCGTGCTGTCTTCGGCAACGCCGGTGAACGCCACGCCCGAGCGCCCCAGCTGTTCACTCAACGCCGGGTCGACACGTACCGTCGAGAACGCCGAGCGCCCGTTGATGGGCTCCTGCAGCTTGCCCAGGATGCGCTCGTGCTCGACGCGCAGGTCACTGACCTTCTGCTGTTCCAGCAACTGCAGGAACTGGCTGTAAGGGATGGCCTGCACCGACGGTTGGCTGAACAGGCCGAACTGGACCGCCGCCAGCACCGACAAGCCGACTGCCAGCAGATAGAACTTCCAGGGCTGGTCCTTGTTCATGCTCATCCCTCCACCACGCTGCAAGGCTAGGCGATCAGCAGATAGTCTTCGACCTTGCTCACACCAGGCACCGACCAGGCTGCGCGTTCGACTACCTCCCGCTCGCGCAGCAGGTGCACCTTGCCTTCCAGCCTGACTACGCCGCCGTTGACGCTGACGCGAATGCCTTCGGCCTGGATTTCCGCACTGCGTTTGAGCGCGTCTTCGATATGGCGTTTGATATCACCCACGTCAGCCCGGGCTTTGAGGGTGATGCGGTTGTGCACGCCGACCACGCCGGACAGCCGCCAGACCGCCTGTTCGAGCTCCTCCTTCTGGTATTGCCAGTCGAGTTGGCCTTCCAGGGTCACGGTTCCTTTGTGCACGGTGACCTTGATGCCTTCCACATTGGCATCCGAACTCCAGGCGATGATTTTCAGGGCGCGACTGGCAATCGTGTCGTCC
Source organism: Pseudomonas anuradhapurensis (assembly GCF_014269225.2). Classification (NCBI taxonomy): domain Bacteria; kingdom Pseudomonadati; phylum Pseudomonadota; class Gammaproteobacteria; order Pseudomonadales; family Pseudomonadaceae; genus Pseudomonas; species Pseudomonas anuradhapurensis. The sequence goes on from NZ_CP077097.1 coordinate 2,385,966, forward strand.
GCCGTACCTTCAAGCTTGTTCAGGCGTACCTCGATTTCCTCGGCCAGCCCACGCACGCCTTTGATGGCTTTGACGGTGCGCTCGGCACTGACTTTCTGGGCGTAGCTGTTGACATGGCCGGACAGCGTGACCACACCGTCCTGCACAGTCACACCGATGCTGGCGGCATTGATATCGGGTTTGAATTCCAGCTCTTCGAGCACCAGGTCTCGCAAGTCAAGGTCGTTCATGTTCGGCTCCGGTAGCAGGTCAAGAGGTGGGCCGGGTGGCCCTGAGTCTTTGTTTCTACCCTTGCGCCGAACGGCGTGATTGATAAAGGTCAAGACAGCCAGAACAACTTGCACGCGCCTTCGCAGGTTGACAAATGTCAGGCCACCGCAGGCCTCGCCACCGATACTTGGGGTATTCCGCCACGCGTGAGGGTATGGCCATGCAACGCTATCTGCTTGTGGGGTGGGCGAGCCTGCTGCTGGCCAGCGCCGCCTGTACCCCATGGCACGCTGAAGAGTACGACGCGCGCCTGGAGTCGGCAGAGGACAACGCTGCCACTGCCCGCTTGCGTGCCGACCAGGTGTGCTACCGCATCGACCTGGTCGAGCAGACGGCCAACGAAGCGCTGCGCAGGGCGACGCAGGCCCAGGAGCAGGTCCAGCAACTGCTGCAACAGGCCAGACGCAAGTAGCCGCCATGGCGCTACGATGGTTGAACCCCGGCCTGCTGCTGGCCTGTGTACTGGCATTGGCGGCCGGGGGGATGGCCTATGCGGTCCAACGGCCTGCGTGGGCCGCTGTGGCCTGGGCGGCGGGTGGCACCATCATGGCCTTGGTGCTGGCGGTGGAAATGGCCAGGCGCCTGGCGAAGGGCCAAGCCGGCATCGACCTGATTGCGTTACTGTCAATCGCCGCCGCTTTGGCGTTGGAGCAAATGCTGGTGGCTGCCGTGCTCGCACTGATGCTGGCCACTGGTCGTGCGCTGGAATCGTTCAGCCTGCAGCATGCAGAGCGTGAGTTGCGCGCACTGATCGATCGCGCGCCCCAGCATGCCTGGGTTCAGGAACAGGACGGCCTGCGTGAAGTTGCGGTGGATCAGGTGCAACCTGCGCAGACCGTGCTGGTGCGCCTGGGCGAAATAGTACCGGTGGATGGCCGGCTACAGAGCGCTCACGCAACGCTGGACGAGGCCGCATTGACCGGCGAATCGTTACCGGTAACGCGCCATGCCGGCGAGCGGGTTGCCAGTGGAGTGGTCAATGTCGGCGCGCCGCTATTGCTGCTGGCAACACATACCGCGGCGCACAGCACCTATGCCGGCATCGTGCGCCTGGCCGAGGCGGCACGCCAGTCGCGGGCACCGTTCGTGCGCCTGGCCGACCGTTACGCGTTGGCGTTCATTCCGCTGACGGTGCTGCTCGCGGCGTTCGCCTGGTGGGCCAGTGGCGACGTCCAGAGGGTGCTGGCCGTGCTGGTGGTCGCCACCCCGTGCCCGCTGATCCTGGCTGTACCGATTGCCATTCTGTCGGGCATCTCGCGCGCGGCTCGGCGCAATATCCTCGTCCGTGACGGTGAGGTACTGGAAGCGCTTGCCGGGGTCCGCCAGGTGTTTCTCGACAAGACTGGCACTTTGACCAGCGGCCAAGCCCGCTTGCAGTCGATTGAGCTCAAGGGGGAGGGTATGCCGCTGCAGGTACTGCAATGGGCAGCTTCGTTGGCCCAGGCATCCACCCATCCGATTGCCCAGGCTGTCGTTCACGCTGCCCGCGCGCGCGACCTAGCGCTGACGGCGCCGGAACAGGTAGAGGAAAGCCCAGGCCAGGGGCTTGCCGGCCAGGTGCAGGGCAGGGCCGTGCGCCTGGGTACCCTGGCCTACGTGCAGGGCGCGGAAGACCATGATCGCTGGGTGCAGGCGCGCTTGCGGCAACTGGATTATCTGGCCAGCAGTGGCAGTTTCGTGGCGATAGATGGCGAGTTGAAAGCGATGTTGCGGCTGGCCGACGATGTACGCCAGGAGACCCCTCAGACCCTGCGCCTGCTGCGGTCGCGGGGGATCGACAAGATCGTCATGTTGACGGGCGATCGGGCGCAAACGGCCGAAACGATTGCCTTGAGGGCGGGTATTGATGAACTGCGTTCCGGCCTTTCGCCCGAAGACAAGACGCGTCTAGTGCGGGAAGGTTGCCGCGAACGGCCGACACTGATGGTTGGCGATGGCATCAATGATGCACCGGCGCTTGCTGCGGCCGATGTCGGTGTAGCCATGGGCGCCGCGGGGGTGACCGCCTCGGCGCAGGCGGCCGGCGTGGTCCTGCTGGTCGACCGGCTGGGCCGCCTGGTCGAGGCACTGGACATTGCCCGCAATGCCGTGCATATCGCCCGGCAGGGGGTGTGGGTTGGCATGAGCTTGTCAATGCTGGCGATGCTCATTGCCGCAGCAGGCTACCTGCCAGCGGTGATGGGTGCCGTGCTGCAGGAAGGCATCGACCTGCTGATCATCCTCAATGCATTGCGCGCGCTCGGGCCCTGGGGCGGAGATGGCCGCAACGGGCTTGCCAGTGGTGACCTGGACCGCCTGCAGGACGAGCATCGGCAGCTGCAGAGCCTTTTGACAGACCTGAGCCAGATGGCTCGGGATTTTTCCAGCCGCCCTGTGCTTCAGGCGCGCACCGACCTGGCTGCGCTCATTGCCGCATTACATGACGTGCTGGAGCGGCATGAGCGGGATGACGAGCGTCGGTTATACCCACTGCTGAGCCGGTACATAGGCGGTGAGGATCCGCTTGCGGCGATGAGCCACACGCACCGGGAAATTTTCCGGTTGATCCATTTGTTGGCGCGCATGAGCGGGGATTTCGCACAGGCAGCAGCCACGCCAAGTGCCGAGGAGATCCAGCATCAGCTTATTCGCCTGGACACGTTGGTGAAGCTGCATTTTGAACAGGAGGACGCCTTGTACCGGCATCTGGACCGGCGCTGAAGCGCGTGATGACCCGGTGCGATTGATAAAAATCAAGCGCCAGGCGAAGGGGAAGGGGATGCTGGCAGCATCAGAGTGGTCCATCCCCTGGCCTGTACGGGAGTCGAAATCATGCCGCATAGCAAAATCCTCTTCCGATCGGCTGCGCGGGAAAAAATCCTCAGTGGCGCCACCCAGCTCGCCGATGCCGTGCGCGTCACCCTGGGTCCCAAGTCGAAATCGGTACTGATGCAAAACAGCTGGGGACGGCCGACGGTGTGCAATGACGGAGTGTCCATCGCCAAGCGGGTCGACCTGCAGGACCCCGAGGAAAACCTGGGGGCGCAGATGCTGCGCCAAGCGGCCGAGCGCACCGGAGAGGCGGTTGGCGATGGCACCAGCACCGCGACGGTACTTGCCCATGCAATCCTGGCCGATGGCGTGCGTAATGTGGTGGCCGGCGCCAGTGCCATCGACCTCAAGCGTGGCCTGGACAAAGGCCTTGCGCTGGTAATGGCGGCATTGCTGGCGCAGTCACGCGCGGTCAGTACGCTCAAGGAAAAGGCCCAGGTGGCCACGTTGTCGGCGCACAACGATCCCTTGATCGGGCAGCTGGTCGCCGATGCGCTGGAGAAGGTCGGGGTGGAAGGTGTAGTGAGCGTGGAGGAATCCAAGACCACCGAGACAGTGGTCGACATCATGGATGGCATGCGCTTCGACAGAGGTTATGTTTCGCCGTACTTTGTCACCGATACCGAGAAGATGCAGGTCGAGCTGACCGATGCCTGCGTGCTGCTGTGCGACCACAAGATTGGCGCATTGGCCGACCTGCTGCCACTGCTCGAGCAAGTGGCGAAGAGCGGCCAGCCGTTGGTGGTGATTGCCGAGGATATCGACGGCGAGGCGCTGACCACGTTGGTGGTCAACCAGATTCGCGGCGTGTTGCGCGCGGTAGCCGTAAAAGCACCAGGCTTTGGTGAACGGCGCAAGGAAATGCTCCAGGACATTGCCGTGCTCACTGGCGCCACCGTGGTATCGGCAGAGCTGGGCGTCAATCTCGAACATCTGCAACTGTCCCAGCTGGGTCAGGTTCACCGCGCTGTGGTGTTGAAGGACAGCACCGCGCTGATCGGCGGCAAGGGCACCCAGCAAGCGGTTGCTGCCCGCGTTTCGCAGATCCGTGCACAGATCGACGCGAGCAGCAGTGATTACGACCGGGAAAAACTGCAGGAACGCCTGGCCAGGCTTGCCGGCGGGGTTGCGGTGATTCGCGTTGGCGCGCCCTCCGAAGCCGAGATGAAGGCGCGCAAGGACGCCTTGGACGATGCCTTGTCTGCCACCCGTGCGGCGATCGCCGAAGGCATCGTGCCAGGCGCTGGCCTTGCCTTGCTCAAGGCGGTGCCAGCATTGCTTGCCGAAGAGGCGGGCAGCGAAGGCGATACGCGTACAGGCTTGCAGATTCTGCGGCGTGCGTTGGAAGCGCCGGCGCGGATGATCGCCGAGAATTCCGCCGTGGATGCCGGCGTGGTGGTGGCTCGGATGCTGGCCGAAACGGGTAGCATCGGTTTCGATGCCGCAGCCAACGCTTATGTCGACCTGTACGAGGCGGGCATCATCGACCCCACCAAGGTAGTGCGCATCGCCCTGGAAAATGCGGTCTCGGTCGCCAGCATCCTGCTGCTGACCGAAGCCACCATGACCGATATCCCTGAAAAGAACACCCCTTCCATGCAACCCCCGCTGCCTGAGTGACAGGCCAACCGACCGTTGGAGGCAATCATGAGCCACTATCAACGCCTGCTGCTGGTAATGCGCCCGCTGCTGCGCCAGTCTGGTGCCCTGGAGCAGGCGGCTGCGCTGGCCAGGTCAAGTTCTGCCAGCCTGCACATTGTCGCCCTGCTGGAGTCACTGGACAAACTCAGGCTGCTGGAAACGGGTGATCATCAAGCTGCCAGGCAGGCCTATCTGGCAACCCAACACCAACAACTGGAAAACCAGGTGAGTGCCTTGCGCGCCTCGGGCGTGCAGGTCACGACCGAGGTTGCCTGGAGCAGCGACGTGCAGGACGACATATTGGCGCATGTGCAGGAGATGCAGCCCGACCTGCTGCTCAAGCAGGTCGAGCATGAGCCGGTGCTCAAGCGCGCGTTCTTCACCCCGCTGGACTGGCAGTTGCTGCGCCACTGCCCGACCCCGGTCTACCTGCTGGGCGCCGCCAGGCCGGCACTGCCGCGCCAGGTCGTGGCCGCGGTGGATGTGGCCGATACCTCGGACGAAGGGCTGGCGCGCAACGACGGTATCGTCCGGCAAGCCAGTGCCCTGGCCTTGCAGACCGGGGCGCAACTGGATCTGCTGCATGCCTGTGACCTGTCGATGGCCTACATGGGTGACATGGGTTATTCCGCCTGGGCCATCGGCGATATCGCCGGCCCCTTGCGGCAGGCACTCGAGGACGATTTCAGGGCGCTGGCCGAGCGTTTCGGAGCACCGCCCGAACGCCGCCACTTCGTACTGGGTCGGCCGGTCGCGGTGCTGGGCGAATACGCCGAGTCACAAGCCGTGGACGTCATTGTCATGGGACGGCCGCTGGCCCGTGGGCTGGACCGCCTGTTCGGCAGCACCACCGAGCATGTGCTGTACCAGGTACCCTGCAACATCCTGGTGGTGTAGCGGCATGCGCCTGTTCATGCCGCTGGCCCGAGACCGTGGGCCAGGTGCGTGGCGATCAGGGCGCTGGTGTCGACGATAACCAGTGCCTGCCGACAATGCGCTGGCAGGCGAAAGGGCTCGATGCTGTCGCTGACCAGGATCCGCTCGAACATGCTGCTGTCGAACAACTGGGCTGCGGCGGTGAACAGGCCGTGGGTAGCGGCGGCCAGCAGACGGGTCGCGCCAGCCTGCCGGCAGGCCTGCGCAGCGTGCAGAAGGGTCTGGCCGGTGCTGATCATGTCATCGAAAATGACCACGGTGCTTGCGGTCACATCGCCTACCAGGTAGTCCCCGCTAAGGGCCTCGTGCTGGCGGTGCTTTTCCATCAGGGCGGTGCTGACCGGGCGGCCGAGCAATTGTGCCAGCGCCTGGCGAAAGTGCTCGGCGCGCTTGACGCCGCCGATGTCCGGCGACACTACCGTGACCGGCTGTTCTGCCAGCAGCGGGGCAATGCGCTGGGCAAACAATTGCACGCATGACAGGTTCCAGGCTGGGATGCGGTAGGCATTGTCGAACGCGCTGGGGTTATGCACGTCCAGCGCCAGCACCCGGTCGATGCCGCAGCTTTCCATCAGGCGGGCCACATGGCGGGTGATGGTGGAATCCTGGAATTCTACCTTGCGGTCCTTGCGGCCATAACACAGATAAGGCGTCAGCGCTGTCACCTGAATGGCACCGGCATCCTTGATTGCCGCGCAGAAAAACAGCAGCCGGCACAGCTTGTCGTGGGCGCTGTGGCGCGTATCACCATAGAGCGAATGAACCACGATGACGCTTCGGCCTGCGACCGCTTCGCTCGGCCAGCATTTGTGTTCACCGTCCTCGTAGTCCCGTTCTTCATGTGCCGACAACCTGCAGCCCAGACGCTGCGCCACGGCACTGCCGTAGCCCTCGCTACCTTGCAAGGCAAACAGTAAAGGCGGTATGTGGTTCATGTACTGTGCTCCGTCGTTCATGGCCGGCACCCCGAAAGCGTGGGTACCCCTTGATTTGACCATTATCAAGTCCTGTGTCGCCGGCCGGCAGACACTGGGCAGGTCAACGCATGCCAAGGGCTGCGATCCTCACAACCTGCAAAGTGAGCACGCCGATGGACAAGTATCAGAAAAGCCGCAAGGACAAATTGTTCAAGTCCCACCCTTTCGATCCTTATGCCACACCGCTTCGCCCGGGCGGTAGCGCGCGTTGCCCGCAATGTGGTGCCGCCTACCACGAGGGTGAATGGCACCTGCATGGGCCTGTTGGCCCCGGCCCGGTGGACGCGACGGTCTGCCCGGCCTGCCGCCGTATCGAGGACCGTGCCGCGGCCGGACAAGTGCGCATATCCGGGCGTTTCCTGGCAACCCATGAGCAAGAGATCCGCCAGCTGATACACCATGCGGAACAGCAAGAACGGCAGACGCATGTGCTTGAACGGCTGATCGCGGTCGATTGCAAGGATGACGAACTGCTGGCGACTACCACGGGTACGCACCTGGCCAACCGCATCGGCCATGACCTGGAAGCCGCCTATGACGGCACCTGCAGTTACCGTTACAGTGACAGCGAGGTGTATCTGAGCGTCGACTGGCATCGCGATTGAAACCTGCCGCCTGGTTGCCTGCGCAAGGATGCCGTGCACACCAGGCGGTGAATCAACCATGGATCGCCAGTAGGCTGGAGTGCACCTTGTACAGGCTTTGCTCGGTGGTGCTGCCGATGACCTTGGTCATGCCCTCATGGTAAACCGTCCCCATGACCACCACATCGAAGGCATGCTGGTTGGCGTATTCGCTGACAACATTGCGCGCGGGGCCTCGCACCAGATGCAGGTGATCCGGCTTGATACCGTAGTGGCTGGCGAACTTCGCCAGGCGTTCGCGCGCCCGACCGGTCATTTCCTCGACGCGGTCCTCGGTCCACGCCACTGGCGCGGCGGCATAGGCCAGGAAGCTGGGGCCAGGCTCATACGCCTGCAGCACATGCAATTGCGCCTTGCAGCGCTGCGCCAACACCTGTGCATGTTGCAGGATGCGCTCGTTGATCTTGGCCACCGCGTGGTCGTCCTCGACCAGATCCACTGCCGCCAGCACCCGGGCTGGCAGTGTGGTGTCTGCCTGGGCCACCAGGTGCAGCGGGATCGGGCAGCGGCGCAACAGTTGCCAGTCCAGGGGTGTAAGCAGGGCGCGGCTGACGAGGGTTTCGTGGCGGACATCCTTGATCAGCATCTCGACCCGATGCAGCTGGGCCAGCCGGATCAGATCCTTGAGCGGGTCTTCGTCATCCAGGGTTTCGGCATAGGCAGTCGTGCCTAGCTCGCCAAGCGCCTTGACCTGGTCGTTCAGCCAGGCCTTGCGGTGCTCGGCATCCTGCCTGCGGACATTGCCGCGCAACACGTGGTCCAGGGTGGCCAGGCGGGATGGCAGTTGGCTCAGCACCACCAGGTGCAAGGTAGCGCCTGTCGCCTTGGCCAACGCTTGGGCACGCGCCAAGGCAGGCGAGGGGTGCAGGTCTGGGTGGCAGATCAGTAACAGTTGCGACAGAGCGTTCATGAGGGCCTCCACAGCGATGGCCGCCACGATGACGGCACAGCGGTTCAAGGGTAGGGTGGCGCGATGGCGCTCGGGTGCCTTGATATTTATCAAGAATGGCCCAGCACCCGCGCCGACAATGGCAAGGGCGCACAACCTTGTTTCCGCGCCGGGAGGTGGCCGATGAACCGGTATCGCCGGATTCTGCTGATCATGACCGAAGTCCAGGCCAACGCCGCACTGTATCGCGCCATGGCCTTGGCGACGACCTCAGGCGCGTCCTTGCATGTGCTGGGCATCCATGAACCCAATGAGCTGCAGCTGCGTCACGCGTTGCAGGAATCGCCGCTGCCTTCGGCCGCTTTCGTGCACTTCAGTACCGGCTTGCAGGCATTGCTTGACGAGCAGCCAGCGCTGGGGCTGCAGCTGAGTTTCGAGGCCGTCGAAAGCCTCAGCCCGCGCGACCTGTTGCCTGCCTGCATCGCCCGCTATGCACCTGACCTGGTGATCAAGGCTTGCCCCGGCTGCTCGTTGCTCGACCAGATCGCCCGCAACTCGCTGGACCAGGTGCTGCTGCACGCGAGCGCGGCGCCGCTGCTGTTCGTCCCGGCGAACGCCCCGGCCGTGCCTGGCAACGTCCTGGTAGCGGTAGATGTTGCCAACCCTTCGCCGGAAAATGATGCACTCAACCATGCGCTGCTGGCGGCAGGCCAACAACTGGTGGCGCAGTGCAGGGGGCAGTTGCACCTGCTCTCTGCTTACGACCTGCCGATCGCCATGCTGGCCAATCCCGACCTCGCCGGCCCCTGGGCCGACGAGGTGCGCGACGCCCGCCAGCAGCCCTTCGACGCGTTGGCCGATGCCCATGGCATCGTGCACGCTCATCGGCATTTCAGCGAAGGCGCGCCGTTGCGCGTGATCAAGGCTCAAATTGTCGCTTTGAACATCGATGTGGTGGTGGTTGGCGTGGTGCAAGCCAAGCGTTGGGCGAAACTGATCGGTGATACCACCGAACGGCTGGTCAGCCAGGCACCCTGCAGCATCCTTACGGTCAGGCCCACGGCTGCCCGCTGAGTCAGGCGGTATCGCCTGCTCGACCGTGGCGCAGCACTTCCACGCAGAATTGCGCCTCGTAGGGCGGCACATGGCATTCGACGATATCCTGCGCCGCTAGCTGCAGGTGAATGCCGACGATATCGGCATGCACCGGCTGGCGGCAGACGTGCCGGTCGACAAGCACTGCGCTGAGTACCTGACGCGCGCCCAGTTCGGCCAGGTAGGCGCAGGTGCGCAGCAGCGAGTACCCTTCATAGAGCACGTCATCGACAACCAGCAGGGTGGTACCGGCAAGGTCGAGGTTGCCGAGTTCCGGGTTGCCAGTGAGCTGCGTATGGGCGTGCAGGATGCTGAGGTCATCGGCATAGCGCTTGACCTTGACCGGATAGAGCGGCAACGGCGCTGCACCGGTCAGTTGCTGCAGGTGCAATTGCAGGCGCTGTGCCAAAGGCTCGCCGCGCCGTTGGATGCCCACCAGCGCCAGCCGGGACGCAGGCAAGCAGGCCAACGCCTGGTGGGCCATCGCGCGCAGCACTGTGTCCAGTTCTTCCTCGTCATACAGGCGAACTCTTGTAGGAGGCGTGCTGTTCATGGTCTGTGCCTTCACCGGACATGGGTCAGTGCACCTTACCCAGGCAGCGCAGGGCGGGCTTGATAAAAGTTAACTACTGGCCATTCCAGCCAGGGCGAAGTGCTCCGCCGGCAGTTGGCAGGTGTTGATCACCGGCAATATTGACCTAGGATAACTTCTGCCGTTTTTTCCATCGTCGCGCCGCAGATGCAGTGATAGCGTTCTTGCATAGGCTTTTGCTTTCGGGGCGTGGCCATGTATCAGAACCTGGCTGTTCTGGCCGCCTTGCTGGTGCTCTACGCCAGCCTGGCCGGCGCGCTTGAATCCAGACCCATCAACGGGCCTCTGCTGTTTTTGCTGGCGGGTCTGGCGGTCGGCCCCTCCGGGCTTGGGCTGCTGAACCTTGCGCTGGACCGCAACGATCTGCGCCTGCTGGCCGAACTCACCCTTGCCATCGTGCTGTTCAGTGATGCCGCCAAGGCCGACCTGGCGCAGCTGCGCCACTACCGCAGCCTGCCGCTGCGCTTGCTGACCATAGGCCTGCCGCTGACGCTGATCGCGGGATGGTTTGCCGCGTGGCTGATCTTTCCGCAAATGCCCTGGCTGGAAATGGCGCTGCTGGCAACGATACTGGCGCCAACCGATGCCGCCCTCGGCAAGGCCGTGGTCAGCAACCCGGAGGTTCCAGCCAATGTGCGCGAAAGCCTGAATGTCGAAAGCGGTTTGAATGACGGCATCTGTGTGCCGGTGCTGCTCTTGCTGCTGGCCCTGGTGACGGAAGCGCACTCGACGGTACCTTTTGCCCTGGCCGGTTACCTGTTCCTGGAGGAGTTGGGCGTCGGTGTCCTGACGGGCGTGGCGCTGGCCTTGCTGGTGGGCGGGCTGTTGCGCCTGTCGCAACGCCATTGCCTGCAGATCGAGGCGTGGCAACAGCTGGTGATGCCGGCGCTGGCCTTGCTGAGTTTCGCCTGCGCCCAGGCATTGGGCGGCAGTGGCTTCATCGCCGCATTCTGTGCCGGGCTGCTGACAGGTTGCCGGTTCAAGCAGGAAACCCAGCCGCTGCTCGCCACCGGCGAGTCTTGTGCTGAAGCGTTGTCACTGCTGACCTGGGTGGTGTTCGGTGCCTACGTGGCGCCCAAGGCATCGCAGATTCTGTCGCCCTCGGTATGGTTCTACGCCCTGTCAAGCCTGTCGCTGGTGCGCATGCTACCTGTCTGGATCAGCTTGAGCGGTAGCGCGCTCACCGCCGAGAGCCGTTTGTTCATCGGCTGGTTCGGGCCCCGCGGCCTTGCTTCCATCGTCTTTGCCGTGCTGGTGCTGGATGCGCAATTGCAAGAAGGCGCTACCATCATCGCTACTACCATCGCTTGCGTCATGCTCAGCGTGGTACTGCATGGGATGAGTGCGTTGCCAGGGGCTCGCCGGCTCGGGCGCAGCGCTGAATGATGGCGTGGTGCGCGATCGCCGGTTCTATCGATACGCTTGGCTGAAGGTGAGCAGCATGGATGATCCAGCAAAGAAAATGAGCCTGGTCGGGCTCACCACTCTGGTAACGGTGAACATGATGGGGTCGGGCATCATCATGCTGCCGGCAAGCATGGCCCAGATCGGAGCGGTGTCGCTGCTGTCCTGGCTGATCACCGCTGTGGGTTCGATGGCCATCGCCTACTGTTTTGCCCAATGCGGCATCTACTGTACGCGTTCTGGCGGGATGTCCGCCTACAGCGAGCAAGCGCACGGCAAGTCGGCCTTTTTCCTGTGTTCGTATCTGTATTTTCTTTCGTTGATGATCGGCAACGTGGCGATCGGCATCTCTGCGGTGGGCTACCTCACGCCGTTCTTCCCGTGGCTAGGCAGCGGTGCTGCGCCGCTGCTGGCGGGGGCGGTCATGCTGATCTGGTTCACTACCCTGGCCAACCTGGGCGGCGCCAAGATCACCGGTCGGCTCGGGGCGATCAGCGTGTGGGGGGTGATCGTGCCGGTTGCCGGGCTGAGCCTGATCGGCTGGCACTGGTTCAGCCCGGCCATCTTCGAGGAGGCATGGAACCCAGGGCAGATGCCAGTTGCCCAGGCCATTACCAGCAGCATCCCGCTGACGCTGTGGGCCTTTCTCGGCATGGAGTCGGCCGCGCAGAACTCCGATGCGGTGGAAAACCCCAAGCGCAATGTGCCCCTGGCTTGCCTGTTCGGCACCCTTGGCGCAGCCGTGGTGTACATCTTGTCGACCAGTGTCATTCAAGGGATCGTGCCCAACCCCGAGCTGGCCAATGCCAGCGCGCCCTTCGCCATGGTCTACGCGCGCATGTTCAACGACACTGTCGGCAGCGTGATCATGGGGCTGGCGGTGATCGCCTGCGTGGGGTCATTGCTTGGCTGGCAATTCACCCTGGCCGAAACCGCCAAGGTTACCGCCGGTGAGGGGCTGTTTCCCCGGCTCTTCACCCGCGTCACAGCGCGCGGCGTGCCGTTGGCGGGCTTGTTGACCTGTGCCGTGCTGCAAAGCCTGATCGCACTGTCGACGCTTTCGCCGAATGCTACTGCCCAGTTCAGCAAGCTGGTCAACCTGGCGGCAGTGACCAACATCATCCCCTACATCACCTCGCTCACCGGATTGCTGGTGATCATGTACAAGGCTCAGGTGCCGCTGAACATTTTTCGCCGTAACGCCATCATCATGGTGGTCGCCGTGTGCTACTGCTTCTACGCCCTGTATGCCTCGGGCCTGGAGGCAGTGTTTGGCGCCGCGCTGATCATGGCGCTGGGCTACCTGCTGTTCGGCTTCATTGCCAAGCGTTTCGTCAAGGTGCTGGACACGGTCGGGGGTGCGTCGTGAAAAATCGTGCGAAAGTCGCCGGTTTGTGCCTGGCAAGCCTGTTGTTGTACGGGGCAGCGGCCAGCGAGGTGGCAACTGCCGATGTCCTGGGCCGGTTACGGCACAGCCAGGTGCTGACCCTGGGGTTCATGGACGGCCTTGCGCCGTTCTCGTCAGGTAGTGAGCAATCCCCGCAGGGATACGCCGTGGAACTGTGCATGGCGGTGGTCGAGCGGATCCGTCAGGCGCCTGGGCTTGCTGGCCTGCAGGTGCGCTGGCGCGCTTTGGCAGAGGCACAGGTGGTTCCAGCCTTGACTGATGGGCAGGTCGACCTGGTGTGTACGCCGATGGTGGAAACCGTTGGCCGACGTGCCGTGGCGGATTTTTCCATCCCGGTCTTTACCTCAGGCCTGGCTGTGCTGGTCAGGCGTGACGCACCGGCTACCTTGCTGGGGCCACTCAGTGGCAAGGCGCAGGACAGCGGCCCACGCTGGCGTGCAACCATCAACGCAGGGCTGAGCAAACACAGCTTTGCCGTATTGCGTGGCACATTGAGCAGCCGCTGGGCCCATGAACGGATACGCCAGCTTGGCTTGCAATCCACCCTTGAGGAGGTGTCGACCTACGAGGAAGGCGTGCAGCGGGTGGCCGAGCGCAAGGTCGACGCATTGCTGGGGGACCGGGTCGTTCTGCTGGCCTATCAGGCGCGCCAAGCCGAGCGTGAGCAGTTGTGGGTTCCGGAGCGGATGTTTGTCATGAGCCGGGTGGCGCTACCCATGGCACGCGGGGATGACGATTTCCGCCTATTGGTCGACAGCGCCTTGAGCAAGGCGCTGGCGGGGGCGCGGGGTGAGGAACTGTTCGTGCGCTACCTGGGCCCGTTGTCGGCCCAGGACCGCCTGTTGCAAAGCCTGTATCCTCTGCCGGATTAATTGGCCGGTACCGTGATGACCGGGACTTCCGGGGCCACGCCCGTTTCAGCCAGGGAAAGCAGCACCAGGATGAACAGGAATTCGGACTTGGACTTCATGTCGCGGTCGTCAATCCAGAACCAGTAGTCGCGATAGTGCACGGCGGCATAGGCATCGCCTGGCTGGTGCGCGCTGGAATGGATGCGCACCAGCGGGGCGTCCCACTCGCTGGTAACCGGCAGGGTGGGTGCGGGGTTGGCCCGCCCTTCTTGCACATGGATGGCGGGCGCCTCGATCGTGGCGGCGATTTCCGCAAAGATTTCCGACATCGACCGGGTCAGCAGCGCCACTTCGGTATCGCTCCTCTGCACGGAGCCGAAGGTCAGATGCAGGACTTCCTTGTCGGGCTGCAGGCGCAGGTACTCACGCACCAGTCGACGGTCGTCCTCGAGCTGTGCTGACGTGGTGTCGGCGATCAGGAACAATTCACTGTCATCGCCGCTGCGCTGGCTGATACGCATGCCGAGTTTTTCCGAGCGCTGGATGCGACGAAGCGCATCCAGCACGGCGTAGAAGCGGGGGTCTGCTGCACGCAATCGGGACGGCGAATTCGAACGGTTGTAGAGGCCGTTCGCGGCGCGTGTGGTCAGATGCAGTACGCGGTCCACCGGATAGCCCGCCTGGATCAGGGAAAATACCGCTGCTGGCGACAGCGGGGTAAGCAGATAGCGGGAAAACCGCTCGCCAGACAGCGGCGTGTAGCTGATGGTCGGGCGATCCGTGTAGACACCGGAGGCGCCGATTGCCTGGCTATTGCCGTCGGCAGGCAAACCGCTGAACCAGCTGGCGGACAGGTTCACCTGGCTCTGGATGGCGGTGGAGCTGATCACCGACGAAACCTCAAGATAGACCGGTGCATCGGCGTACCGCAGCTTGACGATATTGAGCAAGGTCTGTTCTTTCCAGGTGGTGGCTATGACCCCCGCATAGTCCGTTCGATCACGCTCGATGGTGGTGGGGCCCAGTGTCGAACAGGCGGCCACCAACAGGGTGGCGGCGACCAGCACGGCACGTTGACATCGACCTGAGTTTGCCCGCGATTCGGAAAAACGCTGCTGCTTCATCTGTCGCACCCGGGTAAATGCAAGCGGGTCATTCACCAGCGCTCAGGCTTGAGCGTGCCTAATCGTCTACCTCACGCAGCGCCTTGATCCGGCCTTTCCTTTCGGCGTCGACCAGCGCCCGGTAATCCTTCGCATTCTGCCCGGCATAGGCCAGGGCAAAGCTGCCAATGGCGGTATCGAAGGCGTCCGATTTGCCCAGATAGCCGCTGATCAACGCGGCGTCGCCGGATTTGGCGTGCGCCCGCGCCAAGGTCATCCCGCACACTTCGGCATACATCGCCATCTGCTCGAACGACGCACCTTCGACCGGCAGTGACATCTTCATGTCACGCAACTGCCTGACGAAGAACTGCCGGCCCTTGCTGCCTTCCGTCCAGCCCAGAAAGATGTCGCTGGCCGATTGCGACAGGCGCTGGCCGGTGACCACGCGCTGGCCCTGGTTGGCGAATTCGCTGGCGCCGGCGTAGGGCGCCAGCACCGACGGGCAGGCCTCCTTGAACTGCAGCAGTAACGGATTGTTTTCTGCCGAGAAAAACAGGCCGACAAAGCAGAACGTGCCTACACTGCCGATGCCGACGGCCTTCACGGCAATGTCTTCCAGGCGATAGCGGTCATACAGCACCCGGCGTTCCGGCAGCAGGGAGTTACGGTAGTCCTCGAGCGCCAGTTTTACGCGCTTGGCAAAATCGGCCTCACGCACATGGAACAGGATCGGCGGCTGGTCGACCAGACGCCGCCGGCCACCCACTTCATCGCTGATCTGCGGGTACAGGTAATCGCCGATGCGCGTCCGGGCTTTGGCCATCAACGCTTCGCGTGCCTTGCGGTACGCAGCATTGGGCGCCATGTCGATCAGCGTTTGCGCATCCAGGCGGTCGTACCATACGTCCAGCGGGCTCATCAGCGACAGCTCACGCATGCGTTTGCGGTAGGCACTGACACAGGCCATGGCCAACTGCCGGGCCTGCTTGCGCTCGAGTCGATTGTCCAGGGCCGCGACGGCAAAACTGACCGCCAACCGTTTGATGTCCCATTCCCAGGGCGCGGGCAGGGTTTCGTCAAAATCATTGATATCGAAGATCAGGTTGCGCTCAGGAGTAGCGAACAGACCAAAGTTCAGTAAATGGCAGTCGCCGCAGGCTTGCACGCGGATGCCGGTACTGGGGAGGCTGGCAAGGTCCCGCGCCATCAGGCCGGCCGAGCCACGCAGGAAGGTGAAGGGGCTGCGCAGCATGCGACCGTAACGGACAGGCACCAGTTCGGGATGCCGGTGACGGTTGGACTGTTCCAGCAACGCGACTGGGTCACGCTGCTTCGAGGAAGGTTTCCACGTTGCATGTGCCGCCCGTGGAACACTGTCGCGCAAGCGCTTGCCGGCCTCGAGCCGCTGCTTGCGCGATTGGAAGTTCCTGTCTTCCCGGAGGTCTTCAATCGCCTTGGGCTTGCGTTTGCTCGGACGTTTCTTGGGCTCAGACATATCGGCACCTTTGATGGGCAAAGGTCATGTGCAGAAGGTAGGCCTGAAGAACAACGGAACTCAGCTGTGCTAAGCCGGCAAATCCAGCGTGACGGATTCCTGGACAGGTATTCAAAGCGTAGCAGCAAACGGCGCCGTTCACGGGCGCCTTTGCCTACCCGTTGATCACACCCACAGCGCCAGCAGCGCCGCCACCAGGGCCGGGGGCATCACCAGCAGCCCCAGGCGCAGGAACTGCCAGGCACTGACATGCTCGCCTTCGCGACGGATCGCGACCAGCCACAGCAGCGTCGCCAGCGAGCCGGTAATCGACAGGTTCGGCCCCAGGTCGACACCGATCAGCAGCGCAGCCGTTGTCTGTTGCGGCAGTTGCACCAGTGAACCCATGGACCCGGCCATCAACCCGGTGGGCAGGTTGTTCATCAGGTTGCTGGCGATGGCGACAGCCACGCCTGCCAGCCAGCTGGCCTGGCTCGGCGCTGCCTCTGCCAGCGTGGCCAGCGCCTGGGCAAGGCGCACGACCAGGCCGGTCTGGGCAACCGCTTCGACCAGTACGAACAAGCCCGCCACCAGCGGCAGCACCCCCCAGGCGACGTGACGCAGTACCGGCATCGGGCTGCGCCGCTGGCGCAGGTGGATCAGCGCCGTGATCGCGACGCCGGCAGCGAACGTCGGCAGGCCCAGCGCCATGTCCAGTGCCGAGGCCCCCAGCAGCAAGGCTGCGGTCAGTGCGATGCCCAGCGCACACAGGCGGGCGCCGGCCGATAGCGGCTGGGTGTGCACGCTCAGGGCCAGCGGCTGATTGATCTGCCGGCGCTGGGCCAGGCGCAGCATCAGGTAGGTCAGGGCGATGGCTGCCAGCGATGGCAGGGTGAACTGCCGGAGCCAGTCTGGCAGCGGTGGCATCTGGCTGCCGAATACCACCAGGTTGGCCGGGTTGGAGATCGGCAGCACGAAGCTGGCCGCGTTGGCAATGAATGCGCAAATGAACAGGTACGGCAAAGGCTCGGCTTTGGCCGCCTTGCACGCTGCATACACTGCCGGCGTGAGCACCACCGCCGTGGCATCGTTGGAGAGGAACACGGTGACCAGCGTACCGACCAGGAACACCAGGTCGAACAGCCGTTGCCCGGAGCCCTGCGCGTGCTGCACGGCGTAGCGCGCCAGCCAGTCGAACAGCCCCTCCTGGCGGGCCAGCTCGGCCAGCACCATCATGCCGACCAGGAACAGGTAGACGTCGCTGCCCTCGGCCACCGCGGCCAGGGCGCTGTGCGCTGTGATCAGGCCCAGGCCGACCAGCAGCAAGGCGCCGCCCATGGCCCAGACGTATTCAGGGATACGCCAGGGGCGCAAGATGACGCCAGCGGTGGCCAGGGCGGCTATGGCCCAGATGATCGATGCGTGTTCGCTGACTGGCATGGGCTGTTCAGTTTCCGGCAAGGGTAGGCAAGGAGGGGGATGGCGAAGCGTCGGGCTGGGTCTCGGGCAGGGCGACCAGCACCAGCACGAAGGCGGCGAGGGCAATCGCGGCCAAGGTCAGGAATGCCGCATCATAGCCAGCGGCCTGCAGCACCAGCCCGGCGATGCCCGGGCTGAGCGCGGCGCCCAGGCCGAATACCGCCGCCAGCGCACCGAGGCTGACATTGAAGCGCCCGGTGCCGTCGGTCAAGTCCTTGACCACGACAGGGAACAGCGCGCCGAAGATACCCGCGCCGACACCGTCGAGCAGCTGCACACCGACCAGCCAGAACGGGTTGTCGGACACCACGTACAAGGCCCCGCGCAGGGGCAGGATGAGAAAGCCGGCCAGCAGGAACGGCTTGCGCCCCCACTGCTCGGCCTTGGCCCCCACCAGCAGCGCCATGGGTACCATCACCAGCTGCGCCGCGACGATGCAGGCGGAGGTGAGCGGGGTGGCCAGGCGCAGGTCGACCTGCGACAGCTTCTGGCTCACCAGGGGCAGCATCGCCGCATTGGCCAGGTGGAACAACGCGCAGCACACCGCGAAAACCAGCAGGGTGCGGTTGTGCAGCAGCAGCTTGAACCCGGCAGGGTGGTCATCACCGCTTGGGCCATGGGCCAGGCCGCGCGCCAGCTGGTGGTCGATCGCTGCGGCGGGCACGCGCGCGACGGCGACGATGCTGGCCACGGTCATGACCGCCATGAGGTAGAACACCACCACCGGGCCGAACAGGTAGGCCAGGCCGCCGGCCAGCAGTGCCGAGCAGGCATTGCCGGCGTGGTTGAAGGTTTCGTTGCGCCCGACCCGCTGGGTGAACGCCTTGGGGCCGGTGATACCCAGCGAGATCGCGGCTATCGCCGGGGCGAACACCGAGCCTGCCAGGGCACTGAGCGTCTGGGTCAAGGCCACCCAGGCGAACGACGAAATCAGCGGCAGCAACAGGCAACTGCCGGTTACCAGCAGGGCAGCGATCACCAGCACCGCGCGCTTGGCCGGGGTGCGGTCGATCAAGGCCCCGGCCGGCGTCTGCGCCAGCAGCGCGACGATGCCGGCCAGGCTCATCAGCAGGCCGATGTTGGCCGGCTGCCACTGGTGCACGGCGAGCAGGTAGATGGCCAGGTAAGGGCCGAGGCCGTCGCGTACGTCGGCAAGGAAGAAGTTCAGCCAGTCGAGGGCACGGTGATGGGAAGCGAGGGGCCTTGAATTTGCCAAGGAGGTCGTCTCGTGAAAGCCATGGGGGAGCGCGAGCGGTAGCCGCGTGTGCCGGATTCAGCCGATAGGCAGGGGCGCTTCGCAATGGGGTAACGAAGCGGGTGAGCGACGGATGGCCGAGGGCAGTGGAACAACGAGGAGAATGTCACGTTTCACGATAGAACTTGATGAAAATCCGATTTTCCGCGCTGGCGATCCTGCTGAGGGCCATGGCACATCGCCAATCCTGGCGTGGGCCAATCATACCGTGGGGGGCGTTGAAATGCAGTAGCCACGCTCAGGCGCAAGATTCGCACCCGTCAACACCTTTGCGGGACGCGGGCCGGCGGCCGCTGTGCTATCACTACCGGCATGCCTTTGGTCAGGGACCAGGAATTTCATGATGAAGCGCCTTTTCTGCCTGCTGTTGATCCTGTTGAGCGTGCGGCCCATGGTCGGCCATGGCGACCAGGCAACAGGCAGTGCCACCGATGGCATACCCGCCGAACCCGCCCAGTTGACCATCGCCAACCGCAGCATCTTCACCTTCCACGCCACCTTGCTTGGGGAAACGCCAGCTGCGCGGGTACAGCGGGCTACCGCGGTGATCGACGAAGCCTTGCGCGGCACGGATGAGCTCAAGGTCACTGTCGACCCCATCCTCAATAGCCATCTGGTGCTGTTGGGCGGGCGACGCGCCTTCATCATTGCTCCGCGTGACCTGGGCCCGGATGACGGCGATACCCGCGCAGCGGCCGAGCAGGCTGCCACGATGCTGCGCCAGGTGGTCGAGGAGACCGGCCAGGCGCGCAGCCTGCACTTCCTGTTGAAGGCGGCCGGCTATTCGACGCTGGCGACGCTGATCTACCTGGCCTTGTTGAAAGCGACCAACCTGGCACGGCGCAAACTGCAAGGCCTGTTGCCGCAGCTGATGCGCGAGCGTGCCCGGCAGATCCGCTTCGGGCAGATGCCGCTGTTCGACATGCAACTGGTCTACGGCTTGATCGAGCGCCTGCTGCGGCTGTTGCACTGGGCCGTGGTGTTGCTGCTGAGTTACCAGTGGTTGAGCTTCGTACTGTCGCAATTCCCCTACACCCGGCCATGGGGTGAAAGCCTCAACGTCTACCTGCTCGACCTGTTGCGTTACCTGCTGCAAGGCATCATGGACGCGATCCCGGGTATCGCCGTGGCGATCATGATCTTTTTCGTCGCCCGCGGGATCAGCGGCTTCAGTCGGCGCCTGCTACAGCGCATGGCCCGGCCGGGAAACCTCAAGTGGCTGACCGAAGAAACCCTGCAACCGACCACCCGCCTGACCTCGCTGGCCATCTGGCTGTTCGCTCTGGTCATGGCCTACCCGTACCTGCCGGGCTCCGGTACCGACGCCTTCAAGGGGCTGTCGGTGCTGCTCGGGCTGATGATCTCGCTCGGCGCTTCGAGCATAGTGGGGCAGGCGGCAGCGGGCCTGATCCTCACCTATTCCCGCACCTTGAAGGCCGGCGAGTATGTGCGGGTCGGTGACCACGAAGGCACGGTGAGCGAAGTCGGCATGTTCAACACCACCATCCGCACCGGCCTGGGCGAGGTGCTGACCTTGCCCAACTCGATGATCACCGGCTCTGTGACGCGCAACTTTTCACGTGTGGTGCAAGGGCAGGGGTACATCGTCGATACCGTGGTGACCATCGGTTATGACACGCCCTGGCGCCAGGTCGAAGCGATGCTGGTGGAAGCTGCCAGGCGTACCGACGGCGTACTGGAAAAACCCAGGCCGCAAGTGTTCCAGACCGGCCTGTCGGATTTCTACCCCGAATACCGCCTGGTAGCCCAGGCGGTGCCGAGTGAACCCAGGCCCCGGGCAGAACTGCTGAGCCTGCTGCACGCCAACATCCAGGATGTGTTCAACGAGTACGGGGTGCAGATCATGTCGCCGCACTACCTGGGCGACCCCGCGCATGAGAAATGGGTGCCGCCAGAGCGCTGGTATGCCGCGCCGGCACGGGCACCCGGTGGCGATCGGCAAGGGGAATAGTCGCTTGCCCGAAGACTATTGCGTGCCACCGAGGGTGGCCCGCGCCAGGCACGCAGCGGCGCTACTGACCCCAGCGGCTGCTGGGGCTTGAGGGCGATTGCGAGAACAACTGGCAAATGCCGCCTAGACTCTGAAGGTCACGTGGCCACAACAACAATAAAGAGGATTCATCGGATGTTCACTCCTGCGATCAAAGCTTTATTCTGCGCGTTTGCCTTGAGCGCCACTGGCCTGGCCCAGGCGGCTGAGCCGATTACCATCAAGTTCTCCCATGTTGTCGCCGAACACACGCCCAAGGGCCAGGGCGCGCTGTTGTTCAAGAAGCTGGTGGAAGAGCGCTTGCCCGGCAAAGTCAAGGTCGAGGTTTACCCCAACTCATCGTTGTTCGGTGATGGCAAGGAAATGGAGGCCTTGCTGCTCGGTGACGTACAGATTATTGCGCCGTCGCTGGCCAAGTTCGAGCAGTACACCAAACAGATCCAGTTGTTCGACTTGCCGTTCCTGTTCGACGACATCCATGCCGTCGACCGCTTCCAGATGAGCCCGGCCGGCCAAGGCTTGCTCAAGTCCATGGAAAGCAAAGGCATCACCGGCCTGGCCTATTGGCACAACGGCATGAAGCAATTGTCGGCCAACAAACCACTGCGCGAGCCGAAGGATGCCCGTGGCCTGAAATTCCGTGTACAGGCTTCGGCCGTGCTCGAGGAGCAATTCAAGGCCTTGCGGGCCAACCCGCGGAAAATGAGCTTTGCCGAGGTCTACCAAGGCCTGCAGACTGGTGTAGTGAATGGCGCGGAGAACCCGTACTCGAACATCTACAGCCAAAAAATGCATGAGGTGCAGAAGTACATCACCGAGTCCAACCACGGCGTGCTGGACTACATGCTGATCACCAACACCAAGTTCTGGAACGGCCTGCCAGCAGACGTGAAACCGGTACTGGAGAAGATCGTCGGCGAGGTCACCACCGAAGTGAACAAGCAAGCCGAGGCGCTCAACCAGGGCGACAAGCAGCGCATCATTGATGCCAAGACCACCGAGATCATCACCCTGACCCCGGAGCAACGCGAAGCGTGGCGTGATGCGATGAAACCTGTGTGGAAGAAGTTCGAAGGTGAGATCGGTGCTGACCTGATCAAGGCCGCCGAAGCCGCCAACACGCCTCAGTAAGGCAGTAGCCGGCCCTGCGCGAGTGGGGCCGGCTTCGCTCTGGAGATCGCGCCATGCACGCCCTCAGACGTATCTGGGAACATTTCGAGGAAGGTTTCATCGTCTTTCTCCTGGCCGCCATGACCCTGGTGACCTTCGTCTACGTGATCCTCAACAACCTCTACACCCTGTTCTACAGCGTGGCTGAGCATTGGCCAGGGGCAGCCGACCTGTTCAACGCCGTTGGCGACCAAGTGATGGACGCCGCCCAGGCCATGACCTGGAGCAATGCGCTGACCAAGGCTTTGTTTGCCTGGTTGATATTCTTCGGCCTGGCCTATGGCGTGCGCACCGCCGGCCATATTGGCGTCGATGCGCTGGTCAAGCGGGCCAGCAAGCCGGTACAACGCATTATCGGTGTAGTAGCCTGCGCCAGCTGCATGGTTTATGCCGGGCTGCTGAGCGTCGCCAGCTTCGAGTGGATCGAGACCTTGCTGACCGCCAGCATCGGCGCCGAAGACCTTGGTCATATTGGCATCATGCAGTGGCACATCGGCCTGATCGTGCCGCTGGGCTTCACCCTGGTATTCATCCGCTTCGGCGAAATCATGGTGCGCATCCTCATGGGCCGCCAGGTGGGGCTGGGCCTTGCGGATGAAGCCGCCGAGGCCATGAAGCTGACCGAGCACGAGGAAGATAAACCATGACCGTCCTGTTCTTGTTCACGGCCTTGTTCGTGCTGATGTTCATCGGCGTGCCGATCGCCATTTCCCTGGGGTTGGCGGGCTCACTGGCGATCATGTTGTTCAGCCAGGACTCGGTGCGCTCGCTGGCGATCAAACTGTTCGAAACCTCCGAGCACTACACCTTGCTGGCCATTCCGTTCTTCCTGCTGGCCGGAGCATTCATGACCACCGGTGGTGTAGCCCGCCGCCTGATCGACTTCGCCAACGCCTGCATCGGCCATGTGCGCGGTGGCCTGGCCATCGCGGCGGTGCTGGCCTGCGTCCTGTTCGCCGCGCTTTCCGGTTCCAGCCCGGCGACGGTCGCCGCCGTCGGTTCGATCGCCATCGCCGGTATGGTGCGCTCGGGTTATCCAACCGCTTTCGGCGCAGGCATCATCTGCAACGCAGGCACTCTGGGCATCCTGATTCCACCCTCGATCGTGATGGTGGTATACGCCGCCGCTACCGAGACTTCGGTCGGCAAGTTGTTCATGGCAGGGGTGGTGCCGGGGTTGATGCTCGGGCTGATCCTGATGATTGTCATCTACATCGTGGCGGTGAAACGCAACCTGCCGGCGTTGCCCCGGGCTACGTTCAGCGAGTGGCTGAGCGCGGCGCGCAATGCAATCTGGGGGCTGCTGCTGATCCTGATCATTCTCGGTGGCATCTACAGCGGAATGTTCACCCCAACCGAGGCGGCTGCGGTCGCGGCGGTGTATTCGGCCTTCATCGCGCTGTTCGTGTACCGCGACATGTCCTGGCGCGAAGCACCGAAGGTACTGCTGGAGTCCGCCCGGCTGAGCATCATGCTGATGTTCATCATCGCCAACGCCATGCTTTTCGCCCATGTGCTGACCACCGAACAATTACCGCAGCAGATTACCGCCTGGGTCATCGAGGCCGGGCTTACCCCCGTGACCTTCCTGCTGGTGGTCAACGTGGTGCTGCTGGTGGCTGGCGCGTTCATGGAGCCATCGGCGATCATCCTGATCCTGGCGCCGATCCTGTTCCCGATCGCCACGCGACTGGGCATCGATCCGGTGCACCTTGGCATCATCATGGTGATCAACCTGGAAATCGGCCTGATTACCCCCCCGGTTGGGCTCAACCTGTTCGTCACCTCTGCCGTGACCGGCATGCCACTGGTGGACACCGTGCGTGCAGCAATGCCCTGGTTGCTGATCCTGCTGTTGTTCCTGATCCTGTTGACTTACGTGCCTTGGATCGCGCTGGTGTTGCCTGAGATGTTGGGCATGTGAACCCACAGTGATAGCGGCTTTGTATTGCCGGAAGCCGTCATGGACGGGTGTCCGAACACGGTTGACCGAAACGCCATGGGCAGGATATGTGGTGGCCCGCCTGACACAGTGGGTAGCTGTGTCAGGCGTGGCGATCCGCTTGCCCAATTGCAGTGGATCGCCAGTTGATACTGCTAGACGGTCGAACCGGCTTTGCTCACGGTAGGTGCCCTGCGCAGGTTATACGCCCCCCAGGCCAGGCCTAACAGTGCCGCCAGCACCGAGGCGGAAAGCACGCCAAGTTTGGCCGCCGCCAGCGCGCCTGGCTCGGCGAAGGCAAGATTGGCAATGAAGATCGACATGGTAAAACCGATGCCGGCCAGCAACCCGATCAAGAAAATGCTGCGCCAGCCTACCTCGGCGGGAAGCGCGCACCAGCCCAAGCGCACCATCAGCCAACTGACGCCGACGATGCCCAAGGGTTTGCCAGCTACCAGGGCGACAGTGACGGCGATCATTACCCATTGCGGGGCCTCGGCAGACAGATCGACACCTGATAGATTTACCCCGGCGTTGGCCAAGGCAAACACTGGCATGATGCCGAAAGCTACCCAGGGATGCAGGGTACCTTGCATGCGCACCACCGGCGGCACCAGTTCACGCTGGGCCAAGCGCAGCCGTTTCAACGGGTCCATGAGGTCGCTGGCATCCCGCTCTGGCGCCCTGGCGCGTCCCAGCAGTTCTCCGGTAAAGCGGGTAACTGCATCCAGCGGGCGCTCGCGCATCGGCATTGCGGCTACAGGCGTCATCAGGCCCAACACAACGCCGGCGAGGGTCGGGTGGGCTCCGGTCAACAAGACACCCAGCCAAGTGATTGCGCCAGGAATGATATAGGCGTAGGCGGCACCCACACCGATCTTCTGAAGCCCGATCACCATCAGCAGGCCGATCACTGCAACGCCGAAACCGCTGTAATCCAGGCCACCTGAATAGAAGAACGCGATGATCAGCACTGCGATGATGTCATCGATGATCGCCAGGGCCAGCAGGAACACGCGGACGTTGGACGGGATCGACTTGCCGAGCAGCGCCAGAACCCCTACCGCAAAGGCGATATCCGTAGCCGTCGGGACGGCCCAACCTTGTTGTTCTGCCGATGCGTGGCCAAAACCCAGATAGAGGAGGGCGGGCACGGCGACACCGCCGACGGCGGCTGCCATGGGTAGCGTGGCTTGACGCAGGCTGGACAGTGCGCCCTCGTGGATTTCGCGACGGATTTCCATGCCGACGACCAGGAAAAAGATGGTCATCAAGCCATCGTTGATCCAGAAATGCAGGGACTGTGAATAGACCAGCGAGCCAACACCGATCGTCAACGGCGTGTGCCAAAGGCTGTCGTAGCTGTCGGCAGCTGGAGAGTTCGCCCAGATCAGTGCCGCCACAGCGGCAAGCAGTAGGACAATGCCGCTGACTGCTTCAATGTGTACGAAGCGTTCAAGGTTGGCGAAGGCACGCTCGGCCAGTTGCTGGGCGCGAGGCAATTCCTTTTTTTGCATAGGCGCAAGTACTCCCGCATGGCGGCCCGACCTGCGCTGTTCTTTAACCTGCCTCTCTGCACCGTGCAGTTGGCACCCATCCGGTAGTCTACCGAACAAACACCGTCAGATGAACGAAAAGTGCCAAACCTGATGTTTCGCAGAGCAGCGTGAACACACGGTGGGCGTCGGCTTCGACGATGGCTGTGGCGCCGGGCATCGTGGTCAAGGTTCGTTTCCGGTGCGCGCTTAAAGACTGTCCGGATCGCCGAAGAACATCTGTATCCGCGAGCGCAACCAGCGCTCCGCCGGGTCGTTGTCCTGGGCCCCGCGCCAGGCCATGTGCAGTTCGAAACTGCGCACCTCAAGTGGCAAGTCCTCCGCCCGCAGCCCACCCGCTGCGGTCAGCGCATCAGCCGTGTAGTCCGGCACCGTGGCCACGATATCCGTGCCCGCCAGCAAACTCCCCAGGCCGTTGAATTGCGGCACCGCCAGCACCACATGGCGCTTGCGGCCAATTTCTTCCAGGGCTTCGTCGATGAACCCCGACAGGTCACCGGCGAACGACACCAGCGCGTGCGGCCGAGCACAGAAGTCGTCCAGGGTAATGGCGCCGGGGACGCTGTCGGCGCGCAACAGCTTGGGCATGCTGCGGCGCAGCACCTTGCGCTTGGCGTTGGCGGGCAGCTCGCTGGTGTAGCTGACCCCCACCGAGATCTCGCCCGAAGCCAGCAGCGTCGGCATCAGCAGGTAGTTGACCCGGCGCACCACCAGCACGATGCCCGGTGCTTCGGCACGGATACGCTTGAGCAACTGCGGCAGCAGGGCGAACTCGGCGTCGTCCGACAGGCCGATGCGGAACACCGCATTGCTGGTGGCCGGGTCGAATTCGGCTGCGCGGCTGACGGCGGTGGAAATCGAGTCCAGCGCGGGAGACAGCAGGGCGAAGATCTCGTGCGCCCGGGCCGAGGGCTCCATGCTACGGCCGGTACGCACGAACAGCGGGTCGTCGAACAGGTTGCGCAGGCGTGACAGGGCCGCGCTGATGGCGGGCTGGCCGAGGAACAGTTTTTCCGCGGCACGGGTCACGCTGCGCTCGTGCATCAGCGTTTCGAACACAATCAGCAGGTTGAGGTCTACGCGACGCAGGTCGTTTCGATTCATCGGGGCGCTTCGCCTGAAAGGGGGCAGGGGTGAATCTTAAGGCCAAAGGCTGGTACCCTGCACGGGTTTACGGGGGCCAATCGCAAGGAAAGTCAGGTGCCCAATCGATGACAAGCATGTCGACTATTAATGACCACTGATGGTCTAACCGGTAAAGCCCGGATAGAGTTCGTGGTAATTAGAGGTTCACAATGGCGAGGTATGCGATGTCCCGCATGATCCGTTTCCACAAGTTCGGCGCTGCCGATGTGCTCCGCTGCGAGGAGCAGGCCGAACCGTCACCCGCTGCCGACGAGGTGCAGATCCGCGTCGAAGCGATTGGCGTCAGTTGGTATGACGTGCTCTGGCGGCAGAACCTGGCACCGTCCCAGGCACGCCTGCCGGCGGGGATCGGCCATGAGATGGCCGGGGTGGTGACGGCGGTCGGCGAAGGCGTCGAAGACATCGCGGTAGGCGACCGGGTGGCCAGTTTCCCGGCGACCAGTGCCAACGACCACCCGGTGTATGGCGATGTCATCGTCCTGCCACGCACTGCCATTACCCGCTACCCGGATGTACTCACGCCGATCGAGGCCAGCGTGCACTACACGCCGCTGCTGATCGCCTATTTCGCCTACGTCGACCTGGCCCGGGCCAAAGCCGGGCAGACCGCGCTGGTCACCGATGCCAGCCATTGCGCGGGCCCGGCCTTCGTGCAACTGGGCAAGGCCCTGGGCTTGAAAGTGTTTGCCGCTACCAAGGAAGCGGAACAGCGTGAGTACCTGCTGGGCCTGGGCGCCGATAAGGTGATCGTCACCGAAGAACAGGATTTGCTGCTGCAGGTTGGCAAGTACACCGACGGCCGTGGCGTGGACATGGTCCTCGACGGCATGGGCGGGCCGCAGATGTCATTGCTGGGCGATGTTCTGGCTCCGCGTGGAAGCCTGGTGCTGTATGGCCTGCAAGGCGGCAACCAGACGCCGTTCCCGGCCTGTGCGGCGTTCCAGAAGAACATCCAGTTCTATGTGCATTGCATCGGTAACTTCACCGGCAAGCCGGAGCTGGGTATCAGCCAGGACCAGGTCGCGCTGCAGCGCGCCCTGCGCGATATCAACCAGTTCACTGCCGACCAGTTGCTGACACCGCAGATTATCAAGGTGTACCCCTTCGAGCAGGTGGTGGAGGCGCACCGCTACATGGACCAGTGCCCGTGCGGTGGGCGTGTGGTGTTGAATATGGGGCGCCACTGACACTGACGGTTGTTCGATGGTCGGAAAACCCGGGGCTGCCCCCGGGTTTTTTTGTGCCTCGAAAAATGCCTGATAGGTAAAAACCAGAAGTTACTTACAATACTGCGCGAATCGGACTACATGTCTGCGGCGGTTTTCCTGCTCTATCGAAATATTTCGGCATGTTTTTCGCCTTGTATTGTATTTACACCGCAGTCAATGTGATTTTTCATTTTTTCTGAATGGTTTTTATACGCTGATCTGTATCTTCCATTCGCTTTGCATCGCTCGATAATGGCCCAATGATAGTTTGCGCAAGGAATGTGGGATGAGCAGGGCTATGCACAAGCCAGGGCGGTGTTTGCCAGCGCCGCGCAGTCGCAGGGCTGCATTTTTCTCGATGGCCTGGCGACAGCGAATAGTTACGTCATTACTTCCTTTCGTTTGTAGGAAATATCTTCGGGAAAGGTCGAGACATGTGTTCGAGCAGGGTGTTGTTCGGCATGCATCGGCTGTTTGAAGTTGATGAGGTGACTCCGTGACGGCTATTCACGACCAGGCAATGCACTATATCTACCAGCAAGTGCTCGAGCGTTTGCTGAACCACATGTCCAAGGCCCAGCGTGCCTCTCTGCAGTTGCTGATACAGCGCTTGCTGGTCGCTGCAGGCGGGCCCGAATACATTGGCACTCTCCGCCTGCTGGTATTGCAGGGCAGCGATCGTCGCAGTGCCCGGCTGCTGGCCATGCTGCGTGCCGCGCAATTGAGCATTGCCTTGCGTGCACCAGTCACGTTCCAAATACGGGTGCTGGTGGTCAGCTTGCCTGCCGCCGACAGCGCTACGCTGGAAAACCATGAGCGCAGCTTCAGCGCGCTGTTCCTGCAGGACGACCCGCGGGTGCAGCTCCAGATGATCGAGGGGCGCGAAGTAGTGCCGTTCAGTCGCCAGCCCTCGGCAGCGTACGAACGACGGTTGCAAGCGCGAGATGCCCTGCTGATATTTGGCCACCTGGTCGATGCCAGGCCCGAAGCCCTGTTGGGTAGCCGCCTGCACCTGGAGCTGGCGGATGCCGTGGGCGCCGCGCTGCAGGCCCAGGCACCTGCCGACGTACTGGTTACTGCCGTCCCGGCGCACCTGCGCCGGCGCTACCTGGCCTGGGCCCGGCGCAGCCTGCGCCTGGCGGGGGCGCAGGGCTCGCACCGCGGCCATCAGTGCCTGGCGACGCTGAGCCAGGGGCTGGGCTGGCTGCACGGTAGCGTCGGCGGGGCACTCGAACCCCAGGGCGAGGCGACAGCGGGCGTGGCGGCCGAGGATGCGCCCGTGCGGATGTTTGTCATCGATGACTTGCTGCCGCATTTGCTCGAAGGGCAACAACTCGACCTCATGCTCGGCTGTGGCTTCGCCGCCGCTCAGGATACCTGGGCGCTGGCGGCGTTCATCGACCCATCGGCCTTGGCCCAATTGCACGAACTGCGCGCCCGCAGCCTGGAGCCCCAGGCCGGTCGGCCAGCGCTACGCCTGGCCGGCAGCCGGCCCGCCGATGCACAGCAGATGCAGTTTGGCAAAGCCTACGGTATCAACCAGACCCAACTGGTGTGCGTCCTGTTCAGCCCGTT
Organism: Pseudomonas anuradhapurensis; assembly: GCF_014269225.2. NCBI lineage: Bacteria > Pseudomonadati > Pseudomonadota > Gammaproteobacteria > Pseudomonadales > Pseudomonadaceae > Pseudomonas > Pseudomonas anuradhapurensis. The sequence goes on from NZ_CP077097.1 coordinate 2,415,406, forward strand.
TGCCAGGCAGGGGAAGAACCTCGAGCGGTTCCTGCAGTGCCGGCATCCCGACATGCTGGTGGCGTTGCCGTACCTGCACCGAGCCCTGCAGGGCAAAACCTGCCCAGAGGCGGTCAAGGACTGGCTGGTAACCACCAGTGGCCTGTCGCTGGCGCAATTGCGGGCGATCTATGACGGGCGCTTGCGCCTGGCGGCCTGGCGCCTGATGAGCAACCTGGCGCAACGCGATATCCATTTGCGCTGGTTGCCGCCCGGCGCGGCAGGGCGGCGGCGCGGTGCGGCAGGGCAGCCCTGATGAAAACGCGGGCCGTACGGAGCGAGTTTGCCTATCGCAAGGTGTACCGCTACCTGATAGCGCTGATCGACGAAGCACCTGGCGCAAGCCCATGCCGCTTGCCGTCGCTGCGAGCGCTGTCGCGCCGGCTGCGAGTATCGTTGGCCACCGTGCAGAGCGCCTACAACCTGCTGGAGGAGGAGGGCCGGGTTCGCTGCCTGCCAAGATCGGGATACTTCATCCACGAGGCTGCCAAGGGCGAGGCCGTGAGCATGCCCGCGCAGGCCCCCTTGCCTGCGCAGCCAAGCCTTGAGCGTGCCCTGTTCAACCACGAGCGGCGCCTGGCGCGCCAGCGCACGCACAGTGCCAGCGCCTGGGCGGAACTCGGCAGCGCCCGCCTGCGCCATGCGCTGGCACAGCGCTATACCCGCTCCTCCAGCCTGTACTGGCGTGCCGAGGATGTGCAACTGGCCCCGGATGTCCCGGCGCTATTGGAAACACTGCTGGCTGCGCTGGCCTTGCGAGGGGGAACCGTGCTGGTGCATGCGCCCTGTTGCCCACAAGTGCTGCGCGCCCTGGCGCGTGCCAGCATGCGCGTGCTGGACGTGCCGGCAGACCCGCATGGCAACCCCGACTTGCGCGCCGTGGCCCGGCTGCTGGGAAGCGAGCCGGTGTGCATGATGGTCATGCCGTCGTGCCTTGGCATGCCGCAAGGGCGCCTGGTGGCGCCGTACTACCAGCGCCAGCTTGGCCAGTTGTTGGCCCGCCACCCGGTATGGCTGCTGGAGAACGACCTGGACAGCGAGCATTGCTACAGCGGGCCGCCGACCCAGCGCCTGCGTGACTGGGTCGATCCACGCTGGCTGCTGGTGATGGGGGCGTTCGAAGCGGTAGTCGGGGCCGAGGCACCCTACGCCTATGTCCTGGCCCAGGATGCGGTATTGGCCGGTACGTTCGCCGAGCGTGCGTTTCGGCTTGCGCCACTGCGCCTGCAGGCGCTTGCGCAAATGCTCGGCAGACGGGAGATAGAAGCACAACTGGTACGCTTGCGCTCAGACCTGCAAAGGCGCGCACTATGCCTGGCACACGCGCTGGAGCTGCAGTTCGGCACGCGGGTGGTGCTGGAAATGCCTGAGGGGGGCCAGGCACTCTGGGTGCGTTTTCGCCAGCCGTTGGTGTGGGAGGGGATCGCCGCGGCCTTGGCGGGTTCGGCACTGCATGCGCTACCCGGCGGGCAGTTCAGCCAGCAGGGGCAGTATCAGCAGTATCTGGCGTTGGTGTGGGTGGGGGAGCAGACGGAGGCCTTGCACCAGGCTGTGGAGCGCCTGGCCCAGGCACTGGAGCTGCGTTGCGGGCGGCCCGCCAGCATTGTGGGTTGAACACGGCACGACCCACGGCACTTGCCAGGCGGGCTGATCTGTATGTATAACCAGTATCTACTCCAGCCGCCTGACCCCATTTCCAGTGATCGCCCATTCCGTCGATGACCCGTTCTACTACCTGCACAATTTCCGCCAGGTGCTGCTGTGGGTCGAACAACGCTACGCAGACCTGCTTGACGACCAGGAACTGGCTTTCATCCGCACCTTCAGCCAACTGGCCGCCCCGGCGCAGGCGCTGATGGTGCGCATGGTCATGCGCAAAGGCGAGCTGTTTCGCAGCGACCGCCTCGACTATGCCGAGATCGGCGACACCGGCCAGGCGCTGCAGCCGTTGCTGGCCCTCGGCTGGGTGCAGGAACCTGCACACCTGGCGCTGGAGCAGCTGTTCGCCTTGTTGCGCAAGGACGAGCTTGCCCGCTGTCTTGCCCGCTACCTGAGCCACCCGCGCGCTGCCAAGCAGCAGTTGCTGGCCCAACTGCAACCGCTGGGCCTGGAGCCCCGGCCATTGGCCGAGTGGTGCCCGGGCAGCGACCTGCGCATCTTGCAGTGGTGCCGGCAACCGCTGTGCGACCGCATGCGCCTGCTGTTTTTCGGCAACCTGTATCAGGACTGGTCGGACTTCGTCCTAGCCGATCTTGGCCTGTTGCGCTACGAACAGGTGCCGTTCAGCACCGATTCGCGTGCCTTGCAGCAACGCGCCGAGGTCGACCTGGCCATGGCCCTGCATCATTGTGCCGAACGCCTGGACCAAGGCGACGACCCAAGCGCGATCCTCGCGACCCTGCACGGCCTGCACAGCGACAACCCATGGCTGGCCCGGCGTTATGCGCGCCTGCAATTTGCCCTGGGCCAGCAGTGCGAGCGCCAAGGCGACTGGGCGCAGGCCATGGCCGTCTACGCCCAGTGCAGCCATGCCCAGGCGCGCATCCGCCAGGTGCGGGTGCTCGAGCGCAGCGAGCAATGGCCCCAGGCGCATGCCCTGGCACTGCAACTGGCGGCGGCACCGGCCAACGCGCTGGAAGTGCAGGCGCTGGAGCGCATGCTGCCACGCCTGGCCCGCAAGCTCGGTGGCCCACCACAACCGCGCCAGCGTGCGGCCGCCCTCGAGCTGATCGAACTGGAGCTGCCACGCGAGCACGCCGCGCTGGGCGTGGAGGAGGCCGTGCGGCAACACCTGGCCGAAGCGGATGGGCCAATGCATTACGTGGAGAACACGCTGTTCAACAGCCTGTTCGGCCTGCTGTGCTGGGAAGCGATCTTCGCCCCGGTGCCCGGCGCGTTCTTCAACCCGTTCCAGGCGGCGCCCCAGGACTTGCATGACAGCGACTTCCAGCACCGCCGCAGTGCACAGTTCGAGCGTTGTCTGGGGCGGCTCGACGACGGCAGCCATCACCAGGCCATTCTCGACTGCTACGCCACCAAGCAGGGCTTGCAGTCGCCGTTCGTGTTCTGGTCCATGCTCAGCGAGACGCTGCTGCAACAGGCGCTGGCCTGCCTGCCCGCGGCGCACTTGAAGCAGTGTTTCCTGCGCCTGTTGCAGGACATCCGCAACAACCGCGCCGGCATGCCCGACCTGATCCAGTTCTGGCCTGGGCAGGGCCGCTATCGCATGGTCGAGGTCAAGGGGCCGGGCGACCGCCTGCAGGATAACCAGCTACGCTGGCTGGAATTCTGCCGGGCCCATGGGCTGCCCGTCGCGGTGTGCCATGTGCGCTGGAGCGAAACACCGTGAGCTACAGCGTGGCGGTGCGTGCACTGTGCGAGTTCAGCGCCAAGGTCGGCGACCTGGACCTGCGTTTCACACCATCGCCTACCGCCCAGGAGGGGATCGAGGGGCATCGGCGGGTGGTGGCACGGCGCGCGGCGGGCTACGAGTCGGAAATCACCCTCGAAGGCCAGTTCGAAACCCTGAAGGTGCGTGGCCGTGCCGATGGCTATGACCCCGCCTGCAATCGCCTGGAAGAAATCAAGACCCACCGTGGCGACCTCGCGCGCCAGCCGGCCAACCATCGCCAGTTGCACTGGGCGCAGGCCAAGGTCTATGGCTGGTTGATGTGCCAGGCACGGCAACTGCCGGCCATCGAGGTGGCGCTGGTGTACCTGGACGTGGACAGCGACGGCCAGACGCTGCTCAGCGAGCACTGTACCGCCAGCGAACTGCAGGCTTTCTTCGAAACCCAGTGCCAGCGCTTCCTGGCCTGGGCACAACGGCAGGAGCAGCGCCTGGCCGAGCGTGACCGTGGCCTGCAGGCATTGGCCTTTCCGTATCCGGCGTTTCGCCAGGGTCAGCGGCAACTGGCGGAAACCCTGTACAAGGCGGTGAGCACCGGCCGTTGCCTGATGGCCCAGGCCAGCACTGGCATCGGCAAAACCCTCGGTACCTTGTTCCCGCTGCTCAAGGCCATGGCCCCGCAGCGCCTGGACAAGCTGTTCTTCCTGACTGCCAAGACGCCGGGGCGGGCCCTGGCCCTCGATGCCATGCGCCAGATCACCGACGCCACGCCGCAACCGGCCTTGCGCACCCTGGAACTGATTGCCCGCGACAAGGCCTGCGAATACCCCGACAAGGCCTGCCACGGCGAGTCCTGCCCATTAGCAGCGGGCTTCTACGACCGCCTGCCTGCCGCGCGCGAAGCGGCCGCCGCGCTGCCATTGCTGGACCGCGCGCAGCTGCGTGAGGTGGCCTTGGCGCACCAGGTGTGCCCGTATTACCTGGCCCAGGAAATGGCGCGCTGGGTAGATGTGCTGGTGGCGGACTACAACTACTACTTCGATGCCCACGCCCTGTTGTTCGGCCTCACTCTGGTCAACCAGTGGCAGGTCGCGGTGCTGGTGGATGAGGCGCACAACTTGGTCGAGCGCGGGCGTGGCATGTACAGCGCCAGCCTCGACCAGGGCCAGCTGCTGGCCCTGCGCCAAAGCAAGCCAGCCGGGCTGGTCGGTGCACTGGACCGCCTGAACCGGCAGTGGAACGCGCTCTACAAGGAACAGCGGGCGCCTTACCAGGCCAGCGAGTCGCTGCCGGAAGGCCTGCTGCGTGCCTTGCAGCAGTGCATCGGGCTGATCCAGGAACAGATGAACCAGGCGCCTGCGCAAATCGACCCGCAGGTCCTGCAGTTCTTCTACCAGGCCCTGCAGTTCAGCCGCGTCGCCGAGCTGTTCGACGAGCACTTCCTGTTCGACATCAGCCAGCGCCAGGGGCCACGCCAGCGGCGGCTGGCCACCCTGAGCCTGCGCAACGTCACTCCGGCGCGGCTGTTGGCCCCGCGCATGCAGGCGGCGCGAAGCGTGACGCTGTTTTCGGCGACGCTGAGCCCACGGCATTTCTACAGCGACCTGCTGGGCATGCCGGCGGATACCGCCTGGCTGGAAGTGGCGGCGCCGTTTCGCGCCGAACAGCTGCAAGTGCGCATCGCCAGCCAGGTGTCCACCCGCTACCAGCAACGCCAGGCCTCGCTGGCGCCGATCGTCCAGCTGATTGCCGAGCAGTATGCGCGAATGCCCGGTAACTACCTGGCTTTCTTCAGCAGTTTCGAGTACCTGCAGCAGGTGGCCGGGCTGTTGGCCGAGCAGCATGCACAGATTCCCTTGTGGTGCCAGGAGCCCGGCATGGACGAAGCCGCCCGCCAAGGCTTCCTCGACCGCTTTGTGGCGGATGGCCGTGGCGTCGGTTTTGCAGTCCTGGGCGGCGCTTTCGGCGAGGGCGTGGATTTGCCGGGCACGCGGTTGATCGGTGCGTTCGTCGCCACGCTCGGGCTGCCCCAGGTGAACCCGGTCAACGAGCAGTTCAAGCAGCGCCTGGGGCGGCAGTTTGGTGCGGGGTTCGATTACGCCTATCTCTACCCGGGCGTGCGCAAGGTCATCCAGGCGGCGGGCCGGGTTATCCGTGGTGACCAGGACCGTGGCGTACTGGTGCTGATCGACGAACGCTTCGCCGAACCCCGGGTGCAGCAGATGTTCCCGGGGTGGTGGCCAGTGGCCGAACAGCTGGGCGCAGGTTAACCCGGCATGCCATCGGCACGTGGCCGCAGCAGGATAGGCAGGTAGTGTTGCAGGAACAACAACAAGGCCAGGCTCCAGCACAGCGCCGCAAGGCTCACCCCCAACGGCGTGAACACTGCCAGCAGCACCCGCGCCAGCGTCGCCAGCTGCATCAGGGCAAACGCCCAGGCAACGCGTTTCGGTACCTGCAGCGGCCTGCCGGTATGGCCCAGGCTGACCCGTGCCATCATTGCCAGGATCAGCCCGCTCATGGCCCCGACAGTCAAGGCATGGGTGACCAGGCTGGGGTTCAGCGCTACCCCTGCATGCCATAGCGCCATGCCCAGGCAGGCAATGGCCAGCCAGGCATAGGCCAGGTGCAGCGACCACAGCAGAGGTACCCGCCACAGGCCGCGATCATGCCATTGCACCAGGCGGGTGGCCTGCAGCGCGAACAAGGCGCCGAACAGCAGTGCCAGGCCGATATTCGGCGTGTCGGCCAGGCCCGCGACGAAGGCCAGCGGTACCGCCACGCTCAGCAGCAGGCAGGCCCGATCCTGCCAGGGGCGGGCAGGAGCCGGGGTCATGTTGCCCAACCCACGCAGGGTGAAGAACGGGATGACTCGCCCGCCCAGCATGGTCATCATCGCGGCCACCAGCCACAAGCCGGCGAACACTCCCCGCCGTTGCCACAGCTCGTCCTGGCGCAGCCAGCCGGCCAGGGTCAGCCACTGGCAAGCGGCAATCAGCAGCACCAGGCCGACAATGGGATAGTTGTTGCGCAAGCGCCGTTGCACGATTGGCCGTGCCAGGGCCAACGCCACCAGGGGCAGAAAGCTCCCTTCGATCAGCACCAGCAAGCTGCCCGGCAGCGCTACAAACCAACTCGCCCGGCCCAGCAGCCACAGCAGGAACAGGCCTTGTAACGCACGCCCATGCAGGCCCGGGATGCCGCTCCAGTTCTGCACCGCAGTCAGCAGGAAGCCGGCGACGATGGCTGCGGCGAAGCCGTAGAGCATCTCGTGGCGATGCCAGGCCAGCATGCCGCCGGCGGGTGTTGGGGCAATGACGCCGGCAAGTACCCCGGCCCACAGCAGCACGGCGAGCAGGGCAAACAGGCTGCCGCCGAGAAACAATGGGCGAAAACCCAGGCCCCAGACGGCCTGGCGTGGGCGTGAATCGATCGGTTGCACGAGCATGGGCGGACCTGGATTCGTGAGTGGGCTTCAATTGCGGTAAGATCACGAACCGTGCCAGCTGTAAAGCCCTTGTATATCAAGGTGATGGCACCTCTCTGGGTCCAAATGACTTGCGTACAGCGCAGTCATACCGACTCGCTGGTATGTCGTTTTGACTTGCTTCAGGGGCCGGCCGGTTCGCCGCTGGCCAACGCTTCGCTACAGGATTCACGTTGTGTCCGATCTCTCCAAAAACCCGCTGCTGCAGTACATGGCCCGCCTGGCCCCATCCAGCCAGCAAACCATGCGCTACATTCTCCAGGACGCTGCCGACCGGCTGGGTTTTGTCGACTGCAATATCGTCGATGTGCCCTGGCACCGGCTTGAACCCGGTCATGTGATCGCTCTGGTCGCGGCCCTGCGCACCGACGGCTATGCGCCCAACAGTTCGTCGCTGTACGTCAATGCCATCCGCGGGGTGATGAACGAAGCCTGGCGCCAGGGGCTGATCGAACATGAACAGTTGCTGCGCATCCGCGAAGTCAAGCCGGACAGCGGCAGCCGCCTGCCGCCGGGGCGTAACCTGCGGCGGAGCCTGATTCGCGAACTGATGGATGTGTGTGCAGCCGACCCCCGGCCACAGGGTGTCCGTGATGCGGCGATCATCGCCTTGCTGTATGGCACCGGCATGCGCAAGTCCGAATCGGTGGACATCGACCTCGACCAGGTCGACTTCGAGGCGCGCAGCCTGCAGGTAGTGGGCAAGGGCAACCGCCAGCTGATCAAGTACGCGCCACCGTGGGCGTTCGAGAAGTTGCAGGCGTGGCTCGACCTGCGCCGCCAGGACCTGCCGGCAGGCACCGAGGACGACCCGTTCCTGTTCAACCGCATCCGCCGGGGCAGCCACATCACCCGGGCGCGTATCACCAAGCATGCCATCTACTACATCGCTCGCCAGCGCGGTGCCCAGGTGGGCGTGAAGATCATGCCGCACGACTTCCGCCGGGCCTTCATTACCCGGGTGATCGAAGAGCACGACCTGTCGATTGCGCAGAAGCTGGCGCACCACGCCAATATCCAGACCACGGCCATCTATGACCGGCGCGATGACAACGAGCGTCGGCGCGCGGTGGACCGCTTCGACTACTGATTACCTTACCGGTTGACGCGACCCGCGTAGGAGCGGCCTTGTGTCGCGATGGGCTGCAGAGCAGCCCCAGTCTATCTGTGCTTACCACTGAATCACCGGGGCCGCTCTGCGGCCCATCGCGACACAAGGCCGCTCCTACAGGGCGCCGCCCGAGCACCTGAACAGGGCCCGAGTACGCCCCCGCTTTGTGCGCCAGCCGCTCGTATGCCCGATACCAGAGCGGCGCGCGCAGATGTTTCATCTTCGTTCACCTGCGGAGTTGGCCCGCAACCTGCTATATCCAGCCTGAGAATTTGATCGAGTGGTCAGGCCGCGCGCGCTGTCGCCGTGCATGCCTTGCCCTCTAAACGGCCAGCAGGCCACGGATTTCAGGGGCCGCAGGATGTCGCTCGCGGAGCAGATCGAACAACCACAAGACGACGCAGGCTGGAGCGCCTACCTGCAGTTGCGCTTCGTCAGGCGCGATGCACTGACCCGCCTTGGTGCGCGGCGGCATTTCGGACCTCTTTTGGTGCAGCGGCCGTTCTACCCCGAGGGGGCCCCGTGCCATGTCTACGTGCTGCATCCCCCGGGCGGGATTGTCGCCGGCGACCGCCTGGAGCTGGATATCCAGCTGGAGCCGGGCAGCCATGCCTTGCTGACCATGCCCGGGGCCAGCAAGTTCTACCGCAGCATCGGCCCGACTGCACGGCTGACCCAGCGTTTTCACCTGGCGGCCGACAGCACCCTGGAATGGCTGCCCCAGGACAGCATTTTGTTCTCCGGCGCCCGCGCCAGCCTCGACAGCCGTTTCACCCTTGACCCCGGGGCGCGCCTGCTGGCGTGGGAAACCTTGTGCCTGGGGCGGCCGGTGATGAACGAGCGTTTCGAGCATGGCGCCCTGGACAGCCGCTTGCGCATCGAACTGCCTGGCGAGGTCGGCCTGCATGAGCGCCTGCGCCTGGAAGGCGGGCACCTGGCCAAGCTTGGCGGGCATCCGCTGGTGGCCACGTTCTGCGCCGCACCTGCCGACCAGGGCGTGCTGGAGCAGGTTCGCCCGCTGCTTGAACAACTGGGCAATCCGGCCGGCGCGACCCTGCTCGGGTCGTTGCTGGTGATCCGCCTGCTCGACCATGACAACCAACACCTGCAACGCACCCTGCAACGCCTGTGGCATGTGCTGCGCCCGGCCGTCCTTGGCTTGCCAGCCTGTCCCCCGCGTATCTGGGCCACCTGAGAGAGCGCCATGGAGCTGACCCCGAGAGAGAAAGACAAACTGCTGCTGTTCACCGCCGCCTTGCTGGCGGAGCGGCGCCTGGCCCGTGGCTTGAAACTCAACTACCCGGAAGCGGTCGCGCTGATCAGTGCCGCCGTACTCGAAGGCGCTCGCGATGGCCGTAGCGTCGCCGACCTGATGAGCCTGGGCCGTGAAGTGCTGAGCCGCGAGCAGGTAATGCCCGGCATTGCCGAAATGCTCCACGACGTGCAGGTCGAAGCGACCTTCCCGGATGGCACCAAGCTGGTGACCGTGCATGACCCCATCGTCTGAAATTGCCCAGGAGCCCCGCATGATCCCAGGTGAAATCCAGGTCGCCGACGGCGACATCGAACTGAACAGCGGCCGCGCGACGGTCAGCGTCAGCGTGGCCAACCATGGCGACCGGCCGGTGCAGGTCGGTTCGCACTATCATTTTTATGAAGTCAACCAGGCGCTGGTGTTCGACCGTGCGCCGACCCTGGGCTTTCGCCTGGACATCCCCGCCGGCACCGCGGTGCGTTTCGAGCCCGGCCAGGCGCGCACCGTGCAACTGGTGGCCTACGCCGGCAAGCGCGAGGTGTACGGCTTTCAGGGCAAGGTGATGGGCGCGCTGGAGGGCCGGGCATGAGCCGTATTTCCCGCCGGGCCTATGCCGACATGTTCGGCCCTACCGTAGGCGACCGCGTGCGCCTGGCCGATACCGCCCTATGGGTCGAGGTGGAGCAGGACTTCACGGTCTATGGCGAAGAGGTCAAGTTCGGTGGCGGCAAGGTCATCCGCGATGGCATGGGGCAGGGCCAGATGCTGGCCGCCGAGGCCATGGACCTGGTCCTGACCAATGCCCTGATCATTGACCACTGGGGCATCGTCAAGGCCGATATCGGCATCAAGCACGGGCGCATCGCGGTGATCGGCAAGGCCGGCAACCCCGATGTGCAGCCGGGGGTCACTGTGCCGGTGGGGCCCGGTACCGAGGTGATCGCGGCCGAGGGCAAGATCGTCACCGCAGGCGGCGTCGATTCGCATATCCATTTCATCTGCCCGCAGCAAGTGGACGAGGCGCTCAACAGCGGTGTCACCACCTTCATCGGCGGCGGCACCGGGCCGGCCACCGGCACCAACGCCACCACCTGTACGCCCGGCCCCTGGTACCTGGCACGCATGCTCCAGGCCGCCGACAGCCTGCCGATCAATATCGGCTTGCTGGGCAAGGGCAACGCCTCGCGGCCCGAGGCGCTGCGCGAGCAGATCGCCGCCGGCGCCGTGGGCCTCAAGCTGCACGAGGACTGGGGCTCGACACCGGCGGCCATCGACTGCTGCCTGGGGGTTGCCGAGGAAATGGACATCCAGGTGGCGATCCACACCGACACCCTGAATGAATCCGGCTGCATCGAAGACACCCTGGCGGCCATTGGCGAACGCACCATCCACACCTTCCACACCGAAGGGGCCGGCGGTGGGCATGCGCCAGACATCATCCGCGCGGCGGGCCAGGCCAACGTGTTGCCGTCCTCGACCAACCCGACCCTGCCGTACACGGTCAACACCGTGGACGAGCACCTGGACATGCTCATGGTCTGCCACCACCTGGACCCGAGCATCGCCGAGGATGTGGCCTTCGCCGAGTCGCGCATCCGCCGCGAGACCATTGCCGCAGAAGACATCCTCCACGACATGGGCGCCTTCGCCATGACTTCGTCCGACTCGCAGGCCATGGGTCGGGTCGGCGAGGTGGTGCTGCGCACCTGGCAGGTCGCCCACCAGATGAAGCTGCGCCGTGGGCCACTGGCGCCGGATACCCCCTACAGCGACAACTTCCGGGTCAAGCGCTACATCGCCAAGTACACCATCAACCCGGCGCTGACCCATGGCATCGGCCACGAAGTGGGCTCGGTGGAAGCGGGCAAGCTGGCCGACCTGGTGCTGTGGGCACCGGCGTTCTTTGCGGTCAAGCCGGCGCTGGTGATCAAGGGCGGAATGATCGTCACCGCCCCCATGGGCGACGTCAACGGTTCCATTCCTACGCCGCAGCCGGTGCACTACCGGCCCATGTTCGGCGCCCTCGGCGCGGCGCGACATGCCACGCGCATGACCTTCCTGCCGCAGGCGGCGATCGACCGCGGCCTGGCCGAACAACTCAACCTGCGCAGCCTGATCGGCGTGGCCCATGGCTGCCGCCGGGTACGCAAGCCCGACATGCTCCACAACACCCTGCAACCGCTGATCGAAGTCGACGCGCAGACCTACCAGGTGCGTGCCGATGGCGAACTGCTGGTGTGCGAGCCGGCCAGCGAACTGCCGCTGGCCCAGCGCTATTTCCTGTTCTGAAGGAGGACCGATGATTGTCTTGACCCGCCGAATCACCGAACCCGGCCCGCTGGGCGAAACCGGCAGCGTCACCCTTGATGTCGACAGCCGGATCAAAAGCCGCCTGCGGGTAACCCTGGACGATGGCCGCGAAGCCGGGCTGATGCTTGAGCGCGGCCACCTGCTGCGCGGCGGCGAACTGCTGGCCGATGCCGAGGGCACCCAGTTGATCCGCGTGCTGGCGGCGCCCGAGGCGGTATCGACGGTGCGTTGTGCCGACCCGCACCTGCTGGCCCGTGCGGCCTACCACCTGGGCAACCGCCATGTGCCGCTGCAGATCGAGCCCGGCCTGTTGCGCTTCCAGCATGACCATGTGCTGGACGACATGCTGCGTGGCCTGGGCCTGACGGTGGAGGCCGAGCAGGCTCCGTTCGAGCCGGAGGCGGGCGCCTATCAGAGCGCAGCGCACAGCCACAGCCATGCTCATGCGCACGACCACCCGTTCGTGCGCCTGCCCGCCCATTCCTGACCGACCTGGAGCCACTGATGAAAAACACTTTCGCCCTGTTCCTGCTGATGCTGGCGCTGCCAGCCTTCGCCCACCCGGGCCACGACAGCCAGCCGCTGCAGGATGGCTTGCTGCACCCGCTGACCGGCCTTGACCACCTGCTGATGTTGCTCGGTACCGGCGTGCTTGCCGCGTTGACCCGGCGCAGCCTGGCATTGCCGGCGGCTACCCTGGCAGCCATGTTCGGCGGTGCCGTGTGTGGCCATCTGTTCGGCGATGTGCTGGGCATGGAAACCCTGATCGCCGTATCGCTGCTGGTGGCGGCCGCCGCCGTGTTGCTGCCCGCTCGGCAGCTGCTGTTGGCCATGGCCATGCCGGTGTTCGCCCTGTTCCATGGCTGGGCCCATGGTGTGGAAGCGACGCCAAGCGCGTTCTGGCAGTTCAGCGCAGGTTTTGTTGCGGTCAGCGGGCTGTTGCTGGCGGCAGGCTTTGCCATCGGTTGCCTGTTGCGCCGGCACAGCGGCCTGCAGAAAGCCTTTGGCGGCGGCCTGCTGGCCGGCGCCGCGCTGGTGCTGGCCGGTTGATGGACAGCGACCTGGCGTTACTGCGCCTGCTGCAGTTGGCCAGCCCCGGCTTGCCGGTGGGCGGCTTCACCTATTCGCAGGGCCTGGAATGGGCGGTCGAGGCGGGTTGGGTACGGGGTGTGGACGGCTTCACTGCCTGGCAGCGTGAACAGATCGACGACACTCTGGCCGGCCTCGACTGGCCGGTACTGGCCCGCCTGTATCGCGCCTGCCAGGCCGAGGATGCCGAGGCGTTCGGCCACTGGAGCCGGTTCCTGCTGGCCAACCGCGAAACCGCCGAGTTGCGCCTGGAAGAACAGCAGCGCGGTGCGGCGTTGGCACGTCTGCTCGACGGCTGGCAACTGGGCCAGGATCCAGCCTGGCGTACCAGCCTTGAACTTACCCAGCTGGGCGGCATGGCCTGGCTGGCCGCGCACTGGGCAATCCCGCTGCGCCAGTTGGCTTTGGGCCATGGCTTTGCCTGGCTGGAGGGCGCGGTAATGGCCGGGGTCAAGCTGGTGCCGTTCGGCCAGCAGGCTGCCCAGACCTTGCTGCGCGATCTGGGCGCAGGTTTGCCGGCCGCACTCGACCAGGCCTTGGCCCTGGGCGATGACCAGCTCGGCAGCGGCCTGCCGTTGTTGGCCATCGCCTCATCGCGTCACGAAACCCAATACACCCGTTTGTTCCGTTCTTGAGGACTGCCTGCATGCAAAGCTATCAACAACCCCTGCGCGTCGGTGTCGGCGGCCCGGTCGGCTCCGGCAAGACCGCATTGCTCGAGGCCTTGTGCAAGGCCATGCGTGACCACTACCAGATCGCGGTGGTGACCAACGACATCTACACCAAGGAAGACCAGCGCATCCTTACCGAAGCCGGTGCCCTTGAGCCGGAGCGCATTGTTGGCGTGGAGACCGGCGGCTGCCCGCACACGGCGATACGCGAGGACGCCTCGATGAACCTGGCGGCGGTCGAAGCGTTGGCGCGCAAGTTTGGCAACCTTGAGGTGATTTTCGTCGAAAGTGGCGGTGACAACCTCAGCGCCACGTTCAGCCCGGAGCTGGCTGACCTGACCATCTACGTGATCGACGTGGCCGAAGGCGAAAAGATACCGCGCAAGGGCGGCCCGGGGATCACCAAGTCGGACTTCCTGGTCATCAACAAGACCGACCTGGCGCCTTATGTGGGGGCTTCGCTGGAGGTGATGGAACGCGATACCCAACGCATGCGCCCGCAGCGCCCGTGGACCTTCAGCAACCTGAAGAAGGGCGAAGGGTTGCAGGCGGTGATCGACTTCATCGTCGAGCGCGGCATGCTGGGAGTGCGCGGCTGATGTGGACTGCTTGTAGGAGCGGCCTTGCGTCGCGATGGGCTGCGCAGCGGCCCCGGAATTTCAGCCCGCAGCACAGATTGCCGGGGCTGCTGCGCAGCCCATCGCGACGCAAGGCCGCTCCTACAAGGCCTGTGCTCGGCTTGGGTCATTTATGGCAGCAATGGCCTGTGTCTGCTTGCCCTTCATAGCGGTCATGGTGTCGCACCCAGTCCATGGTCCCCGCTTCGTTGCGCCCCAATGGCGCGATGTCGAGGAAATTGTAGGTATTGACCAGGATATCCAGCCCGCGGGCATAGGTGGAATAGGTGTGGTAAAGGCTGCCATCGGGCTCGCGGTAGAACGCGCTGAGCCCGGGCAACTCGCTTTCATCACCGGCATACGGCTCGTAGTTGTACTGGCGCTGGCCTTGGTCGCCAACACTCACGCCGAAGTCCTCGTTGAAGCTGCTGCCGTGCGATGAATACCAGGGGAAGCGCCAGCCCATGCGCTGGCGAAATGCCTGGAATTGCGCGTAGGGCGCTCGCGACACCGCCACCAGCGACACGTCGTGGTGCGCCAGGTGCAGGTTGGCGCCGTCAAAGTGGTCGGCCAGGAATGAACAGCCGTGGCAGCCTTCGGCCCAGCCCTCGGCGAACATGAAGTGGTAAACCAGCAGTTGGCTGCGACCGGCGAACAGTTCCGCCAGGCTCAGTTCGCCATCGGCGCCGTGAAAGCGATAGTTCTGCTCGACCTTGACCCAGGGTAAGGCGCGACGGGCCGCCGCCAGCGCGTCGCGGTGGTGGGTAACGGCCTTCTCGTGCAGCCATAGTTGCCGGCGTGCCGCCAGCCACTGGCTGCGGGAAACCACGGGATGCCTGTTTTCGTGGGTGCTCATGGTGATGTCTCCATGCTTGGGGTTCACACACTGGTCGAGCACCGGCGGGGCGAATCGACAGGCAGCGCTGGCCGGGCGATGAGCGGTAGCGGATTTCAGCCCGAATGGGCGATAGGCCCATCGGCCATTTCATCCAGTGCGTCGTCGTCGCCGGGCAGCGCGGTGATCACGCTGAAGTCGCTCACTTCCACCTGGCCACCGCCATAGCCCAGCAGATGGAAGGAAAACGCCTTGCGTGCGGTCGGGTTGTCAAAGCTGAACTCGATCTCCAGGGGTTGGTCTGCCGTGACTTTTATCTCATCAGGCAAGCCCAAAGGTACGTCCTGTTCCAACTGCTTGGCCTTGAGCTGGATATAGGCTGCACGTTTCGGGTCGAGCGAGCGTACCTTGACCCGCACGCGGGTGTGCGAGCCCTCGGGCATTTCCAGGTATTGCGCACCAATCAGGTTGTCCGCCCAGTCGTCGTGAATGCGCTTGTGCAGGCGGATCGGCGCAGGGCCACCGAACTGGTAGCGCAAGTTCAGCGGGGTGTGCTGCAGGGACTGGTCGAGCACTGTGGCGAGTGCGCCGATCTGTTCCCCGAGCAGGTTGTCGCCCGGGCCCAGGTAACGTGCCTGGTCGGCGATGAAACCTTCGCTGGCATAACGTCGGCAACGCTGCTGGAAGTCGCATTCGGTGAACACGCCATGGCCGTCGTGATAGCGCAGCATGCCGTTGGTATAGGAAATCATTTCGCGGCCGGTGTCGTAGTCGCGGTACAGCGAGCGGCCGCCGAGCGCCATGGGAATGGGCAGGGCAAAGTAGTCGAGCAGCGAGGTGGCCAGGTCGACATGGCCGTAGGTGCCGTGCTTGATGCGTGGCAGTTGCGCCTGCTCCGGCGCCAGGGTGAGGTTGAAGCCCCACGATGAGGCCAGGCGCACGCCATCGATGCCGTGGGACTCGTCGGAGGTGACCACCACCAGGGTGTCCTTGAGTACGCCCTGACGCTCAAGGTTGTCGAGGAAGGCGCCGAGCGCGTCGTCGAGGTAGGCGACTGCTGCCTGTTTCGGCGTGTCGTAGCGCTCGAGGTATTCGGCGGGGGCCGAGTACGGCTGGTGGGTGCCGACGGTGAGCAGGGTGAGCATCCACGGCTTGTCCTGCTTCTGCAACTGGCCGACATAGCCCAGGGCACCTTCGAAGAAGGCCCGGTCGTCCTTGCCCCAGGGGAAGTCCAGGTAGTTCTTGTTGCGGAACCACTCCTGGCCATGCACGGCATCAAAGCCGATGTGCGGCATGATGCGGTCCTTGGCCATGAAGCGCAGGCCGGCCCCCTGCAGGTAGTGAGTGGTGAAACCGGCCTGGCGCAGCTGCGCCGGCAGGCAGGCCTGGTTGCGTTCGTTCTGGGTCAGCAGCTCGACCCCCTTGGGCGTGCCGTTGGCCAGCTTGTCGTAGTCACCGCAGAGCATGGAATAAAGGCCACGGATGGTCTGGTGGGTGTGCAGCACGTAGTCCGGGGTGTTCATGCCGCGTTCGGCCCATTGGCTGAGCCTGGGCATCAGCTCTTCGTCGAAGCGGCTGTGCAGCGCCTGGCGGTTGGGCCGCAGGTAGGCACCGGGGATACCTTCCACGGTAATGACCAGCAGGTTGCGGGCGCTGCCGGGCCCGGCCAGCAGGCGCTGACCATGTAGGTCGGATTGGGTCAGGCCACTGCTGGCCAGCGGCGTGAAGGTTTGCGTCTGCCCTGTCCAGCCTTCGACGAGGCGCCCGAGGTCGCCGGCGGCGGCCGACATCAGCTGGTGGGGGAGGTTGTAGAGCCGCCATTGCTCGGCATCGGCAGGTGCCAGTTGCTGGCTACCCCAATGGCCAGCGAACAGCAACAGCGGGATGGCCCAGGCCTTGCGGGGCAGCGGCTGGCTGCGTTGGCTGCGCTGGCGCCAGGCGCTGGCCAGCCAGACCAGCAGGCCGGCACCCAGCGCCCAGGGCAGCCAGGCATGGGCGAGACCGCCGCCGGTTGAATTCTCGATGAATTGCGGGTCGGCCAGGTAGGCCAGGTCGGCTGTGGTGGGCAACCTGCCCACCGCACTCACCAGCTCGGCCGAGGCCAGCCACAGCGCAGCCCATGCCAGTAGCACGGGCAAGGCCAGCCACCAGGGCCGGCGGTGCAGCAGCAGGACCAGCAGGCTGCCGAGGGCCATGTCGGACAGGTAACCGAGCGGGTTGGACCAACCCAGCATGGCGCGCGTACCCAGTGGGATCACCAGCACCAGGCTTGCCAGGGCGGCAAACCGGGTAGGTAGGTGGTCTGACAGGTTGTTCACAAAAAATTCCCTTTTGCCATCAAATCGTCATGCATCTGTGCTGGATGATAACAGCCTGCGGCGGGGAACACGGTTCGCTACAAGGTTGGTAACCAAAATCCGGGCCGCGCGCGCGGGCCCGGACCTTGGCAAGTATCAGAAGTAGTACGGGAATTTCAGGCTGAAGGAAAAGTCCGGCGCATCGTCGGTCAGACCAATGGACAGGTTGGGTACGATGGTCAGGTTGTCGGTGGCGGCGAAGGTCATGCCGATATTGAAGTTGGCCGCGTTGTAGTCGCTGTTGGAGATCGACTGCCAGTCGCCGCCATCCGGTTTGATCTTGCTCTTGCTGGCGAACTGGTCGGACACCGAGAACGACATGCTCATCTTCTCGTTCAGGGCAAAGGCAATACCGCCGCCGATCTGCCAGGAGTCGCCCAGCTTCACGTCACCCGGCACCTTGCTGTTGACCTGCGGGCTGATGTCGCTGAACGAGTCCTGCATGTTGTAGGTGTAGGACAGGCTGCCGAACAGCACGGCCGGGTCGAAGGTCTTGACCAGCGAAATGCCCGGGGTGATCGACCAGACGCCGTTGCCGGTCGGCAGGCTCTCCGGTACCGACAGGTTGTCGTTGCCGGGCACTTCGCGCAATTTGATGCCGTAGGGGTCCTTGCCGGTGGGGGCTTTGATGCGCAGGGTGGCCACGGCATCGGGCCAGGTCTCGTCTTCGTCGAGGAACTTGTAGGCGACGCCGACGTTGATGTCGCCGATTTCCGGGTCGCGGGTCACCGTTTCATCTGACGTGCTCGCCCCGGCGCCACCGGCACCACCGGAAGAATAGGTGGACTCGCGGTACACCACCGGGACATTGATATCAAACTGCCAACGCTGTGCCAGGTTGTAACGGGCCGTCATGTCCAGGGTCCAGTTATCCGCCTTGATCCGGTCAAGATTGATGCTGCCGAGGAAGATCGAGTCCAGCGCCAGGAAGCCGTTGAGCACCAGGGCGCGGGTATCGTAGTGGGTATAGGTAATGCCGGTCTCGAAGCTGAATTTGCCGCCGCCGAAAAAGCCGCTGGCCTCGTCATACAGGTTGGACACGCTCTGCGCCGGCTCGGAATCGGCTGTCAGCGCCTGGCCATAGGAGCTACCGGTAGTACCCGGCGCACCGGATGCGACGGTCTGCGCGCCCTTGACCCCTTCGGCGGGGGATTTGACCAGGCGTTTGGGCGGGGGTGTGGCAGGGGTTTCCTCGACCTGGCGCACGCGCTGCTCCAGCACCATCAGCGCCTGCTGCTGGGCTTCGTAGCGGCGTTTCAGTTCAGTCAGTTCCTGCTTGAGGGCCTCGACCTGCGGGTCGGTGGCTGCATGGAGCACTGTAACCGGGGCCAAGCTGGCCAAACACACAACAGCTTTCAGCGTTATCGATCGGTGCATGGAATTGCCGTCCCTACCGACTCATTTTTGTGAAACTGAGCGTAGATCAATATCCGAATGTGCGAAGACCTTTGAGCTGGTCGAGGCTGCCATTCAGCGAAGCCGCTGTCGGCACGCTTTCGCGCATCACCACGTTGAGCGAGGTGATGTTATTGACGCGGTTGCCGCTGCCCAGCAGAGTGGCGTTCTGCATCAGGCCACCCTGGGCCAGGCGCTGCACGCTGCTGCCCTGGTTGTTGCTGGCATCGATATTGAGCTGCACACCGACACCGCTGGCGGATACGCTCAGCGCGCCTGCGCCGTTCGCGCCCGTCAGCGTCTGGCCGGCGGCCAGCGCCTGGCCCTGCGGCTGCGTGGTGGGAGCCTGGCTGGCCTTGGTCACGTTGATGTCGACGTTGTTGTAGGCGCTGTTGTTGTCGCCAGCTGCGCGGACCACCTGGGTCACGCCTTCAGTGGTGCCGAGCCCGGCGCCGCCGGTCACGCTACCGGTACCGGGGGCAGATGCGCCGGCTGGCGCCGTGCCAGTGCCTTTCTCGTCAATCAGCGAGACATAGAATTGCGGCTTGATGGTCGACTGCTGTATCTGCAGGGTGCTGGTCGCGCCGATCACATCGCCTTTGGCATTCTGCCAGGTGCTGGACATGACGATGCCGAAACTGACGATTCGCCCCGGCATCACATAACGGCCACGCAAGCTCGCCAGTTCCTGGTCCTTCAGTTCGATGGGTCTGAAAGTCTCTGCCTGGATTGGCAGGCTGGCTGCCAGGCAGGCCATTGCGAGCCACAGTGGATGCTTCATGGGTACTCCCCGGAGCGTCATGCCCCTTATCGTTCGACGCGTCGTTAGAAGAAGTCGCTTTTGATGAAACCGAAATCCAGCAGCTCTGCGTCCTGCACCGGGGCGAAGTCGTTCACCCGACCCTTGGCGGTCAGTGGCAGGGGCGGGTCGAGCAAGACGTTGTGCTTGTCGTAGCCCTGGCCGATCACGGCGAAGATGATGCCGTTCCAGCCTTTGAGAAAATCGTCGATTTTATAGCGCTTGTGGCCCAGCACCGGGTCACCGATGTACACCCAGCCGCGGTCGACCTTCTGCATGACCACGAAGTGCTTGTAGCCGCGCACCTCCATCAGCACCACCACCGGGATGCGAACGCTGTGCAGGGTCTCGGGCGCCACCCGGTAGCCGCGGGCGCGCATGCCAAGGCTTTCCACGTAGCGTTTCATGTCCAGCATCGAGAAGCCTTGGGTGCGGACCAGGTCCTGGTCGGCGTGGGCCAGCATGCCTTCGATGATCTGTTGCTCGTTCACGTCCAGCCAGTAGGCCTGGCGCAGGATGGTGGCCAGTGCAGCGGCGCCGCAGCTGAAGTCGGTTTTCTGTTGCACCAGGTCGGCGAACTTGCGCTCGCGTACGCTCTGGATGGGTTTGAACACCACCGCGCCACCGGGCAGCACGGACAGTGGCATTTGCGCAGCCTCATTCACGCTGGCCAGGCACAGCAGACACGCCAAGGCGACAATACGCATGATCGGATGCCTTCCCTTTCTTCGGTGAAAAGGCCCCCCGCAGGGGGCCTCGAGCACAGCGATCAGAACGAGGTGTTGGAGATCGCCAGCGAGTTGCTTTGCTGGTTACCCACACCGGCTGCCACGTTCACGCCCAGGTTGCCGCTGCCACCATTCACCGAGCCGCTAAGGGTCGCAGTGTTGGTCACAGGGTTGGCCCAGCCGGTCGGGGTCAGCACTTGGAAGGACACGGTATTGCTCAAGTCGTAGGCGCTGCTTTCGCTGTAGCTCTTCGCCACGTCGTTCGAAGATTGCGACGATTTCTCGCCAGACTTTTCAAACGCCGATTCCGATGCATTGGCATAGGACGACTCGTGAGCTTTTTCATACGAGGAGTCGCGAGACTTGTCGTAGCTCGATTGGCGAGACTTGTCATACGACGAGTCGAATGCCTTCTCGAACGATGCGTCGTACGCGCTTTCCCGCGAACGGTCGACGTCGACATTGAGCGAGGCATTGAGCGAGCCATCGAAGCTGTCGGTGCGTGTGCGCTCGCGGCGGCCGTCATCGGTCGTCACGGTGCGGGTAGCGTCGGCAGCGGCAGCCAGGGAGGCACTCAGGCTGGAGCTGCTGGACGAACTGGCGTTGCCGGCCACCGAGCCACTGGCATTCCAGCTGTTGGAACCGCTGGCCGTGGCGCTGTGCGAGCCGCTGGCATTGCTGCTGCTCGACCCGCTGGAACTCCAGCCATTGGAGCCGCTGGAGCTGGCGCTTTGCGCGCCGGCCACGCTGAAGCTCGAGGACGAGCTGCGGTCGTCGGACGAGTTGAACGTGCCCTCACGCGAACTCGAACCGCTCTTGCTGGTGGTGATGGTCAGCGTATCCACGCGGTAGGTGCGGTCGGCACTATTGTTCACCACCAGGCCCGGGCCATTCTGCTCGGCCGAGGCGGTGGCCGTGGCATTGCCCAGCGGGGCACCGGTATTGGCGATGGCCATGGTGTTCTTCTGCTGGTTCAGGTCGCCGCCGGCGATGTTGACGCCGACGTTGCCCTCTGCACCATCGGCCGAGCCGGTCATGATTGCCGAGCTTTGCGTGGACCAGTTGTCGACGCGGTTGTTGTTGCTGAACTGGCGGACATCAGCGGTGGCTTCGGCGGTGCCGAACACGAAGCTGTTGTCCAGGCTGGACTCGGACGATGCGTTGGCAATGGCCGCGGCGTTGTCCTGCTGGTTGCCGTTGCCGGCCGCCACGTTGACACCCACGTTGCCGCTGGCACCGGCGGCCGAACTGCTCATCTCGGCCGCATTGACGGTACCTTGGTTGGTGATTTTGTTGCCTGTACTGCGCTGGCTGTCAATGGCGTTGGCCGTGGCAAACACAGGGATCCTGGTGGGAGGAGGCTTGTGGTGCCCGTTATTATGGTGACCATTGTGGTGCCCGCCACTCCGGTCGTTCTGATCAGCCTGTACAGCAACAGCCATGACCGCAGCAATTGCGAAAACCAGAGGCTTGATTGCCATCGAGGGTTTCATGGTGATTCTCCGTACGTTATTGGTTAAGTGTCGTTCTTGACTGAATGGGTCAATCCGCGACCCGGATGCTCAGGGTGTTGGCCATGCGGTTTCCCACCCCGGCACTCTGGTTCAACTGGATCACCCCACGGCTACCGGTGAAGGCCTGGTCACTGGTAGTGACCTGGCGATGGCCTGTTGGGGTGTCAATTGCACCGGAGTTGTTGAGCAGCGCCACGTTCTGCTGCAGGAGGACGCTGTCGTCGATGCTTTGCGGCTGGGCACCGATGCTGATGCTCAGTGCGTTCGCTTGCTGGGTATTGGCGCCAGCGCTCTGGTTGACCCCGAGGGCGCCGCTGCCGTTGCTGAAGGCATTGCCCTGGATCTGCGCGCGGGCGTCCAGCGCAGGATTGGCCGGCGTCGCCAGGCGTTGCCGTATCTGCGTGCTGGCGTTCGCTGCAGGCCCGACGGCAATGGCCCGCGCATTCGCCTGCTGTTGCTGGTCACCTGCAGCCTGGTTGACCGAGAGGTTGCCTTGGTAGTGGCTGCCGGAACTGTCGATGTCGGCATTGTCGAGCACAGGGGCTGGCGATTGGGCGAGGGCCGAGGCACTGCACAGGGTGGCCAGGATCAGCAGCATGGGCTTCATCTCACTTGCTCCCGCCAGTCAGGATCTGCAGCGGGGCGAGGCCACGCTGCACGCTGGAATTGACCATGTTGGAGATGCCGTTGCCCGAGCCTGTGCCGCGTCCGCCGGAAAGGTTGGGCAGTTGTGTCTGCTGGCCGAGATTGCCGCCCAGGTTGTTGGTCTGCTGGGTGATCATGCTGCTGATCCCCGCGCCACTGCTGATGCTGGCGAAGTCGCCGTCACTCAGCTCGTTGGTTTGCCTGAGCACCTGGGCCGACGGGTTGGCATTGACGGTGGTGGGAGTCGGGTCGGGAATCAGCGGCGGGACCGTTGCGTTACGCGTCTGCACGTCGCGGGTGATGATGATGATGCCTTTGTCCGCCTGGGCAGTCAGGCTCAATGCAGCGAACAGGCAGAACAGCAACAGATGGTGAAAGCCTTTGTCAGTTTTCCTCACGACGGCAGCTCCTTTTTTTGAGCGCTGGTCCGGTTCAGCGATGCGAACGGGACAGCAGAAGGTGTGCCGCTTTTGAAAAAGCGTGGTGGATCAACTGGTTAGGGCAAGGGGATGACAAACTGCGGCGTATTCTGTCTCAGCCGTGAAACAGGCGCCGCGGGGTGTTACCAGTCAAGCCGGTGGCGGCTTCGACGGCAAGGGGATTTTTGCCGGGGTGTTTCAGCACGTTGACAGTGCCCGCGAAACAGGGCGAAGGCCCCGCTGTTTCGGGGCTTTTGGTCCAACGAAGTGTGTCGAGGATTTAACACTCTGTGAAACTGGCTGGCGTATCGCTATCAATCAGCCTAGCGACTGTTTGCAGCGCCAGCAACTGGCGTTGTGGCCAATCGCCTGCAATTATTTCGTACGCCTGATCATGCCGTTGCAACCAGTGCAGGCTGTCGTCGAAGAAACGCTGGCGGTCGCTCAGTTCTGGCTGGCTGCGCTGGCCATCGGCAACCCAGTCCACCCCTTGCGGGCTAAGCAACAGGTGCAGGTGGTAATGCCGTGCCAGCAACGCCTGCTCCAGCCAGGGCGGGCAGTCACCGAACAGCGCCTGGCTCCACAGCATGTTGCTCAACAGGTGGGTATCGAGGATCAGCAGTGGCGGTGCTTTTGCACGGGCACTGTCTTCCCAGGCCAGTTGGCCGTGCGCGATGGTGGGAATATCGGCATAGCAGGTGTCGCGGCATTCCTGGTCGATGAAGTGGCGCACGTATTCGGCCACCACCAAGCCGCCGAAACGCGCCTGGATCACCCCGCTGAGCCAGCTTTTGCCGCTGGATTCCGGGCCGCACAGCACCAGCACCTTCATTTCCTGCGGCGTGGTCATGCTTGTACCAGTGCCGGGTCGCGTTGCCATTCCAGCCAGCCGCGCACGGCGATCAGGGTGAGCACGGCGAAGAAGCCGGCGGTGAAGTACAGCTGCTGGTGCAGGTACTGGCCGACGTAGATGATGTCCACCACCACCCAAAGCGGCCAGCACTGCAGGCGTTTTTGCGCCATCCACAATTGCGCAACCAGGCTGAACCCGGTCAGGCTGGCGTCCAGCCAGGGCAGGGCGGCGTCGGTCCAGTTGGCCATGGCGGCGCCCAGCGTGGCGCTCAGCAGCACTCCGGCGGCCAGGCCGCCGAGCAGTGCAGGGCGCTGCAGGCGTGAAACCTGGCGGGCATCTTCAACATGGCCCGGACGTTTCCATTGCCACCAGCCGTACAGTTGTAGGATGGCGTAGGCCAGTTGCAGCAGCATGCCCGAATACAGTTTCACTTCGTAGAACAACCAGCCATAGATCAGCACCATGACCAGGCCGATCGGCCAGCACCAGGCGTTCTGCTTGACAGTGAGCCAGACAGCGATGACGCCGAGGACGGCGGCGATGAGTTCAAGGCCGGACATCGGCGATCCTTGGAAAGATTATCGGAGAGGGCGGCGATTGTAGCGGGTCGCCAGGACAAGGTGTAGGGCGTCGGCGAAGCGGGGGCTGCAAAGCAGCCCCGGCGTTCTCGACCTTAAACCCGGAATTGCCGCAACAGCTGCTCCAGCTCTTCGCTCAAACGCCCCAGCGCCACTCCGGCTTCACTGGACTGGCGCGCGGCATCGGCGGTCTGTTGCGACAAGCCGGCGGTATCCAGCACGTTGCGGTTGATCTCCTCGACTACATGCGACTGCTGCAAGGTGGCGCTGGCAATCGAGGCGTTCAAGGCGGTGAGGTTGTTCAGTGCCTGGTTGATGGCGTCCAGGCTGGCACCGGCTTCACGGGCTTGTTCGACCGTCTGGCGCGAGGCTTCGCTGCTGGTGTCGATGGCCTTGACTGCCGCGTCCGACTGGCTTTGCAGGTGCTCGATCATGGTGTGGATCTCGGCCGTCGACTGCGCCGTGCGCTGGGCCAGCAGGCGCACCTCGTCGGCGACCACGGCAAAGCCACGGCCTTGCTCGCCGGCCCGTGCCGCCTCGATGGCCGCGTTCAGCGCCAACAGGTTGGTCTGTTCGGCGATGGAGCGGATAACGTCCAGCACGCCACCGATGCGGGTGCTGTGCCCGGCCAGCTCACGGATCACCTGCACGGCCTGGTCAATGGTCAGCGACAGCTGGTCGATCTGCGCCAGGCTGCCGTGGATGGCCTGCTGGCCGTGCGCCACCTGCTGCTGCGCTGTACGCATTTCCCCGGCGGCCTGCTCAGCGGTCTTGGCCACGTCCTGCACGGCGTAGGTGACCTCGTTGACGGCGGTCGCCACTTGGTCCATCTGCAGCGATTGCTGGGCGCTGTGCTGCTGCGCGGCGCCGGCATTGTCACCCACATGCCCGGCCGACTGGGCCAAAGCATGGGCTGCCCCCTGCAACTGGCCGACCACACCTTGCAGCTTGCCGTTGAAGCGGTTGAAGTGCTCGCCCAGGTGGGTGATTTCGTCGCGGCCGTGGGTGTCCAGGCGCCGGGTCAGGTCGCTTTCGCCGCTGGCGATGTTGCCCATGGCCTGCACCGCTTCCTGCAGCGGGCGCGCGATGCTGCGGGCAATCAGCATCACCACCAGCGCCATCAGCACGGCAATGGCCAGGCCGACCAGCGAGGCGTCGCGCAACTGGCGGTTGAACTCGGCCTGCACGTCATCGACGTAGACGCCCGAGCCAATGATCCAGCCCCACGGCTTGAACAGCTGGATATACGACGTCTTGGCCACCGGCTCGCTGGCACCGGGCTTGGGCCAGCGGTAGTTGACCGGCCCGGCATCCTGTTTGCGGGCCAGTGCGACCATCTCGTTGAACAAGGCAAAGCCGTCGGGGTCACGGATGCCCGACAGGTCCTGGCCGTCGAGCTTGGGGTTGGCCGGATGCATGATCATCTTCGGCCCCAGGTCGTTGATCCAGAAGTAGTCGTCATGGTCGTAGCGCAGCGCGCGCACCACTTGCAATGCCTGTTGCTGGGCCGCTTCGCGGCTGAGCGTGCCGGCCGCCTCCAGCCCTTGGTAATAGGCCAGTACACCGGCGGCAGTCTGCACCACGTGGCGGGTCTTTTCCGCTTTGGCCTGGTACAGGTCGCCATGGATCTGGCGCAGCATCAGCAGGCCCAGCACCAGCAGCATGGCCACCGCGACCAGCAGGATCAGCCACAGGCGGCGGCTGATAGACATCGATCTCAGGGTTTTCATCCACAGCTCCCGCATTGTTCTTTTTATTCAGGTGCATCCAAGCATGCTTTACGCCATGGCCGTACTCGACTAATGGCTAAGTGCTATGCGACTGATAGTCTGCAGCGGTCGTACAAGGCGATTGCAAAGGCGCTCTGCTAGGATGTCGGCCGCGCAAGATGAAACCTTTAGGCGGGGCGAACTTTTCTGCTGGCATTGCGCCCAACAGACGCTGTAAAACAGCCGGGCCGCGCGCGGCAATTTCAAGCAAATCAAGAACAAGGGGCCTGCAACGAGCAGCGCCTCAGCGGGGGAATGATGGATTTTTGGACTGCCTTTCAGGCAATCATCTTGGGTGTGGTCGAAGGGCTGACGGAGTTTCTGCCGATATCCAGTACCGGCCACCAGATCATCGTCGCCGACCTGATCGGGTTTGCTGGCGAACGGGCCATGGCTTTCAACATCATCATTCAGCTGGCGGCGATCCTGGCGGTGGTGTGGGAGTTTCGTAGCAAGATCCTCGACGTGGTCTTCGGCCTGGCCAGCCAGCCGACGGCGCGGCGTTTCACCGGCAACCTGTTGCTGGCGTTCCTGCCGGCGGTGGTACTGGGCGTGCTGTTCGCCGACCTGATCCATGCCTACCTGTTCAACCCGATTACCGTGGCAGCGGCACTGGTGGTGGGTGGGGTGATCATGCTCTGGGCCGAGCGTCGCGAGCATCGCGTGGAGGTCGACCATGTAGACGACATGCGCTGGAGCCATGCCTTGAAGATCGGCTTCATCCAGTGCCTGGCGATGATCCCGGGCACTTCGCGCTCCGGCTCGACCATTATCGGTGGGCTGCTGTTCGGCCTGTCGCGCAAGGCAGCGACCGAGTTCTCGTTTTTCCTGGCGATGCCGACCATGGTGGGCGCAGCGGTGTATTCGGGCTACAAGTACCGCGATCTGTTCCAGCCCGGCGACCTGCCGGTGTTTGCCCTTGGCTTCGTGACCTCGTTCATTTTTGCCATGATCGCCGTGCGCGCGCTGCTGAAGTTCATTGCCAACCACAGCTACGCGGCATTTGCCTGGTATCGCATCGCCTTCGGCCTGCTGATCCTGGCGACCTGGCAGTTCGGTTGGGTTGACTGGGCCACCGCACATGGCTGAGGCGGCCAGGGGTGTACGCCTGGAAGGCGTACGCAACGCGCGCCTGAAGCTGCTGTTGTTGGGCCTGCTGTGCCTGCTGCCGGGCCTCGGCGCGGCGCGCATGGCCTGGGTCGACCAGGCCTGGTGGCCACTGGCGTTGTACCCGGCGATGAGCCTGATCAGCCTGCTGCTGTACTGGCAGGACAAGCAACAGGCCCGCACCCAGGCCTGGCGTACGCCAGAAAAGGTGCTGCATGCCAGTGAGCTGCTGGGTGGCTGGCCGGGGGCACTGCTGGCGCAACAGCTGTTCCGCCACAAGACCCGCAAGGTCTCGTATCAGCTGGTGTGCTGGGGGATCGTGCTGCTGCACCAGGTGTTCTGGGCGGACTGGCTGTTGCTTGGCGGGCGTTATCTGGCCGTTGGCTGATACGCCGCTGTGCCAGCCCTCTTCGCGGTAACCCTGCTCTTACAGGTGAAGCCGCGAAGAGGCCAGCAGAGATAGGTCAAAGCAGTAGCCCTGCCTGCAGTCGTTTGGGCAAGCGCTGGACCACCAGCTGGTGCGAGCGCCGCAGCAAATCACACAGCTCGTCGCGCCCCATCGGATAGGGCGGCGCCATGCTGATCCACCGCGCCCGTGCCAGATACGGCGCAGGCCGCACCCCCGGGCGATCGCAATAGCCGAGAAACAGCTCGTCGGCGACCTTGAACGACAAGCCAGCGCCCGCCAGGTCGAGCACCGCGAACATCTTGTTGCCCGCCACCGAGAACACCCGAATGCCACCCCATTTGTAGTCTTCCCGCGCCCCGGGCAGGCTCAGGCAGTACGCCGGCACCTCGGTTTCGCTCATGTGCCGTTCAGACATACTGTTCTCCACAGGCCTCGAACGAGGCGGCCAGGTGGTCGATCCACACCCGTACCGCAGGCAGCACGCCACGCCGGTGCGGATATACCGCCTGCAGGTAGCCACCCGGTAACGACCAGTCCGGCAGCAGGCGCACCAGTTCGCCGCGTGCCAGTTCTTCCTCGCAGAACATGCTGGGCAGCGCGGTGAACCCGAGGCCTGCCCGTACAGCAGCATTACGTACTACGAAATCATCGATCGCCAGGCGTGGTTCCAAGGCGATTTCCTGCTGTTTGCCGTGCGGGCCGAACAAGCGGAAGTGTACCAGTCGGTCCGCTTCGGCAGCGCCCAGCACTGGTAACGATGCCAACTCAGCGGGTTCGCGAATGTGGTCGGCGAAACCTGGCGCGGCAACCAGTTGCATCTGCGCCTGGCGCAGGCGCCGGGTCACCAGGGCCGGGTCTTCATCGCCCAGGTCGCGCACCCGCAGCGCCACGTCGATGCCTTCCGATATCAGGTCGACCCGGCGGTTGAGCAGCACCATGTCCAGCTGCACCAGCGGGTATTGCTCAAGAAAGCGGCTGATCACCTCCGGCAGAAAGGCATGGGCCAACGCCACCGGGCAGGACACCCGCAAGCGCCCACGCGGTTCGCTGCTCATGCTGGCCACCGCTTCGTCGGCGGCTTCGGCCTCAAGCAGCATGGCCTGGCAGTGGTGCAGGTAGCGCTCGCCAACGGCGGTGAGCTTCAGTTGCCGCGTGGTGCGCTGCAGCAGGCGAGTGCCCAGGCGTTCTTCCAGCTCGGCAATGCGCCGCGACAGCCGCGACTTGGGGATGCCCAGTTGGCGACCGGCTGCGGCGAAACCGCCGGCCTCGACTACGCGGGCAAAATAGAAAAGGTTGTTGAGGTCTTGCATGGGTATGTCTCACTGTTCCATCTGTGGGACAAACTAACGCATTTTTGCTGACTTATCAGCCATTGGCTCCCTCGGTAGGATTCTCTCCATCGTGATCGCCCACTGTCGCGGTCGTCATTCACAGGAGAGTCCCATGAAACTGTTGCACATCGATTCGAGCATCCTGGGCGACAATTCCGCCTCCCGCCAACTGAGCCGCGAAGTGGTCGAAGCCTGGAAAGCTGCCGACCCGAGCGTGGAGGTGGTGTACCGCGACTTGGCCGCTGACGCCATCGCCCACTTCTCTGCGGCCACCCTGGTAGCGGCGGGCACCCCGGAAGACGTGCGCGATGCAGCCCAGGCCTTCGAGGCCAAGCTCAGCGCAGAAACCCTGGAAGAGTTCCTGGCGGCGGATGCCGTGGTGATCGGCGCGCCGATGTACAACTTCACCGTGCCGACCCAGCTCAAGGCCTGGATCGACCGCGTGGCCGTCGCCGGCAAGACCTTCCGCTACACCGAAGCCGGCCCGGAAGGCCTGTGCGGCAACAAGAAAGTCGTGCTGGTGTCCACCGCCGGCGGCCTGCACGCTGGCCAGCCGAGCGGTGCCGGGCATGAGGAATTCCTCAAGGTGTTCCTGGGCTTCATCGGCATCACCGACCTGGAAATCGTCCGCGCCCATGGCCTGGCCTACGGCCCTGAGCAGCGCAGCCAGGCGATCGACGCTGCCCAGGCGCAAATTGCCAACGAGCTGTTTGCGGCTGCCTGAGTCAGGTACCAAACGCTGACGCTGTAACAGCGGCCTTGTGTCGCGAAAGAGCCGCAAGGCGGCCCCGGAGGTCTCGGCGATAACGCTGAAACTGGGGCCGTCTTGCGGCTCTTCGCTGCATAACCGCGTCGGCCTGTCGGTTGATACAGGCGCGTTTCTGCGCGGCTCAGTGACTCTCAGGCACGATCATCGACACGGGCGCGTGGTGGGCCCGCTGGCGTGCCGCCAGGTAGTACAGCACGCTCGGTACTACCAGGCCGATCAGCCACGATACATCCACACCGCCCAGGTGCTCGACCATCGGCCCCGTGTACAGCTTGGTGTCGATGAACGGCATCTGGACCAGCACGCCGACGCTGTAGACGATGATCCCGGGCCAGTTCCAGCGGCCATAGCGGCCCTGTGGGTCGGCGAGGGCAGGGATGTCGTAACGTTCCTTGGTGATGAAGTAGTAGTCGACCAGGTTGACCGCGCTCCACGGCACGAAGAACGTCAGCAGGAACAGGATGAACGACTTGAATGCGCTGAGAAACGAATGCTGGCCAAGCAGGGCAACCAGGGTCGCGGCACCGACGATTGCCAGGACGAACAGCAGGCGCTGTAGCCGACTGATCGCCAAGTGGCCGCGAAAGCCGCTGATGATGGTGGCAATGCACATGAAGCTGCCATAGGAATTCAGCGTCGAGATGGTCACCTTGCCGAAGGCGATGCAGAAATACAGCAGCGCTGCGCTGCTGCCGGCACCGCCCAGGCCAACGATGTATGCCACTTCATGGCCGGCGAACTGGCCACCGGCGATAGCCACGGCAAATACCCCGAGCACCATTGATGCTTGCGCGCCGATCACCGAGCCCAACCCGGCAGCGAGGAAAGTCTTGCCTGGCGAGGTGCTGCTTGGCAGGTAGCGCGAATAGTCGGCGACATAAGGGCCGAAGGCGATCTGCCAGGACGCCGCAAGTGACACCGCGAGCATGAACGATGCCCAGCTGAAGTGGCGGTTGTCCAGTAGTTGCCCGATGTCGGCCAGCATCAGGATGCGGCTGAACAGGTAGACGAAGGCAATGATCCCCAGCACGCTGGCGACTCGCCCGATCCAGTGGATCACCCGGTAGCCGGCCAAGGTGGCGAGAACGATGACGCTGGCGAAAACCAGGATGCCGGCGCTGTCGCTGACGTCCAACAGTTGGCCGATTGCCTGCCCGGAGAGTACCGTGCCGGTAGCGGTAAAGCCCAGGTACATCAGGCACACCAGCACCATCGGTATGGCTGCGCCATAGACCCCGAACTGCACGCGGCTGGAAATCATCTGCGGCAGCCCGAGGCGTGGGCCCTGGGCTGCATGCAGGGCCATTACCGCGCCACCGATCAATTGGCCGAGCAACAGGCCAATCAATGACCAGAACACATCGCCACCGAGCACCACGGCCAGCGCGCCGGTCACGATCGCAGTGATCTGCAGGTTGGCGCCGAGCCACAGGGTGAACTGGCTGTACACGCGCCCATGGCGTTCAGTTTCGGGGATGTAGTCGATCGAGCGCCGCTCGAATACGGGTTTGCTGGTCATTCGGTGGCTCCGCTTCATTGTATTTGTGTAAGCGAGTCAGTCATCGATGGGGCACGGGGCGGATGACGTTGGCGTCATGTGAGCATGTATATACAAGCAGGGTCAAGCGAGGGTGTCGCGAATGGAACAGTGGCACTGTTGCGCAATGATGGGCTGCAACTGTGCCGGTCCCCAGTGAAGGAATAGCCTTATGCTGTAACGAAATATGTCTAAAAAGCCTGGAAGAAGGATGCTGCAATGCCGCTCAAGGACCTGCTGATCGCCCTGGTGGTGATCGTCGCCTGGGGAGTCAACTTCGTGGTCATCAAGGTTGGCCTCGATGGCTTGCCGCCGATGTTGCTGGGGGCATTGCGCTTCTTGCTGGTGGCGTTTCCGGCCATCCTGTTGGTCAGGCGGCCCAGGTTGCCCTGGCGCTGGCTGATCGCCTACGGTGCGACCATTTCCCTGGGCCAGTTCGCCTTCCTGTTCCAGGCCATGTACAGCGGCATGCCACCAGGGCTGGCTTCGCTGATCCTGCAATCACAGGCGTTCTTCACGCTGGGTTTTGCTGCCCTGTTCCTGGGCGAGCGGCTGCGCCTGGCGAGCGTGCTCGGGCTATTGGTGGCCGCCAGCGGCCTGGCCCTCATCGGCAGCGAAGACGGTGGCCATGTACCGATGCTGGCGCTGGTGCTGACCCTGTGCGGCGGCGCCATGTGGGGCCTGGGCAACATCATTACCCGCCGCTTTGGCTCGGTTGACCTGGTGGCGCTGGTGATCTGGGGCGGGCTGATTCCGCCGCTGCCGTTCCTGGTATTGTCCTGGTGGCTGGAAGGGCCTGAGCGCATTGGTCATGCCTTGGCCAACATCGGTTGGAGTTCGGTGCTGGCCCTGGCCTACCTGGCGTTCGTCGCCACCATGCTGGGCTACAGCCTGTGGAGCAAGCTGCTGTCGCGTCATCCAGCTGGCAAAGTGGCACCGTTCTCGCTGCTGGTGCCGGTGATCGGCTTGAGTTCATCGGCGCTGTTGCTGGGCGAGCGTCTGACGGTAACGCAGGGTTGGGGTGCCTTGCTGGTGATGGCAGGGTTGCTGGTAAACGTGTTCGGTGCGCGCATCGGCCAGCGCTTGCGCGCGGTCAGCGCATGAATCGGCGGTGCTGCACTCTGGTAGAATCGGCCTCTTTTGCCAGGCCAATGGAGTGCACCCATGATCATTTCCACCACCAGCCAGCTTGAAGGCCGCCCGATTGCCGACTATCTGGGCGTGGTCAGCTCCGAATCGGTGCAGGGTATCAACTTCGTGCGCGATTTCTTTGCACGTTTCCGCGACTTCTTCGGCGGCCGCTCGCAAACCCTGGAAAGCGCACTGCGCGAGGCGCGGGAGCAGGCCACCGAAGAATTGAAAGCGCGGGCACGCCAGTTGCAAGCCGATGCTGTAGTGGGGGTGGATTTCGAGATCAGCATGCCATCGGTACAGGGCGGCATGGTCGTGGTATTTGCCACCGGCACGGCGGTGCGCCTGAAGTAGCGCGTTCAGCCGCTGGTCGGGCCCGGCATTTCAGTCTGGGCGGTCCGCAAATGACCAGCTAGTCTCATTTCCACTGGTCGCGTTTACCTGGGCAACCCTTCTGGTTGCCGGCGCGTCCGCCACTGGAGGGAGACAGGGCATGAGCGAATCCTTTTTCGAAGACCTGAACGACGCGTTCCCGATCAACAGCCAGGTGCGTTGCGGCCAGGCGGCATTCCGCCTGGGTTTCGCCCACATGACGCTGGATGATTCCGAACAGCTCCAACCCGCCCACCTGCAGCGCAGCAAAAAAGGCCGCTTCATGCCGCGGGTGCCACTGAAGAAGTGACCCGCCCCAACAAGACCCCGCCGAACGGCGGGGTTTTTGTTGCTATTCGTT
Organism: Pseudomonas anuradhapurensis; assembly: GCF_014269225.2. Taxonomy (NCBI): domain Bacteria; kingdom Pseudomonadati; phylum Pseudomonadota; class Gammaproteobacteria; order Pseudomonadales; family Pseudomonadaceae; genus Pseudomonas; species Pseudomonas anuradhapurensis. The sequence goes on from NZ_CP077097.1 coordinate 2,448,243, forward strand.
GATCCGCCTCATGGCATTGCCGGGTAGCACTCGCCGGATGGCCAAGACTGTGATTTCCTGACGCCGCATTGCGCAACGGAGGATTGAATGCTCATGCGAGTCAGGGAAGAGACTTATTGGCGGTGGGCTGACGCCCAATTGCATAGCCGCAGCCATGATGAAGCGCTCAGTGACGGTACCACGCTGGACGTGCAGGTGCGCCTGTCACGGCTGGGGGCGACCCAGTTGTTCCTGGGGTTGTATGCCGGGGACGGTCGGGCACTGCTGGAGGAGTATTACCCCGCGCGGCCTGGCGAGACCATGACCCGCGCCCTGGTCTGGGGTGTCGACCGTGCGCGGGCGATGGCCACCGGGGCCTTGCCTTTGCCGGAAGCCCGCCACCGTCGGCGCCAGGCATGAAAAAGCCCGGCCTTTGCGGGCCGGGCTTGTTCAAGGAGGCGGATCCTCAATTGATCGAATCGATCACCTTGACGGCCTGCTGTTCGCGAACAGCGGGCCATTCTTGTTGCAGGGTCTGCAGGACGCGGCCGACGAACTCGGTGTCAGCGGCGGCCTTCTTGCCGACGTAGCCCTGCCCACGGCGGTAGACCTTGAAGCGGGCACGCATGCTCGGCAGGTGCTCTTCGAATTCATCTTCGACGGTATTCGGTGGCAGGCGGTCGAGGCGCACTTCACCGGTTTGGCTGACCCACAGCAGGTGGTCGTCAAGGCTGTCCTTGCGCATGGCGAACAGCTGGGCCAATTGGTCGATAGTCGGATTGTTGTTCAAGTTCATCATAAAGCCCCCATTACCCAGTCGTAGTGATTTTCACAGTTGGCGCTACCACGGTGTAGCGCACTACCAAGGCTGCTACAGCAGCATCGCAACAGGGGCTTTCTCACGCTGCCTTTTGGACAGTTTCCCTCTCCACGGACGGCCTGCGTTACCGCGCAGGCCGTCTGGAACACCCTTGCCACCGCTCCCGATCAGAGAGACGGCTTCATCATGCCCAAGGGCGATGAACGGCGTCAACCATTTTGTAGTGAATATTTTTTCTCACTACATCGTGTCGTTTTGTTCGACAATTGCTGCCGCCGCTACAGTCCTGAAAGGATCTCGAAGGCGGCGCGTACGCGGGCTTCGTTGGGGTAGTTGCGGTTGGCCAGTAACACGATCGCCAGTTGCTCGGAGGGCACGAACGCGGCGTAGGCACCGAAACCATTGGTCGAGCCGGTCTTGTTGTACCAGGCCGCCGACAACGCGGGCAGGGCAGGTTGCAAGCGTGTGGCTGCCTGCGGTTCGCGAATGAGTCGCGGGCTGTTGCCGTCGACCAGGGTAGCCAGCGTGACCGGATACGGGTAACGCTCCCAACCCAGGCCCTGGGTCATGGCGCCAACCTGGAAGTAGCCCTGTCGGGTAATGGTTGTGGCCTGCAGCAGAGCAGGGGGCAGGCCTTCCGGTTGCATGTAGAGGCGCACATAGCGCAACAGGTCGCTGGCGCTGGTCTTGATGCCGTACGCCTCATCTGCGTAGGGACCGGGGCCGACCCGTACCGGCCTGTCGCTGGCGTCGTAGCCTTGGGCATACAGCCCCTGGGCATCGGCCGGGACCTGCAGGTAGGTGTTCTGCAGGCCCATTTTCGCCAGCAGGCCTTCACTCATCAGGGCCGAGAACGGTTGATGCTGGGCGCGAGCGGCCAGGTCGCCGAACAGCCCCAGGCTGGGGTTGGAATAGCAGCGCTGGGTGCCCGCTTTGGCCCGGGGCTGCCAGTGACGGAAGAAATCGACTACCTGCTGTGCGGTCTGCACCGTGTCCGGGAACTGCAACGGCAGGCAGTCGGCGCTATAGGTGCCCAGGTCCAGCACGCTTGCCTCGCCGAGAGGCGCCCCGGCCAGCGCAGGGTGATAGCGCTTGGCCGGGGCGCCGAGGTCCAGTTTGCCCTCGGCACTGGCCAGTGCGGCCAGGGTAGCGGTGTAGGTCTTGCTCAGCGAACCGATTTCAAACAGCGTGTCGCGGCTGACCGGTACAGGGTCGTCCTTGCTCGCCACGCCGTAGTTGAAATAGTGCGCGTGGTCGCGGGCATAGAGCGCCACGGCCATCCCGGAAATGCCTTGTTCCTGCATCAGCGGACGGATGATCCGGTCGACCTTGGCCTGCAGCTGGTCATCGGCTTCGGCGGCGCTGTGGCCTAGAGCGAGGGTGAGGGCGGCTGCAACTGCGGCCAGGCGGGGGAAGGGCATGGGCGGGTCCTTTGCGGGAAGTGTCCGTTGAGCGATACCGGTGGGGGTTCCGGCGTTAGCGGTGAAAAGCCGAAGACCTTATCGTCTGCCCTTGCCCAATGACAAGACGGAAACGGTAATGAAGTATTTGCGCATGCTGTTCGACAACTTCACCCTGGCGTTGCTCGGGGTGGTCCTGATTGCCACCGTGCTGCCCTGCTCGGGCGACGGCGCGGTGTATTTCGGCTGGCTGACCAACCTGGCCATCGGCCTGCTGTTCTTCCTGCATGGGGCCAAACTGTCGCGCGAGGCGATCATCGCCGGTGCCGGGCACTGGCGCCTGCATGGGCTGGTGTTCGCCTGCACCTTCGTGCTGTTCCCGCTGCTGGGCCTGGCGTTCAAGCCGCTGTTCGTACCGCTGGTGGGCAACGAGCTGTACCTGGGCGTCTTGTACCTGTGTGCCTTGCCGGCCACCGTGCAGTCAGCCATTGCCTTCACTTCGCTGGCACGCGGTAACGTGCCGGCAGCCATCTGCAGCGCGGCGGCATCGAGCCTGCTGGGCATCTTCCTCACGCCCTTGCTGGTCATGCTGCTGCTGGGCGCCAGCGGTGATACCGGCTCAGGCCTGTATGCGGTGCTGAAGATCACCCTGCAGCTGCTGGTGCCGTTCGTGGCCGGGCAGCTCGCGCGGCGCTGGATCGGCGCCTGGGTCAAGCGCAATGCACGCTGGTTGAAGGTAGTGGACCAGGGCTCGATCCTGCTGGTGGTGTATACCGCCTTCAGCGAGGCGGTGGTCACCGGCTTGTGGCACACGGTATCGCCGCAGCACTTGGCCGGATTGTTTGCCGTATGCGCGATCCTGCTGGCGGTGGTGCTGTTTGGTACCCGCCAGTTGGGCAAGCTGCTGGGCTTTGCCCTGGAGGACCGCATCACCATCCTGTTCGCCGGCTCGAAGAAAAGCCTGGCCACCGGGGTACCGATGGCCCAGGTGCTGTTCGTTGGCAGTGGCATCGGCGCGATGATCTTGCCGCTGATGCTGTTCCACCAAATCCAGCTGATGGTCTGTGCAGTGCTGGCGCAACGTTATGCCAGCCGCGAGCAGGCGGCTGGAGAGGCTTCGGCGACATCCTGACAGGGCCTGTCGCCGGTAAGCCAGCCCCCACCTCGAGCGCATCGATCCCATCATGGGCTATCCTGGTGGCAGCTGGCTTACCGGGCCTGCCCTGAACCACGCTCGCGCAGCGCCTTGCGCACTTCAGCCTCGGTCTTGTAGGCCGGCGCTTCCAGGTCGTCGTAGTTGCGCGTGTAGCGCCGGGCGAACTCTTCCACACCCAGCTGCTGATACTGCTGCACATGCTTGAGCTCGTGTGCCCACAAGGCCACGTTGTCCTCGGCATCGGAGGGGCGGCGGAAGATGATCGTGTCGATCAGCGTCACGGCGTTCACGTCAGGGTTCTGCAGCAGCGCATTGGCCGCGCTCATTTGCTGCTCGTCACCTACCCGGTAGCGCGCCGCGTCGAGCACGGCAAAGTCATACCAGGGTTCGAGCTGCGCGCGGATGTGCAACGGGATCGGTTGCACGCCGTTGGCGGTGGCCTCGTCACGGGCTTGCTGCAAGGCGTAGGTCAGGCTGGACGAGGCCACGCTCTCCACATCCTTGAGGATCTGCCCGGCCTGGCCGGGGTCGATCGGGGCGCAGAAGCAGCCCATCAGGCAGACCTGATACTGCCCGGGCGGGCAAGCCTGGCCGGCCAGCGCAGGCTGGGCCAGCCCCAGCATCAGCCCCAGCAGCATAGTGATCCGCTTCATTCAGGGCCTGTTCAGCAAGGTCAGAAATTCGCCGGGGTGTTGGCGCTGATGATCTCGGCCTCGTCCGGGCCGATATTCTTGAAACTGTGCGGCAAGGTGGTGGGAATGTAGTAGCCATCGCCCGAGTTGAGCACGCTGACCTGCCCATCGACCCACAACTCGACAGTGCCGCGGGTGACCAGGCCACACTCTTCACCCTCGGCATGCACGATCGGCTCGCCCGAGTCAGCGCCCGGTGCATACAGCTCGCGCAGCATACGCATCTGCCGGCCTTCGACACTGGCACCGACCAGCAGCATGCGCAGGCCGTTGCGCCCCAGGTCTGGCTGTTCGCCAGCACGGAATACGTAGCGTTCTTCGCGCACCGGTTCGTCGAAGCTGAAGAACTCCGCCAGGCTCATGGGAATGCCTTCGAGCAGTTTTTTCAGGGAGCTGACCGAAGGGCTGACGCGATTCTGTTCGATCTGCGAGATCGTCGAATTGGTCAGCCCGCTGCGGCGGGCCAGTTCCCGTTGGGAGAGGTTGTTGCGTTCACGCACCAGTTTGAGTCGCGTCCCCGTGTCCATAGCCGCCTTGTTATCAAGAGGTGTCAAAAATAATGAGCGATGCGCATTAAAACACACTCTGCTCGCTTGCGCGCTGTGCTTGTCAGGCCCTTTGTTCGCGGGGCATCGGCCACAGCCCGACCAATAGCAACAGGGCCGCAACGGCGAGGAACGGCAAGCGTGGATCCAGCGCATACACCAGGGTGCCTGCCAGCGGCCCGACCACCGCGCCCATGCCCTGCGCCGCGCCGATGGAACCGGCTGTGGCGCCTTGTTCCGAGGCGTGCATGGCGTTTGCCGCCAGCGCGGAAAATGCCGGGAACACGAAGCCCATGCCCGCTGCCGCGACAAAGTAGCAGGCCCACAGCCACGGCGCGGTGGTTGCCAGCGCGCCGCAGGCAAAGCCCAGGGCCGACAGCGTGGCACCGACCCGGATCATTTTCAGCGGCGGCCATTCCAGCTGGCGCAACAACACCTGTGCCAGGATCAGCGCCACGCCCACCGTGGTCAGGGCAATCCCGGCAGCCTGGGCGGCTTCGGTCGGGCCCAGGTGCAGGCGGTCGAGGGCGAAGAAACCAACGATGATCTGCGATACCGTGACACTGAGCATGGCGCAGAATGCCACCAGCAGCGGCCGGCGCAGGCGCGGGTCGGTCAGCCGCACCGGGCTGGGGGCATGGCGCTGCGCCAGCGCCTGCGGTTTGAGGCGCAACAGCAGAAGCAGAAAGGCAATGGCCGGCAACAGCGACAGGAGGTGGAACGGCAGGCTCAGGCTATGCCGTGCCAGCAGCGCTGCCAGCGCTGGCCCGACCACCAGGCCGACGGCATTGGCAGCGCCCAGCGCGGCCATGGCGCGGGCCCGGCGTTGGGGTTCGACATGGTCGGCGATCAGCGCGTTGCAGCCCACCGGGATGGCGGCATAGAAGGCGCCGATGCAAGCGCGTGCCACGGTCAGGCCGATGAACGCCAGGGTCGCTCCAGGCAGCCAGCGCAGAGCGCCTTCGACGAACAGGCACAACAGCCAGTACCCCAGGGTGAATCCGGCACTGCCCAGCAGCAGCACACGTCGGCGGCCGAGGCAGTCCGCCGCGCGCCCCCAAGGGCGTGCCAGCAGCACCCAGACCACACCCGCCACGGTCACTGCGGCACCGGCTTGCCAGGTAGCCATGCCAAGCTGGCGGGCAAGCGGGCCGATCAGCGCGACAAAAGCCATCATCGACAAGGTGCAGGCCATGTTGGCCAGCAACAGCGGGCGTAAATCCAGCGTGCTGGCAGGCAGCAGAGTGGCAGGGTCCTTTGCGAGGTTCATCAGGCAGTCCAGGGCAGTACGGCAAACAGTAAGCCGAGTGGGCGGGCATTATCATCGATTGTCGAAGGCCCTGTCTGCTGGCGGTCACGGGTTGCGGCGCAGGGGGCCTGGCCACATGCTACGCAACACGCCGTCACGGCGCACCCACGCATGCATCAATGCTGCGGCCACGTGCACCAGCACGGCGGCAAACAGCAGGTAGCCGGCCCAGCCGTGGGCCTGGCGCAGCACGGCATACAGCTGCAGGTCGTGTGGGGCGATTGCCGGCAAACCCAGCGGGGGTGGGTAACCACCTGCAGACAGCATGGCCCAGCCCAACAGTGGCATGCCCAGCATCAGGCCATAGAGCAGCACATGCGAAGCCGCGGCGGCCCAGCGCTGTGGCGCCGGCAGATCGTGCGGCAACGGCGGGTGAGGCACGCCCAGGCGTACCGCGATGCGCAGCACGACCAGCAGCAGCAGGGCCAGGCCGGTGGCCTTGTGCAGGCTGAGCAGCACGGTATGGCGTGGCGACAGGTCCACGACCATGCTCACACCGATGAACAACATGGCCAGGATCAGTAGCGCCATCAACCAATGCAACAGGCGGGCGAGCGGGTGGAAGGCTTCGGGTCTCATGGCTGGGCTCCAGTGCTGAGCGATTCACGGCTGCGGCGGTTGAAGGATTCCGAATAGGCAGAGGAGCGAGCGGCGAGGATCGGGTCGTTGGACGCTTCTATACCTGTGGGCAGGATCAGCGGGTCGAAGTTGAGGTCACGGCAGGCACCTTGTTCGGGGGCATCGACCTGTTCCAGTACCAGGGTGCCGGCATCCACGCTGCGCCGTTCGGCGGGCCAGGGGCGGGCAGGGTCGTCCAGCGCATCGCCCGGGTCGGCCAGGACCAGGCGCAGGGTCCAGCGCAATGGGCCCTGGGCCAGGCGCTGCTGCAGGTCGTGTTGCAGGTACTGCTTGTCATCGACCTGGGCAGGCAACGCGGCAAACGCGCTGTGCGGCTCAAGTTGCCAGCGTACCGGGTGGGCGGTGCCGGCGCTGTCGATCAGGCGGAAGGCATTGATGCTGTGGTACTGCGTGCTGGCAAAGCTGTTGCTTGGCTTGTAGCTGGCCGCCCATTGGCGAAATGCTGCACTTTCCGGATGGGCGGCGAAGAATGCCTGCAGTTTGCCTGGGTCCGGTTTGCCGGTGGCCGGGTCGGGCGCGCTTGCCAGCACTTGCTCATAAAACCCCTGCGGTGTGCTGACCGCCAGCACCGGCGGGTTGTTCATGCCGGTACGCCAGACCTGGCCGTCGTCGGTGCTGAGCTGGATGGCCAGGCTGCGTACCGGTATGCCGGTGTCCGGGGCGAACGGGTTGGCACCGCCGATGGCGAAACGGCCAGTCACCGGCACCCGTTGCTGGCTGAACACGCGCGCTGTAGACAGGCTGGCGGCCTGGCCGCTGGCCTGGAAGTAGCCACTGACGCACAGGCCCTTGGCGTGGTTCTTGCGGTAGCCCGGGTAATGCCCGGCCTGCGCTTCGAACGTGTCGATGATCCGTTGCGGGGTCAGCCGAGGCTGGCCGAGCCAGCCGGCGGCATAGGCAAAGCTGGCGCCGGCGGCCAGCACCACGGCGCCGATGGCGGCCAGGCGCAGGGCCAGGGCTTGGCCGTGCAGGGGTGATTTCATGGTCGGGGTCCGGTTCAGTGAAGGTGCCGGTACGACGGCGTCGGGTAAAACTTATTCCCTCGAGGGGAATAGAATTTGCGCACAGGCGTCTGCTACCTACACTGACCAACCCAGAGGCCGGACCTTGCCATGCACGACCTGGACGACCACCAGTGGCGCGAACTGCTTGCCCGCCTGCGCCGCTTTGCCGTGTGGCTGACCCGCGAGCCGGGCAGCGCCGATGACCTGGTGCAGGCCACGGTCGAGCGGGCCCTGAGCCGGCGCGGTCAACAGCGTGACGCCGATGCGCTGCGCGCCTGGCTGTTCACCATTCTTTATCGGCTGTTTCTCGACGGTAAACGTCGCGAGCGCCTGCATGCACGCTGGCTGTCCTGGTTTGGCCGGGGCGAACGTGATGAAGAGCCGGTTGGCGACAACCTCGAGGCCATCGTCCAGGCCCAGGCCGACCTGCAGGCGTTTGCCCGGTTGACGGCGGAGCAGCGTGCCTTGCTGCTGCTGGTGACTGTCGAAGGCCTGAGCTACAAGGAGGCCGCCGAGGCGCTTGGCATCCCCATCGGCACCGTGATGTCGCGCCTGTCGCGCGCACGCAATGCCTTGCGCCAACTGACCGAGGGTGACCCCCAGCCACCAGCCTTGCGGAGACTGAAATGACGCGCCTGATCCCCAGCGAAGACGAATTGCACGCTTATGTCGATGAGCGCCTGGAGCCTGCGCGCCGCGCCGAAGTGCAGGCCTGGCTGGCGGCCAACCCGCAGGCAGCGGCCAAGGTCGAGGGCTGGCGTGCCGATGCCCGCCGCTTGCGCGCGGCGTTGGCCGGCTTTGCCGACCTGCCTGCGGCGGCGCAACTGGACCTGGACCGGTTGCAGCAGCAAGTACGCCAGCGCCGTCAGCGCCACTGGGCCACGGCGGCGGTGCTGTTGCTGGCACTGGGGGTGGGCGGGCTGGGCGGTTGGCAGGTGCGCGAGGCGACCCTGGCGCAGGCGATGCTGCCGATGGCCGATGCGGTGCAGGCGCACCGCCTGTTTGCCGGCAGCGAGGCGCTGGATATCCAGGCCAGCGACCCGGCGCAGTTGCGCGCCTGGCTGGGCCGGCATTTCAACCGCGTGGGCCAGTTGCCGGACCTGGCAGGGTATGGTTTCAAACCGCTGGGCGCGCGCCTGCTCAGCAATGAGCAAGGGCCGGCGGCGCTACTGGTGTTCGAGGATGGCAAGGGGCAGCGCATCAGCCTGTTCCTGCGTTCACCGGGCGAGCAGTACCGGCGCATGCCGGATGGGCAGCGGGTGGATGGCCAGCTGCAGGCGCGGTACTGGTCGCACGGGGCGTACAACTTTGCCTTGGTCAGCGCCGCGGACGATGTGCGCGGCGCTGGGGTGGGGGAGGCGTTGCGCTTGGGGTTGTGAACGAGCAGATCGAGCTCGGCGCTCGCTTGCCCTTGACGCATTCGGTTCAACCACTTGGGGGCTGCGCAGCAGCCCCGGCGATCAGCTCAATTCCAGCCAGATCGGCGCATGGTCCGAAGGCTTTTCCATCCCGCGCAGCTCGTAGTCCACACCGGCGGCCTTGAGCCGTGGCACCAGGTGCTGCGACGCCATGATCAGGTCGATGCGCAGGCCGCGCTTGGGTTCGTCCTCGAAACCACGGCTGCGGTAGTCGAACCAGCTGAAGCGGTCGGCCACGTCCGGGTGCAGGTGGCGGAAGCTGTCGACCAGGCCCCAGCCCTTCAGGCGCTCAAGCCACTCCCGCTCCTCCGGCAGGAAGCTGCATTTGCCGGTCTTGAGCCAGCGCTTGGCATTGTCCGGGCCGATGCCGATGTCGCAGTCCTGCGGCGAGATATTCATGTCGCCCATCACCAGCAGTGGCTGGTCGTTGCGGAACTGGCCTTCGAGCAGTGCCTGCAGGTCACCGTAGAAGCGCTGCTTGGCCGGGAATTTGGTGGGGTGGTCGCGGCTCTCGCCTTGGGGAAAGTAGCCGTTCATGATGGTGATCGGGTTGCCGTCGGCATCGGCGAAGGTGCCCCAGATGAAGCGGCGCTGGGCGTCTTCCTCATCGGTGGCAAAGCCCTTGTGCAGGCTCAGCGGCGCCTGGCGCGACAGCAGTGCGACGCCATAATGGCCTTTCTGGCCGTGGTAATGCACGTGGTAACCCAGTGCCTGCACGTCGGCCTGCGGGAACTGATCGTCGCTGACCTTGGTTTCCTGCAGGCCGATCACGTCCGGCTGGTGCTTTTCGATCAGCGCCGCCAGCTGGTGCGGGCGGGCTCGCAGGCCGTTGATGTTGAAACAGACGATCTTCATGGAAAGACAATCCCGGTAAAAGCCGCGATGCTAGCCGACATCGCCTGCCACCACCAGCATGGCGGCTTCGCGGGGCGGCTGCTAACGTGCTTTGCAGGGGGTGAACGATGCACGCTGAGGCACCTCCAAGGCACTGTCTGCCCATTCCAGGAGGTTTGCCCGCAATGCCCGAAACCACTGCCGCTCCGGCGCGTGTCTGCCTGCTCGACGACGGCTACAGCCGTGAAGCGCGTTCACTGTTGTACAACGCCTATCGCCACGAACCGACCTTCGCCTATATCTTCGAGGCCCAGCGCCCGGGGTATGAGCGGCGCCTGCGGGTGATGGTGCGCGAGTGGGTGCGCCAGCACTTCTACCTGCAACTGCCGGCCATCGGCCTGCTGCTGGAGGACCGCCTGATCGCCCTGGCCCTGATCGTGCCGCCGCTACGGCGGTTGGGCGTGGCCGACAGCTGGGCCTGGCGCCTGCGCATGATGCTGGGCACCGGCCTGCGCTGCACCCGCCGCTACATGGACTACCAGGCGGCCCTGGCCAGCTGCCTGCCCACCGATAAGGTCCACGTACTGCCGCTGCTGGGGGTGCACCCGCAGTTTCAGGGCAAGCAGTATGGCGAGCAATTGTTGCAAGCCGTGCACGACTGGTGCGCTGCGGACGCCAGCACCCAGGGCGTGGTGCTGGACACCGGCAACGAGCACTACCTGGCGTTCTACCAGCGCCAGGGCTATGAAGAAATTGGAGAGGTGGCTGTAGGGCCAATCCGAGAGAGGGTGTTCTTTCATCCCAACCCGGTCTCTTCCGATTCTGCTTTCGCCTGAGCGGGCAGCGCAGCGGCTCACTTGAGCGCGCGGCTCTGGTAGCATGCGCCGCATGACGTATTCAGGAAGATTGACCTGGGGTCTGGTTATCTGGGCCGCCAGTTTCGCAGCATGGGGCCAGAGCGAGTTGCTGGTGAAGGTAAAACCGGCCAACAAAGCGCTCAAGGCCAATGTCGAAGGCTACATCGGTACCGTTGGCGACCGCGATGAAGAAGCGCTGCTGCGTTTCAGTCGCGGCGCCCAGGAGCAGGCGCGCAAAGCCGCACAGGCACTTGGCTACTATCAGGCCCAGATCGATACCGAGGTCAAGCCTGCCAGCGCGGCTGACCGTTCCCCGCAACTGATCATCAGCATCGACCCGGGCGAGCCGATTCGCCTGCGCAACGTGACCGTGCGCATCGAAGGCCCGGCCAGCGAGCTGAAGGCTTTTCGCGTGCCCGACAGCAAGGCGCTACGGGCAGGGGAACAACTCAACCATGGCCATTACGAAGATGCCAAACGGCTGATCCAAAACCAGGCGTCGCGCTATGGCTTCTTCAGTGGGCGCTTCAGCCGCCAGCGCCTGGCGGTCGACCCCCAGGCTGGCGTGGCCGACATCGAACTGGTCTACCAGAGCGGCCCACGCTACCGCCTGGGCGCCGTCACCTTTGGCGGCGACACCCCGCTGGACGATGACCTGCTGCAGCGCATGGTCTCGTTCAAGCCAGGTACACCCTACGACTCCGAGCTGGTCGCCGAACTGAACAACGACCTGCAGTCGAGCGGCTACTTCGAAGGTGTGCGGGTGGATGCGGCGCCCACCGCGGCCGTCGGAGAGGAAGTCCCGGTGGATGTCCACCTGCAGACACGCAAACCGCGCACCCTGGGCCTGGGCCTGGGTTTCTCGACCGACGTTGGCCCTCGTGGCAAGGCCAACTGGACCCGCCACTGGGTCAACCCGCAAGGCCACAGCTATGGCTGGGAAACCGAACTGTCGGCCCCTCGGCAGAACGTCGGCCTGTGGTACGACATCCCGCTCGACCCGCCGCTGACCGACAAGCTGCGCTTTGCCGGCGGCTACCAGAACGAGGAAATCGCCGGCACCGATACGCTCAGTAAACTGCTGACGGTCGGCCCCGAGTGGCACAGCAAGCTGCCCAGCGGCTGGCAGCGGGTAATCTCGCTCAAATACCAGCGCGAGGAGTATCGCCTGGGCGACGATTCCGGGTTGAGCAACCTGCTGATGCCGGGCGTGAGCTTTTCCTTCTTGCGCAGTGACAACCGCATCGACCCGCACAACGGCTACCGCCTGCAGTTCGATGTGCAGGCCGCCAAGGAAGGGTTGGTTTCGGATACCAACCTGCTGCATGGCAACGTGCTGCTCAAGGGCCTGACCACCCTTGGTCACAACCACCGGCTGCTCGGCCGGGTGCAGTTCGGGGGCAGTGCAACCAATGGTTTCAAGAACAACGTGCCGCCGTCACTACGCTTTTTCGCCGGTGGCGACCAGAGCGTGCGCGGCTACGACTACCAGACCCTGTCGCCTAAAAACAGCGACGGCGACCGCATTGGTGGGCGCTACCTGGTAGCCGGCAGCGTCGAGTACCAGTATTCGCTGACCGAAAAGTGGCGCCTGGCGACCTTCGTCGACCAGGGCAACTCGTTCAACGACCTTGAGCTGCCGAGCCTGAAGACCGGCGTCGGCTTTGGTGTGCGCTGGGTATCGCCGGTCGGGCCGTTGCGCCTGGACCTGGCCAGGGCGCTGGATGACGACGGCGGCATTCGCCTGCACTTTTCCATGGGGCCCGAGCTGTGAAACGTGTAATTAAGTATCTGCTTATCGGCCTGCTCGGGGTAATTGCGAGCCTGGGCATTGCAGTGGGCCTGCTGTTGGGGACCGAGGCTGGCAGCCGCTGGGTGCTGGGCCAGGTGCCAGGGCTTGAAGTGACTGACTTCCAGGGCCGTCTGGCCGGTCGCTGGCAAGCCAGCCAGTTGGTCTGGGCCGACGGTGACAGCAAGGTCGAAGTGCAGGCAGCGTTGCTGGCCTGGTCGCCTGCCTGCCTGCTGCGAGCCACCTTGTGCATCGGCCAGTTGCAGGCACAACGCATTGACATGGCCTTTGCACCCGGTGCCGAGCCGGCCGAGAGCGGCCCGCTGCAGTTGCCGGCCTTGCGCTTGCCGGTGGCTGTCGAGTTGGGGGAAGTCAAGGTTGGCCAGTTGCGCCTGGACGGCAGCGACCTGCTTGGCGACGTGCAACTGGCAGCGCACTGGACCAGCAGCGGGATGCGCATCGACAGCCTGCAGCTGCAGCGCGACGAGCTGCAGTTGAAGCTGCAGGGTAACCTGCAGCCCGAGGGTGACTGGCCGGTGCAACTCCAGGCACAGGTGCAGCTGCCTGCGCTAGACGGCAAGCCCTGGCAGCTGGCGTTGAGCGCCAGCGGCGGTTTGCAGAGCACCTTGGCGCTCACCGGTAGCAGCAGCGGTTACCTCGACGCCACATTGAACGGCCAACTGCAGGCGCTGGCCGAGCATCTGCCGGCAACCTTGCAGATTCGCTCCGAGGCATTCAAGCCAGCCGGTGCGCTACCCGACACCTTGCAGTTCAACCAGCTCAGCCTCGATGCCAAGGGCAACCTGCTCACGGGTTACAAGGTGTCGGGCTCTGCCAGCCTGCCCGCCGAGCAGTCGCCAGTGGCCTTGCTGTTGTCTGGCGTGGTCGACAGCAAAGGGGCCAGGCTGGATGCCCTGGACCTGAGCGCCAGCGACAGCCAGCGCGTCAAGCTGCAGGCCAGCGCCGACTGGCAGCAGGGCCTGGTCAGCGACGCGCAACTGGACTGGCAGGACTTCCCGTGGCTGCGCCTGTACCCGCTGGAAACGCCGCCTCAGGTCACGCTCAAGCGCTTCAGTGCCCAGGTGCATTACCGCGATGGCAATTACCAAGGTACTTTCAATGGCGACCTGGACGGCCCGGCCGGGCCGTTCAGCCTGGCCAGCCCGTTCCAAGGGGACCTGAGCCAGGTCAAGCTGCCGCAGTTGGCGCTTAGCGCCGGGCAAGGCAAGGCTGAAGGCAGCGTCGCCGTGGGTTTTGCCGAGCACCTGGCATGGGACGTTGCCCTGCAGCTTTCGGCGCTCGACCCAGCTTATTGGCTGGCCGAGCTGCCAGGCGCCTTGGCCGGGCCGCTGCGCAGCAAGGGCGAGCTCAAAGGTGATGCGCTGAGCCTGGAGGCTCAGCTTGACCTGAAGGGCCGTCTGCGCGGCCAGCCGGCAGTGCTCAAGGTCGACGCCCAAGGGGCAGGGGAGCGTTGGACGCTGGCCGCCTTGGCCGTGCAACTGGGTGATAACCGGATCAATGGCAGTGGCAGCCTGCAGCAGCGCCTGGCCGGGCGGATTGACCTCGACCTGCCGCGGCTGGGCCAGTTGTGGCCAAGGCTGCAGGGCCAGGTCAAGGGCCGGCTGGACGTCGCCGGTACCTTGCAGGCCCCGCAAGGTACCCTGGCCGTGCAAGGCCAACGGTTGGCCCTGGCCGACAACCGCCTGCAGCAGCTGGGCCTGGATGCCCGCCTGGACAACGCCCAGCGCGGCGTGGTCGCGCTCAAGGCCAGCGGCATCCACCTGGGTGACACGGCATTGGGTGACCTGCAGGCCAACGGCAAGGGCGACATTCGCCAGCAAGCCCTGACCGTGGCGCTGGACGGCCCGCAACTGAAGCTCGACCTGGGCCTGGATGGCCAGCTGAACAAGGGCGACTGGCGTGGGCGCCTGGCCAGCGGGCGGGTCCAGGCCGGTGGCCAGGACTGGCAGTTGCAGGCACCGGCGCGCCTGCAGCGGCTGGCCAGCGGCCAGCTGGACTTCGGCGCCCATTGCTGGCGCTCCGGCCAGGCCAGCCTGTGCGGCGACGATCAGCGCCTGGCCCCCGAGCCACGCTTGCGCTACCACCTCAAGCGGTTCCCGCTGGACAGCCTGGCCCAGTGGTTACCGAAAGACTTCGCCTGGCAGGGCCTGCTCAACGCCGACATCAATCTGGATATTCCGGCCAGCGGCCCCAAGGGCAGCATCGTCGTCGACGCCAGTGGCGGTACCCTGCGCGTGCGTGACAAGGAGCGCTGGGTCGATTTCCCCTACCAGGCCCTGCGCCTGGACAGCACGCTGGCGCCGCGGCGTATCGATACCCGCCTGGTGTTCCGTGGCCAGCGCCTGGGTGAGCTGAACGTCAATACCCGCCTCGACCCGCTGGGCAGGAGCAAGCCGTTGTCAGGGAATTTCCACCTGGCCGGTGTCGATCTGTCAGTGGCGCGGCCGTTCCTGCCGATGGTCGAGCGCCTGGCCGGGCAGCTCAATGGCAGCGGGCGGCTGTCGGGCACCCTGTTGGCGCCGCAGGTCAACGGCAACCTGATGCTGCGCGGCGGCGAGGTCAGTGGTGCCGAATTGCCGGTCAGCTTCGAGAACCTGTCGTTGCAGGCGTTGATAGCCGGTGAGCAGGTACAGCTCGAAGGTGACTGGCGCAGTGGCGAGGCGGGGCGTGGCCAGTTGCGTGGCAACCTCACCTGGGGCCAGGCACTGGGCATGGACCTGCGCCTGCAAGGCCAGCAGTTGCCGGTTACCGTGGAACCCTATGCAACGCTGGAGGTCGCCCCGGACCTCACCCTGCGCCTGATCGACGACAAGCTGGCGGTTACCGGCAAGGTTCAGGTACCCAAAGGCACGATCACCGTGCGTGAGCTGCCGCCGTCCACGGTCAAAGTGTCGGATGACACGGTGATCGTCGGCCACCAGACCGAGGAGGGCACAGCGCCCATGGCGATGGCCATGGACATCGACGTCGAAGTGGGGCGCGAAAAGCTGTCGTTCAGCGGCTTTGGGCTGAAGGCCAACCTGCTCGGCCATGTACACATCGGCGACAACCTTGATACCCGTGGCGAACTGAGCCTGGCCGATGGCCGCTACCGTGCCTATGGCCAGCGCCTGACCATTCGCCGCGCGCGGCTACTGTTTGCCGGGCCGATCGACCAGCCGTACCTGGACATCGAAGCAATCCGCAAGGTTGACGACGTGATCGCCGGTATCCGCCTCACCGGCAGTGCAGAGCAACCCACTACCAAGGTGTTCTCGGAGCCGGCCATGAGCCAGGAACAGGCATTGTCATACCTGGTGCTGGGACGGCCACTGGGCGCTTCCGGCGAAGACAGCAACATGCTTGCCGAGGCGGCTTTGGGCCTGGGCCTGGCCGGTAGCGCCGGCATCACCGGCAGCCTGGCTTCGAGTTTGGGGATCGATGATTTCCAGCTGGACACGGAAGGTTCCGGCACCACCACCAGCGTGGTCGCCAGCGGCAATCTCACCGAGAAGCTGAGCCTGCGCTATGGGGTAGGGGTATTCGAGCCCGCCAACACCATTGCGTTGCGCTACAAGCTGAGCAAGAAAGTCTACCTCGAAGCTGCCAGTGGGCTGGCCAGTTCCCTGGACATCTTCTACAAGCGCGACTTCTGAGCCGCGCAAGGGGCGGCGGTCAACGGACGGTGGCCGCCTCGATGAACTCGTTGGTATCGGGCGAGTGTGGCGGGCTGGGGGCACGTACCGGAATGATCAGGTTGGTGTACTGCTCGATCAGCCGGCTGAGTGCTTCAGGTGGTTCGCTGGCCTGGAACTGCATGCGGATCTGCACTTCGTCGGGGTCACGGCTTTCGCCTTGACGGCTCTGGCCACCGATCGTGACCTTGAAGCTCGCCGCATTGTGTTCGCCAGCGGTCAGCAGTGCCTGTTGGGCTTCGGTGCCTTTGACCCGGACCGACAGGTCGACCTGCATACGCTCCAGGGCCAGGCCCTTGGGCGAGACCAGCGCGAACAGCGGCACGCGCATGATGTGCTGGCCGTCCATGGCTACCTCGACCATCTTGGCTTTCATGGGCGCGCCCAAGGTTTCGGTGTCGCAATCGAAGAACTGGTCGAACAGGTTGATGTACTGCTGCGCGATAAGGCTATTGGTAGCGCTGGCGGCTTCTTGCAGGCCACGGGTAATTTCACGCAGGTCAATGGAAGTCATCGGGGCGGGAACTTTGCTCACTCACTTGGCTCCTCTGGGCAGGTAGTTCCCCCACCACACGGATGGGGGAGGTGCGGGTTTCTGTGGCTCAAGGAGCTGCGGCTCCAGCACCAGCACCAGCACCAGCACCAGCACCAGCACCAGCACCGGCTCCAGCGCTGATGCCCTTGTTATTTAGCGTGTCGGCCTTCGAGATTGCCTCGGGGCTTTCCAGTTTTGCCGAGTTGACGACGGTCGGTTTGGTGGCGGCGTCGGTAAGGAAGTCGATTACCCGCATCAGCGCTTCTGGTGGTTCCTGGCGCTTGATGGTGGTGTTGAAGGCATAGCGGGCGCGGGTATCGGTCTTGCGGGTTTGCGTGGACTTGTGGCTGATGCTGCCTTTCATGTTCAGTCGGAACGGACCCCAGCCCAGCGAGGCGGCCATCGTGCCGCTCTTTTCGCTGCTGGAAGTGTCTTCAGCCGACTGCTGGATGGTCAGTTCGAATTCGACCTTGCCTTCTTCGATGGCAATGTTCGGGTGGGTGATGGCCGCCAGCAGCGGCACTTTCATGGTCTTGCTGACCACGCCCTTGTATTCACCTTGTTCGTCGACGATGGTTTCGTCGTAGTCGAACTGGATGGCGACCGCCTTGCCGTCCTGTATGCAGACTTGCATCAGGAAGTCGGCGTATGACTTGCTTGCGGTGACCTGGGCCTGGACCATCGCTTGCAGTGGGCCGGCAATCATGCGATCCATCGGCAAGGAGTTGATCACGGATCCAATGAGGCTGTTATCTATCATGACTGGTCTCTCTTTCTGGTTGGGTGTGACAAGCGATCGTTAGCGACCGGCCACGGGGGGTGGGCCTCAGCGAGCGCACGCTTCCTGGCGACGAATGTTGCCGATCTGGCGCAGGCTGAGGCCGTATTTGTTGGCCAGCAGGCTGCGTGACAAGCCGCTGGCGCTTTCTTTCTGGATTTGCTGGTTGCGCAACTGGCGCAGGAAGTGGTCAGCCTTGGGGATCTCCAGGGCGACCCCGGCAAAGCGCTTGATCAGCGCATCAAGTGCATCTGCCGGCAGCACATCGGCGAGCTTGGTGCGCTCGCGGTGCTTGGGGATGTACTTCGGCCTGCCGCCGTAGGCACAGGTGAGCTGGTAGGCGTTGTCGATGCCGATGCAGTCGATCAGGGCCTGCAACGAATGGGGCAATTGGCTGATATCGATGTGGCTCAAGTCTGGCAATTCCATGTGGCGCTCCTTGGGGATGGATGGGATTACTACCCGATCACCAGCGGCGTTATGTCGACGGTGTGGCTGAATTCTCGGCGACGGACAAAGCCGGTCGCTAGGCGACATAGGGGTTGGGACTTGTAGCCTCGGAGAACAGGTATTGCAGGCAGCGATATCCGGCGCTGTAGGAGATGACTTCAACAACTGGCTGCAGCGGGTGGTTTCCCATCGAGCCTCATCCAGTCCTGCCTGTTGGGTCTGGTAACCCTCACTCGCACGGATAGCTGCTCAGCAGGCTGGCGCCACGCAGGTACGCCTCGGGGCTGTGAAGCATGCCTTGTGGCAGCGTGCGCCAATCGACCAGCAAGCACAGCGCATGCAGCGGCTGGCCATTGCGCTGGCCGATGACCTGGTCGGCAAAGTGGCGTCGGTACAGCGCCTGGGTGTGCTGCAGCGCCTGTACCTGGTCTGCCCGGCCCAGGGTTTGCCGGGCCAGCTCGGGCAGCAATGCCGGCGCTACGGTGAAATGCAGCGAATCACCGTTTGCCTGCAGGTAGCCGGCCTGGCGCACGCGTTGCCAGAGTTGCTGCCACTGGCTGGACCCAGCCTGGGCGGCCAGGTTGCGGCCCAGGTCGAGCAATTGCCCGGTCGAGGCCTCGTGGGTGTCCAATGCATGAAGGGAAAGGGGGGTCAAAAGCAGCGATGCGAACAGCAGGGGTTTGTACATGGTGCCTCCGGCGGCGAGAGCTTGGGAGCGCCATGCTTGCAGGCCGCCGCCGCCTCACCCAGCAGGAAATGCAGCGCCGGGGCCGGTGGCCGTTGTATGATTGCCGCGGCTCGTTGCGAGCCATTTGCCCCAGATGTTGCAAGGAACCTTCGATGACACATGTGCAGCGCCTCAAATATTCCCTTCTGATCATCCTGGTCGTACTGGGCCTGATGCTGGGCCTGTCCCACTTGCAGAAGCAGGGTACGATCAGTGAGCAGACCTTCCAGATGCTGGCGATTGCGATTGCCGTGGTGGTCGTGGTCATCAACGGCATCTTGCGGCGCAAGGTCAAGCCCTGAGCGGTGCCGGCCGGCCAACTGTGGCCGGCCGTGCCCTCAACGCGAAGGCGTTTGCTCCAGCACGGCACGCGCCTGTGGGTCGAGGCTGTAGCACTTGTCGCTGCCCAGTTGGATGACGCCCTCGGCGCATAGCCGCTTGAGGACTTCGCGCACGCTGAGGAACGACAGCGGGATATCCAGTTGCTGCAGTTGCGCATGCACGCCGCGCACGCCAATGCTGCGGCCGTTACGCTGGGCGACGTGCAAGGCGTCGATCACCTTGAGGCGGATCAGGCTGGTGCGCAGGCCGAAGGTGCGCAACAACGCGCGGATCTGTTCGTTGCCGGTACGTTCGTCGGCCACGGCGTCCTGTCCCTGGGGCGCCTTGTCCGGGCGGTGGCCAGCCTGGATCGAGGATTGCGGGTTGTACATGTGAATGCTCCTTTTCGTCGACGAACCCGAAATATGGGTGCCTCAATGACTAGGACGAATGAGAAGACAAAAACTGCAGCCCATTCGCAAAAAAATGCCGGTTTTTGTTCAAGACGTTTCATCCGCCGCTCACAGGTAAAATTTTCATCTGGCCATTCGTCTGCACGGGATGACCCCGAATTCGAGGAATGCCCGTGTTTCCATTTTCCCGTCCCATGACTTGCGCTGGCCTGGCCATCGCTCTGGTAGCCTTCAATGCAGGCGCAGCGGCGCAGTCCGCCGCAGTCGATGCCAGCGCGCAGATTCGCCGCACCAGCTACGGCGTGCCGCATATCGTGGCCAAGGACGAGCGCGGCCTGGGCTACGGTATCGGCTATGCCTATGCCCAGGACAATCTGTGCCTGCTAGGTAACGAGGTGCTGACCGTCAGCGGCGAACGGTCCCGATATTTCGGTGCCAACGGCAAGACTCTGGAGCAGCGCGACAACCTGGCGAGTGACCTGTTCTTCACCTGGCTCAACAGCCCCTCGGCCATCAACGCGTTCTTGCAGGCGCAACCGGCCTCGGTCCAGGCGCTGTTGGCGGGTTATGCCAGTGGCTACAACCGGGCCCTGGCCGAGCGCCGTGGCCAAGGGTTGCCCGCCGAGTGCGGCAATGGCGAGTGGCTGCGCCCGATCAGTAGCGAAGACCTGGTCAAGCTGACCCGCCGGCTGTTGGCCGAAGGGGGTGTCGGGCAGTTCGTCGAAGCCCTGGTGGGTGCGCAACCGCCCAGTCTGGCCAACCGGCAGGCCGCTAGCGGCTATGCCTCGGCCCTGGCCCGGCAGGAACGTTTTGCCCTGGAGCGCGGTAGCAATGCGGTGGCCTTGGGAGCCCGGCGTTCGGCCAATGGTCGCGGCCTGTTGCTGGCCAACCCGCACTTCCCGTGGATGGGCGGCATGCGCTTCTACCAGATGCAGTTGACCATCCCCGGCAAGCTCGATGTGATGGGGGCAGCATTGCCGGGGCTACCTGTGGTCAATATCGGTTTCAACCAGCACCTGGCCTGGACGCACACTGTCGATACGTCGCAGCACTTTACCCTCTACCGCCTGCAACTCGATCCCAAGGACCCGACCCGCTACCTGCTCGATGGCAAGTCGCTGCCGCTGGTCCGGCAGACCATCAGCGTTGCAGTCAAGGCCGAGGATGGCAGCCTGAGCCAGGTACAACGCCAGGTCTACAGTTCGCGTTTCGGCCCGGTGGTGCAATGGCCCGGGCGCCTGGACTGGGACAGCCGCACGGCCTACAGCTTGCGTGATGCCAACCTGGAGAACACCCGGGTATTGCAGCAGTGGTACCAGATCAACCGCGCCGACAGCGTGGCGGCGCTGCAGCGGGCGGTCGAACGGTTGCAGGGCATTCCTTGGGTCAACACGCTGGCGGTCGACCAGGGCGGCCAGGCCTTGTACTTGAACCAGTCGGTGGTGCCCTATGTCGATCAGCCGTTGCTGGACACCTGCAGCAGTTCGCAGGCCGAGGGTCGCCTGGTAGTGCTGGATGGCTCGCGCAGTGCGTGTGCGTGGAAAGTGGATGCGCAGGCGGCACAGCCGGGGATCTTCCCGGCACGCCTGCTGCCGAGCCTGCAGCGCACGGATTTCGTGCAGAACTCCAATGACCCGGCCTGGATGACCAACCCGGCGCAGCCGCTGACCGGCTACTCGCCGCTGGTAAGCCGCAGTGACCAGCCGCTGGGCATGCGCGGCCGTTTTGCCCTGCAACGCCTGCAGGGCAAGGCCCGCTTGGCGATCGACGATTTGCAACGCATGGTCACCGACGATGAGGTCTACCTGGCCATCCTGGTGCTGCCAGACCTGCTGCAATGGTGCCAGGGCGCCGCTGCCGAGGTACAGGCCGTATGCAGCAGCCTGGCGACCTGGAACGGCAAGGCCGACCTCGACAGTGGCATTGGCCTGGTGCACTTCAACAACCTGTTCGAGGCATTGGCCGAGCACCCGGAAAGCTGGCGGGTGGCCTTCGACCCGGCCGACCCACAGCACACCCCGCGTGGCCTGGCGGTCGAGCAGGCAGCGGTGCGCAAACGGCTGCACCAGGCGGCGCTGGCGTCGCTCAGGCAGGTGAATGAGAGTGGTGTGGCAGGGCAGGTGCGCTGGGGCCAGGTACAGCAGGCAGTCGATGGCACCCCGGTGCCGGGCGGCCCGCAAGCGTTGGGCGTGTACAACGCGATCCACAGCGTGCCGCACGGGCAGGGCAAGCGGCTGGTGGTCAGTGGTACCAGCTACCTGCAACTGGTCAGCTTTACCGACAAGGGGCCGGAGGCGCGCGGGTTGCTGGCGTTCTCGCAGTCCAGCGAAGCCGGTTCGGCACACTTCGGCGACCAGACCAAGGCCTTCTCGGCCAAGCAACTGCTGCCATTACCGTTTACCGAGGCACAAATCCAGGCCGACCCCGAATACCGGCAGTATGTGATCAGCGAGGGGGACAAGGGCGCGCTGGCCAGCCAGCCTTGAGGCGCTCGCACAGGCACTGCACCATGACCGCAAGCGGTGCAGTCCCTGTGCGGGCGGATTTACTCGCGAAGCGGCCAGTATTTGCCAGCGCTACAGCGTCAGGAAAACTCGAACGGCGCCAGCTGAAAGCCTTGCTCGTCAACCTGCAACACCCAGCCCCGGCGGTCCCAGTCACCCAGCACGATGCGCCGTGCCGGTTGCCCATCGACCACCAGTTTGTGGATTGCCGGCCGGTGGGTATGGCCATGCACCAGCGTGCGCACGCCATGCACGGCCATCACCTGCGGCACTGCTTCCGGGGTGACGTCGACGATTTCGGTGGCCTTCATTCGCGTTTGCGAGCGGCTTTCGCTGCGCAGCTTGCGCGCCAGCTTGTAGCGCGCCGCCAGCGGCAGGTGACGCAGGATCCACAGGCTCAGCGGGTTGCGCAGCAAGCGGCGCATCTTCATGTAGCCCAGGTCGCGGGTGCACAAGGTGTCGCCATGCATCAGCAACACCGGTTCGCCGCCGAGTTCGATGACGCTGGGATCGGCCAGCAACGTGCAACCTGCGGCGACACAGAAGGCCTGGCCAATCAGGAAATCACGGTTGCCATGCATCAGGTAGATGGCCGTACCGCTGTCGCTCAAGCGGCGCATGGCCTGGCAGATCGACTGCTGGAACGGCGTCATGGCATCGTCGCCGATCCACGCTTCGAAGAAGTCGCCGAGAATGTACAAGGCCTCGGCGTGGCGGGCACGGCCATCGAGCAAATCCAGAAACGCCCGGGTGATATCCGGGCGTTCTTCTTGCAGGTGCAGATCGGAGATCAGCAGGATCACTCAATGATCTCGGCTTTCTCGATGATCACGTCGTCTTTTGGCACGTCCTGGTGGCCAGCCTTGGAACCGGTCGCGACCTTCTCGATGGCATCGACGATTTCACGGCCTTCGATCACTTCGCCGAACACCGCGTAGCCCCAGCCCTGCACGTTCTTGCCGCTGTGGTTGAGGAAGTCGTTGTCGGCGGCGTTGATGAAGAACTGCGCCGAGGCGGAGTGCGGCTCCATGGTACGGGCCATGGCGATGCTGTACTTCTTGTTCTTCAGGCCGTTGTCGGCTTCGTTCTGGATGCTGGCGCGGGTTTTCTTCTGGCTCATGCCAGGCTCGAAGCCACCGCCCTGGATCATGAAGCCCTTGATCACGCGGTGGAACACGGTGCCGTTGTAGTGGCCATCCTTGACGTACTGAACGAAGTTTTCGGTAGTCAGCGGCGCTTTTTCGGCGTCCAGTTGCAGGACGATGTCGCCGTGGTTGGTGCTCAGTTTGACTTTGGACATGCTGAAACTCGCTCTTTCAAGGCAATCGGGAATTAGGGTGCGCAGGGCGCGGGGTTACCACCTGACGCAGGATCAGGCGGTCGCGACACATGGCGCGCACTGGCCATTTTGCCAGGCTGCGGCAAAAAGCCGTGATAAATCACGCCTGTTTGTCCGGGCCCGACTGTCAGCAGCTTGACTGCTTCGGCTATGATAGGCCCTTTGATTCAATCGGCCTACCCAGGCCGGCCACGTGCATTCAAGGATCCTATGAGCAAGCCCACTGCCGACAACGCGCCCAACGCCGCTGCCAAAGGCGCCCCCGCTGTCCCTGCGAACTTCCTGCGGCCGATCATCCAGGCCGACCTGGACTCGGGCAAGCACAGCCGTATCGTCACCCGTTTCCCGCCGGAGCCCAATGGTTACCTGCACATCGGCCACGCCAAGTCGATCTGCGTGAACTTCGGCCTGGCCAAGGAGTTCGGGGGCGTCTGTCACCTGCGTTTCGACGATACCAACCCGGCCAAGGAAGACCAGGAATACATCGACGCCATCCAGAGCGATGTCAAGTGGCTGGGTTTCGAGTGGGCCGGCGATGTGCGCTACGCCTCGGATTACTTCGACCAGTTGCACGACTGGGCGGTCGAGCTGATCAAGCGCGGCAAGGCCTACGTCTGCGACCTTACCCCCGAGCAGGCCAAGGAATACCGCGGCAGCCTCAAGGAGCCAGGCAAGAACAGCCCGTTCCGCGAGCGCAGCGTGGAGGAGAACCTTGACCTGTTCGCCCGCATGAAGGCCGGTGAGTTCAAGGACGGCGAGCGCGTGCTGCGGGCCAAGATCGACATGGCGTCGCCGAACATGAACCTGCGCGACCCGATCCTGTACCGCATCCGCCATGCCCACCACCACCAGACCGGTGACAAGTGGTGCATCTACCCCAACTACGACTTTACCCACGGCCAGTCGGACGCCATCGAGGGCATCACCCACTCGATCTGCACCCTGGAATTCGAAGGGCATCGTCCGCTGTACGACTGGTTCCTCGACAACCTGCCGGTGCCGGCCCACCCGCGCCAGTATGAGTTCAGCCGCCTGAACCTGAACTACACCATCACTTCCAAGCGCAAGCTCAAGCAGCTGGTCGACGAAAAGCACGTCGAAGCCTGGGACGACCCACGCATGTCGACCCTGTCCGGTTTCCGTCGCCGTGGCTACACCCCGGCCTCGATCCGCAACTTCTGCGAAATGATCGGCACCAACCGCTCCGACGGCGTGGTCGACATGTCGATGCTGGAGTTCAGTATCCGTGACGACCTGGACCGTACTGCACCACGCGCCATGTGCGTGCTGCGCCCGCTGAAGGTGGTCATCACCAACTACCCGCAAGGCCAGGTCGAGCAGCTCGAGCTGCCGCGCCACCCGAAGGAAGACATGGGCGTACGCGTGCTGCCGTTCTCCCGCGAGCTGTACATCGACCGCGACGACTTCATGGAAGAGCCGCCGAAGGGCTACAAGCGCCTGGAACCGGCCGGCGAAGTGCGCCTGCGCGGCAGCTACGTGATCCGCGCCGACGAGGCCATCAAGGATGCCGACGGCAACATCGTCGAGCTGCGCTGCTCGTACGACCCGGACACCCTGGGCAAGAACCCTGAAGGGCGCAAGGTCAAGGGCGTGATCCACTGGGTGCCGGCCGAGGGCAGCGTCGAGTGCGAAGTGCGCCTGTACGACCGCCTGTTCCGCTCGCCGAACCCGGAAAAGACCGAGGAGGGCGGCAGCTTCCTGGACAACATCAACCCGGATTCGCTGCAGGTGCTGCGCGGCTGCCGTGCCGAGCCATCGCTGGCCCAGGCCCAGCCCGAGGACCGCTTCCAGTTCGAGCGCGAAGGCTACTTCTGCGCCGACCTGAAAGACAGCCAGCCGGGCCGCCCGGTGTTCAACCGCACTGTCACCCTGCGTGACTCCTGGGGCAGCTGAGGAACCGCCGTGCTTACCATCTACAACACCCTGAGCAAAGCCAAGGAAGTCTTCAAGCCGCTGGATGGCAACAAGGTGCGCATGTACGTGTGCGGCATGACCGTGTACGACTACTGCCACCTGGGCCATGGCCGCAGCATGGTGGCCTTCGACCTGGTCACGCGCTGGCTGCGCAAGAGCGGCTACGAGCTGACCTACGTGCGCAACATCACCGACATCGATGACAAGATCATCAACCGGGCCAACGAGAACGGCGAGACCTTCGACGCCCTGACCGCGCGCATGATCGACGCGATGCACGAAGACGAGCGGCGCCTGAACATCCTGCCGCCGGACCAGGAACCGCGTGCCACCGACCATATCGCCGGCATGCACGCGATGATCCAGACCCTGATCGACAAGGGCTACGCCTACGCCCCGGGCAATGGCGACGTGTACTACCGTGTCGGCAAGTTCGTCGGCTACGGCAAGCTGTCGCGCAAGAAAATCGAAGACCTGCGTATCGGTGCGCGCATCGAAGTTGATGAAGCCAAGCAGGACCCGCTGGATTTCGTCCTGTGGAAAGGCGCCAAGCCGGGCGAGCCGAGCTGGGAATCGCCATGGGGGCCGGGGCGTCCGGGCTGGCACATCGAGTGCTCGGTGATGTCGACCTGCTGCCTGGGCGAAAGCTTCGACATTCACGGCGGTGGCAGCGACCTGGAGTTCCCGCACCACGAGAACGAGATCGCCCAGAGCGAGGCGGCCACCGGCAAGCAGTACGCCAACGCCTGGATGCACTGCGGCATGATCCGTATCAACGGCGAGAAGATGTCCAAGTCGTTGAACAACTTCTTCACCATCCGCGACGTGCTCGAAAAGTACCACCCGGAAGTGGTGCGTTACCTGCTGGTGGCCAGCCACTACCGCAGCGCGATCAACTACTCGGAAGACAGCCTGCGCGATGCCAAGGGTGCCCTGGAGCGCTTCTACCACGCCTTGCGTGGCCTGCCGCGGGTTGCAGCCAAGGGCGGCGAAGCGTTTGTCGAGCGTTTCAGCGTGGCGATGAACGACGACTTCGGCACCCCCGAAGCCTGCGCCGTGCTGTTCGACCTGGTGCGCGAGATCAACCGCCTGCGCGACAGCGACCCGGATGCGGCTGCCGGCCTGGCGGGTCGCCTGCGCGAGCTCGGTGACGTGCTGGGTGTGCTGCAGCTGGAAGCCGATGACTTCCTGCGTGCCGGTGCCGAAGGCAAGGTCGATGCTGCTGCGGTCGAGGGCTTGATCCAGGCGCGCCTGCAGGCGCGTGCGGACAAGAACTGGGCCGAATCCGACCGTATTCGCGACCAGCTGACCGCCATGGGGGTTGTGCTGGAGGACAGCAAGGGTAGTACTACCTGGCGTCTGGCTGACTGATCCGTACAGACGGGGCCGCTTTGCGGCCCATCGCGACACGAGGCCGCTCCTACAGGAGTAGCGCAGCATCGGATGCTTGCGTCGCCCCTGTAGGAGCGGCCTTGTGTCGCGATGGGCTGCAGAGCAGCCCCATTGTCTACTTGCCTGACGCGGCCAGCGGGCAATCCAGAACCAGCCTGGCCCCACCCAACTCGCTTGCCCCCACTTCCAGCCCGAACCCGTGCAGGTCGACGATCGCCGCAACGATCGACAGCCCCAGCCCGAACCCCGCATGGCGATGGCCTTCTTCGCTGCGATAGAAGCGCTTCAGTACCGCAGCCCGTTCTTCTTCGGGAATACCCGGCCCGCTGTCCTCGATGGCCAGCTGCAGGCCATTGTCGTCCTGCGTGGCGCTGATCCGCACCTGGCCACCCTCCGGGGTGAACTTGATAGCGTTGCCCACCAGGTTAGCCAAGGCTTCGAACAACAGCTCGCGGTCACCATGCAGTGCCGGCAGTTCTGCGGGCTGCTGCAATTCCAGGCGAATACCGCCATCCTCGGCCAACGGCAGGTAGAAGTCATGCAGCTCCACCAGCAACGCGTGTGGGTCCAGCTGGACGAAACCGGCGCGCCGTTGGCGGTCTTCCAGTTCGCTGATGCGCAACAGCCCGCGAAAACGCGCCATCAAGGTGTCGGTTTCGCCGATGGCCTGGTCCAGCGCCTCGGCCTGGGTGGAGTCGCTGTCGCTCTGCTGGCGAATGCGGTACAGCTGGGCGCGCAGGCGCGTGAGTGGGGTGCGCAGGTCGTGGGCGATGTTGTCGCACACACCCTTGACCTCGTGCATCAATCGCTCGATGCGGTCGAGCATGGCATTGACGATGGCTGCCAGCATGTCCAGTTCGTCACGCCGGGCCGACAACGGCAGGCGGTGGGTGAGGTCGCCGGCGACGATCAGCTCGGCCTGGGCCTGGATCGCACGGATGCGCTTGAGCGGCCTGCGGCGCAGCAGGTACCAGCCGGCAAAGCCTGGGATCAGGGTCAGCGAGATACCCCAGAGCAGTGCATGCAGGATGATCCGGGTAACCACGAACAGCGAGCCGTTGTCACGCACCAGCACCAGCCAGCGGCCGTCCTGCACCTTGATCGCCACGGCATCACAACTGTCACGCGGCATGTGCGGGTCGTCGGCGTCCAGGCAGCGCTTGAGTTCATGAACCTTGCCATCGAGCCGCAACTCCGGCGGAAGCGCGCGAATGCGCCCGCCAATCGGGTTGAGCTGGCTGTCGAACAGGCCATAGGCATCGAAGCTGCGCTCTTCCAGGGCCTGGCTGGCGACCAGGGCATCATCCAGCTGCTTGCCGCTCATGTGGGCGAACAGGTGCTGGCGCTGCAGCATGGAATGACGGGTGAGTTTGTTCAGGTAGCTGGACACCTCGAAGTACAGCACCCCCATGAGGATGCTGCTCCAGGCCACGAACAGAAAGCTGTACAGCGCCAGCAGGCGGCTGGTCGAGGAGCTCCAGCCTTTAGACGGGTTCAGCAATGGCATAGCCGGAGCCCCGTACCGTACGGATCAGCGGCGACTGGCCGGGTGAGTCGATCTTCTTGCGCAGGCGGCCAATGTGCACGTCGATCAGGTTGGTACCCGGGTCGAAGTGGTAGCCCCAGACTTCTTCGAAAATCATCATGCGGGTGATCACCTGGCCGCTGTGGCGCATGAGGTATTCCAGCAGCTTGTACTCGGTGGGCAGCAGGTTGAGCGTCTGATCGCCGCGCCGGGCCTCGTGGCTGATCAGGTCCAGTTGCAGGTCGGCTACCTGCAGGCGGGTCTGGGTGACCGGCACGCTGTTGCGGCGCAGCAGGACCTCGACCCGTGCAGCCATCTCATCGGAGGCGAACGGTTTGGTCAGGTAGTCGTCACCACCGGCACGCAGGCCGCGCACTCGCTCGTCGACATCCGACAGGGCACTGATCATCAGGATCGGCGTGGTGATCTTGAGGTTGCGCAGGGTCGTGACGATGGTCAGCCCGTCGACCTCGGGCAGCATGCGGTCGAGGGTGATCAGGTCGTAGCCGCCGGCAATGGCTTTGGAAAGGCCTTCACGGCCATTGTCGGCCCAATCCACTTCCAGGCCGTGGCTGGTAAGTTCGGCGACGATTTCCTGGCCGGTGACGGCGTCGTCTTCGATGGTCAGTACGCGAGGCATGCTGGTTTCCGGGCATCTGATGGAGAGTTGATTGTGCCAAAGAATAGCCAACCGGCGATTTAAGAAAAATTCATCTGGCCACCCGACCGGCCGACACCCCCTTGTAGGAGCGGCCTTGTGTCGCGAACGGGCTGCGCAGCAGCCCCCGGCAATTTGTGCATTTGCACTGAAATCCTGGGGCTGCTGCGCAGCCCTTTCGCGACACAAGGCCGCTCCTACACGGGACCGCGCAGGCCAGGGCAAAGCGGTCAGCGTGCGCCGATGCCTTCGGCATGCATGATCTGGGCAATGATCGGCACCGGGGTCATCAGGTGCGAACGCATCATGGCGCTGGCACGCTTGGCGTCCCGGGCGAGAAGCGCTTCGACCAGTGCCGCATGTTCCTGGCGCTTGAGTTCCAGGGCCTGCTCGGAAAACACCGTCTGGGTCAGCCACAGGTGCCGGTAGCGCTCGGCCTGGTCGAACAGGTAGGTGCGCGCCTGTAGCAGATGCCGGGAGCCGCAACCCGACGCGATCGCGGTGTGGAATGCCTTGTGCCGTTCATCCCAGACATCCAGGCGCTGCTCGCGGGTTTTCACCTCCATCACCTTGGCCAGGGTATGCGAGTGGGCCAATACCGACGCTTCCCAGGCATCGTCGCCGCGCTCGATGGCCAGGGTGATGATCATCGCCTCCAGGTTGGCGCGGGCATCGTAGATGTCGTTCATCTCCTCCAGCGACATGGGTGCCACGCGGTAGCCCTTCTGGCTGATCGCGTTGACCAGGTGCTCGGCCACCAGTTGCGACAGCGCTTCGCGCAACGGGCCGACGCCCAGGTCGTAGCGTTCCTTCAGGGTGCTCATCAACAGCTTTTCCCCGGGCTTGAAGACGCCGCGGATGATGTCCTTCTTGAGCCTCTCATACCCGCTGAATGCTGAGTTTTGTCGGGGGGCGAGCGCTTCCAAGGTCCTGTTTCCTCAAACCGTTTTGCCGATCATACCGAAAGCGCCGGCTGGCGAAAAACAATGGACAAACAAGCAAAACATCGCTGA
This sequence comes from Pseudomonas anuradhapurensis, assembly GCF_014269225.2. Taxonomy (NCBI): domain Bacteria; kingdom Pseudomonadati; phylum Pseudomonadota; class Gammaproteobacteria; order Pseudomonadales; family Pseudomonadaceae; genus Pseudomonas; species Pseudomonas anuradhapurensis. The sequence goes on from NZ_CP077097.1 coordinate 2,477,970, forward strand.
AAAATAAAAATGTAGACATTTTGTGTTTGTGGCGATATTTTTCTCTCGCCCGCACTGATCCAGGTCATGACCGGACGGCGCCATTCACTTTCTTTGCCAGGACCTTGCCATGAACGCATTTACGCAGATCGACGAACTTGTGATGCCACTGCCGCTCGAACCGCATGGTTACACCATCGCCCCTTCGAAGCAGTCGCCGCGCCTGCTGGAGATCACCTTTGCCCGCGAAACGGTCGAAGCGTTCGTCCAGGCCGTTGCCCAGTGGCCGGTGCAGGCGCTGGAGTACAAGTCGTTCCTGCGTTTTCGGGTGGGTGAGATCCTCGACCAGCTGTGCCAAGGCACCCTGCGCCCGGTGCTGCTCAACACCATCCTCAACCGCGCCAGCGGTGGCATGCTGATCACCCCGGTCGGGCTGGATGACGTGAGCCAGGCCGAAGACATGGTCAAGTTCACCACCGCCTGTGCGCACCTGATCGGGCGCAGCAACTACGACGCCATGAGCGGGCAGTTCTATGCCCGCTTCGTGGTGGTCAATACCGACAACTCCGACAGCTACCTGCGCCAGCCGCACAGGGTCATGGAGCTGCACAACGACGGCACCTTCGTCAACCAGATCACCGACTACGTGCTGATGCTGAAAATCGACGAAAAGAACATGGAAGGCGGCAACTCGCTGCTGCTGCACCTGGACGACTGGGAGCAGTGCGACGAGTTCTTCCGCCACCCACTGGCCCGTCGCGAGATGCGCTGGACCGCACCACCGAGCAAGAAGGTGTCCGAGGATGTGTTCCACGCGGTATTCGACACTGATGCTGAAGGCCGCCCGACCATGCGCTACATTGACCAGTTCGTGCAGCCGGAAAACTTTGAGGAAGGCATCTGGCTGAACGCCTTGTCCGAATCGCTGGAAGGCAGCGCGAAGAAGCTTTCGGTACCGGTGGGCGTGGGCAGCTTCCTGCTGATCAACAACCTGTTCTGGCTGCATGGCCGCGATCGTTTCACGCCACACGAAGGCCTGCGCCGCGAGCTGATGCGCCAGCGCGGTTACCTTGCCTTCCCCAAACCGCTGTACCAGCGCGGGCAATAATGACAGGGCGTGGGGCGGGCGCCCGCCCATGCGTCCATGTAGCAAACGATGCCACCAGGGCCCCTGCGGGCCTTGGTGAGCCAGCCAGGCAATGACTGCGTGTGAGGTAAGGCTGTGTACGATTTCATCATCATCGGCGGTGGCATTGTGGGCATGTCCACGGCCATGCACCTGATCAAGGTCTACCCGGATGCGAAGATTCTCCTGCTGGAGAAAGAGTCCGGCCCGGCCCGCCACCAGACCGGCCACAACAGCGGCGTGATCCACGCCGGCGTCTATTACACCCCTGGTAGTCTCAAGGCGCGCTTCTGCCTGGAAGGCAACAAGGCCACCAAGGCCTTCTGCACCGAGCACGGCATCCGCTTCGACGAGTGCGGCAAGCTGCTGGTAGCCACCAACGAACTGGAAATGCAGCGCATGAAGGCGCTGTGGGAGCGCACCGCGGCCAATGGCCTGGAACGCTACTGGCTGTCAGCGTCCGAGCTGCGCGAGCGCGAGCCGAACATCGTGGGCATGGGCGGCATCTTCGTGCCCTCCAGCGGCATCGTCAATTATGCCCAGGTGACGGCGGCAATGGGCGCGCAATTCCAGCGTGCCGGTGGCGAAATCCGTTATGGCGCCGAGGTGGTCGGCTTGCAGGAGCTGGCCAGTGAAGTGATCGTGCGTACACATGGCGACGAGCTGCGCAGCCGTTTCCTGGTGACCTGTTCGGGCCTGATGGCCGACCGCGTAGTGAGCATGCTGGGCCTGCGCACCGACTTCGTCATCTGCCCGTTCCGCGGTGAGTACTACCTGCTGCCCAAGCAGCACAACCAGATCGTCAACCACCTGATCTACCCGATTCCCGACCCGTCCATGCCGTTCCTCGGGGTGCACCTGACGCGCATGATCGACGGCACCGTCACCGTCGGCCCCAACGCCGTGCTGGCGATGAAGCGCGAGGGCTATCGCAAGACCGACATCAGCCCTGGCGACCTGTTCCAGACCCTGACCACCCCGGGCATCCTCAAGGTTCTGGCAAAGAACTTCCGCCCGGGCCTGATCGAGATGAAGAACTCGCTGTTCAAGGGCGGCTACCTCAAGCAGGTGCAAAAGTACTGCCCGAGCATCACCAAGGCCGACCTCACGCCGTACCCGGCCGGCGTGCGTGCCCAGGCCGTGTCGCGTGATGGCAAGCTGATCGACGACTTCCTGTTCGTCAACACTGCGCGCAGCGTCAACGTCTGCAATGCGCCGTCGCCGGCTGCCACGTCGGCCATTCCGATCGGTGCCTACATCGTCGAGAAGGTCTGTGAGCAAGTCAGCCGGCAAGGCAGCGCTGCGCCCAAGGCCGACCTGGCGCCGCGCCGGCGGGCAGCCGGCTGAAGCACCTGTAGCACCTCCTGCGGTTTCGTTTACTCAACCCGTACTGCCCTACTCACCATCTAGGGCAGGGCGGGCTTTTTCGCGCCTGCGTCGGTGACGTGCAAGCCGACGGCCCCTGCGTGGGCATGACAAAAACAACAAGGTAACGCCATGCAAACCCACAACAACAATTTGAGTCATGGATTGAAATCACGGCATGTCACCATGCTGTCCATCGCCGGTGTGATCGGTGCCGGCCTGTTCGTCGGCTCCGGCCGGGCGATCGCCGAAGCCGGGCCGGCCACCATCCTCGCCTATATCCTGGCCGGTGCCCTGGTGGTGCTGGTAATGCGCATGCTGGCGGAAATGGCGGTGGCCTCGCCGGACACCGGTTCGTTTTCCACCTATGCCGACCTCGCCATCGGCAAATGGGCCGGCTATACCATCGGCTGGCTGTACTGGTGGTTCTGGGTGCTGATCATCCCGATCGAGGCCAACATCGCCGCCACCATTATCAATTCCTGGGTTCCGCAGCTGGAAATCTGGCTGCTGTCGCTGGTCATCACCTTGCTGCTGACCGCGACCAACCTGTTCAGCGTGAAGAACTATGGTGAGTTCGAGTTCTGGCTGGCGCTGGTCAAGGTGCTGGCCATCGTCGGCTTCATCGCGCTGGGGCTGTGCGCCATCTTCGGCCTGCTGCCGGGCTCCGGTGTCAGCGGGGTGTCGCGCCTGTGGGACACGGGCGGTTTCATGCCCAACGGCTTCGGCGCGGTGCTCAGTGCCATGCTCATCACCATGTTCTCCTTCCTCGGTGCCGAGGTGGTGACCATCGCCGCAGCCGAGTCCGACGAAGCGGGCAAGCACATCTCCAGGGCCACCAACTCGGTGATCTGGCGAATCACGCTGTTCTATATCCTGTCGATCTTCATCGTCATCGCCCTGGTGCCGTGGACTGACCCGCGCCTGGCCAGCGAAGGCTCCTATGTCACGGTGCTGGACACCCTCGGCGTGCCGCATGCCAAGGCGATCATCGACTTCGTCGTGCTGACTTCGGTCACCAGTTGCCTCAACTCGTCGCTGTACACCGCCTCGCGCATGGTCTATTCGCTGAGCCGCCGCGGTGATGCACCGGCCTGCGCCCAGCTGACCAGCCGCAGTGGCACGCCGGTGGTGGCGGTGTTGCTGTCCACCGGTGCGGCGTTCCTGGCGGTCATTGCCAACTACCTGGTGCCGGCCAAGGTATTCGGCTTCCTCATGGCCAGCTCCGGCGCGATTGCCTTGCTGGTGTACCTGGTGATTGCCATTTCCCAGTTGCGCCTGCGCCAGCGCCTGATTGCCCAGGGCAAGACCTTGGGTTACCGCATGTGGCTGTTCCCGTGGCTGACCTGGGCGGTGATCCTGTTCATCAGCGCGGTACTGGTGTTGATGTTGTTCCGCCCGGACCACCGCATAGAGGTCGTATCGACCATGGTACTGGCGCTGCTGGTGGTGTGTTCCGGCCTGCTGGTTACCCGGCGCCGGGCACGCGGGATGGTGCCAGGGGGTGTGGGGCAGGGCGCCTGACACAGGCGCGCTGAAGACAGGCGAGCAAGTCGCTGCCGGCTGTGAGAGGATGTCCCCCATCACAGCCAGGACCCCGAACGCAGCCTGATGAAGACACCGAAAAGAATCGAACCCCTGATCGAAGACGGCCTGGTCGATGAAGTACTGCGGCCGTTGATGAGTGGCAAGGAAGCTGCCGTGTATGTCGTGCGCTGCGGCAGCCAGGTACGCTGCGCGAAGGTATATAAAGAAGCCAGCAAGCGCAGTTTTCGCCAGGCTGCCGAGTACCAGGAAGGCCGCAAGGTCCGCAACAGCCGTCAGGCACGGGCCATGGCCAAGGGCAGCAAGTATGGCCGCAAGGAAGCCGAGGATGCCTGGCAGAACGCCGAAGTGGCGGCGCTGTTCCGGCTGGCCGCTGCTGGCGTACGCGTGCCACGGCCCTACGACTTCCAGGACGGCGTGCTGTTGATGGAGCTGGTGACCGACGCCGACGGCGATGCGGCACCGCGCCTGAACGATGTGCACCTGGAGGCCGAGGAAGCCCGCACCTTCCATGCCTTCGTCATCCGCCAGATCGTGCTGATGCTGTGTGCCGGGCTGGTGCATGGCGACCTGTCGGAGTTCAACGTGCTGCTCGGCCCCGACGGGCCGGTGATCATCGACCTGCCGCAGGCCGTGGATGCTGCAGCCAACAACCATGCCTTCAGCATGCTGCAGCGCGATGTGGCCAACATGGCGCACTATTTCGGGCGTTTTGCGCCGGAGCTGAAAAATACCCGGTACGCGCAGGAAATGTGGGCTTTGTACGAGGCGGGCGAACTGCGCTCGGACAGTCCGCTGACGGGGCTGTTCGATGACGACGAGCATGACGTCGATGTGGCCGGCGTGATGCGCGAGATCGATGCAGCCCGGCGGGATGATGCGCGCCGGCGCGCCGCGCGGGCCGAGGCCGAGCAGGGGGTGGCCCGGGCAGAGGAGCCAGCGCCGCCCTGGCTTCAGTAACAGGTTGCCTGCAGTGGTTTCTTCGCGGGTAAACCCGCACCCACAAGTACAGCGCGAATCCTGTGGGAGCGGGTTTACCCGCGAAGAGGCCGGCACAGGAAAAATGCAGCCATTGCCTTTGACGCAAGACAATATCTCGTCATTTGGCCTTTTCACTGGCGCGCGACAGGCATAAGGTATACGCCGTTCAAATACCCTGGAGCAGTCATGTCCAACCAATTCCCGTCCGTTCGTCCTCGCCGCTTGCGCCAGAACGAGTCCCTGCGCACGATCTTCCAGGAAACCGAGTTCCGCCTTGAAGACCTGATCCTGCCAATCTTCGTCGAAGAAGGCATCGACGACTTCGTGCCGATCACCAGCATGCCGGGTGTCAACCGCATCCCGGAGAAGCTGCTGGCCCAGGAAATCGAGCGCTATGCCCGCGCCGGCATCAAGTCGGTGATGACCTTTGGCGTTTCGCACAACCTGGACGCCGTTGGCAGCGACACCTGGAACGAAAACGGCCTGGTTGCGCGGATGTCGCGGATCTGCAAGGACACCGTGCCGGAAATGGTAGTAATGTCCGACACCTGCTTCTGCGAATACACCAGCCACGGCCACTGCGGTGTGTTGCATGACCACGGCGTGGACAATGACGCCACACTCGCCAACCTGGGCAAGCAGGCGGTCATCGCCGCCGCTGCCGGTGCCGATTTCATCGCCCCTTCGGCGGCAATGGACGGCCAGGTGCAGGCCATCCGCAGCGCGCTGGACGGCGCCGGTTTCCATGACACCGCGATCATGGCCTATTCCACCAAGTTCGCTTCGTCACTGTATGGCCCGTTCCGCGAAGCCGGTGGTACCGCGCTGAAGGGCGACCGCAAGAGCTATCAGATGAACCCCATGAACCGCCGCGAAGCGGTGCGCGAGTCGTTGCTCGACGAGCAGGAAGGGGCCGACGTGTTGATGGTCAAGCCGGCCGGCGCCTACCTCGACGTGATTGCCGATATCCGTGCCGCCTCGCGCCTGCCGCTGGCCGCATACCAGGTCAGTGGCGAATACGCGATGATCAAGTTCGGCGGCCTGGCTGGCGCCATCGATGAAGGCCGGGTAGTGCGTGAAAGCATCGGCGCGATCAAACGTGCCGGTGCCGACCTGATCCTCACCTACTTCGCCATGGACCTGGCCCGCGACGGTATCTGACCGGGGTCTTTGCCCATGTAAGCCGCTGCCATCGCAGCGGCTTTCCTCCAATGCGCAGCAGCTGCCGAGAAAGCACGAAAAAGCAGTAAGCGCTGAATTATTTAGTGTCCCGTTGTATCTCATCCCTTAGAGCATTCATCGACAGGGATACGGACATGAAACCTCGCAAGAAAAGCGTCCAGCCAATCGGCCTCAAGGACATCACCATCGTCGACGACGCGAAGATGCGCAAGGCGATTACCGCAGCCGCCCTGGGCAATGCCATGGAGTGGTTCGATTTCGGTGTCTACGGCTTCGTCGCCTATGCCCTGGGCAAGGTATTCTTCCCCAATGCCGACCCGGGCGTGCAGATGATCGCGGCGTTGGCCACGTTCTCCGTACCGTTTCTGATCAGGCCATTGGGCGGGCTGTTCTTCGGTGCCCTGGGCGACCGTTTCGGGCGGCAGAAGATCCTCGCGGCAACCATCGTCATCATGTCGCTCAGCACCTTCGCCATTGGCCTGATACCGTCCTATGCCAGCATCGGCATCTGGGCGCCGATCCTGTTGCTGCTGGCGAAGATGGCCCAGGGCTTCTCGGTAGGGGGCGAATACACCGGCGCGTCGATCTTCGTCGCCGAATACGCGCCCGACCGCAAGCGCGGGTTTCTCGGCAGCTGGCTGGACTTTGGCTCGATTGCCGGGTTTGTGCTGGGGGCCGGCGTGGTGGTGCTGATCTCCACCGTGCTGGGTGAGGACAAGTTCCTCGAATGGGGCTGGCGCCTGCCGTTCTTCCTCGCCCTGCCGCTGGGCATCATCGGCCTCTACCTGCGCCATGCGCTGGAGGAGACCCCAGCCTTCCAGCAGCACGTCGACAAGCTGGAGCAAGGCGACCGCGAAGGGCTGGCCGCCGGGCCCAAGGTCTCGTTCAAGGAAGTCGCCACCCAGCACTGGCGCAGCCTGGTGACCTGCATCGGCGTGGTGATCGCCACCAACGTCACCTACTACATGCTGCTCACCTACATGCCCAGCTACCTGTCGCACAACCTGCACTACAGCGAAGACCATGGCGTGCTGATCATCATTGCGATCATGGTCGGCATGCTGTTCGTGCAGCCGATGATCGGCCTGCTCAGCGACAAGTTCGGCCGGCGACCGTTCATCATCGTCGGCAGTGTCGGCCTTTTCGTGCTGGCCATCCCTGCCTTCATGCTGATCAACAGCGGCGTGCTGGGGGTGATTTTTGCCGGGCTGCTGATCATTGCCGTGCTGCTGAACTTCTTCATCGGCGTGATGGCCTCGACACTACCGGCCATGTTCCCCACGCATATCCGCTACAGCGCCCTGGCCAGCGCCTTCAACATCTCGGTACTGATTGCCGGGCTTACACCGACCCTGGCGGCCTGGCTGGTGGAGAGCAGCGGCAACCTGTACATGCCGGCGTACTACCTGATGGTGATTGCTGCCGTGGGGCTGGTCACCGGCCTGACCATGAAGGAAACCGCCAACAAGCCGCTGCGCGGCGCGGCACCGGCCGCATCGGATATCGAGGAAGCGCGCGAGCTGCTGCAAGAGCACCATGACAATATCGAGCAGAAGATCGAGGACATCGATGCGCAGATTGCCGAGCTGGAGGCCAAGCGCAAGTTGCTGGTGCAACAACATCCGCGCATCGACTGATCAGCGTGGCATGTAGCCACGCTGCCAGGAGCGGGGAATGAAGCGCGACACCAGGGCCAGCACGCAGGCCAGCGAGCAGCTGCCGGCCAGCGCCTGCAGGCCCAGGCGTTGCTCCAGCCAGGCCCCCAGCGCAGCGCCTAGCAGCATGCCGGCCCACGGGACCAGTTGCACGCGCCAGCCGTTGCGCCGCTCACCCAACAGCCAGCGCCCCAAGCCGCGGCCGAAGCGTGACAGGGCGCCGGTGACGTAGGTCAGGCCGATCGGCAGGCCGTTCACCTGTTCGACCACGGCATTGATCATGCCCATGGCCAAGGTGGCGGCCAGCAGCGCCGGGAAGGTATTTGCCAAGCGCCAGCCAGCGGCGAAGGCCAGCAGTACGGCGACCACCAGCAGCACTGGCCAAGCCCGCCGGCGGAAGGCGCGCGCCAACAGCACACCCAGTGCGTTGCCGGCGACAAAGCCGAGGACGGCTCCGCTCAGGCGCAGCACCATGGCCAGGTCCGCTTCACTGATGGCCACCGCCAGGCGCGTGGTGTTGCCGCTCATGAACGAGACGAAGTCGCCCAGTGCCAGCAGGCCGATCGCATCGGTCATGCCGGCCAGTACCGACAGCCCGGCAACCAGGCCAAGGCCGACACGGCCACGCAGGATCTGCAGGCGCAGCCGCCGGGCCGTGCGTGCAGGAAGGGCGTTGGGCAGCATGCAGGTACCTCAGCGGGGCAATTCGCGAGCGAGGGTGCTCTTGATGGTGCGTTCTACCACATCCACCAGCACCATGGTCTGGTGGTCGACCTCGATATTCAGCAGTTCACCGACCTGGTAACGGGCGAAAGTGGTCTGGCGCAGGGTTTCGGGGATCAGGTTGATAGTGACCACGTTGTCTTCGACATCGGCGACCGTCAAGCTGCAGCCGTTGACCCCGATGAAACCGCGCGGGAACACGTACTTGCCCCATTGCGCGGGCATGCGGAACCGGATGAAGGCGCCGCTCGGCTGGATCGACAGCTCGACGATCTCGGCGGTGGTGGCGATGTGGCCTGCCATCAGGTGGCCGCCGACTTCGGCATTCATCTTCGCCGAACGTTCGATGTTGACACCCTGGCCCGCCTTGAAGAAGCGCAGGTTGGTACGCTCGAGGGTGGCGGTCATGGCGTCGAACCTGACCCGGCTGCCGTCAATCTCGGTGACCGAGAGGCAAGTCCCTTCGACACTGACGCTGGCGCCGATCTTCAGCTCGTCGAGCAATTCCGGGGTCAGGTCGATGGTGAACTGGTTGTGGCCCGGGTAGCTGGTCACTTCAAGCAGGGGGCGGACGGCCTGGACGATGCCGGTATACATGGGTTGCTCCTGGGCACAGAGAAAGAAAACTCCCGAACGCTATGCCCATGGCGCGGCAAATGCAAGAGCGGCCAGCCCGGTTCAGACATGCCCGCTGCTATTGACGATACGCAGGCACAGCGCCTCGTACGGGTCCAGGTTGACCATCAGCCGCCCGTCCTCGGTCAGGTCACCCTCGACCGTCTCGTTGATCATGTCCACCACCGGCCCCGGGGTGAACCCGGTCAGCTGCAATTGCTCGGCAATCACTTCCCGGCCAAAGTTCAGCGCACTGATCTGGATGCCGCGCCCGGCCGGCAGCTCATGCACCATCACCAGCAACCCGGGGCTGCTGACGTCGGGTACCAGCAGCTGGCGGCTGCTGGCGATACCATAGGCCTGGCGCACCGCCAGCAGCTTTTTCACCTTGCAGGCGAACGAATCGCCGTTTTCCAGCTGGCTGTCCAGGCTGCCATACAGGGCCCGCGCCCGCGGCAGGCCACGCACCGATGCCTCGGCCTGGGGGGCGAGCCCGGCCAGGTCGTAAGCGCCCCGGTGAATCCAGCGGGTATCGCCATCCATCATCCGCTCTGCCACCGCTTCGGCGGGCAAGGGCAGGGCGCCCACCAGGTCCCAGCCGGACAGCGCCACGACCCCCGGTTGCATGGCGTTGTACATGACCAGCAACAAGTGCACCTTCTGGATCAGCTCGACCTCTGCCGGGCCGATCTGCCCAAGGTCGCGGATGCCCAGTGCCGCGGTGATCAGGCTGACCGTGGTGCAGGCGATGCCATTGGTGACGAAGCGCAGGTTGTAGGGCGCGTGTTCGCCCGACAGCCGCTCGTAGATTTCTTCGCGGATGTGCTCACGGAGGATGCCGCCAGGCAGGGTCTGGCCCTTGTACAGGTACATGTCATGGGCGTGCAGGGTCCAGAAATGCACCAGTTCCACGGTCACTTCGTCGTGGTTCTGCAGGGCATGGATCAGCGAGGCCGGGTCGATGCCGAAGGCATGCATCTCTTTCAGCATCAAGCGCAGGAACTCGGTGTCGCCGGTCAGCAGAGCATGCTGGTAGGCGGGCCGGGTGACGAAGTCATAGGACAGGTCGGCACCGCCCTTGGACATCTGCGCGATATCGTCGAGCGTCAGGTTCAGTTCCTGGAAACTGAAGCCGCCGGCCTTGCGGATCATGCCGCCGATCAGCTGGTTGCCGACCAGCGACAGTGGGTGGCTTTCCGACCAGGCTGTGCCGTTGGTGCGCGTTTCCACGCCGAGGAAGCCGTTGGCATCCAGGCGCAGGCCGCGGGCCCCCAGGCAGTCCAGGGCGTGCAGGGCATCGCCAATGATCATTTGCTGGGCGGCGAAGGTCGGGTCCAGCCAGTTCAGTGACGGCTGGCCCTCCTTGAAGTAGTGCAGGTATACCCAGCGCCGCGTCTTGCCGTCCACCCCGGTCACCGGCGGCGTAGCGCTCCAGTCGGTTTCCTTCACACCCGGCTCGAAGAAGATCACCCGTTGCAGCTGGCCGACGATGTAATGCCGGGCCTTGAGTTCGTCACATTGTGCCGGCAGCAGGTTGACCGCGTCGCGTCCGGCCGGCACTTCGGGCAGCAGGGGCCAGTCTTCCTCGCGGATCTCGACCATGTGGTACAGCCCCGGGTAGGGGCCGTAGGCCAGCTCGGCCAGGCGGAAGTCGGCGCCCTTGCCAGTGTGCGAGGGAATCAGGTCGTCGATGGTCACGGCGTTGTGGGCGGCGGCCATGCGGCTCATCTGGATCAGCTCCTGCTCGCTGCCGTACAGCGGGTCGATGTCGAAGCTGATGCGGTCGAAGTTGCCGTCCACGCTGGGCGTGAGTTCGCGGCCTTGAATGCCGCCGGAGCGCTTGATCGGGCCGGTGTGCAGGCCTTGGATGCCGATCTCCGACAGGCGTTTCCACAGCGCTTCGTGGGCCAGGGCGCCGAGTACCGAACAGCCCTCGGGGGCGATGATGGCGTCAGGGTAGACCGTCAGCCAGACCGAGGCGATCTCGATGGCCCGGCGCGGCTGGGCTTCGGCGTAGGGCTGCTGCCACAGGCGCGACTGGCCTGCGTACAGGTGGGTACGCTGCTGGGCTGCCTGAAGCATGGCGCGCTCTTCGAGCCATTTGACATAGGACGGGTCGGGCTGGGTCATTGCGCTTCCTCATTGCGTTCACCGGCTCAGGTTATGACGGCTTTGCAGGCGGAACGTTTCACTTGGTTGCGTTCGTTGTCGCGATGCGTTTGGGGCCTGCACCCATGCCTGGAAACAGGCCGGTCGAAATGTCCTACAACGGCGCGGGAAGGCCCCGACTTCTCACAGAATGGCTTCCCCGATAGCGTTCATGTCTTCAGTCTGCTGGAAGACAAGGACCTTCTCATGCCCCGGCCACGCTCCATCCCGCCTGAAGAAATCGTGGGCGCCAAGGCCGCTCACGACGTCATGGAAAACAGCTTGCACACCATGCTCGAGGCCCCGCAGGAAGCTCACTCGCCCTACCTGGCTGCGGCAGCAGGGCTGGCAGGCTACCCGGCCGACCCTGAGTTCCAGCTACGTGGCGGCTTCGACAACCTGATGCTCGACGCGGCAAACCCGTTGTTCGGCCTGGTCATCCGCCTGCGCACCCTGGATGAACTGCCGAACATCGAATACGTGCACAAGACCCTGCAAACGCAGGTCAGCGCCATCCGCGAGGAAATCCAGCAGCACGGCTATGCCGAGGCGCATCTCGAAGTTTACTCCTACGCGCTGTGCCTATACCTGGACGAGGCGGTAATGAGCCGCCCCTGGGGCTGCAATTCGTGCTGGAGCCATGAACCGTTGTTGAGTGTGTTCCACCACGAAACCCACGGCGGCGAGAAAATCTTCGTGCTGCTGGAGCGGATGATGCAGTCGCCTGCAGAATTCCAGGATGTGCTGGAGTTCCTGTACTTCTGTTTCTGCCTGGGCCTGAAGGGCAAGTACGCGCTCGATCCCAAGGGCGATGACCTGATCAATGCGCTGATTTCACGCATGCACAAGGTACTTCGCGAACTGCGTGGTCCCACCCCCGAAAGCGTGTGCGACCCCTACACCAACATTGTCGATCGTCCCTATCGCCGGCGGCGCTGGAACTGGCCCTGGTGGAGCCCGCTGGTGGTGTCTGCCGTGGCCATGGTCTGTGCCTACTGCTACTACAGCTACCGCCTGAGCCTGATCACCAGCGAGGTTCTGGAGGCACTCGACAGCATCATCCTGCAGCCGTAGCCAGGGGAAACCTGCATGCCTAGCCAATCCGAGTTGCGTTTTACCTTTCAGCCGCTGGCGAGCCGGCTGGAGTTCGAAGTGGTTTCGTTCGAACTCGACGAAGCGCTCAGCTCACCGTTCCAGCTGAGCCTGGAACTGATCAGTTTCGACAGCGACGTCGACTTCGGCGCGTTGCTCGACAAACCGGCATTGTTCACCCTGTGGCGCGGCGAACGCCCGCTACGTTATGTGCACGGCCTGGTCAGCCGCTTCAGCCAGGGCGAGACAGGCCACTTCCGTACCCGTTACCGCGCGCTGGTCGAACCCGCGCTGGCGCGGGCCGGGCTGCGTTCGAACTGGCGCATCTTCCAGCACAAGAGCGTGCCGCAGATCCTCGAACTGATGCTCCAGCGCCAGGGCATCAGCCGTTTTGAAATCAAGAGTATCGGCGCACATCAGGTGCGCGAGTTCTGCGTGCAGGCCGGTGAAACCGACCTCGATTTCATGGCCCGCCTGGCCGCCGAGGAGGGGTTCGTCTACCGCTTCGAACACACGCCGAAATATCACCAGCTGGTCATCAGCGACCGGCTGTTGGCGCTGGGTACGATCAGCCTCGGCGCCATAAAGCCGGATGAAGATGACGACGGTCTTCATGAAGCGGATGACATCGGTCCCGACCAGGTGCTGTACCGCGCCAACAGCGGTGGCGATCAGGCACGCCCGTGCCTGTGGAGCCTGCGCTACAGCGAACAGGTGCGTACCGCGAAGCAGGTGCAGCGGGACTACACCTTCACCCACCCACAGTACCGCCAGGAGCACAGCGCCGGTGACAGCAGCATCACCCACCAGTCGCTGGACTATGAGCGTTTCGACTACCCAGGCCGCTACAAGCGCGATGCGGTCGGTATCCCCTTCACCGCCACCCGGCTCACGGCCCTGCGCCATGACGCCCGCCTTGCCGAGGTGGAGGGTGACGATGTGCGCCTGCAACCGGGGTTGAGCTTCACCCTCGTCGAACACCCTCGCGAGGACCTCAATGTGCATTGGCGCACGATCCGCGTGCACCACCAGGGCACTCAGTTCACCAGCCTGCAGGAGGAGGCTGCTGGCAGTGCGCAAGGCACGCATTACCAGCAGGCAGCGGTGCTGGTGCCGGGAAGAACTGAGTGGCGCCCGGCACCGTTGCCCAAACCGCGTATCGACGGCCCGCACATGGCCACCGTCGTCGGCCCGCCTGGTGAAGAAATCCATTGCGACGAATGGGGGCGGGTCAAGGTCAGCTTCCCTTGGGACCGCGAGAGCCGGGACAACGAATTCAGTTCCTGCTGGGTGCGCGTTTCGCAGGGCTGGGCGGGCGGCAGCTGGGGCTTGATGGCCATCCCGCGCATCGGCCAGGACGTGATCATCCAGTATGTCAACAGCGACCCCGACCAGCCGCTGATCATCGGGCGGACTTACTGTGGCGACCAGCTGCCGCCCTATGACTTGCCCAAGCACAAGACGCGCATGACCATCAAGAGCCAGACGCACAAGGGCAAAGGCTTCAACGAACTGCGTTTCGAGGATGAACTGGGCAAGGAGGAGGTGTTCATCCACGCCCAGCGGGACCAGAACAATGTAGTTGGCAATGATGAGACCACGCGTGTCGGGCGCAACCGTGTCGAGCAGGTGGGGCATGACGAGCAATCCAGCATCGGCAATGACTTGCGCGAAGAGATAGGGCGCGACCATACCCGCTTGGTCGGGCAGACCTGCCGCATGGACATCAGGCAGGACCTGGTCGAGAAGGTCGGCAACAACCGGAGCGAATCAACGGGTGGCAATCAGCAGGTGTCTGTCGGCAATGACAGCGAGCTTGTCGTCAAAGGTATGCAAAAGGTCACTGTCGGGCGGGGTATGGAGCACCACACGACGATCTACCAGGTGCGGGCCAGCGAACGCATCGAATTCAGAACCGCGGGTGGCAGCATCATCCTGGATGAGCGAGGCATCACCATCAGTGGGCTGGCACTCGACCTGCAGGGGCAGGCCACGGCGGTCGCCAAAGGCGCAGGCGTTGCCCAGTCACTGTTGCTGACGCCGAACGCCAGCGACAAGTGTGAGGGCCAGCTCTGATGGACTGCGAAGGTTTGGCCAGCCTCATTGAAAAACAGTACGAGCCCCGTTTGCATTGCCATGTGCTGATCGACCCGCTCGCAATTCCTGACAATGGCGACCACGCCTTGCTTGCGCAGCTGCGCAGCGCCTTGGGCGAAGGTGCACTGACCCAGGTGCCAAGGGCCGATCTAGCCCATGCGCCCCATTTGCATCCCGTCCTGGTTTGTCTGGCGATGCCTGGAACCGCGCCCAGTCGCTCATTGCTGGAACAGACAACGCGGGCAGCGCAGAAAGGTTTGTATCAGCGCCGGCGCTACCTGTGCGGCTGGCTGTTCAGTGAGGCGCCGTCGGCCACCATTGCTGTGCACCTGGCAGCCTTGTGCCGGTTACCCAATGGCAAAGGGGCATTCAGTTTCCATCCAATCTATGAACCGGTTCGCCTGGAGCTGCTTGCAGCGACCTACCAGCAGGTTGAGCACGGTCCTTGGTGGCCGATCGGCAAATGGTTGTTCCTGAGCAGTGGAGGACGGCTGGTAAACCTGAAAGGGCAGGGTAAGCAGCGTCATCCCCTGCCAGCGTCTGCCCAGCGGATCCAGGAGGATGCGGCGCTGGTAGAGCGTGTGCTGGGCATCTGGAAAGTGTTGCGAGCGGGAGCGAGCGACGCCTACCCCTGTGCGATTCCGCCGTTTGCCGCCGTGCGTGCATCGAACCACATCGATGATGCGCGGGCGCTGGGGTTGAGCGAAGCGGAGGATATCGTGGTTTTTGCCCTCCATCAGCTGTGTGTGCATCCCGAGTTGCGCAACATTGCTGCGGTTCGTGAACTGATCAGCTCAGTCGTTCGGCAACAGCGTCCCCTTGCACCTGCACTGGCGTGTTACTCCGAGGAGCAATGGCGCCGGCTGACCGAATTCCTGCCGAAATCCGAGAGTCGCCCATGAGCATCAGTCAACGCATCGCCATCGCCGCAGCCGAAGCCGGCCTGCCGCACGACCAGTGCATGTCCTGTGAACGCCAGGGCCTGCCGATCCTGCCGCTGCGCCGCGCGCTGGTGCCAGACACCCGCCCCGAGTGTGTCGTCACCGTCGCGGATAACCTGCATATCTCGACCAGGATCGGCCTGCGCACCTTGCGCATGGGCTACCTGTACGTGTTGCTCGACCAGCAGGTCTGGCAGGCCTATGCCGTCAGCGCACAGGGCCATTTGCGCCGCTTCAACCCCTACGAGCCACCGGATGGCCCGCCAAGGCCACTGCCGGAAAAGTGCGTGCATGAAGACCATGACATCCCCTCGGCCTTTCTCAACATCGACACCGACCGATACAGCAGCGCCTGGCTGGCCTTTTCCAGCGACGCCTGGCCGGTCAGTGTGCTGAACGCCTACAAGCGGGGCCAGGCGCCGGCGCAGCGTTTCGAAGGGCTGGACCTGATCCAGGCGCGCAACCATCCCGAACTGCTGGGCATCGCCATGACGCCCGACAACTTGCAGGTCGACAAGCAGGTTTTCGAGTACGCACAGCAGGCGTGTTCCCCGTTCGACAGCGCGCACGGTTTCCACAGCCGCTGGCTGCGCCGGTTCGCCCTGCGTGGCTACCTGATCAATGCGATGAACCGCCACCAGCTGGAAAACGGCGTGCTGGCCGTGGTGCTCGACGACACCGTCGGGCTGATCCAGGAATACAACCATCAGCGCCTGAATTGGGTACTGAAGCGTCAGGCCTGGCGCGAAGAGCCGATGCGGGCCTATCAGCTGCAGACCTCGCAGATCCTGCAGATCATTCGTGCCACCAACAGGGAACGGGCCGCGCAGGAAGTGCCGTCGCTGGAGCCGATGACCGGTGATGGCCCCCCGGTGTTCACCGACCCGGCAGTCGCGCGACAACAGTTGGTCGAGCGTGCGCAGCAGGCGAGTGACGAGCGGCTGGAGCAGCGTTACCACGAACCGCAGCGCGCGGCGTTCCAGGCGGCTTACGACCAGCAGGAAGGCGAGTTTCAGCGTTACATCGACCAGGACGCGCAGGCGTACGTTGCCTTGTTCGATACGCCCATGTTCAAGGTGGTCGAGGCGTACGACTACGACGGTAACGACCGCGAATCCGGCGTGGCGTATGCCAAGACCCTGGCGCTGTGCCTGGGCGGAGGTGTTACCGAAGCCATGGTGCCGGCCACTGAGTCGCGTATTCCTGCAGCGGGAACCAGCGAGGCCCTCTGGCTGAAATGGCTGCAGGACCCTGACAGCCCACCCTACCGCGCCTTGTTGATGCGCGACCGGGCGTTGCTGGCCGGGTTGCTGCCGAGCTTTGCCGCTGACGGCGGCATCAACTGGAACGACAGTGACAAGCTCTACAGCATGCTGAGCAAGATCATTGCCAGCGACGACGCCGGCTTGCGCCTGCGCACTACCCTCAAGCAGGCCATCGCCGAAACGCAAAGCGCGCTCAACGCGGCCAGCCAGCGCCTGGCGCCCTGCCTGTCGCCTGGCATCCGGAAAGCCGTGCGGCATCTGAACAGCGCCACGCAGTATCTCTACAACGGCGTGCAGTTGATCGAGCTGGAAGTGAAGATGAAGCTGGGCGAGTACTACGCCCTGCAAAGCCAGCACCTGCGGGAATTACAGCACAAGGCCAACGCCTCGATCGCCGCGGCGCGCGACCGGATGCAGCGCAACCTTGACGATTTCGAGTTTGGCTCGATGAAGTCGATGCGCAAGGTGCGGCCGATCATCCAGCACGGGCTGATGAGCCTGGCCGTGCTCGACCCGCGCTTCACCCACACGATGATCAGCGTGACGGTTTGGGTCGAGGGCACCGCCGAAGAGGTGCATGGGCGGTTGTTCAAGGAAGCCAGCATTGGCGTGAACCAGGCGAGCAGCGCGGCGCAGCTTGCCCTGGTGGATATCTCGGTGGCGGCGGGGACGTTGGAAAGTGATGCGCGCAGGTTGTTGCACGGCATGAAGATCACCTCGCAGCAGGCGGCGCGATTGGTAAGGACTGGGTTTTCCGGGTTGCGCGGGGTGGCTGGCAGCTGGGAACTCCTGCTGGCGATAGGTGGGTTGTATCTGCAGCAGGACAGCCTGGGTAGGAATCAGGAAAAGGCGGAAGAGGAAATTGGGCCGAAGGCGCATGAGGCCAAGTTGGCGTTGCAAGGATCTCAGTTGGGCGTGTTGGGAGGGCAAATTGAGCTGGTGGGGCTCATTTTGAGGGCAAGTACCCAGCATATTGGCAAACCGTGGGCTAAAAGTGCGTCAGGTACTGGAGTGTCGCTGATAAAATTCGGTGCCATGATAAGTGCTATCGCCGGGGTTTTCGACACCGTACAAGCTTTTACTGCTGCTAAGCGTGCACGGACAGCCGGCGACAACGCAGCAGAAACGAATTATTTCCGTGCAGGTTTTTTTTACGCCTTCTCAACTGGCGCGTTTGTCTGGGCAATATTTAAGCCGGCCCTGCTAGGGCCTTTAGGTCTGGCTATGATACTGGCACTTACTGCGTACGCACTTACTCGTTCAGCTGGACAAAACGAATCTAATGCACTAGAGCGGTGGGCGCGACGATGTTGTTTTGGGAGAGGTGATGAAAGTCCGGTCATCTCTTGGGATACACCTGAATATGCAGACATAGCGTTTGCAGAACTGAATGCTGCCACGATTGGCGTGCACGCAGCGGTTCATTTCGAATCCAAGCGCTTAAGCGACCCGACCGCCCCCAAGATTGGTGGACTGGTCAGCCTGGAGCTAGAGCACAAACTAAAATTTCACATCATATTGCCCAAATACGATGATGAATACTCGGCCTATCGCTGGATCCTGTCAGTACATCGTTATGGTGACGGAACCCACCCCGATTTTATTGGCGGAGAAACCCTCGCACTTGATGAGCACGGACCAGTTCAAGTTGAACCCCTTACCGAGGGGGCAAAATTCCACGGCTTTTCGCAGCCAAAGCAGCCTGACTACAAAGATAATATCTCAGTAAAAAAAGAGCGACGTCCGTATGACTTGGATGAGCCACATCTGTCATGGCTAGCGTTCACTGGAACGGTGGAGCTCATGCCGACTATTGGACCGCACACCATAAGAGCCGCGACGCTACTGATATGTTACTGGCCAGATAAGAGACTACCAGAGGCATATGTCGAGGTCTGCGTTAAGGAAGCTAATGAATGAAAGCCAAACCCAAAATTCTTTCGGAGCGGGCTCTATGTTGGAGTCATGACCTGCCTGATTTCAGTTCGAGTGCAGTTCCACGCTTAAGCTTTGAAGATATAGATCCCTCGCCAAACTTTTTTGACGAGGTATGCCTGGAGCTTCCTCGCTCTACTGTCAGTTTACGTGGTATTGTCCTGTTAATAGGAGTGCCGATATTGGCTTTTACTGCCGGTACATTTATCTACATGCCTGGCATTTTTTTCACTATTAATTGGTCGGGTGACTGGCATATTGACCTCCTAGCCTCGCTAATGGTTCTGGTTAGCATATGGGCCACTGCGACATACATAAAGATGGATTTGTTGCTACCACGGGACGAACCTATCCGTTTCAATCGCTTACGACGCAAAATCTATTTCTATCAATTTAGATTCCACTACATCTATCTGTTCAGCCGCAAACACTGGGGCGTAAAACCGGTCGCCTACAACTGGGACGACGTAACCGCCGAAGTCTACCGAGTCTACGCCCCCGGCCACGGTGGCCTGATCGAAAACGTCATGTTGTCAATCCGCAATCCGGAAACCAACGAAGTCATCGACCGCGTGTTCTTCACCCATGACCTCCGCCACGGCGAAGCCTACTGGGCCATCGCCCGGCTGTTCATGCAACAAGGCCCTGAAGCGCTGCCGAAGTTCGTCCATCCACCCCGTGACTGGAACGATGACGATGGCCTGAGCCACATGCACTGCCTGGCACCAAAGGTTCATTGGCCGGAAGACATTGACCGTGAATCCCGAACTGCCCCGTGTGAAGGTGAGGCCCGATGAAACCCGTGATACTCGTAGGCCATCGGCATGTCTGCCCGCTGCATGGCAGCAACCAGG
Source organism: Pseudomonas anuradhapurensis (assembly GCF_014269225.2). Classification (NCBI taxonomy): domain Bacteria; kingdom Pseudomonadati; phylum Pseudomonadota; class Gammaproteobacteria; order Pseudomonadales; family Pseudomonadaceae; genus Pseudomonas; species Pseudomonas anuradhapurensis. The sequence goes on from NZ_CP077097.1 coordinate 2,497,473, forward strand.
TGGAAAGCGGCAGTTCCGCATACACCTTCAATGGCAGGCCGGTTGCCAGAGTGGGCGACCGCACCACGTGTGGCGCTGTAATAATCAGCGGTGCCGCGAACTTTCTGATTGAAGGTGCAGCCGTGGCGCGCAAGGGGGATCGAACCGACCACGGTGGCGTGCTGGAAGGGGGCGATGCGGGCTGGATGCTGGATTGACGCTGACGGCTTGCCAGGGGACCTGTGGCAACCCAACCACCGTGCCGCCTGTTTCGCGGGCGAGCCCGCTCCTACACCGACCGTGTTGGCTTGCTGATTTGTTTGCCAGCCTGCGCTGCCACTTCCAGCGCCTGGCCGTCGCGTTGCTTGCCCTGGCGCGCCAGGCCTTCGAGCTGGGGTATCAGCATGCCCTCCGGCAAGTGTCGCCAGAACCTTCCCGGCATGTGCAGACGTAACGCATCGGGATTGAGGCGGGCGGGGTTGAAGGTATGGCGGTAATAGGTGCGCCATAGCTCGGCACCCGGGTCATCGGCGTTGCGCGCCCAGTGGCGCCAGGCTTCGGGGCACTGCCGGTGGTATTCGAACGCTTGGCCGTCGAAGCGTATGCCATCGCGCGGGGTGGCGATCAACCAACGCAGGCGCCCCAGGCGGTCGGCGAAGTGCGGGCTGGCGCTTTCGAGGATGTCATGGGCCGGCTCGTGGTAAGCCACAAGGTCCAGCTGCAGGTGGGCCGCCACGGCGTCCGGCAATGGCACGAAGCGGACAAAGGCGTGCAGGTGGTGCGCCTCGCGGCTGACCTGCTTGATCCGCCGATGCAGTTCGCTGCCCAGCCGATCCCCCGCCAGCATTGCGGTGCGGTCGCCGTGGGCCACACGCCAGAGCACCTCATACAGCAGGTGCCAGCGTTGCTCGCCACGGTAGCGGGCGGCCTGTTCCAGCAGCGTCAGCAGCGGCGCCGGTACCTTGGCCCGGAAAGGACCGGGGCCTTCCGGGAGCGGAGTGGGTACGGCCAGCAAGTCAGCCATCGGCCCCTGCGACCAAGTGACCTCCGCGGGGTCGATACCATGCCCCAACAGCACGCGCGCCTGCTCACGCCAGGTTGCGAACAGGTCATCGCAGTCCAGCGCGATCATCCCCACAACCCCATCTGCACCGGTGCCTGTGGCTCCCGCAGACGGGCCCGCAACAAGCCGCTGCGCAGCTCGGCCTGGGCCGGGCGGTAGTCACTGGTGACAATGAACGGCCGCGCCTTGTCCAGTACACAACGCAGCTGGATCAGGTCGTCATAGCGGATGCGCCGCTCGCGCCGCAGCGCGACCAGGCGCTGTACGCTGCGCAGGCCAATACCTGGGATGCGCGCCAGCAATGCCGGTTCTGCGCGGTTCACATCCAGCGGGAAGACCTCACGGTTGGCCAGCGCCCATGCCAGCTTGGGGTCGATGTCCAATGCCAGGTTATCGCCCTGGCCGAGCAGTTCCCCGGCCTGGTAGCCATAACCACGCAACAGGAAGTCGGCCTGGTACAGACGGTGTTCGCGCAGCAGCGGCGGCGCCGCCAACGGCACGCTACCCGGGCTGTCGGGTATCGGGCTGAAGGCGGAGTAGTACACGCGCTTGAGGCCATAGCCCTGGTACAGCGACTCGGCATTGCGCAGCAGGGTGCTGTCGTCGGTATTGTCGGCACCGACGATGACCTGGGTGCTCTGCCCGGCGGGGGTGAAGCGCGGGGCCTTGGGTTCGTTGGCCACGGCTTGCTGGCCCTGGTGGATGACGCCCATGGCCTGGCGAATGGTGTGGGCCTGCTTTTCCGGCGCCAGGCGCTTGAGGCTGGCGTCGGTGGGCAGTTCGATGTTGACACTGAGGCGGTCGGCCAGGCGACCGGCTTGTTCGATCAACAGCGGGTCGGCATCGGGGATGGTCTTGAGGTGGATGTAGCCGCGGAAGTGGTGTTCCTCGCGCAATAGCCGGGCCACGCGGATCAACTGCTCCATGGTGTAGTCGGCCGAGCGGATGATGCCGGAACTGAGGAACAGGCCGCTGATGCAGTTGCGCCGGTAGAAATCCAGGGTCAGGCGCACCACTTCCTCGGGGGTGAAACGGGCGCGGGGCACGTTGCTGGAGCGGCGGTTCACGCAGTACTGGCAGTCGTACAGGCAGAAGTTGGTCAGCAGCACCTTGAGCAGCGACACGCAGCGGCCGTCGGGGGTGTAGCTGTGGCAGATGCCCATGCCGTTGGTGGCACCCAGGCCATCACCGCCCCGCGAATTGCGCTTGGGCGCGCCGCTGCTGGCGCAGGAGGCGTCGTACTTGGCGGCGTCGGCGAGGATGCCGAGTTTGGCAATGAGTTGCATGGCGTCATACCGTATACTGATTATTCATACAGTATTTTGAGAAGGCGCCGATTGCAAGTGCATTTGAAGTCCAGGCGATCATAGTGTCCTGTGCCACTCGCCCGAACGGTCACCTCAACCGCGCGCAGAAGGTGTGGCGCTCAATACTCCTGCCAGCGTCGTGTCGCTGCACCCTGGGGTTGCGGCGGGTTACTGGCAGGGCTCGCCCAGGCGAAGTGATAGACATGGCTGGGCGCTGCTGCTTGGCATTGGCCAGTGTCGGCATCGGCGGCGACCACATACCACTCGGCGCGCGAGGTTTCGCCGAGCCTGCGCGCCTTCTCGGCACTGAAGCAGCGGCCCAGTGCGGAGCCCGGGATCAAGGCGTAGGCTGCGGGATGCTGGCGCAGCCAGTAGGCGGCCGCATCTGCCCTGGATTGCCCGCTGAAGCCGAAATGCACGATAGGTTGCCGGGCAAACAGCCAGTGCCCCTCGCGCCAGTCAACCAGCACCAGTTCGGCTCCACTGGTGACGCGCGCGGCTTCGCTCATCAAGGTGTCATGTGGGTTGCGGCCTTCTTGCAATGGCTCGACCCAGCCGCGCGCGAACCATAGCGCGAACCATGCCAGGGCTACGGCGGTGAACCCCTTGCGCCAGGCCGGCCGGCGCTGTAGCCAGCGTTTGAGCAGCCAGGGCAGCAGTGGCGCGATGGCCAGCACCAGGCCCGGCAGCGCCGGGAAGATATACAGCTTGCGCTTGCCGCTGCTGAGGCTGAAGAACAACAGTACCAGCGCTACCCAGCCGAGCAGCAACAGAAAGCGCCCGTCGCGCTTGTGCAGTTGCCGATACCAGGCCGGTACCAGCCAGGGCAAGGCCAGCACCAGCGGCAGCCAGTACTTGGGGATGACCTTGACGAAGAAGTACCAGAACGGCTCACGGTGGTCCCAGGCATTGGCATAGCGGCTGGCGGTCTGGCGCAGCAGGATTTCCTTCAGGTAGGCCAGTTCTGCCGCGCCGCCGCCCTGGGCAATCGACACCAGCAGCGGCAACAGCCACACCGCGCAACCGGCCAGCAGGCATAACAAGCCCAGGCTCCAGCGCCGGGCCTGGCCGGGCATCACCACCACGCCGTGCCAATGCTGGCGCACCGCCCAGGCATACGGCAGCAGTACCAGCGCTGGGACAAAGCCCACGCCCTTGCTGATGATACCCAGGCCCATCGCCGCGCAAGCCAGGTAGAACCAGCCCCAGGCCGGCCCCAGCAGCAGGTGGCGCAACAGGCCATAGAGGCCCAGCGCCACCCACAGGCACAGGAAGCTGTCGATCTGCCCGGTGCGCAGGATGCTGTAGCTTTGGTAGGTCGCCAGGAACAGCAGAGCAGCGATCACCCCGACACGCCGGTTCCACAGGCGCCGCCCCAGGTCGTGCAGCACCCAGGTGATGGTCGCTGCCGATAACAGTCCGGGCAGGTACAGGGCGATGCTGGGCGTGCCGGTCAGGTTGGCGAAGAGGGCTACGGTCCACATGAACAGCGGCGGCTTGTCACCATAGATTTCTGCCGCCCGGTGCGGGATGAACCAGTGGCCGCTGTGCAGCATTTCCAGGGCAACGCCGAGGAAGCGCTCCTCATCCACATTCATCGGCTGGCGCCAGCCGATACCGGCACCCACCAGCAGCAGCGCCAGGGCCATCAGGGCCAGGCGTTCGGCCATGAGCGAGTCGAACCTTGGCACGGGGCTATTCCTTCTGTTGCGGGTGGCGGGCGATCAGCTGCAGGTTGCGCAGGTAGACCAGCAAACCGAAGCTCTGGCCAATGATGAACACCGGGTCCTGGCGATAGATGGCGTAGGCCAGCAGCAGCGCACTGCCGAGCATGCTCAGGTACCAGAAACCCACCGGGATAAGGCTGCGGCGCTTGATCTCGCTGTACAGCCACTGCAGCACAAAGCGCCCGGTGAACACGGCCTGGCCGGCGAGGCCGACGATTAGCCACAGGCTTTCGCGGGTCATCCTTCAAGCTCCTGCGGGCGCGTGTCCAGGCGGGTACGGCGGATCAGCCACCAGACCCCGAACAGGTCGAGAATGCCAACGAGGGCGCGATCCAGGTTGCCGTACTTGGACTCTCCGGCCCGACGTGGCCGGTGGTTGACCGGGTGGACCAGCATCCGGCCGTTGTGACGCAGGATCAGCGCCGGAATGAACCGATGCATATGGTCGAAGTAGGGCAGGCGCAGGAAGGCCGCGCGCTCGACCAGTTTCAGCCCGCAGCCAGTGTCAGGCGTGGCGTCCCCGAGCAGGCGCCGGCGCAGGCCGTTGGCAAGGCGCGAGGCCCAGCGTTTGCTGGCGCTGTCGCAACGCTTGACCCGGTGTCCGGCCACCAGTTTGAGGCTGCCGGCCAGGTGCTGGTTGGCGCGTACCAGGGCCAGCATGCCGGGGATGTCCGCCGGGTCGTTCTGCCCGTCGCCGTCAAGGGTGGCCAGCCACTGGCCGCGCGCCGCTTCGGCGGCGTGCCACAGTGCTGTGCTCTGGCCCAGCGAGTGCTTGTGGCGGAGGATGCGCAATTGCGCGTAGCCTTGGTTTTTCAAGTGTTGCAGGACGCTCAGGGTGTGGTCGCGGCTGCCGTCATCGACCACCAGCACTTCGTAGTCTTGCGTCGCCAGTGCCGCGCGGATTTCCTGCAGCAGTGCCGGCAGGTTGTCGGCCTCGTTCCTGGCGGGAATCAGTACCGATAGCTCAAGTGGGGATGTCATGGGGCGCTTGTGATCCTGTTGTGAGGGGGCGATTCAGACCCGGTAGTAGTCCCGGTACCAACCGACGAAGGCGTTGACGCCGTGCTCCAGTGATGTGCCCGGGGTGTAGCCGATCCAGCGCGCCAGGGCGTCGACATCGGCCCAGGTTTGCAGCACGTCGCCGGGTTGCAGCGGCAGGTAGTCACGCTGGGCCTTGGTGCCCAAGGCATGCTCCAGGCATTCGATGAACTGCAGCAGCCTTACCGGCTGGCCGCGGCCGATATTGAACAACTGGCAGGGCGGTTGCCCCTCGGCTGGCTGTGGCGGCCTCAGGCGCAAGCGCACGATGCTTTCGACGATGTCGTCGATATAGGTAAAGTCGCGGGCCATCAGGCCGTTGTTGTAGACCGCGATCGGCCGGCCCTCGAGGATGGCCCGGGTGAACGCGAACAAGGCCATGTCGGGGCGGCCCCAGGGGCCGTAGACAGTGAAGAAACGCAGCCCTGAGGTCGGCAACTGGTACAGGTGGGCATAGCTGTGCGCCATCAGTTCGTTGGCACGTTTGCTGGCGGCGTACAGCGACAGTGGTTGCTCGACCGGGTCGTCGACGCTGAACGGCAGCTTGGCGTTGGCACCGTACACCGAACTGCTTGAGGCATAGATGAAGTGGCGTGGTGGCTGCTGGCGGCAGGCCTCGAGTATATTGAGAAAGCCAACCAGGTTGGCCTGACCATAGGCACCCGGGTTTTCCAGCGAATAACGCACCCCGGCCTGCGCCGCCAGATGGATCACTTCACTGAACGGTAGCCCGGCAAACAATTGCTGCAGTTCCGCCGGCTGGGTAATGTCGAGGGTATGGAAGCGGAAGTTGGCGAAGTCGAACAGCTGTTGCAAGCGTGCCAGCTTCAACTTGACGCTGTAGTAGGCATTGAGGGTATCGATGCCGACCACCTCGATGCCAGCCTCGCACAGGCGCCGGGCAACGTGGTAGCCAATGAAGCCGGCCACGCCGGTAATCAGTACCGGCATGCTGGCTGCACCTGGCCACGGCCGATGCCATAGTAGGTCAGGCCGGCGGCGGCCATGTGCTCCGGTTCAAACAGGTTACGCCCGTCGAACACCACCCGGTCGGCGAGTTGCTGCAGCACCTTGTCCAGGTCGAGCACGCGGTAATCCTGCCATTCGGTAACGACCACCAGGGCATTGGCACCGCGCAGCGCATCCTCCTTGCAGGGCACCAGGCGCAGGTCGCTACGTGCGCCATAGTGCCGCTGGATCTCGTCCATGGCCTGCGGATCATGGGCCTGTACTCGCGCACCGGCGGCCCACAGAGCTTCCAGCAGCACCCGGCTGGAGGCTTCACGAATGTCGTTGGTATTGGGTTTGAACGACAGTCCCCACAGGGCGAACACCTTGCCGCGCAGGCCTCCGCGGTAGTGGCGCTGGATCTTGCCGAACAACCGGCCTTTTTGCCGCTCGTTGACCGACTCCACCGCACGCAGCAGCTGCGGCTCGAAGCCTTCGGCCTCGGCGCTGCGGCGCAGGGCCTGCAGATCCTTGGGGAAGCACGAGCCACCGAAGCCGCAGCCGGCATAGATGAAGTCGTAGCCGATGCGCGGGTCGGAACCTATGCCACGGCGCACCATCTCGATGTCGGCGCCCAGGTGTTCGGCCAGGTTGGCGATTTCGTTGATAAACGAGATCTTGGTCGCCAGCATGCAGTTGGCGGCGTACTTGGTCAGCTCGGCGCTACGTGCGTCCATGACCATGAGCTTTTCGCGGTTACGGCTGAACGGCAGGTACAGCTCGCGCAGCAGTTCCACCTCGGCAGGTTCCGCGCCACCGATGATGATGCGTTCCGGGCGCATGCAATCGTCCACGGCCGAGCCCTCCTTTAGGAACTCGGGGTTGCTGATGACCTGGAAGCGATGGGTGTCGGCCACGGCCTGGGCGATGTGCGCCTTGATGCGGTGTACCGTGCCGACCGGGACGGTGGATTTGTTGACGATTACCTTGGGCCCGTCGGCGTGCTGGAGGATGCTGTCGACCACTGCGAACACGTGCTTGAGGTCGGCGCTGCCATCGGCCTGTGGCGGGGTACCGACTGCGATGAACTGCAATCTGGCGTAGTTGGCCGCTTCGCTGGCGTCGGTGGTGAAGCGCAACCGACCACAGGCCAGGTTGTTCGCCAACAAGGGCGCCAGGCCGGGCTCGAAGATCGGGCAGTGGCCTTCATTGAGGGCGGCGACCCGCGCGGCGTCGACATCCATGCACAACACCGAATGCCCCACCTGGGCCAGGCACACTGCCTGGGTGAGGCCAACATAACCGGTACCGAAAACCGTGACCTTCATTTGACAGCTCCTTGGCGAGAAAGCTGAAAAAAAATGTCACATTGTTGTTTAGGAATTGTTACCCGTACTGACTGCCGATTGCTGGGCGACCGTCCATAGCTGTTGGCGGAACCACCGCCGCAGGGGATCGGCATGCGTGCGTTCGTGCCAGATCTGCATCACCTCGATTACCGGCAGGGCCAGCGGCAGCGGGTACATGACCAGGTCGTCATCGCGTGCGCTGGCTTCGACGGCCAGTGAGCGCAGGCAGGTCAGCAGCAAGTCGGTGCCGCGCAGCAAGCGCGCCGGGGCGATGAAACTGGACAAGCCGGCTACCACCCGTCGCTGCTTGCCTTGGCTGCGTAGCGCGCGGTCGACCAGGCCGTCGAGGTCGCCGGTGAGGGTGGTGAGCAGATGGTCGCAGGCGAGGAAGGTGTCGAGGTCCAGGCCCTTGCCCAGGCCTGGATGGCTGCGTGACGCCAATACGACCAGTTGTTCGTCGAGCAGGCGCTGCTGGTGGAAGGTGTCCGGCAGGTCGGTATAGAAGCCGGCAACGGCGAGGTCACAGGTGCCTTTCTCCAGCGCTTCGCGGGGTAGCTGGCCACGGGTGTTGTGGGTCACCAGGGTCAGGTTCGGTGCCTGGCTGCGCAGCAGCGGCAGCAGCCTGGGTAACAGGGTCTGTTCGACATAATCGGTGCTGTACAGGTGCAGCCGGGCAGGGCGGGCGAGAAAGTCCTGGCCTTCGCAACGTTCATAGAAACCTTCCAGGCTCATCACCAGGCGTTCCACCTGGGGGGCCAGTTCATGGGCGCGCGGCGTGGGCGTCAGGCCGCGGGGCGCGCGTACGAACAAGGGGTCGCCGAACTGATGGCGCAGCTTGTTGAGTTTGTGGCTGAGCGCAGGCTGGCTCAGCGCAATGCGCTGGGCGGCGAGGGTGGCATTGCGTTCCTGATACAGCACATGGAACAGGTACAGCAGGTTGAAGTCTTTGCTGGCGATATTCATTTTCTGGATTACAGGCATGCAAGCTTTCGAATTATCGAATCATAGCCTGGCCACTAGCATGAGCACATCGGCCCGCCCTGTATGGGATGGCCCATGGGTTGATCGAGGAGATTGCTGCATGATCCAGATGTCCAGGCTTGCCACTGCCGTGGCTGCCACCCTGCTCGCTGCTGGCACCCAGGCCGCGCCCAAGGGCGAGGTGCTGGTGCTGTTGTCCAGCGAGCACCAGCTGCCGTTGCAGGACGGCAAGCGCTACGCCACCGGTTACTACCTCAACGAGTTCGGCGTGCCAGCCGACCAGTTGCTCAAGGCTGGCTACAAGCTAGTCCTGGTAACGCCCAGGGGCAATGCCCCAAGCGTCGACCCGCGTTCGATCGATCCGAGCTATTTTGCCGGCGATGCGGCCGAGATGAAGCGGATCGAAAGGGTCGTCCAAAGCCTGCCGGGCATCGACGATACCCTGTCTGTGAAGGAGGTGCTGGCAGGCGATCTGGGCCGTTATGCCGGGCTGTTCATTCCCGGCGGCCATGCGCCGTTGATCGATCTGGCCAACAATCCGGAGGTGGGCGCCTTGCTGCGGTATTTCCACCAGGCTGGCAAACCTACCGCGGCCATCTGCCACGGCCCCATCGCCTTGCTCTCGGCCCAGCAGGACCCGGCAGGCTATGAGGCCGCGCTGGCACGTGGCGACAAGCCTGCAGCCACTGACTGGTTGTACCAGGGCTACCGGATGACCATCTTCTCCGACCCGGAAGAGCAGGTATTCGAGGGTTCGCTCAAGGGCCAGCGCCTGTTGTTCTACCCGGCGGGTGCCATGGCGATTGCAGGCGGCGACATGGGCTACGCCAAGGCCTGGCAACCCAACGTGGTGGTGGACCGCGAACTGATTACCGGGCAGAACCCGTTCTCGGACAAGATCCTGGCCAAGGCGCTGCTGGAAAAGTTGGCCGAACAGCCACAGCGCCCCGGACAGGGCATCTAAACTTACAAGTGGCCTGCAGCGGCTAACGCTCGCCAGGCCAACATCATCCAACCGACCACCGCCTCCCCGGAGCGGACTTCCCTCGCTGGCGATGGCCTTCTTGCAGAGGAGGGCAGGTCATGGAAGAGGCAAGGCTTCACGATTTCATGGGCAAGCTGGTGGGCGACATGGGCGCGGCGGCGACCTTGGCCAATGTGATACTCGGCGACGAACTGGGGTTGTACCGGGCCATGGCCGACAGCCAACCGACCACCCCCGAGGCACTGGCGGCGAAGACCGGTTGCCACCCACGGCTGGTGCGCGAGTGGCTCAACGCCCAGGCCGCGTCGGGCTACATGGTGCACGATCAGGGCCGCTTCGTATTGCCCGAAGAACAGGCCCTGGCTTTGGCGCTGGAAGATTCCCCGGCCTACATGGCCGGTGGCGCGGCGGTAGTGGCGGCACTGTTCCATGACAAGGACAAACTGGTTGCGGCAATGCGCGGTGACGGCGGGCTGGCCTGGGGTGACCATCACCCCTGCATGTTCAGCGGTACCGAGCGGTTCTTCCGGCCGGGTTACCGCACTTTCCTGGTGTCGGAGTGGCTACCGGCGCTCGAGGGCGTGGTCGCCAAGTTGCAGGCGGGTGCCAAGGTAGCTGACGTCGGTTGCGGGCATGGTGCTTCGACGCTGGTCATGGCCGAGGCATTTCCGGCCTCCACTTTCATTGGCTACGACTACCACGGGCCTTCCATCACCACGGCCAACGAACGCGCACGCGAAGCGGGGTTGGTGGGCCGGGTGACATTCCAGCAGGCCAGCGCCAAGGACTATCCGGGGCATGACTATGACCTGGTGTGCTTCTTCGATTGCCTGCACGACATGGGGGACCCGGTGGGCGCGGCGAAACATGCCTACCGCGCGTTGAAGGCGGACGGCACGGTGATGCTGGTGGAACCTTATGCCGAAGATTCGCTGGAGGGCAACCTGACGCCGGTCGGGCGCTTGTTCTATGCCGCCTCGACGTTCATCTGCACACCGAACTCGTTATCCCAGGAGGTGGGCTTGGGGCTGGGCGCCCAAGCTGGGGAGGCGCGCTTGCGTGCGGTGTTCGAGGAGGCGGGGTTCAGCCAGTTTCGGCGGGCGACGCAGACACCGTTCAACCTGATCCTCGAGGCCAGGAAATAAGGAGAAGCCGTCAGCTCGAAGCCAGCGCACCAGCTGTGAGCGCCTGGCTTGCCGGCGATGAGGCCGCGACGGGCAAAAAGAAGGGGCGCCTGAATGGCGCCCCCTTTTTTGCCGCTTAGGCTTCAGCGTCCCAAGGACGATCGCCTTTTTCATCCTTGATGCGGGTCGGCAGGCCCATTACGTCCAGCGCCTTGAGGAACGGCTCGGCTGGCAGCTCCTCGACGTTGACCATGCGCTTGGCATCCCACTCGCCACGGGCAACCAGCAGGGCGGCAGCCACCGGCGGAACACCGGCAGTGTAGGAAATGCCCTGGCTGTCGGTCTCGGCGTAGGCTTCTTCGTGGTCGGCCACGTTGTAGATGAACACTTCGCGCGGCTGGCCGTTCTTGGTGCCCTTGACCAGGTCGCCGATGCAGGTCTTGCCGGTGTAGCCCGGGGCCAGCGAGGCAGGGTCCGGCAGCACCGCCTTGACCACCTTCAGCGGTACCACTTCCAGGCCTTCGGCGGTTTTTACCGGTTGCTCGGAGAGCAGGCCCAGGTTCTTCAGCACGGTGAACACGTTGATATAGTGTTCGCCGAAGCTCATCCAGAAACGCACGTTCGGCACGTTGAGGTTCTTCGAAAGCGAATGAACTTCATCATGGCCGGTCAGGTACAGGTTCTGTGAACCGACCACCGGCAGGTCGTCGGTACGCTTGACTTCGAACATGCTGTTGCTGGTCCACTGGCTGTTCTGCCAGCTCCAGACTTGCCCGGTGAATTCACGGAAGTTGATTTCCGGGTCGAAGTTGGTGGCAAAGTACTTGCCGTGCGAACCGGCATTGACGTCGAGAATGTCGATCGAATCAATGCTGTCGAAATACTGTTGCTGCGCCAGCTTGGCGTAACTGTTCACCACACCCGGGTCGAAACCGACGCCGAGAATGGCGGTGATGTTCTTGGCCTGGCACTCCTCGAGGTGTTTCCACTCGTAGTTGCCGTACCATGGCGGGGTCTCGCAGATCTTCCCCGGTTCTTCGTGGATGGCGGTGTCCAGGTAGGCGACACCGGTATCGATGCAGGCACGCAGCACCGACATGTTGAGGAAGGCGGAACCGACGTTGATCACGATCTGCGATTCGGTCTCGCGGATCAGTGCCTTGGTCGCCTCGACATCGAGGGCATTGAGCGAGAAGGCCTGGATGTCGGCGGGTACCTTGAGGCTACCCTTGGCCTTGACGCTGTCGATGATGGCCTGGCATTTGGAGATGTTCCGTGACGCGATAGCGATACGACCCAGTTCGTCGTTATGCTGCGCGCACTTGTGGGCCACCACCTTGGCGACACCTCCTGCACCAATGATAAGAACGTTCTTCTTCAATTTATCCCTTGCTCCTTACTGAAAGCCGGTCTTACGACAGGCTGGAAACGTAGTCTTCGAAACCGAACTCGCGCACCACTTCGACGCTGCCGTCGAGTTGCTTGACCACGATGGATGGCATTTTCAGACCGTTGAACCAGTTTTTCTTGACCATGGTGTAACCCGCCGCGTCGACGAACGACAGGCGATCGCCGATGGCCAGCGGGCGGTCGAACTGATATTCGCCGAAGATGTCGCCGGCCAGGCACGACTTGCCGCAGACCATGTAGGTATGCGCACCATCGTTCGGGGCCATCTTGGCGTTGAGGCGATAGATCAGCAGGTCGAGCATGTGCGCTTCGATCGAGCTGTCGACCACGGCCAGGTGCTTGCCGTTGTACAGCGTGTCGAGCACGGTCACTTCCAGCGAGGCGCTGTTGGTGATGGCCGCTTCGCCCGGCTCCAGGTACACCTGTACGCCGTATTTTTCCGAGAAGGCTTTCAGGCGCGCGCAGAAGGCGTCCAGGGCATAGTCTTCACCGGTGAAGTGGATGCCGCCACCGAGGCTGACCCATTCGACCTGGTGCAGCAGGTGGCCGAAGCGTTCTTCGATGTGGCTGAGCATCTTGTCGAACAGGCCGAAGTCGCCGTTTTCGCAGTTGTTGTGGAACATGAAGCCGGAGATCTGCGAAATCACCTGTTCGACCTTGGCCGGGTCCCATTCGCCCAGGCGGCTGAACGGGCGGGCCGGGTCGGCCAGCAGGTAGTCGGAACTGCTGACCTGCGGGTTGACACGCAGGCCGCGGACCTTGCCTTCGGACTGTTCGGCGAAGCGCTGCAGCTGGCCGATCGAGTTGAAGATGATCTTGTCGCAGTTCTCGAGCATTTCCTCGACCTCGTCGTCGGCCCAGGCCACGCTGTAGGCGTGGGTCTCGCCGGCGAACTTCTGGCGGCCAAGCTTGAGCTCGTACAGCGAGGAAGAGGTGGTGCCGTCCATGTACTGTTGCATCAGGTCGAAGACCGACCAGGTGGCAAAGCACTTGAGGGCGAGCAGTGCCTTGGCACCGGAGTGTTCGCGCACGTAGGCGATCTTCTCCATGTTGCCCAGCAGCTTGGTTTTATCGATGAGGTAATACGGCGTCTTGATCATTTAAAGGCCCCCGGCCAGGCCGGCCAAAAAAAGGACACGCATTGTGCCTTCACTTGCCGCAGACCGAAAGGGTGGGATATGCATTTCGTCAGGGTTGCTGACGTTGCAGTGGCTTTTGCGGTTGTGGCGGGCTCAGTAGAACATGCTCATGTGACCGTCCTGGTCATTATCCATGACCTTGCTGGTTGCCCTGAGCCATTGGTCAGGGCAAGGCAATCATCGATCCTGCGCTGATCTCCAATATTGGGCATTCTTTGACTCAGGGAGACATAGCATGACCAAGCATCACGACAACGGCCACGGTTTTGCCGATGACCCACAACGGGTCCATGACGCGGGGCGCAAGGGTGGGTCTGGCAAGGACCTGAAACAGGACCGTGCGGAAAAGGCGCGTGTGGGTGGGCAACACAGCCACGGCGGTTCGCGTCGGCGCGGCGAAGGTTGACTTCGCCGCGGTCGCGCTTCAGTCGGCCGCGGCCAGCCAGGCGTGGATCTGCGCCAGGGTAGCGGTGGCCCCGCCACACACGACCACCAGCACGTTACCGTAACCGGCCAGCGCGACCGCGTCATAGGCCAATGCCAGCGCGGCACCGCAGGCCGGCTCCACCAGCACACGATGATCGAGCAGGAACCGCTCGCAGGCTTCGAGTGCGGCACGGTCACTGACCACATGGCTATGCACAGGGTGCTGGCCGGCGCAGGCCAGTGCCTGGTCGGTGACACGCTTGGCCCCCAGTGACGTGGCTACTGAATCGATACGCTCCAGCTCGACCGGGTGCCCTGCCTGCAAGGCCGCATGCAGCGACGCCGCGCCCGTGGTTTCCACTGCCAGCACCGGCACATCGCCCCAGCCGTTACGTTGCAGGCCCTCGACCACTCCGCAAAGCAGGCCACCACCGCCTACCGACAGCACCACGGCATCCGGCTTCAGGCCGGCTTCGGCAACCTCGTCCACCAGGCTGGCATGGCCAGCCCACAGCAATGGGTCGTCGAACGGGTGGATGAAAGCATCACCCTGGCCGACCAGCGTTTGCGCCAGGGTGTTGGCCTCCTGCCAGGAGCTGCCGTGTACCACCACCTTGGCGCTTTCCAGGCGTAGCAGCTCCTTGGCCCGTTCGGTGGTGGTCTCCGGCACCACCACGGTTACCGGCACGCCCAGCTTGCGCCCGGCATAGGCGACCGCCAGGCCTGCATTGCCTCCCGAGGAGGACACGAAATGCCGCGCGCCACGGGCATGCTGCACTTCGCAGGCATGGCCGACACCGCGCAACTTGAACGAACCGCAGGGCTGCAGGGCGTCGAGCTTGAGCCAGATGTTGCATTCGGCTGCCAGCGACAGCGGGCGGGATTCGATCAAGGGGGTAGGGATATGCAAGGTCATCGGCTGGCTCCACGCAGTTGCTCGAGATAGTTGTAAATGGTGTAGCGGGTCACCCCCAGGGCACTGGCTGCTTTTTCCACTCCGCCTTTGACGATGAACAGGCCGCGTTCCTGCATCACCCGCACGGCTTCGACCTTGGCCTGCTTGTTCATCCGCCCCTGGCCGCTGCGCTGCAGCGCGGCCTGGATGATTTCGCTCATCAGCAGCCCCATGTCGGCGGGCTCGTTGACGGAGGGGGCCGTTGCTGATGGCTGCAACTGCTGGAGGAAGCTCATGGCGGCGTCCAGGCCGGTCACATCGCTGTTGACGCAAAGGCTGGCGAAGGGGTGGCCGGTGCTGTCGCGGAAGATCGCCGTGGCGCTGCGCAAGGTGCGGCCTTTGAGGCTGGTGGCGTAATCGGGGACGACCACCGGCGCGCAGCCTTGCTGGTCGGCCGAGGCTTGCATGAGCGCCTTGAAGCCCTGGTCCTGTTCCGGGGCGGCAAGGATCGGGCTGCCGACGCTGCGGCCGGAAAGGTGGCCGTTGACGATCGCTACCACGGAGTGTTCCGGGTGATCGAGGTCGTGCAGGAGGATTTCCAGGTTGCCTGGGGCAACGCTGCCCATGGCCTGGATGGCGGCCTTGAGGACGGTGAGGGTGAGCTGGCGTTCTGCTTCGGGCGTCAGGGGCATGGCAAATCGCAAATCAACGTTTTGTGTATTTTTACACATAAAGTTGAATTGGGCGATTTGCTTTTTCAGGCCCATTCGCGGGTAAACCCGCTCCCACATGGACCCCACGGTATTCAATACCTGTGGTGAACCTGTGGGAGCGGGTTTACCCGCGAATGGGCCGCAAAGCGGCCCCTTCAACCCTCAGCCCAGGGGCGGGGTACGCGGTGGGATCATCCGGCGCGAGCCGGTCGCCTCGAATGCGGCACCGAAGCTCAGCAGCGCGGTGTCGCTGTAAGCCCGACCAGCGAAGGTCAGCCCGACCGGCATGCCGATATCGGCCATCACGCCCATCGGCACGGTCACGGTCGGTACGCCCAGGTGGCGGATCGCCAGGTTGCCGTTGGCCACCCAGATACCATTGCTCCAGGCGATGTCGGCCGATACCGGGTTGACATCGGCATCCGCGGGGCCCACGTCGGCCACGGTGGGGAACAGCACTGCGTCCAGGCCCAGGTTGTCCATCCAGTCTTCCAGGTCGATCTTGCGGGTCTGCTCCAGGCCGCGCAGGCCATCGGGCAGGGTCTCGATCTGGTCCCAGGTCTTCAGGCCGCGCTTGGCCATGTTGACATATTCGTCCATGCCGGCGGCCAGGTCGTCCTCACGGTTGGGCAGGGTGCCCGGGTCGTGGGGGAAGATCAGCGCGCCATCGACATCGGCAAGGCGGTTGAGCTTGGGGTCGTCATTGGCGCGCAGGAAGTCGTCGAATGCCCAGCCGGACAGTTCCCACAGTTCGTCATGCAGGAACGCCTTGCTGACGATGCCGCGGTTGTACACGGTCGGTGCGCCCGGGCGGTCGCCTTCGCAGTTGGACACTAACGGGAAGTCCACTTCCAGTACTTCGGCGCCGGCCGCTTCGAGCGCCTGGCGTGCCTGTTGCCACAGGTCGATCACGCTGGCGCGGGTGTTGATGCGCTGGCCGGTCGGGCCGCCAATGCCAGGTTTTTCGGACGTGCCAGCCTCGGGGTCGGCATTGATGTACATGCGCGGCACGCCAAAGCGCTTGCCCTTGAGCGCGCTGGCATTTACGGCCAGGTCGAGGTAACTGGCAGGGCGCACCTGGGACGCTGCCGGGATCGGCACCCAGGGTTGCAGGCGCCACAGGTCGCCGCGCTTGTCGGCGTCGTCGGCGACCACCACGTCGAGGATTTCCAGCAGGTCGGCCATGGTGCGGGCGTACGGCACCACCACGTCCATGGTCGGCGTCAGCGGCCAGTTACCGCGCACCGAGATCACCCCGCGCGACGGGGTGTAGGCGCACAAGCCGTTATTGGACGCCGGGCCACGGCCGCTGGACCAAGTCTCCTCGGCCAGGCCGAAAGCGCTGAAGCTGGCTGCGGTGGCGGTGCCGGCACCGTTGGACGAGCCCGAGGCGAACGGTGCGGTCAGGTAATTGGCGTTGTAAGGGCTTTCGGCACGGCCGTACACCCCGCGCTGCATGCCGCCGTTGGCCATCGGTGGCATGTTGGTCTTGCCCAGGCAGATGGCGCCGGCGGCACGCAGGCGCTCGATGGTGAAGGCGTCACGCTGCGCCACCAGGTCCTTGAACGCCGGGCTGCCGGAAGCAGCGGTCAGGCCCTTGACCAGGTAGCTGTCCTTGGCGGTGTAGGGGATGCCGTCCAGCGGGCTCAGCAGCTGGCCTTTGCTGCGGCGGGCGTCGGAGGCCTCGGCCTCGGCCAGCGCCTGCGGGTTGCGCACTACCACGGCGTTCAGGGCGGTGGCGGTGTCGGCACCGTCATAGGCGTCGATACGCGCCAGGTAGGCCTTGACCAGCTCGACCGCCGTCGTGCGGCCCGACTCGAGTGCGTCGCGCAGCTCGGCAATGGAAACCTCGGTTACCTCGATCATGCTTTCACCAAAAAATGTGCAGGTGGGGGCTAATGCGAGGAGTGTACAAGAAGGGCCTGGCGGGCGCAGGTTTGCGCGCGGGCAAATGGTTTTGTGCAGGCGGGCATTGACGGGGCCGCGTAACGGCCCCGACTGCCTGTCAGTCCAGGTCGGACGCCGCGTGTCGCTCTGGCACCTGGCTGTTTTCATCGCCCCAGGTGCGGTTTACCCGGGTTCCGCGCTGGACTGCCGGCCGCAGGGCAATTTCCTCGGCCCAGCGTTGGACATGCGGGTATTCGTCCACCGCCAGGAACTCCGCCGCACCATACAGGTTGCCGCGCACCAACTGGCCATACCATGGCCACACGGCGATATCGGCGATGCTGTATTGCTCGCCGCCCAGGTAGCGGCTTTCCGCCAGGCGCCGATCGAGCACATCCAGCTGGCGCTTGGCTTCCATGGTGAAGCGGTTGATCGCGTACTCGACCTTTTCCGGCGCATAGACATAGAAGTGGCCAAAACCACCGCCCAGGTACGGTGCCGCGCCCATCTGCCAGAACAGCCAGTTCAGGCTTTCGGTGCGGGCCGCCGGCGCCTCGGGCAGCAGGGCGCCGAATTTTTCTGCCAGGTACAGCAGGATCGAGCCCGACTCGAACACCCGCACCGGCGGCTCGACGCTGCGGTCGAGCAATGCGGGGATCTTCGAGTTGGGGTTGACCCGGACGAAGCCGCTGGAAAATTGCTCTCCCTCGCCGATGCGGATCAGCCAGGCGTCATATTCGGCCCCCTGGTGGCCCAGGGCGAGCAGTTCTTCCAGGGCGATGGTGACCTTGACGCCATTGGGCGTGGCCAGCGAGTACAGCTGCAGCGGGTGCTTGCCCAGCGGCAGGTCCTTGTCGTGCGTCGGGCCGGCAACCGGGCGGTTGATGCTGGCGAATTGGCCGCCGGACGCCGCATCGTTGCGCCAGACCTTGGGTGGCACATAGGCGGGCTTGCTCATGCATGAATCTCCTTGAATGGCGCGAAATGAGCGCATGAAGACCTCGACCAGCATCTATGCCATGGGTTCGATAAAAAGCGCAAATGCACAATGCGCGAGCGCGTTGTGCATGACGGCGGTTTCATCCAGGTTTCATCCGCCACTGGCCAGCCCGGTTATATGCTGGATCATCGCTTCGCCCCGCAAGGAACCGCTGGCCGATGACCCTTTCACGTTGCGTGCTGGCCCTGGCCCTGTTCGCCGGCTTGCTTACCCATGCCGAGGCTGCGCCTTGGGTTGCCGGCCTGCACCACATGAGCCTGGCCGACCCGGTCGACGGCCAGCCCATGCAGGCGCTGGCGTTCTACCCGGCTGTTGGCAAAACCCGCAGCAGCCGCATGGACGGCTACCCGATCGATGTGGCTGAAGAAGCGCCGGTAGCGTTGGGCCAGTTCCCCTTGCTGGTGCTGTCGCATGGCAATACCGGCAGCCCGCTGGCCTTGCACTACCTGGCCACCTCGCTGGCGCGTCGTGGGTTCGTGGTGGTAGCCGTGGTCCACCCGGGGGACAACGCCCGCGATCACAGCCGCCTGGGTACCCTGAGCAACCTGTATGGCCGGCCGCTGCAAGTCAGTGCGGCGATCACCGCAGCCCGCGACGATGCCTTGTTGGGGCCTTACCTGAACCATGGCAAGGTCGGGCTGATCGGCTATTCGGCCGGTGGCGAAACCGCCTTGATTGTTTCCGGTGCCCGCCCTGACCTCGACCGCCTGCGCCAGTATTGCCTGGAGCGCCCGAACGATGCCGACGCCTGCAGGACGCACGGGATATTGATTGCCGACCGCAGCGAGTTGGCGCCCATGGCCGACCAACGGGTGGGCGCGGTGATGTTGATGGCACCGCTGAGCTTGTTGTTCGACCGCCATACCCTGGCCGGGGTGCGTTTGCCGGTGTTGATCTACAGCGGTGACAGCGACCAGCTGGTAGCAGTGGATCGTAATGCCGAAGCCTTGGCCCGCAAGCTGCCGCTGACCCCGGACTACCGCCTGCTGGCCGGCGCCGGGCATTTTGTGTTCATGGCCCATTGCGACAGCGAGCAATACGCGCGCATGCCGACGCTGTGCAAGGACGCCGAAGGCGTGGACCGCCGCGATATCCACCATTCGCTGCAACGCGAGACAGCGGCGTTCTTCAGCCAGGCGCTGGGCGCGCCGCAGCCGGCCGAGCGCTCAGCCGCGGCCAGCATGCCGCGCCAGCCACAGCGTTAGGCCGACGCCGGCCAGGGCCAGCAGGGCCGCCACTGCGAAGACCAAGGCATAGCCCAGGTGCACGGCAACTGCTCCCATCAGCGGCCCAGCGATGGCCAGGGCCATGTCGAAGAACACCGCGTAGGCACCCAGCCCGGCGCCGCGACTGCTGGCAGGTACCTGCCTGATTGCCTCCACCCCCAGCGCAGGGTACACCAACGACAGGCCGAACCCGGTCAGCCCGGCACCAACCAGCGCCCAAGGCGGCGCGGCTGCCAACCACAGCAGGCTCAGGCCGAGCACTTCGGTGGCCATGCAGGCCATGGCGACGTTGTAGCCGCCAAACCGGTTGACAGCGTTGACGAACAGCAGCCGCGAAATGATGAAACAGGTGCCAAAGGCAGTCAGGCACCAGGCTGCGCCGAGCCAGCCACGCTCCAGGTAGTACAGGGTGACGAAGGTAGTCAGGGTGCCGTAGCCGATCGAGGCCAGGGTCAGGCCCAGGCCGCACGGCGCGACCCGTGCGAAGGCCGACCAGAACGGCAGGCGCTCGCCGCGTGCCACGACCACGTCCGCGCGCTTGCGCAGCACCAGCAGCGCCGACAGCGCCAGCGCCAGCAACACTGGCCCCAGTACGCTGAAGCCCAGCCCATCCACCGTCAGCACGCCCAAGGGCGCGCCAAGCGCGATGGCGCCATAGGAGGCAATACCGTTCCAGGAAATCACCCGCGCGGTGTGCTCGGGGCCGACCTGGCTGATGCCCCAACTCAACGTGGCCACGCCAATCAGCCCTTGGGCGATACCCAACAGCAAGCGCCCGCCGAGCAACAGTGCCAGGCTCAGCGGCGGCAGGGCCAGGGTCAGGGCCGACAACCAGGTCAGTAGCCCGCAGCCGGCAATCCCCAGCAGGCCGAAGCGAATGGCGCGTTTACCGCCCAGGCTGTCCGCCACGCGCCCGGCAAACGGGCGGCTGAGCAGGGTGGCCAGGTACTGCAGGCCGATGGTCGCACCGGCGACGATGGCGCCGTAGCCCAGCTGGTCATGCACATGGCTGGGCAGCACGGCGATCGGCAGGCCGATACACAGAAAGGCAATGAAGGTGTAGAAGACGATCGACAGGATCTGCAGGGTGATGCCGGCGGCAGGTTGTTGCGCGGTCATGGGCTCGTTCGCGGGTGGGCGGTTGGGCGTGGTCCCATCATGGCCGTTGCGCAAAGGAAAAGAAAGCAGGCTAACGAATTATTCGTCTGGAGTGCCCGCTTGTGGCATCGGTGTTCGCGGGTAGACCGCTCACACAGGGCCTGCAGGCGCCTTGTGGGAGCGGGAAGAGGCCGGCCCGGCCACGCAAATGGCCAGGCCTGGGCCTTCAATCAGACCAGCACACCCTGGCTACGCAGGTAATCGTCGTAGGTGCCGCTGAAGTCCACCACGCCATCGGCCGACAGTTCGATGATACGGGTGGCCAGCGATGACACGAACTCCCGGTCGTGGCTGACGAACAGCAGGGTGCCCGGGTAGTTTTCCAGCGCCAGGTTCAGCGCCTCGATCGATTCCATGTCCAGGTGGTTGGTCGGCTCGTCCATGACCAGCACGTTCGGCTTCTGCAGGATCAGCTTGCCAAACAGCATGCGGCCTTGCTCACCACCGGAGATCACCTTCACCGACTTGAGGATCTCGTCGTTGGAGAACAGCATGCGCCCGAGGGTGCCGCGGATCACCTGCTCGCCGGAAGTCCACTGGCCCATCCAGTCGAACAGGGTCATGTCTTCTTCGAAGTCGTGAGCGTGGTCCTGGGCGTAGTAGCCCACTTCGGCGCTATCGGTCCACTTCACTTCGCCCTTGTCCGGGGTCATTTCACCGACGAGGGTGCGCAGCAGGGTGGTCTTGCCGATACCGTTGGGGCCGATGATCGCCACGCGCTCGCCGGCTTCGATGGTGAAGCCCAGGTCCTTGAACAGCACCTTGTCGTCGAACGCCTTGGACATTTTCTCGACGGTCACGGCCTGGCGGTGCAGCTTCTTGGTCTGCTCGAAGCGGATGAACGGGCTCACCCGGCTCGATGGCTTGACCTCGGCCAGCTGGATCTTGTCGATCTGCTTGGCCCGCGAGGTGGCCTGCTTGGCCTTGGAGGCGTTGGCCGAGAAGCGGCTGACGAAAGTCTGCAGCTCGGCGATCTGCGCCTTTTTCTTGGCATTGTCGGCCAGCAGTTGCTCGCGCGCCTGGGTAGCGGCGGTCATGTATTCGTCGTAGTTGCCCGGGAACAGGCGCAGCTCGCCGTAGTCCAGGTCGGCCATGTGGGTGCAGACACTGTTGAGGAAGTGCCGGTCGTGGGAAATGATCACCATGGTGCTGTTACGCGCGGTGAGGATGTTTTCCAGCCAGCGGATGGTGTTGATATCCAGGTGGTTGGTCGGTTCGTCGAGCAGCAGCACGTCCGGGTCCGAGAACAGCGCCTGGGCCAGCAGCACACGCAGCTTCCAGCCAGGGGCCACTTCGCTCATCGGGCCGAAGTGCTGCTCCAGCGGAATACCCAGGCCCAGCAGCAGTTCACCGGCGCGTGATTCGGCGGTGTAGCCGTCCATTTCGGCGAACTCGGTTTCCAGCTCGGCGACGGCCATGCCGTCTTCCTCGGTCATTTCCGGCAGCGAATAGATGCGGTCGCGTTCGGCCTTGACCTTCCACAGTTGGGCGTGGCCCATGATCACCGTGTCGATCACGGTGAATTCCTCGTAGGCGAACTGGTCCTGGCGCAGCTTGCCCAGGCGCGTGTTCGGCTCGAGCATGACCTGGCCGGCGGACGGCTCCAGGTCACCGCCGAGGATCTTCATGAAGGTCGACTTGCCGCAACCGTTGGCGCCGATCAGGCCGTAGCGGTTGCCGTTGTTGAATTTGACGGAAACGTTTTCGAACAGCGGCTTGGAGCCGAACTGCATGGTGATGTTGGCGGTGGAGATCAAAGGGCTTACCTATCAGTCACTTACAGAGCTGGCTTTCACGCTGATACCGATTTGATACCAATTTTGAGTTTTTCCAGCTCGCTCCAGTCGGAGCTTGAGTTGAGCCAACGGGCATACGTCGACAGCAGCATTTGGACGCTGTGACCCAGCTGTTGGGCGATAAATGCGGGGTTGAGACCAGACATTAAGCATATTGTCGCATAGGTGTGGCGACAGTTATACGGGGGGCGATATTTGATCCCCAAACCTTTGAGGACAGGCGCCACTGATGGTGCAGGTCCGACGTCTGCTTGACATGCTCCCCATTCTTCCCAGGCGGGAAGACGAACGGCGATTCGGTGAATTGCCCTTTGCCGCATATATCTGGCTCGGCCAGTGAGGGTGCTTGTACAGCTCGGCAATGATCAGATTCGCCTCGTCCAAGGTAAAGGGATCGACCTCTTTCGAGCGTGCTGGCAGCTGTAACCGTGCCCGCAAGGGAGCGTAAGCCGGCAAGAGCGCGCAACCATCACCGGCAGCCAGGGCGTTCTGCCTATTTGAAGCGCTGGGCACCCAATGGCGCTTGGGGCCGGGCGGGCCGTCAGGGCTCGATTACGCCGCGATCCCCGGGGCCGCCAAGATACTGGGCCAAGAGGATTGATTTGTCTGAGGCCTTTCACGATCTTCGCCTCATGGAGAACGAGGCGCTGACAGTGATGGCCGAGGCAGCGGAGTAGGGCAGGCCATCAAACCACAAAGGAAAGCCATGATCCGTTCGTGCTGGTTTCGGTTCATGGCTTGCGTGTCGATTTACGAAAAGGAACGATTATGTTCCCTGAAATCACTTTCCGCGGAAGAACGAGCGCGCCTCTTGCTGATCATTCAGCAGGAATCGAAGCGGAGCGGAAAACGCTGTCTCGGTTACTTCGTTGTTCGGGATGTTCGTAAGCGGCCACCCATGCTTAAGGGTATGAGTAAGCATCTACTCCATGACCTTGGTGTAGCCTGGGATTTCACGTAGGGCCGCTGAAATTGAGGCGAGAGCTGCTGCGTTGCCGGCCTTCAATGCTTCGAATTCATCCTTCAGGCGGCTCAACTCAGCTTTCTGCTGAGCGATTTTCCCGTTTTCATCTTGCACATTGACCGCCTAGGTCATCATTCCCCAGTCCATGGGCTTTCCAGCAATGGACTGGGTGCGGTTCGTTGGAAGGCACAACGCTACCTTTGGGGGATGAAGGCCCATTGCCTTCCTCAAGGAGTCGAGTCATGACGTTGCGGTTCCCGAAAAGCATCAAGGTCGCGCCGGGCGCGCGTATCAACCGTAAGCGTTCGCTGAAGTCACCTTGCATGGCTTGGGCGCGCATCGACTTGGCTGAATGCGCGCGAGACAGGATCGCCCTATGATTCGGTGAGTCCACGTCTGATAATGCCTCGGATATCAATATTCAACGCAGGGCCAATAATGGACTACCGTGCAACTCGCTACGCCCTATTTGCCATTCCCTTCTTCGCAATGTGCCAGCCAGTACAAGCATCGACGTGGCAAATTTGCCGTATGGAGCTACATATCACTGATGTGTTGAAGCGTCCCTATCCAAAGCTACAGGCCCAGGTCGTGAAGGTAAGCCAGGCATCGATCACGGCAGAATGCCCGGAAAAGGGGGCGACTATCACATTCGTACCGGAAACTGCTGATTACCAAAGCACGCTCCCACGCAGGCAGTGGCCCAAAAAAGGCCAGTTGATGCACATCAACTACCGATATCTGGATGGGACGTGTAAGGGCGATGGTCATCCCCATGAGTGCCGTATTGAACACTACCCCTTAGCGGGTACTTGGTAAGCGTCCGACAAACACATATTCGCCACATGCAGGTCGAAGCACTTGCGGCGAGCATGGGCCAATGCAGCCGATTTCGGTGATAGCCATCCGTGCAATCACCAGGTTTGCCTGCAGTCGGTACGAGGGCGTGGCTACCGCTGGGTCCCACCGCATGAGCAGACCGGCGTGGCCATGGAGGAGTTAGGGCGAAACGTTCGCAAGGTGTTCCGCAGCACCGGACAGAAGCTGAGAAACCTGCGCATCACCGAGCTTACCGACGACCAGCGACGGGATAACCTGGATCAGGTGGCGAAGTTCTCCGCGCTGCGCGGGATGGCAACTAAGACCTTGCGCTGGCTCTGCCGACTGTGCTGCTGGATAACGGCAGCCAGCACAGCGACAATCCCCATAAAACGTATGAGCGCCGCCGGCGACAACGTTACGATCTGGCCGGGATATGACACACTGACCCGCTCACCGCCACGTGGCAGGGAAGTGGCTAAACGTAAAGCGCACTGACGTTCACCGCTATCGGGAAACCGCCACGCCCAGGCAGTAGTCACAAATAGTTCATAACGAAGGTCACTTCGCTGTTGGCGGAACCCGCGCTCATTCCCTCATCGTATTGGCCGGCATCCCCATTCGGCAGGGTACGAATATACTTGGCACTGAGGGGTATGGAGAAGTTTCCACCGTCTGTTGAGTATTCATTGAAGACATAGGTTTTGTCGAGTTGTATGGGGGTCTGATTGCCGTCAAGCAATTGCAGTGCTATACCTTTTGCTGTTGAGCTTGTGTTTAATTTGATAATTCCGAGTGCGCCGTCCACTGCAGGGGCGCCTGAGGTGGCAGACAAGCTATAGCTCACTTTTCTGATTCCGCTCGGGCAGTTGTTTAGTTTTATATTGAAGGCTTTGGGTGGTGTGGCATTTCCACTTCTTGAAAATACGCTAAGGTTGTGCTCGCCCATATCAACGGCAATGTTTGGAGTTTCGCACGATTGAAGTATAATGGAGGAGCTTTTGTCTATCGTCATGGCTAAAGGTCTTAAGCTCGCCGATTCTACTTGCATATACCCTAGGGTCCCAGCCGGAATGGTTGCGCCTGGTGAAATATCTCCAGTTTTAACTATGCGTAGGGCGTGTGTAGTGTTATTGAAACCGTATCCTCCAGGGTTTTGAGTGATTCCGCTGCCAAATCCATTATATCCTTTACCATCATAAATCCATTGCCACGAAAGCCCCGTACTTCCTATTGGGAAATAAGTTGACGTTGAGTCCGTTCCTATATTGTTTTTAATCCCGGTCGTGAATGTGGTTGTGCAATTAAACGATGCACTGCCATTAAAAGTTTTAGCCGGGGATTCGTAAATCACGGTGTTGACCGCTGCGTCTCTGGGGATGGAAAGCGTGGAGGGTATACTTATACTTATCTGTTTTTGTGAATGGCCGTCGTAAAACGCGCACGCTGCAAACGAGAGCGAAGGTGCAGCGAAAAAAATACAAGCTGCCAGTGATGTAATAGGTTTAATCATTTGCCGAGCCCCTCAACGAATTTCCAGTTGAATTCGGGGTGCTCGGTCGTTAAACGATGGTAAGCCTCGTTTAAGCGGATGCTCTCTGTCTCGCTAGATGTTTCGTTTAAGGTGTCATGAGATAATGAAACACACGCAGAAATAGTTAAGAATATACTTGATATAACTATATTCCAGCCATTATAATGCTTGCTTGCTTGCTTATAAGTTTGCCTTGAGTCTCGCATGGTGCATGCTCGGTAAATGGATGCGCCAAGTTACGCCGGGACCCGCCATACGCTTAATCAGACAATTCTGATAGTCAGCAGAGTCGAACTGCCAAAGATGACTTGCCGCTGGAAGCCCACCCGAGGTCAGCCTTCCGGTTGCGCTGATTGACCCTCAACCAACGTAGATTCCTCGCTTCGCACATTGCCAACGGCCGTGCTCACCTGGTGGCACTCAAAGGTCTCGGCCGGTGCGCCGAGATTGAGCATCCGTTGCCCGGCGTGCTCGCTTGGCATGTCTGCTCCAATCCACCGAATATCCTGCTCGTTCAGCAGCAGTAGCCATCGCTCAACGTTAAACAGATTTTTTACATCCTTTGTTATAACGTTACGGAGATGTTGCAAATTGTTACCGGTCTTCCGAGGAGCTGACTCGCGGTGGCCGGTATTTTCAGGAGTGTTCATGAGCGTCGATCTAGACACCGAGGCCACTGCCCTCGATGGGTTCCCCCGTTTCCAGCGTGCGCCGGCGCACGCGCGCAAACTGGTGCAGTTGACCTATCTGGCACTGGCAATCGCCACGCTGCTGATGATGCTACAGGGCCTGGTCGGGGTATTCAGCCCGGACTCCCATTGGTTGGTCCTGCTCGCCGTCAATGCCGCTGCGCTGTTGCTGTTGGCTGCGGCTGCGCAATCTGCCTGGCGGGTAGCCAACTGGCGCGCGACCCTGCTGGGCGAGACGCCGCTGCAGTTGGCGTTCTGGCGCAGCGCTGCGGTGGAAACGGCCGAGTCGCAATCGCTCAGCCGTTTCGATCGCTGGTGTGCGCAGGTTGGCGAAGCGTGCCGGCGGCAATTGCACAAGCTTGGCGCAGAGACGCCTTGGCTTGTTGGCCTGGCAGGGCTGGCGCTGCTGTTGGTCAACAATGCCTGGCGCCTCGATTTGCCTGTACCGCTGGTTGCCGGCCAGGTGACCTGGGTGGCGATCGGCATCCTGGCCGTGTTCGCGTTCTGCCTGGTTGTGGCCGAGTGCCACCTGATGGGGGAAAGCGCAGCGACCTGGCCCGAGGCCAGGGCTCTCGCGGCGATGATACGGGTAGTCATCGCCGTGCAGGTAGTGACCATTGGCTGCCTGGCCTTCATTGACGGCGAACGCCTGTGGCCGGCGCGCCTGGCGGTATTGATCAGTGTGCTGCCTGGGCTGGCAGCGCTCGAGCTGTTGTCGCGGGCAGGGCTGGCGCTGTTTCGCCCCTGGCGCCCAGGCGAAGAGCCTGCGCTGGTAGCGCGCAGCCTGGTCGGCGACATGCTGCAATGGCCACCGCGCCCGATCTCCGTGCTGCAGAACGAATTGCATCAGCGCCTGGGTATCGACTTGCGCCAGGTATGGGCCTTTGCCTTCATGCGCAAAGCGTTCGCGCCGGTAGCGGCGCTGGTGGCGGTGGTCGGTTGGTTGTTGACCGGCATCGTCGAAGTGCCGATGAACAATCGCGGCGTATATGAACGTTTTGGCAAGCCGCTGGAGGTGTATCAGCCGGGCCTGCATGCCGGCCTGCCTTGGCCTTTTGGCAAGGTACTGGAGGTAGACAACAGCATCATCCATGAGCTGGCCACCTCCGGCGCGGCCAAGGCGGCGGACACCTTGGCCGCCGCCGAAGGGCCAGCGCCGGCAGCGGCCAACCGGCTGTGGGATGCCACCCACCTGAGCGAGAATTCACAAGTGATTGCCGGCGCCGAGGGCGGGCGCCAGGGCTTGCAGATCGTGAACATGGACGTGCGTTTCATCTACCGTATCGGCATGAGTGACGCGGCGGCCCTCGCGGCAACCTACCACAGCACCGACGTTGCACAACTGCTGCGCAGCGTTGCCAACCGCGTGCTGGTCCACGATTTCGCTGGCCGGTCGCTGGATGGCTTGCTCGGCGCCGAGCGTGCGGCGCTCGGCCGGGACATAGGCCGTGCGGTGCAGGCCGACCTGGACCGAATGGACAGCGGCGTGGAACTGCTGGCCACCTCAGTGGAGGCGATTCACCCGCCAGCGGGCGCGGCTCATGCCTACCATGCCGTGCAGGCTGCGCAGATCACCGCCCAGGCGCTGATCGCCCGCGATCGTGGGCAGGCCATGCAGACGCTCAACCAGGCGCGCTTCACGGCAACATCGCTGACCGACAAGGCCACTGCCGAGGCGCACGAAACCGAAACCGCGGCCAACACCGCCGCGCTGCGATTCGCCGCCGAACGTACCGCGTGGCAGCACGCTGGCCAGGCTTTTCTGCTGGAGCAGTACCTGGAGCGTTTGTCCCAGGGGATGGCCGGGGCAAGCAGCCTGATTATCGACCACCGCCTGGCGGCAACCCAGGCACCGACCTTGGACCTGCGCAGCTTCGCTGTGCCTGTCGACCCTACACCGGCAGTACCTGCATCCGGACGCACCCAGGAGCGTAACCAGTGAATTCCCATTCTACCCATGGTCATGACCACAGCCATGACCACAGCCATAGCCACGGTCATGAGCATGACCATGATCATGCCCCCGCAGTTGCCCGGCCGGCCTGGCTGCGCCTTGGCGTGGCATTGCTGCTTGTCCTGGTGATGGCGGCGACAGCGTGTTTTGTCCAGGTGCGGGTAGGCGAGGCAACCGTCATCACGCGCTTCGGCAACCCCTCACGCGTGCTGATGGAGCCTGGCCTGGCCTGGCGCTGGCCGGTGCCGTTCGAGGCAGCGGTACCGGTCGACCTGCGCCTGCGCACCACCTCGAGCGGGCTGCAGGATGTCGGTACCCGCGATGGCCTGCGCATCATTGTCCAGGCCTACATCGCCTGGCAGGTAGCACCCGACCCACAGCGCATCCAGCTGTTCATGCGCGCGGTGCAGAACCAGCCGGACGAGGCGGCGCGGCAGATTCGCACCCTGGTGGGTTCGGCACTGGAAACCACGGCCAGTGGCTTCGAATTGGCAGACCTGGTCAATGTCGACGCCAGCCGGGTGCGTATCGATGCGTTCGAGCAGCGCCTGCAGGACCGGATCGATCAGCAACTGCTCAACACTTATGGGGTACGTGTGGTGCAGGTGGGGATCGAGCGCCTGACCCTGCCCAAGGTTACCCTCGATGCCACCGTCGACCGTATGCGTGCCGAGCGCGAAACCATCGCCACCGAGCGCACTGCTGAAGGCAAGCGCAAGGCTGCGGAAATCCAGTCGGCCGCCGAGCGTGACGCCAGGATCCTGCAAGCCGACGCGAACGTGAAGGCCGCGCAGATCCAGGCCCAGTCGCAAGTACAGGCGGCGGACATCTATGGCAAGGCATACGCCGGTGCGCCAGAGCTGTACACCTTGCTGCGCTCGCTGGATACCCTGGGCTCGGTGATCAACCCTGCTACGCGCCTGGTGTTGCGCACCGACGCGGCGCCGTTCCGTGCGCTGGTGGAGGGGCCGGCGTTGCCGGCTGGAGCTGACCATGGCCATCGCTGAACAGCTGTCGTCGCGGTTACCCGACGGCCCGTGGTTGCAGTCCGCGCGCATCGGCTTCCTGGTGCTCTACGCGGTGACCCTGCTGGCGGCAGTGGGCTGGCTGTTCGGCAATGTGCGCCAGGTGGGTCCGGAAAGCCGCGCAGTGGTGTTGCGCCTCGGCGCCGAAGCGCGCATCCAGAATGCCGGCTTGCTGCTGGCATGGCCACAACCGTTCGAGCAGGTGGTGATGTTGCCCTCGGCGGGGCGGGTTACCGAGCGTCGGGTCGAGGTGCTGCTGCGCTCCGAGCTGGCGCAGAAGTCCGACAAGGACGGCACCCTGGCCAGTGACGCCACGGCAGGCTCCGGCTTTCTCCTGACCGGCGATGCCGGCGCCGTGCAGATGGACGTGCGGGTGTTCTACACCGTGACTGACCCGTATGCTTTCGCGCGCCAGCGGCCGCATGTCGAGGCCGCCCTGGACCGCCTGGTAGAGCGTAACGCGGTGCTGATCTGCGCCTCGCGCGACATGGATGCGATCCTGGTGGCGCGCCCTGAACTGGTTGGGACGGATGCCCAAGTGGCCGAGCACCGCGAACAACTTCGCGGCGACCTCCAGCAGGGCATCAATGCCAGCTTGGCGCGCCTGCGCTCGGCCGGGGCCAGCCTGGGGGTCGAAGTGGCGCGGGTCGACATCCAGTCCTCCTTGCCTTGGTCCGCGGTCAGTGCGTTCAACGCTGTGCTCACCGCCAGCCAGCAGGCCGAGCAGGCGGTGGCAAAAGCCCGCAACGACGCCGCACGGCAACTGCAGCAGGCCACCCAGGCAGCAGACCGCACCGTACAGGTGGCCCAGGCCGAGGCCAGTGAGCGCCTGGCGCGAGCCCAGGCCGAGACGGCGACGATCGTCGGTTTGACGCAACAGCAGGATCCGCAACTGTTGCAACGCCTCTACCAGGAGCGCGTACCGGCAATTCTTGCCCGTGCAGGCGCGGTTACCACCGTCAACAAGGATGATGCCGGGCACATGATCCTGCAGGGGCCAAAGCCATGAGCACAGTGCCTTGCCCACTCGTTCCTTGCCGGGCCGCCCCGGTTCACGTTTATTTCTGGAGCTGTTCGCGATGAGTACCCACCACTGCCATGGCCACGGGCATCATCATCACGCCCATACCCATCTCACCTCGGGCTTGCTGTCGCAGGCCGAACGGCGCACGGCCGGCCGCCAGCTGATCCTGGCAATGCTGGCGCTGGGGCTTCTGGGGTTGGGGCTGGTCTGGCGCTGGCTGGCACCGACCCAGGAAGGGGTCAGCCAGATGCTCCTGGGCGTTGCCTCGCTACTGGTAGCCATCCCGGTTTTGCGCGCGTCGTGGCACAGCCTGCTGCATCCTAGCCTGCACGGTATCACCGACCAGCTTATCGGCTTGGCCATGCTGGGCGCCTGGGCGACCGGTGACCTGGCCACCGCGGCACTGCTGCCAATCATCATGATCTTTGGCCATGTCCTCGAAGAGCGCAGCGTGCTGGGTGCGCAGGAAGCCATTGCCGCGCTTGGGCAACTGACCCGCAGCCATGCGCGCCTGATCGGTGCCGATGGCCAGGTGCGCGAGGTCGATAACGCCAGCCTTGCGCCTGGCGACCAGGTCGAGGTCCGTGCCGGCGACCGTGTGCCCGCCGATGGCCGGGTCGTCGCAGGGCAGGCCAGCCTCGATACTGCGGCCATCACCGGTGAGTCGGTCCCGCAGGAAGTCAGCCCTGGCATGGATATCCATGGTGGCTCGATCAACCTCGATGGCCTGTTGCGCGTGGAGGTGACCCGCGTCGGCGAGGACTCTACCTTGGGCAAGGTGATCGCGCTGATGCAGCGCGCCGAACAGGCCAAGCCGCCAATCACGCGGCTGCTCGAGCGGTACGCTGGGCGCTACATGGTTCTGGTGCTGCTGATCGCCGCCGCGACCTGGTTCATTACCCGCGATGCGCAGGCCATGCTGGCCGTGTTGGTGGCGGCTTGCCCGTGTGCATTGGTGCTGTCCGCGCCGGCGACAGCGGTGGCAGGCATTGCCGTTGCTGCTCGGCACGGCATCCTGATTCGCGGGTCGGCCTTTCTCGAAGAGCTCGCCGACCTGTCTTCGCTGGTGATCGACAAGACTGGCACCCTGACCTACGGCGACCTGCGCCTGCACAGCGTGGTCGGCCTCTCGAGCCAGTTGTCGCAGGCCGCTGTCATCGAGCTGGCCGCCAGTCTCGGTGCGGCCAGCAGCCACCCGGTCAGCCGGGCCCTGGCGTCGTTGCTGGCGCACGACCGGTATCTGCCGCTGGTGGATGTTCAGGAGCGCCAGGGCTTTGGCGTAGTGGCCCGCGCGGTCGAGGGCGAAGCCGCATTGGGCCGCCCGGAGCTGTTCAGCCAGTTGGGCATTGAAGTGCCCACGCTGCCTGAACATGATGGCCCGATTGCTGGCTTGGCCCTGAATGGCCGGTTTCTGGCCTGGCTGCTCCTGGCCGACAATGTGCGCGCCGAAGCCGCCGAGGCGATGCAGCAGTTGCGAGAACTGGGCCTTGAGCGCCAATTGCTGTTGACCGGTGACCGCAAGCGTGTGGCCGAATCGATCGCCGCCCAGGTTGGTATCGCGCGGGTGGTAGCCGAAGCACTGCCAGAAGACAAAATGCATCAGGTCAACCATGAGCTGCAGATTGGCCTGCGGCCGCTGGTAGTCGGAGATGGCATCAATGATTCACTGGCGCTGAAAGCCGGTGTGGTGGGGGTGGCGATCGGTGCGGGCGGCGCTGATATCGCGCTGGCCGCAGCGGATATCGTGCTGATCAACGGTGACCTGCGGCGCCTGGGCACCTGCATCCGCCTCAGCCGCCGCTGCCGCCGCACCCTGCAGGTGAACGTGCTGATCGGCCTGGGCTGGACCTTGGCCATTGTCGTGGCGGCAGCGTTTGGCATCCTCGGGGCAGCAGGGGCAATGGTCGCGGCGTTGTTGCACAACCTCAGCACATTGCTGGTGTTGACCAATTCCGGGCGTCTTTTACGTTATGACGAGAGGCACAGGGAGCACAGCCGCCTGTTGCCAGCCCCGGAACCACGCTCCGCTCATGCCGGCGGCGCCCGGTAGACGACCTGGTCACGCCCTTGCTGTTTGGCCATGTAGAGCCCTGTGTCGGCGCGGTTCAGCGCATCCTCCATCGTTTCGGCGTTGGCGAACAGGGTGCAGCCTATGCTCAGGCTGACGTTCAATTGACCGTTGGCCAACTGCATCGGTGCGCTACCGACCAGTTCACGGATTCGTTCGGCGATGCGCCGCAGCTCTTCGCCGTCCTTGACCTGCAATATGGCGACAAATTCTTCACCGCCATGGCGCACCAGCAGGTCATCGGGGCGAAGTGCCGCGCGCAGACGCCGGGCACATTCGCAGAGCACTTTGTCGCCGCCGGAATGGCCGTACCGGTCATTGATGGATTTGAAATGATCCAGGTCTGCATAAATTGCACCCAGCTGTAAGCCATTCTGTTCGGCCAATCGCCGCTGATGCCCTTCAAAGGCCGCCAACGCGCCGCGGTTCCACAGTTGAGTCAGCGGATCGAGCAAGGCTTTGCGCTGCTCGCGATCCATTTCAAGGCGTAGATCGCGGTTGACCTGCGCCAGGGCCCGTAGTTGCAGGTAGCCTTCCGCGAGTGTGGCCAGGTCCTTGAAATTCGCTTGCTGGGCTTTGCTGAGCTCACGCGGGCGAGGGTCGAACATGCACAGCGTACCGATGGCTTTGCCGTTTCCGGCGCGCAAGGGGTGGCCGGCATAGAAGCGGATATAGGGTGCGTTGAGTACCAGCGGGTTGTCGACGAAGCGCGTATCGTGCCTGGCATCCGGGACCATCAAGGTATCTTCGCCGAGAATGGCGTAGCCGCAGAAGGAGACACTGCGCGTCGTCTCGCTGGCCTCGAGCCCTATACGCGCCTTGAACCACTGGCGGTCCTGATCGATGAGGCTGATAAGCACCGTGTCGACGTGGGCCAGGTCCTGGGTGAGCCGCACCAGGGTATCGAGGTAATGCTCGGCAGGCGTGTCGACCAGGTTCATGTCGTCGAGTGTGCGCTGGCGCAGCGCTTCGTCTACGGGCAAGGGGCAAGCTGGCATATCAGGTCTCCATTCCTCGGTTCGCTGCTTCTGGAACTGGCATCTAGGTACGACGATAAAAC
Organism: Pseudomonas anuradhapurensis; assembly: GCF_014269225.2. Lineage (NCBI taxonomy): Bacteria > Pseudomonadati > Pseudomonadota > Gammaproteobacteria > Pseudomonadales > Pseudomonadaceae > Pseudomonas > Pseudomonas anuradhapurensis. The sequence goes on from NZ_CP077097.1 coordinate 2,530,761, forward strand.
AAGCACAGCATAGGTCATGACAGCGGAACGATAAGTTCAGCGCCCTGGTTGCGCACATTTCCCACGGCCGGGCTCACCCGGTACCATTCGAAGTGCTCTGCGGGCTCACCCAGGTTGAGCACCAGTTGCTCCGCCTGCTCGCTCGGCATGGCGGCGACGATCCACGCGCGAGCCAGTTCTGGCGAGAGCACGACAGGCCTGCGGTCGTGCACATCCACCAGGCCGCCTTGGGCATCGGCGGTGATGATCACGAAGCCGTCGCAGGCGGTGCCGGCAAATTGGCCAATCGATGCACACAGGGCAGGGCGCCCATCCCGGCGGCGGATGTAATAGGGCTGTTTCCGCGGCCCGCCTTCATCGACCCATTCATACCAGCCGTCGACTGGCGTGATCGCCCGGTACGGCCAGATAGCCCGGAAGAAAGCGCCGTGCGCCACTTTTTCCACACGGGCATTGATCGGCGCTGCGCGGTCAGTCGCCCAGTGTGGCCGCCATCCCCATTTCACCAGGTCTGCGCGCAGGCCAGCGTCATCCACCCGCAGCACGGCCACCGGCGTTGTCGGCGCGATGTTGTAGCGACCCAGGGGCTGCTCGCCGACATTGTTCTGCCAGGCCCCCGGCAAGCTCAGGGCGGTAACGAAGTCATGGATGCCGCGGTACTGGCTGAGCCTGCCACACATACGTCGCCCTCCTGCCTTGGCGAGTAAGCATAGCCCGCCGAATGGTACTGGTGCGGTGCTGTCTGTGGGTGCTCAAATACTGTATCGATATACAGCATCTGGTGCAGCATGTATTTCCTCATCGTACGCCGCCGGGCGCGCGGCATCGCCATACCGTCCGACCAGTTGAGAAAGGTGCCGGCATTACGCGCCGACGTTCACATTGGCGATCACCACAGCGAACCGCTGGGGCGGGTTTCCACCCAGGCCTGGGTGTTCAACCCGACGCCCGGGCCCGACATCATTCCGCGGCTGCACGATGCCAAGGTCAACGGCATGGCCCAGCTCGGGATGAACATCAATGGCGTCGAGGAGATCGACGGCGTGCTGTTCGCCCAGTCCTGGTGGTGCCGGGCGGAATGACGAGCAGATTGCGGCAAGCTGCCATTTGGCGGGGATTTTCCTGCCTGGAGAAAACTCATGGGTTGCGCCGTCATCAACAGCAGTGACGGCAGTACGGATCAAGCGGTACAGGAGGGCTCCTGATGAGTACGCCACGTGGCATACGCAACAACAACCCCGGCAACATCGACTTCAACCCGCGCAACCCCTGGCAAGGGCAGCTGGGCATGGAAGAGGGCGTGGCGCGGCCGCGCTTCGCGCGTTTCGACCAGCCGGAAAACGGCATCCGCGCCCTTGCCAAGCTGCTCATCAACTATCGCGGCAAGGACGGTATGCCCGGCTTGGGCGCAAAAGGCATCGATACCGTGCTCGAGGCCATCAGCCGCTGGGCGCCGACTAGCGAGAACGACACTCGCGCCTATGCCGAAGCGGTGGCCCGCAACCTGGGCGTGCGCAGCACCGAGCCGATCGACCTCAGGCACCCCGCTACGCTGCGGGCGATGGTGCTTGGCATCATCATTCAAGAGAACGGTGACAACCCTTACAAGGCGCAGGTGATCGACGAGGGGGTGCGCAGGGCGCTCTTGTGACGGGCCAATCGTCTTTGCGTTGTGCTGGCTGGAACCCTTGGGTCAGCCTGCCACTGCGGGTGCTGGCTGAGCGCTGCCGGCCTCCTCGGGAATCCTGACGAACACGCTGTATTTGCCGCCTTCCATTTCTTCGAAGGCAATCAGTTTCTTTACCAGCAGGCCGCTCAGGACCTTGCCGGCATTCAACAGCAGCATGCCGTTGTCGGCATGAAGGTTACGCGCCAATATCATGCCTTCGGCCAACTCGTGCGTGCCCAACACCTTGATGGCCGGGTCGGTCAAGGTGATGTCGCGCATATACTCGGCGCAGACGTTGACGAAATCTTCCACCAGCTCTGGGTCGTACAACTTTCCGGCATATTTGCGAATGTACAGCAGGGCTTCATCGCTATTGAGCTGGCGCTCCAGGACCAGCCCGCGCTGCAACTCGATGAAGTCCACGGCCATTTTCAGCCAGCGGGCCCCCAATGGAATTGCCTCGCCCTTTAGATGGCCCGGAAAACCGCTGCCGTCCCAGCGTTCCTGGTGGTGCAGGATGAGTTGCGCGGCTTCTTTCATGGGGTCCAGGGTCATGACCAGCGCTTCGCTCTGTTTCGGGTATGAGCGGTACAGTTCGCGTTCCTGGGGTGCAATGAGGTCGGCTGGGCAGGTGAGCATGCTGTCGGTCCAGCTCATCTTGCCGATGTTGTACAGCGCAGCCGCCATGGTCAGGTTGCGGCAGGTCGCGTCGTCCAGCTTATGGCTGGTGCAGTACACCTGTATCAGGTCGATGACTTGCCGGTTGGTCTGCTTGGCCTTGGGCAGGCGCATGTTGCCCAATTGCGAAAAGAATTCGGTGCTGGTCACGTAACTGCGCTTGAGCTCTTCATAGGCAAGGTCAAGCATGTCGGCGGTCTGCTGCAATTCGGCGGTGCGTGCGGCTACGCGCTGTTCAAGGCTCTCGTTGAGTGCCTTGAGTTGCTGGAGCTGAACCCGAGTGAGTTGTTCCAGGCGTTTTCGCTCGCTTTCCGAATGTTGGTGGGCCAGCGCCTGACGCAAGGCGACCAGCAGCTCTTCGTCATTCCAGGGTTTGCTGATGTAACGATAGATATGCCCGTCGTTGATGGCCTTCGCGATGGTGTCGGTATCAGCGTAACCGGTCAGCAGAATGCGCAACGTGTCGGGATACCGCTCATGCACGTGCGCCAATAGCGTGGCACCGTCCATGTTCGGCATACGTGCATCGCTCATCACCAGGTTGATCGGGCGCTGTTGGAGAAGCTGCAGGGCATCGGCGCCGCTTTCGGCTAGGAGGACTTCGTACGGCTGGCTGCGTAGCAAACGACGAAGGCTGTTGAGAATCGAGGGTTCGTCGTCCACCAGAAGTACTACGGGCTTGTCTGTGGTGCCATCGGTAACGGGTTGCTCCATGAATCGCTCCTTGCCGGTTTCAGCCAGACTGCTCCCTGGCTACAGCCTAGATGACATTTGCTTCTGCCGTTAGCTTTTGTCGGTTGGCCTCACTATGCTCGGAGGCAACGTGCATCTCGCCAGGGAGGGTTGTGCTGTGCCGACCAGTCTGCAGCTTCGCATCATTGCCACGCTGCTTGTGCCGTTGCCGGCATTGGCGTTGGCCCAGAACATCGGTGGGCCACTCACGCCGCTGCCGGCAGTACCGAAGCTTGACCCCGCGCGGGTAGAGCTGGGCCGCAAGTTGTTCAATGACGCACGATTGTCGCCTGACAACAGCCAATCCTGCGCCGATTGCCATCGCCTGGATCGGGGGGGCGCTGACGGGCAGGCCCGCTCGTCAGGTGCCGATGGCAAGCCTTTGGCGGTCAATACCCCCAGCGTTTTTAATGCCAGCCTGAACTTCCTGCAGTTCTGGGATGGGCGTGCGCAATCGTTTGAGGGGCTGGTACACCTGGTTAGCGGCAGTTCGACCGAAAAGGACAATGACTGGGGAGCGGTCGTCCAACGCATTGCCAACGACCCGGCCTATCGCGCCGGGTTTGCCGACGCCTATCGCCAGCCAGTGACCGCCCGCGGCATCGAAGACGCACTGGTTGCCTACCAGCGCACCCTGTTGACACCGGATTCACGCTTTGATCGATACCTGCAGGGAGACACCAGCAGCCTCAGCCTGGATGAGAAGCATGGCTACCAACGCTTCCAGGAATACGGATGTATCGCCTGCCACCAAGGCGTGAACATTGGTGGCAACATGCTGCAGAAACTCGGCGTTTTCGATGATTATTTCGCCAACCGTGGCAACGTTACGCAGGCGGATAAAGGGCGCTACAACGTGACCGGCGACCCGGAGGACCTGTACCTGTTCAAGGTCCCCAGCCTGCGAAACGTAGCGGTCACAGCCCCTTACTTTCATGACGGTTCGGCACCTACCCTGGAAGCCGCTGTCGACGCCATGTTCCATTATCAGTTGGGGCGCACGCCAAGAGACGGTGACAAAGCGCTGATCATCAAGTTTCTCCAGACCCTCACCGGCCAGTGGGAGGGCAAACCGCTATGAAGCTGAATGCCCGGCGCAGTCTGCTGCTGTTGGCTACCTGCGTGATGTTGCTGGCGTCCGTGTTGGTCTATCTGTACTGGATGTCCAGGTCCGATGAGAGCGGTACCTATGCCCAGGCGCGTGATCTGATTCGCCAGATCAAGCAATACGACGCCCAGTGGGAGAGCGCAGTGCTGAAGGCACGCACCACCACCAATTACAATTATGACCCGCTGGTGCTGCCGTTGATGGACATGAAGCGGCTGTGGCAGGCGTTCCACAAGCTGGAAGGGCGCCACCAGAAAACGGCCACGCCTGCCTGGCAAGCGGCCATTCGCGACTACCAACAGGCCTTTGACGACAAGGTCCTGCTGGTGTCGCGCTTCAAGACGCACAATGCGATTCTGCGCAACTCACTGGCTTTTCTCCCGGGTGCAGCCGATGTCATCCAGGCGCATCTAGGCCAACTGGTCGATGCCGACACGCTTCGCCTGCGCAGGATCACCAGCGACACCTATGACTTGATGCTCAGCAGCCTGGAGTTTGCCCAAACCACGACCGATGACAAAGCTGCCGATATCCTCGTTGGCTTGAACGATCTTGCGGTCAACAAGGAGCGCTTGCCTGTCGATTTTCAGGTACCCATCGATACCATCAGCAAACACATAGAATTGATCCTGCGCGAACAACCCAAGGTCGATCAATTGCTGGAAGCGATCGAGGCGGTGCCGATCGCCGAGCGTCTGGACGCCATTGCCCTGATGCTGGACCACGACGAGCAGGCCGCGTTGCTCACGTCTCAGCGATACCATTTCTACCTGCTGGTGTTTTCCACCCTGCTGGTTTTGCTGCTGCTGTACATGGGGGTGTGGCTGATGCGCAGCTATGCCGAAATAAACCGGGTGAACCGAGCGCTGCTCAGCGCCAATGACGAACTGGAGCAGCGGGTTGAACGGCGCACCCAGGCCCTTAGCCAGGCTAGCGCAGCACTGCAACGTGAGGTGGATGAACGCCGGCTGCTCGAGAACCAGTTGGTCCAGTCGGAAAAGCTCGCCTCGCTTGGCCAACTGGCTGCCGGCGTCGCCCATGAGGTCAACAACCCGATTGGCTTCGTTTCATCCAACCTCGGCGCGCTGGATGACTATTTCGGCCGTTTGCAAAACATACTCAAGGCCTATGCCGACGCGGAAAACAACCTGGTTCCGGAGGGCCTCAGCGCGGAGCTGGCGAAATTGCGCACGGAAATCGAACTGGACTACCTGCTGGAGGACATCCCGGCGCTGATCCGCGAATCCAAGGATGGCATCAGTCGCGTTGCGCGGATCGTCAAGGACCTCAAGGACTTTTCCCGGGTAGACGCCAGCCAGGACTGGCAGCTGGCAGACCTGCATCAAGGCATCGAGTCGACCTTGAACATCGTTGCCAGCGAACTCAAGCACAAGGCGGAGCTGGTCAAGGACTACCAGCCATTGCCGCAGGTGGAATGCCTGCCGTCGCAGATCAATCAGGTGGTGATGAACCTGCTGGTCAATGCCACCCAGGCGATGGGCGCCGAACGCGGCAGGATTACCCTGCGAACCGGCGCCAATGACGAGTGGGTGTGGATCGAAGTCGCGGACAACGGCTGTGGCATTCCTGCCGAGAGCCTGCAGAAGATCTTCGACCCGTTCTACACGACGAAGCCCGTCGGCCAGGGCACCGGGTTGGGGCTGTCACTTTCTTACGGCATCATCAGGCGCCATGGTGGTGAGATCCACGTGGCCAGCGAGGTGGGTGTCGGTACGACATTCAGGGTTGAGCTGCCTATCCGTCAGGCCCGTTCGGCCTGACCCGGGAAACGTGCGGACGAGGGCGATACAGCTGGGTTCTGCCGGTGTACAACGCCCAGGCCTTCGCGCTCGAGCCAGGCTGTGCCGGCACCGGTGCTTGGTCTACAGTACTGGAACGACTCCCTAGCGTAAGGAAACAGATATGGCAAAGCGTCGATGGTCGGTAGTTGCACTGGTTACCTCGATCGCCTTGGCAGTGGGGCCTTCCCTTTCCTTTGCCGACCCGGGTAACGGTAAGGGGCAGGGCCATGGCAAGAACCAGCATGTCCAGGGCCAACACGGGCAGGGTCAGGGCCAAGGCCAGCAAGGTCAAGGCCATGGTGGCGGTAGTGGCGGGTATGGCCACCCTTCGATCGACCATGGCTACGTGCTCGACATCCTGGCCGGCCACCGCAGTTACTGGAACGCCGGGCCGGCACTGCCCCCGGGTATCCAGAAGAACCTGGCCCGTGGCAAACCACTGCCGCCGGGTATCGCCAAGAAGCTCGATGGCCGGCTGTTGGGGCAGCTGCCGCATTACGACGGTTATGAGTGGATGCAGGCAGGTGTGGACCTGATCCTGGTGGCAGTCGCGACTGGGATTATCTACGAGGTGTTGCACGGCGCCCTGGATTGAAGCGAACCGGCCGCCCCGCAAGTGCTCACTGACCTGCGGGACCGGCCCTTGGTGCATTGGCCAGGTCCATCAACTTTGGTTGATTAGTATCCGCGCTCGGCCCCCGTTAGAATACCGCGTGTTCTCCACGGCCAATTGCAAATGTCTACCTTTCGTATCTTTCTCGTCTCGGTGCTGGCTACCGGCCTTGTCGGTTGCGCGACCCCTGGCAAACCCACCGCCAGCAAGCTGACCCACAAATCGCCCCAGCAATATGCCGCCTGTGTACTGCCGAGATGGCAAGCGCTGGCGCCTCAGGCGACACAAAAGTCCATCGCCCACGGTTATCGACTGACAGCACCCAGCGCCGTGGCATCCGACGATGTGCTGGACGTGGTCGACTATCGCCAGGGCAGCCGCGCTACCTTCTACAAAGGCAGCTTCCTGTCAGGCGACAAATTGCGGCAGGCCGCCAAGGAATGCCTGGACTGAGTTCGATAGCCTGAGCCGACCACGCCAGTTAGCCGGGCATAGCGCCTGACGGCCGCGATCATCCGACATCAAAGCGCTTGTTCATTCGCTCGCACTGCAGCTGCGCGTCGCTCCTGCTGGGATAGCTGGGCTTGAGCCGTTCCTTGGCCTGGTTGTCGTAGATGTCGAAGCCTGGGCAAACGGTCGCGAGGTAATCGCGGCCACCCAGGCTGAACGACTCCTTTTCGATCGGCACAGCCGGAACGATGACGAATCTTGGTTGCATGTTGTGTGCCTCCCCAGGCAGAGCTTTAAGTATTAGTCTGGCCAAGGGTAACCATCAAGGCAGCTCATGAATAAATGGCAGGGCGCGCAGTGCGGCTCGACCGTCCAGCTGTCATGAAATGAAAACCCGCTGTCGTCCGATGCGAAGCACCCTCGACGCCAAGGGCATACAGTCCAATCACCCAGAACTGACGCCTCGCGTCCAGATCGATGATTGGAGAGACAAGCATGTCCAAAGTCGTACGTTTCCATCAGACCGGTGGCCCCGAGGTACTGCGCTACGAGGACGTCGAAGTCGGTGAGCCCGGCCCGGGGCAGGTGCGCTTGCGCCAGGTGGCGGTCGGCCTGAACTACGCCGACACCTATTTTCGCAACGGTACCTACCCGATCCCGCTGCCCAACGGCATCGGCGTGGAAGCTGCCGGCGTGGTAGAGGCAGTGGGTGAGGGCGTGAGCCAGGTCGCGGTCGGTGACCGGGTCACCTACACCGGCTTTATCAATACCCTCGGTGCCTATTGCACCGAGCGCCTGATTCCCGCTGCCGCATTGATCAAGCTGCCGGACACCATCGCCTTCGAAACGGCCGCTGCCATGACCATGCGTGGGCTGACCAGCGCCTACCTGTTGCGGCGGCTGCATGACTTCAAGCCTGGCGACAGCCTGCTGTTGCACGCTGCCGCGGGCGGGGTTGGCCTGATCGTCGCGCAGTGGGCGCGCTTGCTCGGGCTGAACGTGATCGGCACCGTGTCCACCGAGGCCAAGGCCGAAGTGGCCCGCGCGCATGGCTGCACCCATGTCATCAACTACAGCGTCGAGGACGTGGCCACGCGCGTGCGTGAGCTGACCGACGGGGTAGGGGTCAACGTGGTGTTCGACAGCGTCGGCAAGAGCACCTTCATGGGCTCGCTCGATTCACTCAAGCGCCGTGGCCTGATGGTCTGCGTCGGCACCGCTTCGGGCACGATCCCGCCCTTCGATCCGCAGCTGCTGGCGATCAAGGGCTCGCTGCAGCTCACTCGCCCGGCGTTGGCCGACTTCATCGCCGACCCGGCAGAAAAGGCCGACCTGGCCGGCGAGCTGTTCGATCACGTCAGTAGCGGGCGCATCCGTATCGAAATCAACCAGCATTACGCGTTGCAGGATGCCGTCCAGGCCCACCGTGACCTGGAAGCGCGCAAGACCACCGGCTCGTCGATCTTCGTCATCTGAAGAGGGCAACAGCATGCACATCGAACAACTGACCTGCGCGATCGGTGCGGAGGTGGCTGGGGTCAACCTGGCCGATGCGGTCCATGACGACGACCTGTTCGCCGAGCTGCGCGCACAGTTGCTCCGCCACCGTGTGTTGTTCCTGCGCGACCAGCACTTCAGCCGCGCCGAACACGTCGCCTTTGCCCGCCGCTTCGGCGACCTGGAAGACCACCCGGTGGCCGGCAGCGACCCGGAGCACCCGGGGCTGGTGCAGATCTACAAGCGCCCGGACCAAGCCAACGACCGCTATGAAAATGCCTGGCACACCGATGCCACCTGGCGCGAGGCACCGCCCATGGGCTGTGTGCTGCGTTGCATCGAATGCCCGCCAGTGGGTGGCGACACGATGTGGGCGAACATGGTGCTGGCCTATGAAAACCTGCCAGACGATGTGAAGGCCAGGATCGAAGGCCTGCGCGCCCGCCACAGCATCGAGGCCAGCTTTGGCGCGGCCATGCCACTGGAAAAGCGCCTGGCGTTGAAGGCGCAGTTCCCTGATGCCGAGCACCCGGTGGTGCGCACGCACCCGGAAACCGGCGAGAAGGTGTTGTTCGTCAACGCTTTCACCACCCATTTCAGCAATTACCACACCCCGCAGCGGGTGCGCTTCGGCCAGGATGCCAACCCCGGCGCTGGCGACCTGCTGCGCTACCTGATCAGCCAGGCCTACCTGCCCGAGTACCAGGTGCGCTGGCGCTGGACGCCCAACAGCGTGGCGATCTGGGACAACCGCAGCACCCAGCACTACGCCGTCATGGACTACCCACCGTGCCATCGCAAGATGGAGCGCGCCGGGATCAAGGGCAGCGCTACGTTCTAGGTCGGCCGCCATGATCGGCGGCAACCGCACAATAACAATAGCGAGGACTACAGCATGCAATTCTTCGACGATTCGTTGCACCCGGAAAACATGGAAAAGGTGGTGATCACCGTGGCCCCCTATGGCCCGGAGTGGATGCCCGAAGACTTCCCCGAAGATATCCCGCTGACCATGGACGAGCAGGTGCAGAAGGCCGTCGACTGCTATGAAGCAGGCGCCACCGTGTTGCACCTGCACGTGCGTGAGCTGGACGGCAAAGGCTCCAAGCGCCTGTCCAAGTTCAACGAGCTGATTGCCGGGGTGCGCGAAGCGGTGCCGGACATGATCATCCAGGTCGGCGGGTCGATTTCCTTCGCCCCGGAAAGCGAGGGTGAGGCGGCCAAATGGCTGTCGGACGACACCCGGCACATGCTCGCCGAGCTGACGCCCCGCCCCGACCAGGTGACCGTGGCCATCAACACCACGCAGATGAACATCATGGAGCTGCTGTACCCTGAATACCTGCACGGCACCACGTTGGCCAGCCCGGCGATCCATGCCGCCTACAGCGAGATGACCGTGCCGGCCGGCCCGGCCTGGGTCCGCGAACACCTGCGTCGCCTGCAGGCCAGCAACATCCAGCCGCATTTCCAGCTGACCGGCATGCACGCCCTGGAGACCCTCGAGCGCATCGTTCGCCGCGGTGACTACATGGGCCCGCTGAACCTGACCTGGATCGGCATTGGCGGCGGTTTCGACGGCCCCAACCCGTTCAACTTCTTCAACTTCATCCACCGTGCGCCAGACGGTTGTACCCTCACCGCCGAATCGCTGCTGAAGAATGTGCTGCCGTTCAACACCATGGCCCTGGCCATGGGCCTGCACCCGCGCTGCGGCAACGAAGACACCATCATCGACCAGCGGGGCAAGCGCTTCACCTCGGTGCAGCAGATCCAGCAGACCGTGCGCGTAGCCCACGAGCTGGGTCGGGAGATCGCCACGGGCAAGGAAGCCCGCGCTATCTACCGCATCGGCCAGCAGTACGACAGCATCGAGCAGACCCTCAAGGCCAATGGCATGGCGCCCAACCGCCAGCCGGGTGTGAGGGGTGTGCCGCAGCGCGGCTGATGCTGATACGGCAGGCCTGGCCTCTTCGCGGGCATGCCCGCTCCCACAGGTGCGGCACTGGCCCAAAGGTCGACGCAGTCCCTGTGGGAGCGGGCGAGCCCGCGAAGAGGCCCGCAAAAGCAACATGAATGTTGGCTGTAGTCCATAACAACAAGAACAACCTCACGCCCCGCACCCAAGGAGGCAACATGGCCACCTACCTCGCCAGTGCCGAAGATTCCGGCACCGACACCGCCCACAGCGTCCCTCGGCGCTATGCCTGGGTGGTGTTCGCCCTGACCTTCGGCCTGCTGATCTCCGACTACATGTCACGCCAGGTGCTCAACGCGGTGTTCCCGCTGCTCAAGGGCGAATGGGCATTGAGCGACAGCCAGCTCGGCCTGCTCAGCGGTATCGTCGCGCTGATGGTCGGCCTGCTGACCTTCCCGCTGTCGCTGCTGGCCGACCGTTTCGGCCGGGTGCGCAGCCTGGTGCTGATGGCGGTACTGTGGAGCCTGGCCACCCTCGGCTGCGGCTTGGCACAGGACTACCCGCAAATGTTCATCGCACGCTTTCTGGTCGGGGTGGGCGAGGCCGCTTATGGCAGTGTCGGCATCGCCGTGGTGGTTGCCGTGTTCCCCCGTGACATGCGCTCGACCCTGGCCGGTGCGTTCATGGCCGGTGGCATGTTCGGCTCGGTCCTGGGCATGGCGTTGGGCGGCGTGTTGGCCCAGCACCTGGGTTGGCGCTGGGCCTTCGCCGGCATGGCCTTGTTCGGTCTGGTGCTGGCGATGCTGTACCCGCTGATCGTCAAGGAGGCGCGCATAGCGCCGAAGTGCGCGCAGCAGTTGCAGGGCAACGCCGGCCGACCGCTGCGCAGTCTGTACAACAGCCGTTCGGTGATCGCCGCCTATGTCGGCAGTGGCCTGCAGCTGTTTGTCGGTGGCACCGTGATCGTGTGGATGCCCAGCTACCTGAACCGCTATTACGCCATGGGCACTGACCGCGCCGGGGCGATTGCCGCAATCATCGTGCTGTGCAGCGGCATCGGCATGATCCTCTGCGCCATGCTCTGTGACCGCCTCGGGCGGCAGCACCCTGATCGCAAGATCAGCCTGGCCATTGCCTATTGCCTGGGCAGTTGCGCGTTGCTGTCGCTTGCTTTTGCGCTACCAGCAGGTACCGCGCAACTGATACTGATCGGCCTGGGCATGATGATTGCCGCCGGCACCAACGGCCCATCCAGTGCCATGGTCGCCAACCTCACCCACGCCGCGGTGCACGGCACCGCGTTTGCCACCCTGACCCTGGCCAACAACCTGCTGGGCCTGGCCACCGGGCCACTGATCACCGGGCGCGTTTCCGACCTGATCGGCCTGCAGGCCGCCTTCCAGCTGGTGCCGTTGATGAGCCTCGGCGCGGCACTGGTGTTCTTCCTTGCCAAACGGCATTACCAACCTGACATGGAGCGTCTGCATGCGCCGGCCCATCACATGGCTGACGCACCCCGGGAGTTGAAACCGTGAAGCTATTGTTATCCGTCGAAGTGTTCTTCGATTTTGTGTGTCCGTGGTGTCTGATTGGCCAGCGGCACCTGCAGGCTGCGCTGTTGCTGTTGCAGCGCGAACGGCCACAGGTGCGCGTGCACTTGCAATGGCGCGGGGTGCAGTTGTTGCCTGGCTTGCCAGCCAGTGGCCTGCCGTTCCATGCGTTCTACCTGCAGCGCCTGGGCAGCGAGGAGGCGGTACGCGAGCGCCAGGCCCAGGTGCGTGCTGCCGCCTGCGTGGTCGGCGAGGACATCGACTTCTCGCGTATTCGTCGCATGCCCAATACCGGCAATGCCCACCGGCTACTGCAACGGGCCGCCGGGTTGCTGGACGCAGCGCGACAGGAAGCGTTGCTGGCGCAATTGTTCATTGCCTATTTCCACCAGGGCCGCGACCTGGGGGATAGCCGCGTCCTGCTCGACATCGCCCAGCGTTGCGGGCTGGAAGCGGCGCAGGTAGCCGGTTGCCTGCGTGACGATGGCAGTCCGTTCCTTGATGGGGCAGGGCGCGCAGGCAGCAGCGTGCCGCGTTTTCGCGTCAACCAGGAGCCGCTGATTGCTGGCGCCCAGCCTGCCGAGGTGCTGTTCGCCGCCATGACAGACGCGTTGCAACAGGTCGAACGGGCATGAGCCGGCGTATTGCAGTAGGTCCCGGCCAGGTACCGCAACGTAACGGTCGTGTACTGCTGACCTGTGAAGGCCGCAGCGTGGCGCTGTTCAACGTTGCCGACGCGCTCTATGCCATCGATGACAGTTGCCCGCACCAGGGCGCGTCGTTGTGCGGTGGGCGGCTCGAAGGCCGGGTCATCCAGTGCTGCGCGCATGGCTTGCGGTTTGACCTGGCCAGCGGCTACCTGGTCAATTCCAGGGCGCTGAAGGTCACCAGCTACCCGGTCGAGCAGCAGGGCGGGCAAGTCTACATCGTGTTCGACAACGAGGAGGCTGGGCGATGATTACTCTGGCACTGAGTGCTACCCAGCAACGTATCCGCACGCTTGCCCCCGGGGTGGTGGTCAGCCTGATCGTCGGTGCCGCGGCCAGTTTTCTCAGCGAACACTATGCAGCGCCGGTCATGCTGTTTGCCCTGTTACTGGGGATGGCACTGAACTTTCTGGCGGTCGATGGTCCCTGCAAGGCCGGCATCGAATTTACCGCCCGCACGGTACTGCGCCTGGGTGTGGCCTTGCTCGGCATGCGCATCACCCTGGACCAGATCGCCAGCCTGGGCTGGAAACCGGTGGCCCTGGTGGTTAGTTTGGTGGTGGTAACGATCCTGGCCGCGGTAGTGGTGGCCAAGGCGCTGGGCTTTTCACGGCTGTTCGGCCTGCTTACCGGCGGTGCGACGGCCATTTGTGGCGCCTCGGCGGCGCTGGCGCTGGCCGCCGCCTTGCCCCAGCACCCGCGCAAGGAGCATGCGACGCTGTTCACCGTGATCGGCGTTTCAGCGCTGTCGACCCTGGCGATGATCCTGTACCCGATGATTGCCCAGTGGCTGCACTTGTCCCCCGGGCAGGCCGGGGTCTTCCTTGGCGCGACGATCCACGATGTGGCGCAGGTGGTGGGGGCGGGCTACAGCCTGTCTACCGAGACCGGCGACATTGCCACAGTGGTCAAGCTGATGCGGGTGGCGATGCTGTTGCCGGTCATTGTCTGCGCGGCCATGATTACCCGCCACCAGGGCCTTGAAGCAGGTGGTCAGCGGCCACCCTTGCTGCCCTGGTTTGCGGTCGGCTTCCTGCTTCTGGCCTGCGTCAACAGCACAGGGTGGGTGCCAGCGGCGGTGCAGGGCGGCATCAATGAGCTATCGCGTGGCTGCCTGGTGGTGGCGATCAGTGCCCTGGGTATGAAGACCCAGCTCAAGGCGCTGGCCTCGGTCGGCTTCAAACCCATTGCACTGATGGTCGGGGAGAGCGTGTTTCTGGTGCTGTTGGTGCTGGCGCTGATGCACGTGGGGCTGCAACCTTCCGCCTGACGCATTCACTGGTAGGAGCGGCTGCAGCAGCGATCACCGGCAAAGCCGGTGCCATCCACCGCGTCGCCTGCTGCGCGGATGAATCCGCTCCTACACTTCATCGTGCCGGGCCCGCCAGCTGGCCGGTGGCATGCCGAACTGGGCGATGAACCAGCGAGTGAATGAGCTGGGCATGGAATAACCGAGCATGTCGGCAATGCGCCCCAGCGAATAGCCGGGGTTTTCCAGGTAACGCATCACCAGGTCGCGGCGCACGCTGTTGATCAGGTCCTTGAAGGTCAACCCGTTTTCCTCGAGACGCCGCTGCAGGGTACGCACGTTCATGCCCTGCGTCTGCGCCACCTGTTCAATGGTGGCGCGGCCCATGGGCAACAGCAGGTAGATGGTCTTGCGCAGCTCCAGCTCCAGCGACGGGGTGCCGCCCACCGGCAGGCTGTCCAGGTAACGCTGCGCCAGGCGAGCCATGGCTTCGTTGGCCTGGGGGCTGGCGCTGTCGAGATCGGCGGCGGGGCAGACAATGCCGTTGAACTCGCTGCCGAACACCAGGGTGCAGCCGAAAATGCGCCGGTGGGTCGCCAGGTCGGCCGGGGCCGCATGGGTGAAGTTGGCGCTGATCGGGTGCCAGTGGGCGCCTAGCAAGGCCGCGCACAGGCGCATCATCACGCCGATGGCCAGCTCGGTGGCCTGGCGGCTGCAGGGCGCGCGCTCGTTGATTACCTCTTCGCGAATGATCACGGTCTTGCCGGCTTCCTCGATATGAATGGCCAGGGCGTCATTGAGCAGGTGTCGGTATTGCACGATCACCTGCAATGCATCGCGCAGGCTGCGCTGGTGGCTGAGCAGCAGGCTGATTTCGCCAAAATCCGACAATTGCCGCAATTCGGCCATGCGCAGGCCGAAGCTTTCGCAGTGGCTGGCGCTGGCCGAGGCTTCCAGCAAGGCAATGACACTGGCAACCGGGATACGCCGGTTGGGGTCATCGAGCAACGCGGCACTCAGGCCTACCTGCGCCAGCAATGCCTGCGGGTTCAGGCCCAGGTGGCGGGACACTTCGAGGTAGTTGGTCAAACTGGCGGCACGGACGAGGGCAGGCATTCTTGTTGTTTTCCATATTGGTATGCCGACATGCGTTCTGTGTCTTATAGACTGCGTGTCATGAATTGAAAAGCAAAGCCCTTGGGGCCCGTTGTCATCAAATGAAAAGGCTCTGACGCCCAATGTGAAGCACCCCGAGAGCGCGCTGTTTACTGTGAATCTCAAGAGCTGCATCCCGAGACGAGGTTCACCGTGGAAAAACTGCAAACCACTGCCACCGTGTTGATTGTCCCTGGCTTGCGCGAGCATGTCGCCGAGCACTGGCAGACCTTGCTCGCCAACCGCCTGGCCAAGGTTCGCAGCGTCCCGCCGCTGCAGGTTGACGGCCTGAGCTGCATGGCCCGGGTCGAAGCGATCCAGCGTGAGCTGGAGCAGATCGACGGCGAGGTGCTGTTGGTGGCGCACAGCGCCGGGGTATTGATGGTCGCCCACTGGGCGGCGCGCTACCAGCGGCCAGTCAAGGGTGCGTTGCTGGCGGCACCACCGGACCTGAACGCGCCATGGCCAGCCCACTACCCAAGCCCGGCCAGCCTGGCTGAGCATGGCTGGGCGCCGGTGCCGGACGCGCCATTGCCATTCCCGAGCATTGTCGCTGCTAGCAGCAATGACCACCTGGCCAGCTACGCCGCGGCTGGCGACCTGGCCCGTCGTTGGGGCAGTGAACTGATCAACCTGGGGGCCGTTGGCCACCTCAACCCAGCGTCCGGTTTCGGCCATTGGCCGCTGGCCGAAGCCCTGGTCCGCCGCCTGGATAACCCGAACCTGCAATAGCGCATGGACGCCCCAGCCACGCCCGCAAAAAGACGGGTGGCGTAAAAACAATAACAATACGTGGAGCCATCGTAATGCCAGTAACCCGCATTCACCGTGCAGTGAAGCCACAGCGCTGCCTGCTCGCTTGCGCCGTCAGCCTGCTCGCGCTACCCGCCGCCCAAGCATTGGAAGTCGACACCGGCAATGAAAGCTGGGCCGTACGCTTCGACAACACCGTCAAGTACAACTACGGCGTGCGCACCGAAAGCGCCGACCAGCACCTGTTGGGCACGCCCAACAGCAACGACGGTGACTACAACTTCCGCAAGGCCGGCACCAACATCACCAACCGTGTCGACCTGCTGACCGAACTGGATGTGGTTTACCAGGGCAATACCGGTTTCCGGGTCAGCACCGCCAGCTGGTACGACAAGGCCTATGACAACACCGGTTCCAATAGCAACCCTTTCGTCAACGGCAACGGTGACCAGTCCGGCATCAATCCCAGCCTCAATGGCCTGCCCGGCACCGGTGTGCCGCTGGGTAGCCCGCACCTGAGCAATTACGCCCAGCGTTACTACAGCGGGCCTTCAGGTGAAGTGCTGGATGCCTTCGTGTTCTTCAGCCGTGAAGTCGGCGAGGCCTCGCAGGTCAGCGCCAAGCTCGGCCAGCACAACCTGTTCTGGGGTGAAACCCTGCTCAACCCGGTGCACTCGTTGAGCTACGGCCAGTCGGGCCTCGACCTGGCCAAGCTGGCCGCCTCGCCGGGCACCGAGGCCAAGGAGCTGTTCGTGCCGCGCAACCAGCTGTCGACCTCGTTCCTGGTCAACTCCGAACTGACCCTGGGCGCCCAGTACTTCTTCGACTGGGACGCCGCCCGTCTGCCCGAGGCCGGCACCTACTATGGCGGTTCGGATGTGGTAGGTGAGGGCGCGCAGAGCTTCCTGCTCGGCCACACCGGCACCCCGGGGCTGATACCGGTGCGTGGCGCGCTGACCAGCATCCGCCGTGGCCACGACCTGCAGCCTGGCAAGAGCGGCGACTGGGGCATCATGGCCAAATGGTCGCCCGAGTGGCTGGGCGGCACCCTCGGCTTCTACTACCGCAAGACTTCCGAAATACTGCCGCAGGCGTGGCTCGATGCACGCGGCATGACTGTCGCCAACGGCCCGTTCGGCAACCCGCCGGGCAGCCGTCAGGGCGCGGTCGGCAACCTGTACAACTCGTTGCAGGGCACCACGTACCAGTTCGCCTACGCCGACAACATCGACATCTACGGCCTGAGCCTGTCCAAGGATGTGGCCGGCATCAGCGTCGGTAGCGACCTGAATATCCGCCACAACATGCCCCTGGCAAGCATCCCGGCCATCGTCAGCGCGCCTGGCCGCGGCGGCCTGGGGGGCGGCTTCGGCCTGCTGCCGGCCCGCCTGCCCAGCAGCGGGGTGATCTACGACGTGCCCAGCGACGGTGACGGCATGGGCGCCACCGGTGACACCCTGCACTGGACCTTGAACGGCCTGATGACCCTGGGTGACACGCCGCTGTTCGACTCGGCAACCCTGCTTGGCGAGCTGTTCTACAGCAACCTGCTCAAGCTCGATAGCCACAACGCGGCCTTGTACAAGGGCAAGGGCAGCTACCGCGGCATCGACAAGGCCACCCGCGACAACTGGGGCATCGCCGTCAACTTCACCCCCACCTGGTACCAGGTGCTGCCGGGCATGGACCTGAGCATGCCGCTGTCGGTCAACGTCGGTTTCGACGGCGTGTCGCCGGTGCAAGGCGGCGGCGCCGAGAACACCGGCAACTACGCGGTGGGCGTCAGCGCCGCGATCTACAACCAGTACTTCGTCGACCTCAAGTACGTCGACAGCTTCGGTGAGACCAAGGCCTGCAAGGATGGCCAGACCGATGGCAGCACCCCCAACGCCCTCGACGGCGAACAGGATTACACCTGCTACGGCGGTGGCTATGCCTCCTTGTCCGGTAGTGGTGCCACCACCGAGGACCGTGGCGCCCTGTACCTGACCGTCAAGACCACCTTCTGAGTCCTCTTTCCCAGAGCCTGCACAGGAACACAACCATCATGAACTTCGTACGTACCCTGCTGGCCTCGTGCCTGTCCTTGGCTGCGCTGAACGCTGCCCAGGCCGCTGTTTCCAATGACCAGGCCGCGCGCCTGGATACCAGCCTGACCGCCGTTGGCGCGGAGAAGGCCGGCAATGCCGATGGCTCCATCCCGGCCTACCAGGGCGGCCTGCTGACGCCGCCAGCCAGCTACCAGAACGGCGCCAGCATGCGCCCCGATCCGTTCGCCAGCGACAAGCCGCTGCTGGTCATCGACGGCAAGAACGCCGAGCAGTACAAGGGCCAGCTGACCGCCACCACTCTGGAACTGCTAAAGCGCTACCCCAGCTACCGCGTCGATGTGTACCCGACCCACCGTAGCGTGGCGCTGCCGCAAGCGGTACTGGACAACACCCGCAAGAACGCCACTGCCGCCAACAGCAAGGAGGGCGGCACGGCGGTGGACAACGTGCTGCCGGGCATTCCGTTCCCCATTCCGCAGAACGGCGCCGAGGCCATGTGGAACTTCCTGCTGCGCTACCAGGGCGTGAGCATGACCGCCAAGTACGACTCGTGGAACGTCGATGCCGCCGGCAAGCCATCACTCTCCACTACCGGCCAGGCCAACATCAGCTACCCGATCTACGAGGACATGGCCAAGCCGATCGGCGCCAAGGACACCTATTACCAGATGAAGCTGGTGTACACCGGGCCCGCACGCCGCGCCGGCGAAGCGATGATGCTGCGCGATGCCGCCAACCCGCTGGTGCAGCCACGCAGCGCCTGGCAGTACCTGCCTGGCCAGCGCCGGGTAAAGCTGGCACCGAACCTGGCCTATGACACGCCCAACCCGGGTACCTCTGGCTCGGGTACCTACGATGACGTGTTCGTCTTCAACGGTGCGCTGGACCGCTACGACTGGACCCTGGTCGGCAAGCAGGAAATGTACGTGCCATACAACACCTACCAGCTGACCTACAACACCGACGTCAAGCAGGTGATCACGCCCAACCACCTGGCGCCGCAGTTCGTGCGTTGGGAGAAGCACCGGGTATGGGTGGTGGAAGGCAAGCTCAAGGACGGCGCACGCCACATCTACCACAAACGCCGCTTCTACCTTGACGAAGACAGCTGGATCGCCCTGGCTTCGGACCAGTACGACGCCCGTGGCCAGCTGTACCGCGGTTCGTTCGCCTTCCTCACCCAGAGCTACGACAAGCAGACCCCGGATGCCACGCCGTTCATGATCTACGACCTGATCGGCGGCACCTACAACCTCAACGGTGTGGTGGGGGCCTATGGCGGCATCCGCTACATCGAGCCATTGTCGAAAACCCAGTGGTCACCCGAATCGCTGGCCGGCAACGGCATTCGCTGAACCTACCGAGCAGAGGTGGCAATGTCTGTGTTCAAACGATGCAGCGTGGTGTTACTGGCTCTGGCCACGCTGCAGGGCGCGGTGCAGGCGGCGCCCTTCACCGATGTGCTGGACCTGCCGGCGATGCCCACCACGCTGGCCGCCAGCAGCGCCTTGCGCGATGTGGCCATGGCCGGGCAGCGCCTGGTCGCGGTGGGCCCGCGCGGGCACATCGTGTATTCCGATGACCACGGCGCGCACTGGCAGCAGGCCCAGGTGCCGGTCAGCGCCGACCTGAACGCCGTGAGCTTCGTCAACGCCGAACTGGGCTGGGCGGTCGGCCATGACGGTGTGGTGCTGCACAGCCGCGATGGCGGTGTGCACTGGCACAAACAGCTGGATGGCCGGACGCTGGCCGAGCGGCTGCCGGAAGTGGGCAGCGACAACGTCTTGCTCGATGTGTGGTTCAGTGATGCCGGCAACGGCTATGCGGTGGGCCTGTTCAACCTGCTGCTGCATACCACGGATGGCGGCGAGCACTGGCAACCCTGGCTGGAACACAGCGACAACCCGCAAGGCCTGCACCTGACCAGCCTGGCCGCCGTCGGTGATGAACTGTACATCACCGGCGAGCAAGGCCTGCTGCTCAAGCGCGACGGTGAGCGCTTCATTCGTGTCGCAACACCTTATACCGGCACGTTGTTCGGCGCGGTGGGCAAGCCCGGCTGGCTGCTGGTGTATGGCCTGCGTGGGCACGCCTACCGCAGCACCGACGGCGGCCAGCAATGGCAGCCGGTAAACACCGGCATCCACACCAGCCTGACCGCCGCCGGCATCGACCGTGACGGGCAGCTGTGGCTGGCCAGCCAGGCCGGCGACCTGCTGCTCAGCCGGGATGAGGGCGCCCGTTTCAGCCCGCTGGCGCAAAGTGCGCGCGGTCCGGTGACTGCGCTTGCCAGCGATGCCGGCCACGGCCTGGTGCTGGTCGGCGAACGCGGCGTGCGCACCCAGGCCGGTATTCCCACGTTGCACCCATAACAAGAGAAGACCCTGATGGCCGCTATCCGCCAAGACACCCTGCCGGTAATCCGCGATCTCGATGCGTTCGACCCACGCTCGGGCAACGCGCTGGAGCGCCTGGTGTTCAACCATCGCCTGTCGTTCGTGCTGGGCATGCTGTTGGTCACGCTGGTGCTGGGCTACATGGCCCTGACCCGCCTGGAGCTGCGCCCCAGCTTCGACAAGATGCTGCCGCAGGGCCACCCCTATATCCACAACTACCTGGAAAACCGCTCATCGCTGCGTGGCCTGGGTAACGCGGTGCGGGTAGTGGTGGAGAATACCCAGGGCGACATCTTCGACCCCGGCTACTTGCAGACCCTGCGGCACATAAACGACGAGCTGTTCCTCAGCCAGGGCGTGGACCGGGCCTGGGTGAAATCGCTGTGGAGCCCGGCGGTGCGCTGGACCGAGGTAACCGAAGAGGGCTTCCAGGGCGGCCCGGTGATGCCAGACGGCTACCAGGGGGCGGCAGCTGATATCGAACAACTGCGGCAGAATATCGAGCGCGCCAACATCGTCGGCAGCCTGGTGGCGCGTGATTTCAAGTCGAGCATGCTGATCGTGCCGTTGCTCGACCAGGATTCGGCCACGGGCAAAGGCCTCGACTACCACGCCTTCTCGGAAAAGCTCGAACAGTTGCGCAGCCAGTACCAGGCCAGCGGCCAGTACCGTATCCATGTGATCGGCTTCGCCAAGCTGGTGGGCGACCTGATCGACGGGCTGATCCAGATGATGGCGTTCTTCGCCCTGGCGCTGCTGACCAGCCTGGTGATCATCTACTGCTACACCCGCTGCGTGCGCAGTACCCTGTTGGTGGTGCTGTGTTCGCTGACAGCAGTGGTGTGGCAGCTGGGCATCGTTGCCTGGCTGGGCTATGCCATCGACCCGTATTCGATCCTGGTGCCGTTCCTGATCTTCGCCATCGGCGTGTCGCACGCCGCGCAGAAGATGAACGGCATTCTCCAGGACATTGGCCGTGGCACCCACCGCCAGGTGGCTGCGCGTTATACCTTCCGCCGCCTGTTCGTTGCCGGGGTTACTGCTTTGCTGGCCGATGCGGTGGGCTTTGCCGTGTTGATGCTGATCGATATCCCGGTGATCCAGGACCTGGCCATCACCGCCAGCATTGGTGTGGCGGTGTTGATCTTCACCTCGTTGCTGTTGATGCCGGTGGCGCTGTCGTATGTCGGGGTCGGCCGCAAGGCTGCCGAGCGAGCGCTGGCTATCGACGCCCGTGCCGCGCGGCATCGAGGCTTCGGCCGGCTTTGGGACCTGCTCGACCGTTTCACCGAACGCAAATGGGCCAGCGCCGCTTTGCTGGCCGCCCTGGTGCTGGCGGTACTCGGCATCCGGGGCAGCCTGCAACTGCAGATCGGTGACCTGGACAGTGGCGCACCCGAGCTGCGCGCGGACTCGCGCTACAACCTCGACAACGCCTACATCACCCAGCATTACGCGCTGTCCAGCGACACCTTCGCGGTGATGGTCAAGACCGCCCCGGAAGGCTGCCTGCAATACCAGACGCTGGTCCTGGCCGACCGCCTGGCCTGGGAACTGCAGCAATTGCCAGGCGTGCAGACCACCGTGTCGCTGGCCAACGCCGTGCGCCAGATCACCGCCGGTACCTACGAAGGCAACCCGCGCCTGAACAGCCTGCAGCACAACCAGGACGTGCTCAACTATGCCGCCCAGCAGGCCTCGGTCAATGCCCCGGAGCTGTTCAACAACGATTGCTCGTTGATGCCGGTCATTGCCTACCTGAAGGACCACCGTGCCGACACCCTGGCCCAGGTGGCTGCCGTGGCCGAGCGCTTTGCCCAGGCCAACAGCAACGCCGAACAGCAGTTCCTGCTGGCTGCCGGCAGCGCCGGCATCGAGGCCGCCACCAACGTGGTGGTGCGCGAGGCCAACCATCGCATGCTGTTACTGGTATACCTGGCGGTCACGCTGTTCTGCCTGTTCACCTTCCGCAGCTGGCGCGCCACGTTGGTCGCGATCCTGCCGCTGATGCTCACCTCGGTGCTGTGCGAAGCGCTGATGGTGGCCATGGGCATCGGCGTCAAGGTTGCCACCTTACCGGTGATCGCCCTTGGCGTGGGCATCGGCGTGGACTATGCGCTGTACCTGCTCAGCGTGCAACTGCACTACCAGCGCACCGGGCTGAGCCTGGCCCAGGCCTACCAGAAAGCCGTGGCCTTCACTGGTCGGGTGGTGGGGCTGGTCGGCATCACCCTGGCCGCCGGGGTGGTTGGCTGGGCCTGGTCGCCAATCAAGTTCCAGGCCGACATGGGCCTGCTGCTGACCTTCATGTTCCTGTGGAACATGCTTGGCGCGCTGGTGCTGATCCCCGCGTTATCGCATTTCCTCTTGCGTGGTCAGGCCGCTGCGGTGCCTGCCGAGGCCCAGGCCACGCCGCTTCCGCAAACCCAAGCAACCGAGTGCTCGCCTCATGTCTGATTACTTTCCGCCACTGCGCGACATGGATTTTCTGTTCAACGAAGTGTTCGACATCCCGGCCTGGTGGGCGCAAACCCCCGCCCTGGCCGAGCAGGTCGATGGCGACACGGCCCGGGCCGTGCTCGAACAGGCCGGGCGCCTGATTGCCGAGGTGGTGGCGCCGCTCAACCGCAGTGGCGACGAGCAAGGCTGCCGCTGGGACGCCGGCCAGGTACGGACCCCCGATGGCTTCGCCGACGCCTACCGGGCCTTCGCCGCCGATGGCTGGGTCGGCGTAGCGGGCGCCCCCGAGTACGGGGGCATGGGCATGCCGAAAGTGATCGGTGCCCAGCTCGAAGAAATGCTCAATGCCGCCAACCTGTCGTTCGGCCTGTACCCGATGCTGACGGCCGGGGCCTGCCTGGCGCTGCTCAACCATGCCAGCGAGCCGTTGAAGGCGCTGTACCTGCCGCCCATGTACCAAGGGCGCTGGGCGGGTTCGATGTGCCTCACCGAGCCCCATGCCGGTACCGACCTGGGTCTGATCCGCACCCGTGCCGAACCAGGCGCCGATGGCCGCTACCGCATAACCGGGACCAAGATCTTCATCACGGGCGGTGAGCAGGACCTGACCGAGAACATCATCCACCTGGTGCTGGCGCGGTTGCCGGATGCGCCCGCCGGGCCGAAGGGCATCTCGCTGTTCCTGGTGCCCAAGGTGCTGGTCGATGCCGACGGTGCGCTGGGCGCGGCCAATACGCTGAGTTGCGGTTCGATCGAGCACAAGATGGGCATCAAGGCTTCGGCCACCTGCGTGATGAACTTCGACGCTGCCATCGGCTACCTGATCGGCGAGCCGAACAAGGGCCTCAATGCCATGTTCACCATGATGAACTACGAGCGTCTGGGTGTGAGTATCCAGGGCCTGGCCCTGGGCGAACGGTCCTACCAGGGCGCCATCGCCTACGCCCGCGACCGCCTGCAGGGCCGCGCGCCGACGGGCGCCGAAGCGCCGGGGCAAAGTGCCGACCCGATCGTCGTCCACCCGGACGTGCGGCGCATGCTGCTGACCATGAAAGCGCTGAACGAAGGTGGGAGGGCGTTTTCCACGTATGTGGCGCTGCAACTGGACCTGGCCAAGTACAGCGAAGACCCTGTCGCGCGTGCCGGTGCCGAGGCCAGGGTGGCATTGCTCACTCCGGTGGCCAAGGCGTTCCTCACCGACATGGCGCTGGAGACCACCGTGCACGGCCAGCAGGTACTGGGCGGCCATGGCTATATCCGTGAATGGGGCCAGGAGCAATTGGTCCGCGACTGTCGCATTACCCAGATCTACGAAGGCACCAACGGCATCCAGGCGCTCGACCTGGTGGGGCGCAAGCTGCTGGCCGATGGCGGCCAGGCCTATCGCAGTGTGTCCGCCGAAATCGGCGCGTTCGCCGAGGCGTTGCCGGCAGCCTGTGCCGAGTTCGGCGCGCCGCTGCTGGCTGCGCTGCGCAACCTCGACGAGCTGACCGCCTGGTTGCTCGACCGCGCCCAGGCCAACCCGCGCGAGCTGGGTGCGGCGGCGGTGGAGTACCTGCACGTATTTGGCTACACCTTCTACGCCTACCTGTGGGCACGCATGGCAGTGGTATGCCAGGGCCACCCGGCGCCCGAGCCGTTGCACCAGGGCAAGCTGGGCACCGCTCGCTTCTACTTTGCACGGCTGCTGCCGCGCATCCATTCGCTGAGCGCCAGTGTCAGGGCCGGCAGCGACAGCCTGTACCTGCTCGAGGCCGGCCAGCTATGAACAGCATCAGCACGGCCACCACCCGTATCATGCCTGCGGCCGAGCAGGCCTATGCCTACCCACTGCTGGTCAAGCGCCTGCTGCTGTCGGGCGTGCGCTACCAGCCCAACCAGGAAATCGTCTACGCCGACAAGCTGCGCTACAGCTACACCACGTTGCTCGAACGCATCCGGCGGCTGGCCAATGTGCTGACCGCTGCCGGGGTGAAGCCAGGCGACACCGTGGCCTTGCTCGACTGGGACAGCCACCGTGCGCTGGAATGCTTCTTTGCCGTGCCGATGCTGGGCGCGGTATTGCATACGGTGAACGTACGGCTGTCCAGCGAGCAAGTGCGCTACACCATGAACCATGCCGAGGACCGCCTGGTACTGGTGCACGACGACTTCCTGCCGTTGATGGCGCAGTTACGCGCTGACCTGCCGACGGTCCGGGGCTTCATCCGCCTCAGCGACGGTGACCGCGACGCGCAGGGCGTACCGCTGCTGGGTGAGTACGAAGGGTTGTTGGCAGCTGCCAAGCCGCAGTTCGAGTTTGCCGATTTCGACGAGCATTCGCTGGCCACGCTGTTCTATACCAGCGGGACCACCGGCAACCCCAAGGGGGTGTATTTCAGCCACCGGCAACTGGTGCTGCATACCCTGGTCGAGCAGGGCACCCTGGCGGCCTGCGGCGAGCTGCCGCTGCTGCGCAGTGGCGATGTGTACATGCCCATCACGCCGATGTTCCACGTGCATGCCTGGGGCATACCCTATGTGGCCACGGCGCTGGGGATCAAGCAGGTCTACCCTGGGCGTTACGAGCCCAACCGGCTGGTGCGCCTGTACCGCGACGAGGGCGTGACGTTTTCTCATTGCGTGCCCACGGTGCTGCAGATGATGCTGGACAGCGACGAAGGGCGACGATCCGACCTGAGCGGCTGGAAGATGCTGCTGGGCGGCAGCGCACTGACCTTGGGCCTGGCGCAGCGCGCCAGCGCGCGCGGCATCAGCGTGCACTGTGGCTACGGCATGTCGGAAAGCTGCCCGCTGCTCAGCATCACCCACCTCAGTGCCGAGCTGCTGGCACTGCCCATGGCACAACAGCTGCCGCTGCGTATCGACGCCGGCGTGCCGATTGCCCTGGTCGACCTGCGCATCGTCGACAGCGAGGGCAGGGAGGTGCCACAGGACGGCGAAAGCCTGGGCGAAATCGTGGTGCGCGCGCCATGGCTGACCCAGGGCTACCTCCACGAACCGCAGCAGGGCGCCGCCTTGTGGCTGGGCGGCTGGATGCACACCGGTGACCTGGCCTGCATCGACGCGGCAGGGGTGGTACGTATTCGCGACCGGATCAAGGATGTGATCAAGACCGGCGGTGAATGGGTCAGTTCGGTGGCCCTGGAAAACCTCATCAGCCAGCACCCGTCTGTCGCTTCGGTGGCGGTGATCGGCATCCCGGACCCTCAGTGGGGCGAGCAACCGCTGGCATTGGTGGTGTGTCGTGAGGGCATGCAGTTTGATCAGCCGACACTGGCTGGGCACTTGCAGCCGTTTGTCGACCAGGGGCAGCTCAACAAATGGGCAATACCCCGGCAGTTGCGTTGTGTGCTGGAGATCCCCAAAACCAGCGTCGGCAAGATCGACAAGAAGCGCATCCGCCAGGGGCTCAGCTGAGTGATGGCGGGCCTCGACCCTGTCGCTGGCGTACTGGCGACAGGCTCAGGCTGCGGGCCTGAGGCCCGATCAGGCGGCGGCCATGCGGTTGACCGACGTCAAGTGGTCGGGTAAAAGGGGCCGCAGCTTCCGTTGTGTGGTTGCACTGTCCATTCCAGAGATGCCATTGATCAGTACATTTTCATCGCAGCCCGGCGTTGAACGCGGGGCGTTCTGCAGCTTCGAGGCATGTCGCAATACCCAGCAGGGCCCTGTCGTGATTCTGGCCTCGGGTGCTTCAGCCAGGCACTTCCCGCTGGCCGAGTTCGCCCACCTGCCGATCATCGCCATGAACGGCTCGGTGGCCATGACCGCCGAGCACGCTATCAGGCCGTTCTTCTACCTGTGCACGGACAAGAGCTTTCGCGAGCAGCAGCCGGCCTTGTTCGCCACTGCCCTGCGCGACAGCGAACGCCTGGCACTGTGGCCGGAGCAATATGCCGGTGCCGAGGTGCCAGCCAGCACCGCGTGCTATGCCTTGCACAAGGCTGACGCACCGGGGCTGCTGGGCGGTTTGCGCGGCCATGGTGACAGCTACGTGTGCAGCCGCGCACTGTGGAGCAAGCGTGCCCGCTCGATTGCCTTCAGCAAGGACCTGGCCCAGGGCTTCTACGATGCCCGCACGGTGGCCTACGTCGCCTTGCAACTGGCCTATCACCTGGGCTTCGACAAGGTGCTGCTGGTCGGGGTGGACCTCGACCAGACCGCTGGCCGCTTCTATGAGAGCGGCCAGGGCCAGCGTTCGCCGTGCGGGCTGGACCAGCACTGGGACAGCCGCATCCTGCCGTCGCTGACGTTGATGGCCAGGGAGGTGGTCAACGAACACTTCCAGGTCTACAACCTGTCGGCAACTTCGCGCATTCCAGCCGAGCTGATCCCCAAGGTCGATCTCGAGCAGGCACGGCGCATCGCCGGCTGCGCGATTGCCTGAGCAAGAAAGCGGATGCAGGCAAGGCTGTGGATGCGTACAGTGAGCTGATCGCACCCTGGCAGGAGCCCGTCATGTCCAGCGCCTTCACCTTCATGCAATCTCCCGTCGGCACCTTGACCCTGGTGGCCCGTGGCGAGTGCCTGGCAGCCGTACTGTGGGAGGCGGAGCGGGAAAACCGTGTGCGTCTCGGCGCCTTGCACCGCGACGACCAGTGCCCGGTATTGCTGGAAACCGCCCGCCAGCTCGGTGAATACTTTGCCGGCAAGCGCCAGCGTTTCGACCTGGCGCTGGATTTTGCCGGCACCGAATTCCAGCGCCAGGTATGGGCCGCGCTGCTGGAGATACCCTTTGGTGAAACGCGCAGCTACAGCGACATTGCCCGGCACATCGGCAACCCTGCCGCGGTGCGTGCGGTCGGTGCTGCCAATGGCCGCAACCCGATCTCGATCATCGCCCCATGCCACCGCGTGATCGGCGCCTCGGGCAGCCTGACCGGGTTTGCCGGCGGCCTGGCGGCCAAGCAGTACCTGTTGGCGCTGGAGGGGCGGCAAAGCCTGGCGCTGGACCTGTAGCGGTTTAGAACCAGCTGGCGACCAGGCAGGCCAACACCGCCAGCAGCGAACCGGCCATCATGGTGTAGCGCCGCTGGGCCCGACGTGCATGGGACCTGACGGCGCGCAGGTATTCGCCAGGTGGCGGCGCATCGGGGCGCTGGCGCAAGCCCTCGGCAATATCGGCCAACTGTCCCTGGATCAGCAGGCCGGTCAGGTAATAGGTGCAGGCATAGCTCAGCACGGCCAGAAACACATAGCTCATGGCGAGTGCCGGCTCAGGGGTACAGCCATGGCACTGGCGGTGCTGGTGTCCAGCACTATCAACCCTTCGTTACGATCATCCAGGTTGGCCAGCAGGCGCCCTTGGCTGTCCCAGGCCGCCGAACCACCCGCGCCGATGAATGTGTCGGCCGGCCCTACGCAGTTGGCCAGCAACACCGGCATAGCCAGTTGCCGAGCCAGTTTGGGGTAGTGTGCGTAGCCCTCGCGAATGCCTTTGGCGGTTTTCGCCACGCTGACCAGGTAAAGGTCGGCACCTTGCTCCCGCGCGCTGGCCGCATGGGCCATGAACATCGATTCGTAACAGATTGCTGGCGCTATCCGGTGTGCCCCCAGTTGCAGCAGCAAGGCCTGGTCGCCCGGGGTGAACCAGGGCAGTTCATCGTCATGCAGCCGCTGCTTGGCATAAGCCTGGCGCGGTACACCGGGGCTGAAGATCGGCATGCCGATGCGGATACCCTCGGCTGCCGGCAGCGGCAGGCCCACGGCTACGCTGATGCCAAGCCGGTCACAGGCGGCCTGCAGCGGGTCGAGTTGCGCAGCATTGACGGCCAACGCGGTCTGTTGCGCAAGGGTTGGCTCATAGCCGCTCAGCGACAGTTCAGGGAACACTACCAGTTGCGCGCCAAGGGCGGCAGCCTGGTCGATGCAGGCCAGGTGGCGTTCGAGGTTGGCTGGCACATCGCCCTTGAGCGATGCCAGTTGTACGGCGCACAGCTTCATCAAACACCCTCCCTGGTCCAGGCCGAAACGCTGAGGATACGCTGCTCGGCAGAGTGCGATCCAGTGAAGTGTTTTTCAGGTAAGCGGGGGCGTGGCAAAGCGCGCAAACCCGTCGCCGGGCCGGGCCGTTGGGCGATCGAAGCGCACTTCATCTGCGCGGCCGGGGCGGCTTGTGCCATGCTGTGGCTTAACAGGGCCATGCGCATGGCCCTTCAGGGCGGTACGCAGGTGTTGGTGCCAGCAGTGGCTCGGGCGTGCCGCAGCAACAGAGGACGAGTGTAATGGAACGCTTTCGGCGGGTGGCTGCCAATACCCGCGGGCGGGACCTGGCGGTGGGCGATATCCACGGTCACTTCCAGCGCCTGCAGGCATGCCTTGAGGCGGTCGGGTTCGACCCGGCGGTGGACCGCCTGTTCAGTGTCGGTGACCTGGTCGACCGCGGGCCGCACAGCGAGGCAGTGCTGGACTGGCTGGCGCAGCCCTGGCTGCATGCGGTGCAGGGTAACCACGAAGCCTTGGCGATCACCCGCCTGCGCGGTGGGCGGCTCGACCTGGACATGTATCGCGCGGCCGGCGGCGGCTGGTTTCTCGACCTGCCGCCGGGGGAGCAGTTGCGTTTCGTCGAACGCTTCGAGCAACTGCCGATCGCCCTGGAGGTGGAAACCGCCAACGGCCCGGTTGGCCTGCTGCATGCCGACAGTCCGTTTGCCGACTGGGAGCTGTTGCGTACCTGGCTGGAGCTGGATGACGACCCCGAGGTGCTGGAGGTGTGCCAGTGGTCGCGGCGGCGCTTGAAGGAAGGCGACACCCGGCCGGTGAAGGGCTTGCGGGCCTTGCTGGTCGGCCACACGCCGGTATTGCGGGCGAAACAGCTGGGGAATGTCTGGCACCTGGATACCGGGGGTTGGGCCAGCGGCCATTTCAGCCTCATGGACCTGGCCACGCTGCAGCTGCTCAGCGCTGCGCCAGGTGCAGCAACAGCGCCATGGCCAACACCACCAGCATGACCCCCGAGGCCCGTTCCAGCCACGGCAGGCTGCGGGCGAAACGGCGCAACACCAAGGGGTTGCCGATGGCCACGGCCACCAGCAGGTCCCACAGCAGCACGATGCTGAACATCCACACGGCGCAGGCTGCTTTCCAGCCGGCACTGGCGCTGCTGAACATGCTGGCCAGGCTGGCATAGAACAACCCGTTCTTGGGGTTGAGCACGCCCGACAGAAAACCCGTGCCCAGGCTGCGCCACCAGCCTGCCACGGCCTGGTTACCGGCCACGCTGCCCAGGCTGGGTTGCCCGGCGTGGCGCAGGAACAGCACGCCGAGGTACAACAGGTAGCCGGCACCGGCCAGTTGCAGGGTGCTGAACAGCAGGCTGCCTTGCTGGAGCACCGACAGGCCGGTGAAGGCCACGACGATGAACATGCCATTGGCCAGGGCGATACCCAGGCAGGCGCCGCTGGCAACCCGCCAGCCACTGTTGATCGAGGTGCGCGCGACCAGGAAGAAGTCCGGGCCGGGGGAAAGCAGGGCGAGGAAGTGGGCGAGGGCGACGATCAGGAACGGCTGCATGGGTGGGCTGCTCTGGTGGAAAAGCCGAAC
Source organism: Pseudomonas anuradhapurensis (assembly GCF_014269225.2). NCBI lineage: Bacteria > Pseudomonadati > Pseudomonadota > Gammaproteobacteria > Pseudomonadales > Pseudomonadaceae > Pseudomonas > Pseudomonas anuradhapurensis. The sequence goes on from NZ_CP077097.1 coordinate 2,561,094, forward strand.
TCTGCCCTGCGCCAGCCACCCCGTATTGAACAATATTGCAAACCCGATCAGCAGCGGCTGTCCGTATCGCTATTCAGCCCCTCGATATTGCCCTGGGGTCACCCCCACATGGGCCTTGAACACCCGCTGGAAATGGCTCTGGTCGGCAAAGCCCAGCCGGTAGGCGACCTCTGCCAGCGCCTGCCCTTCACCCAGCAGCGCCCGGCCACGGTTGACCCGTGCATTGACCAGGTAGGCATGCGGGGTAAAGCCAGTGGCCGCGCGAAAGGCGCGGATCAACTGATATCGGCCAACCCCGGCTTTTCGGGCCAGTGCATCGAGATTCAACTGTGCCGGGTCAAGGCCCTCTATAGCTGCGATCAACCCGCTCAAAGCATTCGCCCCCAGGGCGGGTGCCGGTGCCAGCGGTGGATGCGCGGTAAAATCCAGGTCACCCAGGAAGGCAACCAGCGCGGCATCCTTTTCGCCACTGCTGGCGCTGGAAAACAGTAACCGGTTCAGCTCGCAGAACTGTCGGTATACCTCAGGGTCGCGACAGATGCGTGCCGGTCCACCGGGGCCTTCACCGGGTTCTTCACCGGTCAGCGCCGACTCCTGGCGCAAACGGGCCAGCCAGTCGGCCGCTACATGCAGCATCTGGTAGCTCCAGGCCTGCCCGGGCTCGGGGTTGCAGGCATGCACACAGCGGGCCGGGACCATGACCAGCGTTCCGGGCGTAAGGCGTTCCTGCCCGTTACCAGCGCCGGTAAAGTGACTGACGCCAGCATCCACCGCACCGATGGAGAACGTCGGGTGGCTATGGGCCTTGTAGCAGGCCCGGCTATGGCAGGCGCGGCGGCTTTCGACATGCGGCAGGGCCGGGTCGCGCCACAGCGTGGCATGGGAACGGGGCATCATGGTAATCCTCGGCATGGCCGGCAGCTTATCAGGCGCGGCGCACCCATACAGTTTTTTCCGCTGGCTGTAACTTGACCGTCAGGCCCGTATCCGCCGCAATAGACGCCTGTTCGCCAGAGGAAAGACAATGGACCTTTCAAGCCTGCTGCTGTTCATCCCCGCCTGCTTTGCCTTGAACATGGCACCGGGGCCGAACAACCTGCTGTCGCTGCACAACGCCAGCCGCTACGGCCTGCGCACGGCATGTGTGGCCGGTGGCGGGCGCATCGTCGCCTTCAGCGGCATGATCGCCCTGGCTGCCATGGGCCTGGCCGTGGTGCTGCATACCAGCGAGTACCTGTTTCTGGCCATCAAGGTGCTCGGGGCAGGGTACCTGTTCTACATCGCCTGGCAGCTGTGGCGGGCGCCGGTGGGCGAAGCGCTGGTGGCCGCAGATCACCCGCGCGGCACCTGGCGCCTGGCGCGCCAGGAGTTCTGGGTAGCAGCCGGCAACCCCAAGGCGATTCTGATCTTCACCGCCTTCCTGCCGCAGTTCGTCTCGGTCGGCAGTGCCACGCCGGTGAGCGAGCAGTTCCTCTGGCTGGGGGTATTGTTCCTGCTGTTGGAGTGGGCCGCCATCGCCATCTACGCCGGCCTCGGTGCCTACCTGCAGCGCTGGTTCAGCCAGCCCGGCCCACGCCGGCTGTTCAACCGGATCAGCGCCTCCCTGCTGGGCTGTGCCGGCCTCGGCCTGCTGGCTGCGCGCCACTAGGCGGCCATCAGTCGCGATAGAAGGTTTGCACCAGGTGATAGCCGAACTTGCTCTTGATCGGCCCGTGGACCACGCGCAGGGGCTTCTTGAAAATCACCTGGTCGATGGCGCCGACCATCTGCCCTGGGCGGATCTCGCCCAGGTCACCGCCGCGCTTGCCTGAGGGGCAGGTCGAGAATTTTTTTGCCAGGACGTCGAAAGCCTCGCCATTGGCGATGCGCTGCTTGAGCTTTTCGGCTTCGTCAGCGGTCTTGACCAGGATGTGGCGGGCTTGGGCTTTCATGGCAGTACAGTACCTGTGCTTCGCGAGTGCAAAAGGCGCACATTATGCCCGACTTACCCCGCTTGAAGCCATTACGCATGCCCTGTAGGAGCGGCCTTGCGTCGCGATGGGCTGCGCAGCGGCCCCAGGTTTTCAGCTCCGCGGCACAGATTGACGGGGCTGCTGCGCAGCCCATCGCGACGCAAGGCCGCTCCTACAATTGCCAGGCATAAACGTCAGCTTTGCAATTCCTTGCGTCCGCGAAACTGCTCCAGTGCCTCCGGGTTGGCCAGGGCGTCGGTATTCTTCACTGGCAGGCCATGCACCACATTGCGCACCGCCAGCTCCACCACCTTGCCGCTGATGGTCCGCGGGATGTCATCGACCTGGGCGATCACCGCCGGCACATGGCGCGGCGTGGTGTACTGACGGATCACCTGACGGATCTGCTGGCGCAGGGCATCGTCCAGCTGCAGGCCGTCACGCAGGCGCACGAACAGCACCACCCGCACATCGCCGTTCCAGTCCTGGCCGATGGCCACGCTTTCCAGTACCTGCTCGACCTTTTCCACCTGGCGGTAGATCTCCGCCGTGCCAATGCGCACGCCACCGGGGTTGAGCACGGCATCGGAGCGGCCATGGATCACCAACCCACCGTCGGCGCGCTGTTCGGCGTAGTCGCCCTGGGCCCACACCCCGGGGAACTGGCTGAAATAGGCGTCGTGATAACGGCTGCCGTCCGGGTCATGCCAGAACCCCAGCGGCATTGACGGGAAATGGTGCGTGCACACCAGTTCGCCTTTTTCGCCCAGTACCGGCTGACCGTGCTCGTTCCACACTTCCACTGCCATGCCCAGGCCCTTGCACTGGATTTCGCCACGGCGCACCGGCAGGGTCGGGTTGCCCAGCACGAAGCAGGAGACAATGTCGGTGCCGCCGGACATGGACGCCAGGCACAGGTCGGCCTTGACCTTGCGGTACACGTAATCGTAGCTGTGTGGCGACAACGGCGAGCCGGTGGACAGCAACAGCCGCAAGCTGGTCAGGCGATGGCTTGCCGCCGGTTCCAGGCCTGCCTGCTCCAGCGCCGCCAGGTACTTGGCACTGGTACCGAAGGCCTGGATGCCCTCGGCGTCGATCAGGTCGAGCAGCCGTTCGGGGCCCGGGTGAAACGGCGAGCCGTCATACAGCACCAGCGTTGCACCCACGGCCAGGCCGCTGGCCAGCCAGTTCCACATCATCCAGCCGCAGGTGGTGTAGTAGAACAGCACATCATCGGCCTTCAGGTCGTTGTGCAGGCCGTGTTCCTTGAGGTGTTGCAACAACACCCCGCCCGCGCGGTGGACGATGCACTTGGGCGCGCCAGTGGTGCCGCTGGAATACAGGATGTACAGCGGATGATCGAACGGCAGTGGGGTGAAGCAGGGTTCGCCGCCAGGCTGGAAGTACTCGTCCCACAAGCTGACGTTGGCAGCCTGGAACTCGTCGCCACGCGTACCGCTGCGGGTATGGGGGACCACGATCAGCTGTTGCAGCCCGGGCAACTGCGCGCACACCTGGTTGACCTTGTCTACCTGGTCGATGTCCTTGCCGGCGTATTGGTAACCGGCACAGGCGATCAGCAGCCTGGGTTCGATCTGGCCGAAGCGATCGATGATGCCGTGTACACCGAACTCGGGCGACGAACTGGACCAGACGGCGCCGAGGCCAGTGCAGGCCAGCATGGCGACCAGAGTTTGCCAGGTATTGGGCATGATCGCGGCGACCCGGTCGCCGGGGCCGATGCCGGCTGCCTTGAAGGCTTTTTGCAACCCGCCCACCTGAGCTGCCAGCTGGGCATGGGTCAGTACCTGGCGTTGCCCGTCTTCACGCACGCTGACCAGGGCCGGGCGGTCATCACGGCGGCGCAGCAGGTGTTCGGCGAAGTTCAGTGTGGCCTGGTTGAACCAGCGGGCATCGGGCATTTGCGCACCTTCGCTGAGCACCTGGCTCGGCGGGGTATGCCAGTGAACGTGGAAATAGTCGGCGAGGGTTTGCCAGAAGGCCGGGCGCTGTTCGATGCTCCAGCGGTGCAGCGCGTGGTAGTCGTCGAGCTGCAGGTTGTAGCGCAGGTTGACCCAGCGGCGGAAAGCGTCCATCCGGCTGGCCGCGATCTGCGCCGTGGAGGGGCGCCAGAGCACATCGTTCATGCCGTACCTCCTGCTACTGCCAGATGTGGGCCTGAACCTGTAGGAGCGGCCTTGCGTCGCGATGGGCTGCGAAGCAGCCCCGACAATTTGTGCTGCGAAGCTGAAAATCCGGGCCTGCTTCGCAGCCCATCGCGACGCAAGGCCGCTCCTACAAGGAACGGTGTTTACTCTACTTTAGCCCTTTGCACGTCCTGCGATGCGCTCCAGATGCGGTAGCGCACTTCGACATCCTTGGGCACATACACCACCACCGGCAGTTTGCTGTTGTAGCGCAGCATGAAGCCTTCACCGACCACCGGCACGAAGGCCTCGGTGTGCTTGCCATCCGGGCAGGCCATCAGGGTGCTGGCCGGGCCGCTGACCTTGTCCAGGCGGTAGTAGCTGTAACCCCAGCCTTCCAGGGTACGTTCTTCCAGGCTGCCGCCCAGGCGTTGACGGTTGCAGTCCACCTGCAGGGTCTTGCCGGCGAGGATTTCCAGTTGGTAGGCCGATTCATCGGCCTGAGCCGGCAGGTGAATGACTTGCCGGGTGAAGCCTTTTTCCGCCTCGGGGTAGGGCGCGACATCTTTCAGGCTGGTAGCTGACGCTTGCGTGGCAGCCGCCAGGGTCAGGGTCAGGATTGCGGTCATCGGGGTTGGGCGCATAGGGCCTCCTTGCAGATAGACGAATGCCAGGCCAGCGCCAGGACCAGGCCGCCCGTCACTGGGCCAACCAGCCACCATCGACGTTCCACGCGGCACCGCGAACCTGGCTTGCGGCCTCGCTGCACAGGAATAGTACCAGCTCGCCCAGGTGCTCGGGGGTAACGAAGGCCAGTGAGGGTTGCTTTTCAGCCAGCAGATCATGTTGCGCTTGTAGCGGATCGCCGCCGTTGGCGGCACGATCGTCGATCTGCTTCTGCACCAGCGGGGTCAGCACCCAGCCTGGGCAGATGGCATTGCAGGTGACGTTGCTGGTGGCGGTTTCCAGGCCCACCACCTTGGTCAGGCCGACCACGCCGTGCTTGGCCGCCACATAGGCCGCCTTGCCGGTCGAGCCGACCAGGCCATGCACCGAAGCGATGTTGATGATGCGTCCCCAGTTGCGGGTGCGCATGCCAGGCAAGGCCAGCCGTGTACCGTGAAACACGGCTGACAGGTTGAGGGCGATGATCTTGTCCCAGCTTTCTGGCGGAAACTGCTCCACCGGCGCCACATGCTGGATCCCGGCGTTGTTGACGAGGATGTCGACGCCGCCGAACGCCTGCTCGGCCTGGGTGAACAGCGCCTCGATCTGGGCCACGTCCGACAGGTCGGCCGGGTGATGGACCCCCTTCACCCCGTACCGGGCGATCTCGGCCAGCGCCGCCGTCGGGTCGCCAAAGCCATTGAGCACGATGTTGGCGCCCGCGCGGGCCAGCACCTGGGCAATGCCCAGGCCGATGCCGCTGGTCGAACCGGTCACGAGTGCAGTCTTGCCGTTGAGGGTCATGCAATGCTCCTTAGACGATACCAGTGGCATAGAACGTGGCGATGACCACGAACACCGCCAGGGTCTTGATCAGGGTAATACCGAAAATATCCTTGTAAGCCTCGCGGTGGGTCAGCCCGGTCACCGCCAGCAAGGTGATGACTGCGCCATTGTGCGGCAGGGTGTCCATGCCGCCGCTGGCCATGGCCGCTACCCGGTGCAGCACTTCCAGCGGAATGTTGGCGGCATTGGCCGCGGCGATGAAACTGTCGCCCATGGCCGCCAGGGCGATGCTCATGCCGCCCGAGGCAGACCCGGTGATACCGGCCAGCAAGGTCACGGTGATGGCCTCGTTGACCAGCGGGTTGGGGATGCCGCGCAGGGCGTCGGCCAGTACCAGGAAGCCCGGCAGCGAGGCGATCACCGCACCAAAACCGTATTCCGAGGCGGTGTTCATGGCTGCCAGCAAGGCGCCGGCCACGGCACTCTTGCTGCCTTCGGCCAGGCGTGTGCGAATGGCGCCGAAGGCACACACCAAAACCATCAGGATGCCCACCAGCAAGGCCGCCTGCACCGCCCAGATCGCCGTCAGCTTGGCCACGTCGCTTTGCACCGGCGCGCTCATGCCGGGCAGCTGCAGGCTGTGGCTGGGGCCGTACCATTGCGGGATCCAGTGGGTGAAGAGCAGGTTCATAACGCCCACCAGCAGCAGCGGCGACAAGGCCAGCCAGGGGTTGGGCAAGGCCAGGTCGGCGGCGGTTTCCGGTTCGTTGCGCAAGTTGCTGCCGTAGCCTTCACCGGCACGTTGCGCCTTGTTGCGCTGGCGCTGCAGGTAGGCCATGCCCGCACAGAACACGAACAGCGTGCCGATCAGGCCCAGCCAGGGCGCGGCCCAGGCAGTGGTGTTGAAGAAGGTGCTGGGGATGATGTTCTGGATCTGCGGGGTGCCGGGCAGGGCGTCCATGGTGAACGAGAATGCGCCCAGGGCGATGGTGGCCGGAATCAGTCGTTTGGGGATGTTGCTCTGGCGGAACATCTCGGCGGCGAACGGGTACACCGCGAACACCACCACGAATAGCGAAACACCGCCGTAGGTGAGCAGGGCGCAGACCAGCACGATCACCAGCATCGCCTGGCGGGTGCCGAGCACGCGGATGGCCGCGGCGACGATCGAGCGGGAGAAGCCCGACAGCTCGATCAGCTTGCCGAACACCGCCCCCAGCAGGAACACCGGGAAGTAGAGTTTGATGAAACCGACCATTTTTTCCATGAACACCCCGGTGAAAGCAGGCGCTACGGCAGACGGGTCGGTGAGCAGCACGGCGCCGAGGGCGGCGATCGGGGCGAAGAGGATTACGCTGTAGCCACGGTAGGCGGCGAGCATCAGCAGGGCCAAGGCGGCGAGGGCGATGAGCACGGTCATCGGGGTGGGTCTCCTGGGTGAGTCTTGTTTTTATCGGTGCCCAGGCATTAGCGGGAATCGTGCCAGTTTCTAAGTTATTGAATTTTATGGTTAATTTGTTTTTAACTTGGTTTTTGTCTCTGATTTGAGATTTTTCTGACCGCTTTGCGGCCATCGCGACGCAAGGCCGCTCCTACACAGACACCGCGATAACCTGTAGGGGCGGCCTCATGTCGCGATCGTGGGCGCAGCTTTCGCAGCAATCTCCAGATAGAAAAGAAAGTCTCAAATTAGAGACCAAGCGCTACCATCTTCTTGTACAAGGTCGATCGACCCAGCCCCAACGCGGCTGCAGCCTCTGGCACATTTCCTTCATGCTCGGCCAGTGCCCTGGCAATCAACTCGCGCTCGAACTGCGCACAGGCCTCACGATAGCTCTGGCGCACGGGCGCCTCCGCCGCCGGGCACAACGGCCCCAACGCCGTACGCAGGTCGCCAGCCCCGAGCCGCGGCTGGTCTGCCAGCAAGGCGGCCCGCTCCAGCACATTGCGCAATTCGCGGATATTCCCCGGCCAGGCATGTCGCGCCAGCAGTTGCTGCGCTTCAGGCTCCAGCTCGTACTGGCTGCCGAGCTCGCTGAGGATGGCCTCGCACAGTGCCGGCAGGTCCTCCAGCCGTTGTCGCAGCGGTGGCACCTCGATCGGTAGCACGTTGAGCCGGTAATACAGGTCGGCACGGAACGCGCCGCGGGCGATGGCGGCCTGCAGGTCGATCGAGGTGGCGGCTATGATGCGCACGTCGCTGCGCAGCATCTGGTTGGAACCAACCGGTTCGTATTCCTTCTCCTGCAGCACGCGCAACAGCTTGCTTTGCAGCGCCAGCGGCATGTCACCGATCTCGTCGAGAAACAGCGTGCCGCCTTCGGCCAGTTGCAGCTTGCCACTGCGGCCCTTGCGGTCGGCGCCAGTGAAGGCGCCGGGGGCGGTACCGAAGAATTCGGCCTCCAGCAGCGTTTCCGGGATCGCTGCGCTGTTGATGCTGACAAAGGCCTTGTGCGCGCGCGCCGATGCTGCGTGGATGGCGTGGGCCAGCAGCTCCTTGCCGGTGCCGGTTTCGCCCAGCAGCAACACCGGCGAATCACTGCTGGCGCCACGCCGGGCGCGGCGCTTGGCCTCCAGGCTGGCAGCGCTGCTGCCAACGAACTGGGCGAAGCTGTATTTGGCCTGGCGGGCGCGTAGCTGCGAGCGGGTCGAGGCCAGTTCCTGCTGCATGCTGGAGTAGCGTTTGAGCAGGGGCGACAAGCTGCGCAGTTGATCGAACAGGGCAAAGCCGATGGCACCGATCAGCGTGCCCTGGTCATCGTGGATGGGCAGGCGCATGACCACCAGCGGCTCGTTGGAGGTATCGAGCATGTCGAGCAGGATCGGCCGGCCATTGTTCACCACCTCGCGCATCAGGCTACCCGGTATCACTGCCTCGCACGGCTGGCCGATGGCGCCGGCGGCATCGGCCAGGCCAAAACGCCGGGCATAGCGTTCGTTCATCCACACGATGCGTGCCTGGCGGTCGACGATCACCGTGCCTTCGCTGGACTGTTCGATGATCTCGAACAGCGAGCGGATCGCCAGTTGCCGTACCTGGGGGTAGTCCTTGAGGCTGTCGCTGTCGTGCATGGGTCAAGTTCCGAATCATGTAAAAGCAGTGCCGGCCTGTTCACGGGTAAACCCGTTCCCGCCGGCTCAACGTGAAGGCTGAATTCCGTGGGATACCTGTGGCAGCGGGTTTACCCGCGAACAGGCCAGGCTTGAAAGCCTACCCTCTGGGGTCGAACGCCTCGCGCAAGGCATCGCCGATAAACACCAGCAACGACAGGATCACCGCCAGTGCAAAGAACGCGGTAAAGCCCAGCCACGGCGCCTCCAGGTGTTGCTTGCCCTGGGTCACCAGCTCACCCAGCGAAGCGCTCCCGGCCGGCATGCCGAAGCCGAGAAAATCCAGTGCCGTCAGGGTCGTGATCGCCCCGGTCAGCATGAACGGTACATAGGTGAGCGTGGCGTTCATCGCATTGGGCAGTATGTGCCGCAGCATCACCTGGTTGTCCGGCAACCCCAGCGCCCGAGCCGCCTTGACGTATTCCAGGTTGCGCCCGCGCAGGAACTCGGCGCGCACCACATCGACCAGGGTCAGCCAGGAAAACAGCGCCATGATCCCCAGCAACCACCAGAAGTCCGGTTCGACAAAGCCGCTGAGGATGATCAGCAGGTACAGCACCGGCAGCCCCGACCATACCTCCAGCAGGCGCTGCCCGAGCAGGTCGACCCAGCCGCCGTGGTAGCCCTGCAGGGCGCCGGCCGCCACGCCGATGAGGACGCTGACCACGGTCAGGGCAAAGGCGAACAGCAACGATACCCGAGTGCCATACAACACACGGGCCAGCACGTCGCGGCCCTGGTCGTCGGTGCCCAGCCAGTTGCTGGGGCTGGGCGGGCTGGGCGTGGGTACCTGCAAGTCGTAGTTGGGCGTATCGGCACTGAACGGGATGGGCGCGAACAGCATCCAGCCGCCCTGGTCGGCGATCAGTTGGCGCACGTAGGCGCTGCGGTAATCCGGCTGGAACGGCAGCTGGCCGCCGAACTGCTGTTCGCTGTAGCGCTTGAGCGCCGGCACGTACAATTCACCCTTGTAGCCCAGCAGCAGCGGCTTGTCGTTGGCCACCAGTTCGGCACCCAGGCTCAGTAGCAGCAGGCAGGCGAACAGCCACAGCGAGACCCAGCCAAGGCGGTTGCGGCGAAAGCGTTGCAGGCGACGGCGCGATACCGGTGAAAGCATCAGTGCGCCCTCGTGTCGAAGTCGATACGCGGGTCGAGCAAGGTATACGACAGGTCGCCGATCAGGCGGATCAACAGGCCCGCCAGGGTAAAGATGAACAGCGTGCCGAACACCACCGGGTAATCGCGCGATAGCGCCGCGTCATAGCTCATGCGGCCCAGGCCATCGAGCGAGAAGATCACCTCGATCAGCAACGAGCCGGCGAAGAACACCGTGATCAACGCCTGCGGCAACCCGGCCACTACCAGCAGCATGGCATTGCGCAGCACATGGCCATACAGCACCCGGCGCTCGCTCAGGCCCTTGGCGCGGGCGGTGACCACGTATTGCCGGGCAATCTCGTCGAGGAAGGCGTTCTTGGTCAGCAGGGTCAGGGTGGCGAAGCCGCCGATGACCAAGGCGCCGACCGGTAGCACCAGGTGCCAGAAGTAGTCTGCCACCTGGCCCAGCAGGCTGAGTTCGTCGAAGTTGTCCGAAACCAGGCCGCGCACCGGGAACCAGTTGAGCGAGGTGCCGCCGGCGAACACCACGATCAGCAGCAGGGCGAACAGGAACGAGGGCAGGGCGTAGCCGACCACGATCAGCGCGCTGCTCCAGGCATCGAAGCGGCTGCCATGGCGTACCGCCTTGCGGATGCCCAGCGGGATCGAGACCAGGTAGGTGATCAGCGTGGCCCACAAGCCCAGCGACAGGGTAACCGGCAGCTTGTCGAGGATCAGCTGGGTGACCTTGGCGCCGCGGAAGAAGCTGTTGCCGAAGTCCAGCCGGGCGTATTGGCCGAGCATCAGCCACAGGCGCTCGGGGGCGCTCTTGTCGAAGCCGTATTGGCGCTTGATCTCTTCGATCAGTTTCGGGTCCAGGCCGCGGCTGGCGCGGGACTCGCCATGCACCACCTCGGCGCGGGCAGCGGGCGCACCGGCGCCAAGGCCTTGCAGGCGCGCCACCGCCTGTTCCACCGGGCCGCCCGGTGCCGCCTGGACGATGGCGAAGTTGACCAGCAGGATCGCCAACAACGTCGGGATGATCAGCAACAGGCGCCGCAGAATGTAGCTGGTCATGGCGAAGCCTTCAGGCGCTCGGCCATCTGCGCATTGGTCAGCGCGCTGGGGCTGACCTCCCACCAGGTGTCCAGGCCTTCGTCATAGGCCGCCTGGACCTTGGGCCGGCCGAAGCGGTTCCACCACACGGTGGAGCTGCCCGGCGGGTAATAGTTGGGGATCCAGTAGTAGTTCCATTGCAGCACCCGGTCCAGGGCGCGGGCATGCTGCAGCATGTCGGCCTGGCTGGCGGCGCGCACCAGGCCGTCGACCAGGCGGTCCACGGCAGGGTCCTGAAGCACCATCAGGTTGTTGGAACCGGGGTCATGGGCCGCTGCCGAGCCAAAGTAGTTGTACAGCTCGGCGCCAGGCGACAGGGTGACCGGGTAGCCGGTGACGATCATGTCGTAATCGCGGGCCATCAGGCGGTTGACGTACTGGGCCGAGTCGACATTGCGGATGTTCAGGGTGATGCCGATCTGCGCCAGGTTGCGCTTCCACGGCAGCAGCAGGCGCTCCATGCCCGCCTGGCCATTGAGAAAGGTGAACGCCAACGGCGTGCCTTGGCGGTCGACCAGGCGGTCGCCCTGCGGGTGCCAGCCGGCCTGCTCGAGCAGGGCCAGGGCCTGCAACTGCTGCTGGCGAATGATCCCTGAGCCATCGGTGACCGGCGCGCTGAATACCTTGCTGAAGACCTCGTCCGGCACCTGGCCACGCAGCGGCTCGAGCAGTTGCAGCTCACCGGCATCGGGTAACTGGCGGGCGGCCAGCGGGGTGTTGGAAAACACGCTTTGCTGGCGAATGTACAGGTTGCGCATCATCTGCCGGTTGCTCCATTCGAAATCCCACAGCATGCCCAGCGCCTGGCGCACGCGGCGGTCCTTGAACGGCGGCTGGTCGAGATTGAACACGAAGCCCTGGGCAACCTGCGGCTTGGCCGGGCCCAGGTGAGCGCGCTGCAGACGCCCGTCATCCAGTTGCGCGCCGGCGTAGCCCAGTGTGTAGGCGGTGGCGGAGAATTCGCGATTGTAGTCGTAGCCCCCGCCCTTGAGCACCTGCCGCGCCACTTCGGTGTCGCCGAAGTACTCGATGCGCAACTTGTCGAAATTGTAGCGGCCACGGCTGACCGGCAGGTCCCGCGCCCACCAGTTGGGGTCACGCTCGAAGGTGATGCTGCGGCCATTGTCGATGCGCCCGATACGGTACGGCCCGCTGCCCACCGGCTTGTCGAAGCCGGCGCCGTTGGCGAAATCGCGCTGTTGCCAATCGTGCTCGGGCAGCACCGGCAGGCTGGCGAGGTCCAGTGCCAGGGTGCGGCCATGCCCGGGCTTGAGGTCGAAACGCACACGCTGCGGGCCTTCCACGGTTACCCCGGCCACATCGGCGAACTGGGTGCGGTACTTGAGGCTGCCCTTGTTCATCAGCAGCTCGAAGGTGAAGCGTACGTCTGCGGCACGTACCGGCTGGCCATCGGCGAAGGTTGCGCGCGGGTCGATCTCGAAACGCAGCCAGGCGTCATCCGGGCCGCGCTCCATGCGCCGGGCAATCAGGCCATAGACGGTATAGGGTTCATCGAACGAACGCATGGCCAAGGGTGCATAGAGCAGGCCATCGACCTCGCTGACGCCGATGCCTTTGTCGATGTACGGCAGGATATGGTCGAACTGGCCGATCTCGATCGCCGAGCGGCGCAGGATGCCGCCCTTGGGAGCGTCGGGGTTGACGTAGTCGAAGTGCTGGAAGCTGGCGGCGTAGCGGGGGGCTTCGCCGTAGACGGTGAGGGCGTGGGTGGGGGTGGCGTGGGCGTTGAAGGCAAGACCAAGCAGGAGCAGACAACGCAACCACCGTGGCAGCGGGTTCACCCGCGAATGCGCCCGTGCAGGCAATCTTGTTGCCTGAACTGACACATTCGCGGGTGAACCCGCTGCTACCGGGGCCTTCATCGCCTGCGAGGGCTTAGTCCTGGCGGCTGGTCACTTCCAGCAGGTGGTAGCCGAACTGGGTCTTCACCGGGCCTTGCACGGTGTTGACCGGGGCGCTGAAGACCACGGTGTCGAACTCCTTGACCATCTGGCCCGGGCCGAACGAGCCCAGGTCACCGCCCTGGCGGCTGGACGGGCAGGTGGAGTTGGCCTTGGCGATTTCAGCGAAGTCGGCACCGGCTTCGATCTGCGCTTTCAGTTCGTTGCATTTCTCTTCGCTGCTGACCAGGATGTGGCGGGCGGTTGCACGGGCCATGGGTACTGCTCCTTGGGGGTAAAAAAGGCAAGCCTAGCGCACTTGTCCGGGGTATGTCTCGCCAGGCTTGCAAGCGGCCTACCGGAGTTTTTCCGCCGCCTGGCGCAACAGGGTCTCGGTCGACGCCCAGCCCAGGCAGCCGTCGGTGATCGACACGCCGTATGCCAGTGGGCCCTTGCCCAGCGCCTGGCAGCCATCGAACAGGTGGCCCTCGAGCATGACCCCGACGATCGAGCGGTCGCCGGTCAGGCGCTGGGCCAGCACGTTGTCGAACACGGCAGGTTGGCGCGCGGGGTCCTTGCCGCTGTTGGCGTGGCTGCAGTCGACCATGATGCGCGCCTGCAACCCGGCCTTGGCCAATGCCTGGCGGGCCATGGCGATGCTCTCGGCATCGTGGTTCGGGCCGGTGTGGCCGCCACGCAGCACCAGGTGGGTATCCGGGTTGCCCAGGGTTTCGATGATGGCCGGGTAGCCCTGCGCATCCATGCCGAAGTGGCGGTGCGGATGGGCGGCGCTGCGCATCGCGTCGCTGGCGATGGCGATGCCGCCGTCGGTACCGTTCTTGAAGCCTACCGGCAGCTCCAGGCCACTGACCAGTTCGCGGTGGATCTGCGATTCGGTGGTACGCGCGCCAATCGCGGCCCAGGCCAGCAGGTCATCGAAGTAGCCGGCGGCCATCGGTTGCAGCAACTCGGTGGCAATCGGCAGGCCGCGTTCGAGCATGTTCAGCATCAACCCGCGGGACAGGGCGATGCCGGCATGCATGTCGTCGCTACCGTCGAGGTGCGGGTCGTAGGCCAGGCCTTTCCAGCCGACCGTGGTACGGGGTTTTTCGACGTAGGCGCGCATCACCAGCAGCAGCTGGTCGTCGACTTCGCGGCTGAGGGCGGCAAGGCGATCGGCGTATTCCAGGGCCGAGCGTGGGTCGTGGATCGAGCATGGGCCGACGATCACCAGCAGGCGCTGGTCGTGGCCGTCGAGGATATCGCGGATGGCCTGGCGGTGGGCATGGACTTGCTGGGCCAGTGCGCTGGACAGCGGCATTTGCTGCTTGAGCAGGTGCGGGCTGGGCAGGCGCTGGCTGACGCTGGTATTGGCCGCTTGCGGCTGGGTCAGGGGCAGGGCGAGGCTGGAAGCTTGCATGGCGTTTTTCCCTGGGCGGACGGCGGGTTGTGGCCCGCGCTGTCGGCCCTATCGAGGTGTTCGACAGATCGTTGAATTGCTATTGGCTGTTGCATTGCCACCTGTGCAAGACCGAACGGAGGCGGCAGGCTGGCCCGAACGGGATTGGCTAAATCGCCAGGCGTAGGTGTTGGCGGAGTAATAAGTGGCGTAGTTCATGAATCGGTCCTCAATGTGAATCGGTGTTGTGCAAAAGGCCGGAAAAGCAAAACCCCCGGTCGGGAGGCCGACCGGGGGTTTGAGTATGCTCATGTTCGGCGGCCCCTCGAAGGTGGGCGCCGCATGGGTATCGGCGCCTAGTGGCTAAACCAATACCCGAAGTAATAGCTGGCAGGTGCCACGCAGCCGGCAACAGCCAGCACAGGGCGCAGGGTGCGACCGGTGTGGTTGGCGTGGTTGCGGTTGTGTTTCGGCATGCTGCTCTCCAATGAATGAGCCCGAGCTTACTTCAGTTCGGCTGGGCCATTCAATGGATAAATGCCATCGCGGTGATCATTTGTTTTCTACGGCATGGCGCAAAGCCCCGGTCCACCTCAATGGCTGTCCTGGTCTTCGGCATTGCCACCGGTATGGCCCGCGCCCGAGCCAGTGGCTTCGCCGGTGCTGTTGGAGCCGCCCGCGGCGCCGTCGGCTGCATCGCTGTTACTGCCAGTGTCGCTGCTGTCGTTGTCGGTGCTGCTGCCAGGGCTGTTGACGCTGCTGCCTTCACCGGCGGTCTTGCCACCGCTCTGGTCGGTTTGCGGATGGGTGTCGGTGTGGGTGCTTTCGGTGGCAGCGAAGCTGGTACCGGCCAGGGCGGCCAAGGCCAGGGCGAGGGACAGCGAGAGAGGGCGAATGCGGATCATGGCAAAACTCCTGGGTGGATGATCTGTCATTCGTTGGGCTGGGGGAGCGAGGCGCGGTGCCTTCCGCGCGACGAGTGGTAACGGGGCTGCGCAGCAGCCCCCCAGGCTCAGTGGGTTTCGCTGTGGTTAGCCGCTACGGGCTCGGCGGGCGTCAGCGGCGGGTGCTCCTGTGCTGCATGCATCAGGTCTTCAGTCACCCGCAGCTCGGCACCGGTCGGCGAGAAGGTGGTCGAAGCGGTGAACGGCGCCGGGTGCTCGGCCGCCGGGCGCTTGCCACGGCGCCACATGAAGAAGCACACCATGGCCAGGTTGACCACGGCAAAGGCCCAGAACAACCCGGCCTCGCCAAATTCGGTCATCACCGGCGAGATCGCCACCGGTGCCATGGCCGAGCCCAGCGAGTTGATCAGCAGCAGGCCCTGAATCATCGGCACCAGTGCATCGGACGGCGCCCGGTCGGCTGCATGGCTGACCGCCACCGGGTACAGGGTGAATACGCCGCCGCCCAGCAGGAACAACATGGCCGGCAGCAGGGCCGAGTCCGACGGCAGGAACACCGTCACCAGCGACAGCAGCATGCACAGCGCAGCCAAGGCGATCAGTACATCCTGGCGGTCCTTGCGGTCGGACCAACGCCCGACCGGGTATTGCAGCAGCATGGCGCCGAGGATCACCCAGGCCATCATGTTGCCGACCTCGCCTACATCCAGGCCGATGCGTTGCAGGTACAGCGGCAGCAGGGTGTAGATGCCGGCAATGGCCACACCCGAACCAAAGCAGCCGACCAGGCCCGATGGTGCCACGCCCAGCAATTGCCGCGGCTTGAGCGGTTCGACCTGGTCCAGCAGCGGCGATACCCGTGGCAGGATCACGATCGGCAGCACCGACAGCGCGGCCAGCACGCCAGCCAGCATGAACGGCGCGGTGTCACCCAGGTGGGTGATTTCGCCCAGGCCCGCCTGGGCGATCACCCCCGCCCCGTAGAAGGCGATCATGTATAGCGCCAGGAGGCGGCCACGGATCTTGGCGTCACCGGCCAGCAACAGCCAGCTTTCGATCACCAGGAACACGCCCACCGCTGCCCAGCCGTTGATCAGGCGTAGCAGCGACCACCAGGTGACCTCGTAGAACAGGCCTTGCAGCAGGATGGTCACCGCGATCAGCGCGGCGAAGCTGGTGTAGGCGCGGATATGGCCGATGCGCAGGATCAGCCGGTCGTTGAAGATGGCGCCCAGGGTCAGGCCGATGAAATAGGTCGACGAGACGATACCGATGGTGGTGGCCGATTCGCCGGCAGCGCCCAGGCGCAGGGTGGTCAGGGAAGACATGAAGCCGTTGCCCAGGGCGATGATGAACAGCCCGAGCAGGGGCGCCAGCGCCATGGCCAGCAAACGCGGAGACATAGGTACCTCGAGTGGGATCGGCCCGCCAGGGCGGCAGGCGAAAAGGACGCGCGATTCTAAGGGCTTCGCAGGTTTTGCCCAAGGGGGCCGAGCATGCGACGAGACGCCGCAGCCTGCGGCATAATGCTGCCCCCATCCCCAAGCAAGGCAGGCCCCATGTTCGCCTCGTTGTTCGCAGTCCTGGCCCCGGTTTTCGTGGTTGCCGGCATCGGCTATGGCTGGGCCCGCAAGGGCCTGGACTACCCCACCGAATTCATCGCCCGGGTGGTGATGAGCATTGGCACGCCGTCCTTGGTACTGTCTACCCTGAGCCGTACCGAACTGCAGCCGAGCGCCTTCGCCAGCATGGCCATGGCCTGCCTGCTGTGCACCCTGGGCATGGCCCTGGCCGGCTGGCTGGTGTGCCGCGTTACGGGCCGACACTGGCGGGTGCTGTTGCCGGCGTTCATGTTCCCCAACACTGGCAACATGGGCCTGCCAATCAGCCTGTATGCCTTCGGCGAACATGGCCTGGCCCTGGCCGTGGCGTTCTTCCTGACATTGTCGATCGTGCAGTTCACCCTCGGCATGGCGATTTCAGGTACGGCTGCTTCGTTCAAGGCATTGCTGCGCAACCCCATCGTGATCAGCCTGGCCGGGGCCATGCCGATCATCTTTCTCGACTTTGAACTGCCCCGTTGGCTGGCCAATACCGTCAACCTGCTGGGCGGCATGACCATCCCCCTGATGTTGCTCACCCTGGGTGTGTCGCTGGCCAGCATCCGCCTGCGCCAGGTGGGCAGCGGCTTGCTGCTGGGTGGCTTGCGCATTGGCCTGGGGGCTGCGGTGGGCTGGGCGGTGGGCGTGGCGCTGGGCCTGGACGACCTGGCGCGCGCGGTGCTGGTGGTGCAATCGGCGATGCCGGTGGCGGTGTTCAACTACCTGATGGCAGTACGCGCCAACCGCGAGCCGGAGCAGGTGGCGAACCTGGTGATGTGCTCGACGGTACTGTCGTTTGCCTGGCTGCCAGTGGTGCTGGCCTGGTGGATGTAGAACGCAGACGCGGAAGTTCTCCTGAGGGTCTGTTCTTTGTCGATGTGCATGGGGGGCGGCATCGGGTTTATGGTGGCGTTGAGATCGAGCGCCGCGCGGGCGGCGCTCGATCTCGAACACACCACACATCTCAAACCCTGCGCTCGATCAACGCCCACAATCGCGGATCATTGAAATCATCGACCACCAACCCAGCCCCCGCCGCCAGCAACCGTTCCGGCGTCTGGGTCGTGGCCACGCCCACGGTGAAGATCCCCGCGCCGCTCGCCGCCGCCACCCCTGGCAGCGAGTCCTCGAAGGCCAGTGCCTGCCCGGCCTCGGCACCCAGCCGCTGCAGCCCGGTCAGGTAGGGCAGCGGGTCCGGCTTGGGCCGCGCCAGTTCCTCGGCCACCAGCACGTGCTCGAAATGCCGGCCCAGGCCCATGGCGCCCAGCATGTGTTCGGCATTGAGCCGCGGTGCGTTGGTCACCACGCACAGGCCCAGGGCATGAGCGCGGGCATGTTCCAGCAGGCGCAGCAGGCCGGGCATCGGCTCCAGGCTGGGCGACAGGGCGCGGAACAGCGCCTCCTTGCGCTCGGCCAGTGCCCGGCATTGCTCGGCACTGGCGCCGACAAACAGCTCGGCGAACAGCTCGCCATTGGCGCGGCCGCTGACCTGGGCCTCGAACTGTGCCTGGCTCAGTTCGCGGCCGTCATGCTCGTGCAGCAGCTGGCGAAACGCCTGCAGGTGCAGGGTGTCGGTGTCGGTGAGGGTTCCGTCGAGGTCGAACAGCAGGGCAGTCAGCATTGGGTATCCAGATAAAAAACCACGCGCCTGGGCATGATAGCGAAAGCTGACGACGAAGGGGGCTGTTCAGCGTGCTCCGAAAAGAGTACAAATGTGCTCCATGGATACTCTGACCCCCAAACGCCGCGCGATCTTCGACTTCATCCGCGAGCGCATCGCCGACCACGGCCAGCCACCGAGCCTGGCCGATATCGCCACGCGCTTCGGTTTTGCCTCGCGCAGCGTCGCCCGCAAGCACATCACCGCCCTGTGCCAGGCCGGCTACATCGACGTCACGCCGAACCAGGCGCGCGGCATTCGCCTGGCCGAACCGCTGCGCCGGCCGGAAATCCTCGAAGTACCGGTGCTCGGCCAGGTGGCGGCAGGTGCCCCCATCGGCCCGGACCTCGACATCCACGAGCAGCTGCTGCTCGACCCCAGCCTGTTTCGCCGCACCCCCGACTACCTGCTGAAAGTGCGTGGCGACTCGATGATCGACGACGGCATCTTCGACGGCGACCTGGTCGGCATCCTGCAGCAGGCCGACGCCCGCGACGGGCAGATCGTGGTCGCGCGCCTGGATGGCGAAGTGACCATCAAGCGCCTGCAGCGCCAGGGCAGCGGTTATCGGCTGTTGCCGCGCAACCCGGCCTATGCGCCCATCGATGTGCGGCCTGAACAGGAGTTCTTCATCGAAGGCGTATTCTGCGGCTTGCTGAGGCGTGACTGATGGGCGCGGTGGTCGATCTCGACAGGCTGCTCGACCAGCGCCGGGTATGGCGCGGCCGGCAGGCCCAGGCGCGGCCACTCGGGCTGCAGCCCACCGGCCATGCCGCGCTCGACGAACGCCTGCCGGAAGGTGGTTGGCCGGCAGCGGCCCTCAGTGAGCTGTTGCTGGCCAGCCCTGGCTGTGGCGAATTGCACTTGCTGTGGCCAACGCTGGCCCGCTTGAGTGCTGACGCTGGCCGGGTGGTGCTGGTGGCGCCGCCCTTCATCCCGTACGCCCCGGCCTGGCAGGCTGCCGGGGTGGACCTGCGCTGGCTGGTGCAGGTGGATGCCGAACCCGCCGATGCCTTGTGGGCCGCCGAACAGTGCCTGCGCTCCGGCAGTTGCGCGGCGGTACTGTGCTGGCCGGAACGTGCCGACGACCGCGCCCTGCGGCGCCTGCAGGTGGCCGCCGAAACCGGCCAGGCGCTGGCCTTTGCCTGTCGGCCGCAACAGGCGGCGCACAACCCTTCACCCGCCGCGCTGCGCATTGCCGTCGATACCCGCCCGGCACAATGGCGTGTGCTGAAAAGCCGTGGCGGCATGCCACCGGCGCTGCCTATCGCCTGCCCACGGCTGGGCTGATGCACCATGCTCTGGGCCTGCATCCTGTTTCCGCAGCTGGCGCTGGACACGGTCCTGCGTGAGCGTGACGACCCCGATACCCCCTTGGTGCTACTTGGTGGGCCGAGCCAACGGCGGGTGCTGCAGGCGGTCAACTCGGCAGCGGCCTCACTCGGCCTGCGGGCCGGGCAAACCCTGACCGCCGCGCGTGCCCTGGCCGAGGGGTTCAGCTGTGTCGAAGCCGACCCCAGGCGCATCGACCAGGTGCAACAGTTGCTGGCGGCCTGGGCCTACCGCTTCAGTGCCCAGGTCAGCCTGCACTACCCACGCGCGTTGTTGCTGGAGGTGGGCTCCAGCCTGCAACTGTTCGGTCCCTGGCCGGTGTTCGAGGCACGCCTGCGCCAGGAACTGGCGGAGCTGGGGCTGCGCCAGCGTATCGTCCTGGCCAGCAATCCGGTGGCGGCGCGCATCCTCGCCAACCGCCACGACGGCCTGGCCGCAGGTGATGCCGAGGCCACCCGAGTGGCGCTGCTGGGCATGCCCATCGAGCGTATCGGCCTGCCTGCGCAGGCTGCCGAGGCCTTTGCGCGCATGGGCCTGCGACAGTTGGGCCAGGTCCTGGCCTTGCCTCGCGACACCTTGGCCAGACGCTTTGCGGCCCAGGTGCAGCTGCACCTTGACCAGTTGCTTGGCCTGCGCAACCTGGGGCTGGCCTTCTACCAACCCCCGGACCGTTTCGAAACCCGCCTGGAGCTGAACTTCGATGTCGAATCACACCAGGCCCTGCTGTTCCCGTTGCGGCGCATGCTCAACGACCTTGCCGCATTCCTCGCCGGGCGTGATTGCGGCGTGCAGCGGTTCTGCCTGTACCTGGAGCACGCCGACGGGCCGGATACCTTGCTCAAAGTGGGCCTGCTAGCCGCCGAACGCGATGCCGCGAGGCTGTTCGAGCTGGCCCGCGGGCGCCTGGAGTCGCTACGCATTCCCGCCCCGGTGCGTAACCTGCGGCTGGTAGCCGAGGACCTGCCACCTTTCGTCCCACAGCACCAGGCATTGTTCGACCCGCGGGCGCAACAGGCGCAGCCCTGGGAGCAACTGCGTGAACGGCTGCGCGCGCGCCTGGGCGACGAGGCGGTCAAGAGCCTGAGCGTAGCCGCCGACCACCGCCCCGAATACGCTTGGCAGCCGGTAGCGCAGGGCGGGCAGGGCAACCTGCCGGTGGCCCCTGGCAGCCGCCCGGGCTGGTTGCTGCCGGCGCCGATGAGGCTGGACGAAACCGGCTACCGCGTGCAAGGCCATGCCGAGCGCATCGAGTCGGGTTGGTGGGATGGCAGCGACGTGCGCCGTGACTACTACCGTATCGAAACCCGCGACGGTCTGCGCGGCTGGGCCTACCGCGACCTGAGCCAGGCCGGCCCGTTGTGGCTGCAAGGCTGGTTTGCATGAACGCCCCGGGTTATGCCGAGCTGCATTGCCTGTCCAACTTCAGCTTCCAGCGCGGCGCGTCGAGTGCCGACGAGCTGTTCCGGCGTGCCCGCGAGCAGGGCTACCAGGCCCTGGCGATCACCGACGAGTGCACCCTGGCCGGCATCGTCCGGGCTTGGCAGGCGGCAAAGGAACACCAGCTGCAGTTGATCGTGGGCAGTGAAGTCCAGCTGCAGGACGGCCCCAAGCTGGTGCTGCTGGTGCAGGACCTGGCGGGCTACCAGAACCTCTGCGCGCTGATCACCCGGGCCCGGCGGCGCGCACAGAAGGGCGAGTACCAGCTGTTTCGCGATGACCTGCAGCAGCACCACCAGGGCCTGCTGGCCCTGTGGGTGGCCGATGACAGCGGCGATAGCGCTGCGGGGCAGTGGCTGTACAGCGTGTTCGCTGAGCGCCTGTGGCTGGCGGTGCACCTGCACCGGGGCAGTGACGATGCCGTGCGTCTCGAGCGCCTGCGCAGCCTGGCAGCCAGGGTCGGTATTCGTGCCGTGGCCTGCGGCGACGTGCACATGCACATACGCGGCCGCCGCGCCCTGCAGGATTGCATGGCCGCCATCCGCCAGCATTGCCAGGTGGCGGAAGCCGGGTACTTTCTGTTTGCCAACGGCGAACGTCACCTGCGCAGCCAGGCGCAACTGGGCGAACTCTATCCAGCCGACCTGCTGGCCGAGACCTTGGCCATCGCTGCGCGCTGCCGCTTCGAGCTGAGCGAGTTGAAATACCAGTACCCACGCGAACTGGTGCCCGAGGGGCATACCCCGGCGAGCTGGCTGCGGGCGCTGTGCGAGCAGGGGTTGCCGTCGCGCTGGCCGGGCGGGGCGAGTGGCAAGGTGCGGGAAGTGCTGGCCAAGGAATTGGCGCTGATCGAGGAGCTGGGCTACGAGAGCTATTTCCTGACCGTGCACGACATCGTCGCCTTCGCCCGCAGGCAGGGGATTCTTTGCCAGGGCCGCGGGTCGGCTGCCAACTCGGTGGTGTGTTTCGTCCTCGGCATCACCGAACTCGACCCCATGGAACACCGCCTGCTGTTCGAGCGCTTTCTCTCGCGCGAGCGCAACGAGCCGCCGGATATCGATGTGGACTTCGAGCACGATCGCCGCGAAGAAGTGATCCAGTATGTGTTTCGCCGCTACGGTCGGCACCGAGCGGCGCTTACCGCGGTGGTCAACACCTATCATGCCGCCGGTGCGGTGCGGGATGTGGCGCGGGTGCTGGGGTTGCCCGCCGACCAGGTGGATGCACTGGCCAAATGCTGTGGCCGCTGGAGCGATCGCATACCCGATGACCAGCGCCTGGCCGAGGCCGGTTTCGAGCCGGGCAGCCCTTCGCTGCGGCGGGTGCTGGTGCTGGCCGGTGAGTTGATCGGTTTCCCCCGGCACCTGTCGCAGCACCCGGGCGGCTTCGTCATTTCGCAGCAACCGCTGGACGAACTGGTGCCGGTGGAAAATGCCGCGATGCCGGAACGCACGGTAATCCAGTGGGACAAGGACGACCTGGACATGGTCGGCCTGCTCAAGGTCGACGTGCTGGCGCTGGGCATGCTCAGTGCCCTGCGCCGTTGCTTCGACCTGCTGTACCGCCACCGCGGCCGGCACTTGACCCTGGCGACCATCCCCGCTGAAGACCCGGCCACCTACGCGATGATCAGCCGTGCCGAGACCATGGGCGTGTTCCAGATCGAGTCGCGCGCGCAAATGGCCATGCTGCCTCGGCTGCGCCCGGTAACCTTCTATGACCTGGTCATCGAGGTGGCCATTGTCCGCCCTGGGCCGATCCAGGGGGACATGGTCCATCCTTACCTGCGCCGGCGCCTGAAGCAGGAGCCAGTGACCTACCCCTCGCCGCAGCTCAAGGCCGTGTTCGAGCGCACCCTGGGGGTGCCGTTGTTCCAGGAGCAGGTGATGGAGTTGGCCATGGTCGCAGCCGACTACAGCCCCGGCGAGGCTGACCAGTTGCGCCGCAGCATGGCTGCCTGGAAGCGCCACGGCGGCCTGGAGCCGCACCGCCAGCGGCTGGTACAGGGTATGTTGCGCAATGGTTACGAGCTGGCATTTGCCGAGCGCATCTTCGAGCAGATCAAGGGCTTTGGCAGTTATGGCTTCCCGGAATCGCACGCGGCCAGCTTTGCCTTGCTGTGTTATGCCAGCAGTTGGCTCAAGTGCCATGAACCGGCGATCTTTACCTGTGCGCTGGTCAACAGCTGGCCCATGGGTTTTTACAGCCCCGACCAGTTGCTGCAAGAGGCTCGACGCCAGGGCATCGAGGTCAGGCCAGTGGATGTCTGCCACAGTGACTGGGACTGCACGCTTGAGCCTGACGCGGGCGCGGCCCTGGCCATCCGCATGGGGTTGCGTCTGGTGCGTGGTTTTGCCGAGGCCGATGCCAGGCGCCTGATGCAGGCGAGGGCGCAGCGGGCATGGCGTGATGTCGAGGACGTGTGCCTGCGCGCAGGGCTCGACGCGCGTGCCCGCGCCCAGCTGGCCGATGCTGGCGCGCTGCGCGCCTTGGCTCGTGATCGCCATCAGGCGCGCTGGCAGGTGGCGGCGGTGCAGCCGCAGCTGCCGTTGTTCGCCGACGTGGAAGCTGTGCCGGAAGACACCGTTGAACTGCCTGTCCCCAGTGTGGCGGAGAACCTGATGGCCGATTACCAGACCCTGGGCACCACGCTTGGGCCGCATCCGCTGGCCTTGTTGCGTTCACGGCTGAGGGCGCTGGGCTGTCGCAGTTCGGCCGAACTGCAAGGTGTCGAGCATGGCGACAACATTGCCGTGGCCGGGCTGGTGGTGGGCCGCCAGCGGCCACAGACGGCCAGTGGCGTGACCTTCGTCACCCTGGAGGATGAGCACGGCATGCTCAATGTCGTGGTGTGGCGCGACCTGGCCGAGCGGCAGCGACGGGCACTGGTGGGGGCGCAGTTGCTCAAGGTCGGCGGGCGGCTGGAGCAGGCCGACGGCGTGCGTCACTTGATTGCGCGACGGCTGGAAGATGTCAGCCAGTTGCTGCAGGGGCTGGATGTGCGCAGCCGCGATTTCCATTAGGCCCAGGCCCCAGTACGCCATGCCTGCGAGGTCCCTTGTAGGAGCGGCCTTGTGTCGCGAAAGGGGTGCGAAGCGCCCCCAAGGCTGTGCATCACCGCAAGATTGCCGGGGCCGCTCTGCGGCCCTTTCGCGACACAAGGCCGCTCCTACAAGTAAGCCTGGTGTTGCCCGTCAGACCATCGCCAGGCGCTGCTTGCGCGTCGGCGGCGGGAACGCGCGGTCGATTGCCCGCAGGTCCTCGCTGGTCAAGGTCAGCGAACCCGCCGCCGCATTCAGCCGCACATGCTCGGGCGCCACGGCCTTGGGGATGGCGATCACCCCGTCGTTACGGGTCACCCAGGCCAGGCTGACCTGGGCTGCTGTGGCGCCGTGCCGTTCACCGATTTGCGCCAGCACCGGGTGCTGCAACAGGCGCCCAGCCTGGGCCAGCGGGCAATAAGCCATGGTCGGCAGGGCGCGCTGTTCGCACCACGGCAACAAGTCGAACTCGATGCCCCGCTGCGCCGGGTTGTACAACACCTGGTTGGTCGCGCAATCGGGGTTGTGCAATTCGCGCAAGTCGTCGACGTCGAAATTGGAAACGCCCCAACGCCTGATCTTGCCTTGCTCGCGCAAGCGCTCGAAGGCTTCGACGGTTTCTTCCAGCGGGTGCTGGCCTCGCCAGTGCAGCAAATACAGGTCGATGCAATCGGTGCCCAGGCGCGTAAGGCTGCGCTCGCAGGCAGCCGCCATACCGCGCCGGCTGGCATTGTGTGGGTACACCTTGCTGACCAGGAACACCTGGTCGCGGCGCCCGGCAATGGCCTGGCCAACCACTTCTTCCGCACCACCTTCGGCATACATCTCGGCGGTATCGATCAGGCTCAGGCCAAGCTCGATGCCTTGTTGCAGGGCCGCCACCTCGGCTGCCCGGCGGCCTGGATCTTCACCCATGTACCAGGTGCCTTGGCCGATGGCCGGAACGCTCGAACCTGCCAGTGTCACGTAACGCATGTCACCTCCGGAATGCGGGTATTGGAAAGCAGCACCTCGAGCAGCGCCTGCGCCGCCGTGGAAAGCTTGTGTTCGCTAAGGGCAATCACGCCGATGCGGCGCTCGACCGTGGGCTCGACCAGGGCCACGCAGCGGGCGCCAAGCTCCTGCATCTGGTTGATACACAACGCCGGCACGGCACTGACCCCCAGGCCACTGGCGACCATGCGGCCGATGGTGGAAAGCTGGTGGCTCTCGAACGCCACCGCCAGTTTGCCGTGCCGTGCGGCAACGTTCTGCTCCATCAGCAGGCGCACCGCCGAAGGGCGCTGCAAGGCCACGAAGTCTTCGCCCAGCAGTTGCGCCCAGCTGACCTGGGGCAATCGGGCCAGCGGTGAATCGGCCGGCACCACAGCAACGAAACGGTCCATGTACAGGGGGTGGAAGTCCAGGCCATCGATGTTTTCCGGTTCGAAGCCGATGCCCAGTTCGACGCGCCGATGGCGCACCAGTTCCAGTACCTGCTCGTTGATCACATCGTGCACGGTGACGTTGACCTTCGGGTAGCGCTGGCGAAACACCTTGAGCGCATGTGGCAACAGGTTGCCGGCGAAGGACGGCATGGCCGCTACCGAAACCCGGCCCAGTTGCAGGGTGAAGCGCTGGCGCAGCAGCTCTTCGGTGTCGTCCCAGTCGGCCAGCAGGCGCCGAGCCAACGGCAGCAGCACCTCACCTTCGGCGGTCAGGCTGACGCTGCGGGTGGTACGGCTGAGCAGGGCGCCCCCCAGGTTCTCCTCCAGGGCCTTGATGGTCAGGCTCAGGGCCGGTTGCGAGACATGCAGGTGCTCACCGGCCTGGGCGAAGCTCTGGTACTTGGCCACGGCGACAAAGGCGCGCAGTTGCTTGACATTCATGACGGGCCTGCTGGTTGTTTTGTAAAAATTATCAATCGATGACGAAAACAAAATTAACAAATCAGTCGCTTGCGGTGAAGATGTCCTCCACACGCTCACCGACAGCCTCGTCGGTTAAACAACTACAAAAGGCGGATCAGCATGGCCGGACTGGACAAGCGCGTTGCAACCTATGAACAGGCCCTCGAAGGCCTGACCGACAACATGACGGTACTGGCAGGCGGTTTTGGCCTGTGCGGCATTCCGGAAAACCTCATCAACGAAATCAAGCGGCGTGGCGTCAAGGGCCTGACCGTGGTCTCCAACAACTGCGGTGTCGATGGCTTCGGCCTTGGCGTGCTGCTGGAAGACCGGCAGATCCGCAAGATGGTCGCCTCGTACGTGGGCGAAAACGCCGAATTCGAGCGCCAGTTGCTCAGCGGCGAGCTGGAAGTGGAACTGACCCCGCAGGGCACCCTCGCCGAGAAGATGCGCGCTGGCGGTGCCGGCATCCCGGCCTTCTACACGGCCACCGGCTACGGTACCCCGGTAGCCGAAGGCAAGGAAGTGCGCGAGTTCAACGGCCGCAAGTACATCCTCGAAGAATCCATCACCGGTGATTTCGCCATCGTCAAGGGCTGGAAGGCCGACCACTACGGTAACGTGGTGTACCGCAACACGGCACAAAACTTCAACCCGCTGGCGGCCACCGCCGGCAAGATCACCGTGGTCGAAGTGGAAGAAATCGTCGAGCCCGGCGTACTGCTGCCCAGTGAAATCCATACCCCGGGCATCTACGTCGACCGCGTCATCGTCGGCACTTTCGAGAAGCGTATCGAAAAGCGCACCGTCAAGGCCTGAGCGCCATCCATCAGAACAACAAAGAGACCCTGACCATGGCACTGACCCGCGAACAGATGGCGCAACGCGTCGCCCGTGAATTGAAAGACGGCTATTACGTCAACCTCGGTATCGGCATTCCGACCCTGGTGGCCAACTATGTACCCGCCGACATGGATGTGATGCTGCAATCGGAAAACGGCCTGCTCGGCATGGGCGAGTTCCCCACCGAGAGCACCCTGGATGCCGACATGATCAACGCCGGCAAACAGACCGTCACCGCCCGTCGTGGCGCCTCGATCTTCGACTCGGCGCAATCCTTCGCCATGATCCGTGGCGGCCACGTCGACCTGACCGTGCTGGGCGCGTTCGAGGTGGACGTGCACGGCAACATTGCCTCGTGGATGATCCCCGGCAAGCTGGTGAAGGGCATGGGCGGCGCCATGGACCTGGTGGCCGGTGCCGAGAACATCATCGTCACCATGACCCACGCCTCCAAGGATGGCGAGTCCAAGCTGCTGCCGCAGTGCAGCTTGCCGCTGACCGGTGCCGGCTGCATTCGCAAGGTGCTGACCGACCTGGCCTACCTGGAAATCGCAGATGGCGCCTTCATCCTGCGTGAGACCGCGCCCGGGGTGAGCGTTGAAGAAATCATCGAGAAGACCGCCGGCAAGCTGATCGTGCCGGATGATGTGAAGGAAATGACCTTCTAATCATTCGCCGCAAACTGCCCCCGTAGGAACGCCCTTTCGCGACACAAGGCCGTTCCTACGGGTTTTTTGCGTTGCTGTTGTATCCAATAAAACCAATAAAAGGAATTGAACCGTGGCCGCTGAAATTCAAGACAGCCGCTCCGCCCGCTTTGCCTTGCGCTGCTCCAACTGGGCCGAACGCTGGTTCCCTGACTCCTGGGTATTCGCTGCCCTGGCGGTGATGCTGGTGGGCATCGGCGCCCTGGCCATGGGCGCCAAGCCGACCGACACTGCCAAGGCGTTTGGCGATGGCTTCTGGAGCCTGATCCCGTTCACCATGCAAATGGCCTTCGTGGTCATCGGCGGCTACGTGGTGGCCAGTTCGCCGCCCGCCGCGCGGCTGATCGATCGTCTGGCGCGCATTCCCGGCAATGGCCGCTCGGCGGTGTGCTGGGTGGCACTCATCTCGATGCTGGCGTCGTTGCTCAACTGGGGCCTGTCGCTGGTGTTCGGCGGCCTGCTGGTGCGCGCGCTGGCGCGGCGTACCGAGCTGCAGATGGACTACCGCGCCGCCGGTGCCGCTGCCTACCTGGGCCTGGGCGCCGTCTGGGCGCTGGGGCTGTCGTCGTCGGCGGCGCAGCTGCAGGCCAACCCGGCCAGCCTGCCACCGTCAATCCTGTCGATAACCGGGGTGATCCCGTTCACCGAAACCATCTTCCTCTGGCAGTCCGGGGTGATGCTGGCCGCGCTGGTAGTGGTCTCGCTGGTGATCGCCTACGCCACCGCGCCTGGCCCGAACAGCGCGCGCAGTGCCCAGGACTGTGGGGTCGACCCCAGTTTCAGCGCGCCACCGGCACCCCAGCGCACCCGCCCGGGCGAGTGGCTGGAGCACAGCCCGATCCTGATCCTGCTGCTGGTCGCGCTGGCTGCCGGCTGGCTGTACCAGGAGTTCGCCACCAAGCCGGCAATTACCGCCATTTCCGGGCTGAACACCTACAACCTGCTGTTCCTCATGCTCGGTGCCTTGCTGCACTGGCGCCCACGCAGCTTCCTGGATGCAGTAGCCCGTGCGGTCCCGACCACCACCGGGGTGCTGATCCAGTTCCCCTTGTATGGTTCGATCGCGGCCATCCTCACCCAGGTGAAGGGGGTCGATGAACAGACCCTGGCCCATCATATTTCCTTGTTCTTCACCCAGATCGCAACCCATGACACCTACGCCGTACTGATGGGGGTGTATTCGGCAGTACTGGGCTTCTTCATCCCCTCGGGGGGCGGCAAGTGGATCATCGAGGCCCCTTACGTGATGCTGGTGGCCAACGACCTGCAGTACCACCTGGGCTGGGCGGTACAGATCTACAACGCCGCCGAAGCCCTGCCGAACCTGATCAATCCGTTCTACATGCTGCCACTGCTGGGCGTGCTGGGACTGAAGGCGCGCGACCTGATCGGCTTCTCGTTCGTGCAGTTGCTGGTGCATGTGCCGCTGGTGCTGGTGCTGCTGTGGGCACTGGGTACCACACTGCAGTATGTGCCGCCGGTAATGCCCTGAAGCCGGGGGCGCTTCGCGCCCCGGCGCGCCAAACCGGCTCCCACTTTGGCCGCATCGATCTCAAGCCATGCGCAGCCACTGTGGGAGCCGGCTTGCCGGCGATGGCCTGCGCAGTAGCCCCAGCATTTCCTTGGCAGTCCACGTATCATTGCCCGGCTGCTTTCGCCTGGGAATCCGCGTTTATATGTCTATCCGATTGAAACTGCTGCGCAAGAAACTGGGGATGACCCTGGAAACGCTGGCCGAAAAGACCGCCATGACCAAAAGCTACCTGTCCAAGGTCGAGCGTGGCCTGAACACACCGTCGATCGCCGCCGCGCTGAAACTGGCGCGGGCGCTGAACGTCAATGTCGAAGAGCTGTTCGCCGAAGAACAGGCCGGCCAACACCGTTACAGCCTGGTGCGCCATGCCCAGCGCCAAGCCCTGGTGGGTGACGGGGCAGGGCCGGGGTACGCGGCCTTGACCAGCCAGGTCGGGCAACGCAGCCTGTTGCCATTCCTGATCCAGCCCCCGCTCGAGTTCAGCGACCCCACCTTCAAGGAACACCTTGGCGAGGAGTTCTTGTTCGTCCACGCCGGCCAGGTAGAAGTGGACTTCATGAACGAACGGGTGCTGCTGGAGCAAGGCGATGCCCTGCATTTCAACGCCCAGACACCGCATCGGTTGCGCTCGGTGGGGCCGTTGCCAGCGCAGTTGCTGGTGGTGGTGCACCACGCCGATGAATGAAGCCACGGAGCCGTAGTGCCCCGGCCGTTGCCTTTCTCAGCGATGAAACGCTATCAGCGCCGACGGAGCACGGGCATGCACAATTTGTCTGTCGTTTTTTTGACGAATCGCTCGGGCGCCTATTGAATTTTATTATTGTGTCGAATCATTGACGCATTGCCATTGTGCTCATAAGCTCAATTCAACAGCGAACAACTCCTGCACTACCACGCCAATAACTTATTGATTTTCCTCTTTAAAGGAGGGGCGTATGCGCACGGCTCTGATAATCAAATCGATGTCTTTGCTGGCGCTGTTAAGTGGCGCGGCGCGCGCAGCGGATTTATATATCAACCAGAACAGTGTCATCCCCGTGTCAACCGCAGGTTGGCTGTTTGCCTTTGCCGTCGTTGGTTTTGTGGCAGTTGCCAATAGAAGGAAGATCTGAGCGGCTGCGGCCGCGCCTTCCTTGTCAATTTGCCATCCGTTGCTATATTGCCAGTA
Source organism: Pseudomonas anuradhapurensis (assembly GCF_014269225.2). Lineage (NCBI taxonomy): Bacteria > Pseudomonadati > Pseudomonadota > Gammaproteobacteria > Pseudomonadales > Pseudomonadaceae > Pseudomonas > Pseudomonas anuradhapurensis. The sequence goes on from NZ_CP077097.1 coordinate 2,591,387, forward strand.
GCCCTTGAAGGTCCACGGTTGCTGGCAGCGTAGCCCAGGCTGCACAGCGTCAAGGTGAAGGCCTCCAGGCAGGTGAGGCGGTCGCGGCGGGCGTATGCCGCAATGCGGAGCGAGCGTTGGTGGGCTGTTCTCATTCAGTGCTCTTCGTCGGGCCTTTGGGCCGGAGGGACCCTCATGGTGCGTTCAATGTTTGCCGCGTTCTGCCTGTTGATGCTGGGGGCCGGTGCCAGCAATGCCGAACCGAACAGTACCTACCTGCTCAGCCCCGGCGATGTGGTGATGGTTTCGGTGTGGCAGGAAGACAGCCTGCGTCAGGAAGCCACGGTACTGCCCGATGGCAGTATTACCTTTCCCCTGGCCGGGCGTATCGAAGTTGCCGGGCTGGATGTAACGGCGGTGGAAAAACAAGTGGCCGCCAAACTCGAGAAATTCCTCCCCGACCCGAACGTCAGTGTGGTCGTCAAGAGCATCGCCGGCAACCTGGTTTATGTTCAGGGCAAAGTGATCAAGCCCGGGCCGGTACAAATGGCCGGCCCTACTGCAGTGCTGCAGGCCCTGAGCATGTCCGGCGGCCTGGACAAGTTTGCCGATGAAAGCGAAATCAAAGTCGTGCGGGGTGCCGGCGCTTCCCAAAAAATCCTGCCTGTGCGATATAAAGACCTGGTGTCGGGCAGGGACATGTCCACCAACATCCAACTTAAGGCTGGCGATACGCTGGTCGTTCCTTGATCTTGCCTTTAATAAGAACACTTAATGCCTCTTCTTAGAACAACTCGCATTGCAACGGCAATCTTGGTCTTGCCATTTACCGACGCCGCCCTGGCGGCAAATTGGCAGTCGACGGTGGTAGTACCGACCTCCGTCGAATACGACAGCAACCCTTTGCTGCTGTCGTCGGATGAAAAGGGCATAACGCGCACGATCATCGCGCCCGATTACACCCTGATCGGCACTTTCGACCGTGATGAATTGCGCTTGGGGCTGGGCATGCATGTCATGCGTTCGTCCGACACGGCCGTGGTGGACAACCGTGAGGACCCGGATGTGAGCCTGGGCTGGCAACGCCAGACCGAACGTGGGCGCTTTGGCCTGCTGGCGCGCTACAACGAAAGTTCGACGCTGTCGGGGACAGTGCTGGATACCGGTGTGGTCACCACCGATGGCACGCAGAAGCTCTATACCCTGACCGGCAACTGGAGCCAGGCAGTCACCGAACGTAGCACCTTGAGCAACGAGACCACCTACAACCGGGCGCGTTATGACATCAGCACGCTGACCGGTTACGACGAACTGGGCAACGTGTTCACCTGGACCTACGCCTGGAGCGAGCGGGCCGATGTGTACAGCCGCTTTGACGTGCGCCGCTACGAGCCCGAGCAGGACCAGACGGCAACGGCTTCGAACAGTTACAGCCCGGCGATTGGCGTCAAGTATCAGTTGTCCGAACGCCTCAGCGCCGATGTCCACGTCGGTGCCACTGAAGTCTCCGGTAACGAAGGCGGTGGGCGTGGCGAGGGCGGTGTGGCGCTGCTGTACACCGGTGCGCGTGCCCTTGCCAGCTTCACTGCCGAGCGCAGCACGGTGGCCAGCGCCGAGGGCGGCTTCGCCCAGCTGGACCAGGTGCGCGGTGTATGGAGTTACGCGGTCAGCGAGCTGACCCGGGTGGGGGCGGACGCCGCCTGGCAGGACAGCAAAGGGCAGACACCCAACACCCTGCAGACCTACAGCGTGTGGGCCAGCCGCGAGTTTTCGCCGTACTGGGACCTGCGCCTGTCGCTGATGTACAAGCAACGGCAGCAGGATCGCGAAGCCGATGCGAGCGCTACGATCGTGGGTTTGACGTTGACGTACAGGTACCCCGACATCTGAACTTCAGGCAGGTGGCCCCATGAAGTCTGACTACGAACTGTCCCTCAGAGATTACATCGCCATTATCAAGGACCGTGCCCTGTTATTGGTGGTGAGTATCGTAGTCATTCTGGCGGCGACCGTCGCAGTCGCGGTGATGGTGCCACCGATCTATCAGTCGGCCGGCACCATCCTGGTGGAGTCGCAGCAGATTTCCCCCGAGCTGGTGTCGACCAACAACACCAGCTTTGCCGACGAACGCATCGAGGTGATTCGCCAACGAGTGATGACCCGCGAGAACCTGCTACGCATCATCGACAAGTACAACCTGTTCGCCGACGAGCGTTTCAGCGAAAGCGACAGGATCGACCAGATGCGCAGTGCCATCGTGGTCCAGCCGCTTACCACCTATGTACGCGGGCGGGGGGAAGCGACCGTGGCGTTCAATGTGTCGTTCGAGCACAGGCAAGCGCAAGTGGCCAAGCAAGTCGCTGATGACCTGGTCACGCTGTTCCTCGACGAGAACCTCAAGCAGCGCACCGAGCGCGCCAACGAAACCACCGAGTTCCTGACCCAGGAAGCGAACAAGCTGGGGGCCGAACTGGCCAGCCTGGAGAACCAGCTGGCAGACTTCAAGCAGGCCCATGCCAACGCCTTGCCCGAGCACCAGACCCTGCGCATGAACATGCTGTCGCGCTCGGAGCTGGAATTCCGCGAAGTCGACCGCGACTACAAGGCCGCCCAGGAAGAGCTGCGTTACCTGGAGCTGGAATTGTCCGCGGCCAATGCCGGGCTGGCCACCAAGGTTGGCGAGGGCCCGCGGGCGACGACTGCCGACGAGCCCCAGGACCTGCCAAGCCTGAAGGCCGAGTATGCCCGGCTGCTGAGCCGCTACAAGGAAGCCCACCCCGACGTGGTGGCGGTCAAGCGCAAGATCCAGGCACTCCAGGCCAGCGGCAACGCAACAGCGGCGGTTTCCACCGGCAACCTCGATGCCGCGCGCGTGCGGGCCAAGATCAGCGCGGCACAGGAGCGCATCGCGTCGCTGGCCGAGCAAAAACGCGAACTGACCAGGAAGATGGAAGGCTACGAGGCCGAGATTCTCGAGGCGCCGCAGGTCGAGCGTGGCCTGGTGACCTTGATGCGTGACCATGACAACGCGCGCAAGAAGTACGAGGAAATCCGTGCCAAGGAGATGGGCGCGAAGATCACCGAGAGCCTCGAGCAGGAAAACAAGGCCGAGCGCTTTGTGCTGCTGGAACCACCGCTGCTGCCCGAGAAGCCGATCAAGCCCAACCGCAAGAAGATCGCCGCCCTGGGCCTGGTGCTGGCACCGGCCGGGGGTGGTGCGCTGGTGATGCTGCTGGAAATGTTCAACCAGCGTATTCGCGGCGTCGGCGCCCTGGAGAACCTGCTGGGCAGACGCGTGCTGGTGGCGCTGCCATACATCGATACCAAGGCCGACGTGGCCCGGCGCAAGCGTTGGCGCAACTGGCTGTTGCTGGCGGCGCTGGTACTGGTGGCTATCCTGATGGTGCTGGTGCACGTGTTCTACCTGCCACTGGATGTGCTGTTGTTCAAAGTCATGTCTCGGTTTGCATAAGGAAAGCAGCGATGGACGGGACCAAGCCGGCTGTTGGCCACACGCTTCACCCGGTGACCCCGGGTACCCCGCAGGCATTGTCTCCAGCCCCTGGCACGGCGCTGAGGGAAATGCCTGGCGAGTTCGACTACGTCAACACCAAGGTGGTGCCGCTGCGCGCCGAGCACCTGGAGCGTCACCGCATCGTCGCGTACAACAAGAACTCCAGCATGAACGGGCCGATCGACCTGCTGCGCACGCAAGTGCTCAGGGCGATGGACGAGAATGGCTGGCGCACCCTGGCCATCACCTCGCCAACGCCTGAAGCGGGCAAGACCGTGCTGGCCATCAACCTGGCCATGAGTATCGCCCACCACACCACCAGGACTGCATTGCTGGTGGACTTCGACCTGCGTCGGCCCAAGGTCGGCAGCAGCCTGGGCCTGCCCATGGAGCAGTCATTGAACGAGTTCCTGAGCGACCAGGCCGAGTTGCAGGACTGCCTGGTCAACCCGACGCTGCCACGCTTCGTGGTACTGCCCACGCGGGTGCCGGTGCCGATGTCCACCGAAATGCTGTCGTCGCCCAAGGTGAGCAACCTGGTCAGCGACCTGCGCAACCGCTATGAGTCGCGCATCTGCATTTTCGATTTGCCACCGTTGCTCAGCTCTGACGATGCGATCACCGTGATACCCAAGTTCGATTGTGTATTGCTGGTGGTGGCCAACGGCATGAACAACAAGAAGGAAATCGAGGATTGCCTGCACCACCTGGCCAGGGTGAACCTGGTCGGCACGGTGTTGAACAAGGCAGACGAGCAACCGCGAACCTATTACTGAACCATTTGCTGCCAGGCAGGCATAGCGCATACCCGCTGCCACAGGTGTGCCCGGCGTGCCCTAGCGCTGGCGCATCAGCCATGGATACTGCAACTCCCACTGCCACGCATGCCGCACGATCTGTTCCAGCTCGGCAAACTGCGGGCGCCAGCCCAGTACACGCATGGCCTTGCCAGCATCCGCCACCAGCCGCGGCGGGTCGCCCGCACGGCGCGGGGCATCGAGGCTGCGAATCCGTCGGCCGGTCACGCCACCGGCGGTATCGATAACCTGCTGCACCGAGAAGCCCAGCCCATTGCCCAGGTTGAACGCGGTGCGTTCGCCACCTGCCAGCAGGTAATCCACCGCCAGCGCATGGGCCGTCGCCAGGTCGGCCACATGCACGTAGTCGCGGATGCAGGTGCCATCCGGCGTGTCGTAGTCGCGGCCAAACACCGTGATCGCTTCACGCCGGCCCGAAGCGGCCTGCAGGATCAGCGGGATCAGGTGGGTTTCCGGGTCATGGCATTCCCCCAACTGGCCCTGCGGGTCAGCGCCGGCGGCGTTGAAATAGCGCAGGCACACCGACTTCAGGCCGTAGGCGCGGTCGAAGTCCTCGAGAATCTGTTCGACCATCCACTTGCTCAGCCCATAGGGGTTGATCGGCCCCTTGGCATGCGCTTCGTCGATCGGCACATACTGCGGGTTACCGTAGACGGCAGCGCTGGAAGAAAACACCAGGTGCCGTATGCCGGCATTGACCATGGCCTGCAGCAGGCTGAGGGTCGCCGCGACATTGTTCTGGTAGTACTTGCCGGGCACGCTGACCGACTCGCCCACCTGGATGTACGAGGCAAAGTGGAACACCGCATCGAAGCGGCAAACAGCGAACAGCACATCCAGGGCCGGCTCGTCGGCGATGTCCAGTTTCGCCCACTGCACACCAGGGCTGGGTGAGACCAGATCGGCCACTACCACCTCATGGCCAGTACCGAGCAGATGCTTGACCATGTGCGAGCCAATGTAGCCTGCGCCACCGACAACCAGAAACTTCATCCAAGCCTCCTGGACTCTGCTGTTGTTCAGCCGCAGTGAATCATCCCTGGTCAAGACCGGGCGGGCGCTTCAGCTACAGGTCTGTTTGAGGGTAGATGGCCATATGCCCTATTTCAAGAACAGCCAATTGGACATGTACTGGCCATCGAAGGTGATGCGGTAATGCCCATCCTGGTAGGCCACGGGCAAGGCCTTGAGTTGTGCCGCTGGCTCCCGGGCGTACAGTTTCAGGCCAGCAGGCGCCTTGATGTTCAAGGTGCCGGCAAGCGGCTCGACGTTGAACGCTGTGTTGGCATCGGCTTTGGGCATGGCCCGGGTGCCCAGCGACACCAGCAGCTCGCGCGACTGGCCCAAGGGGCGACCGTCCAGGCTTTGCACCACGACGCTGGCATAGGGTGTCTGTGCCTGCACCTGGATGGCGTCAAGGCTGATCGAGCGGCCACCCAGCCAACCGCTGGCGGCTTGGGTCAGCGCGGTGTCGATGGTGTAGATGCCTTGTTGCCAGTTGCGTTTGAGTTCACCCGTGTCGGTAACTGCCTCGTTGGCGTTGGCCGCCAGCAAGGCTTGCCCCGGGTCGTTCAGCACCTGCGCATCGGCCGGGATGGCGGCAGGTTTCAGCCAGGGCAGTTCCGGCGTTTGCGGCAGGGCGATCTGCAATTGGCCCTTTTCCATGGCCGTGCGCAGCAGCACGGAATTGCGCGGGGTGATTTCCTGGCCGTACAGCGTGGCAGGCGTCGGTGCGAACACGTAACGGGTGGTGGCCGGGTGCACGTCCGCACGGCGGTAGAGCAGGGCGGCAGCGGGCAGGGTAGCGAGCATCGCCGGGTCGTTGTAGGCGTGCCAGTTGTCCGCCGTGCGCCAGCCTGGATTGAAGGCTTGCTGGCTGTAGGCATACTGCAGCATGGCGTCCCAGCCCTGGTGGCTGGCGGTAGCGGCCACATACAGCGGCAACGAATGACGATCGGGCAGCGGGAAGGGCTCGGCGTTCCACTCGCTGACGGTCATCGGCTTGCCGACCACCTGGGCGGCAGCGAGCCAGTCGATCATGCCGTCGCTGGTCAGTGGGTTCTTCTCCAGCTGGCCATTGGCGCCGTAGCTGTGGGCATCGATTACATCGCCTGCGCTCAGCGCTGGCAGCGCACTCAGGCCATTGCCGCCCCAGGTGCTGGTGGTAGCGATCGGTACTTTCACGCCGAGGTTGCGCAGGTGCGCAATCATGTCGGCATTGAAACGTTGTTCCAGGTCGTTGAGGAACAGCTTCGACGGGCCATGCTCCCAGGCATGCCAGGTAAGGTCGCTCGGCAGCCCATGCTGGCGGGCGAACGCCTTGGCAGCGTCCATGTAGCGTGCGCTGTGGCGGGGCACGTCCTTGTCTGGCAGCAAGGCGTTGCCGTAGTGCTGGGTGAGGTCGTCCTCGTTGGTGATCAGCACCGCGGCAATCGCCGGGTCATCCTTGTAGGCCAGGCCGGTGTACGGGTTCACATGGCCCAGGTACTGCTCGGCAAAGCGCTTCATGGCCTGCTGGATGCTGCGGTTGACATAGGCGTAGCCCTTCAGGTCGACATGATCCTGGCCCTTGGCGATCTCCTGGAAGTCGTCAATGTCGTCGTTGGCGGTAAGCGCGCGCTGGACGTGCATGTCCAGCCAGACGTAGATGCCTTCGTCCTTTAGCGCCTTGATCCACAGGTCGAGCTTGCGCATCGACTCGGCATCGAGTTGGCGGGTATCGCGTACCACGGTGGCGTCGCCGAACACGTTCGGGCTGACCCACGGCGAGTCGTGGTGGTGCAGGCGTACCAGGTTGAAGCCCAGCGCCGACAGGCGCTTGGCCTGGTGGCGGATTTCTTCGTCCGGGCTTTTGAACAATGCATAGGCGGACAGGTTGGTACCCCAGAAGCGCGCCGGGGTGTTGTCCTCGAACAGCAGCTGTTCGCCGACAGCCCTGACGAAGCCGCGCTTGCCCGCGGGCTTTTCCGCAGCGTTGAGGAACGACAGGTCGACCGGCGAGGTGCGCCAGTCCAGATGGTCATCCGGCCAACGGTTGGGGTCGGTCAGGCCGAAGCGTTCGCTGGGCGTAGGCCCCAGCTCGATGTCACCGCTGACGTTCAGTACCGCCTTGATCTGCTGCTGGCCGGCGTTGATCGGGTCGCCGTAGAGAAACGCACGCAATTCGGACGGGTTGCCGCGCTCGAAATACACCTTGGCCAGCGGCGGGTCGAAGCGCATCTCGATGCGTCGACCCTGCTCAGCCTTGCCCCACGACCAGCCACGGTTGCCGGGCAGCAACTGCGGCGCCCCCATGCCCCCGGCAATTTGCCCCGGGTCGAACTGGAACACCATGCCACCGCCCATCACCCCGGCCTGGCGACTGTGCGCGGCAAGGTCGAAAACCCAGCTCAGGGTTTGCGCCTGCTCCTTGCGTATATCCGCCGCCAGGTCGAAATCCAGCGCCTTGTTGCTGCCCTGCAGCGTGTAGTGGTAGGGGCCATTGACCTTGACCGCGGTGTCGAAGCCGGTCCAGCTCCAGTTGGCCGCCCAGAAGTCGAACTTGGCTTTCATCACCGGCCCGCCGCCGAGGGTCACCATGGGCAGGCCATTCTGTTCATCGACACTGACTTGCCACGCCGATGCCCAGCCGCCAGATGGCAGCAGGGCCAGGCCGGCCAGGGCCGAAACGCGCAGGGTTTGCATGGCCGAGCGGCGCAGCAGAAGCAGGTTCATAGGCATTACCCGGTTTGAAGGGCTGAGCCGGCCAGCTCGCTGACCTGGCTGTCGTGAAGCCGCCGTACCATCTGGCTATAGCCCACGCCCAGCCCGGCGATCGTCCAGTACACCACTGGGATGAAGGTGATGCTGCTGACGGTGAAGATGATCACCAGGATGCCGGCCAGCGTCGCCAGCAACGCTCGGCCGAGCTGGCGTCGCTCGTCGTCCTTGTCGGGGAAACTGCGCATGGCCTTGCGCAGGCCGAGCAGCACGCTGGCGAAGAACGCCAGGAACAGGCCGAGCCCGACCAGCCCGACCCGCAGCGCCACATTGATGTAGGTGTTGACGATGTCGATGATGCCTTCACCCTGGATCATCGATTGCATTTCCGGGGTATTGCGGAAATCGAACGAGCCGAACAGCGGGTTGCGCTGGATGACGATCCACGCATTGTCCATCAGCCGCTCGCGGTAGGTGATGTTGTCCTTGTCCACGTTGCCGATGTACGGCAGCAGGTCCAGGACCTTGTCGCCACCGGGCACGGCGGTCAGCAGGGGCAGGGCCAGCATGCCGGCCGCAGCCAGCAGTGCCAGGCGCCTGAGCGCACCTTTGCCGAGGGCGACGAATACCACAACGATGACCATGGCCCCGATCCACGGGCCGCGCGACAGCGGCGCGAACAGCCCGGCGGCCAGCAGCAGGGCTCCCATCAAACGCTGCCAGGGGCGGCGTACGTAACCCTGGACGAAGAGGAACAGGCCAATGGCCACGCTCATCACATAACCCAGCACAATGGCCTGCCCGGTGGTGACACTGGCGCGCAGCGAACCGCCGCGGTCCAGGTAGCCGGACATGCTCCATGGCACGCCCATGGCGTCGACCAGGGCACTGTACAGCAGCCAGTGGCGCACATACTCGGCGACACCGATCAGGGCCAGCAGGAAGGAGGCGAGCACGAAGGCCAGCAGGGTGTCCTTGAAATCGCTGATCTGGCGCAGGCCACGGCTGGCCACGTAGTACGGCAGGAGCACGTCGATATACAGGTAAAACGTCTGGCGCAGGGTGTCGGTCAGGGTGGTTTCGCGCAGGTACAGCACGCTCATCAGCAGCAGCTCCGCCGCCAGCAGCCTGTCGGGCCAGGTGCGGCCGAAGCGCAGGGTGTCGCCTTGGCGGCGCAGGGCCAGCGCTGCCGGCAACAGCACGCACACGCTCAACAGGCGGATATGGTTGAGTTCGACCAGGAAGTTGACCAGGCCGAACCCCGGCACCTGCAGCGAAGCCGGCGGGATCAGGAACAGCAGCAGGTAGAACAGCGCCATGGGGTTGTGCTCGCGGCGCCCGGCGATGTACAGGATGACTGCGCCTGCGCCCAGGTACAGCCAGAAACTGTGCGAGAAGAAGGCCAGCAGGGTCAGCAGGAACCACAGGTTGCGCCGGCGCTTGAAGTCGCGCAGCGGGATAAGGTCGCAGGCAGGCCGCCGGGCCAGCAGAAAGACCACGCTAGCCAGGAACAGGATGACGATCAACGCACGCAAATGTTCAGGCATCGGCTATGGGCACCTTTCCCTCGGTGGGCAACGGCTAGCATCGTGGCTAATTGAAACTATAGTGACTTTTTAGTCAGTCAGAGATTGATGTCATGCCGTCGATTGATGTGTCAGCCGCCGCGAGCCTGCGCAAGCGGGCCCTCAAGGCCGGGTCGTGGAACCTGGTCTCGCAGGTGGCGTCACAAGCGATGCGCCTTGGCGGCAATCTGCTCATGGCCCGCCTGCTGGTGCCGGAAATGTTCGGGGTGATGGTCATTGCCAACACCGTTTCGGTACTCCTGCATCTGTTGTCCGATGTCGGCCTGCGGCAGAACATCGTGCAGAGCCAGCGCGGCGATGACCCGCAGTTTCTCAATACCGCCTGGACGGTGCAGATCATCCGCGGCCTGGTGCTGTTCGTCCTGACCGTACTGCTGGCCCTGGCGGCCTGGCTTGCCCAGCGCGCCGAGGTGTGGCCGGCAGATTCCACCTATGCCGAACCCGAGCTGCCGATGGTGCTGGCGGCCACCGCGCTGTCGGCGGTGATCTGGGGTTTCCAGTCCACCAAGATAGATGTGGCTGTGCGCACTTTCCAACAGAAGCGCGTGGCGCTGGTCGACCTGGCCTCGCAAGTGGTCGGCCTGGTGGTGATGCTGGTGCTGGGTTACCTGACCCACTCGGTCTGGGCACTGGTCATCGCCGGCCTGGTGTCGGCCCTGGCCTGGACCCTGTTCGGCCATACTGTTCTCGAGGGGCCGCGCAACCGCCTGCAGTGGGACCGCAGTGCGTTGAACGAATTGATCGTGTTTGGCCGCTGGATCCTGTTGTCGTCGATGGTGGGTGTGCTGGCCATGTACGGTGACCGCATCTGGTTCGGTGCCAGCATGACGACGGCGCAACTGGGGGTCTATTCGATTGCCGTACTCATCCTGGGTGCGGTGCAGACCGCACTGATGAAGATTTTCGGGGCGGTGGCGCTCCCCGCCTTCAGCGAGGCAGCCCGGGCCGGCGACCAGGAGCGCCTGAAGGCGTTGTATCACCGCTTCCGCCTGCTGGTCGACCTGCTGGTACTGTTCATCTGTGGCGGGTTCCTCACTGCCAGCCCGTTGCTGATCGGCTGGATGTACGACGACCGCTACCGTGAAGCTGGCCCGATGCTGGCTATTCTTTCGCTGTCGTTCCTCACATTGCGCTATACCTTGGCACACCAGGTGTGGATTGCCCTGGGCCTGACCAAGTACCAGGCCATCGACAACATCATCCGCCTGGTCTCGCTGTGGGGGCTGCTGCCGTTGTTGCTGATGCTTGGTGGCGTGGACTGGGCGATCTGGGGGGTGGCACTGCACACCCTGCCGACGCTGGTGCTGATCGTGTACGTGAATTGCAAGCTGGATATCTTCAGCCTCAAACGTGAGCTGATGGTGCTGCCGATGCTACTGATCGGCGCGCTTTGCGGGGCGCTGCTGACAGCCTTTTTCAACTGGCTGTGATGCGGCTTGCCGAAAGAGACTTTCAAGGGCACAGGCCGGGCCATGGACAAGTTGACTTTTTGTGCTGGGCAGTTGGGGCGCAGGGGCTTTATCCAGAGTTGTGTCTTGCTGGGCGTCGGCGGGGCAGTGTTCGCTACTGCTACAGCCATTGCCAGCGAACGTGGCGGCAAGCGCGGGCACGTGCTGATCAATGGCTGGGTGTTGCCGTCCCGTTACTTCCGGAACGAGCAAGCATGATCAAGGATTACCAACAGCAGAAGACCCTGCGCGACAGCTACGACGTCTGCATCATCGGCGCTGGCCCGGCCGGCATCACCCTGGCCCTGCGCCTGGCTGCCGCTGGCTGGCGCGTGCTGCTTGCCGAAGGGGGCGGGCGCGAGTATTCATCGCTTTCGCAAGACCTGTATGCCTGCAAGTCCACCGGCCTGGAGCTGTATGCCAAGGAGTCCCGCCTGCGTTACCTGGGTGGCACCTCCAACCACTGGGCAGGCCGTTGCAGGCCGTTCACTGCCTCGGATTTCGCCCTTCCGCCGATCGGTGGCTTGCCTGGCTGGCCGATCCCCTATGCGGAAATTGCCAGCTACCTGCCTGCCGCCATGGACATCGTCGACTTGCCACCTGGGTCGGATTTCGAGGCAATCAACAGCGGGCTCGGTGGCGACGAATTCGAACCGGACCGCTTCCTGCTCAGCCCGCCCACGCGGTTTGCGCAGAAATACGCCGCCGCCCTTGAGCAGACCGACGGCCTGGACGTGTTCATCAACTGCAATTGCGTGGACCTGGAGTACGACGAGGCCACCGGCAGCCTGGCTGCGGTGGTCCTGTCCGATTACCAGCGCAACCGCCAGCGCCTGGTGGCGAGAACCTTCGTGCTGGCCACCGGCGGCATCGAGAATGCCAGGCAACTGCTCAACAGCGAATCGTTGCTGAGTGCGGGCATCGTGAGCAAGGATGGGCTGGTCGGGAGCTGTTTCATGGAGCACCTGAACATCGACCTGGGCACCTTCATCCTCAAGTCGGGGCTGGCCCCGGAGCCACGCGAGTACTTCACCACCGATACCTTCATTGACGCGTACAAGGCCGGCAAGGGCAATGTCAGGGCCGCCCTGTTGGCCGAAGTGCAGACCTACGGGCGCACGGCCGAGGTCAAGAACTTTCTGGAAAACCTGGCCTGCGACATGGGGGTCGCCAGCAAGATCGCCTTCGTCGCCCGGTTCAGTTGCCCCGGCGACGGCCTCATCAGCACCCTGATCGAACAGTTCCCCAACCTGCACAGCCGCATTTCGCTGCTGGACGAGAGGGACGCGCTCGGTGTCGCCAAGGTCAACGTCAACTGGGCCCTGACCGCTGATGACCGGCACACCATCAAGTGCATTGGCAGTGAACTGGCCAAGCAATGGGCCGACACCGACCTGGGTTTCATCAAGCTCAATGACTATGTCTATGACACCTCGATACCGCTGAGGATGTCGCCACATGCCCACCACATGGGCACCACGCGCATGGCGTCCTCCGCACAAACCGGTGTCGTCGACCGCGATTGCAAGGTGTTCGGGATTGCCAACCTGTACATCGCTGGCAGCAGCATCTTCGCAACCGGCGGTGCCTCCAATCCGACCTTGCCGTTGCTGCAGTTTGCCTTGCGCCTGGCCGACCACCTGGATGCCAGGATGAGCGCGGCCAGGGATGCTATGGGGTGATAAACGTTGTGAACGGGTTGAGTGCGTTGCGGTCAGCACCCACAAGAACGAGACCGGATGCGCCTCAGGAACAGTCCAGATTGCTTAGAGTGCGAGGCTGGCAGCATGAAGGGATGGATACGCAAGGCCGTGGCGCAGTTTGTCCATGCAACCGGGCGCGGCAGCTCGTTCTACCGCAGGTTTTGCAGGCCCACAGCGCTCGAGTGGGGCGCGTACCTCAGCCGCTGGGGCAACTTTCATTCGGTGGGCAGCCACTTTCACGCCAACCCAGGCAGCAAGTTCCTCGACCCTTCATTGGTGCGTATCGGCAACAGTGTGGGCCTGGCCGACTGCACACTGATCGGTCATGACGGGGTGGTATTGCTGATCGAGCACCGCTTCGGCAAGCACCTGGATTCGGTCGGCTATATCGACATCAAGGACAACTGCTTCATCGGCCATGGCGCGATCATCATGCCGCGCGTGACCATCGGGCCGGAGTCGATCGTCGCCGCCGGCGCGGTTGTGACCAAGGACGTGCCGCCAGGCACGGTGTTTGGTGGCAACCCGGCAGAATTCATCTGTACCACCGAAGAGTTGATCAAACGGGTCGAGGCACGTTGCGAAGCCTACCCGTGGATCGACCTGGTCAAGCAGCGCAACGGCGCCTATGACCCCGAGCTGGAGCCGCTGCTGATGGCGCAACGGCGCCAGTACTTCTTCGGGGATGGCAGCAATGGCTAGCAAACCGGTCGATGTCCTGGTGGTCAACTTCAACACGGCCGGGCTGCTGCAGCCGATGTTCGATGCGCTGCGCCGGGCCGACGGCGAACGGCTGGCCAACTACCTGGTGGTGGACAACGCCTCGGTGGATGACTCGCTGCAGCGCATGGCCACGGTGTGCCCGCAGGCGCTGTTGCTGAGCAACAAGCACAACGTGGGTTTCGGCCGGGCCAACAACCAGCTGCTGGCGCACCTGCAGGGCAAGTACGCCTTGCTGCTGAACACCGACGCCTTCGTGGCTGCCGACTCCTTGCAGAAGACCCTCGAGTACATGGAGGCGCACCCCGAGTGCGGCGTGCTGGGTGTGCGCCTGGAGGGCCGCGACGGCGATCTGCAGCCCAGTTGCCGCTACTTTCCGACACCGCTCAACGTGTTTGTCGGGCGCACCGGGCTGGGGCGCTTGTTCCCGGGGCTGAAGATGGTCGACGAGATGGACTGGGACCACGCATCGGTGCGCGAATGCGACTGGCTGCCTGGCTGCTTCTACCTGGTGCGCCGCGAAGTGCTCGACCAGGTGGGGCTGTTCGACCCGCGCTACTTTCTCTATTACGAAGAGGTCGACCACTGCAAGCGGGTGAAGGCGGCGGGCTGGAAGGTGGTGTTCTACCCGCACACCACAGTGGTGCACATCGGTGGCGAGAGCTCGCGCTCGGTCGCCGAACTGGAGGCAGCCAGCCGGCAGATCTCGGCGTACCAGATCGAAAGCGAACTGCTGTACTTTCGCAAGCACCACGGCTTGGCCGGGCTGGCCCTGCACATGCTGCTGGTGACCCTCGGCGACCTGGTGCTGGCACTCAAGGCGCTGTTGAAACGACGCGGCTGGGGCGCGATAAGCGCCTGTTGGCGTCACTGCCGGGCGACCTGGTCACTGTTGTTCAAGACCCGGTACGCCAGCCAACCGACAAGGTAGGTGGAGCCATGTTCGAAAATGTACGTGCCGACCTGCGGGCCCATGGGGGCGACTGGGGTGCCCAGGGCTTCTGGGTATTGCTGGTGTACCGCTTCGGCCGCTGGCGCTATGGCGTGCGCCCGGCACCGCTGCGCAAGCTGTTTTCGCTGCTGTACAAAGTGTTGTTCAAATGCGTGCAAATCCTCACCGGCGTGGAGTTGCCGTGCGAAGTGGTGATTGGCCGCAACTTCGTCATCGACCATTTTGGCGGCATCGTGATCAGCGGCTATGCCCGGTTTGGCGATGACTGTCGCATCCGCAACGGCGTGGTGGTGGGCCTGAAGAACGTCAGCGAGCCGATTGCACCGGTGTTCGGCAACAATGTCGATATCGGCAGTGGGGCCAAGGTGCTGGGCAGCATCCGCATTGGCAACAACGTGGTGATCGGTGCCAATGCCGTGGTGCTGGTGGATGTGCCGGACAACTCGCTGGCGGTAGGGGTGCCGGCCACCATCAAGGCCCGGCAAGTGGCCAGCACGGTGCCGGTCGAGTGAAACCCATGGCGAGCGGGATCGGCGTGGTGGTGATTGGCCGCAACGAAGGCCAGCGCCTCGAGCGTTGCTTGCGTTCGCTGATGCATGGCGCGGACCAGGTGCTGTACGTCGACTCGGGGTCTTGCGACGGCTCACCGCAACTGGCTCGCAGCCTGGGGGTGGAGGTGCTGGCGCTGGACATGGGCCAGCCGTTCACCGCCGCCCGCGCGCGCAACGAAGGCTTTGCCGCCTTGCAACAGCTGCTGCCGTCGCTGCGCCTGGTGCAGTTCGTCGACGGCGATTGCGAGGTCGCCGCTGGCTGGCTGGCGGTGGCGCAGGCGTTTCTCGACAGCCACCCCGACGTGGCGGTGGTGTGTGGCCGGCGACGTGAGCGTTTCCCCGAGCGTTCGGTATACAACCTGTTGTGCGAGCTGGAATGGGATACCCCGATCGGTGAGGCCAAGGCCTGTGGTGGCGATGCCCTGATGCGGGCAGATGCGTTTGCCGCTGCCGGCGGCTTCTGCGCCGGGCTGATCGCTGGCGAAGAGCCTGAGCTGTGCGTCCGCCTGCGCGCCCAGGGGTGGAAAATCTGGCGTCTGGACGCCGAGATGACCCTGCACGACGCCGCCATCAGCCGTTTCAGTCAATGGTGGCGGCGCAGCCTGCGCGCCGGCCATGCCTACGCAGAAGGGGCTTACCTGCATGGGCGGGCGCCCGAGCGGCACTGGCTGCGCGAATCGCGCCGCGCCTGGGTCTGGGGCCTGGGCATCCCCGTGGCGACGTTGCTGGCCTGCCTGGCATTGGGCAGCTGGGGCCTGCTGTTGCTGCTGGTCTACCCGCTGCAGGTCGTGCGCCTGGCCCGCCGCGGTGGCAGGTCGGCGCGGCAGAACTGGCTGCAGGCAGTGTTCCTGGTGTTGGGCAAGTTCCCGGAAATGCTCGGGCAGCTGCGGTTCCTGCAGCAGCGCTTCGTGGCCGGCACGCCGGCCTTGATCGAATACAAGCAAGAGGGACCATGGATGCTTGGCACGATCGTGAAAAGCGTGTTCACCCTGCAACCGGGCTACTCGTTGCGGGCGTTGAACAACAAGTACCGGTTGATGGGTCAGATTGCCCGGCAATGGCCGCAACTGAACGCCTTTGTGCAGCGCATGAGGTTGGCCCTGGGCGAGGCGCGCTGGCGACGGCTGGGCGTGGATTGCATCGGCGTGGTGCAGTGGCCCTACATCAGCAGATGCTGGGAAGCACCCCAGCGCCTGGAGGTGGTGGCCTCGCACTTCGAGGTGGTGGCCGGGCAGTTTCCGGCCCTGTTGCTGCTGGAACGGACAGCCAGCCAGGTAGTGTGCGAGCTGTCCAATTATTCCCCCGGCTGCCGCCTGGTGCTCGACCGGCCGATCTGGTTCAAGCGGGAAGGCGAGTTGGTGCTGAACCTGTTCCGCAACGACCTGCGCGTCGCCTCCCTGGCATTCACCTTGTGCCGCAGCCAGGGCGAGCTGTGCCTGTTCATCGGTGCCGTGCAGGGCATTCACAAGGGCGTCGACAGCGCAACCTCGCTGGCCATCTACCGCGACCTGACCAAGGACTTCGAGGGGCTGCGCCCGCGCAGCCTGCTGCTCGAAGCGCTGAAGTGCCTGGCCAGGACCTTGTGCGTGGTGCATCTGTATGCCGTCCGGGATGCCTGCCGCCACCACCGGCACGCGTATTTCGGCCATGACAAGGGCGAGGACCTGGTCGCCAACTATGATGCGATCTGGCAGGAGCACGGCGCCATTGCCAGCGAGCGTGCAGATTTTTTTGCCCTGCCAATGGCTCCGGCACAACGGGCGAACGAGGACATCCCGAGCAAGAAACGGGCGATGTACCGCCGTCGCCAGGTACTGCTCGAGGATGTTTTCGCGCGTTTGCAGGCGGCTTTGGCAGGCAACGGTCACAACCTTGGGCTACAAGAGAAGCAGGGGGATGCACCTGACCAAGGGGCATCGGCGGGGCGCCAGCCGCCGGTAGTCGACAGCCTGGAGTGACAGCTGAGGCTACTGCGGCGGGTCAGAAGGTTCATCATGCGGGTCTTGATCTGGATTTCTATGCGCATTGCCTATTTCATCAACCAGTACCCGAAAGTCAGCCACAGTTTCATCCGTCGCGAGATCCTCGCGCTGGAGCGGCAGGGGCTTACGGTGCAACGTATTGCCTTGCGCGGCTGGGACGCCGAGCTGCAGGACGCCGAAGACGCGATGGAACGTAGCAACACCCGCTATGTGTTGCAAAGCGGCATCAAGGGTTTGCTGCAACCCACCTGGCAAGTGCTGCGCAGGCAGCCACGGCGCTTCTGCCGCGCGCTGTGGCTGGCCATGCGCCTGGGCTTGCGGGCCGATCGCGGCTGGCCCTACCACCTGGTCTACCTGGCCGAGGCCTGCCAGCTGCTGCAATGGTTGCATGCCGGCGAGGCGCAACATGTGCACGCGCATTTCGGTACCAACTCCACCGAGGTGGTGATGCTGGCCCATGTATTGGGCGGGCCGGCCTACAGCTTTACCGTGCACGGCCCGGAAGAATTCGACAAAGCACAGTTGCTGCACCTCGGCGAGAAGGTGCAGCGCGCCGCTTTTGTCGTGGCGGTCAGTTCGTACGGGCGCAGCCAGCTGTTCCGCTGGGTGGCACACGACCAGTGGGCCAAGGTGAAGGTGGTGCATTGTGGCCTCGAGCGCAGTTTCCACGATGTGGCGCCAGCCAGCGTACCGGCGGCGCTGCGCCTGGTGTGCGTAGGGCGCTTGTGTGAACAGAAAGGCCAGTTGTTGTTGCTTGAAGCAGCACGGCTACTGGCGGCACGGCCAATCAGCTTCGAGCTGGTGCTGGCCGGTGACGGCGACATGCGCGGGCAGATCGAGGCATTGATTGCCCGCTACGGCTTGCAGCAGCACGTGCGTATCACCGGCTGGATCAGCAGCGCGCAGGTGCGTGGGGAAATCCTGGCCGCCCGCGCGTTGGTGCTGCCCAGCTTCGCCGAGGGTTTGCCGGTGGTGATCATGGAAGCCATGGCGTTGCGCCGGCCGGTGCTGACCACCTATGTGGCAGGCATTCCCGAGCTGGTGCAGCCGGGCGAGAATGGCTGGTTGTTTCCCGCCGGCGCGGTGGACGAACTGGCGACAGCCATGGCCGAGTGCCTGGCGCAACCTGTCGAAGTGCTGCAGCGGATGGGCGAGGCGGCCCGCCAACGTGTGCTGCAACGGCATGATATCGACACCGAGGCGGCCCGGCTGGCCAGCTATTTCAAGGCATCCGCATGATAAGTGTATTGGCTTGGTTTCTCGGCCTGCTGGCGATCATCGTCCTGCTACCGGTGCTGTTGCTGTTGCTGCAAGTGCTGCTGGCTTGCCTGCCCAGGCCGGTACAGCCGTTCGCCAGCAGCAGGCGTGCGCAGGTGGCTGTACTGGTGCCAGCCCATGACGAAGCTTCGATCATCCGCGCCACGCTGGCGAGCATCACCCCACAATTGCAGCCTGGCGACCGCCTGCTGGTGGTGGCCGACAACTGTACCGACGATACCGCGCAACTGGCGCGCGAGGCCGGCGCCGAGGTCGTGGAGCGGCACGATCTGCACCTGCGTGGCAAGGGTTACGCCTTGGACTTTGGCGTGCGGCACCTGGCGCGCCAGCCGCCCGAGGTAGTGATCGTGGTGGATGCCGATTGCCGGGTGGGCGAGGGTGCGATCGAACGCCTGGCGCTGCGCTGCCAGCAAGTCGCC
Source organism: Pseudomonas anuradhapurensis (assembly GCF_014269225.2). Classification (NCBI taxonomy): domain Bacteria; kingdom Pseudomonadati; phylum Pseudomonadota; class Gammaproteobacteria; order Pseudomonadales; family Pseudomonadaceae; genus Pseudomonas; species Pseudomonas anuradhapurensis. The sequence continues at coordinate 2,610,036 of NZ_CP077097.1, forward strand.
CGCCCGGTCCAGGCGTTGTACCTGACCCATGCCCCGGCGGGGGCCGGGCCGAAAGTGCAAGTCGCTGAATTCGCCTGGCGGGTCAAGAACCTGGTCCGCCCACGTGGCTGGTCCCGGTTGGGCCTGCCGTGCCAGTTGATGGGCGCCGGCATGGCGTTCGGCTGGCATGACCTGGCCCTGGTCGACCTGGCCAATGGTCACCTGGTGGAGGATGTGAAGCTGGGCCTGGACCTGTGCCAGCAAGGCAAGCCGCCGATCTTCTGCCCCGAGGCCTTGGTCACCAGCCAGTTCCCAGCTAACGAGCAAGGCCTGAACAGCCAGCGCACCCGCTGGGAGCATGGCCACCTGGGGCTGATGCTGAGCGATGCGCCCAGGCGCGCGCTGGCCGCCCTCAAGCACGGTAACGGCAGCTTGCTGGCCATGACCCTGGACTTGCTGGTGCCGCCCTTGGCCTTGCTGGTGCTGGCTCTGGTCGCGGTCAACCTGCTGGCCTGGCTGGCCTACCTGCTGTTCGGCGTGGCGGCACCGGCATGGATCGCCCTGTGCGGGTTGGCCTTGCTCGGCCTGGCGGTCGCGCTGGCGTGGGCGCGTTTCTGTCGCGAACTGATCCCGTTTTCCGTGCTGCTGTACGCGCCGTTCTACGCGGCAAGGAAAGTCCCCATGTACCTCGGGTTCCTGATCAAGCGCCAGGTTGACTGGGTTCGTTCGAAACGGGATGACGACTGATGGCCGCCTGGCTGACACGCTGGGACAGCATCATCGGCAAGCTTGAAACGGTGGCCGACGACGCTGCAACGCAGCGCCTGCTCGAGCGCCTCGCCGTTGCGCAAGCGCCAACGGTGCTGGGTTTCGTCAATGCCCATGCGATGAACCTGGTGGTACGCGATCGCGCCTACAGCCAGGCATTGTCGGCGGCCGACGTGCTGCTGCGCGACGGTGCCGGCATGGCGATGCTGTATCGTCACCTCGGCCTCGAGCCCGGCCGCAACATGAATGGCACCGACTTTATTCCCCAGCTGATGGCTGCCTACCGCGGGCGGCGGGTGGCCTTCTGGGGGACCCGGCAACCGTACCTGGACCAGGCCGTGCAACGCTGCGCGGCATTGTTCGGGGTGCTGCCGGTGTCGGTTCACGATGGCTTTGCCAGCATCGAAACCTATCTGCAACTGGCCAGGGAGCGGCAACCGGAGTTGATCGTGCTGGGCATGGGCATGCCCAGGCAGGAGGCCGTGGCGGCGCGGCTGGTGGCCACTGGCGGGCCGTGCCTGATCGTCTGCGGCGGGGCCATCCTGGACTTTCTCGGTGGCAAGGTCAGCCGCGCACCGAAGTGGCTGCGAGGGTTGGGGGGGGAGTGGCTGTACCGGCTGTCGCGTGAACCCAAGCGCCTGTTCACCCGTTATGTGGTGGGCAACCCGTTGTTCCTGCTGCGTACCCTGCTGTACCGCCGCAGCAAAGGCGCAGGCAGGCTCGCCCGGTAGGCCGGCTGGAAGGTACGCCAGCGGCGTTGCCGGCACACTGGTGGCGGTTGGCTGCTACAGTGAGAGCAAGGGTCGTGGGCGGCACGATCCTGTTTCGCTGGCTTTGCATATGGGCCGTTTTCAAGGCTTGCGGTTGGATCAAAGGCACTTGCTGCGCTCGAATTGAAGAGGTCTGAAATGGTCTTCGAACCCAGGAGCAGTCGTTCCTTGCTTCAGCGAAGAAGCAGCGTCAGCAACGCCATCCAGGCCGGCCTCGATGGCATCGCAGTCACCGGCATCGCCTGGTATCTGATCTACGACCAGTTTGGCTATATCACCTCCGACTACGTGATCATGCTGCTGTTGCTGGTTGGCGCGCTGGCAGTCATCTACGACCACTATGCGATCTACCGCACCAACGTCGGGCTTTCCATCAAGGCTTTCCGGCTGTTCAAGGCGTGGTCGGCGACCTTTTGCTTCCTGGTGGTCATGGCCTTCCTGACCAAACAGAGCGAAACCTATTCGCGGCTGCTGGTCGTGCAGCTGTTCATCATCGGCTACATCGCCCAGCTGTTTCTGCACTTTGCCGTGCGCGAGCTGCAAAAGCGCTTTAGCGCGCATGCACGCCTGGACAATGCCCTGATCATCGGCGCCGGTGACCTGGCCAACTTTCTCTACCAGAAAATCAGCAACAACCCCTGGTTCGGCGAACGTGTGCTGGGTTGCGTGCTGATCGACAAACTCGACGAGCCGGGGCGCGAGGGTGCCGAAGGCAAGCCACGCCTGCCGGTGCTGGGGCAGATTGCCGAGCTGGACGAGATCGTCGCCCGGCACGCCATCCGCACGGTGTACCTGGTGACGCCGCTAGGCGGTTCCGAGGTGATCAACGATGTGTACTTCAAGCTGCTCGACAAGTGCATTGCGGTGAACTGGGTGCCGGATATCTTCTCCTTGCGCCTGATCAACCACAGCGTGCGGGAAATCGCCGGCATCCCGGTGCTGACCTTGTCGGAAACCCCCTTGACCGGCATGAGCCTGTTCCTGAAGAACCTCGAAGACCGGGTGTTGGCGGCGCTGATCCTGCTGCTGGCATCGCCGTTGCTGCTTGCCGTGGCGCTGGCGATCAAGCTCGATAGCCGCGGCCCGGTGTTCTTTCGCCAGGAGCGCACCGGCTGGACCGGGGAAGCGTTCCGTATCTGGAAGTTCAGGAGCATGCACGTGCACCAGCCGGAGCAGGGCGTGATCCGCCAGGCGCAGCGCAATGACCCGCGGCTGACACGGGTCGGTGCCTTTATCCGCCGCACCAGCCTGGATGAGTTGCCGCAGTTGTTCAATGTGCTGACCGGCGAAATGTCGCTGGTCGGGCCACGGCCGCATGCCTTGCAACATGACACGCTGTATTCGCAGGACATCGTCGATTACTTCGCCCGCCACAACATCAAGCCAGGCATGACCGGCCTGGCCCAGGTGCGCGGGTTCCGCGGCGAGACCAAGGATATCGAGCAGATGATCCAGCGGGTCGACTCGGACATCGAATACATCAACAACTGGTCGCTGTGGCTGGATTTCGTGATCCTGGTACGCACGCTGAACGCGTTTACCGGCAAGCAGGCTTATTGAGCTGGCTTGTTGTAGGAGCGGCCTTGTGTCGCGATGGGGCGCGCAGCGGCCCCGGTGATTTCGGCGTCGACGCACGGATTTCCGGGGCCGCTGCGCGCCCCATCGCAACACAAGGCCGCTACAAAGACCGCGTTCAGGTTGGTTGGTCCTTGCTTAGCGGGTGCAACTCCCTGAACCCTCGCGCTTCTTCCACCAGCCAGTCATGTACCGCCCGCGCCCCCGGCTGGTTCAACCCACCTGGCGGGTAATGCACCACGTAGCGCTTGTGGTTGGCAATCGGCACCCCGAACGGCACGATCAGTGCCCCGCGCTCCAGTTCGTCGTTGAGCAGTGTGCGTCGCGCAATCGCCACGCCAATGCCGGCAATCGCTGCCTCGATGGTCAGGTGGTTACGGTTGAACGTGTGCCCGCGCCGTACATCCAGGCCAGCAGCGCCGATGCCCTCCAGGTAGAACTCCCATTCGGCGTACTCCGAACTGCCGCGCCAGGCAGTGATGTCATGCAGCAGCGGATAATGCGCCAGGTCTGCCGGCCCGTGCAGCGGCGGGCGGCCGCGCAGCAGGGTGGGGGAACACACCGGGAAGATCTGCTCGTCCAGCAGTGGCGTCGAGAGCATGCCGGGGTAGCTGCCATCGTTCAGGTCGATGGCCAGGTCGAAATCACCCGGGGTCAAGGCCTGGGCGCTGTCTTCGGCGACCAGGCGCAGCTCGATGTCCGGGTAGCGCTGCTGGAAACGCGGCAGGCGCGGCGTGAGCCACTTGGCCAGGAACGACGGGATCGAACGCAAGCGCAAGGTGCCGCGGATTTCGCCCGCGTCCAGGCGCAACAGTTCGGCTTCGATGCTGCCGTAGGCTTCGGCCACCGTCTGCGCCAGGCGCTGCCCTTCGGCGCTCAGTTCGACGCCGCGCGCCCGGCGCAGGAACAAGCGATAGCCCAGGCGCTCTTCGAGCTGGCGCATCTGCTGGCTGACCGCACCGGGGGTGATGTGCAGTTCTTCGGCGCAGCGGGTGAAGGACAAGTGCCGGGCCGCACAGGCAAATACATGCAGCCAGACGAACACCTGGCCATTGAGTTGTCGACGCATCGTTTAGTACCGCTAAAGCCTTGCTTAGGAAGTTTCGTTGGTCATCCATGAGCCAGCGCGGCAGTATCGCGCAACTTCGCAATACCGCTCAATTTTTTCCGATTACCGTGCCGCGGCTACATGGCCGGGTACGCTCAGGCATTAGCATGGCTATCAGTGTTTTCGACCTTTTCAAAATCGGCATCGGCCCGTCCAGCTCCCATACCGTCGGCCCGATGCGGGCAGCAGCGACCTTTGCCCAGGCCCTGCGTGAGCAAGGGCTGCTGGGCCGGGTGCGCCGTGTCGAGGTGCGCCTGTATGGCTCGCTGTCGGCCACCGGCGTTGGCCACGCCACCGACCGCGCCTGCCTGCTCGGCCTGATGGGACAGTGGCCCGACCGTATCGACCCGGCCACCATCGAGGCGCGTATCGCCCAGGTCATGCAGGCGCAATGCCTGATGCTCGATGGCAGCCACTCGCTGCCGTTCGAGTACAGCCGAGACCTGCTACTGCTCGACGAAAACCTGCCTTACCACCCCAACGCCATGAGCCTGGAAGCCCTGGACGGGCAGGCCAGCCTGTTGCGCCAGACCTACTATTCGGTGGGTGGTGGCTTTATCGTCGAGCAAGCCGATATCGATGCGCCACCAGGCGCAGCGAACGCGGTGCAGCTGCCGTACGAGTTCGATAGCGCTGCGCAGTTGCTGGCCTTGTGCAAAACCCATGGTTTGAGCGTGGCGCAATTGATGATGGCCAACGAGTGCGCCTGGCGCCCGGAGGCCGAAGTCCGCGAGGGCCTGCTGCGGATCTGGGCGGCCATGCGTGAATGCGTCGACAACGGCCTGCGCAACGAAGGCATCCTGCCCGGCGGGCTGCAGGTCAAGCGGCGCGCGGCACGGTTGCATCGCAGCCTGCAGGAGCTGGGCAAACCCAACGTGATCGGTTCCACCCTCAGTGCCATGGAATGGGTCAACCTGTTCGCCCTGGCGGTGAACGAAGAGAACGCCGCCGGCGGGCGCATGGTGACCGCGCCGACCAATGGCGCGGCCGGCATCATCCCGGCGGTATTGCACTACTACATGAAGTTCAACCCCGGCGCTTGCGATGCGGATGTGGTGGACTTCCTGCTGGGCGCAGCGGCAGTCGGTATCCTGTGCAAGAAGAACGCGTCGATTTCCGGGGCAGAGGTGGGCTGCCAGGGCGAGGTGGGCTCGGCCTGTTCGATGGCCGCTGCCGGCCTGGCCCAGGTACTTGGCGCGACGCCGCCGCAACTGGAAAACGCGGCCGAGATTGCCCTGGAGCACAACCTTGGCCTGACCTGCGACCCGGTGGGTGGGCTGGTACAGGTGCCCTGCATTGAGCGCAACGCGATCGCCGCCGTGAAAGCGATCAACGCCGTGCAGATGGCCTTGCGCGGGGATGGCGAGCATTTCATCTCGCTCGATCGGGTCATCCGCACCATGCGCGATACCGGGGCGGACATGCACGCCAACTACAAGGAAACCTCGCGCGGCGGTTTGGCTGTTGCGTTCGTGGAGTGTTGAGTAACCTCATCGCCTACCGCGCTTGTGTAGGAGCGGCCTTGTGTCGCGAAAGGGCTGCAAAGCAGCCCCGTTTCATCTATCTGCATTGAAATCCCGGGGCCGCTTTGCGGCCCTTTCGCGACACAAGGCCCCTGCAACGGGCGGTTATTGGCGGGCTTTCTGTTTCGCTGCCAGGAAGCTCGCGCGCATGTCCTTGGCCCAGCCATCCAGCACCGGCTTGACATCGTTCAGGGTCAGCTTGGTGGTCTTGTTTTCCAGTTCCTGTCCTGTTCCCTTGCGCACCACCTGGGCCAGCACCTTCTGGCTGGCACCATCGAGGAAGGCCGCCTCGACGCCAACATCCACCTCCTGGTCGCGGCCGCCCATGGCGGTGTTCACGCCGGCCGAGATCAACGCGATGGGAATGATCTCGTAAGGCTTGAGGCCTTCGTTGCTGGTGGACACTGCAGTGATGGCCGGGCGCACCACCATTACCCCCGGGCCGGGGCCCTTGGCCAGGGGCACGACGCTGCCCATTTCACGGCGCAGGGCCTCATTGAAGTAGCGGGTGATTTCCTGCAGCGTCTGCGCCGAGATGACCTCTGTCGGCTGTGGCTTGGGGTAGAACTGGCTGGGCTCGATGTAGACCTGGCTGTACTGGTTGACGTTGACCTTGGGGTCGATCCAGCGCATCACCGGGTCACCCGAGGGGCTCTTGGCTTCTGCCAGCCGGCTGTAGTCCTTGAGGAAGCCGGAGTAGTCCTTGGGGTCCACGCGGTTGCTGGAGCAGGCAGCAACGGCGAGCAATGCGGCGCACAACAGGGTAATGCGAGGCAGTGATTTCATGATCAACATGCATCCATGTGGAGTCGGCCAGAACAACGCTAGCAGGTGCGCGACAGATGGCCAGTGGCTGAGTTCAATCGCCATGAAAAATGGCCCCGCTGTCGCGGCTGTTCAGCCCAGCGCCTCGCGCAAGCGGTACCACAACATCCCCAGCGCCAGTAGCGGCGAGCGCAGTGCCTTGCCGCCAGGGAAGGTCAGGTGCGGCACCGCACTGAATACATCCAGCCCGCGGCTGTGGCCGAGCGCAATGCTTTCGGCGAGCAGCTTGGCGGTCCAGTGCGTCACGTTCAGCCCATGCCCGGAATAGCCCTGGGCGTAGTACACGTTGCGCTGCTGGCTGAGGCGGCCGACCTGGGGAAAACGGTTGGCGGTGATGCCGATCATGCCGCCCCACTGGTAGTCGATCTGCACGTTGGCCAATTGCGGGAACACCTTGAGTACCTTGGGCCGCATGTAGGCAGCGATGTCCTTGGGGTCGCGACCGGAATAATGGCAGGCACCGCCGAACAGCAGGCGCCGGTCCGCCGTGAGGCGGTAGTAGTCCAGGCCGACTTTCTGGTCGCACAGCGCCATGTTCTGCGGGATCAGGCGGCTGGCCAGCGCCTCGGGCAAAGGCTCGGTGGCCACCACGTAGCTGCCGGCAGGTAGCACCTTGCCGCTCAGGCGCGGTTCCAGCTCGTCGAGGTGGGCGTTGCAGCCCAGCACCAGGCTGCTCGCGCGCACCTTGCCACGCGGCGCATGCAGGACGACCTGGGCGCCGCGCTCGATGCGCAGCACCGGGCTCTGCTCGAAGATGCGCACGCCCAGGCCGTGGGCGGCACGTGCTTCGCCCTGGACCAGGTCGAGCGGGTGCAGGTGGCCCGAGCCCATGTCTACCAGGCCACCGGCGTACTGGTCGCTGGCGACGATCTCGTGCAGCTGGTTGGCGCCGACCAGGCGGGTTTCAGGGCGGTAGCCGAGGGCAGCCAGGTCGCACAGCTCATCCTCGAATGCAGTGAACTGGGCGGGCGTATTGGCCAGTTCGCAGAAGCCCCAGCGCAGGTCGCAGGCAATGCCGTACTGCGCGATGCGGCTGGCCACCAGTGCTACCGAATCGATGCCGGCCTGCTTGAGATAACGCACGCCGTCCTGGCCGACATGACGGGCAAAGCCGCTGACATCATGGCCGATGCCGCGGATCAGCTGGCCGCCGTTGCGCCCGCTGGCGCCCCAGCCGATGCGCCGGGCTTCCAGCAGTACCACCGACAGGCCGCGCTCGGCCAGCTCCAGGGCCGTGTTGACCCCGGTCAGCCCGCCGCCGACCACGCACACGTCGGCTATCAGTTCGCCGTCCAGGCTAGGGTAGGGCGCCGCATCGCGTGCCGTGGCGGCGTAGTACGAGGCGGCGTGTTGGGTCGTGAAAGACATGGGTATTCTCGGCTCAGCGGTTGGACTTGATCTTGCTCCAGGAGCGGGTCATGACGCGCATGATCTTCGGGCTCGGGGTACTGGAGATGTACAGCTTGTCCAGCACTGCCTGGGGTGGGTAGACCTCGGGGTTGTTGACCAGCGAGGCGTCCATGTAGGCCTGGGCATCAGGGTTGGCGTTGGCGTAACCGACAGTGGCACTGACCTTGGCGATCACCTTGGGGTCGAGCAGGTAGTTGATGAACGCCAGTGCCTGTTCAGGGTTGTTGGCGTCCTTGGGTATGGCCAGCAGGTCGAACCAGAGGTTGCTGCCTTCCTTGGGGATGCTATAGGCGACCTTTACGCCGTTGTTCGCCTCCACGGCGCGGTTGGCCGCCTGGAACACATCGCCGGAATAACCGAAGGCCACGCAGACATCACCATTGGCCAGGTCGGCAACGTACTTGGAGGAGTGGAAGTAGGTGATGTAGGGGCGCAGTTCGAGCAGCCGGGCTTCGGCCTTGGCGTAGTCGGCCGGCTGCTCGCTGCGCGGGTTCATGCCCAGGTAGTTGAGCACGGCGGGGAACAGTTCGTCGGGCGAGTCCATGAACGCCACCCCGCACTGCTTGAGCTTCTTCAGGTTTTCGGGCTCGAACAGCACCGCCCACGAGTCGATATGATCGACGCCGAGGGCCGCCTTGACCTTGTCGACGTTATAGCCGATGCCGTTGGTGCCCCACAGGTAGGGCACGGCATAGCGGTTGCCGGGGTCGTTCTGCTCAAGCTGCTTGAGCAACTTGGGGTCCAGGTGCCGCCAGTTGGGCAGCTTGCTGCGGTCCAGCGGCAGGAAGGCACCGGCCTGGGCCTGGCGCGCGAGGAAGTGGTTGGAGGGTACCACCACGTCATAACCCGTGCGCCCGGCCAGCAGCTTGCCTTCGAGGGTTTCGTTGGAGTCGAACACGTCATATATCACCTTGATTCCGCTGCTGGCCTGGAAATCGGCCAAGGTGGTGTCGCCGATGTAGTCGGTCCAGTTGTACACGCTGACCGAGGGGGTGGCGTGGCTGGTACTGGCGAACAGCAGGGTGAAGGCGGCGGGGATCAGGGTTTGCAGATGACGCATGGGGACACCTCGTTGGTCTTGTTTTTCGAGTTCGCTGGGGTGTTGCCGTGTGTAGGAGCGGCCTTGCGTCGCGATGGGCTGCGCAGCAGCCCCAACAATCTATGCCTCATGTGCTGAGGCCTTGGGGCTGCTTTGCAGCCCATCGCGACGCAAGGCCGCTCCTACAACAAGCCGCATAGGTGCGGCCAGGGGCCGGTTCAGACGCTGAGCATGAGGAATTCACGCTCCCACGAGCTGATCACCCGTTTGTAGTTCTCGTGCTCGGCACGCTTGACCGCCACATAGCCCTGGACGAACTGCTTGCCCAGGTACTGCTGCACGGTTTCGCAGTCCTCCATGTGCTGCAAGGCGTCTTCGATGGTGATCGGCAGGCGCAGGTTGCGTCGTTCGTATGCGCGGCCCTGTACTGGGGCGCTGGGTTCGATGCGCTCGACCATGCCCAGGTAGCCGCACAGCAAGCTGGCGGCAATGGCCAGGTACGGGTTGGCATCGGCGCCGGGCAGGCGGTTTTCCACGCGCATCGACTCGGGGCTGGAGGTGGGCACGCGCAGGCCGGCGGTGCGGTTTTCTTCACCCCATTCGACGTTCACCGGTGCCGAGGTGTCCGGCAGGAAGCGGCGGAACGAGTTGACGTTGGGGGCGAACATCGGCAGCAGCTTGGGGATGTACTTCTGCAGGCCACCGATGTGGTAAAGGAACAGCTGGCTCATGCTGCCATCATCATTGGCGAAGATCGGTTTGCCGGTGGCGATGTCGACCACGCTCTGGTGCAGGTGCATGGCGCTGCCCGGTTCGTCGGTGATCGGTTTGGCCATGAACGTGGCCGCGACATTGTGCTTGAGCGCCGCCTCGCGCATGGTGCGCTTGAACACCGTGATCTGGTCGGCCAGGTCCAGCGCGTCGCCGTGACGGAAGTTGATCTCCATCTGCGCCGGGCCGTCTTCGTGAATCAGCGTATCCAGGTCCAGGCCCTGGATCTCGCACCAGTCGTAGACATCTTCGAACAGTGGGTCGAATTCGTTGGCGGCATCGATGGAGAACGACTGGCGGCCGCTTTCGGCCCGGCCCGAGCGCCCCAGGGGTACCTGCAGCGGCAGGTCCGGGTCTTCGCAGCGCTGAGTCAGGTAGAACTCCATCTCGGGTGCCACGATCGGCTGCCAGCCATGGTCGGCATACAGCTTGAGCACCTTCTTCAGTACGTTGCGCGGCGACAGTTCGATGGGGTTGCCTTGCTTGTCGAAGGTGTCGTGAATCACGATCGCGGTCGGCTCGATGGCCCACGGGATCTGGTAGACGGCAGTCGGGTCAGGGCGGCAGACCATGTCGATGTCGGCGGCGTCGAGCAGGTTGTAATAGATGTCATCGTCAACGTAGTCGCCGGTGACCGTCTGCAGCAGCACGCTCTCGGGCAGGCGCATGCCGCGCTCGTGAAGAAACTTGGCGGTGGGTGCGATCTTGCCGCGGGCGATGCCGGTCAGGTCGCTGATCACGCATTCGACTTCGGTGATGCGGTGTTCTTTCAGCCAGGTGGACAGCTGATCGAAGGGGGCGTTCATACAGACCTCTTGGTTGGGTTTCGGTGGGGGAGCGGGTTCGCGTTGAAACCCGTTACAGGTTTCGAAGGCGTTGCGCTTCCCAGTTGACGCACTGGAGACTATCTTGGTCGCAGCCCCTGTGGCCGATCTATCCACTTTCTCCGGCAACGAATGCACCATAAGAGTGCAACTAGGACCGCGCGTGACCACCGCCAATGCCTTGCAAGTCCAGGCCTTCCATACCACCGACGTCACCGAGCAGGTGCGTGCCACCCCTGCCTGGCAGCAGCAGTATCGGCAGATGTCGCCCGGGCATTTCAGCGGAGAGCTGCGTTGCCTGGGGTTGGAGGGGGTGCAGGTGTACGAGGAGCGCTTGAACACCCGGGTGGAGCAATTCTTCCGGGCGCCGAGCGGTGCGCTGGCGTTCTGCTTCGACCGCAGCGAGAACAGCCTGTACCTGCTGAACGAACAGAGCCGCAACATCTGGATCACGCCGGAGAACTACGAGGAAGTGGCGGTGGTGTTCGACCAGGCGTTCCTGGCCGGTCATGGCCTGGACCCGCAGCGCCTCGAAGGGTTGTTCATGGTGCCGTTGGGCAGCGGCCAGAATGCGCTGTTCGGCAGTTGGCTGAGTGCCACGCTGACCCGCCTGGGCGAGGCCGATTGCCCATTGCAGGGGCAGGCCCTGGCGGAACAGCTGCTGGATGACTGCCTGTTCATCCTCGACAATGCCTGCCAACGCTTGCAGGGCGTGGCCCTGGGGCGGCGCGACGAGGAACGGGCGATCATGCGCCGGGTCAGTGAGTGGGCGGCCGACTGCCCGGAGGAGACTCTGAACCTGGTGGAACTGGCGGCGGTTGCCGGGGTTTCCCTGCGCCAGCTGCAGCAGGCATTCAAGGCGTTTACCGGCATGTCGCCGGCGCACTGGTTGCGTCTGCGTCGGCTCAACGGTGCGCGGCGCGACCTGTTGCGCAACGGCGGGGTGACGGTGGCCGAGGTGGCGATGCGCTGGTCGTTCTGGCATTTGGGAAGGTTTTCAGAGAGTTACCGCCAGTTGTTCAAGGAGTTTCCCAGCGAGACATTGAAGCGGGGCAGGGGTTGAGTATTGCGAATAGCTGCTGGCCCTTTGGCGGGTAAACCCGCTCCCAAACCCGTGGTGACCCTGTAGCGGCGGGGTTGCCCGCGCAAGGGCTGGCCCCAGGCGCTACTGAACCCAGCATCGCAGCACAAAAATTGCTATCGTGCCGCCCTGTTTCCACCCGAGGTGCCGATGTTCTACCTGCCTTTGCCCAGCGACCAGGCCGACCGCCTCGCCAGCGCGCCTGCTACCGAGTTCTTCAGTACCGCCAGCCTGCTGGAAGCCGCTACAGTGCTGTTCGTGCAAAACCTGCCGCGCCAGCCCGCCACGGCCTCGGCGGACGCGCAGGAACGCCGTTTCGCTGAAATCGTGCGCATCGCCAACGAGGTCGAGAGCGCCGCACCCGGGCGTTTCCAGGGCCAGGTGGCGCAGCACTTCGACCGTGAAGCCTTCGCGATGGGCCTGGGCATGCTCGGCGAGAACGGGATCGCACTGTTGTCCGGCGAGGTGCCGTACCAGGCCGACGAGCTGCTGGACGCCGAAGGCCAGTGGAACTTCCAGTTCGCCGCCAACTATCGCCAGCGCGCAACGCCATTGCACCCGGTGTACCTGCCGTCGCTGGCCAGCGACCTGATGCTCAGCGACCAGCAGAACCGGCTGTTGCGCGAGTTTCTCAGTGGGGTCGACGAATCGGTGGCCGTGCAGGGCTTCGCCGGCACCGGCAAGACCTTCCTGATTCATCAGTTCGCCCGCCTGCTCGACCCCCAGCGTACGCTATTGCTGGCATTGACCGAAGGCCAGTTGCGAGCCTTGCAGGCGCGCGTCAAGGACGCCGCCGCCTACACGGCGCTGACCTTCGGCCAATTGGCCGACGAGCTGCTCAACCGCGACCTCACCAGCAACGGTTGGCGCCTGCGTGACCCGTATCGCACCAAACTGTCGTGGCGCCCGCAGGATGCGCAGGTGGTCCGCTGGCTGGGCATCCCCGACATCGGCCCGCTGGCTGCCCGTGAGGTGGTGGCCTTGTGCATTCGTGCCGTGCGGAGCTTCTGCCACAGCGCCGATAGCCAGCTGCAACTGCACCATCTGCCGTGGGCCGGGCCGGGGACTACGCCGCTGGACCAGGAGGTGCTGCTGGAAAAGGCACGGTTGTACTGGCAGGAACTGATTCGCCCGTCAGCCCGGGAAATCCAGTTGCCGGTACGCGACTATCACCGGGTCAAGTTGCTGTCGCTGACTGCGGATGTGATCGACAGCCGCTACACCCATGTCATCGTCGACGAGGCCCACGAGCTGTCGGCGCCGATGCTCGCCGTGCTCGACCGCAGCCCGCAGTCGATCATTGCCCTGGGTGACGAGCTGCAGAACCTCAACGGCCTCAGCCCGCACCACGGCAGCTTCATTCGCCAGCGCTGCATCGACCGCTCACTGCGCGCCGGGCCGGCCATGGACAACGTGCTCAACCCATTGATCCAGGCCCACCCGGCGGCGATCCAGGGGGCTTTCAGCGGCAGCGCCGAGCATTACACCCGGGTCAGCTTCTTCGATGCCGTCAGCGTTCCCGAACAGCCCACCGCGCTGATCGTCGACGACGAATGGGGCTTGTTCGGCTGGTTCCAGCGCCTGACGCACCAGGGCGTGCCGTTCGTGCTGCTGAAAAGCGCGCGCAAGGACTTCGAGCTGTTCGTCGAGGACTGCATCGAGCTGTATCGCCATGGCACCCGGCCACGCCACCCGATGCTGTTCCGTTATGCCAGTTGGCAGGCACTGGAGCAGGACAAGGGCGATGACAAGGCCTTCGTTGCCGTGGCCAACATGCTGCGCAAGGGCTACACGCCGGAGCACTTCGCCAGGGCCAAGAGCCGTTACCGCTGGGACAAGGCGCCCAAGCTGTTCCTGGGGCGGGTGCGGGATGTGAAGAACATGGAATTTGCCCGGGTGATGGTATCGCCGGAGCTGATGGTGGCGCCGCAGGTGGCCGGTAACCGCAACGAGCGTGCGCGGATGTTGGCCGGGTTGTACACCGCCTGTTCGCGGGCGCGGCATGAACTGATCGTGCCGGGGGGAATGCTGGACTGGGTCAAGGACCAGGTTCGGGATTGAGATATTCGGGGCCGCTTAGCGGCCCATCGCGACGCAAGGCCGCTCCTACCCGAACCTGCTCGAACCACGCGGGGGGCGGATCGGTAGGAGTGGCCTTGCGTCGCGATGGGATGCAAAGCAGCCCCAAGGCACCGATCAGTTACGATCCAGCCAAACCGTCTGCGCATTGGTGAACTCACGCACGCCAAAGTGCGACAGCTCGCGCCCGAAACCGCTCTTCTTCACCCCGCCGAACGCCACGCGGGGGTCGGAAGCGCAGTAGCCGTTGATGAACACGCCACCGGTATCCAGGGCTGCAGTCATGCGCTCGGCCAACGCGTAGTCGGCGGTGTAGATGGTCGAAGCCAGGCCGAAGTCGCTGTCGTTGGCCAGCTCCACCGCGTGGTCCGCATCGCGGGCGCTGATGATCGCCGCTACCGGCCCGAACAGCTCCTGGCGGAACGCCGTCATGTCCGGGGTGACGTTGGCCAGCACGGTCGGCGCGTAGAAGTTGGCCACACCTTCGACCTTGTGCCCGCCCAGCAGCAGGGTAGCGCCTTCGGCGATGCTCGCCTGGACCTGGCCATCCAGCTCGTCACGCAGGTCGTAACGGGCCATCGGGCCGATGTAGGTATCGTCTTCCAGCGGGTTGCCCACCTTCAGCTCACGCGTGGCGTCGACGAACCTGCGGGTGAATTCCTCCACGACGCTGGCTTCGACGATCAGGCGCTTGGCCGCTGCACAGACCTGGCCGGTGTTCTGGTAGCGGCCGATCACCGCCGCCTTCACGGCAGCATCCAGGTCGGCGTCGGCCAGCACGATGAACGGGTCGGAGCCGCCCAGTTCCAGTACGCACTTCTTCAGCGCCGCGCCAGCCTGCGCACCAATGGCCATGCCGGCCCGCACGCTGCCGGTGAGGGTGACGGCGGCAATGCGCGGGTCGTTGATGGCACGGGTGACACCGTCCGGGGTCACGTTCAGTACCTCGAACACGCCTTCTGGCAGGCCGGCATCCTTGAACAGCTCACCCAGCAGGTAAGCGCTGCCCATCACGTTCGGGGCATGCTTGAGCACGTAGGTATTGCCGGCCAGGATCGCCGGCACGGCGCCGCGCAGTACCTGCCATACCGGGAAGTTCCACGGCATCACCGCCAGGATCGGGCCCAGCGGGCGGTATTCGATGCGGGCCTTTTCCACCTGGGTCGGCTCGGCAGCGAGCATTGCCGGGCCGTGCTCGGCGTACCAGCGGCACAGGCCGACACATTTGCTGACCTCGCCACGGGCCTGGGCGATCGGTTTGCCGATTTCGCGGCTGATCATCTGCGCGAAGGCTTCGGCCTTGCCTTCGAGGGTGCTGGCCAGGGCCAGCAAGTACTCGCTGCGCTGACCCAGCGACACCTGGCGCCACTGGCCGAAGCCAACCTTGGCACGTTGCAGCGCCGCTTCCACTGCGGCGTCGCTGTCGAACGGGTAGGCGCCGATCTGCTCACCGCTGTACGGGTCGAGGGAGATGGCGTGGGTCAGGCTGCTGATCGCGCTCATGGCGGGACACTCTCGTTGTCATTGATCCGAGACGTCAGACTAATGGGCTAGGGCTTTAATGAAAACTGAATAATAATGAGCGAAACATTCACGTTTGGAGAAAGACTGTGGACCTGGTGCAACTGGAAATCTTCAAGGCGGTCGCCGAGCAGGGCAGTATCAGCGCCGCCGCGCAGCACATCCATCGGGTACCGTCGAACCTGACTACACGCATCAAGCAGCTGGAGGAAGACCTTGGCGTGGAACTGTTCATTCGGGAAAAGAGCCGCCTGCGCCTGTCACCGGCAGGCTGGAACTTTCTCGAATACACCCGGCGTATCCTCGACCTGGTTCACGAGGCGCGCCTGACGGTGGCCGGCGAGGATCCGCAAGGCACCTTCGCCCTGGGCTCGCTGGAAAGCACGGCGGCAGTGCGCATCCCGGCCTTGCTGGCGGCGTACAACCAGCGCTACCCCAAGGTCGACCTGGACCTGTCCACCGGGCCATCCGGGACCATGCTCGAGGGCGTGCTGTCCGGGCGCCTGGTGGCGGCGTTCGTCGACGGGCCGGTACTGCACCCGACGCTGGAGGGTATGCCGGTATTCGAGGAAGAAATGATGGTCATTGCGCCACTCAACCATGCCCCGGTGCACCGCGCCCAGGACGTCAACGGCGAAAACATCTACGCTTTCCGCGCCAACTGTTCGTACCGCCACCACTTCGAGAACTGGTTCGTGCAGGACCAGGCGGTACCGGGCAAGATCCACGAAATGGAGTCGTACCACGGCATGCTGGCCTGTGTCAGCGCCGGCGCCGGGCTGGCCATGATGCCGCGCAGCATGCTCGACAACATGCCTGGTTGCAGCACCGTCAGCGCCTGGCCAATGTCGGAGGATTTCCGCTACCTGAAAACCTGGCTGGTTTGGCGACGGGGCACGGTGTCACGCAGCTTGAGCATGTTCGTGAAATTACTCGAAGAAGGCCGCGCAAGCTGATGTTTCTGCTCAAAAAACTTGTTTGTTAAAGCGAATTTCATCCAGGCGACCACGCGTCTGTACGAACACTGTTTCGCCAGAACGATCAGATAATAGGTAAGCCATCCTCGAACGGAGGGTCGTACCATGCGTAATCATCACTATGCCCTCGGTGCCGCACTGCTGGTCGCCCTGGCGCTGCCCTGGACCCTGGCGGCTGCCGCCGACCTGAATGCCCGGATCGACATGCAGGCTGTGCAGCTGCAGCCCCAGGAGCAGAACGGCGTGCGCTACCTGCAAGGGGGCATCGGCCAGGACGAGGCCAATGCCCTGCGCAAGACCCCGGGCTATGACCTCCACGTCGAACTCTCGACCGGCCCGGAAGGCAAGTTCCAAAGCGGTGCCAGCGTGGATATCCAGAATGCCCAAGGTCAGCCCGTGCTCAGCATCTCGGATGCCGGGCCGCTGCTGTACGTGCAGTTGCCGCCGGGCAAGTACAAAGTCACTGGCAATGCTCAGGGCGAAACGGTGCAACAAATGGTCACCGTCAACGGCAAGTCGCCTGCGACCGTGAATCTGAACTGGCATTGATGGAAAATACGGCAGGAGTACAGTTGTACTCCTGCCTGCACAAGGCGTGTCATCATGAGCCTGGACCTGCAGTTGCAAAGCTTGGACGAGCAGGGCTACGTGCTGCTCCCCGCTGTGCTCGAGCCCTTGCGCATCGCCTTGTTGCGCTGCGCCATCGACGACCTGCAACCCATCCACTGGGACTATCAGGGGCTGCTGGAACATTACAAGTGCGTGTTCAACCGCAACCCGCTGTGGCTACCCTTTCTCGACCTGCCTGCGCTGATTGCCCTGGCCGAAGCGGCGCTGGGCGCCGACTGCCATGTAATCGGCCAGACCGCCTGGCGTAGCCACCCCGGCTACCCCGGCATGGCCCTGCATCTGGACCACCTGCCCATGCAGCTGCCCGACTGGCTCAGCGAACGCGGCGACTTCGTCCAACCTGCGCAGATCCTGACGGCGCAGTTGTACCTCAGCGACATTGACCAGGACATCGGGCCGACCTGGATCGTGCCCGCTAGCCATCGTGCTGGGCGGCCTCCGCAGCCTGGTGAGGACCAGTGGCAGGGCCGCCAGGCAGTACCGCTGCTGTGCCAGGCAGGCGATGCGCTGGTATTTCGCAGCGATGTCTGGCACCGCGGCGGGGCCAACAACAGCCAGACACGTGTGCGTGACATGCTGCAAGTGCACTATGGCCGGCGCATGGTGGCGCAGAAGTTTTCTCCTTATCTGGACTGGCGCTTCAACCCGCAGGTGCTGGAGGCGGCCACGCCCCGACAACGGCGTTTGCTCGGCGAGCATGACGAAGCGGAATATGACTGAGTAGCGGTAACCGGAAGGTCGATGCAAGTCGAAGGGATTAGCCAATAGTGGCAATTCACTTCCAACTTTCTGATTATCTGGACAATAATCAGAAAAGTATTACTTGGTGTGACCGGGCTGGATGGTCCGGTCACCATAAATCGAGGGGCTCGAGCCCCCGCTTGCCGTATCGACCATCAGGAGAAGTCATTGATGAAAACCCGTTTCGCAGCTTCGCTGGCTGCCGCAGTGCTGGCCTTTGCCGCGGCCAACATGGCCCAGGCAGCGCAGGTGTCCGGTGCCGTTGGCGCAACTGGCCAAGGCGACATGACCTACCGTATCGGCCTGTCGTTCGACTGGGACAAGAAATGGCTGGAAAGCAGCTCCGGCTACCTCAGCGGATACTGGGATGCGGCCTACACCTATTGGGAAGGCGGTGAGGCCAGTGGCGCCCATTCGCTTTCGGTCAGCCCGGTGTTCACCTATGAATTCAGCGGTTTCCGTTACACCCCCTACATTGAGGCCGGCATTGGCCTGGCGGCGTTCTCCAAGACCGACGTGGGCGACCAGCGCCTGGGGTCGGCGCTCAACTTCGAGGACCGCATCGGCTTTGGCCTGAAATTGCCGGGGGAGCAGAAGGTGGGGATCCGCGCGATGCATTATTCCAACGCGGGGCTCAAGCAGCCTAACGACGGCATCGAATCGTACTCGCTGTTCTACAGCAAAGGCTTCTGAGGCCGGGGGCCGCTTTGCGGCCCATCGCGACACAAGGCCGCTCCTACAGACGCGTTCATTCTGTAGGAGCGGCCTTGTGTCGCGATGGGCTGCAAGGCAGCCCCGGCGATTCAGAAGGTATAGGAAACGCCAGCCTGAACCGTCCGTGGCGCGCCTGGGTAGACGTAGCTGTTGAACGCTCCCTCGTCATAACCTTTGTTGAACAGGTTCTTCACGTCCAGGTTCAGCCGCACATGTTCGTTGACCTGATAGAAGCTCAACAGGTCCACCACGCTGTAGCTTTCCATGGTGTAGGTACTGGCCGCCGTCTGCCCGGCCCGGTCATCCACGTACTTCACGCCAACGCCCAACCCCAGCCCCTTGGCCAGGCCATCCTGGAACTCGTAGGTGTTCAGCAGGCTGAAGCTGTTGCGCGGGATGTTGGCCAGGTGGGTGCCCTTGGGCAGGCTCGTGTCCTTGGTCACTTCGGCGTCCACGTAGGCATAGCCACCGATCACGCGCCATTCGGGGGTGAGGTTGCCGGCGACATTGATATCCAGGCCACGGCTACGAACTTCGCCGGCCGCGATCTTGTAGGTACCGGTGGCGTCGTTCGGGTCGTTGGCCAGTACGTTTTCCTTGACGATGTGGTAGATCGCCGCGTCGACGCTCAGCTGACGATCGAGTGCTTCCCATTTCACACCCAGCTCGTAGGACTTGCCTTTCTCTGGGTCGAAGCCACTGCTACCGTTGCCGGCGGGCGTGCCAGTGTTGGGCTTGAACGAGCGCGCGGTATTGGCATAGACCGCCACAGTGTCGGTCAGGTCGTAGATCAGGCCGAAGCGTGGCGTGACGCCGTTCTCACCCTTCTGGAAGTCGCGGTTGGCGGCACGGCGGTCGTCGTAGTCGTGCTCGAAGCGCTCGAAGCGCACACCGGCCAACGCCTTCAGACGTTCGGTCAGCGCCACCTGGTCCTGGATGAAGAAAGCCCAGGTCTGCAGCTTTTCATTGTCCCAGGTCGTTGGCGTCGCATTCAGCGCCGGCCGCGGTTGGCCCAGAACCGGGTCGTAGATGTCGATCGGGTAGGGCGCGGAGGAACGACGGATAATCGAACTGTAGTGGTAGTTTTCGTACTCGATGCCGGTCAGCAGGGTATGGCTGAGCGTACCGGTATCGAAATGCCCGGTCAGGTTCAACTGCCAGTCGCGGTCGGTCCACTCCAGCTTGCGGTAGTTGAAGTTGCGATCAAGCGTACGGCCATCTGCCTGTAATTTCGTGCCCTCGACAGCATTACCCTTGAGCGAGCCATCGAGGTACTGGAAGCCACCACCCAGCGTCCAGTCTTCGTTGAGCAGGTGCTCGAAGCGCAGTTGGGTCATGTTGTTGTCGTTGTGCAGCAGGTTGTCGCTGCCTTTTTCCCAGATGTAGGTGTCCCGCGACGCGCTGCCAGTTTGGGTGGGATAGCGGGTCAGGCCCCTGTCGAGGGGGTGGTTGTTGCGCATGAAGTCGCCCTCGAAGACGACCTTGGTGCTGTCATTGACCTGCCAGCTGACGACCGGCGCCACGTCATAGCGCTCACTTTCCACATCGTCACGGAAGCTGTCGCCGCCTTCGCCCAGCAGGTTGAGGCGGTAGGCCAGCGAGCCGTCCTGGTTCAGCGGCCCGCTAGCGTCCAGGGTGGCGCGGTGCATGCCCTGGTCATCGAACTGGCTGCCCAGGGTGACCTTCGACTCGGGCAAAGGCTGCTTGCTGACCACGTTGAAGGTACCACCGGGGTCACCTCGGCCATACAGGCTGCTGGCCGGGCCACGGATCACCTCCAGGCGTTCGACCGTGTTGGCGTCCGGGGCGTTGGGGTAGCCACGGTTGATCGGGAAGCCGTTGCGGTAGAACTCACCGGTGGTGAAGCCGCGCACGGTGAAGGTGGTCAGGCCCTGGCCGCCGAAGTTGTTGGCGCGCCCGACACCACCGGCATAGTCCAGGCCGTCCTGCAGGCGGGTGGCGCCAGTGTCTTGCAGCACGTCCTTGGGCACCACGCTGACCGATTGCGGGGTTTCATGCAGCGCGGTGTCGGTGCGGGTGGCGCTGGCCGAACGGCTGGCCTTGTAGCCGTCGACGGGGCCATCGGCACGCTCGCTGTCGGCATTGCCGGTAATGCTCAGGGCCTGCAGTTCGATCTGGGCGGGGGCGCCGAGCGGCTCGGGCTCGGCAAAGGCCAACGGGGAGACGGCATGAAGCACACAAAGCGAAACGAACGTACGGCGCATCGACGGGACGATCCTGGAGTAGGGCGCTGAAGGAAAGGGGCGAAAGCGGCGCAAAACTACTACGAATCATTATCAGATGCATTATTTTTATGTGGCACTGCTGTGCCAGATACCGGGCAGGCCAATCGGTGCTGACATCTTCGCGGGCACGCCCGCTCCCACAAGTGCGTCTCGGGTTCTGGCAATTTCGATGAGCTGTGGGAGCGGGCGTGTCCGCGAATAGCCCGGATCAGCTAACCAGCACTCAGCGGACCGCCTTGATTGCCAATACATTGCACAGCGGGTGCTCCAGTACATGCGCCGTGGTCCCGCCCAGGAAGGTCTGCAGGGCGTCATGCCGGTGGCTGCCCATCACGATCACGTCGGCCCGGCTATGACCGACGAACTGGGCAATGGCCTTGATTGCAGGGCCTTCCAGGAAGTGCCGACGCTCCAACGGAATCTGATGGTGGTCGCCCAGGCGGTTGAACGCCGCTCGCTGCGCAGCCCGCAGGTTGCCATCGAAGCCGGGCATGGTGACCGTTCCGGCACCGAAGTCGGCAATGTGGGTCTTCGCTGCGTCGCATACATGCAGCAGGTGCAGCTCGGCGTTGCACTGCAGGGCCAGGGCATGGGCGCAGTGGATCACCTGTTCGTCCAGATGCTCGCCAGCGCCATGGCTGTTCAGGTCCACAGCGGCAGCGATCTGCCGGGGCAGGGGCAGCCGGATATCGCTGACCAGGTGCACGGCGATCGGGCTGTCCTTGAGCAGCTGCCAGTCCAGTGGCGTCACCAGCAGGCGCTTGAGCACCGGTTCGTGCTGCACGTCCTTGATCAGCAGGTCGCACCCCAGGCGTTCGACCCGTTCCAGCACACTGCCCAGCGGGTCACGGGTCAGCAGCAGCTCGGTGGACACGTCCAGGCCGGCGTTGACCAGTTGTTCGGCTTCGTCCGCCAGCCATTGGCGGTTGTCGCTGAGCAGCCGTTCGCGTTCGCGGCTATCGCTCATCAAGCCGAAGGTGTCGACATCGTCGACGAACACATTGATATCCAGCAAGGCACCGTTGGATTCCGCCAACGCCGCCGCGCGTTGCAGCGCCGGCGTGTGACGCATCTGCGGGCCGAGCATGACGAACAGACGCTTGAACTGGCTCATCGCACACCTCCACGTGTGGCAGCCCCCCCGGTGATCTGGTCATGTTCAGTCTAGACCGCTGCCACGTACAGCGGGGCGATGTGTCAGGTATGATGCGTGCCCCATCTTTGTCACGAGGCCCGTCCCATGTCCCTGAGTGCTGAACAGATCGGCGAGTACCGCGCCTTTGCCGAGCAGTTGGCCGATGCTGCTGCTGAAGCGATCAAGCCCTACTTTCGCGCCAGCCTGGATGTCGAGGACAAGGGCGGGCGCCTGTACGACCCGGTGACCGTGGCCGACAAGGCGGCCGAAGACGCCATGCGCGCGCTGATCCAGGCCCGTTACCCCGAGCACGGCATTCTCGGCGAGGAAGCCGGGGTGGCTGTCGGCAGCAGCCCGCTGACCTGGGTGCTCGACCCGATCGACGGTACCCGCGCCTTTATCACCGGCCTGCCGCTGTGGGGCACGCTGATCGCCCTCAACGACGGCGCGCAGCCGGTGGTAGGGGTGATGAACCAGCCATTCACTGGTGAACGGTTTGTCGGCACACCGGAAGGCGCCTGGCGCAACGGTACGCCGTTGAAAACCCGCGCCTGCGGCGACCTGGCTTCGGCCACGCTGATGTGCACCACCCCGGACATGTTCGACACCGCTGAACGCAAGGCGGCGTTCGAGGCGGTTGCCGGCAAGGCGCGGCTGATGCGCTACGGCGGCGATTGCTATGCCTATTGCATGCTGGCCAGCGGGTTTGTCGACGTGATCGTCGAGGCCAGCCTGCAGCCGTATGACGTCCAGGCGCTGATGCCGATCATCGAAGGGGCGGGTGGGGTGATCACCGCGTGGGACGGCAGCAGCGCGCAGAATGGTGGCTGCGTAGTGGCTTGCGGTGACCCGGCGCTGCATGCACTGGTCGTGGATATGTTGCGCCACCAGCAGTGAACAGGCGCTAGGCTCTGTAGGAAAAGCCTTGATACACGGTGATGCTGCGTTGAAAACAGCGTCGGTATGCTCATTTACAACCCGTAAACTCCGCTTCCTCGGTTGTTTTCGCCTTGCCTGACCTTCGTTTCAAGACTTTTCATACAGAACCTAACGCCAAACCCGGCAAGCCACTGTGTTCAAAGGCCTGCCAGGTTTGGCGGCAATCAGATAAAGAGTTTCATGACACAGCGACCACCCTCATTCAGTTGGGAGATGAAACGGAGTCCGTCCGCCCCCAGGTATGCTGCGCGCAAGGTGTTCAATCGATCTGTTGGAACCAGGTAGCGTCCTTCGGAAGCGAAGTTAGCGTCCAGTCTGCCATCTTGGGTGACCTTGTGGATGATACCTTGCTGGTAGAAACTGGACTGTTCCATGTGAAGCAAGTTTCCTGCGATATAGATCGACCCTTCGGGTGCAACGAGGATGGCTTCCGTTGTGAGAGCCCTGATATCAGCACCAGGGTCGATATCGATACTGAGCACACCGTCTCCGTTGAACTGCGTATCCGGTAAGCCGGTTTGCTTGTTGTACACACGAATCGTCAGGTTGATTGTGCGTCCAGCCTCGCTAGTGAAATAAGTGCCTTGGCTGATAATGATCCTACTTTCGTCCGCCCCCAATTGAATGCTGCGGTTAGCGAGTTCAATAAAGCCGGCCTGGTTGAAGTCCGTATCCAGCTCGCCGTTGCTCTTGTATCTGGCGACGATGCCGGGTGCACCTTCTTTGCCTGCCAGAACAAAACCACCGTCCTTGAAGAAGTGACAACCCCACGGCTCGAAGGTATCACCCAGAAAATTCGGAATGAGCCATTGGCTTTGAGTGCCATCTGGACCAAGACCGGTTACCGGGACTCCAGTCTCGGCATCGTGCAGCGCGACCCACAGCCTTTGACTGTTCGGCTGGCCATCGAGCGAAGAGGCGTACAAAGTTTTGATCGTGTTGCCTAGCAATACGCTACGGGTAGCGGGTGCAAATACCTCATCCTTATATCTGTTCTTCAGATTTTTCGGAATCTTTGCCTCATGGGCAGGCTTTGTTTTCGGCCGTTGTTCGTGCTTGGCGGTGGATGTTGCTGTTGGTATGCGCTGGCTGTCAGGCCGGACGAGCATCATCCCTTTCACGCCGAAGCCGTCCAGCGGTGCGAAGTTGTTTCGGTATTGGCCGACAGCCGCTTGCCAGAGCCAATCCTCACCGGTCCATGTTGCACATTTTGAATGCGCGATATAATTCGAGTCCAGTGCAGGTGTCGCGGGCGTAATGAAATGGAACTCCTGTCCATAGGAGAGCGACGGATCCAACGCAGGATCTTCAATTGCGACGAAGCCTGGATCAGCCTCCCAGATGCCCTTGGCATCCAGCCTTGCAAAAAAATAGAAATCCTCGCCGTCGATCGGAGCGCCGCCGACCCAGGTTATACGGTTCGCTGAATCGATTGTTGTTGAGTACACCCCGCCCGAAGATAGGGCGTCTTGGGGGACAGGGAGTCTGGCATAACCGTCAATGCCAAAGTCAGTATCCAGTTCACCGGGGTTCTTTGCATATTTGCTCATGGTGAATCCTCCGTTGGGGCGCAGAGTATTTCTCCATCCTGAGCAAACCCGAAACTGGCAAATATATCAGGTGACCTGCTCTACGGCGGCTAGTAGCCGTGCGTTCGGCGATCCTGGTTACCTACATTTCGCACTTTTTGGAATTTCCGCGCTCTATTCTTGGCCAAGCCGCACCGATACCCGGAGCGGCCGCCGAATATCGACCCGGTGCCGATGGTTGCAAGCAATACCAAAATCTTCTCGTGCCTGCTGCTGGTTGGCGCCTTCAGCTGCCTGTGCGCCTGCACCCAGGAGCAGGGGCGCGGCATGCTCGATCAGCTCGGCAACGGCAAGCCCAGCGAGCTGTTCCAGACCAGCGTCGACCGCATGGCCACGCTGGCCATGCGCGACAATCTGCAGAGCCTGTACCTGTTGATGAACAAGCTGTACCTGCGCAACCCCAACCAGTGGAAGCTTTCCGGCTACGTCGATGCCGCCACTGCCGAGCGGCAGATCCGCATCGCCATCGAACAACGCCAGCCGCTGCCGCAACTGGGCAAGCGCCGTGACCTGGCGGCCTTGAGTTATGCCTTGAGCCCGGAGTTCCGCGGCGATCGGGTCGGCGCGTTCATCTACGCCATCGGCGGTATGCTGATCACCGCGCATGGCGGGCGTACCGAGTTCTACATGACCGACACCATCGACCCGCTGTTCGTCAACAACGCTGCGCGCAATATCGAAAAAGCCACCTGGATGCTGAGCCAGCGACAAGATGCCAATGGGGAGCTGTTGCTGTTCTCCAATGAAATTTCCGAGGAAGGCAGCAACCTCAGCTTTGCCGTGGAGTTCGGCAAGATCGTGGCGCGCCTGGATTTGCTGGCCGAGCTGCTTGACGAGCGCTATCGGCGGATCGGCCTGAATTACGCGCAAAGCTTGTTGTTGATGAACTTCCTGCCAGTGCAGTGAGGGTGCGGCATTGGAATAGCGTGCGATAACCGCACGCCTATGGTAGTCGGCTGTCCGCTATCCGCCCGACCATTCCCTGCCGCGCATTGCCCAACCCCGGCCATTTTGCTTAAGTGGGGCCACTCACCGGTTGTCGCCTGCCCCTGCGCCCGCCAGCCGGGTCGATAGAATGACCGTGACGACCGCAACCACCGCCTGTCTGGCCGTAGGGCGCGGGACCAGAACAACAACGATACCGAGTGCCTTGCCTATGGAAAGCCGCCTGCTGAGCGAGCGCAGTAGCGTGTTTCATCACGCCGACCCTTATGCTGTGTCCGATTATGTGAACCAGCATGTAGGCCAGCATTGCATCGGTCTGTCCCGCACCACCCACCCGCAGGCCAGCCTCAGCCACCGCAAGTTCGCCGAACTGGACCTGTGCCGCATCAGCTATGGCGGCAGCGTACGCGTCACCTCGCCAGCACTGGAAACGATCTACCACCTGCAGCTGTTGCTCAACGGCAACTGCTTGTGGCGTGGGCCCAAGCGCGAGCAGCACCTGGTACCGGGCGAGCTGCTGCTGATCAACCCGGATGATCCGGTCGACCTGACCTATTCGGAAGACTGCGAGAAATTCATCCTCAAGGTGCCGGCCCGGCTGCTCGACTCGATCTGCGACGAACAGCGCTGGCAGCGGCCCGATGGCGGTGTGCGCTTCCTGCGCAACCATTATCGGCTGGATGAGCTGGACGGTTTCGTCAACCTGCTGGCGATGGTGTGCCATGAAGCGGAAGTGAGCGATTCGCTGCCAAGGGTACAGGGCCATTACAGCCAGATCGTCGCCAGCAAGTTGCTGACGCTGATGACTACCAATATCCGTCGCGAGCGCCTGGGTTCACCCGGAGCAAGCCTGGAACGAATCCTCGACTACATCGAACGCAACCTAAGGCTCGAACTTTCCGCCGAAGCGTTGGCAGAGCAGGCATGCATGAGCCTGCGCTCGTTGTATGCACTGTTCGACCGCCACCTGGGCACCACGCCCAAGCAGTATGTGCGCCAGCGCAAGCTGGAGCAGGTGCATGCCTGCCTGGGCGATGCCAGTTGCAGCGTGCACAGCGTGACCGAACTGGCCATGGACTACGGCTTCCTGCACCTGGGGCGGTTTTCCGAGGTGTATCGGCAGCAGTTTGGCGAGCTGCCCTCGGAAACCTTGCGCAATCGGCGCTGAACCAGCCACTGCCTGCACAAAACGGATAGCACTGCGCACAAAGCGGATATTGCCGCCGCCTACCAATCCCTAACCTGACCAGGTCCAAACAATAACAAGGGAGACCCTGGCCATGTCCCTGGGATTCGACTACCTCAATGCCTTGCTCGAGGACGACCGTGAAAAGGGCATCTACCGCTGCAAGCGCGAGATGTTCACCGACCCACGCCTGTTCGATCTGGAGATGAAACACATCTTCGAGGGCAACTGGATCTACCTGGCCCACGAAAGCCAGATCCCCGAGAACAACGACTTCCTCACCCTGACCATGGGGCGCCAGCCGATCTTCATCGCGCGCAACAAGGACGGTGAGCTGAATGCCTTCCTCAACGCCTGCAGCCACCGTGGCGCCATGCTCTGCCGGCACAAGCGCGGCAACCGCTCCAGCTACACCTGCCCGTTCCACGGCTGGACGTTCAACAACAGCGGCAAGCTGCTGAAAGTGAAGGACCCAGGCAATGCCGGCTACCCCGCCAGCTTCAACTGCGATGGCTCCCACGACCTGACCAGGGTGGCGCGCTTCGAGTCGTACCGGGGCTTTCTGTTCGGCAGCCTGAAGGCCGACGTCAAACCGCTGGTCGAACACCTGGGCGAGTCGGCGAAAATCATCGACATGATCGTCGACCAGTCGCCACAAGGCCTGGAAGTGTTGCGTGGGGCCAGTTCGTATATCTAC
Organism: Pseudomonas anuradhapurensis; assembly: GCF_014269225.2. Classification (NCBI taxonomy): domain Bacteria; kingdom Pseudomonadati; phylum Pseudomonadota; class Gammaproteobacteria; order Pseudomonadales; family Pseudomonadaceae; genus Pseudomonas; species Pseudomonas anuradhapurensis. The sequence goes on from NZ_CP077097.1 coordinate 2,637,108, forward strand.
GAAGGCAACTGGAAGCTCACTGCCGAAAACGGCGCCGACGGTTACCACGTCAGTTCCGTGCACTGGAACTACGCCGCCACCCAGAACCAGCGCAAGCAGCGCGAGGCGGGCGAGGAGATCAAGACCATGAGCGCCGGGGCCTGGGCCAAGCAGGGCGGTGGTTTCTACTCCTTCGACCACGGCCACCTGCTGCTGTGGACCCGCTGGGCCAACCCGGAGGACCGCCCGGCCTACGAGCGCCGTGAACAGCTGGCGGCCGATTTCGGCCAAGCGCGTGCCGACTGGATGATCGAGAACTCGCGCAACCTGTGCCTGTACCCGAATGTGTACCTGATGGACCAGTTCAGCTCGCAGATCCGCATCGCCCGGCCGATTTCGGTGAACAAGACCGAAATCACCATCTATTGCATCGCGCCCAAAGGCGAGAGCGCCGATGCCCGCGCCAAGCGCATTCGCCAGTACGAAGATTTCTTCAACGTCAGCGGCATGGCCACCCCGGACGACCTCGAAGAGTTCCGCTCGTGCCAGACCGGCTACGGCGGCGGTATTGGCTGGAACGACATGTCCCGCGGGGCTGCGCACTGGGTGCAAGGCGCCGACGAGGCGGCCAGGGAGATTGCGCTCAAGCCGCTGTTGTCTGGCGTGCGCACCGAGGACGAAGGCTTGTTCGTGCTGCAACACAAATACTGGCAGGACACCATGATCCAGGCCCTGAAGGACGAACAGCAACTGATTCCCGTGGAGGCCGTGCAATGAGCCTGTATGACACCGTGCGCGACTTCCTCTACCGCGAGGTGCGCTACCTGGACGACGCCCAATGGGACCAGTGGCTGGAACTGTATGCCAGCGATGCCACTTTCTGGATGCCGAGCTGGGACGATGACGACACCCTGACCGAGGACCCGCAAAGCGAAATCTCGTTGATCTGGTATGGCAACCGCGGCGGCCTGGAAGACCGCGTGTTCCGGATCAAGACCGAGCGTTCCAGCGCGACCGTGCCCGACACCCGCACCTCGCACAACATCAGCAACATCGAGATCGTCGGGCAGGCTGACGGGCTGTGCCAGGTGCGCTTCAACTGGCACACCCTGAGCTTCCGCTACAAGACCACCGACAGCTACTTCGGCAGCAGTTTCTACACCCTCGACCTGCGCGGCGAGCAGCCGCTGATCAAGGCCAAGAAGGTGGTGCTGAAGAACGACTACGTGCGCCAGGTCATCGACATCTACCACATCTGAACCAGGGTTTTGCGAGTGCTGCCCGGCGCTTCCTGCAATGCGCCGTGGCCCGGCTCGCCCGCGAGGTGCAACATGAGCTACCAGATCGCACTGAATTTCGAAGACGGGGTAACCCGCTTCATCGAAGCCACCGGCCATGAAACCGTGGCCGATGCTGCCTACCGCCAGGGCATCAACATTCCGCTGGACTGCCGCGACGGCGCCTGCGGGACCTGCAAGTGCAAGGCCGAGTCCGGCCGTTACGAGCTGGGTGACAACTTCATCGAGGATGCCCTGAGCGAAGACGAAGTCGCCGAAGGCTACGTGCTGACCTGCCAGATGCGCGCGACAAGTGACTGCGTGATCCGCATTCCGGCCTCGTCACAGCTGTGCAAGACCGAGCAGGCCTGTTTCGAGGCCGCGATCAGCGCTGTGCGCCAGCTGTCGGCCAGTACCATAGCCCTGTCGATCAAGGGTGAGGCCCTCAGCCGCCTGGCGTTCCTGCCCGGGCAATACGTCAACCTCAAGGTGCCGGGCAGCGAGCAGAGCCGCGCCTATTCGTTCAGCTCGCTGCAGAAGGACGGCGAAGTCAGCTTCCTGATCCGCAACGTGCCGGGCGGGCTGATGAGCAGCTTCCTGACCAACCTGGCCAAGGCCGGCGACAGCATGACCCTGGCCGGGCCGCTGGGCAGCTTCTACCTGCGACCAATCCAGCGCCCGCTGCTGTTGCTGGCCGGTGGCACCGGCCTGGCGCCGTTCACGGCAATGCTGGAGAAGATCGCCGAACAGGGCAGCGAGCACCCGTTGCACCTGATCTACGGCGTGACCAACGACTTCGACCTGGTCGAGCTCGACCGCCTGCAGGCCTTGGCGGCGCGCATCCCCAACTTCACCTTCAGCGCCTGCGTGGCCAACCCTGACAGCCAATACCCGCGCAAGGGCTACGTGACCCAGCACATCGAGCCGCGCCACCTCAACGATGGCGATGTCGACCTGTACCTGTGCGGCCCGCCGCCGATGGTCGAGGCGGTGAGCCAGTACGTGCGTGAGCAGGGCATCACCCCGGCGAACTTCTACTACGAGAAATTCGCGGCAGCGGCCTGACCGCTTCTTTCATCGCAAGCAATACGCCAACCCTGTGGGAGCGGGCGTGCCCGCGAAGAGGCCAGCGAGTTCAACGACGTTGTCTGGCCGGACGCGTTCGCGGGCATGCCCGCCCCCACAGCTGCCATGGCGAACCGGAGAGATGGATATGAACAACAGATTCCAAGGCAAGGTCGCCCTGGTCACCGGCGCCGCCCAGGGCATCGGCCGTGGCGTGTGCTGGCGGCTCAAGGCCGAAGGCGCGCAAGTGGTCGCGGTAGACCGCTCCGAACTGGTCCACGAACTGGCCGGCGAGGGCATGCTCACCCTCACTGCCGACCTCGAACAGCATGCCGACTGCGCGCGGGTCATGGCCAGCGCGGTAGCCACCTTCGGCCGCCTCGACATCCTGGTCAACAACGTCGGCGGCACCATCTGGGCCAAACCGTTCGAGCATTACCAGGTGGAGCAGATCGAAGCCGAAGTGCGCCGCTCGCTGTTCCCCACCCTGTGGTGCTGCCACGCCGCCTTGCCTTACATGCTCGAACGCGGCAGCGGCGCCATCGTCAATGTCTCGTCCATCGCCACCCGCGGCATCAACCGCGTGCCTTACGGGGCGGCCAAGGGCGGCGTCAACGCGCTCACGGCCTGCCTGGCGTTCGAAACGGCCGGCCGCGGCATCCGGGTCAACGCCACTGCCCCCGGTGGCACTGAAGCGCCACCCCGGCGGGTGCCGCGCAACAGCGCCGAACAGACCGAACAGGAACAGCGCTGGTACCAGCAGATCGTCGACCAGACCCTCGACAGCAGCCTGATGCACCGCTACGGCAGCATCGACGAGCAGGTGGGCGCCATTCTGTTCCTCGCTTCCGACGAGGCCTCGTACATCACCGGCGTGACCTTGCCGGTTGGGGGTGGCGACCTCGGCTGAGCAGTGCCCAAGGCAAAAAGCTTTCTTTCACAACAAAAACAAGAGTGATAGCTGCCATGCGAAACCTGGACATACACCCGATCATCGACAATGCGCGTTTTACCCGTTTCCACTGGATGGTCATGGCCTGGTGTGGCCTGCTGCTGATCTTCGACGGATATGACCTGTTCATCTACGGCGTGGTACTACCGGAGATCATGAAGGCGTGGGGCCTGACCCCTTTGCAGGCGGGCGCACTGGGCAGCTACGCGCTGTTCGGCATGATGTTCGGCGCCCTGGCCTTCGGCAGCCTGGCGGACCGCATCGGGCGCAAGAAGGGGATTGCCATCTGTTTTGCCCTGTTCTCCGGGGCGACCATCCTCAATGGCTTCGCCAGCAGCCCCAGCGAGTTCGGCATTTACCGCTTCATTGCCGGCCTGGGTTGCGGCGGGCTGATGCCCAACGCCGTGGCGCTGATGAACGAATACGCACCCAAGCGCCTGCGCAGCACACTGGTGGCGATCATGTTCAGTGGCTATTCGCTGGGCGGCATGCTCTCGGCCGGCGTCGGTATCTTCATGCTGCCGCGTTTCGGCTGGGAATCGATGTTCTTTGCCGCTGCCGTGCCACTGCTGCTGTTGCCGGTGATTCTCCATTACCTGCCCGAATCGATCGGCTTCCTGGTGCGCCGCGGCCGTAGCGAAGAAGCGCGCAAGCTGCTCAAGCGCCTGGATCCGGATTGTGATGTGCAGGCTGATGACCTGTTGCAGGCGGCCGACCGCAAGGGCAACGGCGCGTCTGTGCTGGAGCTGTTCCGCAACGGCCTCGCGATCCGCACCCTGGCGCTGTGGCTGGCGTTCTTCTGCTGCCTGCTGATGGTCTACGCGCTCAGTTCCTGGTTGCCGAAGCTGATGGCCAGTGCCGGCTACAGCCTGGGCTCGAGCCTGTCGTTCCTGCTGGCACTGAACTTCGGCGGCATGGCCGGGGCGATTCTCGGTGGTTGGCTGGGCGATCGCTACAACCTGGTCAAGGTCAAGGTGGCGTTCTTCCTGGCGGCTGCGTTGTCGATCAGCCTGCTGGGCGTCAACAGCCCGATGCCGGTGCTGTACCTGCTGATCTTCATCGCCGGCGCCAGCACCATCGGCACGCAGATCCTGCTGTATGCCGGTGCCGCGCAGATGTACGGGCTGTCGGTGCGTTCCACCGGGCTGGGCTGGGCCTCGGGCATCGGCCGCAACGGCGCCATCGTCGGCCCGCTGCTGGGCGGTGCACTGATGGGCATCAACCTGCCCCTGCAACTCAATTTCATCGCTTTCGCCATCCCGGGTGCGATCGCTGCACTGGCCATGGCCGTGCACCTGGCCAGCGGCCGGCGACATGCCCAGGCCGTTGCGGCGCAGGCTTGACCCGAATAGAACAAGACGAGGTAAACCATCATGACCGTGAAAATTTCCCACACTGCCGAGGTACAGCAGTTCTTCGAAGAGGCCGCTGGCCTGGGCAATGATGCTGGCAGCCCGCGCCTGAAGCGTATTGTGCAGCGCGTACTGCAAGACACCGCGCGGCTGATCGAAGACCTGGAGATCAGCGAGGACGAGTTCTGGCACGCCGTCGACTACCTCAACCGCCTGGGCGGGCGCGGCGAGGCCGGGCTGCTGGTGGCCGGCCTGGGCATCGAGCACTTCCTCGACCTGCTGCAGGATGCCAAGGACCAGCAGGCCGGCCTTGTCGGCGGCACTCCACGCACCATCGAAGGCCCGCTGTATGTCGCCGGCGCGCCGATCGCCGAAGGTGAAGTGCGCATGGACGATGGCAGCGAGGAGGGCGTGGCCACGGTGCTGTTCCTGGAAGGCCAGGTGCTCGACCCGCAGGGCCGACCGCTGCCAGGCGCCACGGTTGACCTTTGGCATGCCAATACTCGCGGCACCTATTCGTTCTTCGACCAGAGCCAGTCCGAGTACAACCTGCGCCGGCGCATCGTTACCGACGCCGAAGGGCGCTACCGGGCGCGCTCCATCGTGCCATCGGGCTACGGTTGCGACCCGCAGGGGCCGACCCAGGAATGCCTGGACCTGCTGGGCCGCCATGGCCAGCGCCCGGCACATGTGCACTTCTTCATTTCGGCGCCGGGGCACCGGCACCTGACCACGCAGATCAACCTGGCCGGCGATCAATACCTGTGGGACGACTTTGCCTATGCCACGCGGGACGGGCTGGTGGGGGAGGTGGTGTTCGTCGAAGGGCCGGCCGGGCGGCATGGCGAATTGAAGTTCGACTTCCAGTTGCAGCAGGCCCAGGGCGGTGCAGACGAGCAGCGTAGTGCGCGGCCGCGGGCTTTGCAGCAGGCCTGATCGACCGAGTCGGTATTTCCGCGGGCATGCTCGCTCCATAGGTCCCGCACCGGCCTCGAACCTGCAGGGTCCGGTGGGAGCGGGCGAGCCCGCGAAGCTGCCAGTACAAGACAAGGCCCGGCCACCAAGGCTGGCTGCCTTGCGAGACGCTTCATCAAAGCCCTGATCAAGGACAGCTCGCTGTGCGCCAGGGGCGCCTGCTGCATCCTCATGAACCGCCGTGTTTCCAACGCTTTATCCATAAAAACAAGATCAAGAGAGCTTCGGAATGAACCACACCCCTTGCGTCGCCCTAGGCCTGACGTTGCTCAGCCAACCCTTGCTGGCCGCTGAAGGCGGTTTCTTCGAGGATGCGAAGGCCAGCCTGAGTGCTCGAAACTACTACTTCAGCCGCGACTTCTCGGACATTGTCGGGGCCAACCGGCAATCCAAGGCCGAAGAGTGGGCGCAAGGTTTCATCCTCGACTTCAAGTCGGGATACACGCCCGGCACCGTCGGCTTTGGTGTGGATGCCTTGGGCCTGCTGGGCATCAAGCTCGACAGCAGCCCCGAGCGCACCAACACCGGCCTGTTGCCGGTGCATGGCGACGGCCGGGCCGCCGACGAGTACAGCCGCCTGGCGCCGACCTTCAAGGCTCGCGTGTCGAAAACCGAACTGCGCGTCGGCGAACTGCAACCGAACCTGCCCGTGCTGACCTTCAGTGACATCCGCCTGCTTCCCCCAACCTACCAGGGCGCCAGCCTGAGCTCGGCGGATATCGACGGGCTGACCCTGCAGGCCGGGCACCTGAACAGCACCCACCTGCGCAACGAAGGCGGGGACGGCAAGATGAACGCCATGCTCGGCCATGTGCCGATGCGCCAGGCTGCCAGTGATGCCTTCAACTACCTGGGCGGGGATTATACGTTCAATGCCAACCAGAGCAGTGTCAGCCTCTGGTACGGGCAGCTGGAGGACATCTACGCCCAGGGCTTTGTCGGCTTCAAGCACAGCAAACCTCTGGGCGACTGGGTGCTCGCGGCCAACCTGGGGTACTTCACGGCCCGCGAGGAGGGCGATGCGTTGTTGGGCAATATCGACAACCAGGCGTTCTTTTCGCTGTTCACGGCCCGCCATGGCGGGCACAGTTTTCATGCTGGCTACCAGGGTATCTATGGTGACAGCCCGTTCCCACGGGTATTCGCCAACATCTCGCCGCTGGGTAACGAGGTGCCGACCTACGAGTTCGCCTACACCGACGAACGCTCTTACCAGGTGCGCTATGACTACAACTTTGCGGCCATGGGTGTGCCGGGGCTGACTGCGACCGTGCGCTATATCAGCGGTAACAACGTCGACACCGGGCATGGATATGAAGGACGTGATCGTGAGCGAGACCTGGACATCGGCTATGCGGTACAGAGTGGGGTGCTGAAGGGGCTGGGCATCCGGGTGCGCAATGCCATGGCACGGTCGAACTACCGCAGCGATATCGACGAGAATCGCCTGACGCTGGTTTACACCTGGCAATTGTTCTAGATCCGGGAATTGCGTCTCGCAGCTGGATGAGGGTAGGTTTTGCAAACCTACCTTTCAGGAATGCCATCCGTGGACTCCATTACCCAAGCCGTACTCGGCGCCGCCTTGCAAGGTACCGTGCTCGGCCGCCTCCAGGGGCGGCGTTCGCTGCTGTATGGTGCGGCGCTGGCCACGCTCCCCGACCTGGACGTGATCATCCGCTACGCCGATCCGGTGTCGCAGATGACCTATCACCGCGGCTTCTCCCACTCGCTGTTCGTGCTGACTGGGCTGGCCTGGCTGCTGGCCTGGCTGGTCAACACCTGCTGGCCAGGCAAGGGCTACACCTTGCCCAGGCTGTTCCTGGCGTTCTGGCTGGTACTGGTCACCCACCCATTGCTCGATGCCTTCACGGTGTATGGCACGCAGTTGTTCTGGCCTTTGCAGACTACCCCGCAGAGCTGGGCTGCGGTCTTCATCATCGACCCGGTCTACACCCTGCCGCTGCTGGCGGCGGTGATCTACGCCAGCTGCCAAGGGCTGACTCGCAAGGCCACGCGGCTGCTGACCCTGGCCCTGCTATTCGGCGCGGCCTACCTGGGTTTCGGCCTGGCCGGGCGCATGGCGGCCGAGCAGCGCTTCCAGGCGGCGCTCGACCAGCAAGGCCTTGTCGCCAGCGAAGTACGCGCCGTGCCGATCGCCTTCAACAGCCTGGTCTGGCGGGTGCTGGCCAAGACCCCGGATGGCGATTACTACGAAGGCATCAGCAGCGGGTTTGACCGGCAAGCGCCAGAAATGCAGCGCTTGCCACGTAACCTTGAACTGGCCAAGGTGCTTGCCGACCAGCCACTGCACGCGCGCTTGCGCTGGTTTACCGATGACTGGCTGCGCTATGACCAGATCGACGATGCGCTGGTGGTCACCGACCTGCGCATGGGTATTCCGGGAAACTACACGTTCCGTTTCACCATGGCCCATCGCGACGGCCAGGGGCGCTGGAGGGCCGACGTCCCCTCGATGTGGCAGGGCGCCGGGCCTGGGTCGATGTTTCATGGCGGTGACCTGGTGCTGATCTGGCGACGTATCGTCGACCAGCAGCCGCCGTTACCGCTGGCTGCGTGGACCGACCGTTACCTGGGCGTCAGCACCGCTGAGCGTGGACGCTGAGCTGCCAATGGGTGATGCCTGAGCGGGCTCACTTGCGAAGGGGGCAGAACAGTACGGCAGTCAGCTGCGCGCGAGCCGCCCGCTCACATAATGCGCCACATCATTGAAGCCTGGCGTCGACGCATGCCCCGGCGTCACCAGCGAATCGATGAATGCCTCGTCCTCGGCGGTGATCTCCACTGCCAGTGCGCCACCATAGGTGGCCCACTGCTCCTCGGTGCGCGGGCCGACAATCGCCGAGCTGACCAGCTGGTTGTTCAGCACCCAGGCGATCGCGAACTCGACCATGCCGACGCCCTTGGCCTGCACGTAGGCCTGGATCTGTCGGGCAATGGCCAGCGACTCCTGGCGCCACTCCACCTCCATGATGCGTTTGTCCTGGCGCCCCGCCCGGCTACCTGAGTCCGGCGTGGCACCCGGTGCATACTTGCCGCTGAGCACGCCGCGCGCCAGCGGGCTGTAGGGCACCACACCCAGGCCGTGGGCACCGGCAGCCGTCAGTTGCTCGGCTTCTGCCTGGCGGTTGACGATGTTGTACAGCGGTTGGCTGATCACCGGCCTGGGAATGCCCAGGCGTTCGGCAATGTGGCATACCTCGGCGATCCGCCAACCGCGGAAGTTGGATACGCCCCAGTAGCGGATCTTGCCCTGGCGCAGCAGGTCGCCGATCGCCTGCACGCTTTCTTCCAGTGGCACCTTGTGATCTTCGCGGTGCAGGTAGTAGATGTCCAGGTAGTCCATGTCCATGCGCGTCAAGGTGGCATGCAGGGCATTGAAGATATGCTTGCGCGACAGCCCGCTGCGGTTGGGCAAGCCGTCTGCCGGGCCGAAGCCGACCTTGCTGGCGACGATCCAGTCATGACGATGGCGGGCCACCGCCTCGCCGACGATTTCTTCCGAGCGCCCGGCATTGTAGACATCGGCGGTGTCGATGAAGTTGATACCTTGGTCCCAGGCCTTGTCGATGATGCGCAGGGCGTCTTCGGTGCTGGTCTGTTCGCCGAACATCATGCTGCCAAGGGTCAGAGCGGAAACCTGCAGGCCACTGTGGCCGAGGGGGCGATAAATCATGCGCGTGGTTCCTTTTGCAGTCGGCTGAGCTGCCTGTTTTACACACAACCGGTGCGCATTGAAAGGCGCACCTCAGCCGATCAGCAGCCGTGCCTCCTGCAGGCTCAACGGGCGCATCATGCGTTGCGACAGTGTCGCCATGGCATCCGAGTAGCCCTTGGCGATTACCGCCTCGACCCGCTCGTCCAGGCATTGCAAGGCGATGAAGTCACCTTGCTCCGGGGAGCCGACGAACTCGATATGGTTCCATTCCTGCGCATGGCCCAGTACCTCGTAGGTGCGGCCGTGCTGGTAGGTCCAGAAGAACGGCACGTCGGCGTAGCGGCGCTGTTCGCCGAGCATGTTCGCGGCGGCGATCACCCCGTGTTGCTGGGCCAGGCGCCAATGCTCGATGCGCACCGGGCGCCCGGTGAGCGGGAAGGTGGCGATATCGCCCGCGGCCCACAGGCCATCTGCAGCACGCATTTCGGCATCGACCTGCACCGATTTGTCTTCCCTCAGCTGCACGCCCTGAATGAACCCGGTGGCTGGCTTGACCCCGGTGCCGAGCAAGACCAGGGGCGTGTGCAGCCGTACACCGTTCGCCAGCAGCACGGCTTCGACCTTGCCATTGCCGTCGATGCGCTCGACCTCGGTGGGGCCATGGAAGACCACCCCTTTGCGTTCATGCAGGGCACGGATAGTGCGGCCGATGCGCTCACCCAACTGGCGGGCCAAGGGCACTTCATGGCGGCTGACCAGGTGCACCTGCACGCCGTATTTGCGCAAGGCCGAGGCGGCTTCCAGGCCGATGAAGCCATCGCCGACGATTACCACCGGCTGCCCGGGTTCGGCAGCATCGAGCAACTGCGCGGCATCCTCCCGTGAACGCAGGGTGAACACCCCAGGCAGCTCGACCCCCGGAATTTCGGGGCGCAGCGCCTTGCCACCAGTGGCCAGCAGGCAGGCGTCGTAGTCGATCTGCTGGCCGTCGGCCAGGGTCAGCTGGCGCTTCTGGCTGTTCAATGTGCGGACCTTGCCATGCCTGCGCTGCAACTGGCCCTTGCGCAGGGCGTTGGGGTCGAGCAGGGCAGGTACTTCGTCGGGTGACATCTGTCCGGCGATGACGAATTTGCTGAGCGCCGTGCGGTCATAGCCTGGCTGGCGTTCCTGGTCGACCCAGATCAGGCGCCCGGCGAAACCATGGGCCAGCAGCGTGGCGACTGCGGCACTGCCGGCTGCACCGGCGCCGACCACCACGAAGCATCGGGCATCGCTGTGCCTGGGTGGATCGATGGCCGGCAGCGGTTGATCATCGACCCAGACCTCGTCGCCTTTGACCCAGGCCTTGTAGCGGCGCAGGTCGGCCAGGGCCGGCGGCTCGCACACCGCGCCTTCGTCGACGGCGAACGCGGCCTTGTGCCATGGGCAGACCAGCAGGCCGCCGCAGACTACGCCTTGGTCGAGCGGAGCACCTTCGTGGGGACAGTTGCCCTGGTAGGCATGCACCTGGTCGCCTTGACGGATCAGGATGAGTTCCTCGCTGCCGGCCTGGACGCGCAGGGGGCGATGTTGGTCAAGCTCGGCCAGGCGGGCCACGGCGTGCTCGGTCATGGAATTCTCCAAAGGGGCCTTTGGAATCATTTGACGCCTGGACGGTGGTGGCGATGCGTCGAGCCGACGATCGGAGGGGCAAGCCACTGTGAGCGTCGGCTCGAATGTCGGAGCGGATTTATCCGCGAAGCAGGCGACGCGGTGGCTGGCACCGGCTCTGCCGGTGTCCGCGGCTGAAGCCGCGGCAATTCGAAGCCAGCGCAGTACCCCGCGGAAGCGGGTTTACCCAGGAAAGGGTTCAACTCGCCCGTGCGGTATCCAGTGCAGCCGCACGCGTCACTCGCAAGGCCACCAGGCTACCGAGCACGATCAGCGCTGCCAGCGAATACAGCGCAGCATCGGTGGAGCCGGTCTGGTCCTTGATGAAGCCGACCAGGTACGGGCTGAGGAAACCGGCCATCTGGCCCACCGAGTTGATGATCGCCAGCCCGGCCACTGCCGCGCTGGCGCTGAGCAGCGCGGTCGGCATCGGCCAGAACATCGGCAGGCCGGTAAGTGCGCCCATGGTGGCGATCGACAGACCGAGGATGGCGACGGTCGGGTTGCCGGCGAAATTCACCGCGATCAGCAGGCCGATGGCGCCCATCAGCATCGGTACCACCAGGTGCCAGCGGCGTTCGTTGCGCAGGTCGGCCGAGCGCCCGCAGAGGATCATGAACACACCGGCCAGCAAATACGGGATGGCGCTGAGCCAGCCAATCAGCAATGGGTTGTCGAAGCCCATGTTCTTGATGATCGACGGCAGCCAGAAGTTGATTGCGTACACGCCGCTCTGGATGCAGAAGTAGACGAAACCGAACGTCCAGACCAGCGGGTTGCCGAGCACGGCGAGCACGCCGTCGCCGCGGGTACTCGGCTTGCTGGCGGCCTCGGCCTCCAGGTCGGCGGCAATCAGTTGGCGCTGTGCGGGGCTCAGCCAGTTGGCTTTCTGGTAGCCATCACTGAGCAGGAACACCGCCAATACCCCCAGGGCGACGGTTGGCAGGCCCTGGATCAGGAACATCCACTGCCAGCCGGCCAGGCCGTGCTGACCGGCCGCGAAGTGCTCCAGGATCCAGCCGGAGAACGGCCCGCCGAGCAGGCCCGATACCGGGATCGCCGACATGAACAGGGCCATGATGCGGCCTCGCCGGGCGGCCGGGAACCAGCGCGAGAGGTACAGCACCACGCCGGGGAAAAAGCCGGCTTCGGCGGCGCCGGTCAGCAGGCGCAACGTGTAGAACTCGGTAGGCGTGGTAACGAACAGCAGGCAGGTGGAGAGGCTACCCCAGGCGATCATCATCAGCGCGATCCAGCGCCGTGGGCCGAAGCGGTTGAGCGCCAGGTTGCTCGGCAGGCCGCAGAGCACGTAGCCGATGAAGAAGATGCCGGCGCCAAGGCCGTACACCGTTTCGCTGAATTGCAGCGCGTCGAGCATCTGCAGCTTGGCAAAGCCGACGTTGACGCGGTCCAGGTAGTTGAACAGGTAGCAGATGAAAATGAACGGAATCAGCCGCAGGGTGATGCGCCGGTACAGCGCGTCGCGGTTGGTGTCCGTGCCTTGGTCAGGGGCGGGGCTGTATGCCATGATCGGGTTCTCTGTTGTTATGGTTGTCGCCGCGTCGCCTGTTCCGGCGCTCGCCCTGACGAGTCTCGGGGACGGCGGCGAGCCTGTCTTTGTGCTTTTGCACAGCGCTGGCGCTGCGCGGCTGTGCCCGAGCCCAAAAGCCTACCACCCCAAGGACCGTTGAATGTTCGAACTCGACCATGACCTGGCACAGGATATCGTTGACCGGGCGATGGCCATCTTGCCGTGCAACGTCAATGTGATGGACAGCCAGGGGTTGATCCTGGGCAGTGGCGAACCGGAGCGTATCAACACCCGCCACGAGGGGGCGCAACTGGTGCTGGCCAACGGCCGCATCGTCGAACTGGACAGCGACGCGGCCAAGTGCCTGAAGGGCGTGCAACCGGGGGTGAACCTGCCGCTGATGTTCGATGGCAGGTTGATGGGCGTGCTTGGCCTGACCGGCGACCCACAGCAGCTGCGTACCTATGGTGAGCTGGTACGCATGACCGCCGAAATGCTCCTGGCCCAGCGCCATCTGCAGGCCGACCAGCAATGGCGGCGGCAGCGCTGTGATGACCTGCTGGCGTTGCTGCTGGGCGGCAGCGGTGATTCGCCGCGGCTGCTCGACGAAGCCCGGCAACTGGGGCTCAAGCCGCAGTTGCCGCGGGTACCCTGCCTGTTCGAACTGGCCTCGGGGGCAACTGCCGAAGCGTTGGCCGGATGGTTGACGAGCCGTTATCCGGACAGCTGGTGCGTAAGCCCCGCGCGCGAGTCCTTGTTGTGGTGCCGCCCCGCGGCGCTGGCACTCGACGCGCCGCGCCTGCTGGAACGTCTGGAACGCCATGGCTGGCTGGTCGCGCGCCTGGCCCTGGGCAGTGCGGCGCAAAGCCTGGAACAACTGCGCCGGGGCTACCGCCGGGTACGTGACTTGCTGGCCTATGGCCGCGAGGTGGTGCCTGACGAGCGCCTGCTCAGCCTGCAGCGCTACCGGCTGCCAGCCCTGCTATGGCGGCACCGCAACGATGATGCGCTGGATGAATTGCTGGAACCGTTGCAGCGTATTCGCGCCAAGGACAGCAACGGCCAGCTGCTCGCCACCCTGCGTGCCTGGTGTGCCCATGATGGCCAGAGCCAGGCCTGTGCCGATGCACTGGGTATCCACCGCAACAGCTTGCGCTACCGCCTGGAGCGCATCGCCGAGCTGGGCGAAGTGGACCCGCTGCGCATGGAGGGTATGCTCAGCTTGTACCTGGCGCTGCAGTTACTGCCCGCCGACTGACGGTGATGCGATCGTTGTAGGCGCGGCCTGGCGTCGCGATCGGGCCGCAGAGCGGAACCCCGGCCTTGTCACTGCCGCCAATCGAGCCGGGGCCGTGCGGCCCGATCGCGCCGCCAGAAAAGGCCTGCGCCGGCGCACGAAGGCATTTGCCCAAACAACCCGCAGAGCATTTTGTGCAAGCGACCGAGGCCAGCGTGGCAGCCACCTGTCAGCATGCCGCTGATCAGGACAGGAGAAGCCCCATGAAGATCGTCATCGCCCCCGACTCGTTCAAGGACAGCCTCGACGCTGCCGCTGTCGCCCGTGCCATCGCCGCGGGCCTGGGCGAGGCCTGGCCGGACGCCGAACTGCGTGAATGCCCGATGGCTGACGGCGGCGAGGGCACCATGCAGGCGATTCTTGCCGCCAGCCACGGCGAACTGCGCCGGCAGACCGTGCGTGGTCCCCTGGGGCAAAGCGTCGAAGCCGGTTGGGGCTGGTTGCCACAGAGCCGCACAGCAATCATCGAAATGGCCCAGGCCAGTGGCCTGCAACTGGTGCCCAGCGGCCAGCGCGATGCCTGTCGCAGCAGCAGCTGGGGGACCGGTGAGCTGATCGCTGCCGCCTTGGCCGCCGGCGCGCAGCGGGTGGTGTTGGCAATCGGTGGTAGCGCCACCAACGATGCCGGCAGCGGCATGCTGCGGGCACTCGGCCTGCGCCTGCTGGACGCTGACGGGCAAGCGCTGGAGGAGGGCGGCCTGGCCCTGGCCAGGCTGGCCCGCATCGACGCCAGCGACCTCGACCCGCGCCTGGCCGAAGTAGCGTTCGAGGTCGCCGCGGATGTCGACAACCCGCTGTGTGGTAGCAATGGTGCGTCGGTGATCTTTGGTCCGCAGAAGGGTGCCAATGCGCAGCAGGTACAGGCGCTGGACCAGGCCCTGGGGCATTTTGCCAACCATTGTGCGCAGCTGCTGGGCAAGGATGTGCGCGACTACCCTGGTTGTGGCGCTGCCGGCGGCATGGGCTTCGCGGCCCGGGCCTTCATGGCCGCGCAGTTCCGCCCCGGGGTGGAAGTGGTGGCCGAACTGGCCGGCCTGGAGGCCTTGGTGCAGGGCGCCGACCTGGTGATAACCGGCGAAGGGCGTTTCGATGCGCAGACCTTGCGCGGCAAGACCCCCATGGGCGTGGCGCGCCTGGCCAAGCGCCATGGCGTGCCGGTGGTGGTGCTGGCCGGGACCCTGGGTGAAGGCTACCAGCAGCTGTATGCCCATGGGGTCGATGCGGCCTTTGCCTTGGCCAGCGGGCCGATGAGCCTGGAACAGGCCTGTGCCGATGCTGCCAGCCTGCTGCGCGCGCGGGCCTGTGACATTGGCCGTTTGTGGCACAGCGCAAGGCGAAGCTGATCGCTGCTGCGGCTGCCCGTTCGCGCAGGAAAAGCGCTGCCCCGTACGCTCGGCAGCACGGCCAGCCGCCAGCGAGGCGTCAGGGAATCAACGCTTGCGCCTGGCTGGCCGGTAGCACGGCCAGTTCGCCAAAGCGCTGCGCCGAGTCGATGTAGCGCAATGCGGATTTGGCGTCCTTCCAGCCCACGTAGCTCATCAGCGATTTCAGTTCCCAGCCGTTGGCCGTGGCCCAGGTGGCGAAACCACGGCGCAGCGAGTGGCCGGTATACAGCGCCGCCGGCACCTCGGCGCGCGCCAGCATGCGCCGCAGCAGGCCGACCAGGCTGTTGCTGTTGAGCGCGGCGTCACCCAGGTTGCCCCAGCGGTCCAGCTTGCGGAACACCGGCCCGTGGGCGATGCCGGCCACCTCCAGCCATTGCAGGTAGGCCGTGACCGGGCACAGCGCCTTCAGCGCCGGCGTGCGGTGCTGCACCCCCAGCGCTTCGCGGTCGCCCTTGCTGCGCGGGAGGAACAGGGTAATGCCGACACCGGCCTCGGCATGGATGTGCTCGATACGCAGCCGCGCCAGCTCATCGCCACGAAAACCGCGCCAGAAGCCCAGCAACAGCAAGGCCGCATCGCGACGGGCGCGGCGCAGGGCGGCCAGGTCATGCCGTTGCCGGGCCTGGCGGGCTTCTTCTTCGAAACATGCTACGGCGCTTTGCAGGTGCTGCAGCAACAACGGCGCGGCCTGCTTCGGCGGTGTCGGGTGCAAGGTGCGGATACCGCGCAGCACCTGGCGCACCAACGGTGCCTTGGTCGGGTCGGGGAAACCTTGCGCAACGTGCCATTGGCTGAGCGCAGCCAGGCGCTGGCGCAAGGTGCTGACGGCATGCAGGTCGGCATGCTCGGCCAGGTAGCGGGCAATGCTCTCGGCCGTGGCCGGGAGAAAGCCACCCCAGTGGGTTTCGAAATGCGCGATGGCGGCCTGGTAGCTGCGCCGGGTGTTGTCACGCGTGGCGGCACGCAGGTAGCGCTCGATGTCGGTCATGGTGCGGTGTCGATGGGCAATGAGCACACAATAAACCGAAAATGGTTTGGCTGTCCTGCGCTGTGGGCACCCGGGTCAGACGCAAGCCTTGGCCTGGAGGCCGTTGAACGGCGCATAGTCACGCAGTTGCGCCGGCGACAGTGGCCGACTGAAGTGGTAGCCCTGGGCGATATCGCAGCCGGCGAGTTTCAGGCATACCACCTGTTCGCGGGTTTCCACGCCCTCGGCTACCACTTCCAGGCCCAGGCGTTTGGCCAAAATGATGGTGGAGGACACGATCGGGCTGTCGTCATGGCTGTTGGACAATGCTGCGACCAGCGAGCGGTCGATCTTCAGCTTGCTCAGCGGCAACGTGTGCAGGTGGGCAAAGCCAGCGTAACCACGGCCGAAGTCGTCCAGGCTGATACCCAGGCCGGCACCGCGCAAGCTGTGTAGCTGCGCCACTGACGTGCCTTCGGGATCAAGAATCGCGGTTTCAGTGATTTCCAGCTCCAGCCGCTGTGGCTCGATACCGTGCTGTTGCAGTTTGGCCAACAACTGCGCCGCGAACCCCGGCTGACGCAGTTGCAGGGCAGATACGTTCACCGCCAGCCGCGTCTCACGGCCCTGGCTGGCCCACGCTGCCAACGCCTCGCAGGCCAGGCGCAGCACCTCCCAGCCCAGCTCGACGATGAAGCCGCTGCGCTCGGCAAGGCCGATGAAGCGGTCCGGGTAGAGCAGGCCGAATTCGGGATGGTCCCAGCGTACCAAGGCTTCATAGCCCAGCACCTGCTGGGTGTCGAGACGAATCTGCGGCTGGTAGTGAAGCACGAACTGGCGTTCGGCCAGGGCGCTGCCGAAGGCCTGTTCGAGGGTGAAGGCCTGGATATCGGCCAGGTTCAGCGACGGGTCGAAGAAACGGTACTGGGCACGCCCGGCCTGCTTGGCCGAATACATCGCGGCATCGGCGCTGCGGATCAGGCTGTCGATGTCCTGGCCATCGCGCGGGCAAATGCTCACGCCTACGCTGGGGCTGGTGTTGACCTCCTGGCCGTCCAGGGCGTAGGTGGCCGAAAGTTTCTGCACCAGTTGGCGGACCCAGGCATTGATCTGTTCCTCGCTGCGCTCACCCGCCAGCAACACCACGAACTCGTCGCCACCAAAGCGCGAAGCCTCGTCGCCGGGCGCCAGCAGGCGCTGGATACGCCCGGCCACGGCCTGCAACAGCAGGTCGCCGACCTTGTGCCCCAGCGAATCGTTGATCGATTTGAAGCGGTCCATGTCGATGAACAGAATTGCCATCAGGCGCCGTTTGCCGCGCTGGCGGGTCAGTGCCTGGCCGGCCACTTCGACGAACTGGCGGCGGTTGTGCAGGCCGCTGAGGTGGTCGGTGGCAGCGGCGTGGCTGCTGCGCCGGTGTTCCTCCTCAAGGCGCTCGATCAGTTGCTGGTTGACCTGCTGAGCCTGCTCCAGCGCACTGAACGCCTCCTGGCGTTTGCGCAACAGGCGCAAGGTCCACAGCAGGCTGGCGAGGATCATCAGGGTCATGCCCAGGGTCAGCCAGAATTGCCGGGTGTTGGCCAGTGCAGCAGGTGCCAGGACCTCGTCCTGCCGCTGGCTGACCACCACGCTGAAGCCGCGCTCGGGTAGGCGCCGGTACAGGCTCTGGTAGGGGACGCCGGCCGCGTACTGCGTCAGCTTGCCCGCTTCATTGGCGTTGCCGGGCAGCACAGGCTGCAGCGCAGCAGTGGCCACAGCCATGCCGCGGGCGTCAATGCGCAAGCGTTCCAGGCCATCTTCCTGCAGCAACCGCACCAGCCCGCTGCTGCCCAGGTCGATGTGCTGCAGCAGCACCGCCAGGTAGCCGATATCCAGCTGCACCACCAGGATGCTGGCAAGGTCGTGGCCGGGCGGATCGGTCAGCGGCAGCAGAAAGGCTAGCTGCCGGTCGGGCAGGGTAGCCGGCTGGCTGGGGGGGTGCAGGCTGGCCAGGAAGGGCCTGAAACCATAGCGCGACACGTGCCGTTGCAGCTCCTGCAGCCAGGCTTCGGGCAACTCGGCAGCCACCTCGGCATGGCTGGCCGACAGTAGCCGGCCCTGCCGGTCGTACAGGCTCATGCGCTTGAGCAGCGGGTCTTCGGCAAGCAGCTTCGGCAGGCTGACATTGCCCTGGCGCAGGGCCTCCAGGTCATCCTGGGTAACCCGGCCCAGCGCCTGTGCGCGGTCGACCAGCTGACGCAGGCTTTCGCCGACCAGGCTGGCCAGGTTCTGGTGTTCGGCAGCCTTGGCCGCCAGCGCATCCTGCCTTGCAGTAGCCCTTTGCGACACGTGCAGCCCCCAGAGGAACGCCAGGGTCGCTGCACACAGCATCAGGATCAGCAGGCGGAGAAGGCTGGCGGATGAAAGCGAACGGCGAATCACTGCTGGTAGTTCCCGACCCTGGGTAATGGTCGAAAAATACGACAGTAAGATGACATCCTCATGACTGATGGCTAATTGCCTTTAAGGATTTCCCTGGTGCGAAGGCCACAAACGACCTGGCGACAGGCTGCTCCTCCAAGCCCCGTCTGCCTGGGAACCAACTACCCAACACCGACCTGCTTTGGTGCGCCTGCGCCTCAAATAAAGTCATCGGGCACACTTTCACTTCGTATTTTTTGCACTTAACTGTTCAGCATGCACATAGGCGGTAGTGCCAGGCGCCCGTTCCGAGCGGCTTCTCCCACTGGGTGAAAAGCGGCCTGTATCTTGCTCTCCCTGCTCCCGACTACAACCTGGAGCCCCGTGCAATGAGCTCATCCAGCGAATTCCCGCTCAGCGAAGCCCCGCAGTCCGCCCGCAAGGGCTTGCTGCCGATCGCGATGGTCCTGTTCAGCTTCACCTTCTTTACCGGCACGATGTTCGCCGGCGGCAAGCTGGGCATGGCCTTCAATTTTGTCGACATGCTATGGGTGGCGGCCATCGGCAACAGCCTGCTGGCCCTGTATGCCGCAGCACTCGCGTTCATCGCCGCGCGCAGCGGGCTGAACACCGTGTTGATGGGGCGCTTCTGTTTCGGTGAAGCGGGTAGCCGGCTCTCCGATTTCCTGCTGGGTTTCGCCGAACTGGGCTGGTACGCCTGGGGCACGGCCACGGTGGCCATCGTGCTGGTCAGGCTGCTGGGGCTGGCGGAAGGCTTAGGCATGCCGTTGATGGTGCTGTTTGGCCTGGGCTTCAGCCTCACGGCCATCATCGGCTTCAAGGGCCTGGATGTACTGTCGCGGGTATCGGTGCCGCTGATGTTCGGCCTGCTGGTGGTATCGATGTACATCGCTACCCGCGATGCCGGGGGGCTTGCCGGCCTGGCCGCGGTGGTGCCGCATGAGGCCATGACCTTTTCAGCAGCGGTAACCATGGTCTTCGGTACCTTCGCCAGTGGTGCCACCCAGGCGACCAATTGGACCCGGCTGGCCCGTAGCGGCCGGGTGGCGGTCATTGCCAGCGTGGTCGCATTCCTGCTCGGCAACGGCCTGATGGTAGTGGCCGGGGCCTGGTGCGCGATGGTCTACCAGCAGGCCGATATCGTCGAGGTAATGGTGCTGCAAGGGCTGTCGTTCGCGGCGGTGGTCATGCTCTGCCTGAACCTGTGGACGATCCAGGGGCCGACCATCTACAACGTGTCGGCGGCTGCCTGCCACCTGCTGCGCAGCGAGCGCCGGCGTACCGCAACGCTGGTGGCCGCCGGCGTCGGGATTGTGCTGGCGATCGGCGGCATGTACGAATTGCTGATCCCGTTCCTGGTGCTGCTGGGCTCGATCATTCCGCCACTGGGTGGGGTGATCATGGCCGATTTCTGGTACCGCCACCGCGGCAGGTTCCCGGCCCTCGGCACGGCACGCCTGCCACGCTACAACCTGACCGGGCTGTCTGCCTATGCCGTGGGCGCGGTGCTGGCCTGCGCCTCGCCGTGGATCGCCCCGCTGGTAGGCATCGGCGCTTCGGCACTGTGCTACATCGCCTTCGTCGAACTGGCTGCTCGGCGCCGCGCGCCAGGCCAGGCAGGCGTCGAGCCGTGAGCCTGGCGCTGGAGGAGATCCTGCAGTTGCCCGGCCTGCACCAACTGAGCGTGCGGGCCGGGGCGCGCAGCCTGCACCGCCGGGTGCGTTGGCCGTACGTGGCAGAAAACGAAGGCATCGCCGAATGGGTGATGGGCGGCGAACTGGTGTTCGTCACCGGTATAAACCACCCACGCGGTGAGGCCAACCTGCTGAGCCTGATAGAGGATGGCGATGCTGTGGGTATTGCCGGCATGGTCATTCTCACCGGCGACAGTTTCATCCAGGTCATCCCGCCAGCGGTCATCGCCCGTGCCGAACAGTTGGGCCTGCCGCTGATCGAGCAACCGTATGCGCTGAAGATGGTGGTGGTGACCCACCTGATCGGCACGGCGCTGGTGCAGACCAGCCAGGCGCGCCGCTCGCGCAATGACATACTGGGCCAGCTGCTCACCGGCGACTACCCGAGCCTGGCGATTGCCCGGCAACGGGCAGCGCACCTGCGATTGGCCCTGGATGAGCCGCGGCGCCTGCTGGCCTTGCGCCTGTCAGGTGTGGATGAGGTGTTCGAGCGCCACGGCCTGGTACTGGGTGAACGTGCCTGGCAGGCTATCCGCCAGGCCCTGGAAGACCAGCTCGAAGCCTGGTGCCGGCAACATCCGGGCAGTGTCACCGCGCAGTTGCCCGGCGACCTGTTCGTGGTGCTGCTGGCCGACAGCCGCGACCTGCCCGAGGTACTGGCTACTCTCTACCGGCAGTTGCAGGCGGCGACCGGCGAACTGCAGCTGTACATGGGCCTGTCGGCCCTGGCCGACGATTGCGCGCACTACCGCCAGGCCCTCAACGAGGCGCGCCAGGCGCTGGATGTAGCGCGGCACTTGCGTCCGGCCAACGGCTACTGCAACTTCAGCGAACTGGGTGTTCTACGCCTGCTACAAGGCATTTTCGACCGCTCGCTGATCGACGATTTCGTCAGCCGCACCCTCGGCCCGCTGATCAGCCCCGGGCGCAAACGTGCCCATGCGCTGGTGCACACCCTGGACGCCCTGCTCATGGAAAATGGCAACGGTTTCAAGGCCGCACAGCGCCTGGGGCTGCACCGCAACACCGTCAACCAGCGCATCCTGCGCATCGAACAACTTAGCGGGCAGTCTCTCGACGACCCGCTTTTTCGCATGAATGCTTCCGTCGCCCTGTTGATATGGCGCATGAGCGAAGACCACGGCAAGGAGTAACAAGATGAACGTTATCAACGCACGCCTGCGCGGCAAGCCCGGATTGTTCCGCATCGAACTGGACGGCGAGCGCATTGCCGCCATCTTCGCCCAGGCCAAGGTGGTGACGCCCGGCAATGTGGGCGACCTGGATGCGCGGCAAAACCTGGTGATAGCACCTTTCGTCGAACCGCACATTCACCTCGATGCCACGCTGACCGCCGGCGAGCCGCAGTGGAACATGAGCGGTACCCTGTTCGAAGGCATCGAGCGCTGGGCCGAGCGCAAGCAGATCACCACCCACGACGACATCAAGACCCGTGCGAAGAAGACCATCGACATGCTGGTGGAGCATGGCATCCAGCATGTCCGCACCCACGTCGATGTTACCGACCCGACCCTTACCGCGCTCAAGGCCATGGTCGAGGTGCGTGACGAAGTGCGTCACCTGGTCGACCTGCAGATCGTTGCGTTCCCCCAGGAGGGCATCGAGTCGTATGCCAACGGCCGGGCGCTGATGAGCGAAGCGGTGGCCATCGGCGCCGATGTGGTTGGTGGTATTCCGCATTTCGAGAACACCCGCGACCAGGGCGTGTCGTCGGTGAAGTTCCTGATGGACCTGGCCGAACGTACCGGCTGCCTGGTGGACGTGCACTGCGACGAAACCGACGATCCGCAGTCGCGCTTCCTTGAAGTGCTGGCCGAAGAGGCCCGGGTGCGCGGCATGGGGCCGCGGGTTACCGCCAGCCACACGGTGGCCATGGGTTCCTACGACAATGCCTACTGCTACAAGCTGTTTCGCCTGCTGAAGCTGTCCGGTATCAATTTCGTCTCCTGCCCGACCGAGAGCATTCACCTGCAAGGGCGTTTCGACAACTACCCGAAACGCCGTGGCGTCACCCGCGTGGCCGAGATCGATCGCGCCGGGATGAACGTGTGCTTTGGCCAGGACTCCATCGTCGACCCTTGGTACCCGTTGGGCAACGGCAACATCCTGCGCATTCTCGAGGCCGGCCTGCACATCTGCCACATGCTCGGTTATGAAGACCTGCAGCGCTGCCTGGACCTGATCACCGACAATAGCGCCCGAACCTTGAACCTGGGGGAGGGCTACGGTATCGAGGCAGGGCGACCGGCGAACCTGCTACTGCTGTCGGCAGCGGATGATTACGAAATGGTACGCAGCCAGGGGCATGCGCTGGTGTCGGTGCGGCACGGCAAGGTGCTGATGCAGCGCACACCAGCGCAAGTTCAGCGCTTTACCTGAAACGGCGTGGCCTCAGGCGGTCATCGCCGCCAGCGCGCAGCTCGAGATCTGGGCGTCCTGCACCGCCACACCGGTCAGGTCCGCCAGGGTAATCTGGTCAGCGTGCTGCCGCCCAGGGGCGCCGCTGGCGAGCAAGGTACCCAGCTCGATCAGTTGCGTCGTGTCGATCTGGCCGCTGCGCAAGGCGTGGGCAACTTCGCCGTACTGGCTGCACTGGGCGACCGAGTCGACGACGATGCGTTCTGCCCTGGCCACCAGCGCCGGGTCCAGCTCCTGCTTGCCTGGCCCGTCGGCACCCACAGCGGTAATGTGCGTGCCGGGCCGGACCCACTCGCTGAACAACAGCGGCTGGCGCGAAGGGGTGGTGCAGACAATCAGGTTGGCCGCCGCCGCAACCTCGGCGGCGTCCTGCGTGGTGCGCACCTGATAACCCAGTGCGCGGGCAAACGCACGGTAGGCAGCCAGCCCGCTGTCCTGCCGCCCCCAGACCACGACCTGACGGCACTCGGTGATGGCGCCCAGCTGTTCAAGCTGCATCCGCGCCTGCATGCCCGTGCCCAGTATGCCGATCGCACTGACCCGCGGCGGTGCCAGCAACCGTGCGGCAATACGCCCGGCCAGGGCAGTGCGCATGCCGGTCAGCCAACCCTCGTCATGCAGCAGCGCCAACGGCTGCCCGGTGTGCGCAGACAGCACCAGCATCAAGCCATCGTTGCTCGGCAGGCCTGTGCCCGGATTGTCATAGAAGCCGGTGGAGATTTTGACAGTGAACGTGGCGCTGCCTTCTATATAGGCCGACTTCACGCAGCAGTCGCCGTTCGCCCCTGGGAAACTGAAGCCCTGGATCGGTGGTACCTGTACCTTGCCTGCGGAGAAGGCGATGAAGCCTTGTTCCAGGCAGTGCAGAGCGAGCTCGGGGTCGAGGCTGGCAATGATCCGGGCCTTGCTAAAGCACCTCACTGGACCGCCCTGAGGAATGCGTCCAGCACGATGTTGCGGCCACACAGGATGACCGCGACGCGCTTGCCGCGGTAACGCTCGGCCAGCTTCTGCATGCCGGCGACGGCGACCGCCGCGGCCCCTTCGATGATCCAGCGTTCACTGCTGGCGATCTCGCGCATGGCAACTTTGATTTCGGCTTCGCTGACCAGCACGGTGTCGGTCAGCAACGCCTGGCACAGCGGGAAGGTAATGCTGCCAGGCTCGACGCCGCCAGCGGTACCGTCGGACAGCGTGTCGGTGGCATTCACCTCGATGATCTCGCCGGCCTTGAGCGACTGCTCCAGCGCCGGGTCGTTTTCTGGCCAGCAGCCGATGATATCGGTACCCGGCTTGAGTACCCGCAGGGCTGCAGCAATGCCGGAGATCATCCCGCCACCACCAACGGCAACGAACACCGCGTCCAGGTCGGGTGCCTGCTCGAACAGCTCGAAGCCGATGGTGCCTTGCCCGGCAATGACCTGCGGGTCGTTGTAGGGTGAGACGAATGGCTTGCCCTGGGCCTGGGCCTGCCTGGCAGCCTCCAGTTCGGCGCCCAACGGGTCGGTGGGCAAGCCGATCACCTCTGCGCCAAGTGCGCGCATGGCCTGTACTTTGTAGGCAGAAGCGCCATTGCTGGTGTACACGGTGACCGGCACCCCAGCTGCTTTACCTGCCAGTGCCAGCGCCTGGCCGTGGTTGCCGGAAGAAGCGGCAATCACCCCGTGGGTACGCTGGTCCTCCGGCAACAGGCGGATCTTGTTGCTGGCCCCACGAAACTTGAACGAGCCGGTGTGCTGCAGGTGCTCGCACTTGAGCAGCACCTGGCAGCCGCTGATTGCCGACAGCCGGGCACTGCAAGTCAGCGGTGTGATGCTGACGGCCGGGCGTAGCGCCACATGGGCATCCTTGATCGCCTGGTACAGCGTGTCGAGGTAAGTGGCATCGACGGGGGGCGAACCTGTGGCGGTGGACATGATTGCACTCCTGAACAATCGTAGAAAGTTAGTCCACCATAGACATATTGTCCATTAATGACAAGAGGGTGAGCCCGCCCACCCGCGCCACTGCCTGGCTCGCCAGCGTCATGGAACGAAAAGCAAGGCGCTGCCTGCGCCTAGGCGCGCAGTTCCTTCAGGTACTTGTACACCGTGGCGCGGCCCATATTGAGCACTTTGGCGATGTAGTCGGCAGCGCTACGCCCTTCGAACGCGCCCTCGGCATGCAACGCCTGCACCAGGCTGCGCTTGTCTTTTGCCTGCAACGTTTGCAGGGACAGGTTGCGTTGTCGAAGCCAGGCATGCAGGAAGGTGTTGATGCGTTCCTGCCAGTCGTTGCGGAACAGCGAGTCGGGCTGCGGCACCAGCCGGCTCATCTGGAAGAAGGCATCCAGCGCTGCGCGTGCCTGCTCCAGTACCGAAACATTCAGGTTGATGCACATCAGGTGCTCGGCTTCACCGGCCTGGTTGCGCAGCACGGTACTGATCGAGCGGATCTTCTGGCCGTTCCAGTTGAGCTTTTCGTAGGGGCCCAGGTTGACCCCGTTCAACAGGTCCTCCAGCTCATGGTCGATCGCCGATTCATCGCCCAGTTTGCGCTGGGAGAAATTGTTGGCGATGTGAACGACGGTCTGGCTGCGCAGTTCGTGAACGATGACTTCAGCGTGCGGGTACAGCAGCAGCGCGATGCTGTCGGCGATTGCCTTGTAGTTTTCCAGGGTCATTTTCTGTCGATGATCGGAGGCCAGGCACCATGGTGGCGGCAAAGCGTAACCGACACAAGGCGCCTTGCCGGCCGGCTTCGTACGCTTGCCTGAGCGCAGGACAGGCAGTTTTTTCCTATCACATGCGATAAGCCGTGATTATTCTTTCTTAGCAACGCTTTCCAGGCACGCTTGCATATCGGCATAATTGGTATGTAATTACATGGTACATAACACAGTACAAAATCGTAGGAGCAGGCATGGCCCGGGGCGGTATCAACAAGGTGGTAGTGCAGCAAGCGCGGCAGGCACTGATTGCCCGGGGCGAAAACCCCAGCATCGATGCCATTCGTATCGAGCTGGGCAATACCGGCTCCAAGACCACGATCCACCGCTACCTGAAGGAGCTGAACGGCCAGCAGCCCGTCGCCGCCGAGGGCGGCATGGCACTGAGCGACGTGCTCAGCCGAATGGTCGGGCAGCTGGCAACCCAGTTGCAGGACGAGGCTGACCTGAAGATCGAGCAGGCCGAAAGCCGCTTCATCGAACAGCGCGAGCAGCTCGAAGCGCAGCTGGCAATCGCTCGGCAGGCTTTGGCGGCCGCGCATCAACAGCATCAGATCGACGCGGCCGCCTTGGCCGCCGAAGCGGAAAAGCTGCGCTCCACCCAAAGCACCCTGCAAGCCGAACAGCTGCGCAGTGCCAGCCTCAACCAGGCGCTCGGCGAGCTGCAGGTGCGCCTGGCGGACAAGGACGAGCAAGTGAAGTCGCTGGAGGACAAGCACCGCCATGCCCGCGACGCGCTGGAGCACTACCGCAATGCCAGCCGCGAACAGCGCGAACAGGAACAACGCCGCCACGAAGCGCAACTGCAGCAGTTGCAGGTGGAAGTGCGCCAGTTGCAGCAGGGCATGGTCGTCAAGCAGGACGAACTGACCCGCCTGCACCGCGATAACGAGCGGTTGCTCGGGGAACACCGCCAGGCCTCCGGTGCCTGCAGGGCGCAGGAACAACTACTGGAGCAGCGTGATGCGCAGATCCAGGGCCTGCGCACGATCCTGGCCCAGGCGCAGGGTGCCAGCGAGGAGATGCGTCGGCAGCTGGAGGCTCAGGCGCAGAGCCTGGAGCAGCGCCGCGACCAGTGCGCCGAAATGGCGCGGCAACTGCAGCGCCTTGATGAGCAGTTGAAGGAACGTGATGAAGCACTGGCACAGTGCAAGGCGCAACTGCCCCAGGCTGCAGATTGATCAAACTTTTTCGGGTGGGTGCTTTCTTCCCTATACATTCCCTGGAGATAGTGCCATGCCCGAATCGCCACCCGAACGCAAAGAGGGGCCTCACTCGTCCGAGCAGGCCGATAAGAAGGTCGACCTGGGTTTCGACCCGGATTCACCGGATGCAGAAGACCCGCAAGTCGACCCGCAAGGGCCGGCCAAGCCCCCCAGAGACGTTGAGAAAAAACCATAGGCTCTGGCTAGCAGCCATCGCCGGCAAACCAGCCACCCCATCGGCCGCCTCTGATACCAGGCGCGGCCGATGGGGCACTGGCTTACCGGCGACAGGGCGGGCCAGGCAAGCAACACTCAAGTGTCGGCTTGCCTGGCAGCCTCCACACCCGCCGCCGACAGCTTGATCGGGTAGTTGACACTGATCTGGTGGTCGCTGCCGACCGCCACACTGCCGTCCTGGATCAAACCGGCCTCCTGCAAGGTCTTGAGCATACCGGCCATCCGCTTTCTCGCCGCGGTAGTTGTCCAGCACCTCCTTGCCGAGCCCTTGAGGGTGGGCGTGCAGCAGGCGGGTCAGAACCTCGGCCTTCAATGCATCGTTACTCATGGCGGGCCTCACTTGCCGTGCTTGGCCTGAAGTGCCTTGGCGTGCTCCAGATGCTGTTCGAGCTTGGGCAGGGTTTCGCTGGCGAAGGCCTTCAGTTCGGCCTTGTCAGACGAGGCGGCCTCTTTCTTGAACAGTTCCACCGCCTTTTCGTGAGCATCCACCTGGTTGTTGATGTAGGCCTTGTCGAAGGACTCCTCGCGCCATTCCAGGATCATTTTCTTGACCTTGTCAGTGATCGCCGCTTCATCGGGTACGGAAATGTCCAGCTTGCGAGCGATGTCACCGAGTTTCTGGTTGGCCTGGGTGTGGTCAGTGACCATTTGCTGGGCGAATGTCTTGATCTCGGTGTTCTGGCTTTTCTCCTGGGCCAGCTTACCGGTAACCACTTCGGCAATGCCGGACTCGGTGGCCGCCTCGACAAAGTCATCGGAACTCGCCGCCAGGGCATGTACCGATGCCAGGCCCAGCACCATGGAAAAACCGACGCGCTTGATGAAGAGATTGCTCATGCTTCACTCCTTAAACCGTGACGCGACCTCAGTGTCGCGTACGGTTGAGGGTGAAAGCAGGGCAAAGGTTTAATCTTTTTCCTCGTCGGCGGTGTCCACATGCTGGTCAACTATAGTGAACAGCGGCAAGCGCGAGGTGGCCAGGGATTTCAATGTACGCAGCCAGGAATAAGGACGAAGAGGGGCTTTTCGCCATAACCGGTGAGGGCCGTGCCGTGGCGCTGTTCCGTCTGGTTCTGGCGTTCATGCTGATGGTGATGCTGGCTTTCGTCGTGGTCGAAGGCTGGCGCATCTGGCGCGACTACCGCTATGCCTTTACCAATGCCGAGAACATGGTCACCAACCTGGCCAGGGCCACGGCGCAACATGCTGAAGATGCCATCCGCCAGGTAGATGCCATCACCGCAGCCCTGGCCGAGCGCCTGGAAGGCGATGGCTTCGGGCATATCGACCGGCCGCGCTTGCATGCCTTGCTGGTACAGCAAAAGAACATCATGCCGCAGCTGCATGGATTGTTCGTGTATGACGCCGAGGGCAACTGGATCGTTACCGACCAGGCAGCAATACCGCCCAAGGCCAACAATGCCGACCGCGACTACTTCATCTACCACCGCACCCACAGCGACCGTGGCGTACACATCGGCTCGGTGGTGCGCAGCCGCTCCACGGCTGACTTGATCATTCCCATTTCCCGGCGTCTGGAACATGCCGACGGCAGCTTCGCCGGGGTATTGCTGGGCACCATCAAGGTGGACTGGTTCGTGCATTACTACGGCGACTTCAAGATCGACGAACGCGGCGCGCTGGTACTGGCCCTGCGCGACGGCACCATCCTGGTTCGGCGGCCTTTCGTCGAGAGGGTAGTGGGGAGCAGCCTGGCCAAGAGCGAGATATTCCGCAACCATCTGCCCTACGCCGCAGAGGGGCTGGTAGAAGCGGTTGCGGTGGTAGACGGCACGCCACGGCTGTATGCCTATCGCGCGCTGGCGAGCTATCCGTTGGTGGTGGAGGCCGGCTTGTCGCGCGAGTCGATCGTCGCACCCTGGCGGCACGATGCGATCAAATCAATGGCCGTGCTGCTGCTTTTGCTGTTAGGGCTGGCGGCATTTGGTGGTGTGGTACTGCGCCAGTTGCGCGAGCGTATCTTCATCGAGCGGGCGCTGCACCAGGCGCACCAGACGCTCAAGTCGCTGGCCTTGACCGATAGCCTGACCGGGCTGGGCAACCGCCGGCGGCTGGATGCGGTGTTCGAAGCGGAACTGCGTCGGGCGCGGCGCCAGGGCTATTCGCTGACCCTGGTGATGCTCGACCTGGACTACTTCAAGGCCTACAACGACCGCTATGGCCACCCGGCGGGCGACCAGTGCCTGCGGCGCTTTGGCGAAGTGCTGCAACAGGCGCTGAAACGGCCGGCCGACCTGGCAGTGCGCTACGGTGGCGAGGAGTTCACTCTGCTGCTGCCCGACACCGATGCCCGCGGGGCGGAACTGCTAGTGGAGGAGGTACAGCAGCTGTTGCGCCGGCAGATGCTGGAGCATGCAGGCAGCCCGTTGGGGCGGTTATCGTGCAGTGCCGGCATCGCCACGGGGGATCCGGCGCGGGAGGAGGTGACCGCCGAGCGGCTGATGGCGGCAGCAGATGCGGCTTTGTATGAGGCCAAACGTCAAGGCCGGGACAGGTACTGCGTGGCGCAGGACAGCTGGGCAAGTGCAGATTCCTGAGCCTGCTGGCGAGCGGCAGGGGCGCGTTGCGCGCCCGGGCTCATCGCCCTAGACCCAGGCGCATCGCGCAGCGCCCGACGAGGCCATGGGCAAGCTCATCGGCAAGGATGCCACGCAGGCGTGTATCCAGCCGTTCCTCGTCAATTCTTTCGAAGCCGAAACGTGCGTAGAACGGCGCATTCCACGGCACATCGGCAAACGTGGTCAAGGTCAGCTCGCGGGCACCCGCCTGGCGCGCGGCATCCACCACCTGCCGCAGCAAGGCGCGGCCGACGCCTTGCCCCTGGGCCTGGCGTTCCACCGAAATCTCGCACAGGTGCAGCGCCTGCCGCTCGAACCGGGCACAGGCGAAACCGAGCACATGCCCTTGCAGGTCGTCGGCAACCCAGCTGGCGCCTGCGGCGACGAATGCGCGGTGCGCATCAACGTCCAGCACATCGGCCTGCGCCAGCCACGCCAGTGCCGGCCAGTCAGCGAAAGCCTGGGCAGCCGAGCGTTCTACCGCCGGCAGCCATTGGATATCGCGCTCGAGGGTAGGGCGGATGGGCATGGACTCACTCCTTGCAAAGCGCTACGTCTTAATCCGAAGCGCGCAGCCGGTCAAGGGCTGAAACGTGACAATGGCTTCATCAGCCAGCACCAGCAACCGGTCACGCCTGCATGGAAAAAATGCCAGGCAATCGGTACCCTTGCGCCTTCATTCGCCATCCACCGGACTGTTCCATGCTGTTCAATCTTGCCGTGCTGTTCGGCACCCTGGTGGCCATGGAGGGTGTTGGCACGTTGGCCCACAAGTACATCATGCATGGCTGGGGTTGGTGGCTGCACCGCTCGCACCATGAGCCACAACTGGGCATGCTGGAAACCAACGACCTGTACCTGCTGGCCCTGGGGTTGATCGCCACGGCGCTGGTTGCCCTGGGCAAGGGCAGTTATGCGCCATTGCAGTGGGTTGGCGCTGGCGTGGCGGGCTACGGGGTACTGTATGTCGTGGCCCATGACGGGTTGTTTCATCGGCACTGGCCACGTAAGCCACGCCCGGTCAACCGCTACCTCAAGCGCCTGCACCGCGCGCACCGCTTGCACCATGCGGTGAAGGGACGCACCGGGAGTGTATCGTTCGGGTTCTTCTATGCACCGCCGTTGCGGGTTTTGAAACAGCAGTTGCGCAGCAGGCGCAGCCAGCCGTGACAATCGCGACTGGCCTTGCCTGCGGCAATGCCTTCAATTCACTGCCTCACCCTTGGCCTGCAGCGCCACATGCCCGCGGCTGACCCACCAGCCGAACCCCGCCGCCGTGAAGAACATGATCAGGCTATACAGCGCCGCCGGTACGGCCATGGTCGCGTTGTTCAGCAGTGAAGGGCTCAACGCCAGGGCAATCGCCAAGGTGCCGTTGTGGATGCCGATCTCCATGCCGATGGCAATCGCCTGGCGCTTGGGAATCGCCAGCAGGCGCGGCACCCAGTAGCCCGTGGCCAGGCTCAGCAGGTTGAACAGCAGTGCGGCCAGGCCCACCAGCGGCGCGTACTCGAGCACTGTCTGCCAGTCCTTGGCCAGGGCCAACACGATGGTGAAGGCCAGGAACAGCGCCGCTACCAGCTTCATCGGCTTTTCCATGCGTGCGGCAAACGCGGGCGCGAAATGACGAACCAGCATGCCCAGCGCCACGGGCAGCAGCACGATGGCAAACACCTGCATGACCTTGGCGAACTGCAGCGGGATAGCCTGGTCCGAGGCCATGAACCAGCTCAGCGACAGGTTCACCAGTAATGGCATGGTCAGGATCGCGATCAGCGAGTTGACCGCAGTCAGGGTGATGTTCAATGCCACGTCGCCGTGCGCCAGGTGGCTGAACAGGTTGGCGGTGGTGCCACCTGGCGAGGCGGCCAGTAGCATCAGCCCCACCGCCAGCGCTGGCGCCAGGGCAAAGCCGTTGGCAATCAGGAAGCACACCAGTGGCAGCAGCAGGATCTGGCAGGCCAGGCCGACCAGCACCGGCTTGGGATATTTCACCACGCGGGCGAAATCGGCCAGGGTCAGCGACAAGCCGAGGCCGAGCATGATGATGCCCAGGGCCAGCGGCAGAACGGCAGTGAGCAAGGGTGAAGCAGTCATGGCGGGCCCCCTGGGCGAACGATCGCCAGAAGTGTAGGCCGCGGCTGATCGAGCGCTAAGCGCAAAGCGCCAGCTTTGGTAACCATTTGTTGCCAGATGCTAGATGTCAGCAGCCGGCGGGGCCACATGTCGCGTTGCAGCACGCCTGCCGGCGCAGTAGCATTCCCGGTTTTACCGAGGATTAGCCTGTCATGCCGTTTCAGCAAGGTCTGCTTGCCACACCGGTGCCGGTTCACGCCCGCCACCTGTTCTTTGCCATCGAAGCACTGGAAGCGCTGCCGGCAGCCCTGGAAGCGCTGCCGGCAGCCCTGGATGCGCTGGCGGGCCATGTCGACGGCGTGCGCCTGACGCTGGGCGTCGGTGCACCGTTGGCAAAAGCCCTGGGCAGCCAGGTCGATGGCCTGAAGCCTTTCCCGCAACTGGACGCCGTGGTGGAAAACCCCAGCACCCAGCATGCCCTGTGGCTGTGGCTGCGCGGGGAAGAGCGTGGCGACCTGTACCTGCGGGCCCAGGCCCTGGAACAGCTGTTGAGCCCGGCATTCAGCCTGGTGGACCAGGTGGACGGTTTTCTCCACCAGGGCGGGCGTGACCTCACCGGTTATGAAGACGGTACCGAAAACCCACGTGATGAGGCCGCCGTCGAGGCGGCCATCCTCAAGGCTGCGCAGCCTGGCCTCGACGGGTCGTGCTTTGCGGCATTCCAGCTGTGGAAGCACGACTTGCAGTACTTCAAGTCGCTGCCCCAGCACGCACAGGACGACATCATCGGCCGCCGCCTGAGCGACAACGAAGAACTGGATGACGCGCCGGAGTCTGCACACGTCAAGCGAACCGCCCAGGAGAGCTTCGCGCCGGAGGCGTTCATGGTACGTCGCTCGGTGTCCTGGGCAGACACCCGTGGCGCGGGCCTGGCCTTCGTCGCGCTGGGCCGCAGCTTCGACGCCTTCGAGGTGCAGCTGCGACGCATGAGCGGCCTGGAGGACGGCATCATTGACGGCCTGTACCGCTTCAGCCGGCCGCTCACTGGTGGCTATTACTGGTGCCCACCGATGACCGACACCGGTGTCGACCTGCGCCTGTTGCTGTCGGCCTGACAGCTGAACATCCCGCCCTTGGCACATTCGCCAGGGGCTCTGCGGTGGCGCAAGGCTGCCGCTGCGCTGCCCATTCAGCAGGCCCCTCCGTGCGACTCTGTGGCGCGCCAAATATGGCGTTGCCGCTTATTTAATGCCGCTGGTCCGAACGCTTCGCAATAAACCGAATCCCTCGATATGACCGAACTCCGAACAGGTGTACGGCAGGTAATGCCGTGCATTCCGAAGTCATACGAGGTTTAAGACCATGGCCAACAAAGAGAACAGCCGTACCGGCAATCAACAAGGCAGCCAGGGTGGTAACAAGAACCCAGGCAACTTTGCCAATGACCGCGAGAAAGCCTCCGAAGCTGGACGCAAGGGCGGCCAGCATTCCGGTGGCGGCCGCAGCAGTGAATCGAGCCGCAAAGGCGGCCGTTCGTAAGTGAGGCTACGCAGTGCCGGGTTAGCCTGGCACTGCGATTTTGCGCAAAAAGGAGTGCCCCATGCGATTGCTCCCCCTGATAGCCCTGATGGGCGCCTTCACCCTGGTCGGCGGCTGTTTCGACCGCGACAAAGACCACCCGGCGAAAGATGCCGACCAAAGCAAACCGTCCCTGCAGATGCAGCAACCCGACGACAAGCCTGCTTCACAACCTGCGCCAGGCCCTGAGCCGATGCCCGGGCAGAAACCC
The DNA here is from genome assembly GCF_014269225.2 of Pseudomonas anuradhapurensis. Lineage (NCBI taxonomy): Bacteria > Pseudomonadati > Pseudomonadota > Gammaproteobacteria > Pseudomonadales > Pseudomonadaceae > Pseudomonas > Pseudomonas anuradhapurensis. The sequence continues at coordinate 2,670,364 of NZ_CP077097.1, forward strand.
AGCCAATAACAGCGCACAAGGAATACGGCATGACGGTCACAACCTGCAAGACCGCCGCGATGGTACCGGCCTCGACCCATGGGCCAAGCCTGTACGACCGTTACCACGCACTGCTGGGCGGTGCGGATGCGGCCAGCGCCGCATGGTTGAACGAACAGTTGGCTCAGGTGCAAGGTTTGCCGGACGACTTGCCTGCTGACCCAGCACAGCTGGAAGCCTGGAGCGCCCGGCATACTGCCGCGGTCGCTGCAGCCTACGCCGCCTACCTGGCGCAACGCCGCCAGGGCAGCCCACGGCGCTACTTCGCCAATCGCGCCCAGGCGCTGTGGTTCCTGCAGCAGGTCGCGCCCACCAAGGCGGTGGATGGCGCGTGGCTGCACGGCACCCTGCGCCATTGGCGTGACCCGCGCTACCATGGCCTGATCCGCACTTACCTGGAAGAGCTGGGCAGCGGTGATCCGCGCTGCAACCACGTGCTGATCTATCAACGCCTGCTGAGCCGGCTGGGCTGTCTGGACCTACCCGAACTGGATGACCAACGCTACCTGCAAGGGGCCTTGCAACTGGCGCTGGGGCACCATGCCGACGCGTTTCTGCCCGAGGTCATCGGCTACAACCTGGGCTACGAACAACCGCCGCTGCATTTGCTGATCACCACCTACGAACTGGCAGAACTGGGCATCGACGGCCATTACTTCCAGCTGCACGTGACCATCGACAATGCCGCCAGCGGGCATGCCCACCTGTCCATCCAGGCGCTACGCCAGCTGTGTCCGGCAGACGACCTGTGCAGGTTCTACCAACGTGTACGCCAGGGCTATCGCCTGAATGACCTGGGGGTGGATACCCCCAGCCTGATCGACAGTTTCGACCTGCAGGCGGAGCTGCTGATGGCCCTGGAGCACAAGCGGCATTTCGGCCAGTTCATGCATTCCGATCATTGCCGCCTGCAGAAACGCACGGTCAACCAGTGGCTGGCCGAGCCAGGCGGCATGCCGGCGTTCCTCGAAGCCTTGCAGGCGCAGGGCTGGATCCGCCGGGGAGAGGCCCCCGCCAACAGCCGCTGGTGGCGCCTTGTCGAAGGCCCGTCGGCGCCAATGTACGGCGTGTTCACCGCCTACGAGAAACAGCTGTGGCACGACTGGATCGCCGCGGGCTGGCAAGCCCCTGGTTCACGGGTGATGCCTGGCAGCTGGGAGGAGCCATTGCAGCTGGATACACCACTGCAGGGTACGGCACAGGAAACTGACATCGAGACCTTGATCGACAGCATGGCCGGCAACCGTCATGCCACACCGGAAGGATTGCTGGCGACCCAGGGCTACCTGCGTGCCACCGGCCTGGCCCAGGAGGAACCGCGCTGATGCAGCTTGACCCACAACAGATCCAGGCAGACCAGGCGTTGCTGCAATTGGGCAAGCGCCTGCGTGCCGACGGCTACCGCTTCACCTGTGTCACACCGGCCACCCACGCCCGGGTCAACGCCCGCCCAGGGGCGGAGCGGGCCAGGACACTGCGCGATGTGTTCGGCTGGAGCCGCCCGTTTCCGCCCTCGCTGGTTTCCGCCGACGAGCTGGACCAGCTACGCCAGGCGCAGGTATTGGCGACGCGTGGCGAGTGGTTGGTGAGTACGGTCCGCTGGGCCACCCTCGAAGACTTGCTGCTGGTGCACTCGGCGTACCCCACCGACGCCAGCGACGCGGTGTTCTTCGGCCCGGACAGCTACCGTTTCGCCCAGGTGATCCACGACCACCTGCAACGCGCCCCGAAGCGCGTCGAGCATGCCGTGGACATTGGCTGCGGCACCGGTGTCGGTGCCTTGCTGGTGGCCCAGGCGGTACCGCACGCCCAGGTTACCGCCGTGGACATCAATCCGCTTGCGCTGCGCTACACAGCGATCAATGCGGCCCTGGCAGGCGTGAGCAATGTCTCGGTGGAGCCAAGTGACCTGCTCGACGGCATTACCGGCCTGTTCGACCTGATCATCACCAACCCGCCGTACATGCTCGATGTGCAAGAGCGCACCTACCGTCACGGTGGTGGCGCGCTGGGCGCCGAGCTGTCGTTGCGCATCGTCGAACAGGCCCGCGAGCGGCTTGCCCCCGGTGGCTCACTGTTGCTGTATACCGGTGTAGCGATCATTGAAGGCAGGGACCCCTTGCTCGAAGCCATCCGCCTGCGCCTGGCGGGGCCTGGGTGGTCGTGGGTCTACCGCGAGGTCGACCCGGACGTGTTCGGTGAGCAATTGGGCGAGCGCGGCTACGAACAGGTCGAGCGCATCGCCGCAGTCACACTCACCGTCACCCGCAGCGGCTGAGCCGATATGCCAGCGCCTTGCACCTTCGGCATCGAAGAAGAATACCTGCTAGTCGACCTTGCCAGCGGTCGGGTTCCGGCCACCCCTTCGCCGGGGGTGGTCAGGCGCTGCCGCGAGCTGCTGGGCGAGCAATTTGCCCAGGAAATGTTCCGTAGCCAGATCGAAGTGGTGTCCCCGGTATTCGATAACACGCACCAGGCACGGGAATACCTCGCCCAGAGCCGTCAGCGCCTTGGCCAGGCCCTGGCCGAGGAAGGCATGGGCCTATACGGCGCGGCCAGCCATCCGTTTGCCCCGTGGCAGAAGCAGAAAGCAGCCTCTGCGGCGCATTACCGGCAGTTGTTCGATGACTACCAGCACGTGGCGCGACACAGCCTGGTCAATGGCCTGCATGTGCATGTCGGTGTGCCGGCAGGTTGCGACCGGATGCAGCTGATCAATCGCCTGCTGCCGTGGCTGCCGCTGCTGCTGGTACTGAGCACTTCGTCGCCGTTATGGTGCGGCCAGGGTACGGGCTACCTGAGCTACCGCCGGGTGATCTGTGGCGAGTGGCCGCACATGGGCTTGCCCGAGCCTCTGCCTGACTGGTCCGCCTACGAGCGCTACCGGGCCTTGCTGCAACGTACCGGGTCGCTGGCCAAGGATGGTGACTTCTGGTGGGCCGTGCGCCCGTCGCGGCGCTACCCGACCGTTGAGCTGCGCATCTGTGATGCGTGCCCGGACCTGGAAGATGTGCTGTGCATCGCCGGGTTGTTCCGGCATATGGTCGAGCACTGCGTACGCTGGGGGCACGACCCCGAACCGCTGACCCGCGAGCTGCGCTGGGTCGCCCAGGAAAACTACTGGCGCGCCATGCGCCACGGCCGCCACGGCACCTTCATCGGCCAGCAGCAGCAACAGGGCGTTTCCGCTCGCGGCTGGCTGGCCCAGCTGCATGCTGCGTTTCCCGTCGACACGGCCGATGCCGAGCGTGCATTGCTGCGGGCACGATGGATCCTGGAGCACGGGACCAGCGCCGATCGCCAGCTGGCCTGTTTCGAGGGCGCCCGAGCCAGCGGCAGGACGACACCGCAAGCGCTACGCCTGGTCGTGGACCAGGTGCTGGAGGAGGGCGGCAAATATCCTCTTCACCCCCCCACGGCACTTGCATTCGCGCAGGGTTGAACGACAATGGCGGCGCCATTTGCCAGCCATCCGGATACTCCGCACGATGATCTTGACCCAGCAATTCCCTGATATTTCCCTGGCTGACACCTTGTTCGTCTTCGCCCTCGCGGCCGAGGCGGGGAGCGTGTTCGCCGGGATGAACAGCGTGTTCACCGGCATCGGCAAGGTCAATGCCGCCATCGCCCTGACGCGGGCTATCGCCGCCAACAGGCCCAGGCTGATCGTCAACCTCGGGTCGGCTGGCAGCCTGCGGCACGGCAAGGGCGCAGTGGTGTGCTGCACCCGCTTCGTGCAACGTGACATGGACGTGACCCCGCTGGGCTTCGCCCGTTACGAAACGCCGCTGTCGGATATCCCGGTGCTGCTGGAGCACGGCGTGGTGATCCCCGGCCTGCCCGTGGAAACCTGCGGCAGCGGCGACAGCTTCGAGATCAACCACGGCGACGCACCGTACGACGTGGTCGACATGGAGGCCTATGTGCTGGCCTTGATCGCACGCAGCGAGGGCATTCCCTTTGTCTGCCTGAAATACATCTCCGACGATGCCGGCAGCGATGCGGCCGGCGACTGGGCGGTGCAGGTACACCTAGCCGCAGAGGCATTCCAGCGGGTGCTGTTCAACCCAGCGTGACCGCTGGTCGGCGGTGTTGCCAGCTGGAGCAAACCATCGCCCAGGGGGGCTTCTCGAAACCGGTATCGGCCCTGTTACGGGCCAGCCCGGTTTCAGCAGAGGAGTGGCCCCCCATGCCCAACAAACCCCACGACCAGTTCAGCATGCAGAACCCGCTGACCCAGTACCCGCACCCACCGTTCCCGGCCCAGGGCCAGCCTGCGCCGGGCCTGGACGTCAACATGCAGCCCAAGCCCGACCACGGCGAAGCCAGCTACAAGGGCTTCGGCCGCCTGGCCGGGCGCAAGGCACTGATCACCGGCGCAGATTCGGGTATAGGCCGCGCAGTTGCCATTGCCTTCGCCCGCGAGGGGGCCGACATTGCGCTGAACTACATGCCCATCGAACAACCCGATGCCCGCGAAGTGATCAAGCTGATCGAAGCCGAAGGCCGCAAGGTGGTCGCGATTGCCGGCGATCTCAAGGACGAGCAGTTCTGCAAGGAGCTGGTCGAGCAGGCCCACGAACAGCTCGGTGGCCTGGACATCCTGGTCAACGTCGCCGGCAAGCAGGAGGCGCGCAAGGACATCAGCCAGATCACCCACGAGCAGTTCGACCATACCCTGAAAACCAACGTCTACGCGCTGTTCTGGCTGTGCCAGGCGGCGGTGCCGCTGATGCCGGCGGGCGCTACCATCATCAACACGGCCTCGATCCAGTCCTACCAGCCGTCGGCCACCTTGCTCGACTATGCCACCACCAAGGCCGCCATCGTCGCCTTTACCAAGGCCTTGGCCAAGCAGGTGATCGAACGCGGCATCCGGGTCAACGCCGTGGCCCCGGGGCCGATCTGGACCGTACTGCAGCCCAGCGGCGGCCAGCCACCGGAGAAAATCCCCGAATTCGGCGCACAAACGCCGATGAAGCGCCCGGGCCAGCCGGCCGAGTGCGCGCCGGTGTATGTCCTGCTGGCCAGCCAGGAGTCCAGCTACATCACCGGCGAGGTGTTCGGCGTCACCGGCGGCAACCCGTTGCCATAGGGCTGGCCGGCTAAACCTTCGCGGCTCGGTGCAGTCACTTGTGGTATCGGCAGGCAACCTGGGGGCAGATTCATGGCAAGGGCAATCTGGAAAGGCGCCATCAGCTTTGGCCTCGTGCACATCCCTGTGGCCCTCAATACCGCAGTGCGCACCGAGCGCGTCGACTTCGACTGGCTCGACAAGCGCAGCATGGAGCCGGTGGGCTACAAGCGGGTGAACAAGGTCACCGGCAAGGACATCGACAAGGAGAACATCGTCAAAGGGGTCGAGTACGAAAAAGGCCGCTATGTGGTGATCAGCGAAGAAGAGATCCGCAAGGCGCGCCCCGAGGCGACCCAGACCATCGATATCTTTTCGTTCGTCGACGCCGGCGATATCCCTCTGCAGCATTTCGACACGCCGTACTACCTCAGCCCGGACCGGCGAGGTGGCAAGGTGTATGCGCTGCTGCGCGAGACCCTGGCCAGCACCGGCAAGGTGGCGCTGGCCACGGTGGTGCTGCATACCCGTCAGCATCTGGCCTTGCTGCGGCCGCTGGACGAGGCGCTGGTGATGATCACCCTACGCTGGCCGGAAGAGGTGCGTGGCCTGGAAACGCTGGAGCTGGACAGCAGCGTTACCGAAGCCAAGGTGGACAAGCGCGAACTGGACATGGCCAAACGGCTGGTCGAGGACATGACCGGCGCCTGGTCGCCTGACGACTATCATGACGCCTTCCGCCAGACCATTCTCGACCTGGTGGAAGAAAAGGCCAGCAAAGGCAAGATCGAAACGGTGGAAACAGGCGAGGCCAGCGGGAGCGAGAAAGGCGCGGACATCATCGACCTTACCGAGCTGCTCAAGCGCAGCCTTGGCGGCAAGGGCGGCGCGGCAGGCAAGAAAAAGCCAGCGCCAGAAAAGAAGCCCGCCAAACGGACGCGCAAGGCGTCCTGAAGGCCTTTATCCGTGCAAGCTGCCGGGCCAGCCCTTACTGGCCCAGCAGCTTGCGCATCCGTGCGGTGATGGACTGGCGTACCTTGCCCATGTCTGCCCAAGGATCGTCGACCTCTGCCAGGCGTTCGCGCAGGTTGTTGATGTTCCATTGGTTGGCGCCCTTGAGCTGGGTGAGCTCTTCACGCCAGATCGGTACCGAAACCGGCAACCCCTCGCGCGCCCGCAGCGAATAGGCGCAGGCAGTGGTGGCGCCCTTGCCGTTGCGCAGGTAGTCGATGAAGATGCGGCCCACGCGGTTTTTCGGCCCGGACACGGCGCTCAGGCGCTCCGGGAACAGCCTGGCCAGGTAATTGACGATGGCGTGGCTGAAGTCTTTCACCTCGTCCCAACTGGCTTTGCGCGTCAGCGGCACGACCACATGGATACCTTTGCCGCCGCTGGTCTTCAGAAACACCTTCAGGCCCAGCTCGTCGAGCAGGGTCAGGGTCAGCTGGGTAGCCTCCAGCATGGCTTTCCAGGGCAGGGCGGGGTCCGGGTCGAGGTCGAGGACGAAGCGGTCGGGCTTGTCGAAATCCTTGTCGGTGCCGTTCCAGGTGTGCAGTTCGAGCATGTTCATCTGCACCGCGCCCAGCAAGGTGTCGGGGCGATTGATGATCATCGCCGCCTGGCCTGCCTCGGCTTTGTCGTAGCTGAGCACGTTGGGGATGTGCAGCTGGCCGGCATTTTTCTGGAAGAACAGCTCGCCCGCCAACCCGTCAGGGGCGCGCACCAAGGCCACCGGGCGGTCCTTGAGCTGCGGCAGGATCCACTGGCTGACCTCGGCGTAATATTCCGCCACGTCGCGCTTGGTGGCGCCGCTGCTGGCGTCGATGACGCGCTCGGGGTGGGTCAGGCGCAAGTCACCGAAGTGCTCCGTGGCCTTGGCGGGCTTGGATTTGGGCAGGGTCTTGCCGGGCATGGCACGCTCCAGGTCAATGGCGGTGGCAGGTTTGTCGTCGCGCAGGCCGTGAAATACCGAATGGCGCACGATCCCTTCGCGGGTCATCTGCGCGTAGGCGACTTCCGCCAGCAACTGTGGCTTCAGCCAGTGCACGCCGCGTGCCTCGGCCCCGCCAGGCGGCTTGGCCAGGGCGGGCTTGGCGATTTCGAGCGGTTTGAGCCGCGCATGGATGCTGTCCAGCGTGGTGGCGCTGAAGCCGGTGCCGACCTTGCCGGCGTAGCGCAACTCACCGCTGTCGTTGTCATGCAGCGCCAGCAGCAGCGCTCCGAAGCCGTTGCGGCTACCTTTCGGCTCGGTAAAGCCGACGATCACGAACTCCTGGCGTTTCTTGCACTTGAGCTTGATCCAGTCAGCACTACGCCGGCCGACGTAGGTGCTGTCCACGCGTTTGCCGATCAAGCCCTCCAGGTCCAGGCGGCAGGCACTGTCCAGCAACGACTCCACCGGCTGGTCGAAATCGGCAGAAAACACCAGGTTGTCGGCTTCATTCGCTTCGAGCAGCTGGCGCAGCGTGTCGCGGCGGTCCTGCAGCGGCACCTGGCGCAGGTCACGGCCGCCGAGAAAGGGCAGGTCGAACAGGTAATAGGTGATCTGTTCGTCGTGATCGGTATCGAATGCGTTCTGCAGCGCCTGGAAGTCTGCCACCCCTTGCTCGTTGTTCACTACCATCTCGCCATCCAGCCAGGCCGAATCGACCCCAAGCTGGCGCAGCGCAGCCACCTGGCGCGGCATCTTGGCGCTCCAGTCATGGCCGTTGCGGGTGAACAGGCGAATGTCATCGCCTTCGATGCGCGCCAGGATGCGGTAGCCGTCGAACTTCACTTCGTAGCGCCAGTCACCCGCCGGTGGCGAGTCGACCAGCGTGGCCAGCTGCGGCTGCAACAGCTCTGGCAGCGGCGCTGCCTTGCCAGTGGCCGAGCGTTTGCCGGCCGCAGGCTTGGCCTTGGCCGGCTTGCCGCTGCTGCGCTTGGGTAGCAGGGTACGGTCGCTGAGCACGCTATCTGGCTGCGCGTCGACGATGCTGTATTCGCTTTCGCTGCGCGCCTGGCTGTCGTGGGACTTGACCAGCATCCACTGCTCCTTCTTGCCGGCCATGTGCGTGCGGAACAGGTTCCATACCCCGCTGAGCTTTTCGCCCTGCAGGCGGAAACGCAGCTTGCCTTTGGCATAGGCCTCGCGGGCGTCCCCCTCCGGCTCCCAGATGCCGCGATCCCAGACAATCACATCGCCGGCACCATAATGCCCTTCGGGGATGTGGCCTTCGAAGTCGGCGTAGTCCAGCGGATGGTCTTCGACGTGCACGGCCAGGCGGCGCACCTTGGGGTCGAGCGATGGGCCTTTCGGGATGGCCCAGCTTTTCAGCGTGCCGTCCAGTTCCAGGCGGAAATCATAATGCAGGTGGCTGGCATCGTGCTTCTGGATGCAGAACTGCAGGGCGTGGGCGCGCTGGGTGCGCTTCTGCTTGCCACTGGGTTCGGGCGTGGCGTTGAAATCGCGTTTGCGTGCGTATTCCTCGAGGGGCTTGGCCATGGCAGGCTCCGGGGCAATTCGCTGTCTTATCGTTGGGAGACAGCTGAAGCAGGGGGAGTTCAAAAAAAAGCCGCTGCAGGTATACAAGAAACTCTGAATCTTCCGGCGCTTGGCGGAGTCGACCGTGAGTAAGCCAACGGAGGAAGACTATCGATGTCCAGACCTGATGATCCCAAACCCTACACGCCGACCGAAATCGACGATACCGAAGACCGCATGGGCAGTGTGCACGAGCTGGACTTCAGTGACCGCCTCGACGATCGCGAAGGGCGAGCGGGTGATGAGCGACCGCCGCAGGAAGTCGCCCAGGAGTTCCCGGCCCGCCGCGTTGCGCAAAGTGGCATGACCGGTGGCGAGACGCTGAGCGACAGCTTGCACGAAGACAACGTGACTTACGACGACCTCAGCCCGGACACCCTGCTGGACGAATCTGGGGCGCGTGACCCGCACGAGCCAGGCCATGGCGGCCCGGCCGACAAGTCCCTGCGCCATGTTGACGCCGGGGAGATTGGCGGCGGCATCGGACTCGATGAAGCCGAGCTGGCCCGCTCCGCGCCGCTGGATGGCCAGCCGTGGAGTGATGATGTAATCGACGAAGACGAGGAGGGCAAGCCATGAGCGAATTACGATGCGCCTGTAGCGAATGTACCTGTACGGTGGACGCCGCCCCCCAGGATGGCAAGGCCTACTGCTGTGAGGCCTGTGCTACCGGGCACCGCAACGGTGAACCGTGCCGCATGCCTGGCTGCAACTGCGCGCAGGCCGCGCAGCCGAAGGAGAGCAATGTGGACAACGCCCTGGACGAAACCTTTCCGGCGAGTGATCCGATTTCGCCGTGACAAGCCCAATTGCGGGGACTGCTTTGCGTTCCTTCGCGGGAAGGCCCGCGAAGGAACGCAAGGCAGCCGGCAACATGGCTTCAATGGGTCTGCCAGATACCGTTACTGCGCTCGCAGTCCGAGCGTGCCTGGCCCAGGCTCGGGGTATCGTAGTAGTAGGTCACCACCCGTGCATCCTTGGGCAGGCCCGGGCCGGTGGAGGGCTGGTCATTCCCCGCTGCCTTGGGGTTGGCCAAGGCTTCCCGGGTCAGCGGGGCAATGCAGCTGCCCACGCTACCGTCGGCGCAACGCGCCACTTTGTGCTTCTCCGCACTGAGCATGTCCTTGCTCTGGTTGCTGCACGACCAGTTGATCGCTTCAGGCGGCATGTTGCCGTAGGTGTAGCAGGTGTGCTGCTCCACCGGCCGCACCGCTTCGCTGGACGATCGGGTCATCACGTCGCAGGCCTCTGCCAGCACCCTGCCGCTGACCAGGCTCATGACTATCAATGTCACCCAGGCAATACGCATGGTCACCTCCCGGCCCCTGGGCCGTCGTCGACATTCAAGCTGTTTTTTCGCGCCGGCGCATGGCCTTGGCGCGCTTTTCCAGAATCAGGTAGGTCATCACCGCCAGCACCAGCGGGATCAGGTAATACAAGGTGCGGTACGCCAGCAGGGCCGCCACCAGGCTGCCTTGGCCGAACTGGCCATGGAGCAAGCCGAGGAAAACGGTTTCCAGCACGCCCAGCCCGGCCGGGATGTGCGCCACCACGCCCGCCACGCAGCTGATCAGCAGCACGCCAAGGACCGACGGGTAGAACGCCTGCTCAGGTAATAGCCAGTCGATCAGCAACGCCATCATCGCCCAGTTGCTGGCACCGAGCGCCACCTGGCATGACGCCAGGCGCAGCGAAGGCAGGGTCAGCTCATGGTCGCGCCATTGCCAGGTGCGCTTCTTGGCCAAACCACAGGCCAGCAGGTAGGCCAAGGTGATGGCCAGCAGCACGAAGCCGATCAGCTGCAGCCCGCCGGTGCCGACCGGCCAACTGGACGGCAGCTCCACCAGGCGCAAGGCGAACACACCGCCGGCAAGCAGCATGTAGCCCATCCAGTTGGTCAGCAGGCCGAGAGTGAGGATGCGGGTGATGGTAGGCGTATCCAGCCCGAGCCGGCTGTACAGCCGGTAACGCAAGGCCACGCCGCCGACCCAGGTGGTGAAATTGAGGTTGAAGGCATAGCACACGAAGGCCACCGGCAGCACCTGCCGGGCGGGCAGGGTATGGCCGGTGTAGCTGCGCGCCAGCAGGTCATAGCTGGCAAAGATCAGGAAGCTGCACAGCGCCATTGCCAGCCCGATCGCCAGGCTGCCAGGCTTGTAGCCGAGCAAGGACTGCCGCACTTCGTTCCAGTCCAGGTTGCGTGCCAGGGTAAACAGCAGCACCGGGATGAGCACCAGGAACAGCAGGGTGAACAGGCGCTTTGCCCAGGTATGCCAACGCTTTCGCTCCATCAGGTATTGCCCTCGTGCAGGTTGCCTTGGGTCTCGACTTCCGGCTGCAACGACTTCAGGCGCTTGCGGTGCGCGGGTAGCCAGCCGGCAATGCGCGGGAAATGGCGGATCACGTGGAAGCACAGGAATATCAACGGCGCCCGCCACCAGTAGCCACGTACCATGCGCTCGAGGGTGACGGGCTTGCATTGTTCGTTGGCCAACGAAGTCAGGTGCTGATGCAACTGCTGGTTGAAGCGGCGGTCGCGGATGAACAGGTTGGCCTCGAGATTGAAGGCCAGGCTCAACGGGTCGAGGTTGCTGGAGCCGACCGTGGACCACTCGTCGTCCACCAGGGCAACCTTGCCGTGCAGGGGCCTTTCGCAATATTCATGAATGCGCACGCCATCGCGCAGCAGGTAGTTGTACAGCAGCCGGGAAAGCGCCCGGACCCAGCGCATGTCCGGCTGACCCTGCATGATCAGGGAAACCTCGACACCACGCCGGGCGGCATTGCGCAGCTCGCGCAACAGCCGATAACCGGGGAAGAAGTAGGCATTGGCCACCACGACGCGTCGGCGCGCATTGCGCAAGGCTTCCAGGTAATACGCTTCGATGGCATTACTGCGCTGCCCGTTGTCACGCTCGACCAGTACCGCAGTGATATCACCGGTGGGAGCGGTGACCGGGCGTACCTCGCTGGGCGGTTCGAGCACCGGCGACATCAGGCGACGGCTGACGGCATGCACCTGCGCCACCACCGGGCCGGTGACTTCCACGGCATAGTCCTGCTTGGCCATGGGCCCGAAATCGCCCAGGTGGTCTGCGCTGTAGTTGATACCGCCGATAAACGCCCGTTCGCCGTCGATGACCACGATCTTGCGGTGCAGGCGCCGGAACAGGTTGGTGCGCATGCCCGCCAGGCGCGGCTGCGGATCGAACAGGTGAAAGCTGACCCCGGCATCGGTCATCGCGGCAATGAAGCTGCCCGGCAGGTCGGCGGTACCGTAGCCATCGGCCACTACCTCCACCCGCACACCGCGACGTGCCGCATCGATCAGCACCCGTTGCAGCTGTTGGCCGACCTTGTCGTCGAAGATGATGAAAGTTTCCAGCAGGACTTCTTCCCGCGCCTGGCCGATGGCCTCGAATACACGGGGGTAGAACGCTTCGCCGTTGATCAACAGCTCTACGCTGTTGCCATCCACCCAGGGTCTTTTCACAGCGTGATCTCCGCAGCCAGGGGCGCGTGGTCGGACAGGTGCGACCACGGGTAGCTGGACAGCACTTGCGCCTTGCAGGGCATGGCATTGCGCAAGTAGATGCGATCCAGCCGCAATAGCGGCATGCGCGCAGGAAAACTGCGGGCTGGGGTACCGAACCGCTCGCCAAAGGCTTCGACCAGGCGCCGGGACAGCACCGCATCAGCCTTGAGCCGCCAGTCATTGAAGTCACCGGCGATGATCACCGGCGCGTGTGCTGGCAGACGGTCGAGCAATTCCAGCAACAGTTTCACCTGGCTCTGCCGATGCGCCTCGCGCAGGCCGAGGTGCACGCACACGGCATGCACCTGTTCATGCCCGGGCACCTCCAGTTGACAATGCAGCAGGCCGCGCTGTTCGTTGCCGTGGACAGAAACGTCCAGGTTGTCGAAGCGGGTAATCGGGAACTTCGACAGCAGCGCATTGCCGTGATCGCCATGCGGGTAGACGGCGTTGCGTCCATAGGCGAACTGCGGCCACATGCTGTCGGCCAGGAATTCGTATTGCGGCGTGTCCGGCCATGCCGGGTGACGGATGGCATGCTGCTGGTGGCTGCCGTGCACTTCCTGCAGGAACACCAGGTCGGCGCCGGTGGCGCGTACGGCTTCGCGCAGCTCGGGCAGAATGAAACGCCGGTTGAAGAAGGTGAACCCCTTGTGCACGTTGAGCGTAAGCACGTTCAGCCGATGCACGGCGGTGATCTTGTCGATGATGCAACGGGGGGTGGGCAAGGTCTTGTTCACAGGTCCACCTCGGGTTCCACGCCGGGTTCAGTCATCAGGTGGTGATCCAGATGGAGCTTTTCCAGCAGGCGTCGGGCGTCATAGGGAGCGTGCACCTTCTGGTCATTGTCGAAATAGCAATAGACGTCACGCGGCCGATGACTTGGCGGCGGCCCGGGCACGATCAGCTCGGCGTCCTCGGCCTGGCGGCCTTCGCTCCAGTGCACGATGCGCTCTTTCCAGCGGCGCAACGCGCGTGACGTATAACCGCTGCTGTACAACTCGACGTCGCCATGCAGGCGCATGTAGACGAAGTCGGCAGTCACGTCTTCCACGTACGGCCATTTACCGGCACTGTCGGCCACCACCAGCGCCACCTGATGCTTGCGCAGCAGGTGCACGAAGGCTTCGCAGAGGAAACTCTCATGGCGTATTTCCACCGCATGGCGCAGGCGCCGGTTGCCCTCGATGGCGGTGCCGCCGTTGCCTTGCAGGCGCTCGGCACATCCTTCGGCACACCGACGCGCAGCGGCGCGGTCGTGCGGCAGCCGTTCGAGAAACGCCTGGAACAGCGCTTCATCGAACTTCATGCTGGGCGGGAACTGCCACAGGAACGGCCCCAGCTTGTCCCCGAGCAGCAGAGGGCCGGATGCAAAGAAGTTGGCCAGCGGCTGTTCGATATTCTTCAGGCGCCGTATATGGGTGATGTAGCGCGGTGCCTTGACCGAGAAGACGAAATCTTCCGGGGTCGCCTGAGCCCAGCTGCGATAGCGCTCTGGTGTCTGCAAGCTATAGAACGACCCATTGATCTCGATGGTATTCACTGCCCGCGAAGCAAACGCCAGCTCGTCGTCCTGGGGTAAGCCCTTGGGGTAGAAGTCCTTGCGCCAGGGGCCGTAGCGCCATCCTGAAATGCCAATGCGCACTTCGCTCACGCTGCCTCCTAATTGCTTGTTGCACCAGTTCATCAGTTGCGACCGGTGCAGCCGTGCGAGGGTTCAAGCAGGATTGATCGACGGCGCAGCCAGCGCCGGATTGAACTTTGCCGCCAGCGGCGATTCCACCCTTTAGCAGCCTGAGGGTGGTGGATGCTGCCCCCGCTGTGGTTACGGTGAGGAGCGATGCCATGAAATTCGACCGTTTCGCGCAATGGCTGGCGAACTGGACCGGCCGCCCGCTGAGTTTCGCCATTGCCCTATTGCTGATAATGGCCTGGGCCTTGACCGGGCCGTTGTTTGATTACAACGACACCTGGCAACTGGTGATCAACACCTCGACCACCATCATCACGTTCCTGATGGTGTTCCTCATCCAGAACACGCAAAACCGCGACAACGACGAACTGCACATCAAGATCGACGAACTGCTGCGCACGACCAGACGCGCGCACAAGGCGCTGCTCGACCTGGAGGACATGGACCCTGCCGAACTGCATGCGCTGCGCAAGCAGTACCAACGCATGGGCGAGCGCGAGGAGGGTCGCGTGCAGCGCAGTGACCCGCCCGCAGACTGAAGGCCTGCCCATTTCACTGGAATGAACACCGCTGACACCTGGAGGCAAGCATGCCCAGACACATCATCCACTTTACCGGCCCGATCAATTCTTCCACCTGTGGCAATCTCATCGGCACCTGTGCCAAAGCCCTGCAACAGGGCGCCGAGCTGCTGCAGCTGAACATCGCCACCATGGGTGGTGAATGCAGCTATGGCTTCACCTTGTACAACTTCCTGCGCGGGCTGCCGATCCCCCTGCACACGCATAACCTGGGGACCGTGGAGTCGATGGGTAACATTCTGTTCCTGGCCGGCGAGCACCGTACCGCCTGCGCCCACAGCAAGTTCCTGTTCCATCCGTTCCACTGGACCCTGCACGGTTCGGTGGACCATTCGCGCATGGCCGAATACGCCATGAGCCTGGATTACGATTTGCGCCTGTACGCGCAGATTGTCGCCGAGCGGACCGAGGGCAGCAGCGAGGTGCTGGACGTGCCCCGTTACCTGATGGCCTATCCGCGCATTCTGGGCCCGCGCGAGGCGCTGGAGAGCGGCATGATCCACGCCATAGACGAACTGCCGATCGAAGCCGATGCCTGCCAGTGGAGCGTGCACGCCTGACTAGGCCACGGCCTGAACAACGGCACCGGCTGCGCCGGTGCCATGCGCTAGCGAATGGAAGCGGCTGTGGCCTGGTCACAGGCCAGCAGCGAGCGGATCAGCAGCTTGATGTCATCCTTGAGCATCGGCACCTGGTCGATATGGGCGAAGCAGCAGTCGGCAATTTCGTGCTGGGCGGTGGGGTGGGGCGCGTCGGCGAACTCGGCTTCGAAGACATAATGCATGCGCTCTGGGGTTTCGTGGCGCATCAACAAGGTCATTGTTTCGGCTTGCAAGCCAGTTTCTTCAAGCAGCTCGCGCTCGGCCGCCTGCACTGGCGTTTCGCCGGGCTCGACTTTGCCGCCTGGCAGGGTCCACGGGGCTTTGGGTTTTCTGACCCAGAGCCATTTATGGGCGTGCTTGGCGTGACGGCAAATAACGGTTGCGCGTGCTTTGACCGGTTTCATGCGACCTCCTGGTGAAGCTATTCCTATACGGAATTAGTCACCAGGCGCGCAATGAACGTTGTGTTTATATGAACAGAACAAGATGGGTGGTCAGTAGGGCACGGACCCGTACAGGGCCTCGATCGCCTCGACCAGTTCGTCGTAACCGACCGGCTTGTTCAAATGCCGGTCGAAGCCCGACTGGCGTGACTTGTGCTGGTCGGCGCTGGCGCCGTAGCCCGTCAAGGCGATCGCCGGGGTGTGCTGCAAGTGGCTCAGGCTACGCAAGGCTTTGATCAGGGCGTGGCCGTCCATGACCGGCATGCCGATGTCAGACAGAATGATGTCGTAGCTGGCGGCCGCGGCTGCTTCCAGCGCCTGGCGTGGATCGCTGAACGCACTGACCTCGGCGCACTCCATTTCCAACAACTGCTGCATCACTTCCAGCACGTCTGGCGAATCGTCGACCAACAGGACCCGGATGCCGCTCAAGCGGCCATCGGTTGTCGCATCCGCTGGCGCCACGGCGGGGCGCTGACCGCTGTCCGAGCAGGGCAGGCTGACGGTGAAGGTGCAGCCCTGGCCGATGCCTGCCGAATCAGCACTCACCCTACCACCGTGGGCTTCGACCAACTGGCGAACCAGGGACAGGCCAATACCCAGGCCTTCGCGCGGATGGTCGCCCACTTGCGGTGCGGCCTGGCTGAACAGGTCGAAAATGTGCTCCAGGCTATCTGCTGTCAGGCCAACCCCCTGGTCAATGACGCGCAGCCATACCTGCGCTTGATCATGGCTCAATACCAAGCGGACAAGGCCACCCGGCGGGCTGAACTTGAGCGCGTTGTTCAGCAGGTTCCAGACCACCTGTTCCAGCCGCGTGCTGTCGCCTTCGATAATCAAGGGCAAGCCGTCAGCCGGCAGCTCCAGGAGCACATTGCAGGCAGGTTGTTCACTCTGCACCAGTGCATGGATGCCCTGCAGGATGGCGCGGATATCCACCGCTTCGGTCTTGAGCTTCAGCTTGCCGGTACGAATACGGGCGACATCGAGCAAGTCGTCGATGATTCGCGCCTGGCTGTTGACCGCCTCGCGGATGCTGGCCACAGCCTTGCTCGCCGCTGCGCTGTGGGCGATCGTCGGCAAGCGCCGGAGGATTTCCGCATTGAGCTGGATCAGGTTGAGCGGGTGCTTGAGTTCGTGGGACATGATGGCGAAAAACTCGTCCTTCATGTGGCTGCTGCTCTGCGACTCGGCCAGTTGCTTGCTCTGCTCGTCATGCCGGCGCTTGTGCCCCGTGAGGTCGCGGGCGATCTTCACGAAGCCGCGCAGGGTGCTGCCCTTGAGCTGGGATATCTCGCCGCTGGAGTAGAAGCGGCTGCCATCCTTGCGCACATGCCAGCGCTCGTCCTGGTCGCGCTCATTGACCCGGGCGGCATGCAGTTCCTGTTCGGGAACGCCGCGCGCACGGTCCTCTTCGGTGAAGATCAAGCGGTAATGCTGGCCCAGCACATCCGCCTTGCTGTGGCCGAACATCAGGCTGGCGCCAGTGTTCCAGTCGGTGATCAGGCCCTGTTCGTCGAGCAGGATGATGGCGAAATCGTGGGTGCTTTCGGCCACCACGCGCATGCGCTCCTCACCCAGGCGCACGCGTTCCTCCGCCGCCCGGCTCTTGCTGATGTCGATGAAGGTCAGCACCGTGCCATCGCTGTCCTGCTCGCTCGAGCGGTACGGCAGCAACCGCGCCAGATACCAGCGTTGGTCGTGGCCGCCGACCTCGCGTTCGATGATGTGTTCGCCCTGGGCCACGGTACGGGCATCCTCGGCCAGCGCGGGGTAGTCGAGGCGATGGGTGATGTCGAGCAGCGAGCGGCCGGTGTCGACCGGCAGCATGTTGAACAAGTCGGTGGCACGCGGGGTGAACCAGCGGATATGCAGGTTGCGGTCGACGAACACCGTGGCGATATCGGTACTGGCGATCAGGTTGCTGAGGTAATCGTTGACCTTGTCGGTTTCCTCGACCTTGTTCTTCAGCTCGAAGTTGACCGTCAGCAATTCCTCGTTGATCGACTGCAGCTCTTCCTTGCTGGTGCCCAGCTCTTCGCTGGCAGAGCGCAGTTCTTCGTTGATGGCCTGCATTTCTTCATTGGAGGCGGTCAGTTCCTGGCTGGAGATTTCCCATTGTTCGATGGTTTCCTGCAATTGCAGGCGGGTGCGCTGCAGCTCGTGCTCGAGGTTGTGCAAGACCATGCTGTCGGTCTGGCGAAGCGACTCGGCAATGGGCAACGACGGGCCGGCTGCGCGCTCTTCGAAAACCACCAGCAGGTATTCGCCAGCGCTCACTTGGTCCTTGTGCGGCTGCACGGTGATTTCCACCTGCACCCGGTCGGCACCTTCGCCGAGTTCCACCGGCCGCGAGGTCACCGCCTCGGTACCCTGGCGGGCCTGGAACAAGGTGCTGCGCAGGGCCAGGCGCAAGCTCGGCAGCACCAGGCTCAACAGGTTACGACTGAGTTCACCGCCGGCCAGTTGCATGAAGCGGCCAACGCCCTCGCTCAGGTGCAGGATCGTACCTTCGCCGTCGATGATCAGGCTGGGCGGGTTCCGGCGCGCCAAGGCCCGGTGGTGCACTTCGGCGTAGACGGGTTTGCGCCCGGGCTTGTCCTGCCCGCGTGCGACCTGGGGCGGGCTGGTGAGGTCCGGCCCCGGCAACTGGCGGCCCGAGCGGCGGCCCAGGGTGCTGACGTCGCGGGCTCGGTAGATACGGTTGCGCTTGTCGACCACGGCGAACAGTTCACTGGCCAGGTCGGCAGACTCGGCTGAGCCCAGGAACAGGAACCCCCCGGGCCGCAAGGCGAAATGGAACATCTGCAGAATGTCCTGCTGGATCTCGCGGTCGAGGTAGATCAGCAGGTTGCGGCAGACGATCAGGCCGATCTGCGAGAACGGCGGGTCGGACAGCAGGTTGTGCCGGGCGAACAGGACTTTCTCGCGAATTTCCTTGCGTACCCGGTAGTGCTGGTCTTCCTTGACGAAGAACTGGCGCAGCCGCGAGGGTGGCACGTCGGTGACGATCGCCTCCGGATACGAACCACCCCGGGCAATGCTGATGGCACGCTCATCGAGGTCGGTGGCAAACACCTGGACTTGGCTGGCTCGCTGTTCCACGGCCAGTTGCTCGCAGGCGAGCATGGCCAGGCTGTAGGCTTCTTCGCCGGTGGAGCAGCCGGCCGACCAGATGCGTATTTCGCCAGCGCCCTCGGTTGGCTCGGGCTCGCTGACCAGCTGCGGCAGCACATGGCGTTCCAGCGCCTCGAAGGCCTCGCGGTCACGGAAGAAGTTGGTGACACCGATCAGCATGTCGGCCAACAAGGCCGTGGCCTCTTCGCGGTGGTCTTCCAGGTAGCGCAGGTAGGCGCCAAGGTCGGCCTGCCCGGTCACGTGCAGCCGGCGCTCGATGCGCCGCAGCACGGTGGCGCGCTTGTAATGCTGGAAGTCATGCCCGGTGACACTGCGCAACTGCAGGAGAATCTCCTCCAGCAGCGGCTCGGAGGCCTGCGGGTCGCCTGCGCGACTGCCCAGCGCGGGTGGCAGGGTATCGTCATCGATCCGCGGCAGCTTTACCTGGCTAGCGTTCTGCCATAGCTCCAGCAGTTTCTGGGGGATTTCCGCGGCCGGCAGGACGATATCGACCATACCGGTGTCTATGGCCGCGCGGGGCATGCTGTCGTACTGTGCGTCATCGGGCGCCTGCACCAGCGTGACGCCGCCTTGCTCCTTGATGCGCGACAGCCCGACCGCGCCGTCGGCACCGCTACCGGACAGCACCACGCAAAAGGCATGGTCCTTGTGCACGTCAGCCAGGTCGCGAAAGAACAGGTCGATGGCCACGTGGTCGCCGCGCCGCCGGTTGGCTGGGGTCACCCGCAGGTAACCGTCATTGGTCGACAAGCGGTTGGCGGGCGATATCACGTACACATGGTTGCGCTCGATCGGCACTGGCTCGGTCACCTGGCGCACCGGCATCGCGGTGGTTTCCTGGATGATGCGGTCCGCCACACTCTGGTGATCGGGAGACAGGTGCAGGACGATGACGAAGGCCATGCCAGAATCGGCCGGCATTTGCCGGAACAACGTGCACAAGGCCTCGAGGCCACCTGCCGAGGCGCCTATGCCGACCACGGGGAAGTCCAGATGGCTTGGGCTCAGGTTGGGGTTTTGCGGCGAGGCGGGCTGGTTAGCAGACGACTTCATGGCGGTGCCTTGTACAGACCTGACAGACGGCCCATCGACGCATCGCCGGGCTTGTGAAAGGCCATTATAGGCAGGCTGGCGCGGCAATCGCGAGGGGTTGGACAGAGAGCCAAAAGGCAGTGCGCCAATTTGCGACCTGCCAGTCATTTGGCGCCACTCGTCCACAAACCACGCATTGGAGTGAGCGCCCAGCGCCGCCTGGGCTCGGAGTAAGGGCACGGTATACGACCGTGACTACCATTCCAACCGCAAGGAGAAACGACATGGCTCGCGATCAAGATCAAACCAGCCAACGTGGCGGCACCAAGGAAACCAACCCGGGCAATTTCGCCAACGACCGCGAAAAAGCGTCCCGCGCCGGGCAGAAAGGTGGCCAGGCCTCCGGCGGCAATTTCGCCAATGACCGCGAACGCGCCTCGGAAGCAGGCCGCAAAGGTGGCCAGAACAGCCACGGCGGCGGCCGCAACCAGTAACGCAGCGGCTGGCAACAGCGGCGGTGGCCCGGCGCACATTGCGCTGGGCCACCTTTGTTGCGAAGCGTTTCACAATCTTTTTGAATCTTCGCGGCGCGCTCGACTCAACACGAAGTCATCCATGGAAAAGAGGAGGGCCACGCGATGCCTAATCCGCAGTTGTACATCATCGACTACCGGTTACACGGCAAACCGCGCAGCTTCATCATCCGCCTGGAACGTATGGACAATGCCGAAGCCTGGCATTGGGCCAGCTGCGACGCCGGTATCGGCATCATCCCCAAGTTCGGCCGCGAGAAGATCCGCAAGGTGAGCAAACCCATGGCCGAACGCTATGGGGTGACAGAGGTCAGCTGGCGAGCCTCCGGCAGCAAGCCTGGCCAGTCGCTGGAAGACCCTGTTACCACTGCCTGACCCGATTTCGCCGCCACCCGGGCAGCTCAGGCCCCGGATTCAGGATCGCTGGCAGGCACCCCAGGCCGGTTCTGGTCATCATCCGTCAGGTTCGGGTCGGTATCGGGGTCGTCCACCTTGTCGTTGCGCGCGTCCGGATCCAGTTCCGGCCAGTCATCCTGCGCATTGCCGCCGCCCGTCCACTGCTTGTCGTTCATGCCCTCGGCCTCCGTTTCGGTAAAAAAGGCCCGCCAGGCTGGCGGGCCAACACAGGAGTGAGAGGCGAAGCCATTGACCACCCCTCATGCCATCAGAACCCGCCGACGTCGGGACCGATCGGTCGCGTCGAGGCAAAGGCCGACCAATGGCAGCGGTCATGCCCCCGGCATTTTCAACACCAGGGTCAGAATGTCGTAGCTCGCCACCAGCTCGCCCAGCTGGTTGGTGACCTCGACGTCCCATGCCACCACACCCTGCGGTTGCCCCAGCGGGCTGGTCTTGCCCTGGTCGATCTTGCGCTTGCAGGTCAGCCGCGCCTGGATGGTATCGCCGATGCCCACCGGGTTGATGAAGCGCAGGGTATCCAGGCCGTAGTTGGCCAATACCGGCCCTGCACCCGGGGACACGAACAGCCCGGCTGCCGCCGACAACACGAAGTAACCGTGGGCGATACGCTTGCCGAACTGCGATTCCCTGGCGGCGATCTCGTCGAAATGCATGTAGAAGTGGTCGCCCGACAGGCAGCCGAAGTTGACCAGGTCGGCTTCGGTCACGGTGCGGCGGTGGGTGAGCAGCGATTCGCCGATGCGCAGTTGCTCGAAGTAACGGCGGAACGGGTGCACTTCGCTTTCGATCACTGCGCCACCGCGCACGTACTCGCCGGTAACCGCTGTGAGCATGCTTGGCGATCCCTGCACCGCAGCGCGTTGCAAGTAGTGCTTGACCGCACGCAGGCCACCCAGCTCTTCGCCACCGCCGGCGCGGCCCGGGCCACCGTGCTTGAGTTGCGGTAATGGCGAGCCGTGGCCGGTGGATTCCTTGGCCGCTTCGCGGTCGAGCACCAGCAGCCGGCCATGCCAGGCAGCGGCGGCCGGGATGGCCTTGGCGGCGATGCTGCGCTCGGCGGTGACCAGGGTGGCCACCAGGCTGCCTTTGCCACGGGCGGCCAGCACCAGGGCTTCGTCGAGGTCGTCATAGGCCATCAGGGTGCTGACCGGGCCGAACGCTTCGATATCGTGGGCACCACCCTCGGCATGCGGGTCGCGCGCCTGCAGCAGGGTCGGGGCGAAGAACGCACCTTCGGCCACACCCTCGCCACGTGGCGCAAAGCCGTCACTGGCGCCGAACAGCTGGTCGCAACTGTGCAACAGGCTGCGCACGCGCTCGGCCACGTCGTGCTGCTGGTCATGAGAGGCCAGGGCGCCCATGCGCACGCCTTCCAGCGAAGGGTCGCCGACCACCACCTTGGCGAGCCGCTCGCGCAGGCGCGTGGCAACCGCATCGATGTGCTTGGCCGGGACGATGGCGCGGCGGATGGCGGTGCACTTCTGCCCGGCCTTGGTGGTCATTTCCCGCACCACTTCCTTGATGTACAGCTCGAATTCCTCGCTGTCCGGGGTCACGTCCGGGCCGAGGATGGCGCAGTTCAACGAGTCGGCTTCGGCGCTGAACGGCACCGAGTTGCGCACCAGGTTAGGCGTGACGCGCAGCTTCGCGGCGGTGTCGGCAGAACCGGTGAAGGTCACCACGTCCTGGCCCTGCAGGCGGTCGAGCAGGTCGCCGGTACTGCCGATTACCAGTTGCAGGCTGCCTTCCGGCAACAGGCCAGAGGCATGCATCAGGCGCACCACGGCTTCGGTCAGGTAGCTGGTCGAGGTCGCCGGCTTGACGATGCAGGGCATGCCGGCCAGGAAGGTAGGGGCGAATTTCTCCAGCATGCCCCAGATGGGGAAGTTGAAGGCGTTGATGTGCACCGCCACGCCGGCGCGCGGCACCAGGACATGGCTGCCGGCGAAGTGGCCTTGCTTGCCCAACGGCATGGCCGGGCCTTCGTGCACCAGGTTGCCCGACGGTAATTCGCGGCTGCCGATGCCGGCGTACGAGAACAGCGTGGCATTGCCACCTTCGATGTCGATCCAGCTGTCGGCACGGGTGGCGCCGCTGTGGTGGGACAGGGCGTAGAGCTGCTCCTTGCGCTCGGCCAGGTACAAGGCGAGGGCTTTCAGGCGCGCAGCGCGCTGCTGGAAGTCCATGCCCATCAGGCTGGCCAGGCCACGGGCCCGGGCGAAATCCACGGCCTCGGCGAAGTCCGGGCGTTCCTCATGGCTATAGGCGAGCACGTGGCCGTCGAGGGCGCTGCGCAAGGCCTGGGCGCCGTGCTGGCCGAGCCAGCGGCCGGCGATGAAGCTTTGCAGGGTAGGGGCGGCAGACATGCTGTTCTCCATGCTGTTCAGAGGTGGGGAGGGCGCTGTTACCACAGCGCCAGGGTGTAGCCGATAATCAGGCGGTTTTCGTCCACGGCGTTGGTCAGGCCATTGCCAGAGCGGAAGGTGACGTTGCGCCAGCGCAGGCTGACGTCCTTGAACGGGCCGCTCTGGATGACGTAGGTGATGTCGGTGTCGCGCTCGCGCTCACGGCCGTTGCTGAGCGTGGCGGTTTCGGCGTGGCGGCCGTCGGTGTAGCGGGTCATGAAGCTCAGGCCGGGAATGCCCAGGGCGACGAAGTCGTAGTCGTAGCGCAGTTGCCAGGAATCCAGGCCGGCGCGGGTGAAGGTGTTGTAGGTAACCAGGTTGACGGTGAACGGGTCGCCACCGTTGACGAACGGGAACGCGCTGTCACCGGACATCTGTTGCCAGGTGGCGGTGAACTTGTGGGCCCGCACACCGAGGGTGAACATGGCGTTGAAGTTGCGGTTGTCGATGGTGCCGGCACGCTCGGCGCCGTCTTCGCGGCTGTCGAAGTAGCGCAAGTCGCTGCGCAGGCTCAGGCCCTCGCCCAGCGAGCGGGTATCGACCAGGCCGACGAACTGCTGGCGATAGATATCCTCGAGCTTGGCGTAGTAGTAGCTGACGCTGGTTTGCGGGGTGATGGCATAGCTGCCGCCGCCGAAGTCGAGATGGTCGCTGCTGGCGGCGCCGTAGCCGATGTCATCGCGGCCCGAGGAGTCACGCAGGTTGGCCTTGCTCAGGCGGCCGGCGTTGAAGGTCAGGCCGGCGAGGTCCTGGCTGGTCAGCAGGCCGCCCTGGAAGGTGGAGGCCAGCAGGCGGGTGTCGTTGTACACCACCACTGGCAGGATCGGTTGCAGGGTGCCCAGGCGCAGGGTGCTCTTGGCCAGCCGCAGTTTGCCGGTCAGGCCCAGTTCACTGTAGTCGTCGACCGGCTCATGGCTGTTCGGGCCAAAGGGCAGCAGGCCAGTGTTGCGACGGTCGCGGCTGGAGTCGAGCTTGATACCCAGTTGCCCCATGGCATCGATGCCAAAGCCGAGCGTGCCCTCGGTGAAGCCCGATTCCAGCTTGGCGGTGAAGCCCTGGCCCCATTCCTCGGCCTTGGCCTGCGCCGCGTTGCTCTGGCGGAAGTCGCGGTTGAGGTAGTGGTTGCGCAGCTCCAGCCGGGCGTGGCTGTCACCGACGAAGTCGGCCAGCGCCGGCAGCGGCAGGGCCAGGGTGGCCAGCCAGGCGGCCGACATGAAGTGTGTACGGTTCATTGTTGTTGTTTTACCCGACATGGTTGTTCTTCCTTGGAGTCAGTGCTTGCTGGCGCCGGCAGCGCCGATACCGGTCATGGAACGGATGAACTGCGCCAGGTAGCGGCCACGTTCCTGGCTGGCGCGTGCGGAATTGTCGGTGACCGAGAACGCCCAGGCGCCGAGGAACGCCAGGCTCATGGAGAACAGCGCGGGGTTGCTGTAGGGGAACAGTGCCTTTTCGTGATGCAGCACATTGACCCACACCGCCGGGCCCAGCACTACCAGCAGCACTGCCGAGACCAGCCCGGCCATGCTGCCGCACACTGCGCCACGGGTGGTCAGGCCTTTCCAGAACATCGAAAGCAGCAGTACCGGGAAGTTGACCGAGGCCGCCACCGCCAACACCAGGCCGGAGAGGAAGGCGATGTTCTGCGACTCGAACAGCAGGCCGAGGATCACCGCCAGCAAACCGATCAACAGGGTGGCGAGGCGCGACACACGCATTTCATCCTGCTCGCTGGCCTTGCCCTGGCGCATCACGCAGGCATACAGGTCGTGGGATACGGCCGAAGCCCCGGACAACGCCAGGCCGGCAACCACGGCGAGGATGGTGGCAAAGGCCACGGCGGAGATGAAACCGAGGAACAGGTTGCCACCCACTGCCTGGGCCAGGTGCACGGCGACCATGTTGCCACCGCCAATGATCGCGCCGGTGGCATCGCGGTAGGTGGGCTCGGTGCCGACCATGACGATGGCGCCAAAGCCGATGACAATCAGCAGCAAGTAGAAATAGCCGATGAAGCCGGTGGCATAGAACACGCTCTTGCGCGCTTCCTTGGCATCGCTGACGGTAAAGAAGCGCATCAGGATATGCGGCAGGCCGGCCGTGCCGAACATCATGCCCAACCCCAGCGAAATGGCATCCACCGGGTTGGACAGCAAACCGCCCGGGGCCATGATCGCCTGGCCCTTGGCATGCACGGCCACGGCACTGGCGAACATCGCCTCGGTGCTGAAGCCGAAGTGCCTGAGCACCATGAATGCCATGAAGCTGGTGCCCGACAGCAGCATCACCGCCTTGATTATCTGCACCCAGGTGGTGGCGAGCATGCCACCGAAGGTGACGTAGGCGACCATCAGCACGCCGACCAGCATTACCGCATACAGGTAGCTGATGCCGAACAGCAGTTCGATCAGCTTGCCGGCGCCGACCATCTGCGCCACCAGGTACATCAGCGCCACCACCAGGGTGCCGAACGCCGAGGTGAGGCGCACCGGGGTCTGTGCCAGGCGGTAGCTGACCACATCGGCGAAGGTGTACTTGCCCAGGTTGCGCAGGCGTTCGGCAATCAGGAACAGGATGATCGGCCAGCCGGCGAGCACGCCCAGCGCGTACAGCAGGCCGTCGTAGCCGTTCATGAACATCATCGCCGAAATGCCCAGGAACGAGGCGGCGCTGATCATGTCGCCGGCGATCGCCAGGCCGT
This sequence comes from Pseudomonas anuradhapurensis, assembly GCF_014269225.2. Taxonomy (NCBI): domain Bacteria; kingdom Pseudomonadati; phylum Pseudomonadota; class Gammaproteobacteria; order Pseudomonadales; family Pseudomonadaceae; genus Pseudomonas; species Pseudomonas anuradhapurensis. The sequence continues at coordinate 2,696,083 of NZ_CP077097.1, forward strand.
TCTGCATGCCGCTCAGGCCCCCGCCGGCGGTGTAGAAGTCGCTGGCCGAGCGGGTGCGCATGGCCGCCCAGCGGGTGACCAGCAGGGTAAGGCAGACGAACACCATGAACATCGAGATGGCGGTCCAGTTCATTGCGCACACTCCTGCTTGACCTTGTCGTTGAGCGGATCGAGCACGTTGTTGGCGCGATGCACGTAGATGCCGGTCAGGGCGAAGGACAACAGCACCATCAGCACGCCAACCAGCATGCCGACAGTGGTCACGCCACCGCTGAGGGACTGGCCGAGGGTACTGGGCGAAAATGCCACCAGCAGGACGAAGCCGTAGTAAGTCACCAGCATGGCCAGGGTCAGGCCGCCGTTGAGGCGGCGTTTGCGCCGCACCAGGTGCTGGAAGTCGGGGTGGTTGACGATGCTTTCGATGCGTTCGGGGGTCATGGGTTGCGATCTCTGGGTGTTGTAATTGTTTTGTTGAGGTCACGCGGGTGTTGCATTGTTGTTGGAGCGGCCTTTGTAGGAGCGGCCTTGTGTCGCGAAAGGGCTGCGCAGCAGCCCCGGCAATCCATGATCAGGGCCGGGATCCTGGGCCGCGTTACGGCCCTTTCGCGACACGAGGCTGCTCCCACACAAACCGCGTCAGCAGCCTGAGAGGGGCTTGGGCCTACAGCTGGTCGAAGTCGAGCACCACCTTGTCGCTTACCGGGTAGGTCTGGCACGACAGCACGTACCCGGCCGCCACTTCGTAATCCTCCAAGGCATGGTTGCTGTCCATTTCCACCTCGCCTTCGATGACCCGGCACTTGCAGGTGGAACACACCCCGGCCTTGCACGAGTACGGCAGCTCGGCGCCGATGGCATTGCCGGCGTCAAGCACGTTCTGGGTGTTGCGTGGCAGGTCGAAGGTAAGTGCGCGGCCGTCGCTGATCACGGTGATGTGACTGAGCGCCGAGTCCACCTGGCGCGCCGCTTCGCGGGCCTCGCGTCGGGCTTCGCTGCCGGCGGCGGTAAAGAGTTCGAAGTGGATGCGGTCCTTGGCCATGCCATTGGCCTTGAGGCTGTCGCGTACGGTCTCGGTCATCGCCTGAGGGCCACAGATGAACGCCGCATCCAGGCTGGCTACATCCAGCCAGCGCGAGAACAGCTGGCCGCACTTGTCGGCATCGATGCGGCCGTTGTACAGGTCGACATCCTGCTGTTCGCGGCTGAACACGAAAATCAGGTTCAGGCGGTCGAGGTAACGGTTCTTCAGGTCTTCGAGCTTGTCGCGGAACAGCGCCCCGGAGCTGGAGCGGTTGCCGTACAGCAGGGTGAAGCGGCTGTGCGGCTCGCTGGCCAGGGTGGTGGCGATGATCGACAGGATCGGGGTAATGCCGCTGCCGGCGGCGACCCCCAGGTAGTTGCCCTGGCGAGCCGTGTCCAGCGGCACGAAGAAGCTGCCCGACGGCGGCATCACGTCCAGCTGCTGGCCGGCCTTGAGCACGTCATTGGCAAACGCCGAGAAACGTCCGCCAGGCACGCGCTTGACCGCCACGCGCAGCTCGCCGTCCTGCACGGCGCTGCAGATGGAATAGGAGCGGCGGACTTCTTCGTTGTCCAGCTGGGTACGCATGACCAGGTACTGGCCCTGGGTGAAGCGGAACGTCTCGCACAGGTGCTCGGGCACGTCGAAGGCAATCGATACCGCATCACGGGTCTCGTTGCGCACTTGCTTGATGGTCAGGCTGTGAAACGGGCTCATGGCGTTCTCCACGGCTCAAAGGCATTTGAAATAGTCGAACGGCTCCAGGCACTCGCGGCAGCGGTACAGTGCCTTGCAAGCGGTGGAGCCGAACTGGCTGAGCAATTCGGTCTGGGCGCTGCCGCACTGCGGGCAGCACACCTGGGGCGCCTCGCCGAGCAGGCTGCGCTTGCTGCTACTGGCTTGCGGCGGGGCGATGCCATAGGCTCGCAGGCGTTCGCGGCCCAGTTCGCTGATCCAGTCGGTCGTCCAGGCCGGCGTCAGCCGGCGCTCCAGCGCAGGCGCCGGGAAACCCGCCTGCTCCAACGCCAGGCAAATATCCGCCTCGATCACCTCGGTGGCCGGGCAGCCGGAGTAGGTCGGCGTCACTACCAGGTGCAGATGGCCAGCACGCCAGTCGAGGCCACGGACGATGCCCAGGTCGACCACGCTGACCACCGGCACTTCCGGGTCCATGACCTGGGCCAGCACCGCCCAGGCACGTGCCAGGTCGTCCGCGCGTGCTGCGCGGGCGCCACGGTCGCCGGCAATCAGCTCACCAGGTTGCATCGGGGTAGGCCCTTGGCAGGAACTGCATCTCGGCCAGCAGCAGACCAAGGTGCTCGGTGTGAAGACCTCTGCGGCCATCCAGGTAGAACTGGCTGGCAGCTTTGGGCAGCGGCAGCTCGACTGAAGCGAAGACTTCGCCAACCTGCTTCAGCCAGCCTGCGCCGACGCTGGCCGGATCGGCGGCGATACCTGCATGGGCCAGTCGTACCTCGTTGTCGCTGCCGGCCGTGAGTTCAACGGTGAAGCGCCACAGGGCCGGGATGGCGGAAAGCATGCGCTGGCGGCTTTCTTCGGTGCCGCCACCCAGGCGCTGTACCCATTCGCTGGAACGGCGCAGGTGGTAGGTGACTTCTTTCAGGGCTTTGCCAGCGATACCGGCAATTCGCTCGTCGCGAGAACCGGCCAGGCCCTGGAGCACAGCGAAATGCCAGGTGTCATAAAGGAACTGCTTGGTCATGGTCACGGCGAAATCGCCATTGGGTTGCTCGACCAGCAGCAGGTTGCGGTAGGCCCGCTCGTCGCGACGGAAGACGAGGGCATCGGCGTCGCGGCCGTCATCCAGCAGCTCGGCGGCATATTCCAGCCAGTTGCGCGCCTGGCCGACCAGGTCGAGGCCCACGTTCATCAGGGCCAGTTCTTCTTCGATGGCCGGGGCCCGGCCACACCATTCGCAGAGGCGCTGGCCCTGCACCAGGGCACTGTCGCCGAGCAGCAGCAGGTAGGGAATCAGATCGTGCTTGTGCATGGCCAACCTCACATGTGCCCGACTTCGTCGGGCAGTTCGTAGAAGCTGGCATGGCGATAGACCTTGTCGTCCGCCGGGGCGAACAGCGGGTCTTTGTCGTCGGGGGAGGAGGCGGTGATCAGGGCCGAGGGTACCACCCACAGGCTTACCCCCTCGCTGCGGCGGGTATACAGCTCGCGGGCGTTCTCGATGGCCATGGCCGCATCGGCAGCGTGCACGCTGCCGACATGCTTGTGGTTAAGGCCGTGCTTGCTGCGCACGAACACTTCGTAGAGGGTCCAGACAGACATTTTCGATCTCCGCATCAATCGCCGCTCAGGCGGCGTTCTTGTTCTGTTGCTTGCGTGCGTAGGCCACCGCCGCCTCGCGTACCCAGGCGCCGTCCTCGATAGCCTTGCGCCGGGTGGCGATACGTTCCTGGTTGCACGGGCCATTGCCCTTGATCACTTCGTAGAACTCGTCCCACTGGATCTCGCCGAAATCGTAGTGGCCGCGTTCGGCGTTCCACTTCAGCTCGGGGTCGGGGGCGGTACAGCCGAGCAGCTCGAGCTGCGGCACGGTCTGGTCGATGAAGCGCTGGCGCAGTTCGTCGTTGGTCTGGCGCTTGATTTTCCAGGCCATGGACTGGGCGCTGTTGGGCGAGTGTTCGTCGCTGGGGCCGAACATCATCAGCGCCGGCCACCACAGGCGGTTGATGGCGTCCTGGACCATGTCGCGCTGGGCCTGGGTGCCGTGGCGCATCATGGTCAGGAGCATTTCGTAGCCCTGGCGCTGGTGGAAGCTCTCTTCCTTGCAGATGCGAATCATGGCGCGCGAATAAGGGCCATAGGAGGTGCGCTGCAGCACCACCTGGTTGACGATGGCGGCGCCATCCACCAGCCAGCCCACCGCACCCATGTCGGCCCAGCTGAGGGTGGGGTAGTTGAAGATGCTCGAATACTTGGCCTTGCCGCTGTGCAGCTTGGCGACTTCTTCGTCGCGGTCGGCGCCCAGGGTTTCCATGGCGCTGTACAGGTACAGGCCGTGGCCGGCTTCGTCCTGGATCTTGGCCATCAGCTGCAGCTTGCGCTTGAGGCTGGGGGCGCGGGTCACCCAGTTGCCTTCGGGGAGCATGCCGACGATTTCCGAGTGGGCATGCTGGGAGATCTGCCGGATCAGGGTCTGGCGATAGGCCTCGGGCATCCAGTTCTTGGCTTCGATCTTGATTTCGGCATCGATCTTTTCCTGGAAGTTGCGCTCCTCGGGCGACATTTCTTCCAGCGACTTGACGCGCTTGACTCCGGTTTCCACTAGCTGTGCGTACATGTGCTGCGACTCCTGCTAAGGCATGAGTCATTTGTAAGCGATACAAAACTAATCGTCAAACATATTTGTGTGTATCAAATAAGATTTATGTATCGCTTTGCTGGCCGAGGGGGCTGCTTTGCAGCCCTTTCGCGACGCAAGGCCGCTCCTACACAGAAACGCAATCTGCTGTAGGAGCGGCCTTGCGTCGCGAAAGGGGCGCAAAGCGCCCCCAGCAAACTCCAGGCAAAAAAAGCCCCGGACGATGCCGGGGCCAAACAGGCAGCTGAATGAATCAGCTGGCCAACCGTTTGTCGAATACGTGACAAGCCTTGCCTTCGGACCGCTTGAGCGTGCCGCAGGGCTGCAGGCGTACCTGGGTGCTGATGCCGATGTAGGTCTTGATCTGCCGGGTCAACTCGCCAACCAGCAACTTGCGCTGGCCTTCATCAAGGTGTTGGCACTCCGCACGCAACTCCACATGCACTTCCACGCTGTCCAGATTTCCATTGCGATACAGATATATTTCATAAAGCTCAGATAGCTGTTTTATTTTTAGTACCTGCTCCTCGATCTGGGTCGGGAACACATTGACCCCGCGAATGATGAGCATGTCGTCGCTGCGACCGGTGATCTTGCCGATCCGCCGCATCGGCCGGGCAGTGCCGGGCAACAACCGGGTCAGGTCGCGGGTGCGGTAGCGCACCATGGGCAACGCTTCCTTGCTCAGCGAGGTGAATACCAGTTCGCCCAGCTCGCCATCTGGCAACACCTGGCCAGTGACCGGATCGATGATCTCGGGGTAGAAGTGGTCTTCCCAGATGGTCGGGCCGTCCTTGGTCTCGAGGCATTCCATCGCCACCCCCGGGCCCATGATTTCTGACAGGCCATAGATGTCGAGGGCATCGATGCCCAGGCGCTGTTCGATCGAGCGACGCAGCTCGTCGGTCCAGGGCTCGGCACCAAAAATGCCCAGGCGCAGCTTGAGCGCGTGCGGGTCGATGCCCTGGCGCTCGATCTCGTCGGCCAGGTTGAGCATGTAGGACGGGGTGACCATGATGATATCGGGCTGGAAGTCGCGGATCAGCTGCACCTGCTTCTCGGTCTGGCCGCCAGACATGGGAATCACCGTGCAGCCCAGGCGCTCGGCACCATAATGCGCCCCCAGCCCGCCGGTAAACAGGCCATAGCCATAGGACACATGCACCTTGTCGCCCTTGCGGCCGCCAGCAGCGCGGATCGAGCGAGCCACCACGTTGGCCCAGGTATCGATGTCGTTCTGGGTGTAACCGACCACCGTCGGCTTGCCAGTCGTGCCGCTGGAGGCGTGCAAGCGCACCACCTCCTGCTGGGGCACGGCGAACATGCCGTAGGGGTAGTTGTCGCGCAGGTCGTTCTTGCCAGTGAAGGGGAACTTCGCCAGGTCTTCGAGGCACTCGAGATCATCAGGGTGGGCGCCGCACTCGGCAAAGCGCTGGCGGTACAGCGGGACGTTGTCGTAGGCGTGCTTCAGGCTCCAGCGCAGGCGCTCCAGCTGGTGGTGGCGCAGGGCGTCGACGCTGGCGGTTTCCATCGGGTCCAGCTGGGCACGATCGGCATCATGGTACATGTTCATGGCTTCACTCGAATTGTTCTTGTACGCCGCGCGGCAGCGGTTGCAGGTGCGCGGTGAGTGTCATGGACGCAGCATATACGGCTGCATTCGGTTCGGTAACGGGCCGATGGTCGGAGCCGCTCAAAGGCGCTCGATGACCATCGCGATGCCTTGCCCTACACCAATGCACATGGTGCACAGGGCGTAGCGCCCGGCGGTTTCCTCCAGCTCGTGCAGGGCAGTGGTGACCAGGCGTGCGCCGCTCATGCCCAGCGGATGGCCCAGGGCGATGGCTCCGCCGTTGGGGTTGACCCGCTTGTCGTCATCGGCCAGGCCCAGCTCGCGCAGCACCGCCAGGCCCTGGGCAGCAAAGGCCTCGTTGAGTTCGATGACATCCATGTCGGCCAACGACAGCCCGGTCAGCTCGAGGACCTTGCGGGTAGCCGGTACCGGTCCCATGCCCATCAGCCGCGGTTCGACCCCGGCCACAGCCATGCCGACGATGCGCCCTCGGGCCTTGAGGCCATGGCGACGGGCGGCGGTGCCGCTGGCCAGCAACAGCGCACAGGCGCCGTCGTTGACCCCGGAGGCATTGCCGGCGGTGACGCTGCCACCTTCACGGAACGGGGTGCCAAGCCTGGCCAGTTGCTCCAGGGTGGTATCACCACGCGGGTGCTCGTCGTGCTCGACCACTTTGGCCGGGCCTTTGCGTTGTGCGACCTCGACCGGCACGATTTCCCGTGCCAGGCGGCCACGCGCTTGGGCTGCGGCGGCCTTGTGCTGGCTGCGCAGGGCGAACGCGTCCTGGTCGGTGCGGGAAATGCCGAACTGCTGGGCAACGTTCTCGGCGGTTTCCGGCATGGAATCGGTGCCGAAGGCCGCCTTGAGCAACGGGTTGACGAAACGCCAGCCGATGGTGGTGTCGAACAGCTCGGCCGCGCGCCCGAACGCCTGCTCCGGCTTGCCCATGACGAACGGCGCACGCGACATCGACTCCACGCCGCCGGCCAGCATCAACCCGGCTTCGCCGCAGCGCAGGGCGCGCGCAGCAGTGCCAATGGCGTCGAGGCCGGAACCGCACAGGCGGTTGATGGTGGTGCCGGGCACCTCGATGGGCAGCCCGGCCAGCAGGCTGGCCATGTGCGCCACGTTGCGGTTGTCCTCGCCAGCCTGGTTGGCACAACCGAGGATCACGTCGTCGATGGCTTTCCAGTCCAGTTGCGGGTGGCGGCGGATAAGCGCCTTGAGCGGGATGGCCGCCAGGTCATCGGCCCGCACACTGCTCAAGGCTCCGGCATATCGGCCAATGGGGGTGCGTACGGCGTCGATGATCAAGGCGTCGGCCAGGGTGTGTTCAGTCATCTTGCGTCTCCTGCGCCAGCACGGTGCCGCGCACTTTGTAGGATTTGCCATGGAACATCGCCAGCAACTCACCGCGCTGGTTCTCGATGCGGACCTGGTACAGGCCAGTGCGGCCCTTGCGGCTGATCTCGCTGGCCTGGGCGGTGAGCAGGTCATCGCGCAGTGCCGGGGCCAGGTAATCGATGCTGCAGCCTTGGGCGACAGTGGCCTGGTCGTAACTGTTGCAGGCGAAAGCAAATGCCGAATCGGCCAAGGCGAACAGGTAGCCGCCGTGGCAGGTACCATGGCCCTGGATCATGTCGGCGCGTACCGGCATGCGCAGGGATGCCTGGCCGGGGCCAGCGGCCAGCAGCTGGATGCCCAGGCCCTGGGTGGCCAGGTCGCGGGCGTACATGGCATCGGCACAGGCTTGTGCCAGCTCGACTTCAGTCATGCAGGGTGCCTCCTTTGGCTTCGCAGCGGCGTAACAGCAGGGAAGGGCGGTAGCGGCTCTCGCCGTAGCTGCGCTGCAAGTTGTCGAGCACACGCAGGGTCTGGCGGATGCCGAGATGAGTGGCCCAGGCCAACGGGCCGCAGGGGTAGTTGACGCCCGCGCGCATGGCCAGGTCGATGTCGGCGGCGCTGCCGACGCCTTGCAATACCGCATCGGCGGCCTCGTTGGCGAGCATAGCCACGGTACGCAGCACCACCAGGCCCGGCAGGTCGGCGACAGGGGTAATCCGCAGGCCGGCACGCTGCAGCAAGGCCACCGCCTGGTCACGGGCGTTGTCGCTGGTGTCCGCCGACCAGCTGATGGCAATGCGTGTGGCGGTACCGTAGTCCAGTGCCAAGTCCAGCAGCACCAGGTTACGCAGGCCGTCCTCCCGCGCACGCTGGCTGGCCAGGCGGCCATCTGACAGCGCGATGGTGGCTTCGCCTGCCTGAATCAGGCCGCTACCGGCACGCTGGGTCACGGTGATGCCGCTTCGGCGCAAGCGCTCGACCAGCGGCTGCAGCACCCCGAGATGGCCTTCGACGACGCAGGCCTCGGCTGAGGCAGGGCTGTGCAGCTCAAGCGGCTGCGGACGCACGGCCCCCTCGGCATAGCTATAGAAGCCCTGGCCGCTCTTTCGACCGAGGCGACCGGCGTCGACCAGTTCTTTTTGCACCAGCGAAGGCTGGAAGCGGGAATCACCATAAAATGCTTCGAATACCGAGCAGGTGACCGCGTAATTAACGTCTTGGCCAATCAGGTCGGTCAGCTCGAACGCGCCCATGCGGAAACCGCCGGCATCCCGTAATAGCGCGTCCAGCGTTGCGCAATCGGCTGCGCCTTCCTGCAGCAGACGCAGGCTTTCCGCGTAGAATGGCCGCGCCACGCGGTTGACGATGAAACCCGGCGTGGAGCGCGCATGCACCGGCTGCTTGCCCCAGGCCTTGGCGGTGGCATGAATGCACGCGGCAACGGCCGGGGCAGTAGCCAGGCCCGAGACCACTTCAACCAGCGCCATCAGCGGTGCGGGGTTGAAGAAGTGCATGCCGACCAGCTGTTGCGGGCGTTGCAGCCCGGCGGCGAGGCTGGTGATGGACAGCGACGAGGTGTTGCTGGCAAGGATGCAGTCGGCAGCACACAGGGCTTCCAGCTGGCTGAACAACGCTTGCTTGACGTGCAGGTTCTCGACGATGGCCTCGATCACCAGGCGTGCATCGGCCAAGGCTTCAATACGCTCCACCGGGCACAGCCGGGCGCTGATCGCTTCCCGTTCGACGGGCTGCAAGGTGCCTTTTTCCACCAGCCGGGCAAGTTGCCGATCGATACCGGCCACCGCCTGCACAGCAGCGCCAGGGCGGTTGTCGTAGAGTCTGACCGGGTGGCCGGCCTGTGCCGCGACCTGGGCGATGCCAGCCCCCATCGCGCCCGCGCCGATCACCGCCACCGGCGTATTGCTTGCAAGTGCACTCATGCTCAACGCCCCTTGAATACCGGCGTACGTTTGTCGATGAAGGCACTCACGCCTTCACGGTAGTCCTCGCTGCGCCCGGCCAGGCGTTGCAGGTCGCGTTCCAGCTCCAGCTGCTCATCGAAACCATTGTCGAAGCTGGCGTTGAGGGCGCGCTTGATCAGGGCCAGGCCATAGGTTGGCTGGGTGGCGAGCTGGCGGGCGAAGGTGAGGGCCTCGTCGCGCAGGGCAGCATCATCCACCACGCGATGGATCAGCCCCCATTGCTGAGCCTGTTCCGCGCCGAGGCGTTCGCCCAGCAGGGCCAGGGCCTTGGCCCGTGCCATGCCGACAAGGCGCGGCAGCAGCCAGGTACCCCCGGAGTCCGGCACCAGGCCGATCTTGCAGAAAGCCTGGATGAAGCTTGCCGACCGGGCCGCCAGCACCAGGTCGCAGGCCAGCGGGATATTGGCACCGGCGCCGGCTGCCACGCCATTGACCGCGCAGACCACCGGCAAGGGCAAGTCCCGCAGGGTACGCACCAGCGGGTTGTAGAAGCGTTCGATTGATTCGCCCAGGTCCGGCATCTCGGCGCCGGGTGCGACATTGCGCTCGGACAGGTCCTGGCCGGCACAGAAGCCGCGGCCCTCAGCCGTAAACAGCAGCACCCGTGCATCACTGCTCTGGCGCACCTGCTTGAGCGCTTCGCGCACTTCCAGATGCATGGCGGCATTAAAGCTGTTCAGCTGTTCGGGGCGGTTCAAGGAGAGGAGGGCGACGCCGTCCTCGATGGAAAACAGGATGTGCTGGAAGGTCATGACAGACTCGCTTCGTCAGGCTAGGGAAGGATGATCAGCGGCCCTGGAAGCGGGCCTGGCGTTTTTCCTGGAAGGCGCGAATGCCTTCGTCGCGGTCAGCGGTGCCGGCCAGCAAGGTGAAGGCATGACGCTCGAAGCGCAGGCCGCTGGCCAGGTCGGTGTCCGCGGCCTTCAGCAGCGCTTCCTTGGCCAGGCGCACCGCCAGCGGCGCCTTGGCGGCGATGCTGCGGGCGACCTGCATGGCGCGTTCTACAGTCAATTCGGGCTGGGTGACTTCGCTGACCAGGCCCGCCTGCAGGGCGTGGCGAGCGGTGATGGTCTCGCCAGTCAGGACCATTTGCATGGCCAGCGGCTTGCCTACGGCGCGCAGCAGGCGTTGGGTGCCGCCGGCGCCTGGGATGATGCCGAGGTTGATTTCCGGCTGGCCGAAGCGCGCATCGGTGCCGGCGATGACGATGTCGGCGCACATCATCAGCTCACACCCACCGCCCAGGGCATAGCCGTCGACCGCCGCGATCAGTGGCTTGCTGAAAGCAGCGATGCCTTGCCAGTGCGCAACGCGCGGGTCATTGAGAATGCCCACCAGATCGCGCTCGGCCATCTCGCGGATATCGGCGCCCGCGGCGAACGCCTTGCGATCACCGGTGATGATTACCACGCGGGTCAGTTCATCGTGCTCAGCCGCCCTGAGTGCAGCGGCCAGTTCTGCCAGCAACTCGGTGCACAGGGCGTTCAGGGCCTCGGGCCGCTGCAGGGTGATGAGCTGGATACCCTGTGCGGGCGCCTGCACGGCGAGATATCGCGGCATGTCGGGTTCCTCTGGCTGCACGCACGGCACATCGTGGGGCCGGCATTTCTTGGAATTGTCTGCAGGGACGTAATGCGGGGGTCACGTCCAGGTGGCACCAGTATATGCATCATTCGATACATTTACGCAACATCATAATGACTATGATGTATCCTTTTAGGGTGTAAGACGAACACGATAGCGGCTCTGCAGAGGCGCAATAACGATGTGCAGCGCGGGCTACAACCCCAATTCGGACGGTTTCCGAAGGTAAGTTTCGGTAGAAAAAGTGATACATCAACTGGGCAATTGACGGCCGACATAATGCGATACAAGATCTAACAGAATGTCTTATCACTTCAGGAGCTTTTGCCATGCCTTGCTACCGACTGGACGGCCTGACGCCCGTGGTTCATCCCACAGCCTATGTGCACCCCAGCGCCGTGCTGATTGGCGACGTGATCATCGGCCCCCGCTGCTATGTGGGCCCACTGGCATCGCTGCGAGGGGATTTCGGCCGCATCGTGCTGGAGGAGGGTGCCAACCTGCAGGACACCTGTGTGATGCATGGCTTTCCCGGCGGTGACACGGTGGTCGAACGTAACGGACACGTCGGGCACGGCGCCGTGTTGCACGGCTGCCGGATCGGTGAAGACGCCTTGATTGGCATGAACGCCGTGGTCATGGACGGTGCCCGAGTGGGACCACGCTGCATCGTCGCGGCCACCGCATTCGTCAAAGCGGGTTTCGAATGCGCAGCACAAAGCCTGGTGATGGGCGCGCCAGCCCAGGTCAAACGCTCGCTGAGCGAACAGGAGCTGGCCTGGAAGCAGCGCGGCACCGCCGAGTACCAACACCTGGCACAGCGCTGCATGAATACCATGGTTGAATGTCTGCCACTGAACGAAGCCGAGCCCGAGCGCCCACGCATGGAAGACACCGGTGTCAGGCCCAAAGGTATGGCACCGGCATGAGCCTGGCAGCGTCACGCCATGGTCAGACGGTCCGCCGCACAGGTATAGTCGGTGCTTTATCCGCGCACAGTTCGCCCATGAGCAATCTCGCCCCACTGAACAACCTGATCACCCGCTTCCAGGAACAGACGCCGATCCGCGCCAGTTCGCTGATCATCACTTTGTACGGCGACGCCATCGAGCCCCACGGCGGCACCGTCTGGCTGGGCAGCCTGATCAACCTGCTGGAGCCGGTCGGCATCAACGAGCGGCTGATTCGCACGTCGATCTTCCGCCTGACCAAGGAAGGCTGGCTGACCGCCGAGAAGGTTGGCCGGCGCAGCTATTACAGCCTGACGGGTACTGGCCGGCGGCGCTTCGAGAAAGCTTTCAAAAGGGTCTACAGCCCCAGCCAACCTGCCTGGGACGGCGCCTGGACCTTGGTATTGCTGTCGCAACTCGAGGCAGGCAAGCGCAAAGCGTTGCGTGAAGAACTGGAGTGGCAGGGGTTTGGTGCCATGGCGCCAAACCTGCTGGGTTGCCCACGGGCAGACCGCGTCGACCTGACGGCCACCTTGCGCGAGCTGGATGCCGCTGACGACAGCATTGTCTTCGAAACCCACACTCAGGAAGTGCTTGCCTCCAAGGCCATGCGCGCCCAGGTCCGGGAAAGCTGGCGTATCGACGAACTGGGGCAGCAGTACAGTGAATTCATTCAGCTGTTCCGGCCACTATGGCAAGGCTTGAAAGAACAGCAACAACTCGATGCGCAGGACTGCTTCCTGGCCCGTACGCTGCTGATTCACGAATACCGCCGACTGTTGCTACGCGATCCGCAACTGCCGGACGAACTGCTGCCAGGGGATTGGGAGGGAAGGGCCGCGCGGCAGTTGTGCCGTAACCTGTATCGCCTGGTGTTCGCCAAGGCTGAAGAGTGGCTGAACGCGGCGTTGGAGACGGCTGATGGGCCGTTGCCGGATGTGAATGAAGGGTTCTACAAGCGTTTTGGCGGGCTGTTGTAGGGACTGCTCAGATATAACTACGCTAAATGAACATTTAGTGTAGTTATATCTGAAATGCATATCAGCGAAGCAGGCGACGGGCCAGCCAAACCGTTTGTCCGCCACATTCCGCATCCTCCACGATGTGCTCCAGCACTCCGAAACCGTGGTCGTTCAATCGAGCGGTGTATTCCTCAGGATCCAGGCTGGCGTGATAGAGCGTTTCACCCTGTAATTCACCCAAGGCTTCGCCATGTGCGGGCCCACTGGTAAACATCAGCAACGCACCAGGTGCAGCGTGGCGCTGGAATATAAGAAACATCTGGCGTTGATCGTCGGGCTTGAGATGGAACAAGCTGTTCCAGGCCAGAATGCCGAGAAACTGCCGACCGAGCGCTAGCGTGCGCATGTCCTGATGAATCCATTCCTGCGTTGGGAAACGTTTTCTGCACAAGGCGAGCATTTGCGTGGACGAATCTACACCGACAACAGACAGGCCGGCGTCGATCAGATGGCGTGCCACAGGTTGACCTGAGCCGCAGCCCAGATCCAGCACGATTGCTGTTGGTGGCAGTAACGAGCGGAAGCGTTCGATCCATTTGCGATCAACGAAATGATCGGAGCGCAGGTCATTCCAGATCGATGCGTGGCGATCGTAGAGACTGATGATCTGATTGGCGGATGGATGATACGGCATGGACTGGGCATCCTTGACTGTGAAGGTGGGACGTTCACGAGGGTTTCCAGCGTTCAAATGTACCTGGGTAGCGGCCAATGTGGGAAATATGAATTTGCGCATAATGAGTATTATGTTAAATGATGTATATTGGTGCTCCTGCTCACAGGTGTCCGCTTTCACTAACCTCCGTTGAGATTTTAACAAAACCCCGTTTTTGAAAAATCAACCATTTACCCATCGTCACCTGTCTCTCCTGCCTTCACTCGGTTTCACAAACCTCCGTTCAGCTCGCTATCCATCACCAGTCCTCACACCATACGCACTTCAGCTAGCCGTACCTCGACTCGACTACCAGGCTGACCGAAGAACATCGCAGCATTCACTCCTGCAAGCTTGCTGCCGTCAGCGTAGTTGAAGCTTTCTGTCACGTGCTTGCGGACAAGGATCTCAAACTTGTTCTCGTTCTCAGCGATCCAGGTCATGACTTTTCTGATCATGTTCAAAGGGGCTGGCCGCACAGCTGCTGCGCCGTGCTGAGCGCGGGCGCACACTGCTTTTGTGCCGTTTTGCGGGGAAAAGGTTAACGCTATCGAGCTGGAAAACTGCTGGGACGGTACACACAGGCCTCTTCCCGTAAAGCAGATGTACGACGAGATTAGTACCGTCTGGTTGACCTATAACACTCTTGCCTGATATTGCCTGTTGACGAAACGTCGTTGCCTTGCGCACTATCCGATCGTGAATCTTCGCAACGGATCACCCATGACGCTCACCGCTGACCACATGCTGACTGCCAAGGGCCTCTCTGCCCAGGCATGCGCATGCATGTCCGTTGCCAAAAAATCCAAGAAACAGCCGCTCATTTGACCGGGGCGCTGTCCCGTCAGATGAGCTGACAGGACAGATAGCGAAAGGTCTCCTCCCCGCTTGATTCCCATCCCCTCCTCTGACGTCGACCAATCGGTCTGCCTGAGGAGAAATGCATGTCTAATTTTCACGGTATCTGGGTTGCACTGGTCACACCATTCCATTCGGGACAGGTCGATTTCCACGCCCTCCAGGGCTTGGCCAAGAAGCTCCTCGCTGATGGTGTGAGAGGCCTCGTGGTATGCGGTACCACGGGCGAAGCCGCAGCCATGAGCAGAGATGAGCAACTCGCGGTACTGGATGCAGTTCTGCAGGTCGCCGAGCCTGGCCAAGTGATCATGGGGCTATCGGGTAACAACCTGCGGGAAGTCCTGGCGTTCCAGCAATCGATTCAGAGCCGTGATATCGCCGGCGTCCTGGTTCCAGCCCCCTACTACATCCGCCCATCACAACAAGGCATCGAGTCGTTCTTCCAAAAAGTCGCTGATGCCTCATCAGTCCCCGTAGTGCTTTACGACATCCCCTACCGGACAGGTGTGAGGATTGACCGAGAGACGCTGAGAAGGATCGTGCACCATCCAAAAATTGCCGCTGTGAAGGATTGCAGTGGGGATATCGAGACCACACTGGCACTGATCAGCGATGGCCATGCCGAGGTGCTGACAGGCGAGGATATCCAGATCTTCAACAACCTCGCTCTGGGCGGTGCCGGTGCGATTGCTGTTTCAGCACACATCCGCCCAGATCTCTTCGTCAAGATGATGCAGGAGGTGAACAGAAATGACGTCTTCGCAGCCCGGGCCACGTTCAATCGACTTTTACCGTGGATTCAGACAGCCTTCATCGAACCGAATCCAGCAGTCGTGAAAGCTGCGTTGGGCATGCAGGGGCTGATCGTCAACGAAGTGCGGGAACCGATGCAGCCTTGCACACTTTTCACAGCAGAGCGCTTGCAGGCAGTGCTCAATTCCTTGATGGCCTAGGCGAGGGCGAGAAAGCAGGCCGTTACGGTTGTTTCCAGAGCCAGGTGTCGGTAAGCCTGCGGATCGGTGTTCCGGTCAGCAGGCAGCCTATACATACGCTGACTAATTCTGCGCCGGCTCATAAAGGCTTTGCTCGAAGGCGGTACCGCACGCTGGATCGCTGCCGGGCAACCGCTGGAAACCGGCAAAACGCGGCTTGCCGTTCCACGCTGCGATCGCTACCGACGCCCGTACGAGGGCATGGACAATCCCCACGAGGCGATACAGGGGCTATCTGGGATTGGGAGTTTGGGCTGATAGCCCAACTCGAGCGTGATGGCTCCCATGGGTTCAAGGTGCTCTGAGCCTGGACAAATGTTCGCCTTGGGGTATGTAGCGCCTATGAGACCGAGCGCCGCGCGGGCGGTGCTCGGTCTCATAGGCAACGAAGAACTTCAAGCAAAAGTTGCTTCACATGAAGTCGATGCGGATTAGAAATCCACCTTCCCCCGCCCCGCCTTGACCGTGCTGCGCCTGGCTTTCCCCTCGAGGCGGCGGGTCTTCGAGCCGAGGGTCGGTTTGGTGGGGCGGCGTTTCTTCTCGGTCTTGCCGGCAGCGATGATCAACTCGGCAAGACGCGCCAATGCGTCGGCCCGGTTCTGCTCCTGGGTGCGGTACTGCTGCGCCTTGATGATCAACACGCCGTCGCCAGTGATGCGACTGTCACGCAGCGCCAGCAGCCGCTCCTTGTAGAACTCGGGCAAGGATGAGGCCGGGATGTCGAAGCGCAGGTGCACAGCGCTGGACACCTTGTTGACATTCTGCCCACCCGCGCCTTGCGCGCGGATGTAGGTCAGTTCGATTTCGGCATCTGGCAGATGTACGTTATTGGAGATGATCAGCATGGCATGGCCCCTGGGAATCGCCCCCATTATCGCCGCCTTCGTCACTGTCCCATAGAACAACACAAGATTCTTTGAAGCAGCGACAGGAATGTACGACGTGCCTGCAGTCTCGTAAGGCGAAGCTTGTTGTGCCCATGCTGAACATCCAGGGTTATGAGAATTGGCCTCCGAGCTACGGGATGAGTTTGGACCTGAGTGCGGTAGAACAGGCGATGGGACGTGGAATTCAGTTGGAATGATGTCCCGCACCGCTCGTCGTACCAACTGCAGATTGAAACCAACACGCCGGGGCCAGGCCTCTCGAACCGGTATGAATGTTCTCAACTGCAGGAGCTTCTACCATGCGAGACTTCCCTACCCCGCCGTTTCCTTCTCAGCCTCAGAGTGTCCCTGGCTCACAGCGCAAGATGGAGCCCCACCCGGATTGTGGTGAGCAGTCGTACACCGGCCACAATCGCCTCGAAGGCAAGATTGCACTGATTACCGGAGCAGACAGCGGCATCGGACGGGCAGTAGCGATTGCCTATGCCCGTGAAGGTGCCGACGTCGCCATCGCTTATCTGAATGAACATGAAGACGCGCAAGAAACCGCACGCTGGGTCGAAGCCGCAGGCCGTCAATGCCTGCTTTTACCCGGAGACCTGGCGCAGAAACAGCACTGCTACGACA
Organism: Pseudomonas anuradhapurensis; assembly: GCF_014269225.2. NCBI lineage: Bacteria > Pseudomonadati > Pseudomonadota > Gammaproteobacteria > Pseudomonadales > Pseudomonadaceae > Pseudomonas > Pseudomonas anuradhapurensis. Next base: position 2,712,915 of record NZ_CP077097.1, read on the forward strand.
TCGTCGAAAAGACAGTGAGCCAGTTCGGGCGTATCGACATCCTGGTCAACAACGCGGCGTTTCAGATGGCCCATGAGTCCCTGGAAGAGATTGACGATGATGAATGGGTGAAGACCTTCGATACCAATATCACCGCCATCTTCCGTATCTGCCAGGCGGCACTGCCTTCCATGCCCAAGGGCAGTTCGATCATCAATACGAGCTCGGTCAATTCCGACGATCCGTCCCCCAGCCTGCTGGCCTACGCCGCGACCAAAGGGGCCATTGCCAACTTCACTGCTGGCCTGGCTCAGCTGCTTGGCAAGAAAGGCATTCGGGTCAACAGCGTCGCGCCAGGCCCTATCTGGACGCCTTTGATTCCGGCAACCATGCCGGACGAGGCCGTCAGGAATTTTGGCTCCAGCTATCCGATGGGGCGACCGGGGCAGCCGGTCGAAGTCGCGCCGATCTACGTGCTGCTGGGCTCCGACGAGGCCAGTTACATCAGTGGCTCACGTTACGCAGTGACTGGCGGCAAACCGATCCTTTAGCGACGATCCTTGGCGAAAGGCTCGCCGGGCTGGCGAGCCTTTCGCTTTTGCATGGCAGTATCAGCGTTTGTGCTGAACGTGATCACGGGCCGTTTTCTGCGCTGTCGAATCATGGGCTGTACCCGTGGATCCATCCGGACGATGGGCATCGTTGTCTCGTTCCTCTTCCCCATGCGGCTTCGTCTGCGCGCCTGCCTTCTGCCTATCACTCTCTTTCTTCATCTTGCGCTCCGAATTTCAGCCTTTGAACAAGGGAAGCCCAAGCGCGGACAAAGTTCATTTTCCTCTAAGGCGAACCAGACGCCGGATCGCCGTGTCGGAATCGGAACAGGTGATATCAAAGGCACACCGATGGAAAGAGAACCGGTAGAGGCTCAACAGGGTGCAGCTCAGCGAGATGAGGGTGGATGGTTGCCCCTGGAGCAGTATGCTGCGCTCGGCGATGGGCGCTCTGTGGCACTGACTGGTCTGGACGGTTCCATCGACTGGTGGTGTGTGCCGCACATGGACTCACCCCCCCTGTTCGACAAGCTGCTGGCTCCCCAAACAGGAGGCTACTTTTCCATTACCCCCAACCAGCCGTTCGTTGCTGAGCGGCGCTACCTGCCAGGCAGCAACGTCCTCGAGACACTCTTCACGACCGACGACGGTCGTGCGCGGCTGACCGAGTCCTTGAACAGTGGCCCTGCCGGGCGTTTGCCCTGGGGCGAACTTGCCAGGCGCATCGAAGGTATCGAGGGTAGGGTCGACTTCGAGATCGCCATCGACTTCGGAACCCAAGCCGACACGGTAAGCCCCTACGTGGCGCCGAATGACAATGCCTGCGTTTTTCATGCGGGCCGAATACTCGGCATGTTCCTGCACGACCATCATGTGCACATCCAACGCAAGGACGACATGGGCGTCCGTGCTGTACTTCACCTTGCTGCGGGGCAACGCTCGGTGGTCGCAATCATCGCGGGGCGTGATGAGCCGCTGGTGGTACCGCCATTGGCCCTGATCAATGAACGCATCGACGGCTCGCATCGGGAGTGGTGCCAATGGTCAAGGGGGCTGCTCTACGACGGCCCGTATCAGGCCCAGGTCATCCGAAATGCGCTGGTCCTCAAACTGCTGCTGTCCTCTCCGAGTGGTTCGATCATGGCGGCAGCGACCTCGTCCCTTCCCGAACGGATTGGTGGCGGCAAGAACTACGACTACCGCTTCGCCTGGATACGCGATGCCGGCTACACCATCGAAGCGTTTCTGGGCATCGGCGCTCAGCCAGAAGCCAAGGCTGCTTTTACCTGGCTATTGCGCCGGCTGGATGAACATGGGCCGCGGGTGTTCTATACCCTCGACGGTGCAATCGGTGATTGCCTGCGCCCGGTCGCTCTGCCTGGCTACAAGAACTCGCCACCCGTTGTCGGCAACGACGCCCGCGACCAACTTCAACACGGGGTGTTCGGTGACATCTTCGAAACAGCGCGCTGCTTCATCGACAGCGGCAACATTCTCGATGCCCCGAGCGCCATGCTCCTCTCAGGCCTTGCCGACCAGTGCGCCGACGGTTGGCGCCAGCAGGACGCCGGTATCTGGGAATTGCCGGAAAAGCAGCACTACACGATGTCCAAGATCAGTTGCTGGCAAGCATTGAGCCGAGCCATCGAACTGGCAGATGGAGGCCATCTTCCCACCACCTGCCGGGAACGCTGGGATCGCGAGCGGCAGCGTATCCAGGAATGGATTGAGGTGCACTGCTGGAATGAGGAACGCCAGGCCTATGTTTTCCATCCAGACAGCGAGCGGCTGGACGCCTCGCTGGCATTGGCCGTCAGGTTCGGCTACCCCAGCAAGAAACGTCTACGCAGCACGCTGGACGCCCTCGACCATGATCTAAAAGCCGGCGCTTTCCACTATCGCTACACCGATGCACAGGGAGAGGAAGGTTGCTTCCTGGCCTGCACATTCTGGTTGATCGAAGCCTGGGCCATTCTGGGTGACCGGGATCGCGCGGTGGCCGCCTATTCAGACGCTTTGAAAGGGCTAGCACACGGGGTAGGCATCTACTCGGAGATGGTCGATCCGCAGACGGGGCAGTATCTGGGCAACCTTCCGCAGGGCTTGACTCACCTGGCGGCCTTAAGAGCTGCGATGGCCATCGGTGGCTACCATCCCGAAAGGTGATAACGCACGCGGCTGGCGACATGATCAACTGGATGCCGCCTCACATATCCCCAGCAGCACAGCGAGCCCGAACCAGAGGCCTGGACGCTGCGAATCAACGAGGGCGCCAGCATTCAGATCTTCAGCAAAACGCGGAAAGTCTTCCGGCAATCGCCTTGTTTTTCAGAAAACGCCCAACGGCTAGCCTGTCACCACTTCTCACCTGCAAGGACACCTCCGAATGAAAGCCATCGTCTACGACACCCCAGGCCTTCCGATTGAAGATCCGCAGTCGCTGTTCGAGAACGAACTGCCCAAGCCGACACCGGGCGCCAGGGATCTGCTGGTCGAAGTCAAGGCCATCGCGGTCAACCCGGTCGACACCAAGGTCAGAGCCAGCCGTGGCGGCGACTGTCCTCAAGTGTTGGGTTGGGATGCAGTCGGTATCGTTCGCGAAGTCGGCGCCGGGGTATCGTTGTTCCAGCCTGGCGACGAAGTGTTCTATGCCGGCGCCATCGACCGCCCTGGTACCTACAGCGAATTTCACCTGGTCGACGAGCGCATCGTCGGGCACAAGCCGCGTACGCTGGACAACGCCAGCGCCGCCGCCTTGCCGCTGACCTCCATCACCGCCTGGGAGCTGCTGTTCGACCGCCTGGGTGTAGAGGAAAATGGCGGTGCCGGTCAGAGCCTGCTGATCATCGGCGCCAGCGGCGGTGTCGGCTCGATCCTGCTGCAGCTCGCCCGCAAGCTCACCCAGCTGCAGGTGATCGGCAGCGCTTCGCGCCCTGAAACCCGGGCATGGGTCACTGAGCTCGGCGCGCATCACGTCATCGATCATTCGGCAGCCATTGCCCCGCAACTGCAGCAACTCGGGCTCCACGCTGTGGATTACGTGATAAGCCTGACCCACACCGACAGTTATCTCACGCAGATCGTCGAAGTACTGCGCCCGCAGGGCAAGCTCGCACTGATCGACGACCCAGCGCAGCTGGACGTGGTGCCGTTCAAGCGCAAATCGCTGTCGGTGCACTGGGAGCTCATGTTCACCCGCTCGTTGTACCAGACCGAAGACATGATCAAGCAGCACCAACTGCTGGAGAAGATATCGTCACTGATCGATGACGGGGTAATCCGGACTACCGTCGGCGAGCACTTCGGCAGCATCAGTGCCAGCAACCTCAAACGGGCCCACGCGCTGATCGAAAGCGGCAAGGCGAAAGGCAAGATTGTCCTGGAAGGCTTCTGATCATTCATCCACACAAGGACTGGACAATGAACACATGGTTCAAGATGGCTGGCCTGGCACTGGCTGTCACCTTCAATGGTGTGGCGGTCGCAGCCAGTGCTAGCGGCACCGGGGCACGCCTCGAACGCGTCTACGCCTTCAACGGGGCAATGCCGACCGGCGTGACGGTGAGCGAAACGGGGCGGATATTCGTGAACTTCCCAAGATGGGGTGATGATGTTCCGTACACGGTGGCAGAAGTCGCTCAAGGGCGCCTGGTGCCCTACCCTGACTTGCAGACCAACGTGGCTGATCTTGCGCATCCGGCTAAAAACTTCATCAGTGTGCAAAGCGTGGTGGCCGATGGCAGAGGCCGCGTCTGGATTCTCGACACGGCCGCGCCGAAGTTCGCCCAACCCACACGGGGTGGCGCGAAGCTGGTCGCCATCGACCTGGCCACCAACAAGCCTGTGAAGACGGTGGTTTTCCCCGACTCGGTCATCCTGCCGAGTACCTATGTGAACGATGTCCGCTTCGACTTTCGGGTGGGCGATGAAGGTACGGCGTATATAACGGACTCTTCGATCAGCGGCCCGGGCGGGATCATTGTCGTCGATCTTGCCAGCGGCAATGCTGTACGACGTCTGAGCGGTGCCAAGTCCACTTCGGCGGACCCTGCATTCGTTCCGGTCGTGGAAGGCAAACCGGCGCTGGTCATACGTAACGCCAGCGGCGAGGCTGGCCTGTTGACCGTGGCTTCGGACGGTATCGCACTTTCCAGTGACGGCCGGACCCTTTATTTCTGCCCGTTGTCGAGTCGACATCTTTACTCGGTGCCCACGCAGTTGCTGCGCGATCCATCATTAAGCGACGCCGAGCTCGAACGAGCGGTTGTCGACCTCGGTGAGAAAGGTGCTTCGGACGGACTCGAGGCCGATGCCAATGGCGCTGTCTATGCTGGCGATTACGAACATAACGCTATTCGCAAACGCCACGCCGATGGCAGCTGGCAGACCCTGGTCGAGGATTCCCGGGTGCTTTGGCCGGACACCTTGTCCATCGGCCCGGATGGTTACCTTTACTTCACCGCCAATCAACTGCATAGGTCAGCAGGCTTCAACGACGGACAAGACAAACGCGTGAAGCCCTACAGCCTGATGCGCGTGAAGATCGACGCCGGGCCCGCACGGACGTATTGAGAGCACGGCATGGCGTGACGGGGCCAGCACCCCGTCAGCCCCCTCCGCCACCCGCCAGGACCTGCTCGAAACGCTCCGTCAGGAACGCTCTCAGCGCCTGGACAGCCGGCGTGAGCGCTGTTCGGTGAGCGCATACCAGTTGCAAGGGTGCGGGTTGACCGCAGTCACCAGGGAACAGCTCGATCAGGCGCCCTGCGCGCAGGTCCGCCAGAACGTCCAGCCTGGATTTGTAGACGATGCCAAACCCTGCAACGCCCCAGCGCCTTACGATGTCGGCGTCGTCGCTGACGCGGTCACCGATCACCGGCATGGTCCTGAGCCCATCGTGCGTATCGAAGCTCCATCGCTCGTAGGTCTGTTCGCCCATCACATAGCGCAGGCAGTTGTGCCTGGCCAGATCTTCCAGAGTGGCTGGCGCGCCATGTCGAGCGATATAGCCGGGTGAAGCGCACACCGTTCGGCGATTGTTCGCAACGAGCATCAGCGAGACAAGGCTGGAATCTGCAAGCTGCCCGTACCTGATACTCGCATCCAGTTGCTGGCCAACAAGGTCAGCCACCTGATCGCTGACCCGCAGTTGCATTTGCAACCTCGGATGCAATTGCTGGAACTCGTCAAGCCAGGGCAGGAGCACATTTCTGCCGATATCCGAAGGCATGGACAGGCGCAGGACCCCGGCGATTTCATCGCGCCCTTCGCTCAGGGCAACCTCACCGTTACCCAGTGCCTCCAGGGCCTGGCGAGCATGGGCCAGGTATCGCTCGCCATCGTCCGATAGGCGCAAACGCCGCGTGGAGCGCACGAACAGCCTGGCGCCCAGGCTGCCCTCCAGACGCTGGACAGCCCCGCTGGCCAGTGCCGGCGAGATATCCAGCAACCTGGCCGCTGCCGAGAAACTCCCTGCAGACGCTGTGGTGACGAAAACCTGAAGATCATCAACCCGAACTATTTTCTTCACAGTGGACAATTCTTGACCTGGGCGTGAGGGCCCAAGGGTAGCGACATTGCAGAATTCCGCCCAGCCTTCACTTGCAAGAACACCGAGCCGGGCGACTTTGTACAAAACCCTTGGCGGCGAATGACAGGCCGCAGCAGCCGAGCCTTGAACGTGCTGAGTAGCCTACACTCCCGCTCTTTCCAGACACTTTGCCCTAGGCTCTGTGTGAAAAGCCTTGATACTCGGTGATGCTGCGTTGAAAACAGCCTCGGAATGCTCATTTACAACCCGTAAACTCCGCTTCCTCGGCTGTTTTCGCCTTGCCTGACCTTCGTCTCAAGACTTTTCACACAGAACCTAGCCAACCCCAGCCGATAAGCGAGCGCCAGCCCGGCCTGGCTGACTTGCGCCGGGCTGCCCGGATGGCGCTTGGCCCCCGGTCGTCCACCACTAGACTGTTGCCCAGCGCCAGCACAGCAACCACCACGGGTTGAACTAAGCTTTTCAAACAACAGCGCAGATCGAAGAACCATTGCACACGGTCGTGACGGCCCAATGCTGGTGGTAAGGGAATGGCCATTCTTCGGAATCCGATACCTTCATCACCATCAGCCGGGTACGCTCCGTGATAACCAACCAGCCCCTGCTACTGTGGCTCATACTGCTGTCTGGCGGCTGTACGACACCCGAAGTCGCGCTCGAACCGAGCCAGGCCCTGCCGGCGGACGATTCGGCGTTCGGCCGTTCGATCCAGGCCCAGGTTGCGCCCCATCAAGGTCAATCGGGCTTTCGCTTGTTTCCCGATAGTGCCGAGGCTTTCGCCGCCCGCGCCGAACTGATCCGCAACGCGCAAAGCAGCATCGATTTGCAGTACTACATCGTCCACGACGGTTTCACTACACGGATACTGATGCGCGAATTGCTCGCCGCCGCCGATCGCGGCGTCCGCGTGAGAATCTTGCTCGATGACACCGCCAGTGATGACCTGGGGCGCATAATCGCAACCATGGCGGCGCATCAGCACATACAGATCCGTGTGTTCAACCCGCTGCACTTGGGCCGCAGTACCGTGGTGACACGTACACTGGGCCGGTTGTTCAACCTGTCGCAGCAGCACCGGCGTATGCACAATAAACTGTGGCTGGTGGACAACAGCGTGGCCATCGTCGGAGGACGCAATCTGGGCGACGAGTACTTCGATGCCGAGCCCAACAGGAACTTCACTGATATCGACATGCTCAGTGTCGGCCCTGTTGCACAACAGTTGGGACAGTGCTTTGACCAGTACTGGAACAGTGTCCTGAGCAAGCCCATCGAGCAGTTCACTACAATCAAACCGAAGGCCCCGGACCTGACCAAACTTCGGGCCCAGCTCGACGAATCGCTCGAGGAAACGCGCAAACAGAACCCTGCGCTGTATAGCAAACTGATGAGGTATATCACGCAGCCACGCCTGAACAACTGGCGACGGGGGTTGATTTGGGCCTGGAACAAAGCGATGTGGGATGCACCGACCAAAGTCCTGTCAAGTGGCGAACCCGCCCCGTACTTACTATTGGCCACCCAGCTGGAACCCGAGCTTAACGGGGTCAACAAGGAGCTGATCCTGGTCTCGGCCTACATGGTGCCCGGCCAACCGGGAGTGCTGTACTTGACCCGCCGTGCCGACGCTGGGGTGTCGATCAGCTTGCTCACCAACTCACTGGAAGCCAACGACGTGCCCGCCACCCAGGGTGCTTACGCGCCTTATCGCAAAACCTTGCTGGAGCATGGTGTGCAGTTGTTCGAATTACGCCGCCAATCGGGTGACCATGACCAGGAAAGGCCGCGCCTCTGGCATAAGGGTTCCGCCAGTAGTTCCGACTCCAGCCTGCACACCAAGGCGATGGTTTTCGACCAGCATAAAGCGTTTATCGGTTCGTTCAATTTCGACTCACGCTCATTGCTGTGGAACACCGAGGTGGGGGTTCTGGTCGATGATCCAGCGCTCGCCGGGCAGGTGCGCAGATTGGCCCTCGAAGGGATGACACCGGCTCTCAGTTATCACGTCCGGCTGGAAAATGACGATCTGGTCTGGGTCACCGAAGACAATGGCAAACAACATACGTTGTACAAGGAGCCGGGGGGATGGTGGCGACGTTTCAACTCATGGCTCAGCAGCACGATTGGGTTGGAAAAAATGTTATAAGGGCTTGTGCCCCAAGTCGCTGTTGGCCCACCTACCGAGTGTTTGCGCCAGTATCTGCCAAGGAGGCGTCGCAAGGACGGCAAGCCTGCGAAACTCGACCAGCTCCAGCGCTACACCCTTGCGCCCTACTGGTGAAGGGCAGCCCGACGCTGTCACTGAGCAGCTCCAGATTCTGGTAGCAATTCTGGTTCGCGGCGAAACACCAGCACCCGGGCCACGCTGCGCTGGCAGACGGCACCGTCCTGGTTGCAGGTTTCGCTTTCCAGCACCGCCATGCCCCGCTCTGGCCTGGACTTGGAAGTGATCAGTTCCTTCACCGTCGTCCTGACCCGCAACCAATCGCCCGGACGCACGGCCCGCGGCCAGCTGATCTCGCTGCCGGCACCGATCAGCCCGCCAGCCAGCGGAACGCTTTCAACCAGCAAGCGCATGGTCACCGCCGCCGTGTGCCACCCGCTGGCCGCAAGGCCATTGAAAAAACTCGCCTGCGCTGCCTCGGCATCGGTATGGAACGGTTGTGGGTCGAACTCGGAGGCGAACTGCAAAATGCGCTCGGTGGTCATTTCATAGGACTCGCTGGCAAAGGACGCACCTACCGCAAGGTCTTCGAAATACAGCTTGTTCTGCTCGTCAGCTGCCATGTGCACGCTCCTGGTTCGGTGTTGAAGAGCCTTTAGGCTCTGTTCTTCATGCAGCAACTACCCGCCTGGCATCCCTGCGCACCGCTTGCGGCGGCACGCCGAAGCCGCGGATGAATACCTCGCGCAGGTGCCGACGGTCCCTGAAGCCAGTCTCCCTGGCGACCACATCGAGGCTGTGCCGGCTCTGCTCGATCAGCAACCGAGCGGCCTCCAGGCGCAGGCTTTCCACGGCCTTGGCCGGTGATTGCCCGGTTTCGGCGGTGAACACCCGGGTAAACTGACGCGGGCTCAGATGCACTACCCCGGCCAGTTCCTCGACGCTCAATGAACGGTTCAGGTGCCTGCGGGCATAATCCAGCGCGGCCTGGATACGGTCCGAGCGTGGCGACAGCGCAAGCAGCTCGGAATGCTGGGATTGCCCGCCTGAGCGGCGTTGGTGCATGACCAGCTTGTGCGCCACCGATCTGGCTACCTCTGCGCCCAGGTCTTTCTCTACCATACCCAGCGCCATGTCCAGGGCGGCAGTCATGCCGGCAGAGGTCCAGACCGGCCCATCTACGATGAAAATGCGGTCTTCCTCCACCTCGACCTGCGGATACATTTCACGCAGCTTTTTTGCATAGGCCCAGTGGGTCGTCGCTCGTCGCCCCTGCAGCACTCCCGCATGGGCCAGGACGAAGGTGCCGGTGCACAGGCCAGCGGTACGCCGGGCGCCTTCGACAAAAGCGCGCACGCTGGCCAGCACGGCCTCGTCAGGGGCAGTCAAGGGCGTCAGGGTACCGGTGACCATCCAGGTGTCAGCCAGGCCTGGAGCACCCAAGGGCAGCGTATCGATGTGCATGCCCAGGGAAGAGCGCACGGTGCCGCCGTGAATGGAAAAGTTCTGAATCCTGTAGACCGCTTCGCCCGTGACGATATTGGCAAACTCGAACACGGCCTGCGTCGCCAGGGACATGACCTGGAAGCCTTCGGTCATCAAATAGCCGACCCGGTGCATCACCAAACTCCTGCTGCAATGTCCCGAAAGCGTACCATATACGTCGTTTGAGACAAGCGTAAGCCTTGTCATCATGGCTGCACACCGCAACCCACCACTGGAGCATGACCATGACGCAGCAATTCAAAGGCACCGCGCTCATCACCGGCGCGTCCACCGGAATCGGTTCGATCTACGCAGAACGCCTGGCCCGTCGCGGCTACGACCTGGTACTGGTGGCGCGCAACCGGGAGCGCCTGAACGACCTGGCCAGCCGCCTTACCACCGCAACCCGACAGAATGTAGAAGTGTTTCCGGCAGACCTGGCCAATGCGGATGACCTGGCCAAGGTAGAACGCAAGCTGCGCGAAGACGCCAGTATCAGCCTGCTGGTGAACAACGCCGGCATCGGCACCCATACCAGCCTGCTGGACAGCGATGTCGAGCGCATGGCCGAAATGATCACCCTCAACGTCACCGCCCTCACCCGCCTGACCTACGCAGCAGTCCCGGGTTTTGTCGCTCGCCGCCAAGGTGCGGTGATCAACATTTCGTCGGTGGTGAGCCTCGCCCCCGAGCGGCTCAATGGCGTGTATGGCGGCAGCAAGGCCTATGTCACCGCTTTCAGCCATTCCCTGCACAGGGAACTTGCCGACCAAGGCATCAGGATCCAGGCGGTACTGCCCGGCGCCACCGCGACCGACTTCTGGCAGATCGGCGGCTTGCCGGTCGAAAACCTGGACCCCGCTATCGTGATGTCGGCCGAAGACCTGGTGGACGGCGCCCTGCAGGATTTCGACGCCGGCAAGCTGATCTCCATCCCTTCGCTGCATGACCTCGAGGCGTTCGAGCGCTACGAAGCCAGCCGTCAGGCCCTGTTCAGCCAGTTGTCCAGCAACCGGCTGGCCCCGCGCTACGCCACCAATTGATCGACCGGACAGGAAACCCACCCATGAAACTCAGCGCCAACACCATTTTCATTACCGGCGGCACCTCGGGTATCGGTCGTGCCCTGGCCGAGGCATTCCATCAGCGTGGCAACCAGGTGATCGTGGCGGGCCGCCGCCAGGCACTGCTGGACGAGATCGCCCAGGCCAACCCCGGTATCGATACCGTGAGGCTCGACATCAACGACCCGCAGCAGATCAAGCAAGTCGCCCAGGAAGTCATCCGCCGCCACCCTTCGCTGAACGTGATCATCAACAACGCCGGTATCATGCCCTTCGACAACCCGGCATCGGGCGACTACGACGACGCCCAGGCAGTGAGCCTGCTGCAGACCAATCTGCTCGGCCCGGTGCGTGTCAGCGCTGCTTTCGTAGAGCATCTGAAACGCCAGCCTGATGCCTACATCATCAATAACAGCTCGGTGCTGGCCTACTTGCCACTGGCGGCCACCGCACTGTATTCGGCGACCAAGGCTGCGCTGCACTCCTATTCCCTGTCGCAGCGCTTCAGCCTGCGCGACACCAGCGTGAACGTGCTGGAAATCGCCCCGCCTTGGGTCGATACCGACCTGGTCCACAAAAGCGGCGATGAACGTGCCATGCCGCTCGATGCCTTCATTGAGGAAACCCTGGTCAAGCTCGAGAGTGCAACAACCGAGGTGCTGGTGGACCGAGTGGTCGCGCTGCGCGCCAACCAGGGGATCAACGAGCACGCGCTGATCGACCAGTTCAACCAGGCGTTGGTCGACAACCCGATCCCGGTTGCCTGAACTGGCCCCGCAGGCCACCCGCCCCCATTCACGGCCAGGCCGTCACCAGGCCGAACGGAATGACGCGCCATACGCACTGGGTGGCAACCGGCTGGCACCATCCGCTCTCAACCGGGAGCGGAAGGTCCCGGCCTGCGGTTGGCTTCGGTAAAGCCCACGTTTCTGCGACTCAGGTAATACCAACTCGACAGTCGGCGATACGGGCCTGGTTGGACCAGAACCGTGCGAGCACATCTACATCCGCCTGCGCACCTGCAGCCACTCGAACACAGCCATGCCGCCCAGCATCGCTGCCACGAACAGCCACGCCTGCCAGTACCCTCCCGGCAGCAACACCAACGCAGGCCCCGGGCACATGCCGGCAAGCCCCCAGCCTATGCCGAACACCAGGCTGCCACCAACAAGACGACGATCCACGTCACGTCGGTCAGGCAGCTGCATCGGCCCACCCAGCAATGCCGTCGAATGCCCGCGCGCCCAGCGCATCGGCAACCATGCCGCAGCAATAGCGCCGATCATCACCAGCGCCAGCGAAGGGTCCCACTGCCCGGCGATGTCGAGGAAAGCAAGGACCTTGGCCGGGTTGGCCATCCCGGCCAGCAGCAACCCTACGCCGAACAGCAGCCCGGCGATAAACCCACTGAGAGCACGCATGTCAGGCCCCTTGTACGAGGTGTCGGACGACATACACCGTGGCGAAACCACTGGCCATGAAGCACAGCGTTGCCACGGCTGAACGGGGAGACAGCCGCGACAGGCCACAGACACCATGGCCGCTGGTACAGCCGCTGCCGTAGCGCGTGCCAAGCCCGACCAGCAGCCCAGCCACCACGAGCGTGCCGGCTGCCGCGGTGAATCGGGGGACAGGCACTGTGGCGAACATCCCCCACAGCAGCGGTGCAGCCAGCAACCCCAGAACAAAGGCCAGCTTCTCGCCGCGCCCTTGCCCACCTTGCAACAATGAACCGAGCAAACCGCTGATCCCGGCGATACGGCCGTTCAGCACTGCGAACAGGCCTGCGCCGAGCCCGATCAACACACCACCGGCCAGCGCGGACCATGGTGTGAACGCCAGCGAATCAATTGCCATCGTATTTCTCCCTGCAACAGAAATGGGGCCAAGATCAGGCGAGACGATTGATGCAGGCGGTGATCTCGGCCACGATCTGCCGCGTTGCCTGCTCGATCGGCCCTTCATTACGGCACAGTACCCAGCCATGCTCCACAACCGCACGTTCGAACGCCTCGGTACAAGCCACCTGCTCGTCCAGGCGGTGCATTACCGTACTGCCCAACCCTCGCGTGCGAGCCGCCGCCCGTGCCCATGAGGTAGCAGCGGCGGTGACAACCCCGACATGCAAGTCCGGCACACGCACACTTCGTGCGATGTTCAGCCGTAGGATCTCGTCGAACGGTACTGTGCGGCGGAATGCGGCGTCCGAGGGATACCAGCGATCAATCAGAATGATGCTGCCCGGTGGTTGCGCCGGCAGCACCTGCCGGGAAATCCAGGCACGGCTTTCGGCAAGGCGCTCGCACACGCTCAACTCCAGGTCCCGGCGGGGATGCCTGGCCAGCTGGTTGACGAGGGCCATGGTTTCTCTCCGGCAGGGGTCGTTTTTCTTCTCGCTAAGCCGGATGACGGTTTGATTGGCTGCCCTCAAGGCTCTGGTAACGGCCTCAAGCAGCGTGGTCTTGCCGGTACCCTTGGGCCCATCGAGGGAAACAAACAGCGGGCGGGTCATTGCTCGATACCAGTCGGTTCAGGCGCAGGATGAGACCATTGATCGAGGCATGGCTGCAAGGCTCCCCTGCTCTCTCAGAGCGTAGGATACTCCGGCATCGGTGCAAGGGTTTGAACAGGGCGAGGGAATAGCGGGTTTACAAGGCAGGGGGAACGGCGCCAGTGTCGAGTTGGCGCCGCTCCTGTCAGGCGTTACACCGCCAGCGCGCGTTCACGCAGCTCGCTGTTGAGGATGCGGTCGTTCTCGCTGTAATCGACCGGGCAGTCGATCACGTGTACGCCCGGGGTCTTGATGCAGTGCTCGAGCAGCGGCAGCAGGCCGTCGGCGCTTTCCACGCGGTGGCCGTTGGCACCATAGGCTTCGGCGTACTTGACGAAGTCCGGGTTGCCATAGTCCAGGCCGAAATCGGTGAAGCCCATGTTGGCCTGCTTCCAGCGGATCATGCCGTAGCCGTCGTCACGCAGGATCACCACGGTGATGTGCATCCCTAAGCGTACTGCAGTTTCCAGCTCCTGGCTGTTCATCATGAAGCCGCCGTCACCGCACACCGAAATCACCGGGCGGTCCGGGTGCACCAGGTGCGCCGCCATCGCTGATGGCAGGCCGGCGCCCATGGTCGCCAGGGCGTTGTCCAGCAGCACGGTATTGGGCTTGTGCGCCTTGTAGTTGCGGGCGAACCAGATCTTGTAGATTCCGTTGTCCAGGGCCACGATGCCTTCGGACGGCAGCACGCGACGGATGTCGGCCACCAGGCGCTGCGGGTAGACCGGGAAGCGGTTGTCGTCGGCGCCTTCGGCAATCTGCGCTTCGTTGGCTTCACGGATGGCCATCAGGCGGGTGAAGTCCCAGTGCGAGGTGTCGCTCAGCGCTTCGCCGATCTGCCAGACGGCGTTGGCGATGTCACCGATCACTTCCACCTGCGGGAAGTACACGGCATCCACTTCAGCGGAGCGGAAGTTGATGTGGATGACCTCGGTGCCGCCACGGACCATGAAGAATGGCGGCTTCTCGATCACGTCGTGGCCGATGTTGACGATCAGGTCGGCCGCTTCGATCGCACGGTGGACGAAGTCACCGGACGACAGCGCAGCGTTGCCGAGGAAGCGCGGGTGGCGTTCGTCGACCACACCTTTACCCATCTGGGTGGTGATGAACGGAATACCGGTCTTGTCGATCAACTGCTTGAGGACCTTGGCGGTCATCTTGCGGTTGGCGCCGGCACCGATCACCAGGATCGGGTTGCGCGCGTTCTGCAGCTTCTGCACGGCAGCCTCGATGGCCACGTGCTCGGCCAGCGGGCGGCGGTGCAGGCTTGGCGGAATCGGCAGTGCGTCGGTCTGCTCGGCGGCGATGTCTTCCGGCAGTTCCAGGTGGACTGCACCCGGCTTTTCTTCTTCAGCCAGGCGGAAGGCTTCGCGCATGCGGGCCGGGATGTTGTCGGCCGAGGCGAACTGGTGGGTGTACTTGGTGATGGGGTCCATCATGCCGCACACGTCGATGATCTGGAAACGACCCTGCTTGGACTTCTTGATCGGCTTCTGGCCGGTGATCATCATCATCGGCATGCCGCCCAGGTAGGCATAGGCGCTGGCGGTAACCAGGTTGGTGGCGCCGGGGCCGAGGGTGGACAGGCTGACGCCGGTCTTGCCGGTCAGGCGACCGTAGGTGGCAGCCATGAAACCTGCGGACTGCTCGTGACGGGTAAGTACCAGTTTGATCTTCGACTTGCGCAGGGATTCCAGCAAATCGAGGTTTTCCTCACCTGGAATGCCGAATACATACTCGACACCTTCGTTTTCCAGGCATTGCACAACGACATCGGCGGCCTTGGCCATTTAGGGTACTACCTCAAAATCTTCGTGGGATTGCAGATTTATCAAGCTGCGTGACTGAGATGTTGCAGGATGTCTCAGTGGCGCGCATCGTAGGCCCTCTGGTTAATAATAATAAATATATTGTTATGATGCCTGACATCACAGTCCGTTATGAATGCAACTCCTCTGATTGGTAGTCCCCCACAATGAATCTCAAGGCATTGCGTTGCTGCGTCGAAATCGTTCGCCAGGGCAGCTTCACCAAGGCCGCGCAGCACCTGCACATCGCCCAGCCGGCGCTGAGCATGGCCGTTACCCGCCTGGAAGAAGAATTGGGCGTGACCCTGTTCAACCGCACAACCCGCAAAGTCATTCTCACCGCCGAGGGCGAACGGTTCCTGCCACGGATTGCCTCGGCCTTGCGCGAAATGGACGTGGCCCGACAAGAACTGCGCGACATGGCCGACCTCAAACGCGGCGAAGTCCGCCTGGGTATCCCGCCAATGTTCGGCCTGCACTATGTACCCGGGTTGATGAACGCCTTCCGCCGGTTGTACCCGGGCATCGCCATGACCGTATTCGAAGGCAGCGCCGAGGACATTGGCCAGCGCCTGGAACAACGGGAAATCGACCTGGCGCTGCTGGAGTCCAGGCGCGTGCCGCCCGACAAGGAATCGATCCTGCTGGGCAGCGACGAGATGCTGGCGTGCATGCACCCTGATCACCCGTATGCCGACAAGGCCTTCCTCACCGCCGAGGATCTGCGCAATACCGATATGGTGGTGTTCGACCGCACCTTCGTGCAGCGCCACCTGCTGGACGCGTTCTTCGCTGAACACGGCATCACGTACCAGGTGGCACTGCAGAGCAACTTCGTCTCGCTGGTGGTGCAGGCCGCACTGGACAACATGGGTGTGGCCACCCTGCTGCGCTCGGTGCAGCAGCGCACGCCAGGCATCGTCGGCGTGCCGTTCCGGCCAGCGCAGCTGATGAGCTTCCGCTTGTGCTGGCGCTCGGGGGAATACCTGTCGCTGGCCAGCAAGCGCTTCATCGACTTTGCCGCGCAAACCCATTACCTCGAGCGCTGAGGCCGGCCCGGCCCTTGCGCGGCTCAAGTCAGTGGCAAGCCGCGCATTTCATCGACGTTGCCGCCCTGAATTGACTATGATCCCCGACTTGAACGTTTCAGCATGTTTCAACAAGGATTCAGATGTCAGTTCAGGAATCAGCGCCTCTCCCGCACAAAAGTACCGTCGTGAAAATGGAAGCCTCCATGGCGCTGGGCAGCTTTGCCATCGGCACCGGCGAGTTCGCCATCATGGGCCTGATGCCGGACATCGCCAGCAACCTGCAGCTGAGTGAGCCCCAGGTAGGCCACGCTATCAGCGCCTATGCATTGGGGGTAGTGGTCGGCGCCCCGACACTGGCCATTCTCGGTGCCCGGCTGCTACGCAAGCACATGTTGCTGTTATTGATGGCACTGTATGCCCTCGGCAACTTGGCGACCGCCTTCGCCCCCTCGTTCGGCGGCCTGGTCGCTTTCCGCTTCATCAGTGGCCTGCCCCATGGTGCCTATTTCGGTATCGCGGCGGTGGTTGCCTCGAGCATGGTGGCGAACAACCAACGGGCCGGGGCTGTGGCACGGGTAATGCTGGGGCTGACGTTGGCCATGCTGCTCGGCAACCCGGTCGCCACGTTACTGGGCCAGTATTTCGGCTGGCGTTCGGCATTCGTGCTGGTGGGCATTATCGCCCTGTGCACCCTGGCGCTGGTCTGGCGTTTCGTGCCCCAGCGCCACGATGAAGTGCGCAGCGACCCGCGCAAGGAACTGCAAGCCTTTACCCTGCCGCAGGTATGGATGGCGCTGGCCATCGCCGCGATCGGCTTTGCCGGTATGTTCTGCGTGTTCAGCTACCTGGCGCCGACCATGTTGCAGGTGACCCGGGTGTCGCCGCAGTGGATTCCGTTCGGCCTGGCTGCGTTCGGCGTAGGCGGCATCGTCGGCAACCTGGCTGGCGGCAAGCTGTTCGATCGCCTGCAGTTCCGCGCCGTGGGTCTGGTGCTTATGTGGTCGATGGCCGTGTTGCTGTTCTTCACCTTCGCTGCCCAGGCACTGTGGAGCCTGCTGCTCGGCATTGGCCTGGTCGGGACCATGATTGCCTTGGCAGCACCGCTGCAGATCCGCCTGATGGACATCGCTCATCAAGCGCCGAGCCTCGCGGCAGCATCGAACCATGCGGCCTTCAACCTGGCCAATGCCCTTGGGCCATGGTTGGGTGGCATGGCGATCAGCGCCGGCATGGGCTGGACCAGCACCGGCTACATCGGCGCGGCGGCCGCCTTGGTCGGCCTGCTGATCTACCTGGCGGCGCGGCGGATGAAAGGCGGGCATTAAGTTCAGCGGGCTGGTCAGCCTCGGCGAAACCATTACAATGCCAGCCCCTCCCTGAAATATGTTTTCCCCATGAAATCAATGCTTTACGCCATAACCTTACTGTTTTCCTTCAACCTTCCTGCGCTGGCCAATCCGCCAGCGACCTTCACCGAAGCCAAGGTAGTGGCCAAGCAGAAGGTCTACATGGACCAGGCCAGCAGCGCCATGGGCGAGCTGTACTGCGGCTGCAAGTGGACCTGGGTGGGCAAGTCCGGCGGGCGTATCGATACCGCCTCATGCGGCTACCAGGCACGCAAGCAGCAATATCGCGCCGAACGCACCGAGTGGGAGCACATCGTGCCCGCCTACACCTTCGGCAACCAGCGCCAATGCTGGAAGAATGGCGGCCGCGAACACTGCGTGGACGACGACCCGGTGTTTCGCGCCATGGAAGCCGACCTGTTCAACCTGTACCCGGCGGTGGGCGAGGTCAACGGTGACCGCAGCAACTTCAACTACGCCATGGTCAATGGCAATGCCGGGCAATACGGGCAGTGCAGCACCAAGGTCGATTTCGTGCAGCGTGCTGCCGAGCCACGGGACGAAGTCAAGGGGCTGGTCGCGCGCACGACGTTCTACATGTACGACCGCTACAAGCTGAACCTGTCGCGCCAGCAGCAACAGGTGCTGATGGCCTGGGACAGGCAATACCCGGTGTCGGCCTGGGAAAAAGAGCGCGATCGCCGCATTGCTGCGATCATGGGGCACAGCAACCCGTTCGTGACCGGGGAGCGCAAATGGACAGCCGACTACAAGCCGGTGGGTAGCGGCGTGGTGCAGGCGGTAACGGCCAAGCCCGCCAAGGCCGAAGCCAAGCCGAGCCTGGCCAGCGGCGGGTCGCTGGGGCCAGTGCTTGGCAACCGCAACAGCCACGTTTATCACCTGGCCAACGGCTGCCCGGGGTATGCCCAGGTTACGGCGAAGAACCAGGTCACGTTCGCTACCGAGGGTGAGGCGCAGGCGGCTGGTTATCACAAGGCGGGCAACTGCCGGTAAGCCAGCCCCCACTTCGAGCGCGCTCCACTCGAGGCCGGTGCGGTACCTGTGGGAGCCTGGCTTGCTGGCGATGGGCCGCATGGCGGCCCGTTGCGCTCAAGCCCTGCGCAGCTCATTGACCAGATTCGCTGGCCGCTCACCCGCCAGGGCGCTGAGCAGGTTGTCCACCGCGCAACGTGCCATGGCTTGGCGGGTTTCCTCGGTCGCCGAGCCAAGATGCGGGGTCGCCACCACGTTGTCGAGCTGCAGCAGTGGCGAGTCCAGCGGTAACGGCTCCTGCACGAACACATCCAGCCCGGCGCCGCGTATGCGCCGCTCGCGCAGTGCTTGAGTCAGCGCGACCTCATCCACCACCCGCCCGCGAGAAATGTTCACCAGGATGGCATCAGGCTTCATCAGCGCCAGCTCCCGTGCACCGATCAGGCCTTCGGTGGCGGCGCTCAGCGGCACGGTCAGGCATACGAAGTCTGCCTGCTGCAACAGCTCGTCCAGGCTGCATTGACGCGCAGCATAACGCGCCTCCACCTGGGGCTTGGCCCGCTGGCTGTGATACAGCACACGCATACCGAAGCCAGCCGCGGCGCGCCGGGCCAAGGCCTCGCCAATGCGGCCCATCCCGACGATGCCCAGTGTCTTGCCATGCACATCACAACCGAAATGCGCTGCGCCCAGACTCCCCTGCCAATGGCCGGCGCGAACCCAGTTCGCCAGTTCCACAACCCGCCTGGCCGTGGCGAGGATCAAGGCAAAGCCAGTGTCGGCGGTGGTCTCGGTGAGCACGTCGGGGGTGTTGGTCAGCATCACCCCACGCCGGCTCAGCTCGGCAATGTCATAGTTGTCCACACCGACCGAAACGCTGGCAACCACTTCCAGCAGTGGTGCCAGGTCGAGCAGGCCAGCGTCCAGCCGCAGGCTGGCCCCCAGCAGCCCGTGCGCCGTCGGCAAGGCATCGCGCAGGCGGGCCAGGCCGTCGGGCTGGTTGATATCCACCTGGGTCACCTCGACGCGCGCCTGCAGGCGCGCCATCAGGTCGTCGGACAGGCGTTTGTACAACACGATTCGCTTCTTCATCGCAGGTTTCCTATTGGCTCATGGCCAGACGCGAACCGCCGCGCTTGGCTCGGCCGGACGTCTGGGAAGTGTCCAGTGCGGCGGTCAGCGCCACTGCGGCAAGCAGCGCGCCACACATGAACAGGTAAGAGGCACCGGGCCCACCAGTGGCGCCATTGAGGTAGCCCACCAGCCACGAACCGCCGAACGAGCCCAGCGCCCCCATGCTGTTGATCAGCGCCATGGCGCCGCCAGCGACATTGGCCGGGAGGATTTCCGGCACGATCGCGAAGAACGGCCCATAGGGTGCGTACATGCAGGCGCCGGCCAGCACCAGCAGCGCGTACGATAGCCAGAAGTGCTGGCTACCCAAGGCGTACGAGCCATAGAAGGCCACGGCGGCGATCAGCAGCGGCGGCCAGACGAAGCGCTTGCGCTTCTGCAGGCGGTCAGAGGCCCACGACACGCCAACCATGGCCAATACCGCCGCCAGGTACGGCACTGACGCCAGCCAGCCGGCCTGTACGATATCGACCTTGGCCGCCTGCTTGAGGATCGACGGCAGCCACAGCACGAAGCCGTATACGCCGATGCTCCAGCAGAAATACTGCAGCGCGAGGATGATCACTTGCGGCGAACGGAACGCCTCGCGGTAGTTCTTCACCGGCCTGATGCCTTGCTGCTCGGCGGCCAGCGCCTGCTGCAGGGCGGTCTTTTCCTGCTCGCTCAGCCAGTCCACCTGGGCCGGGCGGTCGTCGACCAGGCGCCACCAGCAGAACGCCCAGACCACCGCAGGCAGGCCTTCGATGATGAACATCCAGCGCCAGTCGTAATGCTTGATCAGATAGCCCGACACCACCGACATCCACAGGATGGTCACCGGGTTGCCAAGCATCAGGAAGGTATTGGCACGCGAACGCTCGGCACGGGTGAACCAGTGGCACAGGTACACCAGCATCGCCGGCATCACTGCCGCCTCCACTACCCCGAGCAGGAAACGGATGCCGACCAGCATGTATACGTTGCTGACCATACCGGTGAGCGTGGCCAGGCCGCCCCAGAGGATCAGGCAGACGAAGATCAGCTTCTTCACACTGCGCTTCTCGGCATAGATAGCGCCGGGTACCTGGAAGAAGAAGTAGCCGAGGAAGAACAGCGCCCCCAGCAGCGACGACAGTACGGGCGTGATGTGCAGGTCTTCGGCCATCCCGGAAGCGGCGGCGAAGCCGTAATTGGCGCGGTCCAGGTACGCCAGGCTATAGGTGACGAAGACGATCGGGATGATGTACCACCAGCGGCGCGAGGCCAGGTTGTGCTTTTGCATGGGTGTTTCTCCTGAGCTTGTTGTTTTTGTTGCAACAGGTGATTCGAGGTATGAGCTGTTCAGGCACTTCTGCGCAGGTCGTGGGCCTCCAGTTCATGGCGCAGCGGCAGCCCTTCCATGTCGCCCCGCGACTGCACGGCGCGGCTGCCGCACCAGTTGCCACGCGCCACCGCCTCGGCCATGGGCAGGCCTTCCAGAAGCGCGCTGAGCACGCCGACAGCGAAGGCATCGCCGGCTCCGACGGTGTCCACTACGCGGCTGACCGGCACCGGCGCGACCAGGCCTTCGCCTTCGGCACCGCGGAAGTAGGCACCCGCCTCGCCCAGCTTGATCACCACCCGGTTCACCCCCAGGTCGAGGTAGAACGCCGCGATGTCTGCCGGAGTCTGCTGGCCGGTCAGCAGCCGGCCCTCCTCCAGGCCTGGCAACACCCAGTCAGCCTTGGCCGCCAGGGCATTGATTTCGCGCACCATGCTGCCCTGGTCAGGCCACAGCGAGGGACGCAGGTTGGGATCGAAGGAAATGCTGCGCCCGGCGGCGCGCATGCCATCCACCAGGGCATGGGACAGCGCCCGAGAACCTTCCGACAGAGCCAGCGGGATCCCGGTGGCGTGCAGGTGGCGAGCCTGCAGCCAGCCCGGGCGAATCATTGCCGGCGACAGTCGGCTGGCCGCCGAGCCACGACGGAAGTACTCCACTGCCGGATCACTGCCATCGTCGCAGCGGGCCTTGAGCTGGAAGCCGGTGGGATAGCTGGCATCGACTTCCACGCCCGAACAATCCAGGCCTTCGCGGCGCAGGCTGTCGAGCACGAAACGGCCCAGCGAATCGTCACCCACCCGGCTCAGCCAGCGGACCTTGAAGCCAAGCCGCGCCAGGCCGATGGCCACGTTGCTGTCAGCACCGGCGATGCGTTTGCCGAACTGGTCGACGCTGGCCAGGTCACCGGTCTGCTCGGCGACGAACATGGCCATGGTCTCACCGAAACACAGCACGTCATGTTCATGCATGGCTCGGCTCCTCGTGCGCTGTTGCACGCCGCCCCAGCGCCGACAAGTTGCGCACGTGGGTGCGGGTCAGCACCAGCAGATCATCGCCGGCCAAGGGATATTCGACAGCGCGCACCACACCGGGGACGAACTCGGCCAGCAGCGCAACCCATTCCTGCAGGTCCGCGGCCTGGGGTGGTACGGCAACCAGGCGGCCATCGGCCAGGCGCTGCACGGCTTTGCAATGCACGTAACGCACCCAGCGGCCGAGCAGGCGTGCGGCCTGCCGGGCAGGCTCGCCCTGCCACTGCCAGTTACCAATGTCGAACGTCATGCCCAGGCTCAGCCCATGGTCTTCCGCACGCTGGAAAAACTGCTGCAGCGGCTGGATTCTGCCACCCTGCACGGTCTGGTCGTTCTCCACCAGCAACACCGGCCCGGGCCCT
Source organism: Pseudomonas anuradhapurensis (assembly GCF_014269225.2). Lineage (NCBI taxonomy): Bacteria > Pseudomonadati > Pseudomonadota > Gammaproteobacteria > Pseudomonadales > Pseudomonadaceae > Pseudomonas > Pseudomonas anuradhapurensis. The sequence continues at coordinate 2,735,274 of NZ_CP077097.1, forward strand.
GGCAACAGCCGTGCCAGGGCCGCGATATCGCAACCTTCCCGGTAGTGCCCCAGGGAAACCTTGAGTGCCACCGCGCCAAGGGCGTGTGCGGTTGCCAGCTTGTGCACCAGTTGTGGGTCAGGCAGGCCTCGCGCCGTCCACAGTTCAAGTGGTGTGGAATACACGCAGTCCAGGCGCAGCGTGGCAATGGCCGCAGCCAGCGCTGCAGTATCCGGTGCACAGGTAAACAGTTCCTCGCGCAATTCCACCCGGCTAACGCCAGCGGCAGCCAGCAGGTCAAGGAACTGCTCCTGGCCACGCTGCCTGACAAAATCGGCACCGTAACTGGAGAGGCTGATGGAAACAGGGTTCGCGTACATTGTTGTTGTCCTTGTGAAACCGGTTTCATTTTTTGACGGCACCAGCAGGCAGTCACCTGCCGTTGGTTACTGTCGGGGAGTTGAACCGCGGATGATCAGGTTGGCCTTGAAGTCGATGCGCCTGGCCGCACCGTTACCGCCGCGCAGACGAGCCAGCAGGCTGTCGAATGCTGCCACGCCGATACGCTCGGTGGGCTGGGCCAGTGCGGTGATGCCGCTGCCGACCAAGGGGTACCAGTCGAGGTCGTCCAGGGCAATCAGCCCGACGTCCGCGAACAGATTGCAGCCGGCGTCGTGCAGGGCCCGGGTCACGGCCAGGGTGGCGATGCCGTTGAAAGTGAAGATGGCCTGCGGGCCATGGCCATTACCGGCGAGAAACGAAGCCAGCTGGCCATTCAAGGCAGGGGTGCTCTCCAGCACCTGCTGGCGCATGCCAGGGCGACGGCCGATCGACGCGGCAAACGCCTGAACCCGCTCCAGGCGTGAGCTGGTGCCATCCAGCGGCTCGGTGACCGCAAGGATATCGCGGTAGCCTTGGGCTTGCAGGTGGTCCAGGGCCTGCTCGACCGCGTCGGCATTGTCCAGCCCCACCAGGTCGACATTCAGCTCGGGCAGTTGGCGGTCGACCAGCACCATGGGGATGTCGCGCTGCAGATTGAGCAGTTCACCGGGGTGATGGCCGAGGGTGTTCACGATCAGCCCTTCGACGTTGTACGACTGCAATGCCACCAAGTGGTGACGTTCCTGCTCGTCGTCGCGGTTGGTGTTGCATACCACCAGGCTGTAGCCGTGCTGGCGGCAGGCGGTTTCCACGCCGTGCATAACGGCCACCGAATAGGGATTGAGGATATCGGCTACCAGCATGCCGACCAGCCGCGTCTGACCGCGCTTCAAGCCACGAGCCATCTGGTTGGGGCGGTAACCGAGGCGCTCGATGACCTGCTCCAGGCGCTTGGCAGTGGCTTCGGCCAGCAACTGCCGATCGCCACCGATATAACGCGAGACGGTGGCCTTGGAAACGCCCGCGACACGTGCGACTTCGCTGATGGTGACTCGTTCACGGGCATGGGCAGGCGCGTCGGTCATGGGCTGTTCCTTATGATTGTTGTGGTAGCGATGAAACCGGTTTCAATACAGCAAAACTGTGCGCGTTCGTCAACCTGCCGTTGGTCGACAGGCCGTGCAGATAATGATCTTCAACATTAAGAGAATCTAATAAGAGATTGATAATAATGAATAAATGGCAAACTATCGATAATGTATCGTTTGCAGCGGGGTGGGCATGAATAGGCCAGCCCCATCAAGCGCAGTACAATGGCTGCTACCCGGCCCGATACTTCAGCCAATGATCCAGTCCGACCTCGACCTGTTCGGCACCCAGGCGCAACGCCTGGCCAGCCACACCGTGCTGCTGCCCGGCTTCGCCCTGGCTGAAGTCGAGCCTGTGCTCGACGCCCTGCGCCCGGTATTGCGTGCCGCGCCGTTCCGGCACATGTACACCCCGGGTGGCCTGCGCATGGCCGTAGCGCTCAGCAACTGCGGCACGCTGGGTTGGGTCAGCGATGAACAGGGCTACCGTTACAGCCACTGCGACCCGCTCAGCGGCCAACCCTGGCCCGCCCTGCCCGCGGTACTGCTTGCCTTGGCCAACCGCGCGGCGGCCCTGGCCGGCTTCGACGGTTTCGTGCCGGATGCCTGCCTGGTCAATCATTACCTCCCCGGTACCCGCCTCAGCCTGCACCAGGACCGCGATGAGCAGGACTTCGGCCAGCCGATCGTGTCACTGTCGCTGGGTTTGCCGGCGGTGTTCCTGTTCGGTGGCTTGCAGCGCGCCGACAAGACCCGGCGCATCGCCCTGAGCCATGGCGATGTACTGGTTTGGGGTGGCGCAGACCGCTTGCGCTTCCATGGCGTGCTGCCGATCAAGCCTGGCGTGCATCCGCGCCTGGGTGAACGGCGCATCAACCTGACCCTGCGCAAGGCCGGGCGCTGAACCGGGCCTGGGCTGCAGCATCGGCGCAAACTGGATGAACGCGCATGAAACAGGTTGAACATCTTGGCCTGGCAAGCTTCAAAAGATAGGCCATGCCATTTTCAGCCGGGAGCCCGCCATGCCCTACCTGTACTCTGCCAGCCGCCTTTGCACCGGAGCAGCGCGACCATGAAAATGCCCTGCCGCGCGCCCAATGCCTCCCTGCAGCTCGATTACGTGCGCGACACCCTGTTCGGCCCGGTCGCGCAGAGCATGGAATGCCAGTGCCAGATTGCCGCCCTCAACCTGCAAGGTCGCCCAGGCCTGCGCCTGCACATCTGCCCGCCCTTGCCCGACAAGGTGGAGCGCGCCCACAGCGTGGCGTTTGTCTGGGATGGGCGTAGCTACCACGGCGTGGTCCGCGACCAGGGCAAGTGCGGGGATGGCGGGCTGAACCTGCTGCTGGAACTGCAGTGAAGCCGATCAACGGTGGCCAACCCGGCTGAACCTGCCGGGCACGGCGCGTCTCCATACAAAAGAGCCCACGCCTGCCGGAGAATGTCATGAACAGCCCGTTGCTCAAGCTCTTCACCCACCCCGCCGACGCCTGGCTGGACATCCGCCGGGCCGAAGAAGACCGCCCGCAGCAATACCTGCCACGTCTGCTGGCCCTGGCGTTGATCCCTGCCGTCTGCCTGTTCGTCGGCACCACCACGTTCGGCTGGAGCCTGGCGGCCGAGGAGCGGGTGCGCCTGAGCCTGGCCAGTGCCGCGCAGCTGGCCGCCTTGCTCTACGCCACCACGGTGGTCGGGGTCATGCTGATGGGAGTGATGATTCGCTGGATGTCGCGAGGTTTCGATGCCCAGCCCAGCCTCAACCAGTGCATCGGCTTTGCCGCCTACTGCGCAACGCCATGGTTCTTTGCCGGGGTGGTCGGCCTGCTGCCGATCCGCTGGCTGGCAGTGGTCGCGCTTTTGGCAGCGTCGGCGTATGCCAGTGTGTTGCTGTATGGCGGGTTGCAGACCTTCCTGCGACTGAAGAAAGAACAGGCCCTGCTGTTCGCGACCTGTGTGTGGGGGCTAGGTCTGTTGCTGCTGGTGACCATCCTGGTGGCGATGATCCTGTTCTGGTTCAACGGCCTGATGCCGGAATATGTGCGTCCGGCCAGCCTGGGCTGACCGGAGCGCAAATGCCCCCTCAGGCAATCGCCTTGAGGGGTGTGGGTTGACTGTCACGCAGCGCGTGCAGTTGCCCAACCAGGTTGACCAGGTCGCGGCAACTGTTAAGGCTTTGCAGCGGAACTCCGCTCAGGGTCACGCCCTCATCGAGACTCTGGCCCTGACCCAGGCGGATGATCAGGTTGGCGCCGTCCGGGCAGCTGACTTCACAGCGGTCGGGCAGGCAGGCCTGCTCGATCATCTGCCGCATCTCCAGCATCGAAACTCCTATCAACGACATGGTATGACCCTCTCTGTGGATGGCCTGTTGTGTGTGAGTACGCTTTTGTCAGGCAGGGTGCCAATTGATATTGCGCATGCTGGGGTAAACATCCATAGCGCCCAGGCAATGATCATGCGGGAATCCTTTAGCACCTTAGTGGAAGATTGTCGGGGCGCGCCGAGTGTTCAGTTGTAATGGCAGACTTAACGACGAGCGGTCTCGTCAGTCCCCAACGATGCCCACAGGTGCTGCGCTGCATAGGCCCGCCATGGCCGCCAGGCCAGAGCCCGTTCGGCGAGCTGCGCTTGATCGCCTTCCAGCCTGCGCAACGCCTTGACCAAGGCCACGTCACCCAACGGCAAGGCATCGACCGCGCCGACCTGGCGCAGCGCCAGATAGTGCGCACTCCAAGGGCCGATACCCTTGAGCCGGTACAGGCTGCCCAGCAGCACATCGAGCGGCTGCCCGCGCCGCAGCAGTCCGGGCTCGGCGAGCAAGGCGTTGGCCAGCGTGGCCAGGGTCGCTGCGCGTGCACGCGGCATGCCCATGTCTTCGAACTGTGCAGCGGCCAATACCGGCAGCGCCGGGAAAACGTGACTCAAACCCGGCACGGCCAGGCGCAGGGCTTCACCGTAGCGTTGCACCAGGCGGCCGGCCAGGGTCATGGCCCCGGCCACGCTGACCTGCTGGCCGAGCACCGTGCGCATGGCTTGCTCACAAGCGTCCCAGCCTTGTGGCACGCGCAGGCCCGGACGCTTGTGCAGCAAGCGGGCCATCAGCGGATCGCGGGCAAGCCCGGCGTTGATCTGCGCGGGGTCGGCATCCAGGTCGAAGACCCGTCTCAACCTGGCGATCAGACCTGGCAGCGCCCGGGCCGGAACGCCTTCAACACGGATGCGCAGGCACTGCCTAGCCGAAGGCGTAGCGTGCACAACCGCATGCCGACCGGCAGCCACCAAGGTTCGGCTGTAAGTGCCGTCCAGACAGGTCTCGACACCGGCGATACAGCGGGCGGCAAGGAACGCCAGGGTCGACGGCCAATGGTAAGGGGCACGGTAGCGAAGCCACAGGGTGTGGTGGCTGGCGCCGGGCAGCGATCGGTGCACCCTGTGCAGGCAAGTGAGCTTGGGCATGGCCGCATCATGCCAGCAAATGCGTTGCCTGTACCGGCCTTGTCAACGGTACCGGTCCATCCATCAAGGTTTTGCCGGGCCCCGCGCCTCGTGCATCTGCCCGAACCGCCCGGCATGGAAATCATCGAACGACTCGGCAATCTCCGCCTGACTGTTCATCACGAACGGACCATAGCCCACGATCGGCTCATCGATCGGCTCACCGCTGAGCAGCAGCACGCTGGCGCCATCCAGTGCCTCGACGACAACATCCTCACCCGACCGACCAAGCAACACCAGGCTGGCCGGGCCAGCTTCACGCTCATGGTTGATTCGCACAGTGCCGCGCAACACCACCAGCGCCGCGTTGCGCCCGGCGGCCACCGGCAGGCGTAGATTGGCACCGGCATTCAGGCGCAAGTCCCAGACATCCATGGCCGTAAAGGTTCGCGCCGGCCCCGAGTGCCCAACATAGTCACCGGCGATCACCCGCAGGCTACCGCCCTCGCCGTCCAGCGTCACCACCGGGATGTCCTTGGCCAGCAGCGTCTGGTAACCGGCGGCTGCACGCTTGTCACGCGCCGGCAGGTTGACCCACAGCTGAACCATTTCCAGCATACCGCCGCTACGGGCGAAACCTGCGGAATGGAACTCCTCATGGAGGATACCGTTGGCAGCGGTCATCCATTGCACGTCACCGGGGCCGATCAAGCCACCAGCGCCAGTGGAGTCACGGTGTTCCAGCTCGCCCTGGTAGACAATGGTCACGGTCTCGAAGCCACGGTGAGGATGCTGACCGACGCCGCGCCGCGCGCTGGTCGGGGTGAACGAATGAGGGCCGGCATAATCCAGCAACAGGAACGGGCTGATCTGGCTGGCCAGGTTGTCGTAGGTGAACAGGCTACGCACCGGGAAGCCATCACCCACCCAATGGGCGTGGGGGCTGCGGTGGATACCCAGTATACGTTTCATGAGAAGGCTCCTCTCTTGGCTGGAATCACCTTACCAACGACGCCAATCAAGCAGTAGCCGACAGAAATGACATGCAGCGTTCTACCCAAAGGACAATCAGAAGGACACGGCATGCGCTATCGGATGCTCCGGGTACCGCGATATCAATCACTGTAGCGGGGTCTGACGAGTCATGTTCGTCGGCTCGGGCAACCCAAGGTTGCGCACGCGGTCCTGCCCAGTGCTGTCTGGGAACACTATCCCGACCGCTGCTACAGCAGGAAGGCCCGCACGGCATCGGCACAAGCCTCGGGATATTCCTGCATGAAGCAGTGTCCACCAGCAACCTGCTTGCCGCTCACCTGAGGATTGAGCGCGGTCAGGCGCTTGACCGAATGTGGCACGAAGGGATAGGTGTGCTCGCCATACAAGACCTGCGTGGGTGTGCGGATCGCCGCCAGGCTGGCCCAAAGGCGACGCGGGAATGAGCTGAATATTTCCACTTCGCGGCTGGGCCGGCACTTGAGTACCACCGCTTCACCGCAATCACCGATGGCATGCTCGACATAGGCTTGCAACGCTGCATCGGTCCACCCCTTGAAAATACCGCGGCCGTGCAGCGAAGCCAGCGCCGTCTCTCGATCAGGCCAGTGGCTGCGGCGGCTGGCGGCCTTGCGTGCGAGCGCGTGGCGCCGGTGCAGGCCAAGCAATGCGGCCGCGCCCATTACTCCGAGCATGCGCTGGCTGAACAACACCGGATCAAGCAGCACGGCACGGCTGAACAGTTGCGGCTCACTGGCCAGGATCAAGCCCGTGAGCACGCCCCCGAAGCTGTGCCCCACGGCAAATCGCGGTACGTCACCATACTCGCCCCGCCCGGCTGCGAAAGCCTCCACCGCCATCTCAGCGGTACGGTTCCAGCCACGAAACGTTCCACCATGGTCGCTGTCGCCATGGCCCTGGACATCGCTGAGCCACAGGTCGAAATGCTCGCCCAGCCGCAGCAGCAACGGCTGATAAGCCAGGCAGCAAAAGCCGTTGCCATGCAAGAAATGCAGCAACGGCCGGCCACTGGCCGGGGTGCGCCAGCCACGCAGGGTGAAGCCTTCGGTGCATTCATGGGACCAGGGGATCAACTGCATCGGCTTACTGTACTCGCGGGGTCAGGAAAATGCCGATTCTACAAACAGCAGCGGGTACAGTGAAATCACCAGCAGCAAGGCCATCAGGACATTGAACAGCATCAGCCAGCGCGGGTTCTGCAACAGCTTGCGCAGGGCGCTGCCGAACATCACCCACACCCCTACGCTGGGCAGGTTGACCAGGGCGAACAAGGCGGCAATGACAATCACGTTGGCCACATAGCCCTGTGCCGGCGTGTAGGTGGTAATGGCCCCCACCGCCATCACCCAGGCCTTGGGGTTGACCCATTGAAATGCCGCAGCCCCCCAGAACCCCAGCGGTTTACCGGCGCTGGTCGAGGCCGTGCCGACCGGCCCGGAGGTGGCGATCTTCCACGCCAGGTACAGCAGGTAGGCAGCGCCGCTGTAGCGCAATACCGTGTACAGCATCGGCCAGGCCTTGAACACCTCACCCAGGCCCAGGCCGACGGCCAACACCATGAGCATGAACCCGACACTGATGCCCATGGCGTGCGGAATCGAGCGGCGCACGCCAAAATTCACCCCCGACGCCAGCAGCATGGTGTTGTTGGGCCCTGGCGTGATCGAGGATACGAAGGCGAACAGCACAAAGGCGGTCAGCAGGTCGGCAGAGGCAAGCATGGCGGGCATTCCATTTTCTTCATCGGTGCTGCCACACTAGCGGAGTTGTGTTCTTCGCAACTGGTACAGTTCCAATAAATTATTCAGATACACATTACTGTACCGCCACCACGAGCCCAAGGAAGCCTTTACCATGACCGTCACCATTCGCCCTGCCGTACGCACCGATGCCGAGCAGATCCTGGCCTTCATCACCGAACTGGCCGAGTACGAACGTGCCCGCCACGAGGTCATCGCCAGCGTCGCCGATATCGAGCACAGCCTGTTCGGCGAAGGCAGCACGGTGCACAGCCTGATCTGCGAGCGCGATGGCCGGGCAATCGGCTTTGCCGTGTATTTCTACAGCTATTCGACCTGGCTGGGGCGCAACGGTATCTATCTCGAGGACCTGTACGTGACCCCTGAACAACGCGGCGACGGTGCCGGTCGGCAACTGTTGCGGCACATTGCCCGCGAAGCGGTAGCCAACCACTGCGGACGGCTTGAATGGAGCGTACTGGACTGGAACGAGCCGGCGATCGGGTTCTACCGATCGCTGGGGGCCGAGGCACAGGATGAGTGGGTGCGCTATCGCCTGGATGGCGACAAGCTGGCGGCATTTGCGCGTGGCTGATCAGCCATCCGAACATTCCCGGGGCTGCCTTGCAGCCCTTCGCGACACCAGCACAACGCTGGTCAATACACGGTCCCAGAGGCATTTGGCAATTGACGCCAGGCCCGCCCCATGGTCTTCTTACACCTCGCGTTCAGGTGCCCCTTAGGGGTGAAACGGGAAACCGGTGCGTCACAGGCCCTCCAGCAGGGCCGGACAAAGCCGGTGCTGCCCCCGCAACGGTAAGCGAGCGAAGCGTCAATACCACTGTGCCCTGTAGTCGGGCATGGGAAGGCGATGCTTTCCAGGAGCCTGGCTCCTCCTCGCAAGCCCGGAGACCGGCCTGGCGTTCATGAACACCCCGCGGTGGGCGGGCGCTGTTGCATCCCCCTGGGCAGATACGCCCAGGGCTGCCGCGCTTGCCCGTTGCCCAAACAGCAGAGGAACGCGTCATGCCCGTCACCAGCGCCAAGCCACACAGCCTTGCCACCCCCGTCACGCTCAGCCAGCGTGTCGTCATCGCCGTCGGCGCTAGCCTGCTGGGCCTGTGCCTGGTGTACTTCGCCGGTTTCTCACACATCGAGGCCGTGCACAACGCCGCTCACGACACCCGCCACAGCGCCGCCTTCCCCTGCCACTGAGAACGCCTGATGATCATGCGCATTGCCCGAACCGCGGGCTTCAGCGGGCTGCTAGCGGCCTTGTTGCTGACCCTGCTGCAAAGCTTCTGGGTCGCCCCGCTGATTCTCGAGGCGGAAACCTACGAGTCGTCGGTACCAGTGGCTCACCACGAGCATGGCAGCGAGGTGCCGGCCCATGAGCACAGCGCCGAAGCCTGGTCACCGGAAGACGGCTGGCAACGCGTGCTGTCGACCACCGGCGGCAACCTGGTGGTTGCAGTCGGCTTTGCCCTGATCCTGGCCGCCCTTTACAGCCTGCGCGAACCGCGGCGTATCGGCACCGGTGCACTTTGGGGCCTGGCCGGTTTCGCCGTGTTCTGCCTGGCCCCGACCCTGGGCCTGCCGCCGGAGCTGCCAGGCACCGCTGCCGCCGACCTGGGCCAACGCCAGGCCTGGTGGATCGGCACGGCCAGCGCTACCGCCCTGGGCCTGGCCTTGCTGGTGTTCGCCCGCCACTGGCTGCTGAAAGTGCTGGGCGTTGCCCTGCTGGTGGTCCCGCATGTGATTGGCGCGCCACAGCCCGAGGTGCATGAAAGCCTGGCTCCCGAAGCGCTGGAAACCCAGTTCAAGCTCGCCTCGTGGCTGACCAACGCCGCCTTCTGGCTGGCCTTGGGCCTGCTCAGCGCCTGGCTGTTCCGCCGCGCCAAGCAGGCCTGATGGCGGCCTTCTATGCCGGCTTCGGCTGCCGCCGGGGTTGCCCGGCGGAGGCCTTGGAAGCGTTGCTCCGCCAGGCCCTGAGCACTCAGCGCCTGGCACTGGCCGACCTGCATGGCATCGCCAGCATCAGCCTGAAGGCCGACGAACCCGGCCTGCAACAGCTGGCCGAACACCTCGCCGTGCCCTTGGTGCTGTACCCTACCGCGCAACTACACGCCTACCAGGCGCAGCTCAGCCACCACTCTGCTGCGGCCCATGCCCACAGCGGCTGCTGGGGCGTGGCAGAAAGCGCAGCCCTGGCGTTGGCCAGCCAGCGAAGTGGCACCGCCAGGTTGCTGCTGACGCGTCAGGTACTGGGCCCGGCGACCCTCGCCCTGGCCTGTTGAAGATTTCACCGGCACTTTTCTGCAAGGACTTTCCATGACGGTCTATTTCATCGGCGCCGGCCCCGGCGACCCGGAACTGATCACAGTCAAGGGGCAACGGCTGATCCGCCAATGCCCGGTGATCATCTATGCCGGCTCGCTGGTCCCTGCGGCGGTGCTCGAGGGGCATCAGGCCGAGACCGTGATCAACAGCGCCGAACTGCACCTGGAGCAAATCATCGCCGCCATGCGCAGCGCGCACGAGCAAGGCCAGGACGTGGCCCGGGTGCACAGCGGCGACCCCAGCCTGTATGGCGCGATCGGCGAGCAGATTCGCCAGCTGCAGGCGCTGGGCATCGACTACCAGATCGTTCCCGGGGTCACTGCCACAGCGGCCAGCGCCGCCCTGCTCGGCTGCGAACTGACCCTGCCACAAGTCGCCCAGACGGTCATCCTGACCCGCTATGGCGACAGCTCGCCAATGCCACCCGGCGAGCAACTGGCCGACCTGGCGCGGCATGGCAGCACGCTGGCGATTCACCTGGGGGTCCGGCACCTGCCGCGCATTGTCGATGAACTGCTGCCGCACTACGGCGCACAGTGCCCGGTGGCGGTGGTGCATCGCGCCACCTGGCCAGACCAGGATTGGGTGCGTGGCACCCTGGGCGATATCATCGAGCGTGTAGCAGCGAAGGACTTTCAGCGTACCTCGCTGATCCTGGTCGGGCATGTCCTGGGCGACACACCGTTCGCCGAGTCGGCCCTGTACCGTGCCGGACACGCCCATCTGTATCGCCCGGGGAACTGAGCATTGCCAGGTCCGCCGCAGGCATAGCAGACTCCATGTTCCGACCTGCGACAGGAGTCATGCCAATGCTGGATCTACGCCCCAACTGCGAGTGCTGCGATACCAACCTGCCGGGTGACAGCCCCGATGCGTTGATCTGCTCGTTCGAATGCACGTTCTGCCGCACCTGTGCCGAAACCCGTTTCCACGGGCATTGCCCGAACTGCACCGGCCAGCTGGTGGTCCGCCCGACGCGGGTCGGCCAGGCACTGGCCAACAACCCTGCCTCGACCCTGCGGGTGAACAAGGCGCATGGCGCCTGCGCTTGACCAGCCTCAACAAGTGGACATCACCGCTTTGGTAGGGTGATGTTTCCCATATTTGTAGGAATTTTCAACAACAAGTACTGGGACTTTCAACACATCTATACTCGGCATTACCAAACTTCGGGAATGGTCGTATCGTGCAGCGCTTCCGATAAACCCCCTTGTTCAGACGTATTCCTGAGTGTTCCAGGAAGCGGACCACATCCCGACAGGAGTTTCCTTCATGACAACCGTGCTGATCGTTGACGACCATCCCATCGTCCGGCTGTCCTTGCGCCTACTGCTCGAGCGCGAGCGCTTCGATGTCGTCGGTGAGGTCGGCAATGGCAGTGAAGTGGCGCAGGTCGCGCGCGAACTGCGCCCGGATGTGGTCATTCTCGATATCGGCCTGCCCGGCCTGGATGGCATGGAAGTGATCAAACGCCTGCAATGCCTGGAGCCCGTGCCCAAGATCATGGTCCTGACCGGGCAGGCGACCGACCTGTACGTGCGGCGCTGCCTGGACGCAGGGATCGGTGCCTTCGTCACCAAGGAAGAAGACCACGATGCATTGCTGTTTGCCCTCAAGGCCTTGGTCAAGGGCTACTCGACCTTCCCACAGATGTCGGTCAACAGCAACTCCCTGGAAAGCGAGTCGGTGCGCCTGGCCAGCCTCTCCAACCGTGAAATGGAAGTGCTGCGGCGCCTGGCGCGCGGCGAGAACAACAAGAACATCGGCACTTGCATGAACCTCAGTGCCAAGACCATCAGCACCTACCGGGGCCGCATCATGGAAAAGCTCAAGACCGAATCCCTGGTGGAAATGGTCGACCTGGCCAAACGCAACAGCGTCCAGTGAGCGTGCCCTTGCCATGAAGCGCCTGCTGGCAAGCGCCCTTCTGGTCAGCGCCCTGGCCAGTTCCAGTGCGCTGCTGGCCGACAGCGAGCCCCGCCAGTTGCTGGCCCGCTCGGTCAGCGCCGCCGCACCACTGGCGCTCTCCAGCGACGACCGGCAATGGTTGCAGCAACGCCAGCGCCTGCTGCTGGGCAGTTCGCGGCCCGACTATCCACCGCTGGAAATCAATGTCAGCCAACGTGACTATGAAGGCCTCAGCGCCGATTATGCAGGCATCATTGGCGAACAGCTGGGTGTCGATATCGAAGTGCGCCGTTTCGACAGCCGCCACGAAGCCATCGCTGCACTGCGCGATGGCCGTATCGACCTGTTGGGCAGTTCCAACGCATTCGAGGCAGCCGATGCCCAGCTCAGCCTGAGCGCCCCCTACGCTGATGACCTGCCGGTAATCGTCACCCGCGAGGGGCAGCGCTTGAAGAGCGGCTCCGATCTCGCTGGCCTGCGCCTGGCCATGGTCGACCACTACCTGCCCGCCAGCAGTGTCCGGGCCCTGTACCCCAAGGCGCAATTGAGCCTGTATCGCTCCACCCTCGCGGGCCTGGCTGCCGTGGAACTGGGTGAGGCCGATGCCTACCTCGGCGATGCCATCAGTACCGATTTCACGATTGGCAAGAGCTACCAGGGCCTGTTGAAGATCGACCACTTCTGTCAGGTCGCGCCCGGGGCGTTTGCCTTCGCCCTGGCCAACGACAACCCACGCCTGCATCGGCTGGTCGACGAGGCGCTGGCGCGCATCAGCGAAAGCGAGCGCCTGAACATCCTGCGCCGTTGGAGCAGCGGCAATACCAGCCTGCTGCTGCAACGCCACCTCGCCGCCCTCACCGACGAAGAGGAGGCCTGGATCGCCGCCAACCCCAATGTCAGTGTACTGGTCAATACCTCGCTGGCACCACTGACCTTCAACGATACCCAAAATCACCCCAGCGGCATCACCCTCGATTTGCTCAAGCAGATATCGCTGCGCACGGGGCTGCGCTTCAAGCCGGTCGAAAGCCCTTCGGCGCACGCAATGATCGAACGCCTGATGCACGGCGATGCACAGATGATCGGTGCCCTGGGTTACGGTGCGGACCGTTCGAAACAACTGCGCTATACCCGCCCCTACCTGGTCAGCCCGCGGGTATTGGTCACCCGCAACAAACCCGCTTCACCCACCCAGGCCAACACGCTGCAGGGCCAGCGCATTGCCTTGGTCCGCGGCTCGCCGCAACGGGCCATGTTGCAGCGGCGCTACCCCCAGGCCACGCTGGTCGAAGTGGATAACCCGCTCGGCCTGATGGAAGCCGTGGCCAACGGTGACGCCGACGTCGCCCTGAGCAGCCATATCAATGCCGCCTACTACATCAGCCATGTGTTCAAGGACCGCTTGCGCATCGCCAGTGTGCTCGACGACGACCCAGCCGTCGCGGCCTTTGCCGTGGCCGCAGACCAGCCGCAGCTGCAGGCGATCCTCGACAAGGCCCTGCTAAGCATCCCCCCGGACGAGCTGGACCAGCTGATCAACCGCTGGCGCACCAGTACTCTGGTCAGCGACAGCCCCTGGCGCGACTACCGCACCCTGGCCCTGCAGGTACTGGTGCTGTCGGCCTTGCTGCTGGCCGGGGTGGTGTTCTGGAACAGCTACCTGCGCAAACTGATCAACCAGCGCACCGAGGCCCAGCATGCCCTGCAAGCGCAGTTGGCACTCAGCCGAGGCCTGCTGGAGCAACTGCGTCAGGCCAAGGACGACGCCGAACAGGCAAGCCAGACCAAAAGTACCTTCCTGGCCACCATGAGCCATGAAATCCGTACCCCGATGAATGCGGTGATCGGTTTGCTCGAGTTGGCCCTGGAGGACAGCCGCAGCGGCCACTGCGACACCCAGACACTGCAGACCGCGCACGATTCGGCCATCGGCTTGCTTGAGCTGATTGGCGATATTCTCGACATCTCACGTATCGAATCCGGGCACATCACGCTGCAGCCTGTGCCCACCAACCTGGTCGAGCTGATACGGGCCTGTGTACGGGTGTTCGAAGGCAATGCGCGGGCCAAAGGTCTGCATCTGCACAGCGAACTGCCTGCTGCGCCGCTCTGGGTCCTGGCTGATCCGCTGCGCCTCAAGCAGGTGTTGTCCAACCTGATCAGCAACGCCATCAAGTTCACCGACCGCGGCGAGGTCCAGGCCAGCCTGCTGCTCTTGGCCTGCGACAGCGACCAACTGACGGTGGAACTGACGGTGCGCGACACCGGCATCGGCATCAGCCCTGCCGACCAAGCCCGGCTGTTCAATGCCTTCGTCCAGGCCGACGGCCCCCGGGCCCGTCAGGGCGCGGGCCTGGGCCTGGTCATCAGCCGCACCTTGGTCGAGTTGATGGGCGGTAGCTTGAGCTTGCAGAGCGTCGAAGGTGTGGGCACCAAGGTGCAGGTCAAGCTGCAACTGCCCGCCGGTGCAGCACCGATCCAGGCCGAACAGCAAGCTCCGCCACTGGAAAGCAGCAGCGGCCCGCTGAACATACTGGTGGTCGACGACTACCCCGCCAACCTGCTGTTGCTGGAGCGCCAGTTGCACAGCCTGGGGCACAGCGTGACATTGGCCGAAAACGGCGAAATCGCGTTGGCACGTTGGCAAGCCGCGCACTTCGACCTGGTGATTACCGATTGCAGCATGCCGGTCATGGACGGCCACCAGTTGACCCGCCGTATCCGCAGCCTCGAGGGCGAGCGCGGCCTGGCACCTTGCCGGATTCTCGGCGTGACCGCCAACGCCCAGGCAGAGGAGCGCGCCCGCTGCCTGGCCAGCGGCATGGACGAATGCCTGTTCAAACCGATCGGCCTGCGTACGCTCAAGACCCATTTACCCCAGGCCCAGCCCGGGCAACAGCCGCCGGCAAGCCCCGTCAGCGGGTTCGACCTGGGCGAGCTGCGCCACCTGACCCAGGACGATGAACAACTGACGCGGCATTTGCTGGAACAGCTGTCGCAAAGTGTCAGCGAAGACCTGGCCGCGTTGCGCGCACTGGCCGCAGACGCTCCCGCCGAGGCTGTGCGCGCCCTGGCCCACCGGATCAAGGGCGGCGCGAAGATGCTCAGGATGCGCACACTGGTCAAAGCCTGCGAAGCCATCGAACAGGCCCACGACCAGGGCCTGCCAACGGCGGAACTACGCCTGCACCTGGAACACAGCTTGCAGGCCCTGCAAGGCGAACTGGGCGATGCGCTCAGTGCAATTGCAGCGTCGAACTGATCTGGCTGATGGCATCCACCACGTGCCGGGAGCCCTGCTGAATTTCCATGATCACCGTGCCGGCCTCGTTGGCCAGGGCCACGCCATGCCCGGTGCGGGTCAGGCTGGACTGCATACTGGCCACGGCCAACAATGACAGGTCATGGTTCTGCCGCACCACATCGACAATGTCCAGGGTGGCCTTGCTGGTCCGCGCCGCCAGGCTGCGCACTTCATCGGCTACCACGGCGAAACCGCGCCCGTGCTCGCCGGCGCGGGCCGCCTCGATCGCCGCATTCAACGCCAGCAGGTTGGTCTGGTCGGCAATCCCGCGGATGGTCAGCACGATCTGGCCGATCACATCCGACTGTTTGCTCACCGCGTCGATGCTGCGAGCGGCGTCGTTGAGCTCCTGGGAAATCTGTTCAATCACCTGCACGGCTTGCTGCACCACCTGGGTGCCCTTGCGTGCGCAGGCATCGGTCTGCACCGAGCTGGCATGGGCGGCATCGGCAGCGCTTTGCTGGGTACTGACCTGGCGGGTGATGTCGCGGGCGAACTTGACGACCTTGTACAAGCGGCCCTTGCTGTCGAAGATCGGGTTGTAGGAAGCCTCCAGATAGACCGTCCGGCCGTGCTTGTCGACGCGCTCGAAGCGGTGCGAATGGTATTCGCCGCGGTTGAGCGACGCCCAGAACTCGCGGTAGCCGGCCGACTCGCGCTCCTGCGCCAGGCAGAACAGCCCGTGATGGCGGCCGACCACCTCTTCCAGGCGATAGCCCATGGTGTCGAGAAAGTTCTGGTTGGCCGTGATCACCCGGCCTTGCGGGGTGAACTCGATCACCGCCATCGACCGGCTGATAGCCTTGAGCAAGCTTTCGCTTTCGTGTTCCTCGACCACCCGCTGGCTGATATCGGCCGCGACCTTGATCACGCTGCTGACCTGCTGCTGCTCGTCCAGTACTGGCATGTAGCTGGCCTCCAGCCAGACCTCGCGGCCCGCCTTGTCGATGCGCTCGAAGGTACCGCTGATGGCTTTGCCCTGCCCCAGTTCACGCCACAATTGCTGGTATTCAGCGCTTTTTGCGTAGTCAGGATCGCAGAACAGCCGGTGGTGCTTGCCACGCAATTCGTCGGCGCTGTAGCCCATGGCCTGAGAGAAACGCTCGTTGGCGTCGAGGATGGTGCCGTCGGGAGCGAATTCGATCATGGCCATGGCGCGGCTGATTGCCGCCAGCTTGGCCTGCAAACCGGCCAACGCCTTATGGCTGCGCTGGATCTCGACCAGATCGGATTGGCGATGAAAATCGAACATGGCGACGGCCTCCTGTATGCGCGGTGTCCTGAGCATAGATCGCCGTCGGGGCCATGCAAGCACAGTGCTATCAGCGCGTACACGCAACAGGCGCGTTACCGAACGCAGCACTTAGCCAGAGGCGAATCAGGAACTTTCCCGCACCATCAGTTCGAAGCCAAGGTCCTGCTGGGCGTTCGCCACCCGCTTGCCATCCAGCAACGCCAGCAGCGCCTGTGCCGCACCACGCCCCACGGCGGCCCTGGGCGTGCGAATCGAGGTCAGCCGCGGCACCATGTGCGCCGAAGCCGGCAGGTCGTTGAAACCGACCATCGCCACCTGCCGCGGCACTTCCACCCCCTGGCGCAACGCCTGCAGCACCGCGCCTTGGGCCAGGTCGTCGTTGCAGAAGAAGATGCCGTCGACATCCGGCGCCTGTTGCAGCAATTGGCTGAACAGCGCGCTACCGAGGGCGATGGAAGACGGTTCCGGCGCCAGCACTTCCAGCTCGGCCGCCTGCAAGCCGGCCTCGGCCAGCGCCTGGCGGAAGCCTTCGGCGCGCTGCATCACCCGTGGGTCGAGCTGCGCAGCAATGAACGCCAGGCGCTTGCGCCCGCGTTCGATCAAATGGCGCGCCGCAGCGCGGCCGGCCTGCTGCTGGGAAAAACCGACCGACAATGCCCCGGCATCGCCGTTCAGTTCCATCATGTGCACACAAGGCACACCACTGGCCGCCAGCATTTGCCGCGACGCCTCGCTGCGCTCGAAACCGGTCAGCAGCATGCCGCAAGGCTGGTAGGCCAGGTAATTGCGGATCAGGTTTTCTTCCTCGGCCACATCATAGTGGTAGTTGCCGATCAGTACCTCCAAGCCACGCGGGCGCATGACATCGTGGATGGCTTCCAGGGTGTCGATGAACAGCTGGTTGGACAACGACGGGATCAACACCACCACCGACTGGCTGCGGGCCGAGGCCAGGGCACGGGCTGCCGGGTTCGCCACATAGCCCAGGCTCGCCGCTGCGGCAAGGACCTTCTCCACCAGCTCCGGGGCAACCGTGCTGACGCCACGCAGGGCGCGCGATGCAGTAATCGGGGAAACCCCGGAATGTCTGGCAACTTCAGCCAGGGTAGGACGACCTGTGGTACGAGAGCCGGTGCGGGACATGAATGTTGTAATTTTACTACTTGCAAGGAAGGGGAACGGCCACTAAGGTAGCGCTGTCTCAGGATGCAGGCAATGTAATCTTTGGTCGCAGCCATCATCGGCTCGCCGCCGGGCGTCCATACTGCGTAAGGACAAGATCAATAACACCGGGGAGGTGTCTGTTCGTCGACGACGAGACAGCGCTATCTCACCCGCAGGAGGTACTGATGAATTCTCCCCTGTCTGCCATCGTGGTGATGGGCGTGGCCGGTTGCGGCAAAAGCTGCATCGGTGCTGCCATCGCCGCCCGAAGCGGTGGCCGCCTGATCGAAGGCGACGCTTTCCACCCTGCCGAAAATATCCGCAAGATGAGCGCTGGCATTCCCCTGGACGACAGCGACCGTGCCGGCTGGCTGGTGCGCCTCGGCCAGGAACTGCAGGCGACCACCCAGGCGGGCGAGCGGCCGATCCTGACCTGCTCGGCGCTCAAGCGCCGCTACCGCGAAACCCTGCGCCAGGCCATGCCCGGGCTGGTGTTCGTGTTCCTTGAACTGTCGCCCGCCGAGGCGGAAAAACGCGTGCTGGCTCGCCCTGGGCATTTCATGCCGGCAAGCCTCATTGACAGCCAATTCGCCGCCCTCGAATCACCCCGCGGCGAACCCCTGACCCTGGCACTTGACGCTACCCAGCCGGTCGATGCGCTTGCAGAGGCGGTGGACAGCTGGCTAAAGCAGCGCGGTGAGCGGAGCCTGGCACAAACCGCCTGACGGCGGCTTCATCGGCCTGGCAAAGACAGCGCTACCCGACCCGTACCTGCGGGCAAAGTTTCAAAAATCTACGCCAAAACAACGATAATACCGAGGCCTTCAAACCATGTTCGGACTGGCTACTGATACCTTCCTGCTGCTCGACGCGCTGGTCACCATCGTCGGGCTGATCCTGCTGATCACCCACTTCAAAGTCCACCCCTTCGTCGCCCTGACCCTCGCGGCCGGCTTCCTTGGCCTGACCTCCGGCATGCCGGTGGCCAAGGTGATGAAATCGTTCCAGGACGGTTTTGGTGGCGTGCTGGGCTTCGTCGGCATCGTGCTCGCCCTGGGCACCATGCTTGGCAAGCTGATGGCCGACTCCGGCGGCGCCGACCAGATCGCGCAAACGCTGATTCGCGCCTTCGGCAAGAAGAACGTGCACTGGGCCATGATGTTCGCCGCCTTCCTGGTGGGCATCCCGCTGTTCTTCGAGATCGGCTTCGTGCTGCTGATCCCGCTGGTATTCATCGTTGCCCGGCGCTCTGGGGTGTCGCTGATCAAGATCGGCATTCCGCTGCTGGCCGGCCTGTCGGTGGTGCACGGCCTGGTCCCGCCGCACCCGGGCCCGCTGCTGGCCATCGGCATCTTCCATGCCGACATCGGCAAGACCATCTTCTATGGCCTGATCGTGGCCCTGCCGACCGCCATCATCGCCGGCCCGCTGTTCGGTAACTTCATCTCCCGCTACATCCCGGGCAGCCCGTCGCAGGAGCTGATGGACCAGATCGCCAAGGAGTCCGACCAGGGCAACCTGCCGAGCTTCACCATCACCCTGGTCACCGTGCTGCTGCCAGTGGTGCTGATGCTGCTGAAGACCTTCGCCGACGTGGTGCTGCCCGCCGAGCACATCGTGCGCCAGTGGATGGACCTGATCGGTCACCCCATCACCGCCCTGCTCGCAGCCCTGCTGCTGGCCTTCTATACCTTCGGCGCGGCCCGTGGCTTCAACCGTCAGCAGATCATGAAGATGCTCGACCAGAGCCTGGCACCGACCGCCGCGATCGTGCTGATCGTCGGTGCCGGGGGTGGTTTCAAGCAGATGCTGGTCGATACCGGCGTGGGCAACGTGATCGGGCAGATGGCCGTGCAGGCCGAGATTTCGCCGATCCTGCTGGCCTGGCTGGTGGCTGCGGTAATCCGCATCGCCACGGGTTCTGCCACGGTCGCCACCATCACTGGCGCCGGTATCGTTGCGCCAGTAATCGACCTGGTGCCAGGGGTGAACCGTGAGTTGCTGGTGCTGGCCACCGGTGCCGGCTCGCTGATCCTGTCGCATGTCAATGACGCCGGCTTCTGGCTGGTGAAGCAGTACTTCAACATGACCGTGGCGGAAACCTTCAAGACCTGGAGCATGATGGAGACCATCCTGTCGATCGTCGGCATCATCTTCATCCTGTTGCTGTCACTGGTGGTGTAACCGTTGATCGGGGTAATGGCACCCTGACGTTTCGGGTAGGGCCGAAAGGAAGTATCAGCCCTACCCGAAGCAAAGGAGCCTGCCATGCACCGTCCAAGCATCCTGCTGATCGCCCTGCTCGCTACGCCGGTGGCCCTGGCGGCCGGTACCGGCCCCACCTACCCCGATGACCCGCACAACCCGGCCCCGAAACCGGGCGTGGACAGCACCCTCAACCCGATCGAGAAGCCCATGCCACGGGACACCGACCCGCGCATCAAGGGCAACGACCCCGACAGCCCGCCGGCGAAGCAGAACGACAACCGCGACTTGCCGGGAATGGATGGCAGTGGCTCGGAAGGCACCGGGCGCCAGGGCACCGGCGACAGTCAGCGTTGACGCGCCGATTTGCCGGCTGCCTCAGGTTGCAGTGGCCGCGCTGAACCCGGCTAATGCACCCAGGCGCCGGCGCCCTGCCTGCACGCAGCAGGGCGCCCTGGCACGCGGCCTGGCAGCCGCGCCATGGCCGCCGTCGATGAATCGTCCGCAGATATCATTCAGCGTGATAATAACCTTCGTCTCGTTCGATTCGTGCCTCGCGCGCAAGACACTCACACTCCGCCCACTACTAATACATTGGCGGAGTTCTCCATGGAACAATCACTCAAACCCTTGCGCTTTCCCCTCGCTGCCCTGGCAGTGGTGGTGATCAGCGCTTGCGGCCGAACCCCCGACGCTGTGCAGGCTCCCACCGCGCCGAAGGTCAGTGTGGCCAAGGTAATCGAGCAACCGATCAACGAATGGGACGAGTTCACCGGCCGCCTCGAGGCCCCGGAAACCGTCGAAGTACGCCCACGGGTGTCCGGCCAGATCGACCTGGTGGCATTCACCGAAGGCGCCCAGGTCAAGAAAGGCGACCTGCTGTTCCAGATTGACCCACGCCCGTTCCAGGCCGAGGTCCGCCGCCTCGAAGCGCAACTGCAGCAGGCCAAGGCCACTGCCATCCGCAGTGCCAACGAAGCGCGCCGCGGCGAGCGCCTGCGGGACAGCAACGCCATCTCCGCGGAGCTTGCCGAATCGCGCAGCAGCGCCGCCGCCGAAGCCCGCGCCGGGGTTGATGCGATCCAGGCCCAGCTTGACCTGGCACGCCTCAACCTCAGCTTCACCCGCGTCACCGCGCCCATCAGCGGCCGGGTCAGCCGTGCCCAGTTCACTGCCGGCAACATCGTCACTGCCGATGTCACCCCGCTGACCAGCGTGGTGTCTACCGACAAGGTCTACGCCTACTTCGACGCCGACGAGCGCGTGTACCTCAAGTACACCCAGCTGGCCCGCGAAGGCCAGCGTGGCCAGAGCACGCCGGTGTACCTGGGCCTGACCAACGAAACCGGTAACCCGCATCTGGGCCAGATGAACTTCGTCGACAACCAGGTCAACCCGCGCACCGGCACCATCCGTGGTCGCGCAGTGTTCGACAACAGCGACGGCCAGTTCACCCCGGGCCTGTACGCGCGCCTGAAGCTCGTCGGCAGCGCCCAGTACCAAGCCGTGCTGATCAATGACGAAGCCGTGGGCACCGACCTTGGCAAGAAGTTCGTGCTGGTGATGGACAAGGACAACAAGGCCGCCTACCGCGCCGTGGAGCTGGGGCCGAAGCTGGAAGGCCTGCGCATCGTGCGCAGCGGCCTGGGCAAGGACGACCGTATCGTGGTCAAGGGCCTGCAGCGCGTCCGCCCAGGTTCGCCGGTCACCCCGGAAGAGACCCCGATGGCCAGCGAACAGACCCTCGCCGCCCTCGCCCAGCAGCGCCAGGCGCTGGAGGCCAGCAACCCGACGCCGAAGGTGGCGGGCAACAACGTGAAAGTCGCCAGCGCCCCGGCGCCACGCGGTTAAGGGACCACACCGATGAACTTTTCGAAATTCTTCATTACCCGGCCGATCTTCGCCGCGGTGCTGTCGCTGGTGCTGCTGATCGCGGGTTCGATCTCGCTGTTCCAGCTGCCGATCAGCGAATACCCCGAAGTCGTGCCGCCGACCGTGGTGGTACGTGCCAACTTCCCCGGCGCCAACCCCAAGGTCATCGGCGAAACCGTCGCGGCACCGCTGGAGCAGGCCATCACCGGTGTGGAGAACATGCTGTACATGTCTTCCCAATCCACCGCTGACGGCAAACTGACGCTGACCATCACCTTCGCCCTGGGCACCGACCTGGACAATGCCCAGGTGCAGGTACAGAACCGTGTCACCCGTACCCAGCCCAAGCTGCCCGAGGAAGTGACCCGCATCGGTATCACCGTCGACAAGGCCTCGCCCGACCTGACCATGGTCGTGCACCTGACCTCGCCGGACAACCGTTACGACATGCTCTACCTGTCCAACTACGCCATCCTCAACATCAAGGATGAGCTGGCGCGCCTGGGCGGCGTGGGCGACGTACAACTGTTCGGCATGGGTGACTACTCGCTGCGCGTGTGGCTCGACCCGAACAAGACCGCTTCGCGCAACCTCACTGCCAGCGACGTAGTGGCGGCGATCCGCGAGCAGAACCGCCAGGTGGCCGCCGGCCAGCTGGGCGCCCCACCCGCCCCGGGCTCGACCAGCTTCCAGCTGTCGATCAACACCCAGGGCCGCCTGGTCAACGAGGAAGAGTTCGAGAACATCATCATCCGTGCCGGCGCCGATGGCGAAATCACCCGCCTGAAGGACATCGCCCGGGTCGAACTCGGCTCCAGCCAGTACGCCCTGCGCTCGCTGCTGAACAACCAGCCGGCGGTGGCCATCCCGATCTTCCAGCGCCCAGGCTCCAATGCCATCGAGATTTCCGACGAAGTGCGGGCAAAAATGGCCGAGCTGAAGAAGGACTTCCCCGAAGGCATGGACTACAGCATCGTCTATGACCCGACCGTGTTCGTCCGTGGCTCGATCGAAGCGGTCGTGCACACCCTGTTCGAAGCGCTGGTGCTGGTGGTGCTGGTGGTGATCCTGTTCCTGCAGACCTGGCGCGCCTCGATCATCCCGCTGCTGGCCGTGCCGGTCTCGCTGATCGGTACCTTCGCGGTCATGCACCTGTTCGGCTTCTCGCTCAACGCGCTGTCATTGTTCGGCCTGGTCCTGGCCATCGGTATCGTGGTCGACGACGCCATCGTGGTGGTGGAAAACGTCGAGCGCAACATCGGCCTGGGCCTGAAACCGCTGGATGCCACGCAAAAGGCCATGAGCGAGGTGACCGGCCCGATCATCGCCACCGCCCTGGTCCTGTGCGCCGTGTTCGTGCCCGCCGCGTTCATCTCCGGCCTCACCGGGCAGTTCTACAAGCAGTTCGCCCTGACCATCGCGATCTCCACGGTGATCTCGGCCTTCAACTCGCTGACCCTGTCGCCGGCCCTCGCAGCGGTGCTGCTCAAGGATCACCATGCGCCCAAGGACCGTTTCTCGCGGTTCCTGGAAAGGCTGCTGGGCAGCTGGCTGTTCGCGCCGTTCAACCGCTTCTTCGACCGTGCTTCCAACCGCTACGTCGGTGGCGTGCGCCGGGTCATCCGCTCCAGCGGTATCGCCCTGTTCGTGTATGCCGGCCTGATGGGCCTGACCTACCTGGGCTTCTCGTCCACCCCGACCGGATTCGTGCCGGCGCAGGACAAGCAGTACCTGGTAGCGTTCGCCCAGTTGCCTGACGCGGCCAGCCTCGACCGCACCGAGGCGGTGATCAAGCGCATGAGCGAGATCGCCCTGAAGCAACCTGGCGTGGCCGACTCGGTAGCCTTCCCTGGCCTGTCGATCAACGGCTTCACCAACAGCCCCAACAGCGGCATCGTGTTCACCCCGCTCAAGCCGTTTGACGAGCGCAAGGACCCGAGCCAGTCGGCCGCCGCGATCGCCGCCGCGCTGAATGCCCAGTTCGCCGATATCCAGGACGCCTACATCGCGATCTTCCCGCCACCGCCAGTACAAGGCCTGGGCACCATCGGCGGCTTCCGCCTGCAGATCGAGGACCGCGGCAACCTGGGCTACGAAGCGCTGTACAAGGAAACCCAGAACATCATCGCCAAGAGCCGCAACGTACCGGAGCTGGCGGGCCTGTTCACCAGCTACCAGGTCAACGTGCCGCAGGTGGATGCCGCCATCGACCGGGAAAAGGCCAAGACCCACGGCGTGGCGATCACCGACATCTTCGACACCCTGCAGGTCTACCTGGGCTCGTTGTACACCAACGACTTCAACCGCTTTGGGCGCACGTACCAGGTCAATGTCCAGGCCGAGCAGCAATTCCGCCTCGATGCCGAACAGATCGGCCAGTTGAAGGTGCGCAACAACCTTGGCGAGATGATCCCGCTGGCGACCTTCCTCAAGGTCAGCGACACCTCCGGGCCGGACCGGGTCATGCACTACAACGGCTTCATCACTGCGGAAATCAACGGCGCTGCGGCTCCAGGTTACAGCTCCGGCCAGGCCGAAGCGGCAATCGAGAAGCTGCTGAAAGAGGAATTGCCCAACGGCATGACCTTCGAATGGACCGACCTGACCTACCAGCAGATCCTGGCGGGCAACACCGCGCTGTTCGTCTTCCCGCTGTGCGTACTGCTGGCGTTCCTGGTACTGGCCGCTCAGTACGAAAGCTGGAGCCTGCCGCTGGCGGTGATCCTGATCGTGCCGATGACCCTGCTGTCGGCGATTACCGGGGTGATCATTTCCGGCGGTGACAACAACATCTTCACCCAGATCGGCCTGATCGTACTGGTCGGCCTGGCGTGCAAGAACGCGATCCTGATCGTCGAGTTCGCCAAGGACAAGCAGGCCGAAGGCCTCGATCCGCTGGCCGCGGTGCTGGAAGCCTGCCGCTTGCGTCTGCGGCCGATCCTGATGACCTCGATTGCCTTCATCATGGGTGTGGTACCGCTGGTGTTCTCCTCCGGTGCCGGCTCGGAAATGCGCCATGCCATGGGTGTGGCGGTGTTCTCGGGGATGATCGGCGTGACCGTGTTCGGCCTGTTCCTGACCCCGGTGTTCTTCTTCCTGATCCGCCGTTTCGTCGAACGCCGCCAGGCCCGCAAGGCCGAACGCGTTCACTCGCTGGAGAGCCATGCATGAACCTGCTCAAACCCCTGACCCCGAGCCTGTTGGCGCTGGCCCTGGCGGCCTGCGCGGTAGGCCCGGACTACCAGGCTCCGGCCACCGAACCCGCGCAGCTGAGCAGCGACGTACAGGCCAAGGCCTACGACCGTAGCCGCTTCGAAAGCCTGTGGTGGAAGCAGTTCGACGACCCGGTACTGAACCAGTTGGTGCAGGCTTCGCTGGACGGCAACCGTGACCTGCGCGTGGCCTTCGCCCGGCTGAAATCGGCCCGCTCGATCCTTGAAGACGCCGAGAACGATCAGTTCCCGGTAGTCACCAGCCGCGCCAGCAGTGAAATCGGCAAGGGCCAGATCCCCGGCCAGACCACGCAACGGGTGAACAGCGAGCGCTACGACCTGGGCCTGGACATGGCCTGGGAGCTTGACCTGTTCGGCCGCATCCAGCGCCAGATCGAGGCCAGCGAAGCCCAGGAAGCGGTGGCGGCAGCCGACCTGCAGCAGTTGCAGGTCAGCCTGATCGCCGAGCTGGTCGATGCCTACGGCCAGCTGCGCGGCGCGCAGTTGCGCGAGAAAATTGCCCTGGCCAACCTCAAGACCCAACAGGAATCGCGGGCCATCACCGAAACCCTGCGTGACGCCGGGGTCGGCAATGACCTCGACGTGGTGCGTGCCGATGCGCGCCTGGCCGGGGTCGAAGCCACGGTGCCGCAACTGCAGGCGGAACAGGCCCGCGCCCGGCACCGTATCGCCACCCTGCTTGGCCAACGCCCCGAAGCGCTCAGCGTCGATCTGTCGCCCAAGGCCTTGCCGGCGATCGCCAAGGCTCTGCCGGTGGGAGACCCGGGAGAGCTGCTGCGTCGTCGCCCGGACATCCGTAGCGCCGAGCGCCAGTTGGCGGCGGCCACGGCCAATGTCGGCGTAGCCACGGCCGACTTGTTCCCCCGCGTCAGCCTCAGCGGCTTCCTTGGCTTTACTGCCGCCCGCGGCTCGCAGATCGGTTCCTCGGCGGCCAACGCCTGGGCACTGGGCCCGAGCATCACCTGGGCGGCCTTCGACCTGGGCAGCGTGCGGGCCCGCCTGCGCGGTGCCAAGGCCGATGCCGAAGGGGCGCTGGCCAACTATGAACAGCAGGTGTTGCTGGCCCTGGAAGAATCGGCCAATGCCTTCAGCGATTACGACAAGACCCAACAGCGGCTGTTGTCGCTGATGCGCCAGAGCGATGCCAGCCGCAAGGCAGCGGAGCTGGCTTCGATTCGTTACCGCGAAGGTACGGTGGATTACCTGGTGCTGCTCGATGCCGAGCGTGAGCGGCTCAGTGCGGAAGATGCGCAAGCCCAGGGCGAGGTCGAGCTGTACCGCGGCATCGTCTCGATCTACAAGGCCCTGGGCGGCGGCTGGCAACCGGAGACCGTCGCCAGCGCCCGCTGATTCGACCTGTTTCAACGACTCCTTTGGTTGGCACCTCCCCCAACCGTTTGCCCCGCAGGCGAAGGCCCGCGGGGCTTTTTTATGGTCCGGGGGGTATATCGGGCGCTCGATTTCCGCCCCACCGCTAAACTCGAGCCAGGCACCTGACAGCCCCCACCCGGTTGCATTTCCCCCCCACCTGCCCCAAGCTCTGCCCTTCCCGCCGCCACGGATCGTCCGATGCCCAGACGCAACCGCTACCTGATCGCCCTGCTGCTGTTGATCCTGGTATCGGCCCTGTTCGGATACTTGTGGCGCGACGACCAGCCAGCCCCGCCACCCTTGCCTGCACACAGCTATGCCAAGGCCTTGCGCCAGGCCCACGAAGGCCAGCCCGGCGCTGCGCGGGTGCTGTACCAGCAGCTGCAACGCAATGATCTGCCTGCGGTTCGGCGTGCCGCCTTGTACGCCGAATTGCCCAACTATCCTTCGCCGCAGGCATTGAAACTTGCCCGCCAGGACCTCGACCACGGCGACCCTCTGGTACGGCGGGCGGCCATCGCCAGCATCCGCCGTCTGCTGCCTGCGGCGCAGCGTAGCCTGGTGCTCGGCCCGCTGCTGGATGACGACGAGCAAAGCGTGCGCTTTGCCGCCGTGGACGCCCTGCTAGGCCTCGACCCGGAAGCCATCGGCCTGTATTTCGGCCCGCTGCAGGCCACCCTCGAACAGTATCAACAGGCCCTGGAGGAACAGCCCGAGGATACTGACGCCCAAGTACACCTGGCGCGCCTGTACCTGCACGAAAACGACTACACGCACGCCGCCGCGGCCCTGCAGCGCGCCCTGGCGGTAGCCCCCGGCAACCTCGATGCATTGGCGACCCAGGTCCGCCTGCTGGAACGCCAGGGTCATCACGATGCCTCGCGGCAAGTCCTGGCCAAGGCCCTGGCTCTCAGCCCCGACTCGGCGTTCTTGCAGTACGAGCTAGGCCTCTGGCTCAACCGCCACGAACAGCGTGAATACGCCCTGCTGGCCTTGTCCCGTGCGGTCGAGCTGGACCCGGACAACACCGACTACCGCTACACCCTGGCGATCACCCTGCATGAACTGGAACAGTACGATGCGGCGCAAAAACAACTGGAAACCGTGATCAACCGGCAGCCGGCCAATCGCCGGGCACGAGTGTTGCTCATCCAGTACTGGAAAGAAACCGGCCAGTTGCAGAATGTGCAGGTGCTGCTGGCGGAACTGGAACAGCAGAACCCGGACGACCCTGTGTTGCAACAGGGCCTGTAGGCAATGTTGCAACTGGGTTGAACCCCCAGACCGTGGCCACGGTCCAGTGGGTATCGGACCACCCTTATCGGAGTAACGTTTTGGCCAGTTCGTTGGCGCTGGACGAACGTGCCTTGATCCTGGCGCCGTCGCCGTTAGCCGCAGACATCGCTCGGTTGCTCGCCGGTGCCGGCATCGATAACCTGTGCGCGCTGGACCTGGCCCAACTGCAGGCGGGACTGGCTGAAGGCGCAGGCCTGGCGTTCATTGCCGAGCAAGTCTTCGACCCAGGCCCGAGTCCGTTGCTGCAAGCGTTCCTCGACCAGCAACCCAACTGGTCGGACCTGCCCATCGTGCTGCTCACCCAGGGCGATCGCAGCGTCACGGCTTCGTGTCACCTTCCGCAAGGCAATCTGATGCGGCTGGCTGTACCGTTCGAAGACGCTCAGCTGCTGCAGATGGCCCAGTTCGCGCTGCGCAACCGACGCCGACAGTACCTGGTACGCGACCAATTGCTTGACCTGCAGCTACGCCTGCAAGCTCAGGGCATAACGCCCGGCGAGGCCCGAGAGCGTAGCGAGTTCGCCCGCCACCAAGCGCGTAAAATGGAAGCCATCGGGCAATTGGCCGGAGGGGTCGCACATGATTTCAACAACCTGCTCACCAGCATCGGCGGCAGTCTCGAACTGATCGAGCGACGCCTGCAGCAAGGCCGCAGCGACGGCGTGGACACCATGCTGCGCATGGGCCGCGAAGCGGTGTCACGCGCCAGCCGGCTGACCCACCGGCTACTGGCGTTCTCTTCCCGGCAATCGCTGCACAGCCAGCGCGTCGACCTGCACGCTCTGCTCCAATCGAAGCGCCTGATGGCCTGCGTGAGCCCAGCCGTGACGCTGCAGGTGGACATCGCCCAGAGCTTGTGGCCTGTCGAAGCCGATGGCGCGCAATTACAGGAAGCCCTCGACAACCTGCTACTCAATGCCTGCGAAGCCATGCCCAGTGGTGGCCACCTGCGCATCGAGGCGAGTAACCAGTCTATTGGTGCCGGGCATGTCACTGACGGTGCCCTGTGTGCCGGTGACTATGTGCGCCTGCGTGTCATCGATGACGGCCAGGGCATGGCGCAGAGGACGCTGGAGCACGCTTTCGAGCCGTTCTTCAGTACCAAGGCGATCGGCCAGGGTATCGGCCTGGGCTTGTCGATGGTGTACGGTTTCAGCAAGCAGTCACGCGGACATGTCACCCTGCATAGCCAGATCGGCCAAGGGACCCAGGTTGAACTGTACCTGCCGCGCCACCTGGGCCAAGCCCAGGCGTCGGATGAGCCGATGCTGCCCGTGCAGAATGGTCGGGGCCGTCGCGTGCTGGTGGTCGAAGATGATCCGGATGTGCGCCAATTGCTGTGCCAGGCCATGCGCGAAAATGGCTGCGCCTGCCACAGTGCCGCGAATGCCAGTGACGGGCTGAAGGTACTGCGCTCGACCCGACACGTTGACCTGCTGCTCACTGATGTCGGCCTGCCGGGCATGAACGGCCGTCAACTGGCCGAGATTGCCCGTAACCTGCGCCCGAGCTTGTCGGTTCTGTTCATTACCGGCTACGCGGAAACGGCCATGGCCCGGGACGGGTTCCTGGAAGCAGGCATGCACCTCCTGGGCAAACCGTTCGAACTGCAGGCATTGCAGACGCTGGTAAACCAGATTCTGGGACGGCCCTGAGCTGATTGTTTTACTCATCGAGCAGGCGCAGTGCCTCGTCCGCCAGGTCCGCCAACGAAAACGGTTTGTTCATCAATGCCGTGCCTGGCTGTTCGAGCAACTGCGCCTCGATCTGCTGGTCTGCGTACCCGGTGATGAACAGGATCTTCTGCTGTGGAAGCTGCATGCGCATGGCCTTGGCCACTTGTCGCCCACTGAAACCACCCAGCAGACCGATGTCGGTAATCACCAGGTCGAACAGGCCGTCATGGCGGAAGCGCTCCAGCGCAGTATTGGCGTCGCCGGCCTCAGTGATGTCGAAACCACGCTCGGCCAGGTACTCGCGCATGACCGCGCGCAAGCCCAGCTCGTCATCAACCAGGAGCAAGCGCTCGCCGCGTGACATACGTTGTGCGCGCTGTACCACCCGAGGCACCTCGGGAACCGGCTCACGGCACCTTGGAAACAGCATGGAGACCCGGGTGCCCTGGTTCGGCGCCGATTCGATCCAGGCATAGCCCCCCGACTGGCCGACGAAGCCATACACCATCGACAAGCCAAGCCCGGACCCACGCCCGATGGGTTTGCTGGTGAAAAACGGCTCAAAGGCCCTGGCAATGTCCGCTGCCGCCATGCCATGACCATCATCCTCGACATGCAAGGCGACATAGTCGCCCGGCGGCAGACCCTGTTCGTCAGGGAACCAGGCCGTCAGCCGCCTGTTGACGCTACGCACTGTGACATTGCCCCGCTCCAGACAGGCTTCGCGCGCATTGGTGCAGAGGTTGATCAAGGCATTTTCGAGTTGGACGACATCGAGGCATACCGCCCACGGTGTAACATCCAGCTGCCAGTGCAGGCACATCTCTGCGCCCAGTGCCCTGAGCAGCAGCGGCTCACTCAGGCGCAGCTGCCGGTTGAAATCCAGCGGCTTCGGCGCCAGCGGCTGATGGCGCGAAAATGCCAGCAGGCGATGGGTCAGCTCCATGGCGCGCTGCACCGAATCGCGCGCCACTTCCACATAGGCCTCGACCCGTTCCAGGCGCCCTTCCTGAAAGCGGCGCTGCAACAGTTCGAGGCTACCGCCGATACCGGACAGCAAATTGTTCATTTCATGGCCGATACCGGACAGCAAATTGTTCATTTCATGGCCGATGCCCCCGGCCAACTGGCCAACCACCTCCAGGCGCTGGTGGTTGCGCAGCAGTGCTTCGGATTGACGAGCGGCTTCCTCACGGTCCTCGGTGATGTCCCGGCCGACCGCAGTCAGCAGGCTGCCATCGAAACGCGCGCTCCAGCGAAACCAGTGATAATGGCCGTCGCGGTGGCGCAGGCGGGTCTCTATCTGCTCGGTGTTGCGGTACTGCAGGAGCCCGCTGACGGCCACCTGCACCTCTGCCCGGTCGGCCGGATGCACCAGGTCCAGCACCAGCGCATCGCGCACTTGCTCCTCGCTCCAGCCCAGGATGCGGTACCAGGCGGGGTTGGCGGCACACATCCTCAGTTCGGGAGTAACGGTCATCATCGCGTCACGCGACAGCTGCCAGAACTGCTCGCGCTCAGCCACATGCCGCTCGATCTGCAATTCGAAACTGCGTGCCTGTTCGCGCCAATGACGGTGGACCTCGACGTCGGTGGCGGTCTCGATCACGGTGTGCAGGAACCCCGCCACACTGCCCAGCTCATCGTGCAACGGGGCATAGCCGAACGCACACCAAAGTGCCTCGGTACCGGCATTGCAGGCGATACGCAGCGGGGGATCCTCGACGAAACTCGAGCGCCCCTCCAGGGCCTTGAACACCCAAGGCCCCATGTGCGGCCAGACATCGCTCCACAATGCATCGAAGGCCATGCCCAACGCATCCGGGGCAACAGGCCGCAACGCCCGGTAGGCATCATTGTGGACCACGTTGAGATCCGGCCCCCAGGCCACGGCACATGGGAATGGTGACAAGTGCATCATGTCGACGGCGATACGCAGCGATGCCGGCCAGCGCGGCCAGGGCCCAAGCGACGTACGCCCCCAATCGAACTGCGAAATCCGCTCGGCCATCGTTTCGGCCAATGGCGCAACAGGCGGTTGCAGGATGACCTGCGACGCAGGTTCGTGCGGCGTAGCGTTTGCGACCAATTATCCTTACTCCCGCTGAGCTCAAGGATGCATGATTGTTTTCGTTCAAGGTAGCACAGCATGCACCAGGCGCTATGGCGCACGTGCACAGGACGGCTATGCTCATTAGGTTTCCCCTGGGGCCAGGGAGCAACGGCCCACTCAGGTTGCCGACGGGAGCGTGGTCATGAGCAAGAAAATGCTGGTGGTGCTGACCAATACGGCCAAGTATCCGACCCTCAAGCGGGCAACCGGATTGTGGCTGGGGGAAGCCGTGCACTTTGTCGAAAAAGTCGAAAGCGCCGGCTACAAGGTCGATTATGTCAGCCCGCTGGGCGGCTACGTCCCCGTCGACCCGCACAGCCTGCAGATGGCCCCCGACCTCGACTGGCAGTGGTATGACGACAAACGCTTCATGTCGCGCCTGGGCAGCACCTTGAGCCCTGGGCGGGTGAAGGCCACCGAATACTGCGTCATCTACTACACCGGCGGCCATGGGGTGATGTACGATTTTGCCGATAACCAGGCGCTGCAGGAGCTGGCGCGCCAGGTATATGAGAACGGCGGCATTGTCGCCGCAGTCTGCCACGGAGTTGCCGGCCTGCTGAACATCAAGCTCAGCGACCACAGCCTGTTGCTGAAGGAGCGCAAGGTAACCGGCTTCTCCAACACCGAGGAAAAGCTCGCCGAGCTGGACAAGGTGGTCCCGTTCCTGACGGAAAACGAGCTGGGTGCCCGTGGCGGCCACTACAGCAAGCATGAGGACCCGTGGATGCCGTACGTGGTGGTCGATGATCGGCTGATTACCGGGCAGAACCCGGCCTCCACCGCCCTGCTGGCCGAAAAGGTGTTAGCGAAACTGAAGCAGAGTTGAAGCTGACAACGAGCTTCGGCTTTTCTGTAAAGCTGCAACACTTGTCGCCTACAGCCGACCTGTCATCAAGCACATAGGATCGATGCTGACCTGTTCACCCCGAACAGCAAGGGTCAACGGAGCGGCACGCCTATGGCAAATATCATGATTCAAACTATCAATTGGCGAAAACTGTTGCTGATTCTGGCCATCGGCGTCATACCCGTGCTATCCGGGTTGCTGATGATGAATTACCAACTGGAAAGGAAACTTGAAGAGAACGCCCAGATTTCCGTTCAGGAGGCGGTTTTCAGCATCGACCAGGCGCTGGGCCGCATGGAGGACAGCCTGGAGACAATCCTGCCGCTGGCCGGCAAACCCTGTGCCGAAGTGCTGGATGCGCTGGACCAGAGCGTCACCAGCAGCCCACACCTTCGCTCGTTGGCGCTGACCCGCGGGAAACAGGCGTATTGTGCGACCGACATGGACCCCTTGGAGTATATCTCCGCATTTTCCGAGTCCGGTCAGCGGGCGAAGCTGGTATTCGACGCCCCTTCGTCGCCCAACGCGGCGATTATCAAGATCCAGAAACCGCACAGCGATCCCGGTGTAATCGCAACCGCCTATGGTCGACTGTTGCGCGACGAACTACGCGGTTTCCAGGACGGCCTGACCTTGCTGGTGGAATTCAACGACCAGTACATCTGGAGCGACGGCGACAGCCGCGACCCACAACGTCCCTCGCAAGCCGAATACAACCACCGAGCAGTATCGGAAAAATATGGCTACGTGGTGATCGGGGGCTACGGCAATGGGTATACCGCCCAGGAGTTCCGCCTTTCCCTGCATCAGGTACTCCCCTCGCTGGTACTGGTCGGGGTCGCCAGCATGTTCATTACATACCTGGGCCTGCCCAGAACGCGCAAGAGAAAGGCAGATACCGCCGCCATCGATTCATGACGGCGGTAACCCTTGGGCTATCAGTCGGTGCTCAGCACACCACGGCGTACCTGGTCACGCTCGATGGACTCGAACAGTGCCTTGAAGTTGCCCTCACCAAAGCCATCATCCCCCTTACGCTGGATGAACTCGAAGAACACCGGGCCGAGCAGAGTTTCCGAAAAAATCTGCAACAGCAAGCGCTTGTCGCCAGGTTGCGAGGCGCCATCCAGCAAAATGCCCCGCGCCTTCAGTTCATCGACTGGCTCGCCATGGCCAGGCAGGCGCTCCTCAAGCATTTCGTAGTAGGTTTGCGGCGGTGCCGTCATGAAGCGCATGCCGAGGCCTTTCAGGGCATCCCAGGTCTTGAGCAGGTCATCGGTGAGGAAGGCCACGTGCTGGATGCCTTCGCCGTTGAACTGCATCAGGAACTCTTCGATCTGCCCGGCGCCCTTCGAAGACTCTTCGTTCAGGGGAATGCGGATCATGCCATCCGGTGCGGTCATGGCCTTGGATGTCAGGCCGGTGTATTCGCCCTTGATGTCGAAGTAGCGAATCTCGCGGAAGTTGAACAATTTCTCGTAGAAGCCGGCCCAGTACGCCATGCGCCCGCGATAAACGTTGTGGGTGAGGTGATCGATGATCTTCAGGCCGGCACCCACCGGGTTACGGTCCACGCCTTCGATGAACTTGAAGTCGATATCGTAGATCGAGCTGCCCTCTTCGAAGCGGTCGATCAGGTACAACGGTGCTCCGCCGATACCCTTGATGGCCGGCAGGCGCAGCTCCATCGGGCCGGTTTCGATTTCCACTGGCTGGGCGCCGAGTTCCAGGGCACGGGCATAGGCCTCATGGGCGTTGCGCACGCGGAACGCCATGCCACACACTGATGGGCCGTGTTCGGCGGCGAAGTACGAGGCGATGCTCTTGGGTTCGTTGTTCAGGATCAGGTTGATGCCGCCCTGGCGATACAGGTGCACATCCTTGGAACGGTGGGTAGCCACCTTGGTGAAGCCCAGCATCTGGAATACCGGCTCGAGTACGCCAGGCGCCGGCGAAGCCAGCTCGATGAATTCGAAGCCCATCAGGCCCATTGGATTGTCGAAGATATCAGCCATGTTCGTGTCCTCATCTGCAGCGAAAAATTAATGATTGCGTGGGATGTCGGACGGAAACGGCGGTGAGCAGGGGATTCCACGCACGCTGCGGGCGAGGAAATCACCTATGATCAGCTTGAACCCATGGTATGTCATATGGACCCATTCTCGGCGGGCTTGATCCTTCGGCATTGAAGGACCTTATTGTTGTATTCGTAAATCGATTCTACAGGGCGTAAATTGGTTTGTCGCGTTTTTAGTTGCTCATGCCTGCCGACAAACGGCTATCCTCTGGTTTTATTCTTGCAGATTAGCCAGCATGCCCCTTACAGCCAAACGCCGCGCCGGCCTGACCTGGCGCACCCTGCTGCCCTGGGTCGTCGGCGTGCTGCCGGTGGTGTGCGGCCTGGCCGTGATGAACTGGCAGATCGAACGCGAAATGCAGGCCAGCAGCCAAGCCACCACTCGCCAGGTGGTGGCGCATGTCGAACGTATTCTCGACAACCTGTCCAGTGCTGCCGACTCCCTGCTGCCGCTTGCCGGCAGCCCGTGCGAGCAGGTCCAGCTCAGATTGCGCGCCGAGGTCACGCGCAACGCCTTCGTCCGCTCGACCAACCTGTTCCGGCACAACACCCTTTATTGCACCTCGCTGTTCGGTGACTTCGACGAGCCCGTCAACGCTGGTAATTATGCCGACGGCAAGCTGTGGCTGATGGATGGCAACTCGGTCACCCCGGGCCATCCACTGCTGGTCTATCGGGCCAGCGACGATGACCAGGGCGCGATCAGCACGGTCG
This sequence comes from Pseudomonas anuradhapurensis, assembly GCF_014269225.2. Lineage (NCBI taxonomy): Bacteria > Pseudomonadati > Pseudomonadota > Gammaproteobacteria > Pseudomonadales > Pseudomonadaceae > Pseudomonas > Pseudomonas anuradhapurensis. The sequence continues at coordinate 2,770,288 of NZ_CP077097.1, forward strand.
ATGGTGAGCACCTGCTCACGGCGCTGCGCCTGATCGGCCCCGACGAAACGCTGCAGATCCGCGTGGGCAATGCCTGGCTGGGCAAGGATGGCATCGTGCACAAGGGCCAGCCCCCCGCCGCCGCCAAGGCGAATGTGCAGGTGGGCTCGACGCGTTACCCGTTCAGCGTGCAGGGTGGTTATGGCAGCGACAGGCCAGGCGAGCTATGGCGCAGCCACTACCCCGCCCTGTTCGGCCTGCTGCTGGTGTTGGGCGCGGTGTCCGCCCTGGTATGCCGCTGGCAGATACGCCGCATCACCTCGCCCCGTGCCGAGCTGCGCCGGGCCCTGGAGGCCGACGAGTTCCTGCCGTTCTTCCAGCCGGTCGTGCGCAAGGGTGATTACCGTTGGGCCGGCGCCGAGGTGCTGATGCGCTGGAATCACCCGCAGGAAGGCCTGGTGCGGCCCGACCTGTTCATCCCCTACGCCGAACACAGTGGGCAGATCGTCGCCATGACCCGCGCGCTGATGACTCACACGGCACACAACCTGGCACCGTATGCCGGGCTGCTGGAAGACGGCTTCCATATCGGCATCAACATCACCGCCGACCATTGTCGCGACTTCAGCCTGCTGGATGACTGCCGTACCTTCCTCCAGCACTTCCCACCTGGCCGGGTGGTGCTTACCCTGGAGCTGACCGAGCGCAAGCTGATCGAGGCCACCCCGGTGACTCTGGAACTGTTCGAAAAGCTGGACGCCATGGGTGTGAAAATTGCCCTCGACGACTTCGGTACCGGCCAGTCCAGCCTCAACTACTTGCGCCAGTTCAAGGTCGACTACCTGAAAATCGACCAGAGCTTCGTCGCCATGATCGGTGGCGACGCGCTGTCGGTGCATATCCTCGACACCATCATCGAGCTATCGGCCAAGCTGGGGCTGGGCATTGTCGCCGAGGGTGTGGAAACCGAAGCCCAGCGCGACTACCTGGCCCGTCACCACGTGGACTACCAGCAAGGCTACCTGTACGCCAGGCCCATGCCGGCGGCCGCGTTCCTCGAAGCGCTGGCCGCACATGCGAGCGCATCGCGGTTGCCGCAAGCTGCGCCCCCTGAGATCATGCGCGGCTGATCCAGCCGCTCAACTCCCAATTCGAGGCATTCGTGTCAAAAGGCATTCTCTCGTCGGTCATGGCGTCCTTTCTGTTCGCCGTGATGTACTTCTATACCTCGCTGCTCACACCGCTCGACGGCGAGGAAATCTTCGGCTGGCGCACGCTGCTGACCTTGCCTTGCCTCACCCTGTTCATGCTGGTCTCGCAAGACTGGAAACGGGTCGCCGAACTGCTCGCCCGGGTGAGACACACGCCGCTGCTGGCGTTGGGCATGATCGGCACATCATGGCTGATGGGTGTGCAGTTGTGGCTGTTCCTATGGGCGCCCCTGCACGGGCGCAGCCTGGAAGTGTCGATGGGCTACTTCCTGCTGCCGCTGGCGATGGTCCTGACCGGGCGGCTGGTCTACGGCGAGCGGCTGTCCCGCCTGCAAAAGGTGGCGGTGGCGTGTGCCGCGCTAGGCGTAGGACACGAACTGTTCCAGCATGGCAGTTTTGCCTGGGAAACCCTGGTGGTAACGATCGGCTACCCCATCTACTTCGTGTTGCGCCGGCGCTGCCGTACAGACCACCTGGGTGGCCTGTGGTGCGACATGTGCCTGCTGTTGCCGTGGGCATTGTATTTCGTCCTCCAGGGGCCGCTTTCGACAGCCGACCTGCAGGCACACCCCGGGCTGTATGCGCTGATTCCGATCCTCGGAGCGATCAGCGCTTCAGCCCTGATCGCCTATGTCCTGGCCAGCCGCTTGCTGCCCTTCAGCCTGTTCGGCCTGCTCAGCTATGTCGAACCGGTGCTGTTGGTAGGTGTGGCACTGCTGCTCGGCGAAACCATCGGCCCGGACCAATGGCTGACCTACCTGCCGATCTGGGCCGCGGTACTGGTGCTGATCCTCGAAGGGTTCAGGCACCTGCTACGTCAACGGCGTCGTTCGGCGTAAGCCGAACCTGGCGCACACGCCGTTCTTCAACCGCCTCCACGATCAGCGTCCAGCCATTCCAGGCCAGGCGGTCGCCGACCACCGGCAAGCGGTCAAGCAGGCTCATCACCAGGCCCGCAAGGGTCTGGTAGTCCTCGGTGGCGCGGGCGCTGAAACCGGTGCGTGCCTGCACCTGGCTCAGGTTCACCGCACCGCTGACCACGAAGCCCGCGCCGTCCTGGACGATGCCCGGCCCTTCAACCTCGCTGGCATCGGGCAGTTCACCGGCGATCGACTCGAGGATGTCGGTCATGGTCAGCAGGCCGGTAAAGTCACCGAACTCGTTGACCACGAAGGCAATGTGGGTGGACTGGCCACGCATCTGTTCCAGGGCGTTGAGGATGCTGAAGCTTTCCAGCAGGTTCAATGGCGCCCGTGCCATGCCCTCCAGGTCCGGCTGGTTGCCCGACAGCAGTTCCTTGAGCAGTTCCTTCTTGTGCACGAAGCCCAGTGGCTCGTCCACGCGCCCATCGCGGATCAACGGCAGGCGCGAGTACGGCGAATTGGCCAGGGCCTGGGCAATGGCGTCGGCCGGCTGCGCCAGGTCGATCACATCGACCTCGGCGCGTGCCGTCATCACCGTGCGGATCGGCCGCTCGGCCAGGTTCAGCACGCCGCTGATCATCACCCGCTCACGGCGGTCGAACACGACCTGTTCCCCACCGCCGTCGACCAGGTCGGCGATTTCTTCGCCCACCTCGTCAGCCTCGACCCGGCGGCCACCCAGCAGGCGCAGCACGGCATGCGCAGTACGCTCACGCAATGGCCGATGCTGCTGCAGGCTGCGCTTGCGGCGGGCACGGGCCAGCTGGTTGAACAGCTCGATCAGGATGGAGAAGCCGATCGCCGCGTACAGGTAGCCCTTCGGGATATGGAAGCCGAGGCCTTCGGCGGTCAGGCTGAAGCCGATCATCATCAGGAAGCCCAGGCACAGCATGATCACCGTGGGGTGGGCGTTGACGAAGCGGGTCAGCGGCTTGCTGGCGACAATCATGATGCCGATCGAGAAGATCACCGCGATCATCATCACCGACAGCTGTTCAACCATGCCCACAGCGGTGATGACCGCGTCCAGCGAGAACACCGCGTCGAGCACCACGATCTGCGCCACGATCGGCCAGAACGCGGCATGGCGTACCGCGCCGCTGGCCTGGGCCACATGACCTTCCAGCCGTTCATGCAGCTCCATGGTGGCCTTGAACAGCAGGAACACGCCGCCGAACAGCATGATCAGGTCACGGCCGGAGAAGCTGTTGTCGAACACCTCGAACAACGGCGCGGTCAAGGTGACCATCCAGGAAATGCTGGCCAACAGGCCCAGGCGCATGATCAGCGCCAGGCTCAGGCCGATTACCCGTGCGCGGTCGCGCTGATGCGGCGGCAGCTTGTCGGCGAGGATGGCGATGAACACCAGGTTGTCGATGCCCAGCACCAATTCGAGGACGATAAGCGTCAACAGGCCCAGCCAGGCCGTGGGGTCGGCTAGCCATTCCATTAGCGGATACTCAGGTGGGCAGCGTCACGAGGACGAGGAAAGAAGGGCTGTAAAAGCCGGGGACTGGGGGGCTCCGCGAAGGTGCTCATAGGGACCTTGATAGCAAATAGGAAATGAGATCGTACAGACTGGGAAGCTGCGCTTGATAACGGAAAACTATTACAAAACCTGTAACCACTGATCGCTGCAAACCGCTGGCCCGACGTTGGGTACTTTTCTTCAATACCACCGGCCGTCGATACCCGAGGATGAAGCCTTCTCCCAACCAAACGGATTTCCTCATGAGCCTGTCCCTGTCCATGGCCGCCTTCGCACTGGCGGCTTCGATCTCCCCCGGCCCGGTCAACATCGTCGCGCTGGGCAGCGGTGCCCGCCATGGCCTGCGCGCCAGCCTGGCCCACGTGGCCGGCGCCACGCTGGGCTTCTGTCTGCTGCTGGTGCTGGTCGGCCTGGGCCTGCACCAGTTGCTGCTGCGCTGGCCGGTACTGGGCCTGCTGTTGCACTGGGGCGGTGTGGCGTTCCTGCTGTACATGGCTTGGAAACTGGCTGGCGACGATGGGCAACTGGACAGCAAGCACCCGCTGCGCGCACCTTCGGCGTGGCACGGCGCGGCAATGCAATGGCTCAATCCCAAGGCCTGGCTGGCAGCGGTGTCCGGGGTTGGCGCCTACACCGGCGGCGAGCAGCACTTGCTGTGGCTGTTTGCCTGGATCTACGGGCCGATCTGTTTCCTTTCGGTGGGCAGCTGGGCGTGGGCAGGCAGCGTGATCCGGCAGTATCTGGACAACCCACGGCAACTGCGCCGGCTGAATCGGGGCTTGGCCGTGTTGTTGGTGGGTAGCGCGGTCTACCTGGTCCTTCAAGGCCAGCAAGGGGCGGCATTGCGGTAATGCCCGGGGGTCGCCGCCAGGTGCTGCTTGAACGCCCGCTGCAGGTGTGCCTGGTCGGCAAACCCGGCTTCCTGCGCCACCTCGGCAATGGCCCGGCCCTGGCGCAACTGCGCCCTGGCCAATTGCACGCGCTGGTCGAGCAGGTAGCCATGCGGCGTCAGGCCGAAGCGCTGGCGGAATGCGCGGATCAGATAGGAGCGTGACAGACCGCAGGCGGCGCAGATGTCTTCCAGGCTGAGCGGGTCGCTGCGATGGACACGGATGAACTCAGCCGCGGCGTCCAACCGCGGGTTACCCGCCTCGGGCACACCGCTATTGCCGCCGAGCAGGCCCGGCAATGCGGCAAACAGGGCCGCCAGGCGGCTTTCGCGGTCTGGCACGTTGCCATCGAACAGGTCGGCAAACAGCTGCAACAGCCGCCGGTACAATTCCGGCGAATGACTCCAGGCCTGGGCCGGCAAGGCAAACCCCTGCGCCTGCAACCAGGGCATGTCGACGAACAGCATCAGGTACGACCATGCTTCCCCGGCAATGGGGTTGCAGGCATGCACCACGCCTGGGTTCATCAGCACCGTGGTACCTGCTGCCACCTCGAGCTGCCGGTCACCGTTCAGGTAGGTGCTGCGCCCGCCGGTGATCACACCGAGGGAAAAGCTTTCATGAGAGTGCGCGGCGTAACACACCTGGCGCCCATCCCCTACCCGCCGGGCTTCGACGAAGGGCAACGCGGAATCGCGCCAAAACCTTGATACTTCGATCATCCCTCGCCCCGCTCGCCGCTGTCATGCATCCGGATACTACACAGTATGCCGGGGAAACAGGTCGAGTGTTCGTTCCACTTCGCCAATATCAATCGTAAAACCATCGCCTTCCGGTGTCCCCACCACAAAGCCGAAATGTTGGTCGTCACGATCCGTGAGGTACTTGTAGTAGCTGACGAACCGGTTCGGCGGCTGCAAGGTCAGCAGGCAGCCGCCGGGTTGCAGTACGTTCACGCCGTGCACCAGCTGACTACCCTCCACCCCCATCACCACCCTCGCCCCGGCACAGGCCGCCACGATAGTGGGTACATCGCACTTCAGCGGATTGACAATGCGAAAGCCGCGGGTGGCGCTCAAATGCTCGGCCAGCGCCAGCTCATTGCGCAACAGGCGCAAGTCACCGTCACTACCGCGCAGCAGGAACACACCAGGGTGGGAAGCATGCGCCACATGCGCCAGCAACTTTTCGCCCATGGCCCGGTAGCGAGCATGTCGGCTGCGGTTGTTGGACAGATCATCGAACAGCACCAGTTCCCGGAAGAACGCACTGCGCAAGCGCAGCGGTCTCATCTCCAGCCAGTCTTCATAGGCCTGCACCTGGGGATACAGTGGGAATCTGGCCGAAGGCGCCGTGGTCACCGGTACGCCCTCGTTGCGGGCCAACGCATAGGTCGGGCAATCTTCCATCAGCCAGGTGCCGAACCAGGTATTGCCGTTCTGCGTGCAGTAGATCGCCGCGCGGTCGACTTCGCGGTCCACGGTGATGGTTGGAAAAGTGCGAGGCTTCAGCGACAGCCAGTGGCTGGCCTTGCCCTTGTACAATGCCCCCTCGACCAACCACACATCTTTGAACAGGTACCCCCGGGTCGGCCCTTGCTGCATGCTGATGCCGCCCCGCATGGTAGGACCCGGGTGTACGTACGGATAGAAACGCTTGCCTTCCCAGCCCGTCACTCGCTCCAGTTGACCTGGCAGATAAATGGCCGGTGGCGAGACCGTGGTTTCGCCCGGGGCAATGTCCCAGCTTTTGTCCGCGATGCTCTTGAGGTCGATGAAGCTGCGCCCGCCCAGCCGTTTGCGCACCATGTTGCAATAGGCGGCCAAGGTCCAGGTGTGCTGCCTGGCTGGCGCTGGTGTGCCGGACTGCGAGATGTCGCTCTCCATGAAGCTGCTCCCTTGGTGAAGAGGCCAGAAGAATTTTGGCGCAACGTGCCAGATCAACACGACTTGGATATCTCTAACTGCACATGACCCGTTCCATGCTGGGCGGTGACTGCAGGCTGGCGTAGCGGCTGCGTAAGCTCTCCATGAATGGCTCGCCTGCACCGCTGCGACCGTAGAGGTAGATCTTGTGCAGGCCGCCAAACACCATTTCCTGGTAGCGGCTGGCGACTTCCGCGTCACTCGGGCCTTCGGGCAATCCCAGATGCAGCGTGAGCTTGTCGCCTTCGATGGCGAACATCGGGGTGTCCCATAGGAACTTCGCGGTGCCGGTCCTGGGTAAGCGAACAAACAGACAGGCATGGTTGCCAAGCGAATCGATATCGCCACCGCGGCGGCGCTTCCATTTCAACAACCCGTCGTCCGGGCGGGCCAGGCAAAGGCCGATGTCATAATAATCGAAGCCCTTCTCCAGGGCCCATTCCAGCGCCATGAAAGTGGTAATCGAGTTCACCTCGCGCAACTTGCGGGCATCGGAAAACACCGCCTCGCAATAGCCGAAACGCAACGTGCTCCAATAACGCTTGCCGCCGCGCACCACTTCGCAGCCCAGGTGGCAGCCAATCACGTCATCGTTCAACGTGATCAGGTCGAGCCGGCCGACACTTCTGGCAATGCGAAACACTTCCGGCGTAGGGAACTGTGCTGCATGAATACCCTGCCTGGCGCTGGCATAGGGGCGCAGAAGGTCGCGGTCAGCCATGGCGATTTCCTCGTCCGTCAGGGCCTGGCGCATGCGGTACAGTGGGCGATGCTTGCGGATACTGCGTCTTAGCTCGCTGTCGTAGCGCGCCGTGATGTCCTCCAGCGGACGGCCCAGCGGCACCACAGCGCTCAGGTAATGAGGCACCGACAATGCCCCGGCCGTCGGCATTTCGCTGACCACCACCCGGTGATCAGCTGCCGTGGTCGCGCAAGCGCTGTCGATGATTGCATTGCTGCCCTGGCCCTTGCCGGCAATCAGCAGCTTGGCCATTTCTCTCTGCTGCTTGCGCCCGACATAGACAATCTCGTAAGGGCTTTCCTGCTGCAAGCGGAACCTGGCCACTTCCCAGCGCCAGAAGCAGGCACGCGCCAATCCTTCACGCAGTTTGCTGGCCAGGTGTCTGATTTCGTAGCGTATCGAGGGCGACAAGTGTTTTCGCGCCAAAGCCGTCAAGGTCGCTTTCATTTCTTCTTCGACGTCCTTCGATGTGCTCTTTGGTCTATCGGAAAAGGACCACTGCTCAGCAACGACTGGTTATGGATTTGCGCGTTTTATCCACAAAGTGTGCTATCGATTAACAATTTAAGGTGTGCCCAAAGCGTTTCGCAAGCGGCACTTCGATTGCATTTCCTGACGCCTGTTCGGGCTGCTGCAACGTTTCATGGCGTCAAATTTCCTGCATGAACAGCGCATCCGCGGAACACCTTCTGTGGCCCTGCGCTCGCGCGTTACCCCGTTACCACTTGGCCAGCGAGAAATCACGTTTGATGCCTTCTCTTACAGAGAAGGAGCATCGCCATGCCCGCCAACAACCCTCATCAGACCGTGCTCGAAGCGCAACTACCGCAGTGGGCCCGCCAGGCAACGCCCGAACAGTGGGCCACGTTACCGCGTACCCAGGTCGCCCCGTGGCAGGCACAGGACTGGTTCGCCAATTCCCCCCCAGACCTGCGCCAGGCCGTGCGCGCCAGCAGCACGCGCCTGCTCCACGCGCAAGCAGCCCTGGCCCACTCACTGCAAGGCCTGAAACAGATCACTGAATTCGCTGAGCCATTGCTGCAGGGCCGCCTTGCCCACCATGGCATTCAGGCCCTGCGCAGCACCGAGTTACTGCGGGTCGAACGCACCTGGCATTGGGGCGGCATGCGCTATCTCTATCGCCACCAGCGCCATAACCTGCTCCAGGCCGCCCTGCAGAACTTCGCCGACGACGAGGCGTTCACTGCCGAGAGTGCCATTGCCTTGAGCGGCAACATCCAGGTGACGGCAGTCGAGGTACAAGGTTCGGTCACATTGGGTATGCAGGTACCTGTGGCCCACTTTCCGCTGAAGTCCGAGCGCTACCGGGTGGAGCGCCTGCCGCTGGCCCCCAGCGCGTTCGCCACGTTATGCCGTGAACTGGACCTGGGGGGTGCGTACCAGGCCCACCTTGAACAACACTTCGCCCGGCCCACCACCCGAGCGCTGGCCATCAAGGTGCAGAAAAACCGCCTGCGCCTGGCCGCCGACCTTGCCTACCTGCGGCACCTGGTCGACGGCAGCACGCGTGATCAGGTCGAGCAACTGCTGCAGGGTGGCGAGGTGAAGTGCTGGCAGCTGGCGCTGTTCGGCATCACCCTGCACGAAGTCATGCTGATCGATACTGGCCGCGCAGGGTTGGCCCTGTACCTGCCCGGCCATGACCCAGCCCTGCGACAGTGCAGCAACCTGGAGGCGGTGCACGATGCACTGGCGACCTTGCTGCTGGAAGCCGATGCCCGCCAGGCCTTCAGCGCCTACATCAGCCAGGACCAGCGCGCGCACTTCCTCGACCTGCTGCAGCAGAACCTCGACGCTACCGGCAACAGCGCCCCCGACCGCACCTGGCAGCGTGCCGCACAGGCCGACCTGCGCCCCACGCGCCTGGCGATCACGGCCGAGCCTTTCGGCCACTACCAGGACCTGCACCTGGACCGTCTCAAGCACGAAGCCAGCCTGCTGGCGGTGCCGACAGCCGCGGCCGATGCCAGCGCGCGGGCCAGGCGCCTGGAGGCATGGGAAAGCCTTGGCCTGGATGCACTGAATATCGCCGGTTTCTTCATTCCAGGGGTAGGCACCCTGATGCTGGCCGTTACCGCATGCCAGTTGCTCGGCGAAGCCTTCGAGGGCTATGAGGCCTGGCAGGAAGGCGACCGGCACCTGGCGCTGCGCCACCTGGAGGCGGTCGGCCTGAACCTGGCGCTGATTGGCGGCTTCGCGACAGCTGCCAAGGTGGTCCCCAAGCTGTTCAACAGCCCATTGATGGAAAGCCTGCAGCAGGTACGCGGCCGCGACGGGCGCTACCGGCTCTGGAATGAAGACCTCACCCCCTACCGCAGTGCCCAGGTTCTGCCCGAACACCTGCAGGCCAATCCACTTGGCCAATACCTGTACGAGGGCCGCCATTTCATCCGCATGGACGGCCATCTGTTCGAACAACGGTTCGACAATGACCTGCAGCAATGGCGGGTGGTTCACCCCGATACACCGGATGCCTGGCAGCCACCGCTGACGCATAATGGCCAAGGCGCCTGGCGTGGCCAGCATGAGCACCCCGAGCTGTGGCCATTTGCCCAGCTGGCGCGCCGGCTGGGCGATGCCTACCGCGCCTTCACCCCAGACCAGTTGGCGCAGGCTGGACGGCTTTGTGGCATCGATGCCGCGCAGTTGCGCCGGGTGCACCTGGAAGGCCTGGCCACGCCGCCACTGTTGCTCGATGCGCTGCAACGCATGGCGGCACAAGCCGAGGTCGAGGTTTTGGCTGGCAAGGCCCCGCCTGGCTTGTTCGAGCGGCTGTACAACGGTGACGCAGCCATTACTCCACCGACGCAGAAATTGCTCGATACCTACCCGCGGCTGTCCCCTGCCCTGGCCAGGCGCTTGCTGGCACCGCTGGATGAGGCCGAACTGCTCGCCTGGCAACAGCGCAGCCAGTTGCCTGTGCGGGTTCGCCAATCGCTGGAGCAGGTGCACAGCGAGCTACCGCTGGTACGCGCGCTGGAGGGCCTGCTTCAGCCAGCCCGGGCCAACAGCGCCAGCGAACGCCTGTTGTTCAGCGCACTGGATGCCATGCCGGGCTGGCCTGGGGATGTGCGCCTGGAGTTGTGCGGCGCCAGCCCAGCAGGCGTCCGCCTGGACCAGGTCGGCAGCGACCGGGCCACTACCCTGTACCGTGTGATCAAGACCGTCGACGGCTATGAGGCCTATCTCGGTGATCGCCCTGCACCCGCACTGCGTGATCACGACCTGTGCCGCGCGGTAGAACAGGCCCTGCCAGCCGCGCAACGCCAGACCCTGGGTTTGCTCACCGAAGATGGCAGCACGCTACGCCAGCGTGTGCTGGCCTGGGCCGACCAGCACAGGGCGACACTGGCACAGCGGCTGTGGGGGCACCGCGCGTTGCTGCGCAGGCCCAAGGGCGCCCTGTACGGCGGCCGGCCCCTTGCCCCCGAACCCCATCAGCCGCGCCTGGCAGGGTCGCTGGCCGGGGCCTACCGCCGCCTGTACCCCGATGCCAGCGATCAGGAATTCGAAAACTGGCTCGGCAACGATGAGGACAACCCGTACCTCGATGACCTTCGCTCCCCCACCCAGCGGCTGCGCGACCTGCAGCAGCGTCTGGATAGCCTGCGCCGCGACCTGCGGGAGTGGGCCCGGCCCGACCCACAGCGCACGCACCAGAGGCAGCGGGCCATCCGCCCCATCCTCAACGCCTGGCAACGGCTCTCGACCGTAGCGCTGGAAGGCGGTGGCCGCCTGCACAGCCTGGACCTGTCCGGCCTGGAACTGGACAACCAGGCCCTGGCCAGCCTGCCACTACCCAATGACTTCAGCCATGTCGAGCACCTGTCCTTGAGCTATAACCGTTCGCTCAGCCAGTTGCCGGGCGGATTCTTCCAACGCTTCCCCAACCTGCAGCGCTTGCTGCTGACTGACTGCCGCTTCGACACACTGCCGCGCCTGAGCAACCCTGCCCAGCTAAGCTGGCTGGATATGGAAGGCAACCGTATCACCTGGGATGCCCAGGCCCAGCAAACCCTGGACAGCTGCTTCGGCCTGGTTGTGCTGGACCTGTCGGGCAACCCCTTGCTGCAGGCCCCGGACCTGCGCGGGCTGGCTTATCTGAAAACGCTGTTCCTGAACAACTGTACGCTCAGCGAATTGCCGCGCGGCCTGGAGCTGGTCACCGAGCCGATCATCCTCGACATTGGCGACAATCAGCTGCTGCGGTTGCCGGAGGGTTTCAACGTGCCACGGCCGGTCGCAGACGCGCTGCGCCTGGAAAGCGACTGGCTGGGCGCCCCGGTGCTTGCGCAGATCGAAGCCTACAACGCCACGCACCAGGTGGACCTGCTGGTAAACGCAGGTGACTACCTGGAATTCTTCGAGCAGACCGGCCCGGCCGAAGCGGCCCTGTGGCAACGGTTACCCCTGCAGTATCGTCGCGATCTCAGGCCGTTGCTCGAAGGCGAACCGTTCCTGTCCCATCCGCAACATGCTCGTGCCGAGTTCTGGCGGCGCCTGGCGTTGATCGACGCAGACCCGGCCCTGCGCCAGGAATGGTTGACGCACCCGCCATACAACCTGTTCAACCTCCCGCTTTGACATGGCCCTGCGCGCCTGCCTGTACAACAGGCAGGCATTGATGGCCAGGTTAGGCCAGACTGGTGTTTTTCCGGCAGCCGGTGCATGCTCGCAGCTGAAGCGTTTCACCCGGCTCTAAACCCGCCCAGTAATGTGAGGTGCAGTACCCATGGACCGTCTGCTCGATTCACTCTTCCCCAGTGCCGAAAACATCCCGCAATCCTGGCGCCTGGAAGCCCCCCTGGAACAACGCGACTACCTGGTGAACGGCGAGCTCAGGCGCTGGGACGGCCCCCTGGCCACGGTGCGCAGCCCGGTCTGGCTCAAGGATGGCAACGAAGAACACCAGGTGGTGCTGGGCAGCGCGCCGCTGCTCGACGCCGATACCGCGCTCACCGCTCTCGATGCCGCCGTACAGGCCTACGACAAAGGCCGCGGCGCCTGGCCCACCCTGCGCGTGGCCGAGCGCATCCAGCATGTCGAGGCGTTCCTGGCGCGCATGCGTGAGCAGCGCGAAGCAGTGGTCAAGCTGCTGATGTGGGAGATCGGCAAGAACCTCAAGGACTCGGAAAAGGAATTCGACCGTACCTGCGACTATATCGTCGACACCATCAATGCCCTCAAGGACCTCGATCGCCGCTCCAGTCGCTTCGAGCTGGAACAGGGCACGCTGGGCCAGATCCGCCGGGCACCGCTGGGTGTAGCGCTGTGCATGGGGCCTTACAACTACCCGCTCAACGAAACCTTCACCACGTTGATCCCGGCCCTGATCATGGGCAACACCGTGGTGTTCAAACCGGCCAAGTTCGGCGTCCTGTTGATTCGGCCACTGCTCGAAGCGTTCCGCGACAGCTTCCCGCCAGGCGTGATCAACGTCATCTATGGCCGCGGCCGGGAAACGGTGAGCGCGCTGATGGCCAGTGGCAAGATCGATGTGTTCGCCTTCATCGGCACGCACAAGGCCGCCAGTGACCTGAAAAAACTGCACCCGCGCCCGCACCGCCTGCGCGCCGCGCTGGGCCTGGATGCCAAGAACCCGGGCATCGTCCTGCCCCAGGTGGACCTCGACAACGCCGTCGAGGAAGCCGTCACCGGCGCGCTGTCGTTCAATGGCCAGCGCTGCACGGCGTTGAAGATCCTATTCGTCCACGAGGACGTGGTGGACGCCTTCCTCGACAAGTTCCAGCGCAAGCTGGCCGCACTGAAGCCCGGCATGCCCTGGGAGCCTGGTGTAGCGCTGACGCCACTGCCGGAGCCGGGCAAGGTCGATTACCTCGACGGCCTGGTGGCCGATGCCAAGGCCAAGGGCGCACGGGTAGTCAACGAAGGTGGCGGGCACAGCCGCGGCTCGTTCTTCTACCCGGCCGTGCTGTACCCGGTGCAGCCCGACATGCGCGTGTACCACGAGGAACAGTTCGGCCCACTGGTGCCGGTGGTGCCTTACCGCGATCTGCAGACGGTGATCGATTACGTGCTGGACTCCGATTACGGCCAGCAACTGAGCCTGTTCGGCAACGACCCGGCAACCATCGGCAGCCTGGTCGACACCTTCGCCAACCAGGTCGGCCGGATCAACATCAACGCGCAATGCCAGCGCGGCCCGGACACCTACCCGTTCAATGGCCGCAAGAACAGCGCCGAAGGCACCCTGTCGGTGCATGACGCCCTGCGCGTGTTCTCGATCCGGACGCTGGTGGCAACACGCTTCCAGGCAGCCAACAAGGCGCTTATCAGCGAGATCATCCGCAACCGGCAGTCGAGCTTCCTGACTACCGACTACATCTTCTGACCAGCGCGCTTATAGACAAACGATCTATCAATACGGTCGATCTTCCATCCGTGCAAACGACTCTAAGCAACAGGGCGCCCGCCGGCGCCCATTCAAAAAGGAGAGTCGAACATGGCAGCCAGACCCATTCCGGAAGGCCAGCACAGTATCACCCCGTACCTGGCCATCAACGATGCCGCCAAGGCCATCGAGTTCTACAAGAAGGCCTTCGGTGCCGTCGAGATGTTCCGCCTCGACGCCCCGGGTGGCCGCGTTGGCCATGCCGAACTGAAGATCGGTGACTCGTCACTGATGCTTGGTGACCCCTGCGACATGGAAGGCGGCCTGACCGCCAGCCAGAAGCTCGGCGGCGCAGGCGTCGGCCTGCACCTGTATGTCGAGGACAGCGACAAAGTCTACGCCCAGGCCCTGGCGGCCGGCGCCACCCAGCTGAACGCAGTGACGGACCAGTTCTACGGCGACCGCAGCGGCACCCTGAAAGACCCGTTCGGCAATATCTGGTTCGTGTCCACCCACAAGGAGGACCTGACCCCCGCGGAAATTCGCGCCCGTGCCGCGAAGCTGTTCGGCGGCAACTGAGCAGCAGGTTGAAAGCGGCGCGACTTTGCCTGAAGCTTGGCGCTCGTAGCCTGGAGCCGCGTCATGCGAATCATCGACAAAACCGCCGCACAGGTGCGCAGCCTGACCCCTGCGGAAGAGGAGCTGCTGGTCGGCTTTGCCAGCGGCACCCTCGCCGGCCCGCGCCTGCTGCAAGCCAACCAGCTGCTGATGAAGGTGCGCAGCGCCAACCAGTGGCTGGCCTGCGACTGCCGTAGCGATGCCTTGCCGGTGCTCAATGTCACCCTCAACGGCAGCACCGGCACGCTGTTTCTGAAGAACAACCCGGGCACAGCCGAGCACGCGCCCGGCTGCCCGTTCACCAAGGACGAGCGGGAAGCCGCCGAGCGCGAGAGCCAGCCCGCGCCGCCTGCGGCCTGGCTGCCTCCGGACACCCCCTTGCGCTTGATCGGCGACTTCCGCAGTGGCAACCCTCCGGGTGCCGGCGGCGACAGCCACGAGCGGCGTGAACAGCAGCGTCTATTGGCGCTGTTGCTGACCTGGGTCGAAACCAGCGGCCTCAACCTGTATGCCACTCACCTGAAAAAGGACCTGACCGCGCAGTTTGCCGAATTGCGCAGCGTGGCCAGCCGCTACCCGCTGCTGGAGCGGGTGCCGGCCAGCAACTACCTGGAAACCCGCCTGGACATGAAGCACATGATGATGCTCAAGTCCCGCCTGCGCGAAGCCACGGTATTCGGCAACCACCGCCGCCACGGCCTGCTGCTGGACTGCGTGGACCAGGTCAAAGCGCGCAAGCTGTTCAACCACGGCAATGCAGACGGCTTCGACTTCCAGGGGCATCATCTGTACTGGGGCGGCACCCGCACCAGCGGCCCGTTGCTGGCCCTGGCCCTGTACTCGCCGACCAGCGCTGGCAGCCAGTTCTACGAGCTGATCCATGTGGCCAGCGTACCGGTGCTGTCGCGGGCGCACCTGTTTCCGGTCTATCGCGATGAGGAACGCGAACCGCTCAAGGCGCTGGTGTCGCTGATCGACTGGATGGCCAGCAAGGGCGTGAAAGTGCAGATGCGCCGCCCGGTGATCGGCGGCGAGGTGATGGATGAACTGGTGCTGACCTCGGACCAGGACCGGGTGCTGTCGGTATCGCTGCTAGAGCAGCCGATCGGGCCCGAGCCGGATACCGAGAACTTCAAGCGCTACGCCGACTTCAAGAGCCCGGAAACCTTCCGCAAGTACGTTGCGGGGTTCTTCATGCGTGAGCGCTGAGGGCCATTGGCGCTTGGGGGGCTCGCCGGAGCCTTTGTAGCGCCTGCGAGATCGAGCGCCGCCCGCGCGGCGCTCGATCTGCCAGGCGCTACAAATCAAACGGCATGCACCCCGTTACCAAACAAACGGCTCAGCCAAGAAACAGCTTGTACGCCGGGTTGTCGGTCTCGTCCCAATAGCGGTACCCCATCTCATCCAGCGCCAGCGGCAAACTCGCCAGCTCATCCCCCGGCACTTCCAGTGCAGCGAACACCCGTGCCTCTGCCGCACCATGGTTGCGGTAATGGAACAGGCTGATGTTCCAGCGCTTGCCCAATCGCTCCAGGAAGCCCAGCAACGCCCCCGGTCGTTCCGCAAACTCGAAGCGCAGCACCCGCTCGGCAGCACCTGGCGCGGCGTGGCCACCCACCGTATGACGCACATGCAACTTGGCCAGTTCGTTGTCGGTCAGGTCGAGTACGCTGTAGCCCTGCTCACGCAGGCTGGCCAGCAAGCGCTCGCGCGGGTCGTGCAGCGGGTGTGTCTGTACCCCGACGAACAAGCGCGCCTCCTTGCCCGGATAGTAGCGGTAGTTGAATTCGGTGATCTGCCGCTTGCCCAGCGCCTGGCAGAAGGCGCGAAAGCTACCCGGCTGTTCCGGGATGGTAACGGCGATGATCGCCTCGCGCTGCTCGCCCAGTTCAGCACGCTCGGCCACATGGCGCAGGCGGTCGAAGTTGACGTTGGCCCCGGAGTCGATGGCCACCAGGGTGTGACCCTGCACGCCTTCGCGCGCCACGTACTTCTTGATCCCGGCCACAGCCAGGGCGCCGGACGGTTCGGTGATGGAACGGGTGTCATCGTAGATATCCTTGATCGCCGCGCACAACTCATCGCTGCTCACGGTCAGTACCTCGTCGACGAAATGCCGGCACAGTTCGAAGCAATGGGCACCCACCTGTGCCACCGCCACCCCGTCGGCGAAGGTGCCGACCTGTGGCAGGATCACCCGTTCGCCAGCGGCCATGGCCGCCTGCAGGCAGTTGGAGTCTTCTGGTTCGACGCCGATCACTTTCACCTCCGGGCGCAGGTACTTCACATAGGCAGCAATCCCCGCGATCAGCCCGCCACCGCCCACCGGCACGAAGATGGCGTCCAGCGCACCCGGGCGCTGGCGGAGGATTTCCATGGCCACGGTACCTTGCCCGGCAATCACATCCGGGTCATCGAACGGCGGCACGAAGGTAGCGCCTTCGCTGTCGGCCAGTTTCAGCGCGTGGGCCAGGGCATGAGGGAAGCTTTCACCGTGCAACACGACATGGCCACCGCGCGAACGCACACCCTCCACTTTCAGCGACGGTGTCGTGGTAGGCATGACAATGGTGGCTTTCATGCCCAGGTGCGAGGCTGCCAGGGCCACGCCCTGGGCATGGTTGCCTGCCGACGCGGTGATGACCCCGCGCTCGCGCTGCAGGCTGCTCAGGCGTGACAGACGCGTGTAGGCACCACGGATCTTGAACGAGAAGGTCGGTTGCAGGTCTTCGCGCTTGAGCAACACCTGGTTGCCAAGGCTTGCCGATAGCGCCGGGGCGCCTTGCAAGGGTGTCTCGATGGCCAGGTCGTACACGGGCGCAGAGAGAATACGGCGCACCTGTTCCGACAGCAGTTGCTGCGTGGAGGTCGGGGTACGAGGGCTGACATTGAGGCTGGTCATCGATTGCAACTCCTTGGCTTTTATTCACGTTGCCCAGGAGTCAGAGAGAAGAAACCCGCCTCCAGGGCGGGTTCGGTGCACGTACGCGCTAGCCCGCCAAGCTGATAATGGCGGTAATAATAATGGCGTGCGCGTGCGGGAAGGTTTTCATGCCCAAGAACTTAGCCGGTCCTGCGGCATGAAGTCAACACTTGGCGTGCTGCGCCGAAAGCGGCACATCGAACACCTTGTCGAAGCCCCACTGGAAGACAAACGCATAAACGAAGAAGAACACGAACAACGCCAGGTTGGTCAGCAGCGCCGCCCACAGGCTGACATCCAGCCAATAGGCCACCAGCGGCAGCAGGATCAGCACCAACCCGCCTTCGAAGCCCAGGGCATGCAACAGACGGCGCAGGAAAGTACGCTCGCGCCGCCGCTGACGCGCTTCCCAGCGTTCGAATACCCAGTTGTAGGCCATGTTCCAGCTCATCGCGATGCCCGACATCAGCACCGACAACACGGTCGACTGCGCCATACCTGCGCCGAACGCCAGTTCCAGCGCGGGAGCCACACAGGCGACGGCGATGGCTTCGTAGAGTATGGCCTGGACGATCTTGCGTGCCTTGCCTTGCATGTTCTGCTCCCTGGGTGAACGACCTGTAAACTACTAGAAGTGGCTTGCAAGAAAAAGCCTGAAATTTGGACAACGCTGCATCCGGCTGCTTGTATCTATCGAGGACAGACGCCGACATGTCGTACTACTTCGTCCAAGGAATCGAACGAGGATAAAGACAATGGCTTACGCCTTACTACTGGTGGCCGGCACATGAGCCTGGCATTCATCGATTTCCTTACCTATGTGCTGTTCGGCCTGAAGATCTTCGCGATCGTGCTGGCCTCGCTGATGTTCCTGCTGGGCCTGGACGACCTGTTCATCGACCTGTGCTACTGGTGCCGCAAGCTGGTCCGGCGTTTTCGTATCTATGACAAGTACGAAAGAGCCGACGAAAAACGCTTGTTCGAGGTACCGGAAAAGCCCCTGGCGATCATGGTCCCGGCCTGGAACGAAGTGGGCGTGGTGGGAGAAATGGCGCGCCTTGCCGCCTCGACCATCGACTATGAAAATTACCAGATCTTCGTCGGCACCTACCCCAACGACCCGCAAACCCAGGCCGATGTCGACGCGGTGTGCCTGCACTACCCCAACGTGCACAAGGTAGTCTGCGCGCGCCCCGGCCCCACCAGCAAGGCTGACTGCCTGAACAACATCATCGACGCCCTGCTGCGCTTCCAGCAGGACGCCGGCATCGAATTCGCCGGTTTCATCCTGCATGACGCCGAAGACGTGATTTCCCCCATGGAGTTGCGCCTGTTCAACTACCTGCTGCCGAACAAGGACATGATCCAGATTCCGGTGTACCCCTATGCACCGGAATGGAAAGGCTTCACCGCCGGCCATTATGTCGACGAGTTTGCCGAAAACCACGGCAAGGACGTGATCGTGCGCGAAGCCCTGACCGGCCAGGTGCCCAGTGCTGGCGTGGGTACCTGTTTCAGCCGCCGCGCCATCGCTGCGCTGCTCGAGGACGGCGACGGCATCGCCTTCGACGTGCAGAGCCTGACCGAAGACTACGACATCGGTTTTCGCCTGAAGCAAAAGGGCATGAAGTGCATCTTCGCCCGCTACTCCATCACCGACCCGAGCCTGACCCTGAAGCAGGAGTGGCGCCCGGGCATGAGCCGCGAATTCTCGCAGGTGATCTGCGTGCGCGAGCACTTCCCGCGCGACTGGCAACACGCCATCCGGCAGAAGTCACGCTGGATCGTCGGCATCGTGTTCCAGGGCACCAGCAACCTTGGCTGGAGCCGCAAGGGCGCGCTCAACTACTTCCTCTGGCGTGACCGCCGCGGCTTGTTCGCCTACCTGCTGAGCTTCCTGGTCAACCTGTTGCTGCTGGTGTTGCTGGCCATGTGGCTGGTCACGGTCATTGCACCGGAGTCGTGGCGCTTCATGTCGATCCTCGATGACAGCCCGCTGCTGGCCACGTTGCTCTGGCTGAACGGCCTGCTGCTGGTCAACCGCCTGTTCCAGCGCGCCTGGTTCGTCACCCGCTTCTATGGTATCGGCGAGGGTCTGCTGTCGGCACCACGGATGATGTGGAGCAACTTCGTCAACTTCTTCGCCAACTTGCGCGCCTTGCGCCAGGTGATGGAAATGGGCGACTCGCGGCGCGTGGCCTGGGACAAGACCACTCACGAATTCCCCGCCATCGCCGCCCCGGCCCGCACCCCGCTGGGCCAGCGCCTGATCGCCAAGGGCCTGATCAGCGACGAGCAGTTGCAACAGGCGATCATCAGCCCGGTACGCCGACGCCTGGGCCGTGAACTGCTGCTGCGCGGCTGGCTGAACAGCGAACAGCTGGTGGCTACCCTGGCCGAACAACTCGACCTGCCCTGGGCACCGCTGAACCCGTTCAAGCTCGACCCGCGGCTGATCGCCAAGCTGCCACGCAAGCTGGCCACGCACTACGGCGTGCTACCGGTAGCCGAAGACGGTGACACGCTGATCCTGGCCAGCGAAAGCCCGGTCAGCCAGGTGTCGCTGGGGGTGATAAGCCGGCAGTTGAAACGCCCGGTGAGTGCACGCCTGGCCCCCCAGGGCCGGGTGACCCTGGGCCTGCGTTATCACTACCCTAGCCCCTGGCAGAAGCCGGAAACCCGCGACATGCTGGCCGTTCTGGAACGCTGTCAGGACGATGAAGCGCTGCTGGAACGGGTCAGCCATCACCAGGTAATGCTCGGTGCCCTGCTGCAGGTGCGCGGCATGGTGCCGGTGACCCTGTTCAACCAGGCGCTGATCGACTACAACCCCGACCACCAGAGCCTGGGCGAATACCTGATCACCCGCGGCATCATCACCGAGCAGGTGCTGCAAGAAGCCCTGATCGAACAGGCCAGCGAACAGCAGGCCGCCTTTGACCTGACCCGGGAGGTGGCATGAAGCCGCGCTTTTCCCTCACTTTCACTGGCCTGTTGCTGTGTTCCGCCGCCCTGCCCGCCGCAGCGTCGACACCGATGACCGACTTCCAGCGGTTCACCAGCTACCCGTTCATGGAACGTAGCTACCGAGAGGCGAAGAAGGACAACTGGGCCGAGGTCGAGCGCCTGACCCGGCACGTCCTCGAGCGGGTACCGAACAATGACGAAGCCCGCGCATTGCTGGTGCAAGCCCTGGCCCACCAACGCCGCTACCAGGAAGCCGAAGCGCTGGCCGAACAACTGGGGGACGACCCGGCGCAGGCCAACGCCCTGCTCGAACTGCGTCTGGCCTGGATCGAGCAGGATCCGCCCCCGGCCAGCCAGGTGGAACGCTGGCTGGCCAGCAGCGATGGCACCCAGCGCGTGCGCCTGTGGCAGGCCTACAGCCTGAGCCTGGCCAAGTCCGGTGGCGCCGCCAAGGCCCTGGAGTGGCTCAATCATCTGCCGCCACGAGAGGATGGCCAAGTCCTGCGCCTGGCCCGGGCCAACTTTGCCGAACAGCTGCACAACTGGAAGGAAACCATCGAACAGCTGCAGCCGCTCGCCGATAAGCGCCAGTTGCCGGCCCAGGACTGGCAGCGCCTGGCCAATGCCTATATCCAGCAGGTGGACGAAAACGGCTTGAACGCACTGCTGCCCAGCGCCCCATCCGCCGCAGCCGCCGACCAGGCCCGCCTGGCCATGGCCAACCGAGCCATCGCCGTCGGCCACAACCAGCAGGCCCAGCGCTGGCTGCAGGCGCTGCCGACCGAGCAACTGAACCAGCCGGTGCAGCGCCAGCAGCTGTGGGAACTGGCCCGCGAAGGCGAGGATGCCGCGCTGGTGCAGCGCCTGAGCAACGAACTGCAACGCCCCTGCCTGGAAACCGTCGACTGGCTGTCACGCCGCGACCCGGCGCTGGCCCGCGAGCAATTCAAGGGTTGCACGGCCAGCACCGATCCCAAGGCTTACGCCGTGCTCAGGCAGCGTCTGTACGGTGACCCGCCACAGCCTGCGCAACCACGCACTGCCGCCGAATGGGAAAACCGCTACCGGCAAAGCGGTGACCTGGCGGCGCTGGAGCAAGCCACCTTCCTGCTGACCCAACAGGGCCGCACTGATCACGCCCGGCAACTGCTGGAGCAAGCCTACGACCGCCACCAGGGGCGCCTGGCCCCGTCGCTGCTGCAGCGCCTGGGCAACCTGTATGCACGCAACGACGGGCCGCTGGACCGTCGCCGCATGCTCGGCCTGGTCCCCCGGGTCGACGCCAATACCCGCGCCCAGCTGCTCGGCCGCCTGGCCGAGGCCGGCCACTGCGATGCCGTGCGCCAGGCCATACCGGCCGCCCCCAGCGAGCCCGGCCAGTACCGCGCGCTGGGCCGCTGCGCCATGCCTGACCAGCCCGGTGAAGCAGTCGTCTACTATCAGGCCGCCGAGCGCCTGGGCGACCGTGGTAGCCGTCTGCCGCTGGCCTATGCCCTCGAGGCTGCCGGTGACTCCGAGGCCGCCCTGGCCATCTGGCGCAGCCTGCCGGACAGTACCTGGACCGAGAACGCGCGCCTCACCGCTGCCCGTGGCGCGCTGAACGCCGGCGACCCGCAGGCGGCCCGCCGCTATTGGGAGGCCGCCGGGCAGCATAGCGCCGACGACTGGGCGCTGGGTGCGGCCATCGCCGAGCAGCAAGGCGATTACCAGGGCGCGCTGGCCTTGCAACGCCAGGCCTTGGCGCATGCGCCGCGAGCCGACCATTACTACGCCGCCGCCAGCACCGCGCAACTGGCCGGCGACCCCGCGCAAAGCAGCGCCTGGCTGGCCGAAGCCGTACGCCTGGCCCCCGACCAGCCGCGCTACCGCGCCGACTACGGCATGCGCCTGGCCGGCTCGGCAGACAAGCACCAGCGCCGCCAGTCAATCCCCTTGCTGGAGCGTGCCACCCACGACTTTCCCGAGGATTACCGCCTGGGCGAGACGCTGGCCTTGCGCTACGACGAGGCCGAAGACAGCGCCGCGGCACGTCGCGAGCTGCGCCGGGTGCTCGATGTCGAGCAGAACCTGGTCGACGGCGATGACGAGTACGGCAGCCTGGAGGCCCGCAAGTACCGCCAGCGGCGGGCCCATGAGAGCCTGTCGCGGCGCGACACCATCACCCTGGCCAGCACCTGGTCGCCGGCCGGTACCTCGACCAACGACAGGTTCCTCGACAATGGCCAGCGCAGTGGCACTTCGCGCCACGCACAATCGCAGAACGTGCAGTTGGCGATGTGGGACCATGCCCTGGGTGAAGAGCCCAGCCGCAATGGCAGCACCCTGTCGGTGTATGGCCGGGTGCTGTTCGGCGGGCAAAGCCGTACCGACTACGCACAAAGCATGGGCACCGGCGTCGGCCTGCGCTACAAGCCGCTCGGCCAGGCCAACCTCAACCTGTACGCAGAGCTGTACCACCAGCGCCAGGTCGACGAGGCGCACTACCGCGGCCTGAGCCTGGGGCAGCTGCTGAGCCCGGCCAAGGTCGGCGGCAACTGGGGCGACCTGCGCCACCACGCCGAATCGAGCAATGACCTGCTGTTGCGCGCCACCGCCTCGTTCCTCGACCAGGGCGCCTGGCGCAACGACTGGCGGGTCGATGAGGACGACTGGAACGAGCGCTTCCTCTACCTCGACGCCGCCTGGTGGACCCGTGCCGGTGACCACGCCTGGCTGTCGCGCTACCAGCAGGGCCACGCCTGGAAGCTGCCGGGCAGTTCGCCGCAGACCCTCATGCCGTATGGCTTTGTCGAGTTCTCCAGCCAGGACCCGAGCAACGACTGGCGCCAGGACGCCCGGGCCGGGGTCGGTGTGCGCTGGCAATGGTGGTTCGACGATGACCGCTACAACGCCTACCGCGGTTCGCTGAAAGTGCGTGCCGAGTACCAGCAATCGCTGGGCGGCAACCTCTACGAGCGCGCCAATGGCGTGCTGGTCGGTGCGGAGATGACCTTCTGATGCGTACGCTCCTTGCCCTGTGCCTGCTCGCCCTGTGGTTGCCGGCCAGCGCCGACCAGCGCCTGTTCTACCAACCGCTCAACCGCGACGCCAGCATCACCCCTGGCCAATGGCAACAGCTGTGGCATGCCACCGCCGCGCAGGGCGGCAAGACCTTGATCGTGCAATGGAGCGCCTACGGCGACAGCGATTTTGGCGGCGCGAATGGCTGGCTGGCCAACAGCCTGCGCAGCGCCCGCGCCGAAGGCTTGCAGCTGGTGCTGGGGTTGTACATGGACCCGGCCTATTACCAGCGCCTTGACCAACTCGATGGTGATGGCCTCACCAGGTACTGGCAGGCGCAGTTGGGGCGCTCGCTCAGCCACTACCAGCAACTGCGCCAGACCTGGCAATTGCCGGTGGATGGCTGGTACCTGCCGATGGAACTGGACGACCTGCATTTTCGTCAAGCCGAGCGGCGCGCTGCGCTGTTCAGCCAGTTGCAGGCCTTCAACCGCCAGCTCGACAAGCCCTTGCACATCAGTGCCTTCAGCGCGGGCAAACTGGCGCCGCGGGTCAATGGCGCCTGGCTGGATCAGCTGGCCGGCCTGGGCGTGACCGTGTGGTGGCAGGACGGCACTGGCACCGGGCGCTTGCCCGCGCTGGTACGCCAGAACTATGAGCAGGCCTTGCCGTGCCGGGTGGGCGTGGTGCGCGAGGCGTTCCGCCAGGTAAGCGCGCCAGGGCAGCCGTTCCGCGCCGAGCCCGCTGAACCGCAGCTGGGCGGCGGTTGCCATGCCGAGGCCGTGTTCGACTTGCGTTACCGGCCTTGGGCCCGGGGTGTTCTGCCCAACAATTGAGTCGCCAGGCCTGGCAGTACTCACAGGAGCCCAGCGATGTTCAAGACCATCGAAGCGCACGTACGCAAGCAGGTCGCCCCAGCCGCCCTGCGCGCCGAGTTCCGCCAGCACGAATTCGAGTCCATGCGCCCGTTCTGCCTGCTGGTGTTCTGCGTCAGTATCTTGATCTGGCTGGTCTTCGACCTGATCGTCAGCTTCCTCGGCGGCCAGGGCTTCACCTGGCTGTCGTGCGTGTTCCTCGCCCTGCTCGGCTGCCTCACCCTGGTGCTGCGGTTCACCCGCCGCAGCCATCACTTCGATGTGCTCAACCTGCTGTTCGTCGCGGTGATCACCCTGGGCATGCGCCTGGTGATCGAAGGCATCCCGGTGGCCCAGCGCCCGGTGTGGCTGGTCCTCGGGGTGTCCACCGTGCTGTATGCCGTGTCGGTGCTACCGGTTCGACGCTGGTCGTTCTTCTGCGCCATGGCCATCACCTGGGTGGTGCTCAACCCGTTCTATCACACGCGTATCGACGCGGACGAGCTCGAAGGCGCCATGCTGCTGAGCTATGCCGCGTTCCTCAGTGGCCTGGTCATCTACAGCTACGTGCAGATGCGCAAGGCCAAGCTGCATAACTTCTATCTGTCCAAGGTGCTGCTGGAGCAGGCCTATGTCGACACCCTGACCGAAATCCCCAACCGCCGCTCGTTCATGACCCAGGCGGGTGACCAACTGCGCTTGGCCAACGCCGGGCAGTACCTGGCGATGATCGACATCGACAACTTCAAACGGGTGAATGACCGCTTTGGCCATGACGTGGGTGATGAAGTGCTCAAGCGCGTGGCCATGCATATCAAGGCGAGCATGGCCGGTTTCGAATTTGCCCGGCTGGGCGGTGAGGAGTTCGCGGTGTTTTTCCAGGGGCTGGACCAGCAAGGCGTCGAGCAGCGGGTGGCGGGTTTGTGCCAACGGGTGCGCGAGGACATTGCCGAGCACCCGGTGACCGTCAGCATCGGCCTGGCCCGGGTAGCCCCGGGAGACAGCCTGACCACGGCGCTGGTGCGCGCCGACCGGGCGCTGTATGAAGCCAAGCGCAGTGGCAAGGACCGCTTTGTGCTGTGGTCAGGCACGCTGGCAGACAGTGATTAGCAGGCTCGGCCCTTTCGCGGGTAAACCCGCTCCTGCTGCATCTGCATCGCGCTCGGGTTCAGCGCAATACCTGCGGCAGCGAGTTTACCTGCGAAGCGGCCGGCACAGGCGACACCTCACCCGGCAGGCAGGCGAATCCGGAACTGCGCCCCGCCCAGCGCCGACTGTGCCACGGTCAAGGTCCCGCCCTGCCCTTCGATCGCCCGTCGGCTGATCGCCAGGCCCAGGCCAAAGCCACCGGTATTGCGGTCACGGCTGCGGTCCAGCCGGTAGAACGGCTGGAAGATCCGCTCGCGCTCTTCCACCGGTATGCCAATCCCGTCATCTTCCACCGTCACGAGGCAGGTACCATCCTCTTCCCGGCGCAAACGCAGCAACAAGCTCTCGTCGCAATAACGCATGGCATTGCGCACCAGGTTCTGCACCGCGCGCGCCGTCAACCTGGGGTCCAGGACAAAACGTGGCAAATCACCTTCGGCGCGCACTTCCCACTTGATGCCGCGGCCATCGAGTTCCTCGGCAAAGCCGCCGAGTACGCTGTCGACCAGCTCCAGCAACGACACCTCGACCCGCTCGCGGGCCTGGTCGGCGTTGTACAGACGGCTGTAGGACAGCAACTCCAGCACCAGCTCGTCCAGCTCGCGCACGTGCCCCACCAGCTCCAGCAGGCGCTTGCGGCTGGCCGGAGGGACTTCGTCGAACAGCAGCACCAGGCCGAAATCCAGCCGGGTCAGCGGTGTGCGCAACTCGTGCGACACCGCATTGAGCAGCTCGCGCTGCTGGTTGACGTGGCGCTCCAGGTCGCCAGCCATGGTGTCGAACACCCTGGCCAGCTCACCGATGTTGGAATGCGGCGAGATGTGCGTGCGCTCGGCCATCTGCCCCTGGCCCAGGCGCCGGGCGGTTTCTTTCAAACGCTCCAGGTCGCGCCAGTGCGGCCATACCCACAGCAGCAGGCAGCCGAGCATGACCGCACCGATCAGTACGGTCACCCCCCACGACAGCACGTTGATGTCCAGCGGGTCGGGGGGTGAGTGCAGGCGCACCAGCCATTCCTTGTCCAGCGGTGCCAGCACCGTTTCGTAGTAGCCCCACTCGGCGATGCGCACCACATGCAGGCCATGCTCCAGGCGCGCCTGCTCGGCCTCGCTCAAGCCGGCCTGGTCCATGCGCAGCAGCTGCAATTGCAACGGCGCGAAATCCCTGGCCAGCTCCTGTTCCACTGCCGGCCACTGCTCGCGCGGGGCCTGGCGGAACTGGCGCACGATCAGCGCCTGCACGCCCTTGGCCTGGTCCAGGTTGTAGGCCATGAAGCGCTCCTGGAACAGCCCGACGATGGTGTCAGGGATGAACAGCAGCGCGCCGGCATAGGCGACGATGATGACCAGGTACAGACGCACCAGGATCTTGAGCATGGCCGATCAGCACTCCCACTCGACGCGGCTGAACAGGTAGCCCTTGCCCCATACGGTCTTGATCTTGCGCGCCTCGCCAGCGTTGTCGTCGAACTTGCGTCGCAGCTTGGAAATGGCCACGTCCACCGAGCGGTCGGTGCCGTTGAACTCGATGCCGCGCAGCTGCTGCAGGATGCGGTCGCGGTTCAGCACCTCGCCGGCATTGCGCGCCAGCACCACCAGCAGGTTGTATTCACCACTGGACAGCTCCACCTGCTCGCCGCGCCAGCTCACTGTGCGCTCGGCCAGGTCGATGCGCAGGCCGCCGATCTGGATCAGCTCGTTGTCCAGGCGCGGTTCATGCACACTGCTGCGGCGCAGCAGGGTGCGCACGCGGGCCAGCAGCACGCGCGGCTCGCAGGGTTTGGTCACATAGTCGTCGGCGCCCATTTCCAGGCCCAGGACCTGGTCATGGCTGTCATCGCGAGCGGTCAGCATCAAGATCGGCAGGCTCTGTGATTCCTGGCGCAACAGGCGGCACAGCTGCAGCCCATCGATGCCCGGCAGCATCAGGTCGAGGATGACCAGGTCGGGCTTTTGCCGGCGGTACTCGTCAAGCACCTGATCGCCACGGGCGATCACCTGGACATGGAAGTCGTTGCGTTGCAGGTAGCTGGCGATCAGTTCGGACAGGGCGCTGTCATCTTCGACCAGGAAAATATTTGGCATAGGCGCTTGGAAGTCTGGGTTGTGGTAGGCCTTGCCGGCCTCTTCGCGGGTAAACCCGCTCCCACAGGGACCGCACAGCAACTGGAACCTGTGCAGTCCCTGTGGGAGCGGGTTTACCCGCGAAGAGGCCGGTACAGGGACACGCAGAATATAGAACCCTACAGGTCCAGAGGATTGTTCTTCACACTTTTTCACACTCGTCCTACAGGTATTAACAGCCATCCAAGCAGCGCCTGCCTTAGCATATGGGCGGTCATCATCGGAAGATCCGTATGTCTACTACCCTCCCCCCACGCTTGCGCCCGTTGGCGCTTTTGGCGTTCCTGAGCCTGTCCCTGGCCGGCTGCGACGACAGCGCCGAACAGGAAGTACAGGCCCCCACCCCGCAAGTGCGGGTGGAAACCCTGCAACTGCAACCTCTGGCCATCAGCAGCGAACTCAGCGGTCGCATCCTGGCGCCGCGCACCGCCGAAGTCCGCGCCCGGGTGGCTGGCGTGGTGCTCAAGCGGGTGTACCGCGAAGGCAGCGACGTCAAGCAAGGCGATGTGCTGTTCCTGATCGACCCGGCGCCGTTCAAGGCCGACCATGACAGCGCCCGCGCCACCCTGGCCAAGGCCGAGGCCACGCTGTACCAGGCACGCCTGCAAGAGCAGCGCTACCGTGAGCTGGTCGACGACAAGGCCGTCAGCCGCCAGGAATACGACAACGCCAGGGCGGCGTTCCTGCAGGCCGATGCCGCCGTCGCCGAAGCCAGGGCCGCCCTGGAGCGTGCCCGCCTGAACCTGGGCTACGCCACCGTGACCGCACCGATATCCGGCCGTATCGGTCGCGCCCTGGTCACCGAAGGCGCGCTGGTCGGGCAGAACGAGACTACGCCGCTGGCGACCATCCAGCAGTTGGACCCGATCCACGCCGATGTCACCCAGTCGACGCGTGAACTCAACGCCTTGCGCCGGGCCCTGCGAGCGGGTGAGCTGCAGCAGGTCGGTGACGGTCAGGCCCGTGCCACGCTGATCCAGGACGATGGCAGCGCCTATCCGTTGCCGGGCAAGCTGCTGTTCTCCGATATCAGCGTCGACCCCAGCACCAACCAGATCACCCTGCGCAGCGAGTTCCCCAACCCGGACCTCGACCTGCTGCCCGGCAGCTACGTACGCGTGCGCCTGGAGCAGGCCGTGCAGCCCAAAGGCCTGAGCGTGCCGCAACGCGCCATCCTGCGCGACAGTGCTGGCGTGCCCAAGGTACTGGTGGTCGACCCACAGGCCCGGGTCAGCGATCGCCAGGTGGTCCTGGGCAGCGCCCAGGGCGACCGCTGGATCGTCAGCGAAGGCCTGGCGCCCGGCGAGCGGGTGGTGGTCGAGGGCCTGCAACACGTCAAGGCCGGTGACCAGGTGCAGGTCGACAATGCATCCGGGGCGCCGCCCATCGCACAGCACACTGGCCAGTGAGGGCCTGATTCATGCCGCAATTCTTCATCGACCGCCCGGTATTCGCCTGGGTGGTCGCACTGTTCATCCTGCTCGCCGGCGCGCTGGCCATCCCGCAGCTGCCGGTGGCCCAGTACCCCAATGTGGCACCGCCGCAAGTGGAGATCTACGCCGTGTACCCGGGCGCCTCGGCGGCGACCATGGACGAAAGCGTGGTCAGCCTGATCGAGCAGGAGCTCAACGGCGCCGACAACCTGCTGTACTTCGAGTCGCAGAGCAGCCTGGGCAGCGCCACCATCACCGCCACCTTCGCCCCGGGCACCAACCCGGACCTGGCCCAGGTCGACGTGCAGAACCGCTTGAAAGTGGTCGAGTCGCGCCTGCCGCGCCCGGTCACCCAGCAAGGGCTGCAGGTGGAGAAGGTATCCACCGGTTTCCTGCTGCTGGCCACGCTCACCTCCGAGGACGGCAAGCTCGACGAAACCGCGCTGTCGGATATTCTTGCGCGCAACGTGATGGATGAGATCCGCCGCCTCAAGGGCGTCGGCAAGGCCCAGCTGTACGGCTCGGAGCGCGCCATGCGCATCTGGATCGACCCGCGCAAGCTGATCGGCTTCAACCTCACGCCCAACGACGTGGCTGCGGCGGTCGCGGCGCAGAACATCCAGGTTGCGCCTGGCAGCATCGGCGACCTGCCCGGCCGCAGCACCCAGGAAATCACCGCCAACGTGGTGGTCAAGGGCCAGTTGAGCACCCCCGAGGAATTCGCCGCCATTGTCCTGCGCGCCAACCCGGACGGCTCCAGCGTTACCATCGGTGATGTCGCCCGGGTCGAGATCGGCGCCCAGGAGTACCAGTACGGCACCCGCCTCAACGGCAAGCCGGCCACCGCCTTCAGCGTGCAGCTGGCGCCGGGGGCCAACGCCATGGAAACCGCCACGTTGGTGCGGGCAAAGATGCACGACCTGGCGCGCTACTTCCCCGCAGGCGTGAAGTACGACATCCCCTACGACACCTCACCGTTCGTCAAGGTGTCGATCGAGCAGGTGATCAACACCCTGTTCGAGGCCATGCTGCTGGTGTTCGCGGTGATGTTCCTGTTCCTGCAGAACCTGCGCTACACCCTGATCCCCACCCTGGTGGTGCCGGTGGCGCTGATGGGCACCTTTGCCGTCATGCTGGCCATGGGCTTCTCGGTCAACGTACTGACCCTGTTCGGCATGGTGCTGGCCATCGGCATCCTGGTCGACGATGCCATCGTGGTGGTGGAGAACGTCGAGCGGATCATGGCCGAGGAAGGCCTGCCGCCGAAAGCGGCCACGCGCAAGGCCATGGGCCAGATCAGCGGCGCGATAGTCGGCATCACCCTGGTGCTGGTCGCAGTGTTCCTGCCCATGGCCTTCATGCCAGGCTCGGTGGGCGTGATCTACCAGCAGTTCGCGCTGTCGATGGCGGTGTCGATCCTGTTCTCGGCATTTCTTGCCCTCAGCCTCACCCCGGCACTGTGCGCCACCCTGCTCAAGCCGGTGGCCAAAGGCGAGCAGCATGAGCGCAAAGGTTTCTTCGGCTGGTTCAACCGCCGTTTCGAGGACATGAGCAACGGCTACCAGCGCTGGGTGATGCAGGCGCTCAGGCGCAGTGGCCGCTACCTGCTGGTGTACGCGGTGCTGCTGGCCGTGCTGGGCTATGGCTTCAGCCAGTTGCCGACGGCGTTCCTGCCTACCGAAGACCAGGGCTACACCATCACCGACATCCAGCTGCCACCAGGCGCCAGCCGCATGCGCACCGAACAGGTGGCGGCCCAGATCGAGGCGCACAACGCCGAGGAGCCAGGCGTGGGCAACACCACGCTGATTCTCGGCTTCAGCTTCTCGGGTAGCGGGCAGAACGCGGCGCTGGCCTTCACCACGCTCAAGGACTGGTCCGAGCGCGGTGGCGATGACAGCGCCCAGTCGATCGCCGACCGTGCCACCCTGGCCTTCGCCCAGCTCAAGGACGCCGTGGCGTTCTCCGTGCTGCCGCCACCGATCGACGGCCTCGGTGAGTCGACCGGCTTCGAGTTCCGCCTGCAGGACCGCGGCGGCATGGGCCACGCCGCACTGATGGCCGCCCGCGACGAGCTGCTGGCCAATGCGGGCAAGAGCAAGGTCCTGGCCAACGTGCGCGAAGCGTCGCTGGCGGAAAGCCCGCAGATCCAGCTGGAAATCGACCGCCGCCAGGCCAACGCCCTGGGCGTATCGTTCGCCGATATCGGCACGGTCCTGGACGTGGCCGTGGGCTCCAGTTACGTCAACGACTTCCCCAACCAGGGCCGCATGCAGCGGGTGGTGGTGCAGGCCGAAGGCGACCAGCGCAGCCAGGTCGAGGACCTGCTGAGGATCCACGTGCGCAACGACAGCGGCAAGATGGTGCCGTTGGGTGCATTCGTCCAGGCCAGATGGGTCAGCGGCCCGGTGCAGCTGACGCGTTACAACGGCTACCCGGCAGTGTCGATTTCCGGCGAGCCGGCGGCCGGCTACAGCTCGGGCGAAGCCATGGCCGAGATCGAGCGCCTGGTGGCCCAGCTGCCGGCCGGTTCCGGCCTGGAATGGACCGGCCTGTCGCTGCAGGAACGGCTGTCCGGCAGCCAGGCGCCGATGTTGATGGCGCTGTCGTTGCTGGTGGTGTTCCTGTGCCTGGCGGCACTGTACGAAAGCTGGTCGATCCCGACCGCAGTGCTGCTGGTGGTGCCGCTTGGGGTACTCGGCGCGGTGCTGGCCGTGACCCTGCGCGGTATGCCCAACGACGTGTTCTTCAAGGTTGGCCTGATCACCCTGATCGGTTTGTCGGCGAAGAACGCCATTCTCATCATCGAGTTCGCCAAGAGCCTGGTCGACCAGGGCGTCGATGCCGTTGACGCCGCCGTGCAAGCCGCACGCCTGCGCCTGCGCCCGATCGTGATGACCTCGCTGGCGTTCATTCTTGGCGTGGTCCCCCTGGCCATCGCCAGCGGCGCCAGCTCGGCCAGCCAGCAGGCGATCGGCACCGGGGTGATCGGCGGCATGCTGAGCGCCACCCTGGCGGTGGTGTTCGTGCCGGTGTTCTTCGTCGTGGTGATGCGCCTGGCCGGGCGCCGCCAAGCGCGTGATAGCGACATACCGAGCGTGGCCAGCGAGCGCTGACTGGACAAGCAGCGCGTGACATGGGAGGGTTCCCGGCAATGACTGCCCGGAACCCTTTTTCATGCCTGATGCACTGCCACCCTGCTCGATCCTCATTCTTGCCGGCGGCCGCGGCCAGCGCATGGGCGGCCGCGACAAGGGCCTGATCGACTGGCAGGGCGAACCGCTGGTGGCGCATGTGCAGCGCGTGGTACGCCCGCTCAGCGATGACCTGGTGATTTCCTGCAACCGTAACCAGCAGGCCTACCGGGCGTATGCCGACCAGTTGGTGGGCGATGCCGAGGCGGACTACCCCGGGCCGTTGGCGGGGGTGATTGCCGGGCTCAAGGTGGCGCGGCATGAATGGGTGGTGCTGCTGGCCTGTGATGCGCCGCTGGTTGACCGGGGGTTGATCGAGGACCTGCTGCGGCTGGCGGTGCCCCGTGACAGTGCGGCCATGGTGCGCCAGGGTGGCTACTGGCAGCCAATGTTCAGCGTGTTGCCACGTCGGCTGTTGCCGGTGCTGGAGCAGGCCTGGGCAGCGGGTGAACGGAGTTTGCAGAAGGCCTTGCTGCGTGAAGCGGTGCAAGGGCTGGAATGTAGTGACGATGATCGCAGGTTGAGCAACTTCAACAGCCCGGAGCTGTTGCAAGGCTGAGATCATCTACTGCCTGTGCCCGCGAAGAGGCCAGTGCAGGCGACACATCATCCGGCAGACAGCTCCTCGACACTGATCTCGCGCATGCACCTTGCCGGTCACCGGCATCTGGTTGTTGCCTGACCATCAGGCCTGCGCGGTCCTTGTAGGAGCGGCCTTGTGTCGCGAAAGGGCCGCAAAGCGGCCCCGGGATTTCAGCAGCGATGCATGAATTGCCGGGGCTGCTTTGCAGCCCTTTCGCGACACAAGGCCGCTACAGAGGCCCCATTCCCCTTCAGCTGGTGATTTACCCGGCAGCCAGCTCTTCGACACTGATCTCGCGCATGCGGAACTTCTGCACCTTGCCGGTCACCGTCATCGGGAATTCATCGACAAAGCGGAAGTACCGGGGCACCTTGAAGTGCGCTATCCGCGCCTTCGCCCAATCGCGCAGTTCCTCCACACTGGCCGTATGCCCCGGGTGCAGCCGCACCCAGGCCACGATCTCTTCGCCGTACTTGCTGCAGGGCACGCCAATCACCTGCACATCGGCCACCGCCGGGTGGGTGAAGAAGAACTCCTCCAGCTCGCGCGGATAGATGTTTTCGCCGCCGCGAATGATCATGTCCTTGCTGCGCCCGACAATACGCACATAGCCCTGCTCGTCCATTACCGCCAGGTCGCCGGTGTGCATCCAGCCGTCCTGGTCAAGGCTTTCGGCGGTGGCCTCGGGGTTGTTCCAATAGCCCAGCATCACACTGTAACCGCGCGTACACAGCTCACCGATCTCGCCGCGCGGCACGGTGGCGCCGGCGCCATCGATCACTTTGTTCTCCAACCGCGGCTGGGTGCGCCCCACACTGGTCACGCGACGTTCCAGGTCGTCGCTGGCACCAGTCTGCAGCGATACCGGGCTGGTCTCGGTCATGCCATAGGCAATCTGCACCTCGGCCATGTGCATCTCGCCGATCACCCGGCGCATCACCTCGATAGGACAGGTGGCGCCCGCCATGATCCCGGTGCGCAGGCTGGACAGGTCGAATTCGCCACGCTGCGGGTGATCCAGTTCGGCGATGAACATGGTCGGCACGCCATACAGCGCAGTGGCCCGCTCTTCGGCGACCGCACGTAGCGTGGCCAGCGGGTCGAACGCGTCGCTGGGGTAGATCAGGGTACTGCCGTGGGTCATGCAGCCAAGGTTGGCCATGACCATGCCAAAGCAGTGGTACAGCGGCACCGGCACCACCAGCCGGTCATGCTCGGTCAGGCCGAGGCTTTCACCGACCATGTAGCCGTTGTTGAGGATGTTGCTGTGGCTCAGGGTGGCGCCTTTCGGGAAACCGGTGGTGCCCGAGGTGTACTGGATATTGATCGGGTCGTCGCAGCGCAGCTGTGCCTGGCGCTCGGCCAAGGCTTCACGGCTGACAGCCGTGGCACGCGCCTGCAGCTCGTGCCAGGCGAGAAAGCCCGGCGGTGGCGCGGCAGCCAGGCTGACAACACCGCGCAACTCGGGGAAGCGATCGCAGATCAGGGCGCCCGGCTGGTCGCTGGCCAGACCCGGTACCAGGCCCAG
The DNA here is from genome assembly GCF_014269225.2 of Pseudomonas anuradhapurensis. Taxonomy (NCBI): domain Bacteria; kingdom Pseudomonadati; phylum Pseudomonadota; class Gammaproteobacteria; order Pseudomonadales; family Pseudomonadaceae; genus Pseudomonas; species Pseudomonas anuradhapurensis. Next base: position 2,804,192 of record NZ_CP077097.1, read on the forward strand.
CAGCATGGCGTTGTAATCGGAGGTCTTGAAAGCGTCGGCGCAGATCACCCAGCGGCAGCCGGACTGGCCAAGGGCGTAGTCCAGTTCGCTGGAGCGGTAGGCCGGGTTGATGTTGACCAGGATCGCGCCAACCTTGGCACTGGCGAACTGGGTGATGCACCATTCGGCGCAGTTGGGTGCCCAGATGCCCAGGCGGTCGCCGGGTTGCACGCCCAAGGCCATCAGGGCGCGGGCGTGCTGGTCAACTGCAGCGGCCAGTTGGCGCCAGGTGTAGCGCAGGGCCTGGTGGCGGACTACCAAGGCTTCGCGATCGGGGAAGCGGGCGACGGTGGCGTCGAAGGCATCGCCGATGCATTGGCTGAGCAGGGCTTTGTCCTGGTTACCCTGGGAGTAGCTTGGCTGGGGCATGGGTGTTCTCTTGTTGTTTTTATAGTGTTTGTACTGGCCTCTTCGCGGGTAAGCCCGCTCCCACAGGATCACCACAGGTTTCAGAACTTGCGCCTTACCTGTGGGAGCGGGCTTGCCCGCGAAGAAAGCAACACCGGTTTAACGAATGAACACCTGCGGCGTCGTGGTCGACATGTCACCACCCGGCAACTTGATGTTCTTCACTTTCTCCAGCGTATCCGGGTTGAACACCGCCAGGTCGTTGAAGGTGCCGCCCAGGTACAGTTTGTCGCCCTTCTTGTCGAACGTGACGCAGTAATAGGTGTGCTCCAGATTAGCCGCCTTGATCAGCTTGCGCTGCTTGAGGTCGTACTTGGCCAGGCGGTTGAGTACGCCGTAGATCTGGTTCGGGTCTTTTGGCGAACGCAGCCCGGTGAAGTACAGCTCGGTCAGGTCGGCGAATTCCTGGGTGTGGGTCCTGCCGGTCTTCAGGTCGACGCTCAGGTAGCCATACAGCAGCTCGGCAGTGGCCGGGTCCTGCTTGTCATCCTTGAACCTGGCAATGGTGTACAGCATCGAGAACTCATGGCGCGGGCTCTGGTGCGGCCAGAAGTACAGCACGTCCGGGGCGCTGTAGCCTTTGCGGTTCCAGTTGCGCAGCGGCAAGGCCACCGTGTACTTGCCGGTCTTCACATCCATCTTGTAGATGTCCGGCCCGGCGACGTACAGGCTGCCGTCGTCCGCCGCACGCATCAGGTACACCTGGCGCGGCATCGGGAAGGTGCGCACGGGCTTCGCCTGCAGGCCATCGGCAGTGCTGAACACTTCCAGCCGCGGTGGCTTGACCACGTAGTGGTCGTTCAGTCGCTGGGTCGGGTTGACCGTGGCATAGACTTCCTTGCCGTCGGGGCTGATGGCAAACGAGTACATCGACTTGCCGACCTCGCCCGCCACGCTGGACAGGTTGGCATGGAAGGTGTTCTTGCAGGTGTCCAGGTCGATGCCGTAGATGTCACCGTAGTGGTTGTTGAGCACGTAGGCGGTACGGTTGTCCGGCGCCATCATCGCGGTGCCTGGGCCGAACTTGTCGGGCATCACGCAGCTCTTGTACACCGTGTCGCTGGCCACATCGACCACGTGCAGGTTGTTCGGGTAGTTGGTCACGATCATGTATTCGTGGCCAGCCTTCAGCGCCGGCCCGGTGTCGGCGGCCTGTACCAGCCCGGCACAGGCCGTGGCGGCGATGGTGAGCGCGAGTGACGCGCAGCGTCCAGCTTTCATGCGGTTTCCCCTTGTCATTCTTGTTGGGCCGGTCACTTGTCTTTCGGGAACACGGTGCCGAGGTTGCGCCAGTCTTGCGCCGAGTTGCTCGCCTGGGCGTTCCAGTCCTGGTAGGTGCTCATCATGTCCGGCACCTGGGCCGGCCACCAGCAAGGGTCGGAGCAGCCATACAGGTCGGCCTCCATCGGCTGGCACAGCGAGCTCACGCCACCAAAGGCGTCCACTTCCCAGCCCGGGTCGGTGGTGGCGGTGCAGCCCGCCACCGCACTCATGGCCATGACTTCTTCGACGCGGTCTTCGGCGGCGGCCTGTTCGAGGATGCGCGCCTTGTTGTTCAGGGGCTTCAAGTGCTTCATGTCAGTGCGCCTTCCGCGGAGTGATGTAGCGATCGATGAAGGCCGGGTTGGCGGCCATGATGCGGCTGTAGACTTCGATGCCGAAGTCGACCCAGTCGCGCATCAGTTCGCAATAGTGGTAGGTCGGGTGCTGCGGGTCGCCATAGCGGGCATAGCTTTCGTGGTAGCAGCCGCCGGAGCACAGGTTGCGGATGCGACAGCTGTCGCAGCCGGTGTTGCTGCGGTCCAGGCGCTGCGACAGGAAGTCGTTGAGCTGCGCCTGCTTCACCCCCTGGTGCACATTGCCGAAGGTCGGCAGGCTGGAACCGGTGAAGCGATGGCACAGGTTCAGCTCACCTTCGTGGTCCACGGCCAGCATCTTCAGCCCGGCGCCGCACGGCAGGGCCTTCTTGTGGCCTTCGTGGATGTCGGTAATCAGCTGGTGCAGGTTGGAGAAGCCGATGTTGCGGTGCTCCAGCGCAGCCTCAAGGTAACGCCGGCCCAGCGCCTTCATGTTGGCGAACACCTGCACCAGCTCTTCGCCGGTGAGGTTGAAGTTGGCCATGTCGCCGGAGGTGACCGGGGCAAAGCCGACTTCAGCGAAGCCCAGTTCGTTGAACAGGTGGTTCCAGATGGTCTCGACGTCGGTGATGCCACGGGTCAGCGTGACCCGCGCGCCCACCGGGCGGCTGTGGTAGCGCGACAGCAGCATGTCGACCTTGCGCCGCACCACGTCATAGGTGCCCTGCCCGCCCACGGTGATGCGGTTGCGGTCGTGAACGGTCTTGGGGCCATCGATGCTGACCGACAGGCCGAAGCGGTGGGCGTTGAGCCAGTCGACGATCTCTTCGCTGAGCAAGGTGGCGTTGGTGGTCATGATGAACTCCACCTGCTTGCCCGCCTCGGCGAAGCGCCGCTCGCAGTAGGCCACCATATGCTCGATCAGCGGCCGGTTGGACAGCGGCTCGCCACCGAAGAACACCACGCTGTAACGCGGCTCGTCGGGCGATTCCTTGAGCAGCATCTCCACCGAAGCCTCGGCGGTGGCAGCGCTCATCTTCTTGCCTGCCGACGGCTTGTCCAGGTCTTCTTTGTAGCAATAGGTGCAGCTGAGGTTGCAGCCGGTGTTGACGTTGAGCACCACAGTGTTCAGCGCGGTGCGTTCGACCTGCCTGAGGGCGATTTCCGGGGTCAGCGGCGAGCCGTCGCTGACCAGCTCCAGCGCGATCAGCTCGCGCAGGGTGGCCTGGATATCGTCGCCGGCAAACTGCTGGCCAAGGCGCTGCAGCAACTCCTCGGCCGAGCAGCCTTGCTGGCGCAGGGTGTCGATGATGCCGCCGGTCACCGCATCGGCGCTGAACAGCGAACTGCTGGGGATATGGAAAAGCATGCGGTCGGCATCGACCTGCACTTCATGCAGGTTGCGTTCGACCAGGTTCAGTAGTGCGCCCATGGCGACCTCCCGATAATCGATCCGTTGGAAAACCGTAAGCCCCCTGCCGTTACGGCAGCGGCGGGTTGTTCCAGCGCTGTACGGTGACGATCATGTGCCCTTCGCCGGTCGGGCCACCGTCGGCCAGGGTGGCGATGACCTTCAGGTTGCCGGCGTTGTTGGTCATCATCTTGCGCGCCGGGTTGGGGCCAGCGCCGCCGGGCACGAACACACCATCGGCCTGCATCTGCCCGGCGAACTTGACGTCTTCGTCCTCGACTGCTCGCTCGTTGAACGGCTCGACCTTCCAGCTGGCCGGCAGGTAGCCGATGCGCAGTGGCTGGCCGTTGGCGTCCTTGCCCCACGCCTCAGCCTCGAAGCGGCCCTGCACCTTGGGCACCGCGGCGCCGTTTTCGCCGATACGAGCGATGGAGAACGCCGGTACCACCTTCACTGCCTCGACCTTGTCGTACACCGCCAGGTTGACGCCCTTGAGCGCCCCCACGGCGACTTCGCGCTGGCCTGGCTTGGCATCAGCTGCGGCGCGGGCCTTCACCCGTACCAGGGTCGGGGTCTGCTCCAGCACCTCGGTCACCTCCACGCCAGCGCCCAGGTCCGGTTTGCCGGCCAGGCCGCTGCCGACCAAGGTGATCTCGCTTTCGCCACCGGCCTTGATGAATGCCGGTTGTACCGCCAGCAGGCGCGCCTTGCCGTCCTTCACTGCGGTGAAGTCCAGGCCACGCTCGTCGTGCTCGGCCTCGAACATGCGGCCTTTCATTTCGCCATCCAGCGCGGCGAACACCTGGCGCAGGTTGGCGTCGCCGACCTTGACGTTGCCACGCCACTCATAGCCGTTGTAGAGGATCGCCGAACCGCTGCCATTGAACGGCGTGCCGTCGGCATAAGCGCCTTTGACCTCGACCTTGAAGGTGTCGCCCTGGTCAGGCGTGACGCTCATCACCCCGCGCACATCGCCCTTGGCCAGCATGTGGCCGCTGAACGCCCACTGGCCCGGCAGCGCATCGGCCTTGGGCCTGGCCTTCTGCCATTCGGCCCACGCCGCGCTTTCCAGCGGGTAGCGCTTGGCCAGGTCGGGCACCACCTGCTGCAGGGCGATCGGCAGCCAGTCGCGGTCACGCGCCTGGGCCTGGTATTCGAGGGATGGCCATTGGCCGAGGTGGAAGTTGACCAGGTGTTCCCATTCCTTGGCCGGGCGCCGCTGCAAGGCGACACGGGCACCCGAGTGGCAACGGCCACAGGTTTCGCTGAGTTGGGTATCGAACTGCTCGACGGTATTCAGCCGGCGCTCCATGGCGTAACGCACACCATCGGTCTCGCTGGGCGCCAGGCCCTGCTTGTCGGCGAGGTATTTGACCAGGGTGCGGCGGTCGTCGTCGCTGATCTGCAGGCCGTGCATCACCTGCATGCGGGCGATGCTCATCAGCCAGCCTTCCGGTGTTTTACGCTGATGGCTGATGCGGCTGTAGGTGTCGTTGCCTTCGGGGATATGGCACCCCATGCACTTGTTCTGCAACAGGCTCGGGCCCTGCTCGGCCGCCATGGCCTGGGTGCTCAGCAGCGCGGCGGCGACCAGCGCCAGTTTGCCCGCATGCCGCTGGAGTCGAGTCGTCTTCAAGGTCAGACCTCCACGGTTGTTGTTCTTATCGTTTTCGCACGCTTTGGAACAGCAGGTGTGCATGTGACGGTTGCGATACAGGAACTGTGCCAGATGTTGTAAAAGTGTTTTCTTTCAACCTGTTAGCCGGTTTTCGGGCGCTTGATGCCAGCAGCGATGGCCAACTGCAGCGTGCCATTTCGCGACAGCGTGTGTCAGGTTGAGACTGGACCGCTACGCAGGCCAGTCGGCAAGCCAGCGACTGGCCCGGGAGGCCACTGTTGCAACACCGTCTCACAGCGTCTCAATGTGCAACAGCTCCACCCCGCAGTCCCAACCTTTCTCGCCGATAAAACCCAACGCCTTCAACGCTTTACCAGCACTTGTCCAGCTTGGCACGACCATTGCGCCTCTGCCTGTCACATCCAATGACAAGAGGCACAGCCCAATGCTTTCCGAACTGCCCATCCTGCCCACCACCCGCGCCTTTCTCGAACGCAAGCTGAAGATGCGCATCGGCGCCGACTGGCAGGATGCCGCCAGCGGTCGCACCATGTCGTTCCGCAACCCCGCCACTGGTGAGGTACTGGGTGAAGTGCCCGCCGCCGACGCCGAAGATGTCGATCGGGCCGTGCGCGCCGCGCGCCAGGCTTTCGACGACTCGCCGTGGAGCCGCCTGCGCCCACGCGAACGGCAGAACCTGCTGTGGCGCCTGGCCGACCTGATGGAGCGCGACGCCCGCCAGCTGGCCGAACTGGAATGCCTGAACAACGGCAAGAGCGCCGCCGTGGCCCAGGTGATGGACGTGCAGCTGGCCATCGATTTTCTGCGCTACATGGCAGGCTGGGCCACCAAGATCGAGGGTAGCACTGTCGAACCCTCGCTGCCGTTGCTGCCCAACGACCAGTTCCACGCGTTCGTCCGCCGCGAAGCGGTAGGCGTGGTCGGTGCCATCGTCGCCTGGAACTTCCCGTTGCTGCTGGCCTGCTGGAAGCTCGGCCCGGCCCTGGCTAGCGGTTGCACCGTCGTGCTCAAGCCCGCGGACGAAACACCGCTGAGCGTGCTCAAGCTGGCCGAACTGGTGGACGAAGCCGGCTACCCGGCCGGCGTGTTCAACGTGGTCACCGGCACCGGCCTGAACGCCGGCGCCGCGCTCAGCCGCCACCCCGGCGTGGACAAGCTGACCTTCACCGGCTCCACCGAGGTTGGCAAGCTGATCGGCAAGGCGGCCATGGACAACATGACCCGTGTCACCCTGGAACTCGGCGGCAAGTCGCCGACCATTGTCATGCCCGATGCCAACCTGCAGGAGGCGGCTGCCGGCGCCGCCACGGCGATCTTCTTCAACCAGGGCCAGGTGTGCTGCGCAGGCTCCCGGCTGTATGTACACCGCAAGCACTTCGACAACGTGGTGGCCGACATCGCCGGCATCGCCAACGGCATGAAACTCGGCAACGGACTGGACCCGGCGGTGCAGATGGGGCCGTTGATCTCGGCCAAGCAGCAGGACCGGGTCACCGGCTACATCGAGCTTGGCCGTGAACTGGGAGCGACCATCGCCTGTGGCGGCGAAGGCTTCGGGCCAGGCTACTTCGTCAAGCCGACGGTGATCGTCGACGTCGGCCAGCGCCACCGCCTGGTTCAGGAAGAAATCTTCGGGCCAGTGCTGGTGGCGATGCCGTTCGACGACATCGACGAAGTGCTCGGCCTGGCCAATGACACCCCCTATGGGCTGGGCGCGAGCATCTGGTCGAACGACCTGGCCGCCGTGCACCGGATGATCCCACGCATCAAGTCGGGGTCGGTGTGGGTCAACTGCCACAGCGCGCTGGACCCGGCCCTGCCGTTTGGCGGCTACAAGATGTCCGGTGTCGGCCGCGAGATGGGCGCGGCGGCCATCGAGCATTACACCGAGCTGAAATCGGTGCTGATCAAGCTCTGACGACGCCCCTGGTCTGGCCCTGGCGCCAGCAAGCCAGCTCCACAGGTAAACCACTGCTCTCGCAGCCTGTGCTGCCCCGGTGGGGCTGGCTTGACGGTGATCGAGCCGCAACACGGCCCCGGATTTTCAGCGATAGCCCTGCTCGGCCAGCCAACGCCGCAACGTCATCTGCTGCCCTACCGGCCGACCGGTCAAGACTGCCTCGAGTGGCCGGCCAGCCTGCAACGCCCGCACGACTGGCGCCAACTCCAGCCCCTGCAAATGCCACACCCCCAGCGGCTGATCCGCCGTCACCACCACCTCGGCCTCGTCCACCCAGCCATCGCGCAACACCGGCCGCCGCTCAACCCTGAGCGCCTGCCAGTCTGCCGCCACATGCAACGCTTGCCCATCCGGCCATGCCTGGCGTCGGTCCCAGAACGGCTGCCCCATCCGAGTCTGTTCCTGACCATAGAAATCCCGCCCGATCCTGGCAAAGCGCAAGAACAGCTGTTCGACCCGCTGCTGGTGAAATTGCCGCGCCAATGCAGCCCGCTCGGGCCGGCACAGCAACGTATTGATCACCACCGGCGCCTGCAACGCCGAAGACAGCGACTGGAATATGCCGTTGCCCGACAACGGGTCAACGGCCATTGCGGCATCGCCCACCCGTATCCAGTCCGGCCCGACGCATTCGCCGGCCAGAATTGCCGTACTACTGCGCGCATGCACCTGCGCCGGCGCCAATGCGTGGGCGTCGAACAGCTCTGCGACCAGAGCGCTGTGCGCCCGCCGCGCTGCACAGTACGCTGCCAACCCGGCCTTGCCCGGCAGGCCGGTGGCGTCCAGGGTGACCTGCCAGTAGCAGCGGCCATCTTCCAGTCGCGCCATCCACGCCCAGCCATCCGCCACGCTCTCCACCGCCGATGCTGGCGTACCTGGGCTGCCCTGCCAGACATTGAGCAGGCTGACTGTCTCCGGCCCGCGCAGGCGGTCAGCCGTCAATGGCGCCTGACGGCCACGGGCCTCGACCAAAAAATCGGCCAGCAATACCTGCCCGTCGTCCATACGCACCTGATGAGCGCCGGCGTGCGAGACGTCGCGCACGCGCCCCTCGACCACGCTTACGCCCGCCTGTTGAAGATCGTCGCGCAGCGCCCGGTCAAACCGTTGCCGGTCGAGCAGGAATTCCTGGTTCAGTTGCAGTTGCCGGCCGTTCCATTGCACCCGTCGCGTGGCCGGCAGCGCCGCCTGGCCCAGGGCAGCGCCAAGGCCCGCGTGACGCAGCCCCTCCAGCACCCGTTGTGAAACCCCTTCGACCGCCGCGAAGCGCCGCCACTCGGACACCACCGTGACCGGGTAGCCCAGGCGTCGCAAGCCAATGGCCGTGGCCGCGCCCGCCGGGCCTGCGCCCAGCACCACAATGCGCGGTTCAGCCATGCCCGCCCCCTCGTCGCTCGGGGCCGACGAACGCCGCATGCTGGCGCAACCAGTCATGCACCTGCGGGCGGCCCATGCCGGGCGCCTCACGCAACAGCGCGGCGATCCGCCCGCTCATGGCCGCGCACCCCAGGCTCGCGCCGGCCCTGCCACCCGCCCCCACATAGCCGCCGAAGTCTGCCTGCCGGGTGCCAAGCCACGACCATTGGCCCGGCGCGCAGCGGGCGTCACCAGTGACTCGAATCACCCCTGGGTAGCTCGCCGGATACACCGGTCCGCCTTGTGCCGGGCTGGAGGCACACAGCAGCACGCCGGCGGCCACGGCTTCGGCACACGCCTGGTGCAGCACGGGCCGATCCTGCTGCAGGCCAAGGCTGAGGTTGACCAACCTGGCCCCCGCCTCTACCAGCCACAGCAGCGCGGCCGCGACCTGCAACGCACTGGTACTGGACTGGTCAGTGAACACCTGGGCCACCAGCACCGGCACCGACCCGGCCTCACGCTGCAAGGCGTCCAGTACCGCGCCCCCGTGCCCGAGCAGGTCGGGTAGTGTCTCACCTTCGCGCAACTGGCCATCCTCCAACCAGAAGCGTCGCGCCCCCCGCAGCGCGCGGACCTGTTCCGGCGAGCAGCCGCTATCGATGATGCCCACGCACAGATCAGTGCCCATGGGTGAGCATCTCCCGCGGCAACACCTGCAGTTGGCCATCGTGCAGTTGCAGGTGCAGGTCGGCATCGGCCAGGGTCGATGCGCGGTGGCTGATCAGGATCCGCGTACGGCCGGCAAACAATTGGTCGATGGCCGCGATCACGTCGCGCTCGGTCGCTTCGTCCACCGCCGACGTGGCCTCGTCCAGTACCAGGATCGCCGGGGCCTGCAGCACCGCGCGGGCGATGGCGATGCGTTGCTTCTGGCCGCCGGACAATTGCTGGCCACGCTCACCGAGCAGGCCGTCCAGGCCCTGTGGCAAGCTTTCGACCAGGCTGTCCAGCCGTGCCAGGTGCACGACCCGCTCAAGCTCTGCGCGGGTGGCTTCGGGCATGCCGTAGGCCAGGTTCTGCGCCAGGGTGCCACGGAACAGCACGATGTCCTGACTGACCACCGCGATGCACCGGCGCAATGCGACCAGGTCCAGCTCGCGCAGGTCGGTGCCGTCGAGCAGAATGCGCCCGGCATCCGGGTCGTAGAAGCGCTGCAACAGGTCGATCAGGGTCGACTTGCCGACCCCCGAAGCACCGCTGATGGCCACTTTCAAGCCTCCGGGCACGCACAGCTGCACGTTGTTCAGCACCATGCCCTGGCGCCCTTCATGGGCGAAGCTCAGCGCTTCCAGGCGCAGTTCGCCCGAGCCAGCGGGTATCGGCTGAGGATTGGCCGGCGAACGCACGGTTACGGCCTGCTGCTTGAGTTCCATTACCCGCCCCAGGCTCACGGCCATGCGCTGCACCGCCACGTACAGGCCCAGCAGGCTTTGCACCGGGCCGACCGCCATGCCTATGTAGGTGGAAAAAGCGATCAGCGCACCTAGCTGCCAGGTGCCCTGGATCACCCACCAGCCGCCGACCAGGAACGCGCAGGCGCGACACCAGGAGGTCAGCGTACCGGGGATGGCCTGGGTGAAGAACTCGGTAACCTGTACCTTGAGCAACTGACGCATGTAGCCCTGGCCCAGCTGGTCCAGGCGCCCGGCCTCGCGCTCTTGCTGGCCGGCCGCCTGGATGAACTTCATCGCCGGCAACGTTTCCACCAGGAACGCCGACACATCTGCCGAACGTTCGCGCAGGTTGCGCACTTCATGCTCGACCTTGCGCCGCATCCAGCGCAGCCACAGCACTTCGATCGGCACCAGCAGCGCCAACAGCAGCGACAACTGCCACGACAGCATCAGCATCAACGCCAACGCGCCCGCCAGGCCAATCACCGCGGACACCGCCGAGAACAGTGAATCCACGGCAAAGCGCTGGATCTCCGCCACGTCACCATCCAGCCGCGACAGCAGGTCGCCGATACGTCGCCGACCATAGAACGTCGGCGACAATTGCTGCAGGTGCCGATAAAGGTCATCGCGCAGGGCAAACAGGATGCGCCCCGACAAACGCGTGTGCAGGTAGCGGTTGACCCCGGCCAGCACAGTGCCCAGCAGGCCGGCAGCGATCATGATCGCCGCCATGTGCCACAGCATCTGGTAGTCCTTGGCCAGCAAGCCCTCGTCGATCAGTGTCTTGACCAGCCAGGGTTGCGCCAGGGCCAGCAGCGAGGCGCCCAGCGACAAGCCCAGCAACAAGCCGATGGCGCGCCGATGCGGGCGCACGAAACTGTACAACCAGGCCAACGCCTGGCGCATGAGGACCGGGTTGCTGGACTCTACCAGCCGGGCGAACAGGCTGCCCATGTCAGCCCCGCAGCTGTTTGAGCTTGCGGTACAACGTGGCCCGGCTGATACCAAGCGCCTCGGCGGCGGCGGACACGTTGCCCTGGTGGCGCGCCAGGGCGCCGCGGATCATTTCCAGTTCGTTGTCCTTGAGGCTGCCGGAGGCTGGCGTGGCGCTGGCCAGTTCGTCCAGCAGGCAATCGGTGAGGTGGTCCAGGGTCAGCACTTGCTCGCCGTCCTCGCGCATGGCCAGTGCCGTGCGCACGACCATTTCCAGCTGGCGGATGTTGCCCGGCCAGTCGAACCCTGCGAGCAACGCGCTCAGCGCCGGGTCGAGCGTGACCCCGCGCGCCTCGGACTTGTCCAGCAATCCCTGGATGATCGCGGCCAGGTCATCGCGCTCGCGCAGCGCCGGCAGGCGCAGCGACACGCCGTTGACCCGGTAGTACAGGTCCTCGCGGAAACGCTGCTCCTGTACCAGGCGCTTGAGGTCGCGGTGAGTGGCGCAGATCAGCGCCACGTCAATGTCCTGCTCGTCACCCGCCCCCAGCGGCGCCACCCGCCGCTCCTGCAACACGCGCAGCAGGCGCGCCTGCAGGGCCAGCGGCATGTCGCCGATCTCGTCGAGGAACAGCGTGCCGCCATGAGCCTGCATCAGCCGCCCGACCATGCCACCCCGGCGCGAACCGGTAAACGCGCCCTCGCGGTAGCCAAACAGCTCGGACTCGATCAGCCCTTCGGGAATGGCCGCGCAGTTGACCGCCACGAACGGCTTGTCGGCCCGCGCGCTGGCCTGGTGCAAGGCCCGGGCGACCACTTCCTTGCCGGTGCCGGTCTCACCCAGCAGCAGCACCGGCAGGCCACTGCCCAAGCCCTGGCCGGCCATGCGCAGGTTGCGTGCCAGGCGTGGGTCGCCACCGGCCAGGGCATCCAGTGCCGGCGACTGCTTGCTCGGCGCCGGCTTGCCGGCCGGTGTGCTGCCATTGACCCGGGCATGGCGCGGCAACTGCAGGGCGCGGAAATGAAACTCGCCCTTGGCCGTTTGCACACTGCTCACCCCGCCCTGCCACAGGCGGGCGATGAAGGCCGGTGCACGTTCGCCCAACAGGTCGCTGCTGCGCCGCCCGATCAATTCATGGCGCAGCACTTGCAACAACTGGCAGGCACTGTCGTTGGCGGCCAGTACTTCGCCATCCAGGCTCAGTGCCAGCAGCCCATGCCAGGCGCTGTTGAGGTACTGCGGGCGGCTGTGGAAGGCCAGCACCCACTGCTCCGGGTGGCACAAACCGAACAGCCGGCTTTCGATGTTGCCGGCTGCCAGCATCAGCGTCGACAAGCTGTCCTGGGGCTGCGCCATCACGCCTTCGCGGGTGATGTCGAGCACACCGATCACTTCGCCTTGCGGGTCGCGCAGCGGCACGGAGGTGCAGGAGAACGGGCTGAGGCGGTCCAGGTAGTGTTCGCCGCAGTTGATCAGCGTTGGCCGGCCTTCCACCACCGCCGTGCCGATGGCATTGGTGCCGCGCAGCGACTCGCTCCAGCAACTGCCCGGGTGCAGGTCGCGCAGGCCTTCGCGCTGCAGCACGTGCTTCTGCCCTTCGATGGTCAGCACGTTGGCCTGGGCATCGCCGAGGATGACGATACCGGCCTTGCCCTGGCGCGCGACCAGATAGTCCAGTTCCGGAGTGACGGCGTCGACCAGCAGGCGGTTGCGCTCCAGCAGCATGCGCAAGTCATGGCCTTTCTGCAGGCCCAGGCCAACCTGCTCGCCCTGCAGGCAGTCCAGGCCATGGCCCAGGCTGCGGCGCCAGGAGGCGTCTATCTCGTCGCGCAGCATGCCCAGCGGCAGCTCGCCTTCGCTGGCCAGCTTCAAACGGGCCTGGCGGGATTCGTGCAACGGATCGTGGGCGTTTGTTATGAGTTGTCGCGCCATTTTCTTCTCCGGCTGTGCCCCACAGGGTGGCGGGGAACGGGCTTGGGAATTTTCCGCAGTGTGCGCGAGAAAACGCTGGGCGTCATCTGGCAGCTGCGTGGTGCATGGCTTGGGGCAAGACCCGGGCCGCCTGACATCTGGCAATGTTCATGCGGTACTACCTGGCCCTAGGGCCGCGCCCAGTTCGAGGGCCAGCCGAAACCTTGCTAGAGTGGCGGTAGCGTCGGCCAAGGCAAAAATGCAGAATCCCCCTGCAGATATGTCGATTGTGCACGGCAAATTCGCATGACAGGATTCTGCGATCCTCCAGCGAATTCCAGACTTCACTTGGAAAATCAATAACAAAGCAGGGAGAACGCAATGACTGCGCACGCTACTACCTCAGCCACCGCCCCTGTGCTGGCCGAAGTCCGCAACCACATCGGCCACCTGACCCTGAACCGCCCTGCCGGCCTCAATGCCCTGACCCTGGACATGGTGCGCAGCCTGCGCCGGCGCTTCGACCTGTGGGCCAACGACCCGCAGGTGCAGGCCGTGGTACTGCGTGGCGAGGGGCCCAAAGGCTTCTGCGCCGGTGGCGACATCCGTTCGCTGCATGACAGCTTCAAAGCGGGCGAAACGCTGCACGAGACGTTCTTCGTCGAGGAATATGCGCTCGACCTGGTCATCCACCATTACCGCAAGCCGGTGCTGGTGCTGATGGACGGCTTCACCTTGGGCGGCGGCATGGGCCTGGCCCAGGGCTGCGACCTGCGCGTGGTCACCGAGCGCAGCCGCCTGGGCATGCCCGAAGTGGGCATCGGTTACTTCCCGGATGTCGGCGGCAGCTACTTCCTGTCGCGCATCCCTGGCGAGCTGGGCACCTATCTGGGCGTCAGCGGCGCGCAGATCCAGGCAGCCGATGCGCTGTACTGCGGCCTGGCCGACTGGTACCTGGCCAGCGACAAGCTCGCCGCCCTCGACCACGGCCTCGACCAGTTGCGCTTTGGCGACCACCCGCTCAAGGACCTGCAGAACCTGCTGGCCAGGCTCGGCACCCAGGTGCTCGACGATGCCCCGCTGGAAAAGCTGCGCCCGGTCATCGACCACTTCTTCGCCCTGCCCGATGTGCCGGCGATCGTCGAGCAACTGCGCGCAGTCAGCATTGGCGACAGCCACGCCTGGGCCGTGGCCACCGCCGAGCAGCTGGAAAGCCGCTCGCCGCTGGCCATGGCGGTTACCCTGGAGATGCTGCGCCGCGGCCGCCACCTGGGCCTGGAGGACTGCTTTGCCATGGAGCTGCACCTGGACCGCCAGTGGTTCCAGCACGGCGACATCATCGAGGGTGTGCGTGCGCTGATCATCGACAAGGACAAGCAGCCACGCTGGAACCCACCGACCCTGGCCGCGTTGCAGCGCCAGCGCGTCGAACAATTCTTCGAAGGCCTGTGAGCCGGGGAGTACACAGATGCAAGACCTGGAACTGAGCGAAGAACAGATCATGATCCGCGACATGGCCCGGGACTTCTCCCGCGGCGAGATCGCCCCGCATGCCCAGGCCTGGGAAAAGGCCGGCTGGATCGACGATGGCGTGGTGCGCAAGATGGGCGAACTGGGCCTGCTGGGCATGGTCGTGCCGGAACAATTCGGCGGCAGCTACACCGACTATGTCGCCTACGCCCTGGCCGTCGAAGAGATCGCCGCCGGCTGTGGCGCCACCGGGGCGATGATGAGCATCCACAATTCGGTGGGCTGTGGCCCGCTGCTGGCCTACGGCACTGCCGAGCAGCAACAGCAGTGGTTGCCGCGCCTGGCCAGTGGCGAAGTGATCGGCTGCTTCTGCCTGACCGAACCGCAGGCCGGCTCCGAAGCGCACAACCTGCGCACTCGCGCCGAGCTGGTGGACGGCCAGTGGGTAATCAACGGTGCCAAGCAGTTCGTGAGCAACGCCCGCCGCGCCGGCTTGGCGATCGTCTTCGCGGTGACCGACCCTGAGCTGGGCAAGAAGGGCCTGTCGGCATTCCTGGTGCCCACCGACAAACCGGGCTTCAAGGTCGACCGCAGCGAGCACAAGATGGGCATCCGCGCCTCCGATACCTGCGCCGTGACCTTCGACAACTGCCGCATCCCCGCTGCCAATATCCTCGGTGAACGTGGCAAGGGCCTGGCCATCGCCCTGTCCAACCTCGAAGGCGGCCGCATCGGCATTGCCGCGCAAGCCTTGGGCATTGCCCGCGCCGCCTTCGAAGCCGCGCTGCTGTACTCACGTGACCGCGTGCAGTTCGGCAAGCCGATCAACGAGCACCAGAGCATCGCCAACCTGCTGGCCGACATGCAGGTACAGGTGAATGCCGCGCGCCTGCTCATCCTGCATGCCGCGCGCCTGCGCAGCGCCGGCAAGCCGTGCCTGTCGGAAGCGTCACAGGCCAAGCTGTTCGCTTCGGAAATGGCCGAGCGGGTGTGCTCGATGGCGATCCAGGTGCATGGAGGGTATGGCTACCTGGAGGACTACCCGGTGGAGCGCTACTACCGCGATGCGCGGATCACGCAGATCTATGAAGGCTCGAGCGAGATCCAGCGGATGCTGATTGCCCGCGAGTTGAAGCACTACCCGATTTAAAGCCTTGCACGCACCCTGAGCGGCCTCGTGTCGCGACAGGGCCGCAACGCCGCCCCAGGATGTCAGCTTTGATGCACACATTGCTGGGGCCGCCATGCGGCCCTGTCGCGACACAAGGCCGCTCCTACACAGGCCAGCGTTAACCGCCCCCCACTCGGCTATCGCCAATAGCGCGCATCATCCACCACGCTGGCATGGCCCTCGAACAACGCCGGCAACTGCTCCTTGAGGTAGTCGATCCAGGTCCGTACCTTGGCATCCAGGTAATGGCGTGACGGGTATACCGCGTACAGCGCGTTCTCCCGCAGCCGGTACGGGGCCAGCAAGCGGCACAAGCGCCCCTGTTCGATCGCCTGGCTGGCGGTATAGAACGGCAGCAGGCCAATGCCCATGCCCAACTCGCTGGCCACCAGCATGGCGTCGGCAACGTTGGTGGAGAAACTGTCGCTCGGCGCGATCACGCACTGGTCCACCCCTTGCGGGAATACCCAGTCCCCTTCGTACATCGGGTAGGCCATGCGCAGGCAGCGGTGCTGGTGCAGGTCTTCCGGGCGCTCGGGTACGCCGTGGGCCTGCAGATAGCTGGGCGCCGCACACGGAATGCTGAAGATGTTGCCCAGCGGCACGGCGATCAACTGCGAGTCCGGCAGGGCCCCGTCTACGGTAATCACCACGTCATGCCCTTCGGCCAGTGGGTCGGGGTTGCGCTGCGACAGGGTCAGCTCGATCACCACCTCCGGGCACAGCGCGTTGTAGCCGGCCACCAGCGGCATCAGCAACAGCCCCAGGCCGTGCGGGCAATGCAGACGCAGGTGGCCACGCGGGGTCAGGTGCGCACCACGGGCTTCGCCCACCGCTTCTTCGGTCAGCAACAGGATCTGCCGCGAGCGCTCAAGAAATCGCTCGCCGGCCTCGCTCATGCGTAAACGCCGCGTCGTACGGTGCAGCAGGCGGGTCTGCAGCTGGTTTTCCAGCTCGGCAACAATGCGCGATACCTGCGCCGCGGAAATGTCCAGGGCGTTGGCAGCCGCAGCGAAGCTGCCGCATTCCACGACCCGGGCGAAGGTACGCATGGCATGCAGCATGTCCATGAATGGGCTCCTTGATCACATTATTCTTGCGCTATAGGCAGGAATCTATCACGGATCAGCCCATTTATTGTGGATGACCAATGAATGGATCATGAGTCATCCACTGAAAGGAGCCTGCCATGAAACGCTCGATCACTGTCCTTGCCATAGCCGCCAGCCTCGCCTCGTTCGGCGCTCTCGCCGACACCGCCAGCAGCCAGCCCGCCAGTACCCACTACGAATACGGCATGCCGCTTGACGTGGCCAAGGTCATTTCCATCACCCCGGCCAGCAACGCCGCCGACTGCCAGGTCGGCACCGCGCACATGGTGTATGTCGACCACCAGGGCCAGCAGCGTGAAATCGACTACCGGGAGATGGGCAACTGCTCGCAGCAATGACTCAGGCCAGGACTGTGTTGATCCAGCCCAGCTGTTGCCTGAAGTGGTCGAGCTTCGCTTGAGGCACCGCATCGCGAGCCCGCTCGAAGTTGGCCAGGGTCTGCTGCTTCTGCCGCAGCATGCGCCGCCACTTGACCAGGAACGCCTCGCTTTTCTCCTGCAACAGCAGCGGGCCGAAATACAGCTGTTCAGCGGTGTACGCCGCCGCACCTGGCTCGGCGACGATGATCTCGTAGTCGAAGCGGTTCTCCCGCAGCAGTTCTTCGTTGACGATGCGCAAGCCATTTTCCATCAGCCATTGGCGCAGTTCGCGCTCACCGCCATTGGGCTGGAGCACCAGGCGGGTGACGCCAGCCAGGCGCTGCTTGCCGGCTTGGAGAATGTCACACATGGTGTCGCCGCCCATGCCACAGATGCTCACCACCGAGATGCGGTCCTGCGGCTCGATCGCTGCCAGGCCATCGGCCAGGCGCACGCTGACCCGGCCGTCCAGGCCGTTCCTGCGCACGTTGCGCTGGGCCGAGGCGAACGGTGCCTGTGCCACCTCGCCGGCAACCGCTGCCGCCAGCACGCCACGCAACATCAGGGCCACCGGCAGGTAGCCGTGGTCCGAGCCGATGTCGGCCAGGCGCGCGTCTTGTGGCACATAGGCGGCCACGCGCTCCAGGCGCCTGGACAATGTATGTTCGTTCACGGTAAACCCCTGGCTTTGCAATGGGGCGCGATTGTGACGGCGAACGCCAGGCATTTCAAACACCGGGGCGCCCTCGACCGGGCCAGCGCGCTCGCGTAGGCTTGCCGCTTTCCTTCCGTTGCAAGGCACGATACACCATGGCAAATGCAGACATCATCTACACCCCGGACCCGGACGCCGAGTCGATCTCATCTGACGTCGCCGAATACAATGGCGTGCTGGTCACCACCCAGATCCCGACCCACGCCGATGGCAGCCTGGAGCTGGGTGGCATCGTCGCGCAAAGCGAGTGCACCCTGCAGGCGCTGAAGGTGGCGCTGGAAAAAGCCGGCAGCGGCATGGACCGCGTGCTGCACCTGACCATCTACCTGACCGACATGGCCGACCGCGCGGCATTCAACGAGGTGTACCAGCGCTACTTCAGCAAGCCCTGGCCAGTACGCGCCGCCGTGGGCGTGGCCGCGCTGGCGGTCGAAGGCATGCGCGTGGAAGTGACCGCGATGGCCGCCAAGCGCTGAGCGGTCCGTAACGCAAAATCCGTGCAGGAGCGGCCTGGCGTCGCGATGGGCCGCAACGCGGCCCCGGCGATATCGGCGGCGCAGCTGATGGCCTGGGGGCGCTGCGCAGCCCTTTCGCGACGCAAGGCCGCTCCTGCACAGGACTGTATCCGCTACCGACCTGCACCTCTGGGCAGCGCAATGATGTCGCCGTCCGCTTTCGCCGCTACAATGCCCGCCTAAACCGTGACAGCCCGAACCTATAACGACATGTCCCTTCCAAAGAATCACCTGGAACTGCTCAGCCCTGCCCGTGACGTTGCCATCGCCCGCGAAGCGATCCTGCACGGCGCTGACGCCATCTATATCGGCGGCCCGAGCTTCGGCGCGCGCCATAACGCCTGCAACGAAGTCAGCGATATCGCCGAACTGGTCGAGTTCGCCCATCGCTACCACGCACGCGTTTTCACCACCATCAACACCATCCTCCACGACAACGAACTGGAACCCGCCCGCACGCTGATCCACCAGTTGTACGACGCCGGCGTCGATGCCTTGATCGTGCAGGACCTGGGCGTGATGGAACTGGACATCCCGCCGATCGAGCTGCACGCCAGTACGCAGACCGACATCCGCACCCTGGAGCGGGCCAAGTTCCTCGACCAGGCCGGCTTCTCCCAGCTGGTGCTGGCCCGCGAGCTGAACCTGCAGCAGATCCGCGCCATTGCCGCCGAGACCGACGCCGCCATCGAGTTCTTCATCCACGGCGCGTTGTGCGTGGCCTTCTCCGGCCAGTGCAACATCTCCCACGCGCAGACCGGCCGCAGCGCCAACCGTGGCGATTGCTCCCAGGCCTGCCGCCTGCCCTACACCCTGAAGGATGACCAGGGCCGCGTGGTGGCCTTCGAGAAGCACCTGCTGTCGATGAAGGACAACAACCAGACCGCCAACCTGCGCGACCTGGTCGATGCCGGCGTACGCTCGTTCAAGATCGAAGGCCGCTACAAGGACATGGGCTATGTGAAGAACATCACTGCCCACTACCGCAAGGAACTCGACGCCATCCTCGAAGACCGCCCGGAGCTGGCCCGCGCCTCCAGCGGCCGCACCGAGCATTTCTTCGTGCCCGACCCGGACAAGACCTTCCACCGTGGCAGCACCGACTACTTCGTCACCGAGCGCAAGGTCGACATCGGTGCCTTCGACTCGCCAACCTTCACCGGCCTGCCGGTAGGTGTGGTGGAGAAGGTCGGCAAGCGCGACCTGCAGGTAGTCACCGAAGTGCCGCTGACCAATGGCGACGGCCTCAACGTGCTGGTCAAGCGCGAAGTGGTGGGTTTCCGCGCCAACATCGCCGAGCTGCGCAGCGCGTTCGAGGAAGACGGCGAGAAGCGCTACCGTTACCGCGTCGAGCCCAACGAAATGCCCGAAGGCCTGCACAAGCTGCGGCCCAACCACCCGCTGTCGCGCAACCTCGACCACAACTGGCAGCAGGCCCTGCAACGCACCTCGGCCGAACGCCGGGTCGGCGTGCACTGGCACGCGGTATTGCGCGAGCAGCGCCTGGCGCTGACCGTCACCAGCGAAGAAGGTGTGAACGCGCAGGTGGCGCTGGACGGCCCGTTCGGCCCGGCCAACAAGCCGCAGCAGGCGCTGGAGCAGTTGCACGACCTGCTCGGCCAGCTGGGTACTACGATGTACCACGCCGACAGCATCGAACTGGATGCCCCGCAGGCGTTCTTCATCCCCAACTCGCAGCTCAAGGCCCTGCGCCGCGAAGCCATCGAGGCGTTGACCGCGGCACGTGTGCAGGCGCACCCGCGTGGTGGGCGCAAGGCCGAGACCACGCCACCGCCGGTATACCCCGAGTCGCATTTGTCGTTCCTGGCCAACGTGTACAACCAGAAGGCCCGTGACTTCTACCACCGCCACGGGGTGCAACTGATCGACGCAGCCTACGAGGCCCATGAAGAGCATGGCGAAGTGCCGGTGATGATCACCAAGCACTGCCTGCGTTTCTCCTTCAACCTGTGCCCCAAGCAGGCCAAGGGCGTGACCGGCGTGCGTACCAAGGTGGCGCCGATGCAGCTGATTCAGGGCGACGAAGTACTGACCCTGAAGTTCGACTGCAAGCCGTGCGAAATGCATGTGATCGGCAAGATGAAGAGCCACATCATCGACCTGCCGACCCCAGGCAGCGCGGTGGCCCAGGTGGTCGGGCACATCAGCCCGGAAGACTTGCTCAAGACCATTCCACGCGGGCCGCATTGAGCGTAGCGCCAGCGGGTTCGCACGATCCGGCAAGGACCGGGCGAACCCGCCCTCAGCGTATCTGGTGCTTGTGCAGCAACCGATAGAATGTCGGCCGCGAAATACCCAGCACCTTGGCCGCCACGCTCAGGTTGTCACTGTGCCGGTTGAGCACGTCGCATAGCGCCTGGCGCTCGGCCCGGTGCTTGTACTCCTCCAGCGTGCCCAGTGGCGGTTGTGCCGGCTCGAGGGTATCCAGCCCCAGGTCCTGCGCTTCGATTTGCCGGCCTTCGGCAAGGACCAGCCCGCGGCGTACCCGGTTGGCCAGCTCACGCACGTTACCCGGCCAGTCATGCCGGCCCATGGCCGCCAGGGCGTTGTCGCTGAACGACCGCGGGCGACGCCCGGTTTCCAGGCTGTAGAACTGGGCAAAATGGCTGGCCAGCATAGCCAAGTCACCATGCCGGTCACGCAGTGGCGCGGTGACTACCTGCAGGACGTTGAGGCGGTAGTAAAGGTCCTCACGGAAGCGCCCTTGTGCGATGGCCTTTTCCAGGTCCACATGGGTAGCCGCCAGCACCCGCACGTCCACCGGGATCGGCTGGCTGCCGCCCACGCGCTCGATATGCTTTTCCTGCAGAAAGCGCAGCAGGTTGGCCTGCAGCTCCAGCGGCAGGTCGCCAATTTCGTCGAGGAACAGCGTGCCGCCGTGGGCGGCTTCGATGCGCCCGGTCTTGCGCTGGTGGGCACCGGTGAACGCCCCTTTTTCGTGGCCGAACAATTCCGACTGGATCAGGTGTTCGGGTATCGCCCCGCAGTTGATGGCGATGAACGGTTGCTCGCTGCGCTGCGACTGGCGATGCAGGGTGCGCGCGACCAGCTCCTTGCCGGTGCCACTTTCACCACGGATCAGCACTGGCGACTCGGTGGGTGCCAGCTTGCCCAGCAGCTTGCGCAGCTCGCGGATCGGGCGGCTTTCACCCAGCAGCTCGTGGGTGGTTTCCTCGGCCTTGCGCACGCCCCTGCCGCGCAGGCGGGCCATGCCGAAGGCACGGCCCAGGGTGACCTGCACCCGGGATACGTCGAATGGCAGGGTGTGGAAGTCGAAAAACCATTCGCAGACAAAATCGCCGACCGCCGGCATGCGCAGCTGTTCGGCGCTGAGCACGGCAATCCATTCGGTGTTGCTGCGGGTGATCAGGTCCTTGACCGCATCCGGATGCCTCAGGTGGCTAGCCTGCAAGCGTAACAGGCCCACATCGCAAGGTTGATCCAGCGCGGCGCCGAGCCTGCAGCTGTCCACATCCCAGCCTGCGCTGCGCAGGCCTGGCAACAAGCGGTGGCAGTCGTCGCAAGGGTCGACGATGAGCAGACGGCGTTGGGCGGCTGGCTGTTGCATGACCGATCCTTGGCGCCAGTTTTTGGTTTTGTGAAATAAAACAGCAAGTTGTGGCGCCCGATTAACAGTAGCAACGAAGTTGACGGTGCCCAGTACCGTCTGTCTGCCGAATCATTTTTTTACAATCTGTCATGGGAATTTTCGCACTTTATCGACATCACATGGCGGCAAGGGCCGGGGTGAAACACCGCCCTGAAAAATTTTTTACCAACCCTGTGTGACTTGCCCCCGGACATTGAGCATCAGTACACATAACCCCGCGCTGCACTTCGCGACCACTGAGGCGACTTTAAAGCAACGCGGACTTCATCTGGATGTTTGGGACCATAGAGAGACCGAACCATGAATGCCCCGCTCCGTGTCAACGAAGCACTGCTGATTGCCGACCACGCCTTCGAACCCTTCCAGTGCGTAGCCTGGGATGCCCCCAACGGTACTGGTGAACTGAGCCTGGCAGTGATCGACCGGACCAGCACCCGCATCGGCAGCAAGCAAGTGTCGTCGAGCATCTATTCCGACCCGGCCCAGTGGGCCAGCCTGATTGAAGAAGTGCGCGCGGAACTCTGCGAAAAAGGTTACGACCTGCAACCGTGGTCGATGCCGAAATAATATAACCCGGCAAAAACCAAGTGCGTGCTTGCCACGCACTTGTATAACTTCCTCAGTTGCTGTTCTGGCAACGCTGCTTGTTGCGACATTGTGTCGCGCCGGTACTTTTCACTCCCGGATCTTGAACTGTTGCAAGTGCTGATAATCCGCTTGCAGTTGTTCCGCCAGACGCTGCGCGCGCCCCAGGCGCACCGGCGCCATTTCCATATCCACCAGCAACGTGGTGCACGGCATCGGCTGTACACCATTGCAATGCTGCAGGCGGCCATCGGTAAACACCAGGCAACGCAACGCTTCCTGCGGGTGGGCGCGTTGCCGCGCCTGGAGCCAATGCCGGGCCTGTTCCAGTGCGGCAAGCAACGGCGTTCCGCCACCGGCACCCAAGGCGTGCAGCCACGGCTGCAAGGCGGCCGAAGCCTTCAGGCCGTGACGTTGCCACTGCGGCGTGCGCCCGCTGGCAGTCAGCAGGGCCAGCCTGGCGCGCTGGCGGTACGCCTGGTCGAACAGTGTCGCCAGCAGCCCCTTGGTCTGCGCCAGTGCCTGGTGGCGCCGGGTCGAGGCCGAGGCATCGACGATAACCAGCCACAACTCGGCTGGCCTGGCCTGGCGCAGCTGCCAGCACAGGTCCTGGCGCAGCCGTGGCCGGCCCTTGAGCAAGGTCGGCAGCCAGGCCACCCGACCGCTGGCGGCATGCCGCGCACGGCCCGTGCGGGTACCGTGCTGCTTGCCTGCGCCTGCTTTGGCATCCGGCCCCTTGGCAGTTGGCTGGGGGATGCTCAGGGCTTTTTTGCCCAGTTCGGCACCTCACGGCGGGCGCCGCTGGCGACCGGCTGCGCCGGCAATGCCCCCCAGTCGCCCTGCCCGGCCTGTTCACCCGGGTTACCGGCACCCTGCGGCACAGGCTGCTGCCCAGCTTGCGACGGCGTCGAAGGCGGGTTGGCCTGGGGAGTAACCCGGCGACGATGGCGCAGGGCGAACTCGGCCACCGCCTCGACATCGGCCTCTTCGATGGCTGCAGCACCGCGCCAGGCGCAGTGCGCGCGCGCAGCCCGCAACCAGACCAGGTCGGCACGCAGGCCATCGACCCCGGCGGCATAGCAGCGCTCGGTGATCCAGGCCAGCGCCTGGTCGTCCAGGGCGATATCGGCCAGGGCGTGGCGGGCGGCCTGGCAGCGTTCGCGCAATTGCGCCTGGGCCGGGGCCCATTGCGCACAGAAAGCCTGCGGGTCGCTGTCGAACGCCAGGCGGCGACGAATGATTTGTTGACGCGCTGCCGGCTCGGGCAAGCCTTCCAGGGCCACGTTCAGGCCGAAGCGGTCGAGCAGCTGCGGGCGCAGTTCGCCTTCCTCCGGGTTCATGGTGCCGATCAATACGAAGCGGGCACTGTGCCGGTGCGAAATGCCGTCACGCTCGACCCGGTTGGTACCGCTGGCCGCCACGTCGAGCAACAGGTCGACCAGGGTGTCGGGCAGCAGGTTGACCTCGTCGACGTACAGCACGCCGCCATCGGCCTGGGCCAGCACGCCCGGGGAAAACTGCGCCTTGCCCTGCCCGAGCGCAGCATCCAGGTCGAGAGTGCCGACCAGGCGTTCCTCGCTGGCCCCCAGCGGCAGGGTGACGAACGGCCCCTCCCCCAGCAGGTCGGCGAGGCCACGGGCCAGGGTGCTCTTGGCCATGCCACGCGGCCCCTCGATCAGCACACCACCGATCTTCGGGTCGATAGCCGTCAGGCACAGCGCCAGCTTGAGGTCGTCGGCAGCGACCACGGCGGCCAGCGGAAATTGCACGGGTTCACTCATTTCAAGCCTGTTCCTCGCCGTCGAGCAGTTGCTCCTCGAGGGCTTCGCGGTAATCACCCGGCGCCTGCCACAGGCCGCGTTGCTGGGCCTCCAGCAGGCGCTCGGTAAGGTCGCGCAAGGCCTCGGGGTTGTGCTCGCGCATGAAGTTGCGGGTCGCCGGGTCGAGCACATAGGCATCGGCCAGCGACTGGTAATGATGGTCGTCGATCAGGTGCGTGGTGGCATCGAAGGCAAACAGGTTGTCGACCGTCGCCGCCATCTCGAACGCGCCCTTGTAGCCATGGCGCTTGACCCCGTCGATCCACTTCGGGTTGAGTGCACGGGCGCGGATGACCCGGTTCAGCTCTTCCTTGAGGGTACGGATGCGCGGTCGGTCGGCCTGGCTGTGGTCGCCGTGGTAGCTGGCCACCGCCGCAGCGGACAAGGTTTCCGACGCCGCCAGCATGCCACCCTGGAACTGGTAATAGTCGTTGGAGTCGAGCAGGTCGTGCTCGTGGTTGTCCTGGTTCTGCAACACCGCCTGCACCCTGGCCAGGCGCTGGGCGAACTGGGCGCGGGCCGGTGTCCCGTCGTCGCTGCCGCCGTAGGCATAGCCGCCATGGTTGAGGTAGACCTCGGCCAGGTCGTCGCGGCTGTGCCACAGGCGCCCGTCGATGGCGTTCTGCACCCCTGCGCCATAGGCCCCGGGTTTGGCGCCGAACACCCGCCAACCAGCCTGGCGCGCAGCCTGCTCGGCATCCAGCCCTTGCGCCTGCAGCGTGGCACGCTCGCTGCGCACCCGGGCAGCCAGAGGGTTGAGATCGTCCGGCTCGTCCAGCGCAGCGACCGCCTGCACAGCGGCATCGAACAGGCGAATGAGGTTGCCGAAGGCATCGCGGAAAAACCCGGAAACGCGCAAGGTCACGTCCACCCGCGGGCGGTCGAGCAGGCTCAACGGCAGGATCTCGAAATCGTCGACACGCTGGCTGCCACTGGCCCAGACCGGGCGTACCCCCATCAGTGCCATGGCCTGGGCGATGTCGTCGCCACCTGTGCGCATGGTCGCCGTGCCCCATACCGACAGGCCGAGCTGGCGCAAGTGGTCGCCATGGTCCTGCAGGTGACGTTCGAGGATCAGGTTGGCCGAGGCGAAGCCCAGGCGCCAGGCCGTGGTGGTGGGCAGGTTGCGCACATCCACGGTATAGAAGTTACGACCGGTGGGCAGCACATCCAGGCGCCCACGGCTGGGTGCACCACTGGGGCCGGCAGGCACGAAACGCCCTGCCAGCGCGGCCAGCAGGCCGCTGATTTCGGCGTTACCGCAGGCGTCCAGGCTGGGTGCCACCGTTTCACGCAGGGCCTGCACCACGTCATGGACCGGTTGCCATTCGCCCTCTGCCGGTAACTGTACGGTGCCATCCAGTGCCTGCTCGATTACCTGCAAGGCCAACAGTTCGAGACGTTCGCGGGTGTCGCCACAGGTACGCCAAGGTTCGTCGCTCAGGGCCAGCAGTTGCGCGGGTCGCACGCCCTGCCACGGCTGGCCGAGGTCACAATCGAGCGGGTCGAAACCCGGCACCAGCGCCTTGGCCAGCACGCGCAGCAGGCTGGCATTGCCGCCGCGACCATCGCCCCGCTCGACCCGTAACAGCGCCAGCAGGGTATCCACGCGCAGCCGCCCTTGCGGCGACTGGCCGAACACATGCAGGCCATCGCGAATCTGCGATTCCTTCAGGTCGCACAGGTAGGTGTCCAGGCGCGGCAGCCACACGGCGGCATCATCCAGTTGCCCTTCCAATTGCAATTCGCGGTCGATGTGGTTGGCCTTGACCAGTTCGAGGATGTCGCGCTGCAGCTCGCGGGCACGCCTTGGGTCGAGCAGTTGCGCTTCATAGAATTCATCCGCCAGTTGTTCCAGATGGCGCAACGGGCCGTAGGTTTCGGCGCGCGTCAGCGGCGGCATCAGGTGGTCGATGATCACCGCCTGGGTGCGCCGTTTGGCCTGGGCGCCCTCGCCCGGGTCATTGACGATGAACGGGTAGATGTTCGGCAGCGGGCCGAGCAACGCATCCGGCCAGCATTGCGCTGACAAGCCGACGCCCTTGCCGGGCAACCATTCGAGGTTGCCGTGCTTGCCCACGTGGATCACCGCGTCGGCGGCAAAGGCATGGCGCAGCCAGAAGTGAAACGCCAGGTAGCCGTGGGGCGGCACCAGGTCGGGGTCGTGGTACACCGCGCTGGGGTCCACCTGGTAGCCGCGGGCCGGCTGGATACCGACGAAGGTCAGGCCGAAGCGCAGGCCGGCCACCATCAGCCGGCCACTGCGGTACATCGGGTCCTGCTGCGGCGGCCCCCAGCGTTCCAGCACGGCCTGGCGGTTGGCCTCTGGCAGGCGCTCGAAGGCAGCCTGGTAATCGGCCAGGCTCAGGCTTTGCGCGCAGGGGCGCAGGTCCAGCAGGTCAAGGTCATTGGTCACACCACCCAGCAGTTGCTGAATCAGTTGCGTGCCGCTGCCCGGCAAATCGGCCAACGGGTAACCTTCGGCCCGCAGCGCCTTGAGGATGTTCAACGCAGCCGCTGGCGTGTCCAGGCCGACACCGTTGCCGATGCGGCCATCCCGGGTCGGGTAGTTGGCCAACACCAGGGCCACCCGCTTCTGGGCATTGGGCAAACGCGCCAGCTCGACCCAGCGGCGGGCCAGCTCGGCGACGAAATCCATGCGTTCGGGGTGGGCACGGTAGCAGACCACGTCGGACTGGCTGCGCTCGCTGCGCCAGGCCATGTCCTTGAAGCTGACCGGGCGGGTGATGATGCGCCCGTCCAGTTCCGGCAAGGCAATGTGCATGGCCAGGTCGCGCGCGCCCAGGCCTTGCTCGCTGGCTTCCCAACCGGGCTGGTTGTCCTGCGCGCAAATGGCCTGGAGCACCGGGATGTCGCGACGGAACGGGCGCAGGTTGGGCCGTTCGGGGCTGGACAGGGCAAAGCCTGTGGTATTGACCAGCACCTCGGCGCCAACCTCGTCCAGCCAGGCTTCGACCTGTTCCAGGCATGCGCTTTCCTTGAGGCTGGCCACGGCGATCGGCAAGGGGTTGAGGCCGGCAGCCTGCAGCCGTTGGCAGAACACGTCGATGAACGCGGTGTTGGCCGCCTGCAGGTGCGAGCGGTAGAACAGCAGCGGTGCCACCGGCTGTTCGGGGTGCCACTGCGGGTACCAGTCCTCCAGCGTGGCGCTGCCCTTGGCCGGGTGATACACGGCGGTGCGCGGCAAAGGCTGCGGCTCGTCCCAGGCATAGTCGCGGCCCAGCCACTGGCTGGCCAGGCAGTTGAACAGGTTGATGGCATTGGCCTTGCCGCCCTGGCGCAAGTAGTGCCAGAGGCGCTCGGCCTGCTCGCCGCTGACACTGCCCAGGCTGGTCAGCTCCGGGTCCGGGCGGTCGTCGCCCGGCACCAGGATCAGTTGCACGCCACGGCCGGCCAGTTCGACCAGTTGCTCGACGCCATAGCGCCAGTAACCGACGCCACCGTGCAGCGACACCAGGATGACCTTCGCATGGCGCAGTACCTGGTCGACGTACAGGTCGACCGAGGCATGGTTCTGTACCTGCATCGGGTTGGCCAGGCGCAGGCTGGGGTAATCCTCGGGCAATTGCTCGGCGGTATCGGCGAGCAATGCCAGGTGCGAATCGCCGCTGCAGAGAATCACCAGCTCGGCGGGCGTCTGGCCGAGGTCGGCAATGCTGTCATCCGGCACGAAGCCGCCGGGCTGGGTCCGCAGCAGGTGCATGGGTCAGGCGCCTAGTGCCTGGCGCAGGCGCGCTTCCAGCTGGGCGGCGTCGAGGTCCTGGCCAATCAGCACCAGGCGGGTGATGCGCGGCTCGTCGGCGCGCCAGGCGCGGTCGAAGTGCTTGTCGAAACGGGTACCCACGCCTTGCACCAGCAGGCGCATCGGTTTGCCGGGGATTGCAGCGAAGCCTTTGGCGCGCAGGATGCCGAACTCCACCACCAGCTGGGTCAGGGCATCGAGCAGCAGGCTTTCGTCGGCTTCGGGCAGGTCGATGGAGATGGAGTCGAAGGCGTCGTGGTCATGATCGTCATGGTCATCACCGTCATGGTGGGAATCATGGTGGGTACGGCGGCCATCGATGTGCGCCTCGGACTCGGCGCCCACACCCAGCAGCACCTCCAGCGGCAGCTTGCCGCTGCTGGCCTCGACAACCTTGACCGCCGGAGGCAGTTCTTCGGCCACCTCGGTGCGGACCTTGGCCAGGCCTTCGGCGTCGATCAGGTCGGCCTTGTTCAGCACCACCAGGTCGGCGCTGGCCAACTGGTCGGCGAACAGTTCGTGCAGTGGCGACTCGTGGTCCAGGTTGGGGTCGAGCTTGCGCTGGGCATCGACCTGGTCCGGGTAGGCGGCGAAGGTGCCGGCGGCCACCGCAGGGCTGTCGACCACAGTGATCACCGCGTCGACTGTGCAAGCATTGCGGATTTCCGGCCACTGGAAGGCTTGCACCAGCGGTTTGGGCAGCGCCAGGCCGCTGGTTTCGATGAGGATATGGTCCAAGTCGCCACGGCGTGCCACCAACTCGCGCATCACCGGGAAGAACTCTTCCTGCACGGTGCAGCACAGGCAGCCGTTGGCCAGTTCGTAGACCCGACCGCTGGCTTCTTCCTCGGTGCAACCGATGCTGCACTGCTTGAGGATTTCACCGTCGATGCCCAGTTCGCCGAACTCGTTGACGATTACCGCGATGCGGCGGCCCTGGGCGTTGTCGAGCATGTGCCGCAGCAAGGTGGTCTTGCCCGAGCCGAGGAAGCCGGTGACGATGGTGACGGGGAGCTTGGCCAGTGTTTTCATGTCGCATTGCCCTTGGCAGATTGGCGCGGGCATGCAGGACGACAGCCGCAGGCCAGGCCGGCCGGGCTTGTTCGCCACCGGATCACCCCGCCCGGTTGAAAGTCGAAAACGTGCCGAGGCAGGTCTCCTGGCTCGCACCGTTCCAGTTGCTCGCCAATGCGGCAGGCTGGCGGGATGACGCCTTCCCGCGCGCGGGCGCAGTGGCTGTGTCGATCCGTTGTCGGTGCTTACAGTTGCGGGGGCAGCCGCGGCTTGTACCGCGTTCCCGTCTTAGCTTCGGCCTGGCCGAAGAACCTCGAAGTGGCAAGGCTACGCAGTGGTTGGCGGGTGGTCAACCATTGCCGCTGGGGCTTGCCTCGATATGTTCAGCGCCTGGGAGTTTCGTGACTGGCCGTTCCCGATCTGCCGCGGATGTATTATGGTGGCGTGGTGCGCATATAACAGCAGCCCGAGTGATTGGGCACTTGCAAGACAATGAGGGTGTCATGAGCAACGAAAGCATTAATTGGGACAAGCTGGGTTTCGACTACATCAAGACCGACAAACGCTACCTGTCCGTATGGCGCAATGGCGAGTGGGACAAAGGCACCCTGACCGAAGACAACGTGCTGCACATCAGTGAAGGCTCCACGGCCCTGCACTACGGCCAGCAATGCTTCGAAGGCCTCAAGGCCTACCGCTGCAAGGACGGTTCGATCAACCTGTTCCGCCCGGACCAGAACGCCGCACGCATGCAACGCAGCTGCGCCCGCCTGCTGATGCCGCAGGTGCCGACCGATGCGTTCATCGAGGCGTGCAAGCAAGTGGTCAAGGCCAACGAGAAGTTCGTCCCGCCACATGGCAAAGGCGCCCTCTACCTGCGCCCGTTCGTGATCGGCACCGGTGACAACATTGGCGTGCGCACCGCCCCCGAGTTCATCTTCTCGATCTTCGCCATCCCGGTGGGCTCGTACTTCAAGGGTGGCATGAAGCCGCACAACTTCCAGATTTCCAGCTTCGACCGCGCGGCCCCGCAAGGCACGGGCGCGGCCAAGGTCGGTGGCAACTACGCCGCCAGCCTGCAGCCGGGTGCCGAAGCGAAGAAGGCCAATTTCGCCGACGCGATCTACCTCGACCCGCTGACCCACACCAAGATCGAGGAAGTCGGTTCGGCCAACTTCTTCGGCATCACCGCCAACAACGAGTTCGTCACGCCGAAATCGGCCTCGGTGCTGCCAGGCATCACCCGCCTGTCGCTGATGGAACTGGCGCAATCGCGCCTGGGCCTGACCGTGATCGAAGGCGATGTCGAAATCAACAAGCTGGACCGTTTCGTCGAAGCCGGCGCCTGCGGTACTGCTGCGGTGATTACCCCGATCGGCGGCATCGAGTACAACGGCAAGCTGCACGTGTTCCATGACTTGGAAAAGGTCGGCCCGGTTACCCAGAAGCTCTACAACGAGCTGACCGGCATCCAGAGCGGTGATATCGAAGCACCGGCAGGCTGGATCGTCAAAGTCGCCTGAGGCGCCTTGGCGGAATGAAAACGGGGCATGCCAGCGATGGCATGCCCCGTTTTTTGGCATTCAAGGAACTTGCGCGCGCCTACAGGGTGCGTGTCGGGCTGGTGACTGGTGCAGCACGGCGCTGCAGGAACAGGTGCCGTGCCCTGTCGAACGCCCAGTTGTACAGCACGGTGTAAGGCAGGATGATCACGAAGAAGCCCAGCTCCACCATGAACGCCTGCACCAGGGAGATATCCAGCATCCACGCCGCCAGCGGCAGGCACCAGACCACCAGCCCCGCCTCGAAACCCAGGCCGTGCACGAACCGTGCGCGGGCCGTCCAGTGGATCCGCTCAAGCCGTACATGGCGATCGACCAGCGCGTTGTAGACCATGTTCCACAGCATCGCGATCAGCGACAGCAGCACCGCCAGCATCCCTGTCGTTGCCAGCGACTTGCCCATGATCCAGGACAACAGCGGCGCACACAGCAGCACGGCGAACACTTCATAACCAACGGCATGAACCAGGCGTTCAATGAAGGAAACGTTTTTCATGGCAAAGCCCATCATATTGCTTGAGTCGTGCTTCCCATTTTCTTTGTTAAAACTGATACTCGCGACATAGCTACCATCGGTTTTATCAATACCATGCGCTACTCACCCGAAGCTCTGCTCGCCTTTGTCGAAGCCGCATCGCTGGGCTCGTTCTCCGCGGCAGCGCGCAAGCTGCGTAAAAGCCAGTCCACCATCAGCATCGCCATCGCCAATTTCGAGGCTGATATCGGCTGCCCATTGTTCGACCGCAGCGGTCGCCACCCCACCTTGAACCAAGCGGGCCGGCAAGTGTTGAGCCATGTCGAGGCGATTCTCGATGCCAGCGCCCAGCTTGATGCCTTGGCGGTACGGCTGGCGGAAAAGGTCGAGGCATTGGTGTCGGTGGTGATGTCGGACAGTTACAGCGTCACCTTCCAGGGCGCGCTGATGGCCCGCTTTGCCGAGCGTTATCCGCATACCGAACTGCGCTGCGGCCCGTCCGAAGATGCCGATGTCATCGAGCTGATCCAGCAGGGCCTGGCGCAGATCGGCATCCTTGCCGCGCAACCTGGATACCCCGCAGACGTGGCCGTCGCCCGCTTGCCGGAGCAGGCGGAGTTCGGTGTGTACGTGGCCAGCGATCACCCGTTGGCGAACCGGGCTCCGTTGCAAATGCAGCACCTTGAAAGCACGCGCCAGCTGTACATCAGGACCTATGCCCCCAGCCCGCATCAAGGCCGCGGCCAGGCCTGGTCGGCGCCGGACTACCTCACCCTGCTGGAGTTCGCCGTGCGCGGATTCGGCTGGGCCGAACTGCCCAGGGCGCTGGTGGCGCGGTTTGGCAACGGGTTGCTGGAGCTGCAGGTGGCCGGTTACCCACGGCGTGTCGCCATGGATGTGGTCTGGTCAGGCAGGCAGGCGCTGGGGCCTGCTGGGCAGTGGCTGGTGCGGCAGATGTTGAGGCAGTAGGCGGATCGCGCCGGCAGCCAGCCGAAGCTGCTGGGCAGCCCGCTCGCACAAGAGCGCTAAACCGAAGATTCCTACGATGTTTTAGGAAGCTTGTTGCTCGCCCTTCAGCCCTGCCGCCACCCGGCGAACCCAGAGACCACGACGACGTGCTTTGGCGTGAATTCGCTCTGCGTTTGGCCCCGAAGGTGAACTGGCCGGTCGACATGGACCTGGAATCGCGAACCGCGCCCTGAACCCTCACGGGACTCGCCCCCTCAATCCTCCGCCGGCACCTCCACCACCTTCCAGCTGTCATCCGGGTCGAAGCGCTTCATCTGCCTGGCCAGGTGGTCACCTTGCGGCCCGAGGTCCTTCTCGAACACCTCGCCGTCATGGCTGATCATGAAGCTCATCACCCCGCTGTCGTCGTACTTCGCCGGCCAGGCGACCATGGCAAAGCCGCGGCTCATGTGCTTGCCGATCAGGTAGCTGTAGGCACCGCCGGGGGCGGATGGGCCTTGTGCGTCGAGGATGCGGAAGTGGTAGCCATACCACGCGTCGCCGACCACGTCCTGGCCAAACAGCGGGCCCAGTGGGCTGACTTGCCCGTCGCCGTCATCATCCCAGTACAACCCGTCATGCTTGCCAGGTTCGCTGAAGATCTTCTGCGCATATTCCAGCGCGCCGTCACCGTTACGGTCCTGAGTGGCGTAGTCCATCTGCGCGTCGTGGTAGGCCAATAGTGATTGCATGGCCCCCAACTCGTTGCGGCCAATACGCCGGGCGCGGATTTCGGCACTGCCGGCCTTGAGGTCGAAGCGCCAGCCCTGGCTACCTTGAGTTAGCGGGATGGGCAGCGTCCAGTGTTCACTGCCCACCGCGAGGATGGCCTTGCCATCCCCCGACCTGTCGATGCTGTGCTGCGCGCGATACTGCTCCAGGAACGTGTCCACGTCACTGCGTTGCACACCGCCGCGCGGTATGTAGATACGCCAGTCATCGCCCAGCAGCTGGGCCAGACGGGCTTCATCGGGTTTCTCCTCGCCCAGCGCCGCAACGAAGGCGTCCACGGCCTTTTCTGGCGTGGCGAAGGCTTCCTGCGCCGCAGCCACGGTTGGCCAAAGCAGACCCGCTGCGATTAGCAGCGCCGCTATCGATAGACGGTTCATCGACGGCCACCTCCCCCGCGGCGTACAGGCGCACTGGGCCGGAAGATCGTGTGCCCGGCGGCACGCGACGCGCCTGGCCGCTGGGCGAACGACTGGCTGGTGCGACCACGGCTGGCCTGCATGCTGGTGCGCGACGGCGCTCGCACGCCATCAAAGGCATTGTTGCGGGCCCGACCGGCACTGCTGCCGGGCCGGTTCTGCGCGAGTTGCCGCGCCTGGCCTTCACCCTGCCTGCGCGGGGTCACCTGGTTGTTCTGCAGGCGCGCCTGAGTGCTGCGAGCGTCCTGACGGCGCTCGGCTGCCCTGGTGTCGTTGGCACGCGTTTGCAGGCGGTTGCCCACCGTATTGCCTGCTTGCGCCTCGCGCATCTGCTGGCGCGCCTGGCGATTGCTGGTGGCCGGCCGTTCGATACCAGCCCGGTCCATGGACGCTCGGGCCTTGTCGCGGGCCTGGGCGCGCTGGGCGTCATCACCACGGAAGGCGGTACGCTGGCTGGCACCGTCGAGCTGGCGACCATATTGCTGCCGGCTGCGGGCATCGCGGTACGGCACGCCGTCGCGGTTGGCGGCGTTGTGCTGCCATTTGTTCTGGGTGTTGCTGATGCGGTTGTTGGCATTGATGTTGTTGTAGCGGTCGACGTCGATATCGATGTCGTGGTTGTCCCAGTCGCAGTCCCCCCACAACGAGGCGACGATCGCCACGCCGGTACCAAAGGCCAGGCCGGCAACCAGCGCGGAACCGGGGTAGTACATGGGCGGCGGCGGGTAATACGGCGGCGGCGAGGCTGGGTAGGCCCAGCTGCCATAAGCAGTGGTTGGGTTATAGCTGGGCACGTACACCACTTGCGGGTCGGCCGGCTCGATGACGATGGTGGTGGGCGGGCTGCTGGCCGCGACCACCTGGGTTGTGCCACTGCTGGCGGCCGGCGCTGGTGCCGGGGCGGCCTGCACGGTCACGTTCTGGTACTGGTTGCTCTGCAGGTTACCCGCCGCCTGGGCCTGGTGACGCAGGCGCTGCACGCCGCCCATGACATCGTCGGGCTGCGCGAGGAAGGCATCGCCCAGCCGCTGCACCCACACCGGGTCCTGGCCCAAGGTGGCCAAAACCTGGGGGAAGGCCACCAACGCTTGTACGCTGGGGTCCCAGGGCTGGTTCGCCACCTGCTTGACGGCCGCGTCACCAGAGGCCTTGGGGTTGGCCTTGGACCAGCTCACCGCTTCGCTGACCTGCCCAGGGTAGGTGGCGGCCATCAGCACCTGGGCCAGCAAGGCATCGGGGTACAGGGCAATGGGCGCGAGCATCTGGTCCAGTTGTTCCTGGCTGAACACCGGGTCCTTGGCCACCACCGTCTCGGCTTGCGGTGCCGGGTCCGGGGCGGGTACGTCTTCTGCCGACACCGGGCCAGGCATTGCGCTCAGATACAGCAGCACCGACAACACCATTGACAATGGCTTGCGCATCGCTTCTCTCCACGAGGCCGGACCGCGTGGGTTAAGGGTAGCAACGGCCATGCTTTTGGCCAGATGCACAGGCGCAAACTTTTCATGCACCAAAGTTGCCAGCTGCAGCAGCTCGTTACCGGCCTCTTCGCGGGTGATGCAGTGCCCATCCAGGTCCTTGGAGAAGGCACCTCAACCCCCCAGGGCAATGATCGCCAGGATCAACGCCGCCCCGACAGCCGCCAGGACCACTCCGGTCAACTGGGTGCGACCACCGGAATACCGCGCCAGCAGCCAGCCTGCCAGGTACAGCATGGCCAGGGCCACCAGGTGAGATACGCGGATGGCCGTGGCAGTGGTATCGATCAGCAAGAACGGGATCACCACCGGGAACGTCGCCACCACCACCAGCAGGAACGTGGCCAGGGCGGCCTTGAAATCGTCCAGCCCCAGGCGGGCCGGTATCGGGCGGGCGGCATCCCGCAGCATACGCTCGCGCAGCACTTCAAGCCCGTCCTCATCCAACGCCAGGCTGATGCGCGCCGGCAACGCAGCGGCAATCAGCCTGCGCGCCTGGCTGCCCTCGCCGGCCTGCATGCGGGCCAGCAGCGTACGGCTGCGGGTGCGCTCGGTCCAGGTGCGCAGCAGGTAGATGACTGCATCGGCCAGGCCCCAGGCCAGGTTGCAGCCGAACGCGGCAATCAGCATCAGCCGGGCATCTTCGCGCCCCGCCGTGGCTACGCTCAGCGAGCCGATGAAGGTCATGGCCATCAACAGCCCGAAGATCACTTCGGTAATACGGTCAATCGGCTCCAGCACTCCCCATTTGCGCGGTTGCTCGTCTTGCCCCATCACGCCCTCCCGGTTCTGCAGGAACCATCGATAGTCACTATCAAGAACGGCAATTTCTGCCCAATGGCCTGGCCGAATACCCTGGCTCCATCGACTTGACCTTCACCACACCGTTCCTGGAGCTACCCGATGAACACCCTGGCCCGCCTGCTGTCCGCCACCCTTGCCACTGTTGCGATCGCCAGCGCCAGCGGCTGTGCCAACCACCCCGAACTGCGCCCCTACAGCGCCGAAGAAACCCGCCAGCTGCAACTCGAGGCGCTGCAACGGCGTGGCCTGTCGCTGGACGATTACGAGCAGCAACGGCGGGTGATCCAGCGTGCCGGCAGCCTGCCTGTGGTGACCGAAGCCACCGACAGCGACGGTTCGCGCAACGGCTGAACAGGCCCGCCAGAGGTTCCCTCCGTCCTCCCGCACCGGTATGCTTTACCGCTCAAGCACAAGCCTTCCAGGATGGAGACCATGACCAGGCCCCTTCTGTTGTTGGGTGCGGCACTGCTGTTCTGCCCTGTGCTGCTGGCCCAACAGATCAAACGCGAACTGGGCGATTTCGACTTCACCCTCGGCACCAGCCCCTCACGCAGCATGGCCCAAGGGCTGATCTCGCCCACGGCGATCGGTGCGTTCCACGGTGGTCTCGACTTCAACCACCCCAGTGGCTGGTACCTCGGCCAATACGCCCCAAGCATGGGCGTGTCACCTGATTCCACCCTGCGCCTGGACAGTTACCTCGGCTACAAGCAGCGCTTCGACAGCAGCCTGGGCTACGAGGTGGGGTTGATCCAGTATAGCCAGCCAAACATCGCCGGCTCCGACAGTTATGCCCTGTACGGTGGGGTGTCGGTACTGGGCAGCCGTTTCGGTGGCGCGCTGCGCGACAGCCCTGACCATCGCACCGGCACGCTGTTCGCCGATTTCGGCCAATTGCCGCTGTTCGGCGTCGAGCTCACCGCCAAGCTCGCTCATCACCGCCTGGGCCAGCCCTTCACCCTTGGCGATGGTAGCCAGGTGAACGGCTTTTCCGATTGGTCGCTGGCGTTGTCCCGGCCCTGGCTTGGCATTGACCTGGACCTGATCTACAGCGACTCCAACCTCAGTGGTGGCGCTTGCGATGCGTATTCCGGCAGCAACAGCTATTGCGACAGCATGGTCACGCTGAAGGCGCAGCGCAGGTTCTTCTAGCGTTTTCGCACCAGGGCCAGGGCTATGCCGCCGAGCACAACGACGCACGCCAGCAGCAAGCGCAACGACAACGTTTCACCGATCAGGGCAACCCCACCCAGTGCGGCGATCACCGGTACGCTTAGCTGCAAGGTTGCCGCCTGTTGTGCACTGATCTGCCTGACCACGCTGTACCACACGGCATAGCCGGCACCTGATGCCAGGACGCCGGAGCCCAGGGCAAACAACACGCCCAATGGGGTCACCTGCAGCTCGGCGCCCAGTAACAGCATCGGTGCCAGCAGTACCAGGCACGGCAAGCTCCGGGCGAAATTGCCAGCAGTGTCCGCCAGCGGCCTGGGCGAGCCTTTGCCGAGTAGCGAATACACCCCCCAGGACACGCCGGACGCCGCCATCAGCAAGGCACTGGCCAAGGGTGGCGCTGCGCTGCCGGGCAACAGCAGCAGCAAAAGCCCGGCAAAGGCAATCAGCATGCCCAGCAACATCCGCGCGGTAATCCGTTCACCGGAGTACCAGGCGAAACCGAACATGGTGATCTGCACTGCACCGAACAACAGCAACGCACCGGCACCGGCGCCCAGTTGCAGGTACGCGGCAGAAAACAGGAACGCATAGAGGAACAAGGCCAGGCCACCCCGCCAGCTGCCGCCCATGGCCAACACCGGCTTGCGCAGGCGGATCAGGACCAGCAAAAACAGTGCGCCACTGGCCAGGCGCACCACCGTGAAGGATGCCGGGTCGATGGCGCCATCCTTCAGCGCCAGGCGACAGAACACCGAGTTGGCAGCAAAGGCCACCAGGCTGAACAGTGCAGGCCACAGCCAGGGCCGGGCCTTGCGGTGGTAGAGCGTGGTGGTGCCGGTACTCATGGTGTGGTCACCTCTGAGAAGGAATTGTTGTTATAGCGGCCATGCTGATCTGACCAGCACCGATATACAACAGCCTGTTCCGTTGCCGCCACCAGCGCATCGTCGGCGCTACAGCGCTGCCACCGCCTCAATCTCCACCAGCATGCCGTCCAGCGCAAGCCGCGCTACCGGTATCAACGTGCAGGTCGGTTTCAGGTGCGGGCCCCAAGCCTTGTCAGCCTCGGCGACCCACTCCCGCAGGCGCGTTTCGGAGTGGTCGACGATCAACAGCGTCAATTTGAACACCTGGGCCAAGTTGGCTCCTTTTGAGGCCAGGGCCACTTCCAGGTTGGCCAGCGCCTGGCGTGCCTGCTCGGCGAACAGCGGCGACAGCTGCCCGTCGCGGCCTTCCCCGCCCTGGCCGGCGATGAACAGCAGACGGGTGCCGGCCCGGACCTCGGCGACATGGGAATAGGCATTGTCGCTGGGGTCGTACAGGCCTTCGGGATTGCTCAGCTGGAACGCGGTTGAATGGGTCACGGTCAGTCCTCGATTGGTTGAAAGCGTGACGCAGTATCGGACCTCGAGTTAACTCGAGGTCAAGGGCGATCAGGCGCCCCCGCGCCTGATGCCGATCAGCTTATTTTTCCTCCAGTACCGCCCTGCCCTTCACCGCCCGCGGCCCGCGCCAGGCCCAGAACAGCAGGCCGGGGAATGGCGCGTAGACCACGAACACTACCCACAGCATCTTGCGCTCGGCGCGCCGGTCACTGCCAATGATGTGCCAGATGGCCCAGATTTCCAGCACGATCACCAGCATGGCGACGATGAACCAGATCGTTCCAATTTCCATGAGCATCCTCCCAATGGCATGTAATGCATTTGGGTTTCGGAGGACGCCCGGGGTTCAGATTTATTTGTCCAGGCTCACCGACAACAAGGCCGCCCCCGGCCGGCTTCAGTGGCGGGGTGCATTTTCCAGCGCCGCCTTCAACGCCGCCGCATCGGCAAACGCCTGCTGGCTCACCAGCTTGCCCTGCTCCAGCTGCAGCCACTGCACCTGGCCGTCCTGCCCGGGATAACGGCTGGCTACCCGCCCATCACGGTCAAGCAGCACGCGGTAGTGGTAGTCACGCATGGCGGGAATGGCGAACAGCTTGCTGATCAGCGCCGGCATGCGCTGGATATCGGCGACGAATACCGCATCGCGCGCTTCCAGGTAACCCTTGGGCTGGTCGGCCAACGCCGCCTTGACCAGCTTGGCTCCGTCCATGTCGCGGGTTACCAGCAGGATATGCGTGCCGACATCGAGGCTGTAGGCCTGGTCGTATTGGTCGAGCAACGTCCACGGTGCGAGCTTTTCGCCCGGTTCCAGGGCATTGGCCAGCAGTGGCATCAGGCAAAGCAACACGGCAGCGGCGTATTTCATCAAGGCATCCTCAGTGGCGGGAGCATCAGCATAACGGTAACCGACCCAGCCAGACAGCTTGCCTGAACACGACCTCGAATATGCCAGCGCCACCCACGAGATTGTCTTTCCAACGGCCACCCGCCACACTCTCCAGGCCAGCCCGGAAGCGGAGTCCAGAGTGCCCACGCCACGCCAGTTCAGCAAGAAGACCAGTACCAGCAACATGCTGCGGCTGAAGTCCAACAGCGCCAGTGCCCAGGCCCCTTACCGGGTCGATTTCGTACTGCTCGAACACTTTTCGATGGCCAGCTTCACCGTGGCCATGGACGTGCTGGTCACGGCCAACCTGCTGCGTGCCGACAGTTTCCGCTTCACCCCGCTGTCACTGGACGGCGACCGTGTGCTCAGCGACCTGGGGCTGGAGCTGGTGGCCAGCGAAATGTCTGCCGAGGCGTTGAAGGAACTGGACCTGTTGATTATCTGCGGCGGCTTGCGCACGCCGCTGAAATACCCCGAGCTGGA
This sequence comes from Pseudomonas anuradhapurensis, assembly GCF_014269225.2. Classification (NCBI taxonomy): domain Bacteria; kingdom Pseudomonadati; phylum Pseudomonadota; class Gammaproteobacteria; order Pseudomonadales; family Pseudomonadaceae; genus Pseudomonas; species Pseudomonas anuradhapurensis. Next base: position 2,843,450 of record NZ_CP077097.1, read on the forward strand.
CCGCCTGCTGGGTGACTGCGCTGCTCACGGCATGGCCTTGGGCGGCCTGTGGAACGGTGCCTGGTTCCTTGGCCGCGCCGGGGTGCTGGACGATTATGGCTGCAGCATCCACCCCGAACAGCGCGCCAGCCTGTGTGAACGCAGCCCACAAACCCGCATCACCCCGGCCAGCTTCACCCTCGATCGCGACCGCCTCAGTGCCGCCAGCCCCAATGGCGCCATGGAGCTGATGCTGGGCCTTGTGCGCCGGCTGTATGGCGACGGCCTGGCCGAGGGCGTGGAAGAGATCCTGTCGTTCTCCGGCGCGCGCTACCGCCAGGTTGGCCCAGGGGCGAAGAAATCCATGAGCCTGCACCTGCGCACCATCGTCGAGCTGATGGAGAACAACCTCGAGGAAACCCTCAGCCTCGACCAGCTGGCCGTCTACAGTGGGCGCTCGCGCCGGCAGATCGACCGCCTGTTCCAGGCCCAGCTGGGTACCTCGCCGCGGCGCTACTACATGGAGTTGCGCATCACCAAGAGCCGCCGCCTGCTGCAGTACTCCGACCTGTCGGTGATGGAGGTTGCAGTGGCCTGCGGTTTCGTCTCGGTATCACACTTCAGCAAGTGCTATGCGGCGTACTTCGGCTACCCACCATCGCGTGAGCAGCGACTCGGCGAATGACGGCCCGCCCAAGCATCCAGAAAATACCGATCAGGCGCGGATATAGCGCAGCACTGCATCACAGATCATGGCTTTGTGGCGCTGCTTGACCTCGTCAGCGGCGAGGTCGATCTGGAAGATCTCGCCAAAGGTATGGCGATTCGATACCCGGTAGAAGCAGAACGAACTCATCAGCATGTGCAGGTCGATGACCTCGATGCCGGCGCGGAACACACCTTCCTCGACACCCCGGCGCAGGGTATTGCCCAGGGCCTCGAGCACCAGGCTGCTCATTTCGCGGATCGTCGGCGACTGCTTCACGTACTCGCCATAGTGGATGTTCTCGGTACAGATGATCCGCACGAAGTCGACGTTGCGGTCGTGGTGATCGAAAGTGAACTCCACCAGCCGGCGGATCGCCTGCTCGGCCGGCAGCGACTCCAGGTCCAGGCTCTGCTCGGTCTTGCGGATATCCCCGTACAACTTGACCAGGCACTCGCAGTACAGCTGCTCCTTGCTGCCGAAGTAGTAGTAGATCATGCGCTTGGAGGTGGCGGTGCGCTCGGCGATGGCGTCAACACGAGCACCGGCCAGCCCTTGCTGGACGAACTCGTGGATGGCGGCCTGAAGGATGTCCTCACGCGTTTTCTCGGGGTTGTTCTTGCGCGTCTTGCGCCCCCCTTCGATTTCAGGCTGGCCGAGGCTGACTACGGAATCACTCATACCCACTCACAGGCTGTTCATTGGATTGCCCGGATTATCCGTGAGCAGGGCCATACAGGGAAGCGCGCCGTTGGTATGGCGGCCAGACGCTTTCCGGGCCGCTGACGCGTCGGGCACATTTCACATAAAACAAAATGATATGTAAATGACTAAACATTCTAACGAAATGGAATATAAAAATTGAAAGCCCAACGCCAGCTCCTTAGTCTGGACGCACCGTTTCCCTACCGACTCAAGGAGCAATGCCCATGCCCAACCGTGCTTTCTCCCCCCTACGCCGCCTGCTGCTCGGCGGTCTGCTGGCCAGTGCCGCCAGCGCCCTGCTGCCTTGGTCGCAAGCCTTGGCCGACGAGGCCAGGACACTGCGCATTGGCTACCAGAAGTTCAACAGTATCAACATCCTCAAGGGCAGCGGCGCCCTGGAGAAGGCTCTGGCACCACAAGGCGTAACCGTCAGCTGGCATGAGTTCGCCGCTGGCCCGCAACTGCTCGAAGCGCTGAGCACGGGCGCCATCGACCTTGGCCATGCCGCCGATGCCCCCTCGGTATTCGCCCAGGCCGCAGGCAAGCCGGTGGTGTACCTGGCTGCCGAGCAGCCCTACCCACGTGGCATCGGCCTGGTGGTGCGCGAGCAGGATCACCTGGCCAGTGTCCAGGACCTCAAGGGCAAGCGCGTCGCCACGGGTCGCGGCTGGAATGCCCAATACCTGCTGGCGGTTGCGCTGGAGCAGGCCGGCCTCAGCTACCGTGACATCACTCCAGCCTACGTCAACAACGCCGCCGATGCCGTGGCCGCCCTGCAATCAGGCAGCGTCCAGGCCGTGACCCTGTGGGACCCGTTCCTGGCTGCGGCAGAAAGCCAGCCAGGCCTGAAAAACCTGCGCGACGGCAGCGGCCTGTCCAACAACCGCACCTTCTACCTGTCCACCGCCAGCTTCGCCGACCAGCACCGTGACCTGCTGAAAACCTTCTTCAGCGAACTGGGCAAGGTCAGCCAGTGGGCCAATGCCAAGCCTGATGAAGTCGCCGCGCTGCTGGCCCCCCAACTGGGGATCAGCGCCGACGTGCTGCAAGTGGCCAGCGAGCGCCGCAACTACAACGCCGTGGCGATCACCCCGCAGATCGTGGCCGAGCAGCAGAAGCTGGCCGATACCTTCCAGGGCCTGGGCCTGATTCCGCGCAGGCTGCAGGTGGCCGATGCGGTCTACCCGGCTTCCGTGCTGCCTTGAACGGAGCCCACAGCATGCCCCGCCCGATCCGCTTCAATGCCTTCAGCATGAACGCCGCCAGCCACCAGTCGCCCGGCCTGTGGCGCCACCCGCGCAACACCAGTGTGAACTTCAACCGCCTGGGTTACTGGACCGACCTGGCCCGCCTGCTCGAACGCGGCCTGTTCGACGCCCTGTTCATCGCCGATGTGCTGGGCATCTACGACGTCTACCAGGGCGGCCCCGAAGCCGCCCTGCGCGGCGGCGTGCAGGTGCCGGTCAACGACCCGCTGCTGCTGGTGCCGGCCATGGCCGGGGTTACCGAACACCTGGGCTTTGGCGTCACCTTCTCGCTCACCTACGAACACCCCTACCCGTTCGCCCGGCGCATGTCCACGCTCGACCACCTGAGCAATGGCCGCGTCGGCTGGAACATCGTCACCGGCTACCTCGACAGCGCTGCAAGGAACCTGGGCCTGGCGCAGCAACTGGGCCACGACCAGCGCTACGACCTGGCCGAGGAATACCTGCAGGTGCTGTACAAGCTGTGGGAAAAAAGCTGGGACGAAGACGCGGTGCTGCTGGAGCGTGACAGCGGGCGGTATATCGAGCCATCCCGGGTGCACCCTATCAGGCATGCCGGCGAGCACTTTCAGGTACCCGGCATGCACCTGTGCCAGCCGTCGCCCCAGCGCACGCCAGTGCTGTTCCAGGCCGGCGCTTCGCCGCGCGGCCAGCAGTTCGCGGCGCGCCACGCCGAGTGCGTGTTCATCAGCGGGCCGACGCCCACGGTGCTGTGCCGCTACGCCGACGGCATTCGCCAGGCCTGCGAGGCCGCCGGGCGCGACCGTGACGCCGTGCTGATCTACGCCCAGGCCCTGGTGATTGTCGCCCCCACCCAAGAACAAGCCGAAGCACGCTTCGCCGAGTACCGCCGTCATGTGGACCTGGACGCCGCCCTGGCGCTGCTGTCGGGCTGGACCGGCATCGACTTTGCTGGCCTCGATCCCGACGCGCCGATCGAATATGTCGAGAACGATGCCGGCCGCGCAGCCCTGGCCGCCTTTACCGCGGCCGACCCGAACCGCCGCTGGACCGTGCGCGAGGCCGCCGAATTCGTCGGCCTGGGTGGCCGGGGCCCGGTGCTGGTCGGAGCTCCCAGCGAAGTCGCCGACCAGTTGGAAAGCTGGTTGGAGGAGACCGGCATCGATGGTTTCAACCTGACCTACGCCGTGCAACCGGACGACCTCGCCCAGGTGGTGGAGCTGCTGGTACCCGAGCTGCAACGGCGTGGCCGCTACCCGCTGAGCTATGCCGAGGGCAGCTTGCGGCACAAGCTGTTCGGCCACGGTGACCGTTTGCCGGAAGCGCACGCAGGTCGCCAGGTCAGCATTTAGCTGGCAAATACCGGGTATTCCAACATTTAATTTGTGGATGGAACGCTCTCGCCCCTATTCTGTCGCCACATCCCCTGCGCCGCACCGGCCGGTGCGGTTCACGGCATGGGGAGAGAACAACAAGTCGAGATCGTCCATGTCGAACCATTCCTACTTCGCCCCCCACGGTGGGCACCCGGCTCAGACCGAGCTGCTGACTGACCGTGCCATGTTCACCGAAGCCTATGCCGTCATCCCCAAGGGTGTGATGCGCGACATCGTCACCAGCCACCTGCCGTTCTGGGACAAGATGCGCATGTGGGTCATCGCCCGCCCGCTGACCGGCTTTGCCGAGACCTTCTCGCAGTACATCGTCGAAGTCGCCCCGGAAGGCGGCAGCGAGCGCCCCGAGCTGGACCCGAACGCCGAAGCGGTGGTGTTCATCGTCGAAGGCGAACTGGACATCACCGTCGAAGGCAAGCACCACACCCTGGTACCGGGCGGCTACGCCTTCCTGGCACCCGGCGCCGAGTGGAGCCTGCGCAACAACAGCAAGGCCAACGTCACCTTCCACTGGCTGCGCAAGCATTACCAGAAAGTCGAAGGCCTGGACGTTCCGGAATCCTTCGTGACCCACCGTGACAACGCCACCGTCATCGAAATGCCAGGCACCGAAGGCCGCTGGGTCACCACCCGCTTCGTCGACATGGCCGACATGCGCCATGACATGCATGTGAACATCGTCACATTCCAGCCGGGCGGTGTGATTCCGTTTGCTGAAACCCACGTGATGGAGCACGGCCTGTACGTGCTCGAAGGAAAGGCGGTGTACCGCCTGAACCAGGACTGGGTCGAAGTGGAAGCCGGCGACTTCATGTGGCTGCGCGCCTTCTGCCCGCAAGCCTGTTACGCCGGTGGCCCAGGCAAGTTCAGCTACCTGCTGTACAAGGACGTGAACCGCCACGTGCACCTGACCTTGAACCCCAAGCGCTAAGCCCTGGCTGATGCCCACAAGCCCGCCAATCTGGCGGGCTTTCTTTTGGCCGCGCATACTGGAGCCTCGTCCCCGCGCGGTACTTGTCATGAACCGCTGCCTGCTGCTTGCCGCCCTGCTGCTCTGGTCCCGCGCCCCGGCCGCCGATGACTGGAACCTGGCCTATGATCGCGAAGGCATTCGCGTGTACCTGAGTGGTGTCGCCGGTTCGCCGTACCAGCAATTTCGCGGTGTCAGCACCATGAAAGCCAGCCTGCGCACGCTCACCGACCTGCAGGAGAACCTGCGGGTCGCCTGCAAATGGCTGTATGCCTGTGCCCAGATGCGCCTGCTGGAGGTAAACGGTGCCGATACCTGGGTCTACCTGACCACTAACCTGCCGTGGCCGACGATGCCACGGGACATCGTGCTGAAGGTGACCACCGAGCGGCTCGACGATGGCACCCTGGTACGACACCTGAGCGCCGAGCCGGGCCGCTTGCCGGAAGCGCCCGGGCTGATCCGCGTGCAGCACCTGTCCGGCGAATGGATCATGAGACCGCTCGGCAAGCGGGAAACCGAGGTGATCTACCAGCTGCAAGCCGACCCTGCAGGGGATGTGCCGGCTTGGCTGGCCAATCGGTTCGTGGTCGATGCGCCGGTGGTCACCCTCAGAACCCTGAGGGCCGTAGCCGAGCGTCAGCCTTGAGGCTTCAGTCAAACTCGAAGGACGGGTTGCAATGGCCGGTTTCAGTCAGGTAGGTACCTTCAGGGGCAGGGTGTGCTTGGCACGCCAATGCTCCGGACGCTCCGACGACGGGCTTCAGGCTGTTCGGTACACGCTGCAGTCGTTTCGCTGATGGCAGTATCCGCATCTTCACGCTCGTTGCCGTGAGCTACTTGAACCAGGCCTGCGGCGGCCAGTGCGATCTTTTTCACAGGGTCTCCGGAATGAGATCAAAGGGGTTGCGCAGCAGATCCTATGTTTTGCCAAGCCTGGATGACTTTAGCCAGATTCCCCGCGAATCATTCAGAAACCCGCTCCTGCCTTGCGGGAAGGATCGAGGCAGCAGTCATCGCTCCAAGGCAATCGACGCGTCACCGAACCCGCTACCGCAGTTGCAGCGCTCAGATGCCGCCACCCGCCAACAATTGCGTCATCACTTCGGCCAGGGCCTTGACCATGACATCCGCGGTCGGCCGGTGGACGATGACGATTTCGTAGCTGTCGACCTCCGGCAGTCCCTGGCCTGCCCCCAGCACCCGGTGCTCGCCGGTCGCCGCCCGCGGTGGCAGCAGGCTGATGCCCATGCCGTCGGCCACCGCAGCCTGGATACCACTGAGGCTCGAGCTGGTGAAGCTGATGCGCCAGCGGCGGCCGATGCCCTCGATGGCGTTGATCATATCGTCGCGGTACAGGCCCCGTGGCGGGAAGGTCACCAGCGGGATCGGGTCCAGCTCGAAGGCCGGCGTGCGCGCGCTGTCGATCCATTGCAGGCGCTCCGGCCAGCAAGCCACGCCCTCGCGGGCGTTGCGCCGCTGCTTGAGCAGCACCAGGTCGAGTTCACCGTTGTCGTAGGCCTGGCTGAGGTCGCGGCACAGGCCGCTGGTCACTTCCAGCTTTACCTGCGGGTTGCGCCTGCTGAATGCCGACAGCGCATTGGTGGTGCGCCCGCCGACGAAGTCCTCGGGCACCCCCAGGCGTACGGTCACCCCGACCATCGCCCCGGCCAGGGCTTCGAGCATCTGGTCGTTCAGGGCCAGCATGTGCCGGGCATAGCCGAGCAAGGTCTGCCCGGCGTCGGTCGGCAACACATCACGATTGCCACGCACCAGCAGGCGATGCCCGACCATGTCCTCAAGGCGCCGCACTTTCTGGCTGATGGTCGATTGGGTCGAGTGCAGGCGGGCCGCAGCCGTGGTGAAACTGCCACAATCGGCCACCACCACGATTGCACGCAGCAGGTCGAGGTCGAACAGGGCCCTATTCGATTTCACGCCAGTAGACATCCCGGTATTCAACTTCTGAATGGCAAGGCTGTTTTCTATCACGCCCCTCCCTATGCCGCAACGCGCACCGCTAGTCACCCAGTGCCACGCCCTCACGCCGTGGATCGGCACCGCCCGACCAGCCCTCGCCGCTGCGCTGGATGATCTGCATGCCACTGGTCATGGTCATCGGCGTTACCGCATGGCCCCAGGTTGCCAACTGGCGGATCAGCGCCGGGCTGGCCAGCCCCGCCTCCACTTCGGTGTCGGCATTGCGGCTGCCGAAGTTTGGCAGGCTAGCGGCCTGCTGCGGATCAAGCTGCCAATCCAGCAGGCCGATCAGCGCCTTGTTGACGTAACCGATGATCTGCGAGCCGCCGGGCGAGCCGAGGCTGGCCACCAGTTCGCCGGAGGCCCGCGAGAACACCAGGGTCGGCGCCATGGACGACAGCGGCCGCTTGCCCGGCTGTACCCGATTGGCCACAGGCTTGCCCTGCTCCTGTGCAATGAACGAGAAGTCGGTCAGGTGATTGTTGAGCAGAAAGCCCTTGACCATCAGGTGCGCACCGAATGCCGCTTCCACGGAAGTGGTCATGGCCAGCGCCTGGCCGTGGTCATCCACCGCGCTGAGGTGCGAGGTGGAAATGCGCAGTGGCGAGCGGTCGGGGGCCATGGCCAGGTCGGCGCCCTGCGGCTGGCCAGGGCGGGCGCGCTTCATGCTGTATTCGCCGACCTGTGCGGCGCGGGCGGCCAGGTAGGCGGGGTCGGTCAACGCCTTGACCGGGACCGGCACATAATCGCTGTCGGCCAGGTACTGGGCACGGTCGGCATAGGCCAGGCGCTCGGCCTCGGCAACCAGGTGCACGGCCAACGGCGGCGCCTCCAGCCCGGCTGCGGATGAGCTGGGCAACGGCCGCATGGCGGCAAGGTCGCGTGACGGCGAAGCCCGCTGCAGCGCTTCGAGAATGCCCAGGGTCTGCAGCACCGCTACCCCACCCGACGAAGGCGGCGGCATGCCGCAGATGCGCCAGGCCTTGTAGGGGCCGCAGACCGGCTCGCGCACCTTGGCCTGGTACTGCTGCAGGTCCTGCAACGACAGGTAGCCGCGGTTGGCATGGCTGCGCACCCTGGCCACCATGGCTTCGGCGATTGCGCCGGTGTAGAACGCCTCGGCGCCATGCGCGGCAATCTGCTCGAAGGTGTCCGCCAGTTCGGGGTTGCGCAAGGTCGTGCCGACCGCCAGCGGCTTGCCATGCTCATCCAGGAAATAGCGGGCCATGGCCGCTGACTGAGCAATGAACGGGTCGCTCGCCACCAGGGCATGAAGGCGTTCGGAAACCGGGAAACCGTTGCGCGCCAACCTGATCGCCGGGGTGAACAACTCACGCCAGGGCAGCTTGCCGTGTTGCGCATGGGCCAGTTGCAACGCCCGCAGGACCCCTGGCACCCCCACCGAACGCCCGCCGATCTGCGCAGCCCTGAAAGGCATCGGTGAGCCGTCGGCTTGCAGGAACAGATTTTCCGACACCGCCGCCGGGGCGGCCTCGCGGCCATCGTAGGCCTGCACGCGGTGGCCGTCCCAGTACAAGATGAACGCCCCGCCACCAATGCCACTGGATTGCGGCTCGACCAGGGTCAGCACCATCTGCATGGCGATGGCCGCGTCGATGGCGCTACCACCGGCACGCAGCATTGCTCGCCCCGCCTCGCTGGCCAGCGGGTTGGCGGCTGCGACCATGTGCCGGCTGGCGTGCACCGGCTGCAGGCCCGTTCGGTAGCCAGAGGCCAGTTCCGGTGGTGCGGGCAACACCGTGTCGGCACAGGCCCAACCACTGGCAACCAGCAGCCACAGGGCGCCCGTCAGGGGCGTGAAGAATGTCATCGTTTGCTTCCTGCGATTACCTGTTCAGCGAGGCACTGTCGGTCATCCGCGGACCGGTCTGCAAGTGCTGGTGGTTTTTCCAGCCTGCCGGCAGCCAGGCACGGGCCTCAGGCCACTTCCTCGAACGGCAGGCCCACATAGTTCTCGGCAATGTTCATCAACCCCGCCGGCGAACTCAGGAAGTACTCGCGGTCGGCCTCTTGCATCTTCTGGTCCCAGGCGTCCTTGTGGCTGCCGAAATCATGCAGCAGCTGGGTCATGAACCAGCTGAAGCGTTCGCCCTTCCACACGCGGCGCAGGGCCAGCGGCGAATATTGCTGCAGCAAGTCGGTACGCCCCTCGCGATACACCTTGAGCAGGATGCGGTACAGGTAGTTGACGTCCGAGGCCGCCAGGTTCAGGCCCTTGGCCCCGGTCGGCGGGACGATGTGCGCGGCGTCGCCGACCAGGAACAGACGACCGTACTGCATCGGCTCGACCACCAGGCTGCGCAGCGGCGCGATGCTCTTCTCCAGGGCCGGACCAGTCACCAGGCGCGCCGCCACGTCTTCGGGCAGGCGCGCTTTGAGCTCATTCCAGAAGCGCTCGTCGGACCAGGCTTCCACCTGCTCGCCCAGCGGCACTTGCAGGTAATAGCGGCTGCGGGTCTGCGAGCGCTGGCTGCACAGGACGAAACCGCGCACGTGGTGCGCGTAGATCAGCTCGTGATTGACCGGCGGGGTATCGGCCAGCAGGCCCAGCCAGCCAAACGGGTAGACCCGCTCGTACTGCTTCAGCACACCGTCAGGGATGCTTTGCCGCGAGACGCCGTGGAAACCGTCACAGCCAGCGATGTAGTCGCAGTTCACGCGGTGCACCTGGCCATCCTTCTCGTACGTCAGGTACGGCCGCTCTCCCTGGAGTTCATGCGGCTGGACGTTGGCCGCCGAGTAGATGATCGGCGCGCCACTGGCCTGGCGTGCCTGCATCAGGTCTCGGGTGACTTCGGTCTGGCCGTACACCATCACCGTCTTGCCGCCGGTCAGGGCCTTGAGGTCCAGGCGCTGGCGGCGCCCACCGACCAGCAGCTCGACGCCTTCATGGACCAGGCCTTCGCGGTCCATGCGCTCGGCCACACCGGCTTCACGCAGCAGGTCGACCGTGCTTTGCTCCAGCACCCCGGCACGGATGCGGCCAAGCACGTATTCGGGCGTCTGGTGTTCGACGATGACGGTATCGATACCGGCCTTGTGCAGCAGTTGGCCCAGCAGCAGGCCAGACGGACCTGCACCAATAATTGCGACCTGAGTTTTCATTGTTGTTATCTCTGTGCGGACGATGCCGGCCCTGGACTGGCAGCGGGGCAGCATCTGCTGTTAGGGTTTGCCCTTGCATTTTTACTGGCAAAAACAGCCATTGAAGTGTGCTATTCCATGCATAACCTGCACTTTTACAAAAAACGTTCGATTAACGGACAGGCGTGCACACATGAAATCCACCCTCCCCGGCGTCCCCTTGTTCAAGTTGTACGGTGAAAACCAGGCCTGGCCCGGCACCGACCTGCTGCACTGCGAGTCGATCCCGGCGCGTAGCCGTTTGCATCACTGGGAAATCAAACCGCACCAGCACGCGGAGCTGTTCCAGCTGCTGTACGTGCAGCGCGGCCGGGCCGAGGTGGAAATCGAGGGGGTACGCAATACCATCGGCGAAGCGGCGATCCAGGTGGTGCCACCGCTGACCGTGCATGGCTTTCGCTTCAGTGCCGACATTCAGGGTTATGTACTGACCTTCGGTACGGCGCTGGTGGCGAACCTGGAACAGCGCCTGGAGGCACCCCTGGCCGTGCTGGCGAAAGCGGCGTGTTACCCGCTGGGCCAGGACCGTGCGCGCCTGCGCAGCCTGATCGACACCCTGCAGCAGGAATACCAGGGCAACGCGCCGGCCCGCGCGGCGCTGCTCGAGGCCCTGGTAACAGCGCTGATGGTGTGGATCAGCCGTCGCCAGCAGTCGGGGCAGACGCCGCGCAACCGGGATGAGCGTGACCGGCACTTGCTGGGGCAGTATCTGCGTTTGGTCGAGGCGCACTATCGCGAGCACCTGTCGGTGGAGGACTTTGCCGCCCGGCTGAATATTCCCAGCCTGCAACTGAACCAGCTGTGCCGCGCACTGAGTGGGCAAACGGCACTGCAGGTGGTGCACCAGCGGTTGCTGCTGGAGGCGCGGCGCAATCTGGCCTACACACGGATGAGTATCGGGCAGTTGTCGGATACCCTGGGGTTCACCGACCCGACGTACTTTGCCCGCTGGTTCAAGCGCTTGAGTGGGCAGACACCCAATGGCTATCGGCGGGCGGTGCAGCTGGGCTGATTGGCTATCGCCGGTACAGGCGATAAACATACCCACCCCTGCTTGACGTTTACGTCAACCTGCGGTCAGGATAGCCGCATACACCACGCCGAGCCCCAGCATGAGCACCCACACCTACAGCATTTCCGACCTGTCCCGCGAGCTGGACATCACCACCCGCGCCATCCGCTTCTATGAAGAACAGGGCCTGCTGAGCCCTGAACGCCGCGGCTTGGAACGTATCTATTCGGCGCGCGACAAGGTCAGCCTGAAGCTCATCCTGCGCGGCAAGCGCATCGGCTTTTCCCTGGCTGAATGCCGTGAGCTGATCGAGCTGTACGACCCGTCCAGCGGCAACCTCAAGCAGCTCAACAGCATGCTGGCGAAAATCGCCGAGCGCCGCGCCCAGCTGGAACAGCAGATGCTCGACATCCACCAGATGCAACTGGAACTGGATACCGCCCAGGAGCGCTGCGAGCAGGCCCTGGCCGCCACCCTGAACAACAAAGACAACCGCTGAAAGCCACAGGAAACCCGCCATGTCCTTGCCCAAACACGTTCGCCTGGTCGAAGTCGGCCCTCGCGACGGCCTGCAGAACGAAGCCCAGCCCATCAGCGTCGCCGACAAGGTACGCCTGGTGGATGACCTTACCGAGGCGGGCCTGGCCTACATCGAAGTGGGCAGTTTCGTCTCGCCCAAATGGGTGCCGCAGATGGCCGGTTCCGCAGAAGTGTTCGCCGGCATCCAGCAACGCCCGGGTGTCACCTATGCCGCGCTGGCGCCCAACCTGCGCGGTTTCGAAGATGCCCTGGCTGCCGGGGTAAAGGAAGTGGCGGTATTCGCCGCGGCTTCGGAAGCCTTCTCGCAGCGCAACATCAATTGCTCGATCAGCGACAGCCTCAAGCGCTTCGAGCCGATCATGGAAGCCGCCCGTCACCACGGCGTGCGTGTGCGGGGCTATGTTTCTTGCGTACTTGGCTGCCCCTATGAAGGCAAGGTCGATGCCGGCCAGGTCGCGCCGGTGGCTCGCGCCCTGTACGACATGGGCTGCTACGAGGTCTCGCTGGGCGATACCATCGGCACCGGCACCGCAGGTGATACCCGACGCCTGTTCGACACAGTGTCGGCACAAGTACCGCGCGAGCGGCTGGCCGGGCACTTCCACGACACCTACGGCCAGGCCTTGGCCAATGTGTATGCCAGCCTGCTCGAAGGCATCAGCGTGTTCGACAGCTCGGTCGCCGGGCTGGGCGGTTGCCCTTACGCCAAGGGCGCGACTGGCAATGTCGCCAGCGAAGATGTGGTGTACCTGCTACAGGGGCTGGGCATCGAAACCGGCATCGACCTGCAGCGGCTGATCGCTGCCGGCCAGCGCATCAGCGCTGTGCTGGGCCGCGACAACGGGTCGCGGGTCGCACGCGCATGCAGCGCACGATAGTCATACGGGTGTCACATCGATGTGGGTGAAGTGTTACCGCCGCCACGTTTCACAGCAAAAAATCGGGTAACAGGGAAACAAATCGGCAAAATCTCAGGCCAGGCGATTCCGATGAAAATCACTAAGTGCTTGTTTTTAAAGGAATTTAAAAAGTTGGCACGCACCCTGCTAAATCTCTGGCACAACAACAAAAAAAACGTGACACCCAATAAAAACAACAGGTAACGGCTCTGACATAACAAGAACAACACGGCAGAGGCGTAGCAAGCAGATTTTTTTGGAGTCGACACGCTTTTCAGGGGTACGCCCCGCGGTCTGGCACAGAACAATAAAACTACCTCAAGGTAGCGGCAGCCAGGTTCGGATCAGCCATGATGAAAGCAGGTCAGCGCTCAAAAAAATACGTTTGCTCTTGACCCCGAATGGGGGTCACCCGCAACACCCGGACAGGCTGACAAAAACAACAACAGGCCGGTCCCAATAATAAAAATAGAGCAGGCAACAACGCTTTGAGGGGAGCTTCGGCTCCCCTCAGTGCTTCCTGCCCTCTTCCTCTTCCTGTTTTTTCTCATCCTGCCCTTCAAGCTTCTCTACCAGCAACGGCATCGTGCCCAGCACCAGCAGGGCCAGCACCGTGCTGATCAGCGCCGTGGCTTCGCGGCCCATGCCGGCGGCCGTGCCGATGGCGGCAGTCATCCATAACCCGGCGGCCGTCGTCAGTCCTTTGACATGGCTGGGGTCCTGGCCGTTACCTTTCAAGATGGTACCTGCACCGAGAAAGCCGATACCGGCGACGATACCCTGGATCACCCTGCTCAAGGCATCTTCCTCGGCACCGGCCATGCTCGGCGCCAGCACGAACAGTGCCGCTCCCAGCGACACCAGCATATGCGTGCGCACGCCAGCCGACTTGCCCTTGTGTTCACGCTCGAAGCCCAGCACCGCACCGAGCAAGGCGGCCATCAGCAGGCGCACGAGTATCTGCGTGACTTCCCGGGCGTCGGTGATATCGGCGAATTCGGCCTGGATTGCTTGCCAGATGAGGTCCATCGCGGTCGTTCCCATGCCTGAACTTGGTGTTACCAGGCCCACGGGTTCACCTGCGAAGAGGCCGGGCCTGGCATCTGCAACGATTGACCAGCATAGCCAGGGCAAAGTGCCGCTGAACCTGCCGATGCAGCAACCGGCCCGATTCCGTGGTCCACCCCTTAACCGCTGATGGAGGACCACCCCATGCCCGTTGAAATCGACCCAACCACCCGCCGCTGCACCCTCATCGGCGCGGATCTGCGCATCGAAGGCGAAGGCCCGGCCATCGAGATCATCACCGATGAACAGCTGCGCATGTCGGTAGCCCTGCTCGCCGGCCAGCGCGTGCCGATCACCGAGGCTGAGGCCGATGCGCTGACCGTAGCCGGTGCGGTGGATAGCCGCAGGCATCTGAAGTCCAGCGCGCCAGGCTCGGTAATCTAGGGCCTGGCGAGGCAAGCCGGGCAATCTGATCCGGTTTTTATCGTAAAATCTGAGCCTGTGCTGATAACAGGCTCAGGGCCATAGTGTTCACGCCTGATCGAGGCCTGATGAGCACCGAGCCATGACCGATAGAATCCTTTGCACAGAGATCGCCACTGCCCCAGCCAGCGCCCAGCCACGACATACCGACACCGGCATCCATACCCGCAGCTTCTCCGGGCGGTACCGCAACCTGCGCATCGGCTTCGCCGGCGCCCTGTTCCTGCTGTTCTTCGGCACTGCCTGGCTGGACTGGGACGGTCGCCAGGCCGTGCTCTGGGACCTGGGCAACAGCAAGTTCCACATCTTTGCCGCCACCTTCTGGCCGCAGGACTTCATCCTGTTGTCGGCGCTGCTGATCATCTGTGCCTTCGGCCTGTTCGCCATCACGGTGTACGCTGGCCGCGTGTGGTGCGGCTACAGCTGCCCGCAAAGCACCTGGACCTGGTTGTTCATGTGGTGCGAAAAGGTCACCGAGGGTGACCGCAACCAGCGCATCAAGCTGGCCGCCGCCCCCTGGAGCCTGAACAAACTGGGCCGCCGCGCGCTGAAGCACAGCCTGTGGTTGGCCATCGGCCTGCTCACCGGCCTGACCTTCGTCGGCTATTTCACCCCGATCCGCCCACTGGCCGCAGAGCTGTTCACCTTGCAACTGGGCGGTGTGGCGCTGTTCTGGGTACTGTTCTTCACCGCCGCCACCTACCTCAACGCCGGCCTGCTGCGCGAAGCGGTGTGCCTGCACATGTGCCCCTATGCCCGCTTCCAGAGCGTGATGTTCGACAAGGACACCCTGGCGGTCGCCTATGACCCGCGGCGTGGCGAGGCCCGTGGCGCGCGCAAGAAAGGCAGCGATGCCCGCGCGCAGGGCCTGGGTGATTGCATCGATTGCACCTTGTGCGTGCAGGTATGCCCCACCGGCATTGATATCCGTGACGGTTTGCAGATGGCTTGCATCGGTTGTGCCGCCTGCATCGACGCCTGTGACGCAGTCATGGACAAGATGGGCTACGCCCGTGGCCTGATCGGCTACAAGTCCGAACACAGCCTGCAAGGTGGCACCACCCATTGGTGGCGCCCGCGCCTGCTGGGCTATGCCGCCGCCCTGGGGGTGATGATTGCGGCACTGGTGCTGGCCTTGCACCTGCGGCCAATGGTATCGCTGGACGTGATCAAGGACCGCAGCCTGTTCCGCGAGAATGCCCTCGGCCAGATCGAGAACATCTATCTGCTCAAGGTCATCAACAAGACCGCCCGCCCGCAGCACTACGCGTTGCGCCTGCTGGACGCCGATGGCTTGCGCTTGCAGGGCAAGACCGCATTCACCCTCGCGGCCGGCGAAATGAGCGAACTGCCAGTATCGGTGGCGCTGTTGACCGAGCGCCCGGCCAGCAGCTCGCAGACGCTGAGCTTCGAAATCAGCGAGCGCGACGATCCGGCCATCCGCAGTGTGGCCCACAGCCGCTTCGTCGCACCGCTGAACCGTTGATCCCTTACACTGACCCCACCTTGCCTGCCAGGCTTCGACAGAAGGCCAGAATGAAACGCTACGAACGCTTTGCCGATGACATTGCCGAACTGATTCGCTCCGGGGTGCTGGGCCCCGGCCAGCGCGTGCCCTCGGTGCGCTATGCCAGCCAGACCCACGGGGTCAGCCCGTCCACCGTGTTCCAGGCCTACTACCTGCTGGAGCGGCGCGGCCTGATCCGCGCGCGGCCGCGTTCAGGTTACTTCGTCAACGCCTACGCCCCACGCCAGTTCAGCGAGCCGCAGGGCTTGCAGCCGGTCAGCGAGTCCACCACCGTCGACGTCAGCGCGCTGGTGTTCTCGATCCTCGACTCGATCAAGGACCCCAACACCGTGCCGTTCGGTTCGGCCTTCCCCAGCCCAGAGCTGTTCCCGCTGCAGCGTCTGTCGCGTTCGCTGGCCAGCGCCGGCCGCAGCATGGACCCGCGCATGGTGGTCACCGACCTGTCGCCGGGCAACCCGCAGTTGCGCCGGCAGATTGCCTTGCGCTACATGGTCGGCGGGCTGATGTTGCCGATGGAGGAACTGCTGATCACCAACGGCGCGCTGGAAGCATTGAACCTGTGCCTGCAAGCGGTCACCCAGCCTGGCGACCTGGTGGCCATCGAGGCACCGGCGTTCTACGCCTGCCTGCAGGTGCTGGAGCGGCTCAAGCTCAAGGCGGTAGAAATACCCGTGCATCCGCGCGAAGGCATCGACCTTGGCGTGCTTGCGCAAACCCTGGAAAAACACCCGGTCAAAGCCGTATGGTGCATGACCAATTTCCAGAACCCAGTGGGCGCCAGCATGCCGGAAGCGAAAAAGCAGGCGCTGGTGGCGCTGCTGACCCGGCATCAGGTGCCCTTGATCGAAGACGATGTGTATGCCGAGCTGTACTACGCCCAGCAGGCCCCCAAACCGGCCAAGGCTTTCGATACCCAGGGCCTGGTGATGCATTGTGGTTCGTTCGCCAAGAGCCTGGCACCGGGCTACCGTATCGGTTGGGTCGCCGCCGGGCGCTTCGCGCAAAAAATCGAGCGCCTGAAACTGATGACCTCGCTGTGTGCATCGATGCCGGCCCAGGCAGCCATTGCCGACTACCTGCAGCACGGCGGCTACGACCGCCACCTGCGCAAGCTGCGCTACGCCCTGGAAGGCCAGCAGGCCAACATGCTGGCGGCCATCGCGCGGCATTTCCCGGCGCAGACGCGGGTCAGCCAGCCCTCCGGCGGTTACTTCCTGTGGCTGGAGCTGCCCGAACGGATGGATGCGCTGAAGCTGTTTCACATGGCCCTGGCCCAAGGCATCAGCATCGCTCCAGGGCCGATCTTCTCGCCCACCCGGCGTTTCGGCAACTGCATCCGCCTGAACTACGGCAGCCCCTGGCATGACGACGCCGAGCGGGCCATGGAGACCCTGGGGCGGATCATTCGCTCGTTCTGATGGTTGATGGCCCGGCAGGCGACCATAGTTGCCCGATCCGTACACCGGGACTTCGTCATGCAACCAGATTCGCTCACGTCGTTGGCGCAACTGCAGGCGCGTGTCGCCGAGCTGGAAGCACGCCTGGCCGAGCGCGACGACGGCGCCCTGGCCCACAACCGCTTGCTGGGCGAACTGCTCGATAACAGCCGAGCCAACGTGTTCGCCGCCGACCGCAAGTTGCGCCTGGTGGCGATCAACCGGACGGCCCGGGAAACCTTCGAGCGTTATCGTGGCTTTGTGCCGCAGATTGGCGACTACGTGCCGCAGTTTCTGCTTAACCAACCCGACCTCATGGGCCGCCTGGCACCGGTGTGGCCACGCGTGCTGGCCGGTGAAGCGTTCATCGATACCATTACCCTCGGGCCGCCTGACGCCCCGCGCCATTACGAAATCCGCTACCACCCGTGGCGCGACGCTGAGCAGCGGATCCAGGGTGGCTACATGTTCGCTTATGACATCACCGAGCGCATGGCCAATCAGCAGCGCCTGCGCCAGGCTGAGGAAGCACTGCGCCAGGCGCAGAAAATGGAAGCCGTCGGCCAGTTGACCGGGGGCATCGCACACGACTTCAACAATCTGCTGGGCAGCTTGCTGGGCTCGCTGGAACTCGCCGGGCAACGCCTGGGCCAGCAGCGCCTCGCTGACACCGCGCGCATGCTCGAACTCAGCCGCAACAACGTCTTGCGCGCCACCGCCCTGGTGCAGCACCTGCTGGCTTTTTCACGCCAGCAGGCCCTCGTGCCGCAAGCCGTCGATGTGCACCAGCTGGTTGCCGACATGCACGACCTGATCCGCAGCTCGACCGGCCCGCACATCGCGTTCCAGGACCAAACGCTGGCCGGACAATGGCCGATCCGTATCGACCCGCAGCAGCTGGAAAGCGTCTTGCTCAACCTGTGTATCAACGCCCGTGACGCCATGCCAAGCGGCGGTAACCTGCGCATCAGCTGTGCAAGCGTCAATCTCGCAGCGGCCGAGGCCAAGCGCCTGGACCTGCCACCAGGCCACTACCTGCACATTGCTGTCGAGGACAACGGCCTGGGCATGCCCAGTTCGGTACTGCAGCGCGCCGTCGAACCGTTCTTCACCACCAAGCCACTGGGCCAGGGCACCGGCCTGGGCTTGTCGATGGCCTATGGCTTTGCTCGCCAGTCCGGTGGGCAGTTGCTGATCGACAGCATCGCCGGGCGGGGCACCTGCGTTCATCTGTACTTTCCCCGGCACCAACACCCGGGTGTTGCTGATAGCCCGCTGGCTGGCGCAGCCCATGGCGAACCCGCAGGTCCACGCGGGCAGCGCATCATGCGGGTAGAGGACCAGCCGGCGCTGCGCCTGGTGCTGGTAGAAGTGCTGACCGAGCTGGGCCATGAGGTGCAGGCCCTGGAAGATGGCCGCCAGGCCGTCGAGGCGCTGCGCCAGCCCCCACCGCCGGACTTGCTGGTCGCGGATATCGGCCTGCCCGGAGGAACCGACGGCTACCAGCTGGCAGAGATTTATCAGAAACTTGTGAAAGACGCCCCGGTATTGCTGATTACCGGTTACGAAATGACCGATGCGCTACCCGAGGCCGGGCTTGGCCAGCGCACCGCCCTGTTGGCCAAGCCGTTCACGCTGCAGACCCTTGGCGAACGGCTTGGCCAGCTTCTGGGCACCCACGCGCAGCCGCGCTGAACGCTATTCGGCGGCAGGTTAACACGCTAAAGTCAGGGCGTTACCTTTTGTCGGATAGCGACATGCCTCATCGCGACCTGCTCACCCTGCGTCAACAAGTCGAAGACCTGCAACGGCAGAACGCGTTGTTGGAAGCACGGCTTTCGAGCCTGCAGGACCACGGCCAGGACTTCTACCGCTGGTTGTTCGACACCATGGACGAAGGCTTCTGCATCATCGAGTTCTTCGACGGCCCGCACGGCCCGCTCAGTGACTACGTGCATGTGCTGGCCAACGCGGCCTATACCAAGCATGCTGGCATTGCCAATGTGGTCGGGCAGAAGCTGCGCGAAATGGTGCCTGATGAGGCCGATGACTGGGCAGCGCGCTATGGCGCCGTGCTGCGCACCGGCGAACCCTTGCATTTCGAGCAGGAACTGGTGGCTACCGGGCGGGTGTTGTCCATCACCACGTTCCGCGTGGAGCCCGCCGAGAAACGCCAGGTGGCCGTGCTGTTCAAGGACGTCACCGAACGGCGCCGGGCAGAGCAAGCCGTGCAGCGCCTGAACGAAGAGCTCGAGCAGCGGGTAAGCACTGCGCTGGCAGAGCGCAGGCTGTTTGCCGAGCTGGTCGATCACAGCGTGGTCAACGTGCATGTGATCGACAAGGACATGCGCTGGCTGGCGGTCAATCGGCAGGCCAGGCACGATTTCCAGTTGCTGTACGGGCAAACGCCGGAGATCGGCGACTACATGCCCGGGCTGATCGATGACGGCCAGCCCGAGCAGACGCCGATCCTGCCCCTGTGGCAACGCGCACTGCAGGGCGAGCAGTTCATCGAGACCGGCGCTTTTGGCCAGGCCCCCGCGCAGCGCCATTACGAGCTGCGCTTCAACGCCCTGCGCGACCATGAAGGCGAGATCCAGGGCGCCTATCTGTTCGCCTATGACATCAGCCAGCGGGTGCAGGAGCAAGCGCGGCTGGCCAAGGCCGAGGAGGCCCTGCGCCAGGCGCAGAAAATGGAAGCAGTAGGCCAGCTCAGCGGTGGCATCGCCCACGACTTCAACAACCTGCTGGGCGGCATCCTGGGTGCCCAGGAACTGATGCGCCAGCACCTGGAGCAGGCGCGGTTCGACAGCCTGGAGCCGTTGCTGGCATTGTCCAGTGGCTCGGCGCAACGGGCTTCTGCGCTGGTGCACCGGCTGCTGGCGTTTTCCCGCCAGCAAACCCTGCAACCCCGCTCCACCCAGGTGGCCACGCTGGTGGCTGGCCTGGAAGACCTGCTGCGCCGCACCATCGGCCCGTCCATCAACCTGACCAGCTGCTTCCCCTGCCAGCTGTGGCCGACGTTCATCGACCCGCCGCAACTGGAAAGCGCCCTGCTCAACGTCTGCATCAATGCCCGCGATGCCATGCCTGACGGTGGCGTGATCGATATCCATGGCGACAACCTGCTGCTGGACGACGAGCACGCCCGCGCCCTGGAACTGCCGGCCGGTGAATACGTGCGGCTGAGCATCAGCGACAACGGCAAGGGCATGTCGGCAGAGGTGGCCCAGCGTGCAGTGGACCCGTTCTTCACCACCAAGCCGATGGGCCAGGGCACTGGCCTGGGCTTGTCGATGACCTACGGTTTCGTGCGCCAGTCGGGCGGGCAATTGCGGCTGTTGTCGACGCTTGGCGAAGGGACCCGCATCGAGCTGCTGTTGCCCCGCCACCATGAGCCAGCTGAAGTACCGGCGCCCACGCCGCAGCGCACGGCGCCGGAAAAACCCAGCACGGCGGCGCAACGCATCCTGCTGATCGAAGACCAGATCGCCTTGCGCGTGGTGGTCTGCGAAGTGCTGCAAGAGCTGGGCTACCAGGTCGATGCTTTCGAGAACGGCCCGGCCGCCCTCGCCCACCTGCAAACCGGCGCGCGGCCAGACCTGTTGCTGAGCGATATCGGCCTGCCGGGAGGGCTGAATGGTCGCCAGGTGGCGGAACGTTGCCGCGAGCGCTACCCCGACCTCAAGGTACTGTTCATCACCGGCTACGATGAAAGCGCGGCGCTCAGAGACGGCCAGCTGCTACAAGGCACGCTGGTGCTGACCAAGCCGTTCGAGCTGCAGGTACTGGCCGAACGGATACGCACACTGCTGGACGGTTGACGGCGGCTCAGCGCCCGCCGCCCAGGTCGACGAAACTACCGGTAGCGTACGACGCCTTGTCCGAGAGCAACCAGAGGATGGCCTCGGCGACTTCCTCGGGGCGCCCGCCGCGGCCCATGGGCAAGCCGGGCTCAAGTTTGCTGACCCGCTCGGGGTCGCCGGAAAGCGCGTGGAACCCGGTATGGATATAGCCTGGCCGAACGCCATTGACCCGCACGCCCTCGCCTGCCACTTCCTTGGCCAGGCCGATGGTAAAGGTATCGAGCGCGCCCTTGGAGGCGGCGTAGTCCACGTATTCACTGGGTGAGCCCAGGCGTGCAGCCACCGATGACACGTTGACGATGGCCCCACCCTGGCCGCCGTGTCGGCGCGCCATGCGCAGCAAGGCGTGCTTGGCGCAGAGCATGGGGCCGACGATGTTGGTTTTCATGACCTTGAGCAGGCGGAATTCGGACATGTCCTCGACCCGGCTCTGCTGGCCGATGGTGCCAGCATTGTTGACCAGCGCGGTGACCGGGCCGAGTTCCTGGTCGACACGCAGGAACAGCTGTATGACCTCGTCTTCGACGCTGGCGTCGGCCCGCACGGCAATGGCCTCGGCGCCCAGGGCGCGGACCTGGCCGAGGATGTCAGCCGCAGCCTGATCGTCAGCGTGGTAATTGATGCAGATGCGGTAGCCCTGGCGGGCGGCCAGCAGCGCTGTGGCGGCGCCGATGCCACGGCTGGCACCGGTAATGACGATGACGTTCTGCATGGATATGCCGATCGTTGGGAAGGGACGATCGACAATAGGGGAAAAGGGACGGTATGGGAATAGAACGCGGGGCCTGGCAGGTGCCTGTCTCGAGCGGTTGGCTGGCGCTCGATTGCGCCCCACCCAACACCCCAAGCCAGGCACCCGGACGCTTCAATGCCCCGCGGAAGCCGGCCCCGCCTTGGCGGTAAAGGGCGGCTTGGCAAACCACACCAGCAGGATCAACCCGGCAAATACCCAAGTCATCAGGGTGAAGTAATCCACCGTCGACATCATGTAGGCCTGGCCGTTCAGCATCTGCTCCAGCTGCGCATAGCTTTGCGGGCTGGCCCCGCCCAACTGCTCGAGGGTATGCCGCGTCGCCGGGTCGAACTGGCTGATGTGTTCACTCAGGTAGGCATGGTGCTGGTCCGCCCGACGAATCCAGATCCAGGTGGTCAACGACGCCGCAAAACTCCCGCCCAAGGTACGCAGGAAGGTTGCCAGCCCGGAGCCATCGGCAATCTGCTGCGGCGGCAGGTCGGATAGCAGGATGCTCAAGGTCGGCATGAAGAACAATGCCACGCCAATGCCCATGAACAGCTGCACCAACGCCACGTGCTGGAAGTCCACCTCATTGGTGAAGCCGGCACGCATGTAGCAGCTGGCGCCGATCGCCAGAAATGCCAGGCCCGCCAGCACACGCAGGTCGAAACGGTGTGCGTACTTGCCCACGAACGGCGACATGATCACCGGCAGCAGGCCGATCGGCGCCACCGCCAGGCCCGCCCAGGTGGCGGTATAGCCCATCTGCGTCTGCAACCACTGCGGCAGGATCAGGTTGATGCCGAAGAACCCCGCATAACCGCCGACCAGCACGAGGGTGCCAACCCGGAAGTTGCGGTGCACAAACAGGCGCAGGTTCACCACCGGGTGACGGTCGGTCAGCTCCCAGATCACGAACACCGTCAGGAACACCAGCGAAATCAGGCTGCCGGTGACGATGAACGACGATTCGAACCAGTCCAGGTCGTTGCCTTTGTCGAGCACCACCTGCAAGGCACCGACGCCAATGATCAGCGTCAGCAGGCCGATGTAGTCCATCGGCTGGCGGCTGGTGACCACCGGCCGGCTGCGCATCTGCTGGCGCACCACGGCGGCGGCGAACAGGCCGATGGGTACGTTGATGAAGAAAATCCACGGCCAGCTGTAGCTGTCGGTGATCCAGCCGCCGAGGATCGGCCCGGCAATCGGCGCCACCACGGTCACCATCGCCAGCAACGCCAGGGCCATCCCGCGCTTGGCCGGTGGGTACACCGCAATCAGCAATGTCTGGGTCATCGGGTACAAGGGCCCGGCCACCACCCCCTGCAGCACGCGAAAGCCAACCAGCTCCGGCATCGACTGGGCAATCCCGCACAGGAACGAGGCCAGCACGAACAGCAGTGTGGCCCAGATGAACAGCTTCACTTCGCCAAACCGCCGGCTGAGCCAGCCAGTGAGCGGCAAGGCAATGGCGTTGCTCACCGCGAACGAGGTAATGACCCAGGTACCCTGCTCGTAGCTGACCCCCAGGTTGCCGGAAATGGTCGGCAGGGCCACGTTGGCAATGGTGGTGTCGAGCACCTGCATGAACGTCGCCAGCGACAAGCCGATGGTGGTCAGCAGCAGGCTTGGCGGGGTGAACTGGGCCGCAGCAGTATTGCTCATCGCTGCGCCGTCTTGCCGGTTGCGCTGTTCTCGTGGATCAGCCGGGCGATCAGGTTGTCGGCTTCGACCAGCTGACGGTCATAGACCTGGGTGGTATAGCTGGCCTGCTGGGGTGGCTGCTGGGCCAGTGCCGGGCCGCTCTGGTCGTGCAGATCGACCTCGACCACGGTGGACAGGCCGATACGCAGCGGGTGTTGCTTGAGCTGGTCGGGGCTGAGATGAATGCGTACCGGCACCCGCTGAACGATCTTGATCCAGTTACCGGTGGCGTTCTGCGCCGGCAACAAGGCAAAGGCGCTGCCGGTGCCGGCGCCAAGGCTGTCGACCGTGCCGCTGTACTTGACCTCGCTGCCATACAGGTCGGCGCTGATCTGCACCGGCTGGCCAATGCGCATGTCGCGCAGTTGGGTTTCCTTGAAGTTGGCATCGATCCACACCTGGTCCAGTGGGATCACCGCCATGGTCGCGGTACCGGGCTGCAGGCGCTGGCCCAGCTGCACGGTACGCTTGGCAACGTAGCCGGTCACCGGTGCCACCAGGGTTGTACGGGCATGGTCGAGGTACGCCTGACGCAAGTCGGCGGCGGCAGCCATCACCTCGGGGTGCGAGGACACCACGGTGTCATCGACCAGCGCGCTGCTGGTGCTGAGCTGCTGGCGCGCGCTGTTGACGGCGGCCTGGGCCACGCTCAAGTCGTCGCGGGCGTGGGACAGCTCTTCTGCGGCAATGGCGCCGCTGTCGGCCAGCACCTTGCGCCGGTTGAAGTCCTGCTGGGCCTTGCGCAGTTCGGCCAGGCGGGTTTCCAGCTGGGCCTTGAGCGAGTCGACGTTGCTGTACAGGCCGCGCACCTGGCGCACGCTGCGCGCCAGCCTGGCTTCGGCGGACTGCAAGGCCACTTCGCTGTCGGCCGGATCGAACTGCAGCAGCACCTGGCCAGCATGCACCAGGTCGCCGTCATCGGCGCCGATACTGGTGACCGTGCCGCTGACCAAAGGGGTGATTTCCACCACGTTGCCGTTGACGTAGGCATCGTCGGTGCTTTCGTGCCAACGCCCGACCAGGCTGTACCAGGCCCAGGCGCCTGCGGCAGCCAGGATCACCAGCAACAACAGGCCAAGCAGCCAGGCCTTGCGCTTGCGCGAGGGCTCGGGCGTTGCGGAGGGAGACGGGGTGTCTGCGGAAGTGGCCATGACAGTACCTTGGATAATTCGTGACAGGGTTCAACGATCACCGAAGCGGCGGATCGTCAACGGGTCGCCGGCAGCGAGCAACACCTTGGCCAACAGGCCTTCCAGGGCTTTGAGCTCTTCGCCGTCGAGCGCGCCGCACAACTCGTTCATGGCGGCGGCGCCGATTTCCGGCAGCCGGTCGGCCAGGCGCTGGCCGTCGGCAGTCAAGGCCAGGCGCACCTGGCGACGGTCGTCGGCGCAACGGGTGCGCACGATCAGCTCCTTCTGCTCGAGGCGGTCGAGCATGCGCGTCATCGAACCGCTGTCCAGGCCCAGGTAGCGGCACAATTCGGCCGGGGTATCCACCTGGTACTGAGTGACGATGATCAGCACCTTGAACTGTGCGGCGGTGACGCCTTCGGATTCGAGGTGCCAGTCGAGGATGCGGTCCTTGAGGATTGCCGCACGGCCAAGCAGCATGCCGATGGCGCAGGTCTGGAAGTTGTCTGGGGTGAAATGGGCCATCAGCGACTGCTCGGGTAAGTGTGTAAAAATATTACTGCTTAGGCAGTGAATGTCAAAGCTTTGATTAGCAAGCTATGAAATATTTCATGATTTCGCCCGATTCGCGGCCTGTGCAGGAGCGGCCTTGCGTGGCGATGGGGCACAAAGTGGCCCCCAACAGTTTGTGCCGCAACACAGATCCAGGGCCGCTGCGCGGCCCATCGCGACGCAAGGCCGCTCCTACAAGGCTCGCAGGCCCAATGCCTGCACCGCCCCGCAGGCAATGGCAATACCGACCAGCTCGGCCAGGCTTTGCGCCTGCAAGCGCTTCATCACCCGGCCGCGGTACAAGTCCACGGTTTTCACGCTGACCCCCAGCCGTTCGGCAATCTCACGGTTGCTCAAACCCTGCGCCAACGGCACGAACACGTCGCGCTCGCGCGGCGTCAGGGCATCGACGCGCGCCTGCACCTGAGCCAGCGCCTGATCGTCCTGACGCGCCCGCCCGGCCTGGTCCAGCGCAGCCTGTACGCTGTCGAGCAGCAACTGATCGTTATACGGCTTTTCGATGAAATCGCAGGCGCCAGCCTTGAACGCCCGCACCACGATCGGCACATCGGCATGGCCACTGACGAAGATCACCGGCAGCGCCAGGCCGCGCTCGCGGATCGCCTGCTGCACCGCCAACCCACCCAACCCCGGCATGCGCACATCCAGCAGCACACAGGCCGGCCCGTCATCAACGCAGGCATCAAGAAACGCTTGCCCGCTGGCAAACGGCAGTGCCTGCAAACCTACCGACTGCAGCAACCACACCGTCGAATCCCGCATGCCCTGGTCGTCATCGACCACATACACTTTCGCTTGCACCACGCCTCCCCTCATCCCCTGCTGACCGCCAGGCGGCAGCACAACACCAGACCACCCTTGTCACCGGCCCGCGCCCACAGGCTGCCGCCAAAGCCTTCGATCAGGCTGCGGCTCATGCTCAAACCCAGGCCCAGGCCGTCGGCCTTGCTGGTGGTGAAAGGGGTAAAGATTTCATCCAGCCGCTCGGGGGCCACGCCCGGCCCCTGGTCGGCCACTTCTACCAGCACGCCGTCGCCATCGCGCGCAGCGCTCAGCAGGATACGCGACGGCCGCTCGCCGTGCTGCTCGCGGTTGGCATCAATGGCATTGCGCAGCAGGTTCAGCAGCACTTGCTCCAGCAGTACCCGGTCGGCGTACACCGAGGGCAGTTGCGCGCTCATGCGCAATTCGACCAGCACCTGGTCGCGCGCAGCTTCCCAGGCACACAGGCGCATGGCTTCACCGGCCACCTCGGCCACGTCCAGTGCCTGCAGGCGGCGCGGCCCTTTGCGCAGGAAGGCGCGCAGGCGGCGGATCACCTCGGCAGCATGGGTGGCCTGCTCGCTGATGCGCTGCAGGCCCTGCCCAACCCGCTCGCGCGCCTGCGGGTCGTGTGCCACAGCCTGCAGGTAACGCTGGCTGGCATTGGCATAGTTGACCACCGCGGCCAATGGCTGGTTGATCTCGTGGGCTATACCCGACGCCAGCTCGCCCAGGGTGGCCAAGCGGGCACTGTGCGCCAGGCTCTCCTGGGCCTCGATACGCAAGGTAATGTCGCGGGACACGCTGACCACCTCGACCACTGCGCCGGTATAGGTTTCGCGGATGGCCCGGCTGGCGATCTCGAACCAGCGGTAACCGCCTGCGGCCTGGCGCACCCGGCAGGTCATGGTGTGGTAGCCGTCCTGGTCGAGGGCAGCGGCGGCCTGGCGCAGCACCTGGCGACGTTCGCGCGGGTGCAGCAGGGTATGCACCGGCCTGCCACGCAATTGCTCGGGCCACAGCCCGAGCAGGCGGAAGGCCGCCGGCGAGGCATCGAGAAAACGGCCATCAGGGCTGTGCCTGGAGATCAGGTCGGTGGTGTTCTCGATGATCAACCGGTACAGGCGCCGGGCGCGGCTGGCCTCGCGCGCACCGTGGCGCTCGTCACTGGCGTCGCGGCAACGCGCCAGCACTTGCTGGCCCTGATCGTCGGGGATGAAGTTCCACAGCACGATGCGCTCGCCAACCTGTACCTCGACGTCGGCAATCGCCCGGTGCTGGCGCAGGCAGGCGCGCACCAGGGAGGCACAGTTGGCTGGCAGCCAGCTGGCCAGTGCGGGACCCTCATCAAGCCACGCCTGTAACGCCGGGTTGAGCGCCAGCGGCGTGGCATCGGCGCAGAGCATCAGGCTGGGCTGAGGGTCCTTGGCAAGCAAGGGGTAGGCGGTCTTGTCCAAAATGAGCGGCTCGTTGTTATAGTAGTTTTACTATATTGCTATAGTCGATATTCCTAATACCATAGCGACTCGCGTAAAACAGCGACAAGGGTAACGGCCCACCGTCCGTCACCCTGCACCCTGATCAGAGCTAACAATCAGCCACCGGGGGCCAAGCGCACTGGCTGCGCCTGCCTCCCCTACAGGATTACCGCATGTCGATCTATGCCCAGGGCCTGATGCCCGCTGCCGTCAACCATGTCGCCCTCACCCCGCTGAGTTTCATCGAACGCACCGCTGCCGTTTACGGCAATTATCCTGCGGTGGTCCACGGTGCCATCCGCCGCAACTGGCAGGAAACCTACCAGCGCTGCCGACGCCTGGCCAGCGCCCTGGCCGGCCGGGGTATCGGCCGCGGCGATACCGTGGCGGTGATGTTGCCGAACATTCCGGCCATGCTCGAGGCCCACTTCGGTGTGCCCATGACCGGCGCTGTGCTCAACACGCTGAATGTGCGCCTGGATGCCGAGGCCATCGCCTTCATGCTGCAGCATGGCGAGGCCAAGGTGCTGATTACCGACCGCGAGTTCCACACGGTCATCGAGGCTGCCCTGGCCCTGCTCGAACACCCGCCCCTGGTGGTGGATGTGGATGACCCCGAGTATGGCGAAGGCCGCGCGCTCAGCGAGCTCGACTACGAGGCCTTCCTCGCCGAAGGCGACCCGGAATTTGCCTGGGAATGGCCCGATGACGAGTGGCAGGCGATCTCGCTCAACTACACCTCCGGCACCACCGGCAACCCCAAGGGCGTGGTCTATCACCACCGTGGCGCCTACCTGAATGCCCTGGGCAACCAGATGACCTGGGCCATGGGCCACCGCCCGGTGTACCTGTGGACCCTGCCGATGTTCCACTGCAACGGCTGGTGCTACCCGTGGACCATCACCGCGCTGGCCGGTACCCACGTTTTCCTGCGCCGGGTCGACCCGCAGAAGATCCTCAACCTGATCCGCGAACACCAGGTCAGCCACTTGTGTGGCGCGCCGATCGTGCTCAACGCCCTGGTCAACATGCCCGAGGCGGCCAAGGCGGCCATCGACCACCCGGTGCAGGCCATGGTCGCCGGCGCCGCACCACCCGCCAAGGTGATCGGCGCCGTGGAGGAAATGGGCATCCAGGTGACCCACACCTACGGCCTGACCGAAGTCTACGGCCCGGTGACCGTGTGTGCCTGGCATGACGAATGGGACCAACTGGCGCTGGAAGAACGCGCGCGGATCAAGTCGCGCCAGGGCGTGCGCTACCCGACCCTCGACGGCTTGATGGTCGCCGACCCGCAGACCCTCGAGCCGGTACCGCGCGACGGCAACACCCTGGGCGAGATCTTCATGCGTGGCAACACCGTGATGAAGGGTTACCTGAAGAACCCCGAAGCGACCGCCGAAGCCTTCCGTGGCGGCTGGTTCCACACCGGTGACCTGGCCGTGTGGCATGCCGACGGCTATGTCGAGATCAAGGACCGGCTCAAGGACATCATCATTTCCGGCGGCGAAAACATCTCTACCATCGAGGTGGAAGACGCCCTGTACAAGCACCCGGCCGTGCTGGAAGCCGCAGTAGTGGCGCGCCCGGATGAAAAATGGGGGGAAACCCCGTGCGCCTTCGTTGCCCTCAAGCCGGGCCGCGAAGATACCCGCGAGGCCGACATCACCGGCTGGTGCCGCGAGCACCTGGCCGGGTTCAAGGTGCCGAAGACCGTGGTGTTCGGCGAATTGCCGAAGACCTCCACCGGCAAGATCCAGAAGTACGTGCTGCGCGACCGGGCCAAGGCCCTCTGAAGCCGCAGCTGCCTCATCGCCGGCAAGCCAGTTGCCACAGGGTTGATACAAGCCTCGAGCCTTGTGCAATGCCTGTGGCAGCTGGCCGGTGGTTGGGCCCGCACAGACAACCTCAATCTTCCAAGAGCACACGATGACCACCTACACCGCCCCCCTGCGCGACATGCGCTTCGTCCTGCATGATGTGTTCAACGCCCCCGCCTTGTGGGCCCGCCTGCCCGCCCTGGCCGAGCGCATCGACGCCGAAACCGCCGATGCCATCCTCGAGGAAGCAGCCAAGGTCACCGGCCAGCTGATCGCCCCGCTCAGCCGCAACGGCGACGAGCAGGGCGTGCATTTCGCGGCCGGCACCGTCACCACCCCCGATGGCTTCCGCGAGGCCTGGCACACCTACCGCGAAGGTGGCTGGGTCGGCCTGGGTGGCAACCCCGAGCATGGCGGCATGGGCATGCCGAAAATGCTCGGCGTGCTGTTCGAGGAAATGCTCTATGCCGCCGACTGCAGTTTCAGCCTGTATTCGGCGTTGAGCGCCGGCAGTTGCCTGGCGATCGATGCCCACGCCAGCGAAGCACTCAAGGCCACCTACCTGCCACCCCTCTACGCAGGCCGCTGGGCCGGCACCATGTGCCTCACCGAGCCTCATGCCGGCACCGACCTGGGGCTGATCCGCAGCCGCGCCGAGCCCCAGGCCGACGGCAGCTATCGCATCAGTGGCAGCAAGATCTTCATCACCGGCGGCGAGCAGGACCTGACCGAGAACATCATCCACCTGGTACTGGCCAAGCTGCCTGATGCGCCGGCCGGTGCCAAAGGCATCTCGCTGTTCCTGGTGCCCAAGTACCTGGTCGAGGCCGATGGCAGCCTGGGTAGGCGCAACCCCGCGCATTGCGGGTCGATCGAACACAAGATGGGCATCAAGGCCTCGGCCACCTGCGTGATGAACTTCGACGGTGCGGTCGGCTATCTGGTGGGTGAGCCGAACAAGGGCCTGGCCGCGATGTTCACCATGATGAACTACGAGCGCCTATCCATCGGCCTGCAGGGCATCGGCTGTGCCGAAGCGTCCTACCAGAGCGCCGCCCGCTATGCCAATGAACGCCTGCAAAGCCGCGCAGCCAGCGGCCCGCAAGCCAAGGACAAGGTGGCCGACCCGATCATCCAGCATGCTGATGTGCGGCGCATGCTGCTGACCATGCGCACCCTCACCGAGGGTGGCCGGGCGTTCGCCGCCTACGTTGGCCAACAGCTGGACCTGGCGCGCTACGCCGACGACGCCGGCGAACGCGAGCACGCCCAGCGCCTGGTGGCACTGCTGACGCCGGTGGCCAAGGCATTCTTCACCGACAACGGCCTGGAAAGCTGTGTGCTCGGCCAACAGGTGTATGGTGGCCATGGCTACATCCGTGAATGGGGCCAGGAGCAGCGCGTGCGCGACGTGCGCATCGCCCAGATCTATGAAGGTACCAACGGCATCCAGGCCCTCGACCTGCTCGGGCGCAAGGTGCTGGCCGACGGCGGCCAGGCACTGGCCAGCTTTGCTGCCGAGGTACGTGCCTTCAGCCTCGACGCGCCGCTGCACCGCGAAGCCCTGCAAGCGAGCCTGGCACGCCTGGAAGCAACCAGCGCCTGGCTGCGCTCGCGCGCTGGCGAGGAGCCCAACCTGGTCAGTGCCGTGGCGGTGGAATACCTGCAGCTGTTCGGGCTGACCGCGTATGCCTACATGTGGGCGCGGATGGCCGCGGTGGCGTTGGCCAAGCGTGACGAGGACGATGCGTTTCATGCGGCCAAGCTGGCCTGTGCGGAGTTCTACTTCCAGCGCGTCCTGCCGCGTGGCTTGGGCCTGGACGCGAGTATTCGTGCAGGGAGCGCCAGCCTTTATGGGATGACCGCCGGACAATTCTGATCGCCCCGCCCGCCCTCAGCGTCGGCAAGCCGGCTCCCACAGGCAGGCCCTGTAGGAGCCCGGCTTGCCGGCGGTGGCGACCAGGTGGAACGGGTTCCTGCCGCGAAGGGTTCTCAAACGCTGGAAAACCGTTGCCAATCCGACGAAAAACCGGCACAACAGAGAATCACTCGCCATTACCGCGGTTCTCCGGAGCCCTGCGCCAAGGGTAGAATGCGCAAAACCCGGAGCCGCAATGAACCACGACCGCCGCAACCCCAGCCCAGACGATGCCATCACCGACGCCGCCGCGCACTGGTGCATGCGCCTGCATGCCGAGGATTGCACGCTGGCCGAGCGCGAGGCGTTCAGCCGCTGGCTGGCGGCCGACCCGCAGCATGCCGAGGAATACCAGGCAATGCTGGAGATCTGGCACACCGCCGACCTGCTGCCACGCACCGCCACCGTCATCGATTTCAACGCGCCCGTTCAGCACCCGGCGCGCCCGCGTGGCTGGCGGCCATTCGCCTCTGCTGCCGCCATCGCCCTGGCAGTGCTGCCGCTGGCCGGCTGGCTGGGCTGGGAACAAGGCTGGCTGCCCAACCACTACCAGCACTTCGCCGCCGGCGAGCGCATGCAGACCGTGGAACTGAACGACGGCAGCACGGTGCAGCTCAACCTCAACACCGAGCTCACCTACCTGAACTACAAGGACCAGCGCCAGGTCACGCTCAAGCGTGGCGAGGCGTTCTTCAAGGTGCGCCACGACAGCAACCACCCCTTCATCGTGCATGCCGGCCGTGGCCAGACACGTGTCACCGGCACCCAGTTCAACGTGTGGAAGTACCAGGACCGGGTCAAGGTGACGTTGGTGGAGGGCTCGGTACTGGTCTCCAGCGACGGCAGCGACGGCGGCTACCGCCTCGGCCCGGGGATGCAGGCCAGCTATCGCCAGGGCGACTTCGAGCCGCAGCTGGCACAGAGCGACGATTACGGCAACAGCCTGGCCTGGCGTGACGGCAAGCTGGTGCTCGACAACCTGAGCCTGGAGCAGGCGCTGCCGATGATCAACCGCTACCTCGACGCGCCGTTGCTGCTGGCCGACGCCAGCACCGGCCGCATTCGTATCAGCGGCATCTACAACACCCGTGAGGTGGGGCGCCTGGTCAACAACCTGCCCAAGGTGCTGCCGGTCTACCTGACCCGCAGCAAGGATGGCAGCACTGTGCTCAACCGCATCTCGCCGCCACCCGGCAAGGGCTGACGCCTGCCCTACAGGGTCATCGCCGCCAGCCAGCCGAACGCCAGCAGCGGCAGGTTGTAGTGGATGAAAGTGGGTACCACGGTGTCCCAGATGTGGTGATGCTGGCCATCCACGTTGAGCCCCGAGGTCGGCCCCAGGGTCGAGTCCGAGGCCGGCGAACCCGCGTCGCCCAGGGCGCCGGCGGTACCCACGATGCACACCGTGGCCAGCGGGTCGAAGCCCAGTTGCACGCACAGCGGCACGAAGATCGCCGCCAGGATCGGTACCGTGGAGAAGGACGAGCCGATGCCCATGGTCACCAGCAAGCCCACCAGCAACATCAGCACCGCACCGACAGCCTTGCTGTGGTTGATCCACTGCGCCGACGCTTCCACCAGGCTCTTCACCTCGCCGGTGGCTTTCATCACGTCGGCAAAGCCCGAGGCGGCAATCATGATGAAGCCGATCATGGCCATCATCTTCATGCCTTCGGTGAACAGGTCGTCAGTGTCCTTCCAGCGCACGATGCCCGACAGCGAGAAGATCAGGAAGCCGACCATGGCACCGATGATCATCGAGTCCAGCCACAACTGGACAACAAACGCCGCAGCAATGGCCAGCCCGGCCACCAGCAGCGTCAGCGGGTTGTACTGCACGCTCACCTGCTCTACCTGCTCGATGCGCGCCAGGTCGTAGTCACGCTTCTTGCGGTAGCTGACGAACACTGCCAGCAACAGCCCGGCGAGCATGCCGGCGGCCGGGATGGCCATGGCATGGGTGACATTGACGCCGCTCACATCGACACCTGCGCGGGCGACGTTGGCCAGCAGGATCTCATTGAGGAAGATGTTGCCAAAACCCACCGGCAGGAACATGTACGGGGTGATCAGGCCGAAGGTGATGACGCAGGCGATCAACCGACGGTCGATGCGCAGGCGAGTCAGCACATACAGCAGCGGCGGCACCAGTAGCGGGATGAAGGCGATGTGGATGGGCAGGATGTTCTGCGACGACACCGCCACCACCAGCATCAGGCCGATCAGCAGCCATTTCACCTTGCCGCCATTGGCATGGCCCTGGCGCTCGATCATGCCCAGGGCACGGTCGGCCAGGGCATGCGCCAGGCCAGACTTGGCGATGGCCACGGCAAAGGCGCCCAGCAGTGCATAGGACAGGGCCACCGTGGCACCACCACCCAGGCCGCCGTTGAAGGCCTTGAGCGTCCCCTCGATACCCAGGCCACCGACCAGCCCACCGGCCAGGGCGCCAATGATCAGGGCGATGACCACGTGCACGCGGGACAGGCTGAGTATCAGCATGATGCCGACCGCGGCGATCACTGCATTCATGGTTGGCTTACCTCGTTGCGACAGAAAAAAAGCCGGCACTCTGAAGCAGTGGGCGACAGAAGTCAAAAGCGCCATGCTGCGGCAGATTACCAATGCCCGGCGCGATGCTTTGCAGGAGCGGCCTGGTGTCGCGATTGAGGCGCGGCGCGGCCCCAGCCATTCGTCTGCTGATGCTGAAATCCTGGGGCCGCGTTGCGGCCCTTTCGCGACACCAGGCCGCGCCTACAAGGGCCACGCGGGCCTGCAGGTTAAATTGAACGTTTGAATAAAGAAAAACCTGCGCTGGCCGACACAGACGTCAGCCACACTCCTATTACAAGGGACCCATCCCATGCCTTTGCGACAACTTTCCATCCAGTGGAAAATTACCCTGCTCGCCGGTCTCTGCCTGGCCGGCATCGTCACCCTGCTCGTCGGCCTGTCGCTGTACCGCATGGACCACAGCTCGGACCTGGTCAAGGCCAGCAGCATGCAGATGCTGACCGAGTCGGCACAGTCGCGCATCGAATCGCAAGGCGAGGTGCAGGCCTTGAACATCCGCCGCCAGTTCATGGACGCCTACCAGTACGGCGCTGGCTTCGCCCGCCAGGTGCTGTTCCTGCGTGAACAGGCCGAAAAGCGCTTTCTCGATGCCTTCGACCTGCGTGAGGACATGACCCGCCAGGTACGCGCCGCCTTGCAGGCCAACCCGGACCTGCTCGGCCTGTCGCTGGTATTCGAACCCAACGCGCTGGACAACAAGGACAGCCTGTTCGCCGGCAAGGCGGAACTGGGTAGCAACGCTACCGGGCGTTTCGCCCTGTACTGGTCGCAGCCGCGGGTCGGCCAGCTGACCTCCATGGCCCTGCCTGAAACCGACATGGCCAACACCGAGATCGGCCCCAGCGGCCAGCCGGCCAATACCTGGTGGGTCTGCCCGCGTACGTCCGGCAAGGTCTGTGTGGTGGAACCGTACTTCTATGACATCGATGGCCAGCAGGTCCTGATGACCAGCATCGTCTTCCCGCTGCGGGTAGACGGCAAGGTGATCGCCACCCTGTCCGTGGACATCAACCTCAACAGCCTGCAGGCCCTGAGCCAGGAGGCCAGCCGC
Source organism: Pseudomonas anuradhapurensis (assembly GCF_014269225.2). NCBI lineage: Bacteria > Pseudomonadati > Pseudomonadota > Gammaproteobacteria > Pseudomonadales > Pseudomonadaceae > Pseudomonas > Pseudomonas anuradhapurensis. Next base: position 2,878,096 of record NZ_CP077097.1, read on the forward strand.
AGCCTGTACGAAGGGCGCACCACGGTCGGTATCCTCAGCCCGGTCGGCCTGCTGGCCGGCTACAGCGCCGATGCCAGCAAGCTGGCCCAGCGCTTCGACCAGGTCGATACGGCCAAGGGCGCCGAACTGGTACGCACGCTGGCCGATGGCAAGTTGACCACCCTGCACGACCAGCAGCGCCTGAAAGTGCTGGCAGCGTTCCGCCCGATCCCGGATGCCCAGCCATGGGGCGTGTTGCTGGACGTGCCGGAAGATGCCCTGACCGGGCCGGCCGAGGCGCTGAAGCAGGAACTGGACGCGCTGAACACCAGCGGCACCCTGCTGGAGCTGGGCCTCGGCCTGGCCGCGGCAGTGGCCGGCCTGCTGATGGTGTGGCTGATGGCTCGCGGCGTGACCCGGCCGATCCTCGGCGTGGCGGCCATGCTCAAGGACATTGCCAGCGGCGAAGGCGACCTGACCCGCCGCCTGACCTACCAGAAGCGTGACGAACTGGGCGAATTGGCCGGCTGGTTCAACCGCTTCCTCGACAAGTTGCAGCCGACCATTGCCGAGGTCAAGAGCTCGGTGCAGGCCGCTCGCGGCACCGCCGACCAGTCCTCGGCAATTGCCACGCAGACCAGCGCTGGCATGGAGCAGCAGTATCGCCAGGTCGACCAGGTGGCCACCGCCTCGCACGAAATGAGCGCCACCGCCCAGGACGTTGCCCGCAGCGCCGCGCAGGCCGCCCAGGCCGCCCGCGACGCCGACCAGGCGACCCGCGAGGGCCTGGCGGTGATCGAGCGTACAACCACCAGCATCGATGCGCTGGCTGCCAACATGAGCGAAGCCATGGCCGAAGTCGAAGGCCTGGCGCAGAACAGCGAGAAGATCGGTTCGGTGCTGGAGGTGATCCGCTCGATCGCCGAACAGACCAACCTGCTGGCACTCAACGCCGCCATCGAGGCCGCCCGCGCCGGTGAGGCAGGACGTGGTTTTGCCGTGGTGGCCGACGAAGTGCGCAACCTGGCCCAGCGTACCCAGGAGTCGGTGGAAGAAACCCGCCAGGTGATCGAGGCGCTGCAGAACGGTACCCGTGAAGTGGTCGGGGCGATGGACAACAGCCACCGCCAGGCCCAGGGTGGTGTCGAGCAGGTTGGCCAGGCGGTCACTGCGCTGCAACGCATCGGCCAGGCGGTGACGGTGATTACCGACATGAACCTGCAGATTGCCTCGGCCGCCGAGGAACAGAGCGCCGTAGCCGAGGAAATCAACAGCAACGTGGCGACCATCCGCGACGTCACCGAATCGCTGTCGGGGCAGGCCAACGAATCGGCGCGGGTCAGCCAGTCGCTGAACAGCCTGGCCAACCAGCAGCAGGCGCTGATGGATCAGTTCCGCGTATGACCGCCGGCCCTGCCACCTCGTGGTTGCCGGGCACGCGGGCGGGTCGTCTACACTTGCCGCACCACTCAACGGCAACCGACGAGGGCCTGGATGAAGAAGATCCCAACACTGTTGGCCGGCCTGCTGCTCACCCTAGGCCTGGCCAGTACCGACAGTGCCGCCTCGGCTGAACGCAGCGAGCCCATCCACTTTGGCGCCATAGCCTGGGAAAGCGGCGCCCTGACCACCGAAATCCTGCGGCTGATCGTGGAGCGTGGCTATGGCTACCCCACCGACACCCTGCCCGGCAGCACAGTCAGCATGGAGGTGGCGCTGGCCCGTAACGACCTGCAGGTGATCGCCGAGGAATGGGCCGGGCGCAGCCCCGCATGGGTCAAGGCCGAGCAGGCCGGCCAGGTGTATGCCTTGGGCGATACCGTGAAAAACGCCGAGGAAGGCTGGTGGGTACCCGCCTATGTGATCGAAGGCGACGCTGCACGCAAGCTGAAGCCCATGGCACCCGAACTTCGCAGTGTCGAGGACCTCAAGCGCTACCCGCAGGTTTTCCGCGACCCGGAATCGCCCGGCAAAGGGCGCTTTCTGAACAGCCCCAGCGGCTGGACGTCGGAAACCGTCAACAGCCAGAAACTCAAGGCCTATGGCCTGGACACGCTGTACAGCAACTTCCGTACGGGCTCGGGAGCGGCGATGGATGCCGAGATCGGCTCGGCTATCCGCCGCGGCCAAGCCGTGCTGTTCTATTACTGGAACCCGACCCCATTGATGGGCCGCTATAAGCTCATACGCCTGGAAGAACCGCCGTTCGACGCCCAGGCCTGGGCCACCCTCACCGATCCCGGCAACCCCAACCCCAAGGGCAGCCGTTCGCTGCCGGCGAAATTGTCGATCGGGGTGTCCAAGGCGTTTCATCAACACTATCCGGAGCTGGTGAGCGTGTTCGAACAGGTCGAGTTGCCCATCGATCGGTTGAACAAGGCGCTGGCCGACATGAGCGAAAAGCGTACCCCACCCCGTGATGCCGCCCTCGCCTTCCTGCGCGATAACCGCCAAGTGTGGAAGGCCTGGCTGCCTGCGGACGTCGCCAGCAAGGTCGAGGCCAGCCTCTGAGCAGCGGCTGGCGCAGGCTTGGCCAGCAAGGTCCTGGCTTGCCGCCAACAGGGCCGCGCCTGACAATGCCACACCGACCGACCAGCCCGGACCCACCCGCATGTCTCTCAAAGCCCTGCGCACCTTGGTGACCATCGCCCGGCATGGCACCTTTGCCCGTGCCGCCGACCTGCTCAACCTCACGCCCTCGGCGGTGAGCCTGCACATCAAGATCCTCGAAGACGAACTGCAAGTGACACTGTTCGACCGCAGCCGCAGGCAGGTGGCGCTGACTGAGGCCGGCCAGTTGGCGGTAGCCCGCGCCGAGTCCATCCTGGCTGCCTATGACGAACTGGCCGATACCCTGGCCAGCGGCCCGAGCCTGCGCGGCCGCCTGCGCCTGGGGGCGATCCACACGGTGCTGGCGCGGCGCTTGCCGAAGGCACTGGTGTGGCTCAAGGCGCACCACCCACAGCTGCACATCAGCGTGGCATCGGGCATGTCGGCCGAACTGGCGCGACGCGTGGAAGATGGCGAGCTCGATGCAGCGATTACCACCGAACCGGTCAGCCCCTACCCGCAGAGCCTGGACTACACGCCCTTGTTCGAGGACCGCTTCTGGGCCATCGCCAGCGCCGAGCTGGCCGGGCACAGTGTGGCGCAGTTGCTGGCCAGCCAGCCCTTCCTGCGCTTCGACAAGCGTGCCTGGGCCGGCCGACAGATCGAGCAGGAACTGCGCCGCCAGCACCTGCAGGTGAGTGAACAGATGGAACTGGATAGCCAGGAAGCCCTGGCGCGCATGGCGGTGATGGGCCTGGGTGTGGCGATCGTGCCCATGGCCGATGAAGACCTTGCCCGCCTGCCAGCAGCGACCTGCCTGCCGTTTGGCGAACCGCAGCTGACCCGGCGGGTGGTCTTGCTGGAGCATCAGAAAAGCCAACGGCGGCACTTGAGTGCTGTGCTGAAGACTGCGTTGGATGCTTAAGTTACGGGTGACCGCCAGGTGCAGGGGCGGCCTTTTGTCGTGAAAGAACCGTAAAAAGGTGGTGGCGAAGATGAAGCGCTGGGGGGCGCTTCGCACCCCTTTCGCGACGCAAGGCCGCTTACACACTCAGTGGCTGGGCGAATATGCATTTTTGCTCAACGGTCAATGAAGAAAACAACGTTTTTATAAATCAAACAGCCTCCGTAATCTTGCCCGGTACCCGACCACGGAACGCTGACCATGCTCCACTTGCTGCTGACCACCCTGCTACCGATCATCCTGCTGATTGCCTTGGGCGCGTTCCTGCGGCGGCGTGGCTTTCTCGCAGAAAGCTTCTGGCCTGGCGCCGAGCGCCTGAGCTACTACGTGCTGTTGCCGTCGCTGTTTCTGCACGGCCTGGCCAGCGCCAACCTCGATGGCGTACCGGTGCTCGGCATGGTCGGCGTGCTGATGCTTTCGACCTTGGCCGGGGCCGTGCTGCTGGTACTGTACCAGGGCGCAATGAACCACGATGGTGCCGACTTCACGTCAGTGTTCCAAGGCGGTATCCGCTTCAACAACTACATCGGCGCCACCCTGGCAGCGGGCATCTACGGCAGCGCTGGCATCGCCCTGGCCGCGGTGGCCAACGCCGCCATCGTGCCCCTGGTCAACCTGCTTTGCGTGCTGGTGTTCGCCCGCTTCAGCGCCCGCCATAGCTCAACCACCACGGTATTGCGGGCGATCTTCGCCAACCCCCTGATCGTCGGTTGCGCTGGCGGCTTGCTGCTGCGCGCCAGTGGGCTGGGCTTGCCGGCGGGTATCGAGCCCACCGTCAAGGCGCTGGGCCAGGCGGCCCTGCCGCTGGGCCTGCTCTGTGTCGGCGCCGCCCTTGGCGGCGCCAGCCTGGGCCAGCAGCTGCGCCCGTTGCTGGCCGCATCGGCGTTCAAGTTCTTGATCATGCCACTGACGACCTGGGGCCTGTGTCGCTTGCTGGGCCTGGGTGGCCAGGCGGCAGTGGTGGCAGTGTTGTTCCAGGCGCTGCCCACGGCGTCCTCTTCCTATGTGATGGCCCGGCAGATGGGCGGTAACGCACCGCTGATGGCGGCCATCATCGCGTTGCAGACCGTGGCAGCCGCTGCAACGTTGCCCTTGGTACTGATGCTTGCGCTTGACTAGACTGTGAACCACCTCACGGTTCGGAGCCCGCTCATGCGCCTGTTCTGGATACTGACCGGCCTGGCCCTGCTCTCAGGCCCACTGGACGCGGCCGACCCCGCCAAGGCAGCGATCGCCGAAGACAAGGCCGCGCGGCTCGAGGACAAGGTGGTAAACGACGCGCCACCGCCAAAGAAGGCAGAAACCCTTACCCCGGCGGAAGCGCAGGCCGTGGACCCGGCGGGCCAGGCAGCACTGGATGACAGCATCACCTGCCTGGCCCGGACCGTTTACTGGGAGGCCAAGGGCGCCGACGCCGAAGACATGGCTGCCGTGGCCAGCGTGGTGCTCAATCGTCTGGGCAGCGAGGGCTTCCCGGACACCATCTGCGGCGTGGTCAAGCAGGGTGTCGAGAGCAAGGCCTGCCAGTTCTCCTGGTGGTGCGACGGACGCCCTGACCAAGTCGAGGAACCGCAGCGTTATGGCATTGCCAAGGAGATCGCGCGCAAGGCGCTCAACCAGCAATTGAAGGACACCACCGGCGGGGCGTTGTACTTTCATGACCGCAACGTCCGCCCGGACTGGGCCAAAGCCTATCGCAGGACAGCTCAGACCCGGCATTTTCTCTTCTACAAGCCCAACCAGGCACTGGCCCGCTGACACTCGCCCAGGCTGGTCACGGGTAATGCGACGCCTGATCGCACTTTTTCGCCGGTGGCAGGTCTACTCCCTCTTTTGCCGCCAGCAACGATTGCCGGCGTTTTCATTGCTTTGCACGATCCCGGGCCAAAAGCCCCGGGCTTGTGTAGGATGAGCAGCGCAAACCACGACGCTGCCAGTCATAGGGAGATCCACATGCGCGTCCTGTCATCCGTTGCCGCCTTGTCGCTGGCCCTGGTCGTCTCGACCGGGGCACTGGCTGCCACCGGCGAAGAGGCGCAACTGATCGATTCGATCAATACCTACCGCAGCAAGGCCCAGCCCTGCGGTGGCGAAGCGTCGCTGGAGCTGCCGCCGCTCAACAGCGATACCCGCCTGGCGTTGTCGCCAGAAGGCACCCGCGACTTGCAGCAGGCGATGACCCGCGCCGCTTACCCCATGGTCAATGTGCAGGCCATCAGCCTGTCGGGGCCGCGCGATGCACGCGCCGCCATGCATGCCATCGAAGAGAGCTTCTGCCAGGTGGTGCTCGACCCGCAGTTCGTCGATATCGGCGTCAGCCAGGAAGGCCGCGAGTGGCGTATCGTGCTGGCCAGGCCGCTGCTCAGTGGCCGCCTGGGCGACTGGCAGGCCGAAGGGCAGAAAGTGCTGCAGGAAATCAATGCTGCGCGCAAAGTGCCGCGCCAGTGCGGAGGCCAACCCTTTGCCGCGGCACCGGCGCTGAGCTGGAGCGGCGTGCTGGCCGGCGTCGCCGCCAACCACACCCGGGCCATGGCCAACCAGAACTTCTTCGACCATATCGACAAGGATGGCCGTACCCCCGGTGACCGGGCCGAACTGGCCGGCTACCTGTACCGGCAGATCGGTGAAAACATCGCTGCAGGGCGTGACACTGCGCACAAGGTGGTCGATGGCTGGCTGGACAGCCCGGGGCATTGCGCCACGCTGATGAACCCGGACTTCCGCGAACTGGGGGCTGCCTACGCGGTGGATCCGAAGAGCGATGCGGGCATCTACTGGACGGGAGTGTTCGGGGCCCCGCAATGAGGCAGGCGGAGATAGCCTGGTTTCAGCCGTTCGGCATGAGGGGCTCAGCTCACATCGTTGTATCCCTCCATGGTCGCGAATACCGGCAGAGCCCGTGCCATTCTCCACGTCGCCTGCTTCGCGGATAAATCCGCTCCTACAATTGGCGCTATTTTCTTCTCAACGAGGCTCATCCCGCCATGGCACTCGACACCTGGCTGATCTACCTGCTGGCCAGCATCGGCCTGTCGCTGACCCCGGGCCCCAACAGCCTGCTGGCCCTGAGCCACGGCGCCTTGTACGGCGCACGACGGACGTTGTTCACCATCATCGGTGGGGTGTTCGGCTTCAGCGCCCTGATCGCCCTGGCCATGTTCGGCCTCAGCGCGTTGCTGCAGGCCTCGGCCTCGGTATTGAACGTGCTCAAGTGGGTGGGGGGTGCCTACCTGATCTGGCTGGGAATCCAGCTGTGGCGCAGCCCGGGCTTGCACCTTGAGTTGACCGGGCAAAGCGCCCGGCTGGGCAATGCCAGCCTGTTCCGCCAGGGCCTACTGTCGGCCATGGCCAACCCCAAGGTGTTGTTGTTCTATGGTGCGTTCCTGCCGCAATTCATCGACCCGCAGCGTGGGCTGTTCGCGCAGTTCGTGGTCATGGCGGCGACCTTTGCCAGCGTCGAGTTTCTGGTCGAATACCTGTTGGCCCGCCTGGCGTTTCGCATCCGCCCCTGGCTGGCCAAGGGCGGCAAAGGCTTCAACCGCTGCTGTGGCAGCCTGTTCGCCCTGATCGGCGTGGCGCTGCCGCTTGGGCGATGAGCCAGGCAACTTGCGCAGCAGCGCGCGTCGTTCTTCAGTTGCGGCGGGCCTTGGCCAGGAAAATGACCAAGGCTACACCCGGTAACCCAGCCCCTACCCACGCCACACCCTGCCAGCCGAACTGGCTGAACACTGCGCTGGCGACCGCCGAGCCCAGCGCTCCACCAAGGAAGATGCTGGTCATGTACACCGCGTTGAGCCGCCCGCGGCTGGCCGGGTCCAGTGCGTACACCTCGCGCTGGCCGATCACCATGTTCATCTGCACGGCGAAATCCAGCAACACCCCGGTAAGCCCCAGGCCAATCACGCTGTAGCCCGGCGCCGTCAGCCCCAGCAGCAGGGCCGTCGGCGCCAGCAGCAGCGCCAGCAGCGAGCCAGCCCGGGCATGCCCGGCATCGGCCAGGCGACCGGCCAGCGGGGCGGCAACGGCACCCACCGCGCCGACCAGGGCAAACACCGCGATCTGGCTCTGTGACAAGCCATGTTCACCGGCCAGGGCCATTGGCACCGCGGTCCAGTACAGGCTGAACGCCGCGAACATCAACGCCTGGTACAGCGAGCGCTGGCGCAGCAAGGGGTAACGGCGCAGCAGCGTCAGCAGCGACAGCATCAAGCCGGCATAGCTGGCCTTGTGTTCGGGGCGGCGCTGCGGCAAGGTCAACGCCAGCAACAGGATGATCGCCAGCATGACCGCGGCGGCGCCGATGAACACTGCACGCCAGCCAAAGTGGTCGGCCACCAGGCTCGACAACGGCCGGGCCAGCAGGATGCCCAGCAACAGGCCGCCCATGATGTTGCCGACCACGCGTCCACGCTGCTGCTCCGGCGCCAGGTGCGCCGCCAGCGGAATGAGCATCTGCACCGCTACCGAACTGAAACCGATCAGTAGCGCATAGCTCAGGAACAGCTGGCCCTGGCCACTGCTGCTGGTGCCTGCCAGCAGCAGGCTGATTCCGGCCAGCACCGCCGTGGCCACCATCAGCCGGCGATTTTCCAGCAGGTCGGCCAGCGGCACCAGCAGCAACAGGCCCAAGGCATAGCCCAGTTGGGTGAGCGAGACGATCAGGCTGGCATGTTCGGTGGACAGCCCAAGGTCCGGGGCGATCAGCCCGACGATGGGCTGGGCATAGTAGATGTTGGCGACAATCGCGCCACAGCAGAACGCCAGCAGTGCGACCAGGGCTCGGCTCAGGCCGGTGGCTGCCGGCTGCGCGGCGGCAAGGGAGGGATTCATGCGAGGTTCCTCGGCAACGGATGGAATATGCCGATCACCTTACCCAGCGGCGTCGGCAGCGGGAATCCGGCGCTGGCGCAATGGGCTTTTGCGTGTTGCGCAACGCTAGGCGCGCTGTGCCAGTACCGTTTCGCAAAAGTGAATGAACGCGTTCACCCGCCTGGAGCCACGGTGGTTGGGCAGGTACAGGGCATTGATGCTGTCGTTGGCCGCCCCAGGGCTGGCCCGCCAATCAGGGAACAGCCGCTGCAGGCGCCCGGCTGCCACGTCCTCGCGCACCAACCAGTCGGCCAGCAGTGCAATGCCGCTGCCGGCCAATGCGGTCTCGCGCAGCAGGTCGGCATTGGCGCTGCGCAACGGCCCGCTCACTTCCAGCTCCAGGCTCTCCTGCGCCCGGGTCAGGCGCCAGGAGCGGCCTTTCTGGCCATAGCGAAAGCGCAGGCAGGCGTGCTCAAGCAACTGCCGGGGATGCTGCAGCGCATCACGCCCGGCCAGGTAGGCCGGGCTGGCCACCAGCCAGCGCTCGAAGCGGCCCAGCTGGCGACACACCAGCTCATCGTTGGGCGAAGGGTCACCCAGGCGGATCGACAGGTCGTAGCGGCCATCGAGCAGGTCATCGAGGCGGTCGCTGAGGTCGATGTCCAGTTCCAGTGCCGGGTGCTGCGCCAGGAACGGCCCCAGGTGCGGGGCGATGACGCGCCTGCCGAACTCCACCGGCAAGCACAGGCGCAGCACGCCGACCGGCTCCTCGCCACGGTCGGCGACGCTGGCATCGGCCTCGTCCAACGCTTCGAAAATACCCCGGGCGCGCTCGTAATAACGCGCGCCGGCCTCGGTCAGGCTGACCTGGCGGGTCGAGCGGTTGAGCAAGGTGGCGCCCAACGCGGCTTCCAGGGCATCGACCAGGCGCGTCACCGACGAGGTCGCCAGCCCAAGCCTGCGCGCGGCAGCCGAAAAGCCCTGGGCATCGACGGTGGCCACGAACATTTTCATCGCCAGGAGTTTGTCCATTTGCTGCCCGCCTTCCAAATCTCGGAAAGTTCTTACAAACGACCGGGCGGGTCAAGAAGCGCGGCAATTGGAAATCGCGTCCATAGTGGAAGCAGTCCCCTTCGAGCGAGGCATTCCATGACATTGCACAACCTCCTGACCGACCTGCCCCCTTGCGCCGCCACCAGCGCTGAACGTGTCGACGAGCTGCTCAGCCGCCCGGGCGTACGCGTGGAACGCATCGTCTCCACTGGCCAGGCCAGCCCACCCGGGTTCTGGTACGACCAGGCCGAAGGCGAATGGGTAATCCTGCTCAGCGGTGCCGCGGGCCTGCGCTTCGAGCATGAACAGCACACCCGCCTGCTGGCAGCGGGCGATTGCCTGGACATCCCGCCACATTACCGCCATCGCGTGGAATGGACTGCCCCCGGCACAGCGACGATCTGGCTTGCGGTTTTCTACGGCAGTGGCAGTCCGTGGCCGACGTAACCAGACGACTTGCCGATGTCTGTGCTGTATGTACAGCTTTTCTCTCGTCATGTTCGCCACCTTATCCATGCTTTTAGCAGCACCCAGGCCAGTTCAACCCTGCGACAATCAGCCTCACAAAATTATGTACCAACTTGTTAATTAGCAAGCTAAGCGTTTAGACTGCGCGTATTCCACCTGCTGAGATCCCTGGCATGAAAGCAATACCGCGCGCTTCCGGCGCCACACACATCATCCTGGTCGGCCTGGGCGTGATCATCGCCCTGCTTGGCCTCCTCCTGGCGGCGGGCGGCGTCAAGCTGGCCGGCCTGGGCGGTTCCTGGTACTTCCTGATCGGCGGCCTGGCCATGGCCATTGCCGGTGTTCTCATCGCATGTCGCAAGCCGGCGGGGGCCTGGCTGTACGCGGCGTTCCTGGTGGGTACCGCGATCTGGGCCCTGGCCGACGCCGGCCTGGTATTCTGGCCGCTGTTCTCGCGCCTGTTCATGTTCGGCGCCATCGGCCTGGTGGTGGCGCTGGTCTACCCGCTGCTGGCACGTACCAGCGGCGCCAGCAGCGGCCGTGGTGCCTATGGCGTGGCCGCTGTCATGGCCGTTGCGCTGGTCATCGCCGTTGGCAACATGTTCGTTGCCCACCCCACTGTCGCACCTGCCGGCAAGGGCCCGGGCATGACCCCGGTCGAAGCCGGCAAGCAGCAGAAGGACTGGGCTCACTACGGCAACACCGAAGGCGGCAGCCGCTTCGCCGCGCTGGACCAGATCAATCGCGACAACGTCAGCAAGCTCCAGGTGGCCTGGACCTACCACACCGGTGACGTGGCCATCAGCGACGGCAACGGTGCCGAGGACCAGCTCACCCCGCTGCAGGTTGGCAACAAGGTGTTCATCTGCACCCCGCACAACAACCTGATCGCGCTTGACGCCGACTCCGGCAAGGAACTGTGGAAGAACCAGATCAACGCCCAGTCCAAGGTCTGGCAACGCTGCCGTGGCATGGCCTATTTCGACGCCAGCGCGCCGATCACCCAGCCAACCCAGCCGAACAGCACGCCGGTCACCGTCGGTAGCGTGCCGGCCGGTGCCAACTGCCAGCGTCGCCTGCTGACCAACACCATCGATGGCCGCCTGATCGCCGTAGACGCCGACACCGGCGAGTTCTGCCGGGGCTTCGGCAACAACGGCCAGGTCAACCTGATGGCCGGCCTGGGCAACGTACCGGACTCCTACTACCAGCTGTCCTCTGCACCGCTGATGGCCGGCACCACGGTGGTGGTCGGCGGGCGTATCGCCGATAACGTGCAGACCGACATGCCTGGCGGCGTGATCCGTGGTTTCGACGTGTTCAGCGGTGAAATGCGCTGGGCCTTCGACCCGGGCAACCCGGAAGACCGACGCGCGCCACAGGGCGACAAGACCTACGTGCGCAGCACCCCGAACAGCTGGGCACCGATGTCCTACGACCCGGCGATGAACACCGTATTCCTGCCGATGGGCTCGTCGTCCACCGATATCTACGGCGTCGAACGCACCCGCCTGGACCACACCTACGGCGCTTCGGTGCTGGCCCTGGACGCCACCACCGGCAACCAGAAGTGGGTGTTCCAGACCGTGCACAACGACCTGTGGGACTTCGACCTGCCGATGCAGCCGAGCCTGATCGACTTCACCAAGGATGACGGCCAGTCGGTACCGGCGGTAGTCATCGGCACCAAGGCCGGGCAGATCTACGTGCTCGACCGCGCCACCGGCAAGCCGCTGACCCAGGTCGACGAAGTGCCGGTCAAGCCCGGCAACATTCCCAACGAACCCTATTCCCCGACCCAGCCGAAGTCGGTGGGCATGCCGCAGATCGGCGCACAGACACTGACCGAATCCGACATGTGGGGCGCCACCCCGTATGACCAGCTGCTGTGCCGTATCGACTTCAAGAAGATGCGTTATGACGGCCTGTACACCGCACCAGGCACCGACCTGGCGCTGAGCTTCCCGGGATCGCTGGGCGGCATGAACTGGGGCAGCATTTCCACCGACCCGGTGCATGGTTTCATCTTCGTCAATGACATGCGCCTGGGCCTGTGGATCCAGATGATTCCGTCGCAGAACAAGGGCGGTGCGGCCTCCGGCGGTGAGGCCCTGAACACCGGCATGGGCGCCGTACCACTCAAGGGCACCCCGTATGCGGTGAACAAGAACCGCTTCCTCTCGGTAGCCGGTATTCCGTGCCAGGCGCCACCATTCGGCACCCTGACCGCCATCGACATGAAAACCCGCCAGGTGGCCTGGCAGGTGCCGGTCGGTACCGTCGAAGACACCGGCCCGCTCGGCATCCGCATGCACCTGCCGATCAAGATCGGCCTGCCGACCCTCGGCGGCACCCTGTCGACCCAAGGCGGCCTGGTGTTCATCGCCGGCACCCAGGACTTCTACCTGCGTGCCTACGACAGCAGCAACGGCGACGAGATCTGGAAAGCCCGCCTGCCCGTGGGCAGCCAGGGCGGCCCGATGACCTATGTCTCGCCGAAAACCGGCAAGCAGTACGTGGTGGTCACTGCTGGCGGCGCGCGCCAGTCGACTGACCGTGGCGACTACGTGATGGCTTACGCGCTGCCGTAACACCGCGTCGCCTGCTTCGCGGGCACGCCCGCTCCCACAGGGTCACCAGCTGCCCTCGTGGGAAGCGGGCTTGCTTGCGAATACCCCTGGAACACACACCGAGATTCAGTAATGCCCTGCGTAACCCGCATCACCCCCACCCTGCTGCTGGCCCTGGCCAGCACCACCGCCCTGGCCGACGCCGACCTGACTACCCGCAGCACGCTTACCGGCGACTGGGGCGGCCTGCGCCATCAGCTGGAAGCAGACGGCGTCAAGTTCACAGGCGACTACAGTGGCGAAACCGCCTACAACGCCCATGGCGGCCTGCACCGCTCGGCACGCTACTCGCAAAACCTGAAACTGGGCGTGCAGTTCGACTTGTCGAAGCTGTATGGCCTGGACAACGGCGGCAAAGTCCAGCTGACCGTCAACGATCGCCGCGGCAACAGCGCCTCGGAAGACTTGGTGGGCAACCGCCTGCCGATCCAGGAAAACTACGGTGGCCTCTACACCCGGCTGACCGAACTGAGTTACGAGCGTACCCTGTTCACCCCGGCGCTGAACGTCAAGGCCGGCTACATGGCCATGGGCAACGACCTGGGCGGCCTGGACAGCGGCATCCTGTGCAATTTCATGAACGCCGGCTTCTGCGGCCACCCGCTGAACATGTCCGGCGGCAGTGGCTGGACCAATTACCCCAATGCGCACTTGGGTGTGCGGGTGAAATACGACCTGTCGCCAGCCTGGCAACTGCGCGTGGCCGCGTTCAATGTCGACCCGCAGAGCAACGGCAACTCCAGCCGAGCCTGGCACCTGGGCCCCAAGCACACCACCGGCACCGTGGTACCGGTCGAGCTGGTGTACAAGCTGCAGGCCGAGCTGCCTGGCGAGTACAAACTGGGCTACTACTACGACAGCTCCGATGTGAAGCGCATCGACAGCAATGAGCAAGTGTCGGGCCGTGGCGGCCACTACTTGCTGGTCGACCAAGCGCTGTGGAATGACCAACGCTCGCCGGGCCGCAGCCTGCATGCCTTCGCCCAGTACTCGGCATCGAGCAAGGCCGCCTCGCCGTTCACCCGCTGGTATGGTGCCGGCGTGGTGCTGTACAAGCCGTTCAAGGGGCGCCCGAAGGATACCGTGGCGCTGGGTTATGGCCGCGCCGTGCCCAACCCGCGTAGCCGCGACGTACTGGAGGATGCCGCCTACAACGCTGGCCAGCCGTTCCCCGATATCGACAGCGCCGAGCAGCTGATCGAGCTGAGCTATGGCTACCAGGCGACACCGTGGCTGAACCTGCGCCCGGACATGCAGTACATCATCGAGCCAGGGGCATTCTCCGGGAAAGCCATCGACAACGCGCTGGTGCTTGGCCTGCAGGTCAAGGCGACCTTCTGAGGCGCATGGGCCGCTGCGCGGCCCATTCACGGCCAGCCCATCAGTGCTGCCTGAGGTAATCCACCAGCCTTGACAGCATGGCATCACAGCCCTGCAACTGTTCGACACTGACAAACTCGTCCGGTTTGTGCCCCTGCTCCATGCTCCCGGGGCCGCATACCACGGTCGGGATCCCCGCCTGGTCGAACAACCCGCCTTCGGTGCCAAACGCCACCGTACCGAACGCCTCCGAGCCGCTCAGCAACGCCACCAACTGTGCTGCCTCGCTGTCTGCCGGGGTCGCCAGCCCCGGGTAGGCACTCAACGGTTGCAGGCGTATCGCGCTGGCCGCATTGACCTTGCGCATGCGTGGTAGCAGCTCGGCCTCGGCATAGGTCTGCAACTGGTCGGCCACTGCCTGCGCGGCAAAGCCTGGCAATGCGCGTACTTCGAAATCGAACTCGCACTCTGCCGGCACGATGTTCAGCGCCCTGCCGCCCTTGATCACACCGGTCTGCACCGTGGAGAACGGCGGATCGAAGCGCGCGTCGTGATGTTCCGGCAAGGCCAGGGCCTCACCGATATCACCAAGCTTGCCGATCAGCTTCGCCGCATACTCGATGGCGTTCACCCCGTACGGCGCATAGGCCGAATGACAGGCCGCACCCTGCACCTGGCAACGCATCGCCAGCTTGCCCTTGTGCCCGAGTACCGGCTTGAGTTCGGTGGGCTCGCCAATCAGGCACAGCCGAGGCTTGTGCGGGCGCTGTTCGAGTGCAGCCAACAGCGAGCGCACACCCAAGCAGCCAACTTCCTCGTCATAGGAAAACGCCAGGTGCACCGGCAGGCGCAACGGCTGCGCGACCAACGCCGGCACAGCCGCCAGGACCGAGGCGATGAAGCCCTTCATGTCGGCCGTGCCGCGGCCATACAGGCGACCGTCGCGTTCGCTCAGGGCAAACGGTTCGACGGTCCAGGCCTGGCCGTCGACCGGTACCACATCGGTATGCCCGGACAGCACGATGCCGCCAACGTCCCTCGGCCCGATGGTAGCGAACAGGTTGGCCTTGGTGCCCTCCGGGTTATGGAACAGCTCGCTTTCAACTCCCAGCCCGGCCAGGTAATCGCGGATGAAACCGATCAGCGCCAGGTTGGAGTCCCGGCTGACCGTGGCAAAGCCGATCAGCCGGGCCAGCAGCGTGCGGCTGGCATCTTCACTCATCGCCCGGTACCCCGTAGCTTGGCGCCGCAGTCGGGTTGAGCGCACGGGTGACGTAGTCCTGCATCTGCGGCCGGTACGCCTGCCACAGGCCGTCGAGCACGCCGATCGGGTCGGCGTCGGCCCAATCCACCCGCAGGTCCACCAGCGGCCAGGTCAGTTCGCCGGCAATCTTCAACGCCGCCGAATGCACCGGCCCGGCCTCGCCACCAGCGGCCATCGCCGCCTGCATGGCCGCCAGCAAGCGATCGGCCAGATGCCCCGCAGCCTGTTCGAAAGCCTGCACCATCGACTCGATCACCTGGGGCGAGGCCAGCAGGTTGCCGGCTGCCGCGCATTGCTCACCGGCCACGGCATGGTGCGTGCCCAGGGCCTCCTTGCCGGTGAACAGGGCGACCTGGCCATGGCTGTCGATCACCGTGACCTGGCGGTATTCGCTCCAGCCATTAGCGCTCAGCACCCTGTCCAGCGCCGCGGCGGGCGGCAACTGGCCCTGTTCCAGGGCATCGAGAATCTGCGGCCCGAGCGCCGGCAAGGTGATGTTCTGCGTGGCCACTGCGCCGACGCCGGCCCGCACCCACGGGCAGCGGGCGCCCACCGCGATGCTCGACGAGCTGATGGCGATACCGACCTGCCCGGTTTCCTGACAGCGGCCGATGATGGAAAAAGTCATTTCATGGTTCCTGTTGTGCTGTGCGATACAGGGCATTCTGGGTGGAACCTTCCAGGAGGCGAAACCACCTTTTTCCGAGGCCTTGCAGAGGAAAAAACTAAGGCCAGGACAAGCCACCGGAATCCTCGCAAATGCTGCTGTACTCAGCCCTGCGGGCCTCAGAAAACGGGGCCTTCGCCGTTTTATGGGCAAGCCCAAGCTAAATACTATTTTCGCCGTTTCCACGGCATCCCTAGTCTGGCCCCAGGTAACGGCGGTCCTCCAAACCGACCTGACAAAAACCGCCTGAACAAGGGCTCGGACATGACACTGAACAATCTCGAAATCGACACCCTCGTGGTCGGCGCCGGCCAGGCCGGCGTGGCCATGAGCGAACACCTGAGCAAGCTTGGCGTGCCGCACCTGGTACTGGAGCGCAAGCGAATCGCCGAGGCCTGGCGCAGCGGCCGCTGGGACTCGCTGGTGGCCAACGGCCCGGCCTGGCACGACCGCTTCCCGGGGCTGGAATTCGCCCTCGACGCCGATGCCTTTGCCGGCAAGGACCAGGTGGCCGACTACTTCGAGCAGTACGTACGCAAGTACAACCTGCCGGTACGCACCGGCATCGAAGTGACCAAGGTAGTGCGCAACAGCGACCGCCCCGGCTTCACCATCGCAACCAATGAAGGCGTGATCCGCGCCAACCGCGTCGTCGCTGCCACCGGCCCGTTCCAGAAACCGGTGATCCCGGCCATCGCGCCGCAAGACAGCAACCTGCACCAGATCCACTCGGCGGCCTATTACAACCCCGCTCAACTGCCAGCAGGGGCTGTGCTGGTCGTGGGCGCCGGCTCCTCGGGTGTCCAGATCGCCGAGGAGCTGATGCGTGCCGGGCGCCGGGTGTACCTGTCGGTCGGTGCCCACGACCGCCCGCCACGCGCCTACCGCAACCGTGACTTCTGCTGGTGGCTGGGTGTGCTGGGTGAGTGGGATGCGGAAGTCGCCAAGCCCGGCCGCGAGCATGTGACCATTGCCGTCAGCGGTGCCCGTGGCGGCCATACCGTGGACTTCCGCGCCCTCGCCCACCAGGGCATGACCTTGGTCGGCCTGACCCAGTCGTTCGAAAACGGTGTGGCACGCTTCCAGGACAACTTGGTCGAGAACATCAACCGCGGCGACGAAAATTACCTGGCCCTGCTGGATGCCGCCGATGCCTACATCCAGCGCAACGGCCTTGACCTGCCGGAAGAGCCCGAAGCCCGCCAACGCCTGGCCGACCCGGAATGCATGCGCAACCCGCTGCTGCAACTGGACCTGGCCGAGGCCGGTGTCACCAGCATCATCTGGGCAACCGGTTACAGCGTGGATTTCAGCTGGCTGCAGGTCGACACCTTCGACGCCAACGGCAAGCCCCAACACCAGCGCGGTGTGGCTCGCGAGCCGGGCATCTACTTCCTTGGCCTGCCGTGGCTGTCGCGGCGTGGCTCATCGTTCATCTGGGGCGTTTGGCACGACGCCAAGCACGTCGCCGGCCACATCGCCACGCAACGCACCTATAGCGCCTACCGCGACCGCCAGCAACGCGCCGCGGATGAGCAGCAACACCCACCGCTCAGCAACGTCAGCACTTTCGGAGCCCACTGATGCCTACCCATACCCGCATTCGCATGTTCAACACCAAGGCCACCTACCCCAACCAGACCCTGGACAACGACCTGTGCCAGGCGGTGCGCGCCGGTAATACCATCTATGTGCGCGGGCAGGTGGGCACCGACTTCGATGGCAACCTGGTTGGCCTGGGGGACCCACGGGCGCAGGCCGAGCAGGCGATGAAAAACGTCAAGCAACTGCTTGAAGAGGCCGGCTCGGAGCTGTCGCACATCGTCAAGACCACCACCTACATCACCGACCCGCGCTTTCGCGAGCCGGTGTACAAGGAAGTGGGTAAATGGCTGAAAGGCGTGTTCCCGATTTCCACCGGGCTGGTGGTCGCCGGGTTGGCCCAGGCCGAGTGGCTGATGGAGATCGATGTGATCGCCGTGGTGCCCGACCCCGCCTGAGCGGTTTGACGCGGTCGCTTGTAGGAGCGGCCTTGCGTCGCGATGGGCTGCGCAGCAGCCCTGGCAAATGTGCATATTCGCTGAAATCCGGGGGCTGCTGCGCAGCCCATCGCGACGCAAGGCCGCTCCTACACGGATTGCACTTGCCCTGATCAGGCGATCGCGGCGTCCACCAACACCTGCGCTTCCTGCACCAGGCGCTGCAGGTGCGCCTCGTCGATGAAGCTTTCGGCGTAGATCTTGTAGATGTCCTCGGTGCCCGACGGCCGCGCGGCGAACCAGCCATTGGCGGTCATCACCTTCAGCCCGCCAATCGCCTGGCCATTGCCCGGCGCGTGGCTGAGGATTTGCACGATCGGCTCTCCGGCCAGTTCGGTCGACTTCACCTGCTCTGGTGCCAGCTTGCTCAGCAGCGCCTTCTGCCGGGCATCGGCCTTGGCTTCGACCCGCGTAGCAAACGGCTTGCCCAGCGCCGCAGTGAGGTCGGCGTAGGCCTGGCTCGGGTTGCGCCCGGTGCGGGCGGTCATCTCGGCAGCCAGCAAGGCCGGGATCAGGCCGTCCTTGTCGGTGGCCCAGACCGAGCCATCGCGGCGCAGGAACGAAGCCCCTGCACTCTCCTCGCCACCAAAGCCGAGCGTCCCGTCGAACAGCCCTTGGGCGAAGAACTTGAAGCCCACCGGCACCTCGTACAACTCGCGGCCCAGGCGCTGGGTAACGCGGTCGATCAGGCCGCTGGACACCACGGTCTTGCCCACTGCCGCGTCACTGCGCCATTGCGGGCGGTGGCGGTACAGGTAGTCGATGGCCACGGCCAGGTAGTTGTTGGGCTGCAGCAGGCCATCCGGGGTGACGATGCCGTGGCGGTCATGGTCCGGGTCGCAGGCGAACGCCACGTCGAAGCGCTCGCGCAGGCCGATCAGGCCTTGCATGGCGTACGGCGACGACGGGTCCATGCGGATCTGGCCGTCCCAGTCGACGGTCATGAAGCGGAAGGTCGGGTCGACCTCGGTATTCACCACTTCCAGGTCCAGCTGGTAGCGCTCGGCAATCGCCGACCAGTAGCGCACCCCGGCCCCGCCCAGCGGGTCGACACCCAGGCGCAGCTTGGCGCCACGGATGACCTCGAAGTCGATGACATTTTCCAGGTCGGCCACGTAGTTGCTGACGTAGTCGTGACGCTGGGTAGTGGCGGCCTGCAGCGCCTGGGCATGCGCCATGCGCTTGACCCCCGCCAGGTTCGCCGCCAGCAGTTCGTTGGCCTTGGCTTCGATCCACTTGGTCACATCGCTGTCGGCCGGGCCGCCATTGGGTGGGTTGTACTTGAAGCCACCGCTCTGTGGCGGGTTGTGCGACGGGGTGATGACGATGCCATCGGCCAGGCCCTGCACGCGGCCACGGTTATGGCAGAGGATGGCGTGGGACACGGCCGGGGTCGGCGTGTACTCGTCGTCCTTGGACAGCATCACCTGCACGCCGTTGGCCGCCAGCACTTCCAGGGCGCTGGCGGTAGCCGGTGCCGACAGGGCGTGGGTATCGGCGCCGATGAACAGCGGGCCGTCGATGCCCTTCTCCTGGCGATACAGGCAGATGGCCTGGGTGATGGCCAGGACGTGGTATTCGTTGAAGCTCAACTCAAGTGAAGTGCCCCGGTGCCCCGAGGTGCCGAAGGCCACCCGCTGGGCCGCCACGGCAGCATCGGGGCGGCCGGTGTAGTAGGCGGTGAGCAGTCGTGGAATATCGACCAGCACGCTGGCCGGAGCCGGCTTGCCTGCCAAAGGACTGAGCGTCATGCAAAAACCTCGAGTTCAACGAATGGTGGGGATGTTGGGATTGGAGCATGCAGTGTACTGAGAGTTGCAATGCCGTGCGATGGGCGACATCAAAGAAACACCCGACCACGCCGCCCGACGATTGCGCCCACCCTGTGCGAGCGGGCATGCTCGCGCACAATGGACCGGGGCGTGCCGCTCGTCTCTGTCATGACCATCCAGAGTAGTAGCCACACCCTTTGCCAGCGAGGCCACATGGCTTTCCACCGCCTGACCCACACCCACCCGCGCCTGACTGTCGCCACCCTGGCCGGCCTGCTCGGCGCCTGGCTGATTCCTGCAGACGACACCGTTCAGCGCATCCTTGCCGGCTGGAACCTGGGTGTATGGCTTTACCTGCTGCTGGTGTTCTACCTGACCTGGAATGCCAACCCGGACAAGGTGCGCAAGGTTGCCCGGGTCGAAGATGAAAACGCCGGCCTGGTCTTGCTCACCGTGTGCATCGCCGCGATAGCCAGCCTCGCTGCAGTCACCTTGCAACTGGTCTCCAGTCGCGGCCTGCAAGGCACCGCACAGGCGCTGCACTACCTTTATACCGGCCTGACCGTGGCCGGCTCGTGGTTGCTGATCGGCTGCATCTTCAGCCTGCATTACGCTCGGCTGTTCTACACCGCGCAACAACATGAGCCGCCGCTGCGTTTCGCCGACGGCGAGCGCAACCCGGATTACTGGGACTTCCACTACTTCTCGTTCACCATCAGCATCGCGGTGCAAACCTCGGACGTCGGCGTCGCCGGGCGCGGCTTACGCAGGGTGGTGCTGGCCCATTCAGTGGTCGGGTTCGTGTTCAATACCGCCATCCTCGGCTTCACCATCAACATCGCCGCAGGGCTGCTGGGCTGAGCGCACCATTCGTCTGAAAAAGCGCCGACCGAACCACGTGACGAATGACGGCAAACAGCGGGGTAAGTGCGGCCATCCGGCGAGGAAAACGTTTGCAAGAAGGCGCCTCGCTGGCTGGCGTGGCGCACAAAGATGTGACCGCCATCATGCATTAGTACTTTTGTCGCATTCGCCAGCGAGAATAGCGCGTGACAGGTGCTATGGTTACCTTCCCGGCGGCCACAGCGAGGTGGCCACCCGCTCACCACGTCCGGGTACGGACAAGGAGGCTGGCATGAACAAAATGACGTTCCCCAACGCCTGCCAGGTGATGCGCTGGCATTTCCACCCACTGGGCTTCGAAGCCAGCATGGATGCGCCACGCAGCATGGTCGCGCGGCTGTTCGACCGCGCCACCGGCGAAACCCTGCTGGCGATTGCCGGCATCCCCTGTGCGGCGATCATGGCCGCGGCGGACGTAGAACGTATCATCGAAGCCGTCGAAGCGGAAATGGACGCCTTCATCCCCGCCATCCCCCTGCGCGATGCGGTCTAACCAACTGCCGTAGTGCTCTCGCGCATGGCCTGCAACTTGCCCATGAACTGCTCGGCCGGCACCGGCTGGCCCAGCAGGTAACCTTGCAGCGAATCACAACCCAGGCGGGTCAGGAAGGCCTGCTGCTTGTCGGTTTCCACCCCTTCGGCAACGATCCGCAGGCCCAGTGCCTGGCCCAACGCCACGATTGCCGAAACGATCGCCGCATCGTCGCTGTCCTGCTCCAGGTCGCGGACGAACCCGCGGTCGATCTTCAGCTCGTTGGCCGGCAGGCGCTTGAGATACATCAGGCTGGAATAACCGGTACCAAAGTCATCGATGGACAGGTCCACGCCCATGTCGGACAGGCGCTGCAGCACCGTCAGACTGGCATCGGCGTCGTGCATGGCGGTGGTTTCGGTAATTTCCAGGGTCAGGCAGTTGGCTGGCAGGCCGGTCTGCTGCAACGCCCGGGCCACGCTCTCGACCAACCCGGCATGGCAGAACTGGATGGCTGACAGGTTCACGGCCATGCGCCAGTACTGATACCCCTGGTCCAGCCACTGACGCATCTGCCGGCAGGCCTCGATCAACACCCACTCACCGATAGGGATGATCAGGCCGGTCTTTTCCGCCAGCCCAATGAAGCGATCGGGCAGCAGCAGGCCCTGCTGCGGATGTTCCCAACGCAACAAGGCCTCGGCGCCGATCGGCTGGCAAGCCTGGGCGTCGAACTTGGGCTGGTAGTGCAGGCGGAACTGGCGCAGCTCCAGCGCCTGGCGCAAGTCCTGCAGCAGTTGCAGTTGCTGGCGGGCGTTGCTGTTCATCGACACGTCGAAGAAGCTGTAGCCGTTCTTGCCGGCGCTCTTGACGTGGTACATGGCGGCGTCGGCATTGCGCAGCAACTCGTGCTGGTCCTGGCCGTTACCCGGGTACAGGACGATGCCCAGGCTCGCCGACAGCTGCAGGTCATGCTCGGCCACGCGGAACGGCCGCGATACCAGGTTGACCTGCTTCACCGCCACGTCCACGGCATCGTTCGGCTCCTGCAATTCCACCAACAACACGAATTCGTCACCGCCAATGCGCGCCAGCGTGTCCTGGCTGTGCAGATGACCGCGCAGGCGGGCCGCAACGGCCTTGAGCAGCAGATCGCCGATGTGGTGGCCGAAGGCATCGTTGACCGGCTTGAAACCGTCCAGGTCGATGAACATCAAGGCAAAGCAACCGCCCTGCTCCGCGACCTTGGCGATGGCCTGTTCGATGCGGTCGGCCAGCAGGGTACGGTTGGGCAGGTCGGTGAGGGTGTCGTGCAGGGCCAGCTGGGTGAGTTCCTGGTTGGCCAGGGTCAGCGAACGGGCCAGCTCGGCGGTGCGCGCTTCGAGGCGGGCATCCAGCACCGAGGTGAGCAAGGCCACGGCCAGCACCGCCAGGGTGGTGATCAGCACCAGGTAGACCAGGCCATCGCCCTGCAAGCCGCCACCCGCCAGCGCGCCGCAAAAGCTGCCTTCGGGGAAATTCGCCGCGGCCATGCCGGTGTAGTGCATACCGACGATGGCAATCCCCATCACTACCGCCGCCACACCACGGATCTGCCGGACGTAGGGCGTGTGCGTACGCAGGCGGAAGGCAATCCACAAGGCCGCTGCCGAGGCGCCCACGGCGATCAGCAACGAGGCGCCGAACAGGCTCGGGTCATAGTCGATGCCTGGCAGCATGCGCAGCGCCGCCATGCCGGTGTAGTGCATGCAGGCAATGCCGGCCCCCATCACCAGCGCACCGAAGCCCAGCTGCAGCACCGGCAGGCTCGGCTGGCTGACCAGCCACAGGGCAAAACCCGAAGACATTACCGCAATCAGCAGCGAAAACGCCGTCAGGCCCAGGTCATAGCCCAGCTCGACAGGCAGGCTGAAGGCGAGCATGCCGATGAAATGCATCGACCACACACCGATGCCCATGGCCAGTGCGCCACCCCCCATCCACAGCAACGCCGCCCGGCCCTTTGCCGTGGCGATGCGACCGGTCAGGTCAAGGGCGGTATAGGACGCCAGAATCGCCACGCACAGCGAAATCAACACCAGCGAAGAGGAGTAGCTACCGGTCAGCATTGGAAGGTACCAGCGACGGGCCAGGCCCGGAAAAAGCTGACGATTGTACTCAAGCTTAGGCGAAACGCACGGGGTTTTTGCGCCCGGCGAACGCCAGCAGATCAGTCCTGCCTGGCGAACGCCTGCCCGGCGTCCCAGCCCCCGCCCAACGCGGCAATCAGTTGCACGCTGGCCACCAGACGCCCTTGCAGCAGGTTCAACACACTGCGCTCGTTGCTCAATGCCGTGGTCTGCACATTCACTACATCCAGGTAGCCGATCAGCCCAGCGCGGTACTGGTTCTCGGTCAGGCGCAGCGACTCGCGAGCAGCATCCAGCGCTTCCTGGCGCACCACCGCTTCATCGCCATACACCTTCAACTGCACCAGCAGGTTCTCCACTTCCTTGAAGCCATCGAGCACGGTCTGGCGGTATTGCGCCACGGTCTGGTCATACACCGCCACGGTGCGGTCCACCTCGGCGCTGCGCTTGCCGGCGTCGAACAGGGTCAGCGCCAACTGCGGGCCCACCGACCAGTAGCGGTTGGGCAGCTCGATCCAATTGTTGAAGCTGCTGCTGGAATAGCCACCACTCATGCTCAGGCTGAGGTCGGGGAAATATGCCGCGCGCGCCACACCGATGTTGGCGTTGGCAGCCATCACATTGCGTTCGGCGGCGGCGATGTCCGGGCGCCGCTCGAGCAACTGCGAAGGCAGGGACACCGGTATCTGCGGCAGCGCCGGTATGCTCTTGCTGTCGGCCAGGGCAAACTCGGCCGGCGTCTTGCCCAGCAACACGGCGATGGCGTTCTCGAATTGCGCGCGCTGCCAGGCCAGGTCGATCAGGTCGGCCTGGGTGGTTTTCAGCTGGGTACGCGCCTGGGCCACCGCATCCGGGCCGGCAACGCCCGCGCGGTACTGGTTCTGGTTCATCCGCAGCGAACGTTCATAGGCGGCCACGGTGGCTTCCAGCAGGCGCTTCTGCTCATCGATCACCCGCAGTTGCAGGTAGTTCTGCACCAGTTCCGACTGTTGGCTGAGGCGGATCGAGGCCAGGTCGGCCAGGCTGGCTTCGGCACTGGCCTGGTTGGCATCGAGGGTCTCGCGCAGCTTGCCCCACAGGTCGATTTCCCAGCTGACGCCGAGCTGGGCGTTATAGGTGTTGCGAATGCCGCTGCTGTTGTTGGACAGGCTCGAACTGGAGCTGCCGGTGCCTTGGGCCGAGCGGTTCTTGCCGACACTCAGGTCGAGGCTGGGGAACAGTGCCGCGCGGCTGCTGCGCACCAGCGCCTGGGCCTGGCGATACTGGGCCTCGGATTGCGCCACCGTCTGGTTGCTGCGGTTCAGTTCCTCGACCAGCGCATTGAGCCCGGCATCGCCGTAGATCTCCCACCAGGCCCCGCGGGCGATGGCATCGGACGGCGTGGCCTGGGTCCAGCCTTCGGCGTGCTTGAACTGCGCCGTGCCGCTCATCTCGGGGCGGTGGTAATCCGGGCTCAGGGTGCAGGCACTGAGCAAGGCCACGCACAACCCGGCACCGAGCAGGCGTGAGCCACGCGCGCGCGCCAGCACTTGCAGGGTTCGGTGAAGCGGGGTCTGGGCAAAAGTCATAGCGGGGTATCCAGGGCGGCGTCGCTGCGCACGCCGCGCCAACGATTGAAACGGTGACGCAGGCGGTCCAGGTACAAGTACACCACCGGCGTCGTGTAAAGGGTGAGGACCTGGCTGAACACCAGCCCTCCGATAATGGTCAGGCCCAGCGGCTGGCGCATTTCCGCGCCTTCGGCGCGGCTCAGCAGCAGCGGCAAGGCACCGAGGATGGCCGCCAGGGTGGTCATCAGGATCGGCCGCAGGCGCAGCAGGCAGGCACGGCGGATCGACGCCTCCGGGGACAGGCCCTGGTGACGTTCCAGTTGCAAGGCCAGGTCGATCATCAGGATCGCGTTCTTCTTCACCACGCCAATCAGCAGGAACAGGCCCAGTAGCGAGATCAGGCTGAACTCACCACCCGTGACGTACAGCGCCAGCAAGGCGCCGACGCCAGCCGAGGGCAGTGTCGACAGGATGGTCAGCGGGTGAATGTAGCTTTCGTAGAGGATACCCAGCACCAGATACACCAGCACCAGCGCGCCCAGGATCATCAGCGGCTGGCCTTGCTGGGTCGTGGCAAAGGCGTCGGCACTGCCACCGAGCCTGGCAATCACTTCCTCCGGCAGGCCCAGCTTGGCCACTGCGCGCTCCAGCGCCGCCATGGCCTGGTCGGGGCTGTAGCCTTCGGCGATGTCGAAGGCGATGCTTTCGGCCGCGAATTGCCCTTCATGGCTGACCCGGTCGTTGGCCAGGCTGTTCTGGTAATGGGCGATGGTCGACAGGGGCACGCGGGCGCCGTCGGCGGTGATTACCTGCACCTGCTCCAGCGTGCTCGGGTCCCAGGCGTATTTCGGGTTGATCTCCAGCACCACCTGGTACTGGTTGAGGCTGTCGTAGATGGTGGAGATCTGCCGTTGGCTGTAGGCGTTGTTCAGCACCGTGGTGACCATGTCCATGTCGATCCCCAGGCGCTTGGCCTGGTCACGGTCGACCACCAGGGTCACCTGCTGGGTCCCGGCTCCGTCGCGGGCATCGATGGCGGTCAGCTGCGGCAGCGCACGCAGTGCCGCGACCACTTTCGGGAACCATTCGCGCAACGCCGCCAGGTCGCCACTCTGCAAGGTGTACAGGTACTGCGACGAGGTCTGGTCACGGCCGCCGCCGCCCAGTTGCAGGTCCTGGTCGGCCATCAGGAACAGGCGCCCGCCTGGCACCTTGGGCATCTCTTTGCGCAGACGTTCGATCACCTTCTGCGCATCGAGCTTGCGCTCGTGGATCGGTTTCAGGCGCACCAGCACGAAGGCGTTGTTCGTGCCACTGTTGCCACCTATGAAACCGGCAACGCTCTGCACTGCCGGGTCGGCCAGCAAGGCGCGGCGGTAGGTTTCCATTTTCGGCTGCATCACGCCGAACGACAGGCCGTCATCGCCGCGGATGAAGCCTATCAGCTGGCCGGTGTCCTGCTGCGGCATCAGCGTCTTGGGCACGACCACGTACAGGGCGATGTTGAGGCCGATGGTGGCCAGCAGGCTGATCAGGGTCAGGCGCTTGTGGCGCAAGGCCCAGCCAAGGCTGCGGTCATAGGCATCGACCATGCGCTGGTGCAGCTTGTCGCTCCAGCGCTGCAGGCGGCTCTGCTCGGTCCGGTGTGGCTGCAGCCAGCGGGCGCAGAGCATCGGCGTGAGGGTCAGCGATACCACCAGCGACACGATGATCGCCGCCGCCAGGGTGATGGAGAATTCCTGGAACAGGTTGCGCACGATGCCGCCCATGAACAGGATCGACACGAATACCGCCACCAGCGAGACGTTCATCGACAGCAGCGTAAAGCCCACTTCCCGGGCCCCGAGGTAGGCTGCCTTCATCGGCGGCTGGCCGTCCTCGATATGCCGGGAGATGTTTTCCAGCACCACGATGGCATCGTCCACCACCAGCCCGGTGGCCAGGATCAGCGCCATCAGCGACAGGTTATTGAGCGAGAAGCCACACAGGTACATGACCGCGAAGGTCCCCACCAGCGACACCGGCACGGCCAGGCTGGGGATCAGCGAGGCGCGCAGGCTGCCGAGGAACAGGTAGACCACCAGGATCACCAGCACCACGGCAATCAGCAAGGTGTGCTCGGCCTCCTTCAGGGTAGCTTTGATCACCGGCGAGCGGTCCATCGCCACGTTGAGTTGCACGCTGGCCGGCAGCAGCGACTGCAGGGCTGGCAGTTGCGCCTTGATCTGGTCCACGGTTTCGATGATGTTGGCGCCGCTCTGGCGGTTGACCACCAGCAGTACCGCACTCTGGTCATTGAAGAATCCGCTGTTGTAGCGGTTCTCGACGCCATCGGTGATGGTCGCCACATCGGCCAGGCGCAGGATGGTGCCGTTCTGCTGGCGGATCACCACCGGCTCGTAGTCCCTGGCGCTTTCCAGCTGGTCGTTGGCCCGCACCTGCCAGTTACGCTCGGCATCCTCGACAAAGCCCATGGGCCGGCGCTGGTTGGCGTTGGATACCGCCGTGCGTACCTCGTCCAGCGACACGCCGTACTGGTTGAGCAGTTGCGGTTCCACAGCAATCCGCACCGCCGGCAGCGAACTGCCGCCGATCTGCACCTCCCCTACCCCCGGCACCTGTGCCAGGCTTTGCGCCAGGATGGTATCCGCCAGGTCGTACAACTGGCCTTTCTGCAGCACCTGCGAGGTCAGCGACAACACCATGATCGGCGCTTGCGACGGGTTGATCTTCTTGTAGGTGGGCATGCTGCGCATGCCGCTGGGCAACAGGTTGCGGGTGGCGTTGATCGCGGCCTGCACCTCGCGCGCTGCACCGTCGATGTCGCGGCCCATCTCGAAGCCGATGATCACCCGCGTGGAGCCCTGGTTGGAGCTGCTGGTCAGGGTGGTCACACCGGCGATGCTGCCCAGCTTGCGCTCCAGCGGCGTGGCCACGGTGGAGGCCATCACCTCGGGGCTGGCGCCAGGCAGGTTGGCCGATACCACGATCACCGGGAAATCCATCTGCGGCAACGGTGCCACCGGCAGCAGGCCGAAGCTGACCCCGCCCAGCAGCATGATCGCCAGGCTCAGCAGCATGGTTGCCACCGGGCGACGGATGAACGGGCCGGACAGGTTCATGCCTGGGCCTGCGTGGCATCGGTGGCCGGGCGCCAGCGACGGGCCAGGCGGTCGAAGTACAGGTAGATGACCGGGGTGGTGAACAGCGTCAGCACCTGGCTGACCAGCAACCCGCCGACCATCACCAGGCCCAGCGGCTGGCGCAGCTCGGCACCGGAACCGGTGGCGAACATCAGCGGCACGGCGCCGAACAGCGCAGCCAGGGTGGTCATCAGGATTGGCCGGAAGCGCAACAGTGCCGCCTGGTAGATCGCATCGCGTGGGCTCATGCCCTGCTGGCGCTCGGCCTCAAGGGCAAAGTCGATCATCATGATCGCGTTCTTCTTGACGATGCCGATCAGCAGGATGATGCCGATGATGGCGATCATGCCCAGGTCATTGCCGCTGATGAGCAACGCCAGCAAGGCCCCGACCGCTGCCGACGGCAGCGTGGAGAGGATGGTCACCGGGTGGATGTAGCTTTCGTACAGCACGCCCAGCACGATGTACATGGTCACCACCGCCGCCAGGATCAGCAGCAAGGTGCTCGACAGCGACGCCTGGAAGGCCTCGGCGGCACCCTGGAAGCGGGTCTGCACGCCCAGCGGCATGCCGATGTCTTGTTGTACCTGCTCGATCACCTGCACCGCTTCGCCCAGCGACGCCCCGTGAGCCAGGTTGAACGACAGGGTCACTGCCGGGAACTGGCCGATATGGGAAATGGCCAACTGGGCCTGGCGCTGCTCGATCCGAGCCAGCGCCGACAGGCGCACCTGGCCGCCATCGGCGGCCTTGACGTGGACCGACTCCAGCGCCTGCGGGCCGATGACCGCGGCGTCTTTCGACTGCAGCACCACACGGTACTGGCTGGCCTGGGTGTAGATGGTGGAAATCTGCCGCTGGCCGAACGCGTCGTACAAGGCGTTGGTGATCTGCGACACGCTGATTCCCAGGCGGCTTGCCATGTCGCGGTCAATGACCAGGTAGACCTGCAAGCCCTTGTCCTGCAGGTCACTGGCCACATCGGCCAGTTCCGGGCGTTGCTGCAGCGCCTGCACCAGCTTGCCGCTCCACTGCGCCAGCAGGTCGGCATCCGGTGACGACAGGCTGAACTGGTACTGGGTACGGCTGACCCGATCCTCGATGCTCAGGTCCTGCACCGGCTGCATGAACAGGCGGATCCCCACCAGGCGATCGAGTTGCGGCTGCAGGCGGCTGATCACTTCGCTGGCGCTGACATCGCGCTCGCCATGCGGCTTGAGGTTGATCAGCAGGCGGCCACTGTTGAGCGTGGCGTTGTCGCCATCGACGCCGATGTAGGACGACAGGCTCTGCACCGCCGGGTCCTGCAGGATCACCTTGCTCAAGGCCTGCTGGCGCTCGCTCATGGCGGCGAACGAGGTGGCCTGCGGCGCCTCGGAAATGCCCTGGATCACCCCGGTGTCCTGCACCGGGAAGAAACCCTTGGGCACCACCATGTACAGGAACACGGTGAGCGCCAGGCTGGCCACGGCCACCAGCAAGGTCAGCGGCTGGTGCCTCAGTACCCACTGCAAGGCACTGCCGTAGTGCCTGATCAACCAGTCGATCCAGGCACCACTGGCGCGGTAGAAACGGCCCTGCTCTGCGGGCTCGGGCTCACGCTTGAGCAGGCGCGCGCACATCATCGGCGTGAGGGTCAGCGACACCACCAGGGAAATCAGGATGGCCACCGCCAGGGTGATGGCGAACTCGCGGAACAGGCGGCCGACCACATCGGCCATGAACAGCAGCGGAATCAGTACCGCAATCAGCGAGAAGGTCAGCGAAACCAGGGTGAAGCCGATCTGCCGGGCGCCCTTGAGCGCCGCCTGCATCGGTGTCTCGCCCTCCTCGATGTGCCGGGAGATGTTCTCCAGCATGACGATGGCGTCGTCGACCACGAAGCCGGTGGCGATGGTCAGCGCCATCAGCGTCAGGTTGTTGACCGAGAAGCCGGCCAGGTACATCACGCCGAAGGTTCCGATCAGCGACAGCGGCACGGCAATCGACGGGATGATGGTGGCGCTGAAACGGCGCAGGAAGACAAAGGTGACCATCACCACCAGGGCGATGGCCAGCAGCAACTCGTGCTGCACGTCCTTGACCGCGGCACGGATGGTCTGGGTGCGGTCGGTCAACACCGAGACGTCGAGGCCGGCCGGCAGGTTGTCGGTGATCGATGGCAACAGGTCCTTGATCCGGTCGACCACTTCGATGACGTTGGCGCCCGGCTGGCGCTGGATGTTCAGCAGCGCCGCATGGTTGTCATTGGCCCAGGCGGCCAGGCGCTCGTTCTCCGCGCCATCGACGATTTCGGCCACGTCCTTCAGGCGCAGCGGCGCCCCGTTGTTGTAGGCCAGGATCAGGTTCGCGTATTCCTCGGGCGAGCGCAGCTGGTCGTTGGCATCGAGCATCGATACGCGGGTCGGCCCGTCGAAGTTGCCCTTGGGCTGGTTGACGTTGGAGGCGCCGACCAGGGTGCGCACGTCATCCAGGTTCAGGCCGTTGGCAGCCAGGGCATCGACATTGACCTTGATCCGCACCGCCTGGCGCTGACCACCGGCGATGCTGACCATGCCCACGCCACTGATCTGCGCGAGCTTCTGCGCCACGCGGGTGTCGACCAGGTCGTTGAGCTTGGGCAACGGCATGGTCTTGCTGGAAATGGCCAGGGTCAGCACCGGCGTGTCGGCCGGGTTGACCTTGTTGTACACCGGTGGCGCCGGCAGGTCGCTGGGCAACAGGTTGCTGGCGGCATTGATCGCGGCCTGCACCTGCTGTTCGGCAACGTCCATGTTCATGTCGAGGTTGAAGCGCAGGGTCAGCACTGAGGCGCCGCCGGAGCTGGTCGAGGCCATCTGTTCCAGGCCCGGCATCTGCCCGAACTGGCGCTCCAGCGGTGCAGTGACGGCGCTGGTCATGACCTGCGGGCTGGCGCCGGGGTACAGGGTCATGACCCGGATGGTCGGGTAATCCACCTGCGGCAAGGCGGAAACCGGCAGCAGCTTGTAGGCGATCAGGCCGGCCAGGACGATGGCCAGCATGCTCAGCGTGGTGGCGACCGGGCGCAGGATGAACAGGCGCGAGAGGTTCATGCGCCGGCCTTGCCTGCTGCCTGACCGGGCTGGGCTTCACCGGTCTGCGCCGAGCCCTTGGCCTCCTGCCCCTGCAGCTGCTGGCCGGGGCTGGTCGGCACTTGCGAGCTGTCTTCGACCACTTCCACCTTGGTGCCTTCGCGCAGCCGGTCGGTGCCTTCCAGCACCAGGCGCTCACCGGCCTTGAGGCCTTCGAGGATGACGCTGTGCTCGCCGTCGCTGGCCCCCACCTTGAGCTTGCGCACGTTCACCGTGCTCTGCTCGTTGACCACGTAGGCGAAGGTGCCATCGTTGCCGAACTGGATGGCTGCCGCCGGGGCCAAGGTCACCTGCCTGAGGGTGTCGGCGAGCAGGCGCACGTTGACGAACTGGTTGGGGAACAGGGCCAGGTCCTTGTTCTCGAAGCGGCCCTTGAACTTGAGGGTGCCAGTGGTGGTGTCGATCTGGTTGTCGATGCTGCCCAGCACGCCGGTGGACTGCAGTTTGCTGTCGCTGCGGTCCCAGGCCTCGACCGGCAGGCTGGCGCCGCTGCGGTAGCGCTCCAGCACCGTGCTCAGCTCGGTTTCCGGCAGGGTGAAGGCGACGCTGATCGGTTCGGTCTGGGTGATCACCACCAGCGCGGTGGTGTCGTTGGCCGCCACCAGGTTGCCCAGGTCGAGCTGGCGCAGGCCCACGCGGCCGTTGATCGGCGCACGGATCTGGGTGAACTCGAGGTTCAGGCGGGCGTCGTTGACCTGCGCCTGGTTGGTCTTGACCAGCCCCTGGAACTGCGCCACCTGCGCTTCGGCAGTGTCGAGGGTCTGCTTGGCGATACTGTCCTCGGCGTACAGGCCTTTATAGCGGGCCAGATCAACCTGGGCGTTCTTCAGCTGCGCCTGGTTCTGCGCCAGGGTGCCTTCGGCCTGTTGCAGGGCGATGCGGTAGGGGCGCGGGTCGATCTCGGCGAGCAGGTCGCCGGCCTTGACCTGCTGGCCTTCCTTGAAGTGGATCTTCACCAGCTCGCCGGCCACGCGGCTGCGCACGTTCACCGTATTGGTCGCGGTAACCGTGCCCAGGGCCTTGTAGTACAGCGGGAAATCGCCCACCCGCACCGGCTCGACACGCACCGGTACCGGGTCGCTGGAGCCGCCGAAGCCCGGGCGGCCGCCCATCATGCCCATGCCCGCGCCCTTGCCGGCGCGCCCGCCACTGCTGTCCTTGTGCGCAGGCGTCGCTGCCGGCCACAGCCACCAGGCCAGGGCAGCCACCAGCAGCAGGATCAGCAGGCCGACGAGCCAGCGACGGGGGGAACGGGAATTGGGCGCTTGCATGGGTTGAACGAACCTTGTTCGGAATGACGACTTGGGGAGGATGAACGATAAGCACTGGCATCGTTTTAGCAAAGCGCCTTTACCAGAGGTTTACCTTTGCCTGACGTTGCCAAGGGGTTGAACTTTAAATGAAAACGGCCCGGAACGCGTTCCGGGCCGTTTACAGGGTGTTACTTGGAGCGGTGGCGGGCTGAAAGGTTTCGGTTGCCTATGCCGGCCCCTTCGCGGGTAAACCCGCTCCCACAGGGATATCACAGCTTTTGAAACCTGTGCCGTACCTGTGGGAGCGGGTTTACCCGCGAAGAGGCCGGTACAGGACTCAGCCGACCTACCCCAACAACCCTTACTTCAGCACAGCCAGAGCTGCGTCGTAGTTCGGCTCATCAGCGATTTCGCCAACCAGCTCGCTGTGCAGCACCTTGTCGTTCTCGTCCAGCACCACCACGGCGCGGGCAGCCAGGCCGGCCAGCGGGCCGTCGGCGATGGCAACGCCGTAGTTGTCGAGGAACTCGCGGCCACGCAGGGTCGACAGGTTCTTCACGTTGTCCAGGCCCTCGGCGCCGCAGAAGCGGGCCTGGGCGAACGGCAGGTCGGCGGAAATGCACAGCACCACGGTGTTGTCCAGTTTGTTGGCCTGGGCGTTGAACTTGCGCACGGAAGTGGCGCAGGTCGGGGTATCGACGCTAGGGAAAATGTTCAGCACCTTGCGCTTGCCGGCGTAGTCCTGCAGCGACTTGTCGGCCAGGCCTTCACCGACCAGGGAGAAGGCCGGAGCCTGGGCGCCGGCCTGTGGCAGGTTGCCGTTGACCTGAACCGGGTTGCCTTTGAGAGTCACTTGAGCCATGACGAATTCCTTATGCGGGGGTTTGAAAAGGACACTGAGTTAAGCATGAAGGCGGTCGGGTGCCTATGGGGCAGGTGAAATTGTTCTATTGCCTGACAAAACTTGTGGACAAAAAAATGCCCGGGTAGCGACAAACGCCCCGGGCATGCTTCATCGACTGCAGTGCATCAGCTCACCAGGCCGTACACCACCGAGGTCAGCGCAACCAGGCCGACCACCACGACGAACAGGTTGGACGCCGCACCGCTGTACTTGCGCATCGACGGTACCCGGCGGATGGCATACATCGGCATCAGGAACAGCAGCACCGCGATGATCGGGCCGCCCAGCGACTCGATCATGCCGAGGATGCTCGGGTTGAGGGTGGCCACGATCCAGCACACCACCAGCATCAGCGCGGCTACCACACGGTCCAGGGCCTTGGCCCCCGGGCGTGCGCCAGTCTTGCTGATGATGCCCTTGAGGCCTTCGCTGGCACCGATGTAGTGGCCGAGGAAGGACTTGGCGATGGCCACGAAGGCAATCAGCGGCGCGGCGAAGGCGATGGTCGGGTTGCTGAAGTGGTTGGCCAGGTATGACAGGATCGACAGGTTCTGTGCCTTGGCCTCGGCCAGCTGGGCGCTGTTCAGGGTGAGCACGCAGCTGAACACGAAGAACAGCACCATCAGCACCATCAACAGGTGTGCGCGCCGCAGGATCTGGCCGCTGCGCTCATCGGCGTGCTCACCGTAGCGGCGTTTCTGGTCAACGGCAAAGGCCGAGATGATCGGCGAGTGGTTGAACGAGAACACCATCACCGGAATCGCCAGCCACACGGTATGCAGGAACGCCGATGCCGGCGGTACTTGGTGGGCGCCATCGAGGATGCCGCCGGTCCAGTGCGGGACCAGGTACAGGCCCAGCAGCCCCAGGGCGACGATGAACGGGTAGACCAGCAGGCTCATGACCTTCACCGTGGCCTGCTCGCCGCAGCGCACGATGGCCAGCAGGCCGAGGATCAGCACGAACGACAGGATGGCCCGCGGCGGCGGCTCCAGGTGCAGCTGGTGCTCCATGAAGCTGGCCACGGTGTTGGTCAGCGCCACGCTATAGATAAGCAGGATCGGGAAGATCGCGAAGAAGTACAGCACGGTGATCGCGCCACCGGCGGAGGCGCCGAAGTGCTCCTTGACCACCTCGGTGATGTCGCCACCCGCGCGCCCCGAGAGGACGAAGCGGGTCAGCCCGCGGTGGGCAAAATAAGTCATCGGGAAGGCCAGCGCGGCCAGGATCAGCAGCGGCCAGAAGCCGCCGAGGCCCGCGTTGATCGGCAGGAACAGGGTTCCGGCGCCGATGGCTGTGCCGAACAGGCCCAGCATCCAGGTGGTGTCGTGACGCGACCAGCTGCCGAGGGTGGCGGGGGTCGATTCTGCAAAGCGTTGTTCAACGCTCGGGGCCTGCTCATTCATTCCGGGTGAAGCTCCACTCGCAAGACTGCAACAGGCTGAGAATGGCGGACTAGACGTTCCGCCCAACTCAACCGGGAAAGAGGGGCGCGATTGTGCACGGAAAGGTTGCACTTGCGAAGCCCTATCCGAGGGACGGTTGCACTTGTCTTTACAAGCGGGTTGTGCCTACAGGCTGGAGGGGATTGTGCAGGAGCGGCCTTGCGTCGCGATGGGCCGCGACGCGGCCCCGGCAATATTTGCGGCGAAGCTGCAAAATGTGGGGCGCTGTGCGCCCCTATCGCGACACGAGGCCGCTCCTACAAGGGCGCGTCGTCCTGGGAGAAGGGTTACTTCTGGACCGCAGCGAAGGCTTCGGCAACCCGTTGCAGGTTGGCCGGGCGCAGGCCGGACATGCACACGCGGCCGCTGTCGATCAGGTACACCCCGAACTCGTCACGCAGGCGGCGTACCTGCTCGACGCTGAAGCCGGTGTAGCTGAACATGCCGCGCTGACGCAGGAAGAACTGGAAGTCCTGGCCTGGCAGCAGCACTGCCAGGGCATCGACCAGCGCCTGGCGCATGTCGAGGATGCGCTTGCGCATCACTTCGACTTCCGCCGCCCACTGGGCATTCAGGCCGGCATCGCCGAGCACGCCAGCGACCAGCTGGGCACCGAAGTTGGGCGGGCTGGAGTAGTTGCGGCGCACGGTGGCCTTGAGCTGGCCGAGCACGCTCTGGGCGGTGGCCTCGTCGTCGCAGACCACCGACAGGCCACCGACGCGCTCGCCATAAAGCGAGAAAATTTTCGAGAACGAGTTGCTGACCAGGCACGGTACGCCGGCGCGGGCCATTTCGCGGATGGCATAGGCATCCTCCACCAGGCCTTCGGCGAAGCCCTGGTAGGCGATGTCGAGGAACGGGATCAGCTGGCGCGCCTTGACCACTTCGACCACTTGCTGCCACTGCTGCTGGTCCAGGTCAGCCCCGGTCGGGTTGTGGCAGCACGGGTGCAGCAGCACCACGCTGTTGGCCGGCAGGGTTTGCAAGGTGGCCAGCATGCCGTCGAAGTCCACGCCACGGCTGGCCTGGTCGAAGTACGGGTAGGTGTGCACCTTGAAACCGGCGCCTTCGAAAATGGCGCGGTGGTTGTCCCAGGTCGGGTTGCTGACCCAGACTTCGGATTGCGGGAAGTAACGCTTGAGGAAGTCGGCACCGACTTTCAGCGCACCGGAACCGCCCACGGTCTGCACGGTGGCCACCCGGCCAGCGGTCACGGCCGGGTGATCGGCCCCGAACAGCAGCGCCTGGATGGCCTGGCGGTAGCTGGCCAGACCTTCCATCGGCAGGTACAGCGAAGCTTCATGGTCCTGGCCGGCGATGCGTTTTTCCACCGCATCCACAGCCGCCAGTTGCGGCACCACGCCGGCCTCATCGTAGTACAGGCCGATACTCAGGTTGACCTTGTCGGCGCGCGGGTCGGCCTTGAAGGTTTCCATCAGCGAGAGGATCGGGTCGCCGGCATAGGCATCGACATGTTTGAACACAGCGTGCAGCTCCTTGGATCAGGACAGTACGAAAAGTCAGCCCTGAGCATACCCGGAGTGCACGGTCAGGAACATCAACTATTGTGCAAGGTTGTCCATGCAACGATGCATGGCTCGGGGCAGTGGCGAATTCTTCGCGGGCAAGCCCGCCCCCACTGGTACTGCGAGGACGGTGATATCCCTGTGGGAGCGGGCGTGCCCGCGAAGAGGCCGGGTCAGCCAAGCAGCGCTTTCAAGCCCTGCAACTCTTGTTCGGTCAGCGCCACCCCCTCCTCCTCGGCCACTTCGCGCTCGCGGTAGCGCCGTTCACCGGGCATACGGGTCAGCCCTGCCGCCTGCATCTGCTCCACCAGTTCGCGGCTGCGCTGGGCAAAGCGCTCGCCCTCGGCCTTGCTCGGGTCGATGACGATGATCAGCTGCCCGGTCCATGGTGTTTTCGCGCCCGGATGCCCCGACCAGTCGAACTCCCACGAAAAGTGCCCGCCGGTCAGCGCCGCCGCCAGCAACTCGACCATCATCGACAGCGCCGAGCCCTTGTGCCCGCCAAACGGCAGCAAGGCGCCACCTTCCAGGATTGCCTTGGGGTCGGTGGTCGGCTCGCCATTGGCATCCACGCCCATGCCTTCAGGCAACTGCTGGCCGGCGCGCGCGGCAATCTGCACGTCACCGTGGGCCATGGCACTGGTGGCCATGTCGAAGACGATCGGGTCGTGTTCGGCACAGGGCGCGGCAAAGGCGATGGGGTTGGTGCCAAACAGCGGCTTGCGCGCACCATGCGGCACCACGCAGGTCATGCTGTTGACCACGCTCAGGGCCACCAGGCCTTCCTCGGCGAAAGGTTCCACGTCTGGCCACAGCGCGGCGAAGTGGTGCGAGTTGTGAATCGCCAGTACCGCGATGCCAGCGTTGCGCGCCTTGGCCACCAGTAGGCCACGGGCTGCCGCCAGTGCCGGCTGGGCAAAGCCGCCTGCGGCATCGACACGCACATAGCCAGCCGCCACGTCGCTTACCTGCGGCGTGGCCTGGCCGTCGACCCAGCCACTGGCCAGCGTCGAGACATAGCCAGGCATGCGGAACACCCCATGGCTGTGGGCACCATCGCGCTGGGCGCTGGCGCAATTGTGAGCCAATACACGGGCCACGCCATCGCTGCAACCATGGCGCTGGAAAATAGCCTGCAACAAGGCCTGGAGCTCGGTGAAAGGCACGCGCACGACAGTGCTGGTGGAAGGTGCGGACATCTGAAGCTCCTTTATTGGAATTGGAATGGCTACAGCGTGCAACGACAAAAACTTTCCTGCATGTGACAGCTATCTGTCAATTGTTGACTTGATGACAGAAAACATTCATTTTCTTCCACAAGCCTCACCCCTGGAGCCGCAGCATGAGCCAAATGATCAAGCAACGCCTGGAACACAGCCTCGAAGGGGCCGCAGCTTCCGGCCGCAAGATCGCCACCTACATGCTCGCCAACCTGCATGAACTGCCGTTCCAGACCTCGGCCAGCATCGCTGCCAAGCTGGGCGTCAGCGAATCCAGCGTTGGCCGCTTCTGCCGCTCACTGGGTTATGCCCATCTCAAGGCGCTCAAGCAAAACCTGCAGAACGACCTGGGTGACGGCCCGTGGCTGGTGGGCGACCGCCTGCAAGATTACCGCCAGAATCAGGACGCCGGCGACAACGCTGGCAGCCTGGAGCTGGAAATCGCCGCCCTGGTGCGTGTGCACGAGTATCGCCAGGGCAGCGCCTGGCACGCCGTCGCGCAACGCCTGGCGAGCAAGCAGCGGGTGTTCATTGCCGGTTTCCAGACCGAGCGCGGCATCGCCATGTGCATGAGCCATCTGCTGCAGTACCTGCGCGATGGCGTGCAACTGGTCGATCTCGGCGCCGGCCACTTCGGCGACGTGTTGCTGGGCCGCGCCGAGGACAGCGCCCTGGTGGTATTCGAGGCACGCCGCTATTCCCGCCATGCCCTGCTGTTGTGCCAGAAGGCGCGCGAGGCCGGCATTGCGGTCACCCTGGTGACCGACACCTTCTGTGACTGGGCCGATGCCAATGCCGACGAGGTGTTCCGCATCCCCACCGAATTCAACCTGTTCTGGGAATCCACCTCGACCATGCTGTCGTGGGTGCACCTGATGGTCAACGAGGTCTGCAAGAAGCTCGGGCCGGATGTTGAAAAACGCTTGGAAGCAACTGCCGCTCTACATAACGAATTCGTCGGCTACACCTCGTGGTCGGCGGGAAAACAACAATAGCAAGAGTGCAAGAGGTGCGAGATGAACAAGACCATGGCCTTGGTGGGTGCGTGCGCCCTGCTGCTGTCGGGCGCCGCCAGTGCCGAAACCCTGCGCTTCGCCACCGAGGGCGCCTACCCGCCCTTCAATTACGTCGACGCCAATAACCAGTTGCATGGCTTCGATGTCGACATCACCCACGCCCTGTGCGAGCAGATGAAAGTCGAATGCACGCTGGTGGCCCAGGACTGGGAAGGCATCATCCCCGCCCTGATGGCACGCAAGTACGACGCGGTGGTGGCCTCGATGATCAACACCGAGGAGCGGCGCAAGAAGATCGCCTTCACCGACCACTACTACCGCACACCGCTGACCGTCGCCGTGGCCAAGGACAGCAAGATCAGCGACGCCCAGACCAACTTCGACGGCTATACCGTGGGCGCGCAGTCGTCGTCGACCCAGGCCATCTACGCCGAAGACGTCTATGCCAAGGCAGGCGCCGACGTGAAGCTGTACCCGACCATGGACGAAGCCAACGCCGACCTCGCCGCTGGCCGCCTGGACGGCGTGATCGCCGACAAGTTCCCGCTGCAGGAGTGGATGACCAAGAACGGCGGGGACTGCTGCAAGATCCTCGGCGACGTGGCCAACACCAAGGCCGACGCCGCGATTGCCGTGCGCAAGGACGACGAGGCCCTGCGCCAGCGCCTGAATACTGCGCTGCAACAGATCGTGGCCAACGGCACCTACCAGAAGATCGCCAGCAAGTACTTCGCTTTCGATATCTACAACTGATCTTCAGGAAACTGCGCAATCTGTAGGAGCGGCCTTGCGTCGCGACAGGGCCGCAAGGCGGCCCCGGCACTCCCTGCCACGGCATAGATCCTGGGGCTGCTGCGCAGCCCTTTCGCGACACCAGGCCGCTCCTGCAAAGAGTCCGCGTTGCCCATCCTAGGGGTTTGTCATGCTCGATCAATTGTCCTTGCTGTCCTTCGCCAGCGGAGGCTGGGGCCAGGCGCTGCTGGCCGGCGCCCTGGTCACCCTGTCCCTGGCCCTGGCCTGCCTGCCCGTCGGCCTGCCGCTGGGCCTGCTGGTCGCCCTCGCGGCACGCTCGCGCAAGCGCCTGCCTCGGCTCTGGGCCACCACCTTCTCCACCGTGTTCCGTGGCCTGCCCGAACTGCTGACGCTGCTGATCATCTATTACGGCTGCCAGATCGCGGCGCAGAAGATCCTCGCCGCCATGGGTTATCCGGGTGAGTTCCTGATCAACACCTTCCTTGCCGCGATGATCGCCTTCAGCCTGGTGTTCGCCGCCTTTTCCAGCGAAATCTGGCTGGCCGCCTTCAAGACCTTGCCCAAGGGCCAGCTGGAAGCGTGCTCGGCGCTGGGCCTGAGCAAACGCACGGGTTTCTTCAAGGTGCTGCTGCCGCAACTGACCCGTATCGCCCTGCCCGGCCTGTCCAACAACTGGCTGTCGCTGCTCAAGGACACCTCACTGGTTTCCACCATCTCGCTGGTCGACCTGATGCGCCAGACCAACCTGGCAGTCAGCGTGACCAAGGAACCAATGTTCTTCTATGGCGTCGCCTGCCTGGGCTACCTGCTGTTCGCCGCCCTCTCCGGACGCGTGTTCGCCTTCATCGAACGGCGCAGCAACCGCCACCTGCAAGGAGCACGCGCATGAGCCTCGAACAACTGCTGGCGTTGGTGGTCGACCCCAACCTGCTGGAGCGCTACGGCCCGCGTTTCCTCGATGGCCTGCTGGTGACCGCCAAACTTGTGGCGATTTCCTTCAGCCTGGGTGCCCTGCTGGGCTTGCTGCTGGCCCTGGCGCGCATGTCGCGCAGCCTGCTGCTGCAACGCGTGGCTGCAGGCTACGTGTACTTCTTCCGCGGCTCGCCGCTGCTGGCCCAGCTGTTCCTGCTGTATTACGGCCTGGGCTCGCTCAAGGGCTTCTGGCAGGACGTCGGCCTGTGGTGGTTCTTCCGCGAGGCGTGGTTCTGCACCCTGCTGGCATTCACCCTGAATACTGCCGCCTACCAGGCCGAGATCTTCCGCGGCAGCCTGATGGCCGTGGCTCCTGGCCAGCATGAAGCAGCGCGGGCCCTGAACCTGAAGCGCTCGACCACCTTTTTCAAGGTGATCCTGCCGCAGTCGCTGTTGGTGGCCATCGGCCCGCTGGGCAACGAACTGATCCTGATGATCAAGGCCAGCGCGATTGCCTCGCTGGTGACCATCTACGACCTGATGGGCGTGACCAAGCTGGCCTTCTCGCGCAGTTTCGACTTCCAGATCTACCTGTGGGCCGCCGTGCTCTACCTGCTGATCGTCGAACTGGTGCGGCGCCTGTTGAAGCACCTGGAAGCCCGCCTGGGCCGCCACCTGAATTGACCGAAGGATACGTTCCAATGCATTGCCAGACCCTTGTCCTCGGCGCCGGCATCGTCGGCGTCAGCACTGCGCTGCACCTGCAGGCCCGCGGGCGCCAGGTGATCCTGATCGACCGCGACGAACCGGGCAGCGGCACCAGCCACGGCAATGCCGGGCTGATCGAGCGCTCCAGCGTCATCCCCTACGCCTTCCCGCGGCAACTGGGCGCGCTGCTGCGCTACGGCCTGAACCGCCAGCCCGATGTGCGCTACAGCCTGCTGCACCTGCCCAAGGCGGCCCCGTGGCTATGGCGTTACTGGCGCCAGTCGGCCCCTGGGCGCCTGGCCGGGGCTGCCGCCGACATGCTGCCGCTGGTGCAACGTTGCGTCGAGGAACACGATGCGCTGATCGCTGCCGCCGGCCTGGAAGGCCTGGTGCAGGCCAAAGGCTGGATCGAAGTGTTCCGTGACCCGGCGCTGTTCGCGCAGGCCAAGGCCGACGCCATAGGCCTGAGCCGCTATGGCCTGCAGTTCGAAATCCTCGAATGCGGGCAGCTGCAGGCCCGCGAACAGCAACTGGACGCCACCGTGGTCGGTGGCATCCATTGGCTCGACCCCAAGACCGTGAACAACCCTGGCGCCCTCACCCGTGGCTATGCCAGCCTGTTCCTGCAACGCGGCGGGCAGTTCCTGCACGGCGATGCACGCAGCCTGCGCCAGCTCGATGGCCAATGGCAGGTCGACAGCCGCCGCGGCCCGATCACCGCCGATGAAGTGGTGGCCTGCCTCGGCCCACAGTCCGCCGATCTGTTCAGCGGCCTGGGCTATGAAATCCCATTGGCGATCAAGCGTGGCTACCACATGCACTACAGCACCCGTGACGGCGCGCAGCTGGAGCACTCCATCTGCGATACCCAGGGCGGCTACGTGCTGGCGCCCATGGCCCGCGGCGTGCGCCTGACCACCGGCATCGAGTTCGCAGCCAGCAGCGCACCGGGCAACCAGATCCAGCTGGGCCGCTGCGAAGCCCTGGCCCGCAAACTGTTCCCGGCGCTGGGCGAGCGCCTGGACGACAGCCCATGGCTGGGCCGCCGCCCCTGCCTGCCCGACATGCGCCCGGTGATCGGCCCGGCTCCGCGCCACCCAGGGCTGTGGTTCAACTTCGGCCATGCCCACCATGGCCTCACCCTGGGCCCGGTCAGCGGCCGCCTGCTGGCCGAACTGGTCACCGGCGAACGCCCCTTCACCGACCCCGCGCCCTATAGCGCGACCCGTTTCGACTGAACCCACGCGGGAGAACAACAAAGATGACCGCACCACTGAGCCTTGCCAGCCTTGCCCCCGAACCCGACCCACGCCCGGTGCTGATCCGCATCGAGGGCCTTAACAAGCACTACGGTGCCTTCCATGTACTGCGCGACATCAACCTGCAGGTGCGCGAAGGCGAACGCATCGTGCTTTGCGGGCCTTCCGGCTCGGGCAAATCGACGCTGATCCGTTGCATCAACCGCCTGGAAGTGGCCCAGCAGGGCAGCATCAAGGTGGACGGCATCGACCTGGCTGCCAGCAGCCGCGAAGCGGCGCGGGTGCGCAGCGATATCGGCATGGTGTTCCAGCACTTCAACCTGTTCCCGCACATGAGCGTGCTGGACAACTGCCTGCTGGCCCCCACCAGCGTGCGCGGGTTGTCGCGCAAGGATGCCGAAGAGCGCGCACGCATGTACCTGAGCAAGGTCGGTATCGAAAGCCAGGCGCACAAGTATCCCAGCCAGCTGTCCGGTGGCCAGCAGCAGCGGGTGGCGATCGCCCGGGCGCTGTGCATGAAGCCCCGTATCATGCTGTTCGACGAGCCCACCTCGGCACTGGACCCGGAGATGGTCGCCGAGGTGCTGGACGTGCTGGTGCAACTGGCCGGTACCGGAATGACCATGCTCTGCGTCACCCATGAAATGGGCTTTGCCCGGCAGGTCGCCGAGCGCGTGCTGTTCCTCGAGGGCGGGCAGATCATCGAGGACAGCCCGCCGCAGGTGTTCTTCAACCAGCCGCGTACCGAGCGGGCCAAAGGGTTTCTGGCGCAGATACTGCACTGATTGAAAATCATGCAAGCTGGCGCGATACCTGTGTAGGAGCGGCCTTGTGTCGCGAAAGGGCTGCATGGCAGCCCCAGGATTTTCAGCGCAGAAATACAAATTGCCGGGGCTGCGTTGCAGCCCTTCGCGACACAAGGCGCTGCTACACAGGTTCCGCGTCAGCGACGGCGTGAGCGACTCTACCGGGCCTTCATTGCACCGCTGCAAAGACCCGACTGCATCGTTAAATATTATTGACCTTAACCCCCGCCAAACCCACGCCGGCACAGGCCCGCATCGGTTTCAGCCCCCAAAAACCGGCGCATTCCCTGGCAACAAGCCCTGTTCCGTCGTTTGACATATCGAACGGCTCTGGCAAGCTATCTACAAGCCCCGACCGGAATCGTCGCCTCTGACGAGCCGGCAGTGCTCGGGGCTACAGGCTGCACCCAAGGCTACGCGCCGTGCACCTGCACAACAACGACAGGCCGAACCTGTCCCAAGGTGACATATGTCCAACAGCAACATTGGCAACAAGCAACCTTCCCTGCGCAAACCCGTCGTCCTGATGACCATGGGCAGCCAAGAGCGCAAAGGCCATGACTACCAGGTCATGACCCATAAATACATCACTCCGCTGGTCGAATTCGCCGATTGCGTACCGGTACTGGTCCCCACCTGCTGCGGCATCGATGACCTCGAAACCTACCTGGACATGGCCGACGGCGTGTACCTGACCGGCGCTGGCAGCAACATCGACCCGGCCCTGTACGGCCAGGAAAACCAGACCCCCGGCAAAGGCCAGGACAAGCACCGCGACCTGTTCGACATCCCCCTGGTAAAGGCAGCGATCAAGCGCGGCCTGCCGATCTTCGGCATCTGCCGGGGCATGCAGGAAATCAACGTGGCCCTGGGTGGCGACATCTACCAGAAGGTCTACGCCGAGCCTGGCTTCAACGACCATCGGGAAAACCCGGAAGACCCGGTCGAGGTGCAATACGCCCAGGTGCACGGCGTGAAGATCGAGCCTGGCAGCTGGCTGCGTGACACACTGGGTACCGACGAAATTCGCGTCAACTCGCTGCATGGCCAGGGCCTGCGCAAGCTCGGCGCCGGCATCGAGGCCATCGCCCATGCCGAAGACGGCCTGGTCGAGGCGATTCACGCCCCGAGCCTCTCGCCGTTCCTGTTCGCCGTGCAGTGGCATCCAGAGTGGCAAGCGGCGAGCAACCCGGACTCGATCAAGATCTTCCAGGCCTTCGGCGATGC
This sequence comes from Pseudomonas anuradhapurensis, assembly GCF_014269225.2. NCBI lineage: Bacteria > Pseudomonadati > Pseudomonadota > Gammaproteobacteria > Pseudomonadales > Pseudomonadaceae > Pseudomonas > Pseudomonas anuradhapurensis. Next base: position 2,921,950 of record NZ_CP077097.1, read on the forward strand.
TTGCCGGGCCCAGGTACGCAAGGCGCAGATCAAGCGCCAGCAGGCTGCCTGACCTTCGTTTCACTGCGCTTTGATCGCGGGGCGGCGCAAGGTCGCCCCCGTTTCCCCGGTCACCCTCTGCTGGTCCCAGAACACTTCCCGTGGAAGCGGGCGGCGGGCTTGTGCCTGTCTCCGCGATCTTTTTTCCTTTTTTTCTTAAGAGATATGATGACTGCCGAGCGGTTGTCGTTGGATCTTCTGCGCCTGGGAGATCGAGCGCCGCCCGCGCGGCGCATCGCGGATGAAATCCGCTCCTACATTTGTTGCAACGTGGCCATGCCTGACAGGCCATGGTTGTCAGCCGGTATGCAAGGCTCAAGTCATGCGCCAAGGCTGGCAACCATGGCGTAACAGGTTCGGCACGTTGCAACAAATGTGGGAGCGGATTTCATCCGCGATGCGCCGCGCGGGCGGCGCTCGATTTACGCAACCACACACATCTAAAACCAATCCGTCCTGCCATCCCCCTGCCATCCCCGCAAAAAATTCCCAAAAGGCACTAGTCATCGCACTAGTTGTACGATAACTTACCTCCAGCGCAGAACAACACCCTTCACCCCCAAGCGCCACAGGATGCCTACAACAATGACCCCACAAGAACTGAAATCCATCCTCTCCCACGGCCTGCTGTCCTTCCCGGTCACCGACTTCAATGCCCAGGGCGACTTCAACCCGGCGGGCTACATGAAGCGCCTGGAATGGCTCGCTCCCTACGGCGCCAGCGCCCTGTTCGCCGCCGGCGGCACCGGTGAGTTCTTCTCCCTGGCCGCCAGCGAGTACAGCCAGGTGATCAAGACCGCAGTCGACACCTGCGCCACCTCGGTACCGATCCTCGCCGGCGTTGGTGGTGCCACCCGCCAGGCCATCGAGTACGCCCAGGAAGCCGAGCGGCTGGGTGCCAAGGGCCTGTTGCTGTTGCCGCACTACCTGACCGAAGCCAGCCAGGAAGGCGTTGCCGCCCACGTCGAGGCAGTGTGCAAAGCGGTGAACATCGGCGTAGTGGTGTACAACCGCAACGTCTGCCGGCTGAACGCCGACCTGCTGGAAAAGCTCGCCGAACGCTGCCCGAACCTGATCGGCTACAAGGACGGCCTGGGCGACATCGAGCTGATGGTGTCGATCCGTCGCCGCCTGGGCGAGCGCTTCAGCTACCTGGGTGGCCTGCCGACCGCCGAGGTCTATGCGGCTGCCTACAAGGCCCTGGGCGTGCCGGTGTACTCCTCCGCCGTGTTCAACTTCGTGCCGAAGACCGCCATGGCCTTCTACAACGCCATTGCCCGTGACGACCAGGCCACCGTGGCCAAGCTGATCGACGACTTCTTCCTGCCCTACCTGGACATCCGCAACCGCAAGGCCGGTTACGCCGTCAGTATCGTCAAGGCCGGTGCCAGGATTGCCGGTTACGATGCAGGCCCGGTGCGTACCCCGCTGACCGACCTGACTGCCGACGAGTACCAGCAGCTCGCTGCGCTGATGGACAAGATGGGCCCGCAGTAGGCACTGCCCGCGGCCTGCCCGACGCCGCGCCCGGAGTGGCCAGCCACTCCGGTTATCCTTGATGAGCCCGCACAAAAATAACTAGTGGGAGTATTGCCAGCATGCAAGCGAGCAAAAAGACGCATGTGCGCTACCTGATCCTGTTCATGCTGTTTCTGGTGACCACGATCAACTACGCCGACCGCGCCACCATTGCCATCGCAGGTTCCAGCCTGCAGAAAGACCTCGGCATCGATGCCGTCACCCTGGGTTATATATTCTCCGCCTTCGGCTGGGCCTATGTGGCCGGGCAGATTCCCGGCGGCTGGCTGCTCGATCGCTTCGGTTCCAAGAACGTCTACGCCTTCAGCATCTTCACCTGGTCGTTGTTCACCTTGCTGCAGGGCTTTGTCGGTGGCCTGCCGGTGGCCTGGGCGGTGGTCACGCTGTTCACCCTGCGCTTCCTGGTCGGTTTTGCCGAAGCCCCGTCGTTCCCGGGGAATGCCCGCATCGTCGCCGCCTGGTTCCCGACCCAGGAACGCGGCACCGCCTCGGCCATCTTCAACTCGGCGCAATACTTTGCCACTGCCCTGTTCGCACCGCTGATGGGCTGGATCGTGTTCCGCTTCGGCTGGGAGCACGTGTTCATCGTCATGGGCGTACTGGGCATCGTGTTCTCCATGGTCTGGCTGAAGACCATCTACAACCCGCGCCAGCATCCGCGCATCAGCCCGGCCGAACTCGAGCACATAGAGCGAAATGGCGGCCTGGTGGACATGGACCAGAAACGCGGCAGCGACGGCCCGAAATGGGGCTACATCAGGCAACTGCTGACCAGCCGCATGCTGCTGGGGGTGTACCTGGGCCAATACTGCATCAACGCCATCACCTACTTCTTCCTAACCTGGTTCCCGGTGTACCTGGTACAGGAGCGCGGCATGACCATCCTCAAGGCCGGCTTCATCGCCTCGTTGCCGGCAATCTGCGGTTTCATCGGCGGCGTGCTCGGCGGGGTGATTTCCGACTGGCTGCTGCGCCGCGGCAACTCGCTGACCTTCTCGCGCAAGCTGCCGATCGTCTGCGGGCTGCTGCTGTCGACCAGCATGGTGTTCTGCAACTACGTCGACAGCGAATGGATGGTGGTCGGCTTCATGACCCTGGCGTTCTTCGGCAAAGGCATCGGCGCACTGGGCTGGGCGGTAGTCGCCGACACGTCGCCCAAGCAGATCGCCGGGCTTTCAGGCGGCCTGTTCAATACCTTCGGCAACATCGCCTCGATCACCACCCCGATCGTCATCGGCTACATCATCAGCGCCACCGGCTCGTTCAAGTGGGCACTGGTGTATGTGGGCGCCAATGCCTTGGTGGCGGTGTTCAGCTACCTGGTCATCGTCGGCCCGATCAAGCGCATCGAGCTGCGCGAACCGCCAAAGCCTGACGCCGGGCCAGTCGCCAGCGGCGAACTGGCCAGCTCGCAGCACTGACTGAGCACGCCTGTGCCGGCCCCCCGGCGCAGGCGGATGGACAAACGCCTGAGAACCTGACAAGTAGGGCCCGAACATGCAGTTGATCGAACATTCCGACTCGCCCCGCTACGTCCGCCTGCACGATGACGACAACGTCGTGGTGGTGGTCAATGCCGGCGGCCTGGGCGAAGGTGCCCGCTTCGCCGATGGCCTGACCCTGGTCGAAGGCGTGCCACAAAGCCACAAGGTGGCCACCGTGGCCATTGCCAAGGGCGAGCCCGTGCGCCGCTATGGGCAGATCATCGGCTACGCACTGGAGGACCTGCGCCAGGGCAGCTGGGTACAGGAGAGCCAGCTGGCCATGCCGGCGGCCCCGGCGCTGGACAGCCTGCCCCGCTGCGATGCTGTGCCGCAGCCGCTGCCGCCGCTCGAAGGCTTCAGCTTCCAAGGCTACCGCAATGCCGACGGCAGCGTCGGCACTCGCAACATTCTGGGCATCACCACCACCGTGCAGTGCGTGGCCGGGGTACTGGAGCACGCCGTCAAGCGCATTCGCAGCGAGCTGCTGCCCAGCTACCCGAACGTCGATGATGTGGTCGCCATCACCCACAGCTACGGCTGCGGCGTGGCGATCAACGCGCGCGATGCCTACATCCCGATCCGCACCGTGCGCAACCTGGCGCGCAACCCCAACCTCGGCGGCGAGGCCCTGGTCATCAGCCTGGGTTGCGAAAAGCTGCAGGCCGACCAGGTGATGCACGCCGACGACCCCTCGGTCGACCTCAGCGAGCCCTGGCTGTACCGCCTGCAGGACGCCAGCCTGGGCTTTGTGGAGATGATCGAACAGATCATGCAGCTGGCCGAAACCCGCCTGAAGAAACTCGACCAGCGCCGCCGCGAAAGCGTACCGGCCAGCGAACTGATCCTGGGCATGCAGTGCGGGGGCAGCGATGCCTTTTCCGGCATTACCGCCAACCCGGCGCTGGGCTACGCTGCCGACCTGCTGGTTCGCGCCGGTGCCACCGTGCTGTTCTCGGAGGTGACCGAAGTGCGCGATGCGATCTACATGCTGACTTCGCGCGCGCAAGACCAGGAAGTTGCCGATGCGCTCGTCCGCGAGATGGACTGGTACGACCGTTATCTGCAACAGGGTGCCGCCGACCGCAGCGCCAACACCACGCCAGGCAACAAGAAAGGCGGCCTGTCGAACATCGTCGAGAAGGCCCTGGGCTCGATCGTCAAGTCCGGCAGCGGTGCCATCCAGGGCGTGCTTGGCCCGGGCGAGCGGGTCAAGCGCAAAGGCCTGATCTTCTGCGCCACCCCGGCCAGCGACTTTGTCTGCGGCACCCTGCAGCTGGCCGCTGGCATGAACCTGCACGTGTTCACCACTGGCCGCGGCACCCCCTATGGCCTGGCCATGGCGCCGGTGGTCAAGGTCTGCACCCGCAGCGAGCTGGCCCAGCGCTGGCCCGACCTGATCGACATCGATGCCGGGCGCATCGCCAGCGGCCGCGCGACCATCGAAGAGCTGGGCTGGGAGCTGTTCCACTACTACCTGGACGTGGCCAGCGGCCGCAAGCGGACCTGGGCCGAGCAGCACCGCCTGCATAACGACATCACCCTGTTCAACCCGGCACCGATTACCTGATGCCCCCGAGGTTGCCCGGACGTCCGCTAGTTCACCCCCCCTGTAGGAGCGGGATCACCCGCGATCACCGGCACAGCCGGTGCCATCCATCGCGTTGGGTTGTTCGCGGGATAAACCCGCTCCAGCAGGGCTGCGCCCCGAATGCGTTCCACTTTTCCCCTAAAGCCCACAGGAGCACCCCATGCCTGAAATCCTCGGCCACAACTTCATCGCCGGCCAGCGCAGCGCCGCGGGCCAACAGCGCCTGCAGAGCCTGGACGCCAGCACTGGCGAGGCGCTGCCATACAATTTCTTCCAGGCTACCGAAGGCGAAGTGGACCAGGCTGCCAAGGCTGCCGCGGCGGCCTTTGCCGAATTCCGCCAGTTGGCCCCGACGCGGCGCGCCGAGTTCCTCGACGCCATTGCCGCCGAACTGGATGAGCTGGACGACGCCTTCGTCAGCATCGTTTGCCGCGAAACCGCCCTGCCCGCCGCACGTATCCACGGCGAGCGCGGCCGTACCAGTGGCCAGATGCGCCTGTTCGCCCAGGTATTGCGCCGCGGTGATTTCCTTGGGGCGCGCATCGACCTCGCCCTGCCAGAGCGCCAGCCGTTGCCACGCGCAGACCTGCGCCAGATGCGCATCGGCGTCGGCCCGGTTGCGGTGTTCGGCGCCAGCAACTTCCCGCTGGCCTTCTCCACCGCCGGGGGCGACACCGCCGCCGCCCTGGCTGCCGGTTGCCCGGTGGTGTTCAAGGCCCACAGCGGCCACATGGCCACGGCCGACCTGGTGGCCTGCGCCATCCAGCGCGCCGCCGAGCGCACCGGGATGCCCAAGGGGGTATTCAACATGGTCTTCGGTGGCGGCGTCGGCGAGTGGCTGGTCAAGCACCCGGCGATCCAGGCAGTTGGCTTTACCGGCTCGCTGAAAGGCGGTGACGCGCTGTGCCGCATGGCCGCCGAACGCCCGCAGCCAATCCCGGTGTTCGCTGAAATGTCCAGTATCAACCCGGTGATCATCCTGCCCGGCGCCCTGGCGAAGCGTGGTGATTCGATTGCCCGCGAACTGGCGGGTTCGGTCTGCCTCGGCGCTGGCCAGTTCTGCACCAACCCGGGCCTGGTGATCGGCCTGCAGTCGCCGCAGTACAGCCAGTTGCTGGCCGAGCTTGGCCACCACCTGGCTCAACAAGCCGGCCAGACCATGCTCAACGCCGCAGGCTTGCGCAGCTACGTTGCTGGCCTGGAGCATTTGCAGGCCCACGCCGGTATCCAGCACCTGGCCGGCCAGGCTCAGGCAGGCAGCCAGGCCCGTGCGCAGCTGTTCAAGGCCGATGCCCGCTTGCTGATCGAATCCGACCCGTTGCTGCAGGAAGAAGTGTTCGGCCCTGCCACCGTGGCCGTCGAAGTGCAGGACAACGCGCAATTGCGCAGCGCCTTGCTCGGCCTGCGTGGGCAACTGACCGCAACGCTGATCGGCGAGCCCGAGGACTTCGAGGCCTTTGCCTGGCTGGTGCCACTGCTGGAAGAAAAGGTCGGGCGGATTCTGGTGAACGGCTACCCGACCGGTGTCGAGGTATGTGAGGCAATGGTGCATGGCGGGCCGTACCCGGCAACCTCGGATGCCCGCGGCACCTCGGTCGGCACCCTGGCGATCGACCGTTTCCTGCGCCCGGTGTGTTACCAGAACTACCCGCAGGCGCTGTTGCCCGCAGCACTGCGCGATGACAACCCGCTGGGGCTACGTCGGCTGGTGAATGGCCAATGGCGTGAAGGGCCGATCTGACCGGTTGCCCAAAACAACGAAGCCCCGCGCATGGCGGGGCTTTTCTTTCGGCTTGCCGGCGAACAGGCCGGCGCTGCCAGCCAGGGGTTCAGGCCCCCTGGGCCTCGGCCTCGGCATGAGCCTGGCGCAAACGCTCACGGCTATTGCTCAGGTGCATGCGCATGGCCATCTTGGCCCCTTCGCTGTCACCCCGGGCGATGGCTTCGTAGATCGCCTCGTGCTCATGCATCAAGCGGCTCATGTAATGTGCCTGGTCATCATGCGCCAGCCGCGCCGAATTCAGCCGGGTACGCGGAATGATGCTGGTGCCCAGGTGGTTGATGATGTCGGCAAAGTAGTGGTTGCCGCTGGCCTGGGCGATGCGCAGGTGAAACTGGAAGTCGGCAGATACCGCATCACTGGCGTGGGCTGCCCCTTCGTTGATTTCATCCAGTGCCGCACGCATACCGGCCAGCTGTTCATCGCTGCGGCGCTGTGCTGCCAGGCCTGCCGACTCGATCTCCAGGGCAATGCGCAACTCGAGCACCGCCAGCACTTCGCGCAATGTGACGACAGTCGCCGGGTCGATGCGGAAGCCACCGGTGGCTGGCGCATCCAGGACAAAGGTGCCGATACCGTGACGGGTCTCGACCTGCCCGGCGGCCTGCAGCCGCGAGATTGCCTCCCGCACTACGGTGCGGCTGACGCCCTCTTCGGCCATGATCTGCGATTCGGTCGGCAACTTGTCGCCACGCTTGAGCTGGCCGCTGCGAATCCGCTCGGTCAGCACCGTGACCAGTTCCTGCGCCAGGCTGCGCGGCTTGCGCCGGGTCCTTGGCTGTACCTGCTGCTCTGTCATTACGCTGTATTTCACCTAGAAAGACAGCCGTCATCATAGCGCAAGCAGTTGTACGATCACATACATACGGTGCGGTATTTCTCGACCTCGCCACCGGTGGCGACGCGGCGTTTGTAACTGACGGCAAATTGCTGGCCCCCGGCGTTCTGCAGCGAAGGCAAACTCCCTGTTTCGTCAGACGTTTAGGACAGCAACATGCGCGCAATTCTAGCAACGATGGCCGGCTGCCTGCTGGCTACGCTCGCTTTCGGCGCCCAGGCACGGGCATTGAGCCAGAACGATCGCCACACTTGCGACTGGGGCGCGCAGATCGCCGCCGAGGCCCAGCAGGCCAAGCTTTCCGGGGTAACGCTGTATGCCACTCGCAAGAAGCTGCAGGTACGCAAGTTCGCCAAACCGTGGATGCGCATGACCGCCTTCGGAATTACCGAGCAGACCTACAACAGCCGCTCGCGGCTCAAGCCGGCGGCGATCAGGCAGACTTACTACGAGCAGTGTGTGCAGCATGCTGTAGCACGACGTTAGTCTTTTTTATCAATAAGTTAGCAAATGAACTTAACGCTTTGAAGGAGATGCATTGTGTCGCGATGGGCCGCAAAGCGGCCCCGAGAATGTGCGGCAAAACCCCCGATTCCTGGGACCGCTTTGCGGCCCATCGCGACACAAGGCCGCTCCCACAAGAACCGCGTCTGGTGCGCCAGGAGGCGCCAGCCTCGAAGCGGGCTTCCAGCCAGGTTTTGAAGGCCACCAGGGCGCGGTGTCGAGGCGCGCAGTAGCCCGCATCAGCTAAGTGCCTGCTGCCACGTCCGGGTACCACGATGGCAGCGCCCGCACCAAGCACCAAGTGGCCAGATTCTTATCCGCCAAGCAGTCACCTACCGCCTGGATATCTTCTGTTTTACTTCAATAAATCATCGTAACCGATTGAAATACATAGAGTTCAATCCAAAATTCTCTGCTGTATCGGTTGCCTTGGCGGGCAGGGATACGCTGGCTTGGCGAATTCGACCTTCACGTCAGCTGCGGATACACCAGTAGGAAAAGGCAACATGACGCAGCGGCATCGCTTCAACGGGTATTTGTTAAGCTGATCACAACCGTCGTATCGGATCGAGACCATTCACAAGATGGATGAACTGCGTAGAATCGACCTCAACCTGCTCTTGGCCCTGCATGCTTTGCTGAGCGAAAAGCACGTCACGCGCGCAGCCCTGCGACTGCACCGTAGCCAACCTGCGGTCAGCCACGCGCTGGCGCAGTTGCGCAAGCATTTCGACGACCCTTTGCTGATGCGCCAGAACGGCCGCATGGTCCTGACCCCGCGTGCCGAATCGCTGGCCAGCCCGCTGCAGGACGCCTTGAACGCCCTCAACGGCCTGCTGGCCACGCCGGTTTTCGAACCGGCCAAGGCCCAGCGCCGCTTCCGTCTGTCGCTGTCGGATTACGCTTCACGGATTGTCCTGCCGCCGCTGGTCCGCCATCTGCGCCGGGTCGCCCCTGGCGTGGACCTGGCCATCAGCCAGGCCAGCCGCGAAACCATGCTGGCGCAGTTGCTTGACGGCGAACTGGACCTGGCCCTGGGCTTGTTCCCCGACCCACCCGAACAAATCACCACCCAGGCGCTGTTTGCCGAGGACTTCATCAGCGTTGCCGATTGCCAGGTACTGCCCGTCGACGGCGGCCTGGCCCTGGAGGATTGGCTGGCCCGCCCGCACGTGTTGATGGCCATGCGCCCCGATGCCTTCGATGAGATCGAGCGTGCGCTTGCCGCGCTAGGGCTGCGCCGTCGCATTGCCCTGGCATTGCCCCACTGGAGCGCGGCCATCGACGTGCTGCCCGGCACCGACTTGATCCTTACCGTAGCGCGGCGGGCGGCAGGGCCCCTGCAGCAGCACCCGACGCTGCGTCAGTTCGAGCCTCCTTTGACTATCGCCCCGTTCGATTACCAGCAGGCTTGGCATATTCGCAAGGACAGCGACCCGGGACACCGCTGGCTGCGCGAGACCGTGCGGGCCTGCAGCCAGCCGGAGCACTGATCAGCCCTGCGGCGGCTTCGTGATCACAGCGGTGCCGGGCAGTGAACCCGCCGCCCAATTGCCTTGCACCAGCACCACCCCCACCAGGATCAGCACCAGGCCTGCCAGCCTGGTCAGGTTGAGTGGCTTGCCGCCCAGGCCCATCACGGCGAAATGGTCGACCAGCACTGCCGTGATGATTTGCCCAGCCACCACCAACACCAGAAACCCCGCAGCGCCAAGCCTGGGCGTCAGCGCTGCCGCGGCGGCCACGTAGAGGGCCCCCAGTACCCCTCCGATCCACAGCCACCACGGCCCCTGCAGGGCCTTGCCCAGGTCCGGTGCCGGCACCCTGAGCAATAGCAATGCAGCAATTACCACCAGCGAGCTCACTGTCAACGAAGTGAACGCCGCCCACAACCAGTGCCCCAGTGCGCGTCCAACGGCGGCATTGCCTGCAGCCTGAAACGGCAACACGGCACCGGCAAGCAACGCCATCACCACCGGCAGTGCCAGCAGGAGCATGGATTTACTGAACATGGCCGCTCTCCTTCAGCGTGTCGATGACGGCCATGATCGTACAACCCGCCGAAGTGATGGAAATCAAAACCCTGCACGCGCACTATTCGTAGCATGCATGCCTGAGGGTACTGTCGTACCTTGGCCGACCACATGGAGGTGGAACATGTTGCAGGAGCAACGCAAGACCCTGATCGACCTTGGCCAGTTGCCCACCCGCAACCTGGCCGAATGCCTGGCGGTAGACCAGGCGGCCCTCGCCCACGCCCTGGCCGGCCAGCTTCCCGAGGCACTGCTGGAGCAGTTGACCGCCAGCGCCGAACTGGCCCAGGCGCTGGGCCTGTCGAAAAAGGTCGCAGCCATTGGCCTGGCGCTGGGGCAATGGCTGGAGCAGGCTGCCGCGCCCTGGCGCCAACAGGCGTTCGAGCGATGCTGCACACACCCGTCCGATACCGTGCGCAGCTGGGCGGCATTTGCCCAGGCGCACCTGTCCCGCTCGCTGCCCCTGGAAGAGGCCCTGCAGGCGCAGTTGCGCTTCGCTCGTGATGAACACTTCGGTGTACGCGAGTGGGCCTGGATTGCCCTGCGCCCGCGCCTGGCGCAGAACCTTGACGCCGCTTTGCTCCTGCTCGGCCGCCATGTTGGCGATGCCGACCCGCTGGTGCGGCGGTTTTGCATCGAGATCCTGCGCCCCCGCGGGGTCTGGTGCGAACACATTGCCGCACTCAAGCAACAGCCGGAGGTGGCCGAGCCGATGCTGGTGCCACTGCTGGCCGAACCCGAGAAATATGCCCAGGACTCGGTCGCCAACTGGCTCAACGATGCCAGCAAGACCCGCCCTGATTGGGTGCTACGGCTGTTTCAACAACACCCTCCCGCCTGCAAGGCCTCGCGGCGGATACAGGCCCGGGCCAGCCGAAGCCTGACCCCGGCAGCAGCCGAGGTCGGCGCTGGTTGAGATCAGCGTGAGGTTTCGACGCGCAGCACTTCGGTGTAGATCGCGTCGACGGTCTGCCCGACCTCGAGGTTCTTCATGCGTGCCTGCAGGTCCGGGTTCTCGACCTTGACCACCTGCAGCTTGCCTTCCGGTGGCAGCAAGCTGACCTCATGCTTGTCGAGGTCGATCTTCTTGATCTGCGAGGTGATCTTGACCTGGCGGAATGCCTCGCCACCAGGGTTGGGGTTGTCCGCCGTGGCGCGGATGGTACCGGACTCGTCAGTCGCCTTTGGCGCCCCGCCTACTTCGGGATTCAACACATAGGCCACCGCGCGGGTGACATAGATGTCGACCTGGTCACCCACCTTGAGGTTGTGCAGTGCCTTGGCCTTTTCCGTGAGCTGGAAGGTCACATCCTTCTTCGCATCGGGACCTTTCACCGTGACCTGGCGCTTGCCCAGGTCGATGGCCGTGACTTGCGTGGTGACGTGGCTTTCCAGCGCCTCGCTGCCGATGGGAATACCGGCAGCCTGCACCGTGAAACTGGCAGCGCAGGCCAGCGTGGCAAGGGCGACAGCACGAGCGATGGAGCGAATTGGATTCATAGGCCTGCTTCCCTGTAATCAAGACCGGACGATTGCGCGTGATGCTCACGCGCTGACAAGCATAGCCGTTCCCGGTTGGCTTGCCGGGCCAGCCCCTGGCGACAGGTTCAGCCAGCGTGCAACCAGGCAGGCCGTCGCAATAGCAAATGCGAATTCTTTACACTTGCTTTACATTTGAGAATCGTTAGTATTCGCAACCTCGAATACAACAACGAGTCACCTGTAATGGCAAAAAAGTCTGTTGCCCCGGCTTCGCTTTCCATGCTCGGCCTGCTGGTCATGCCTGCTGCTCATGCAGCTCAACCTGAGTCGCAGGGTTCCCTCGCCCTGCCCGCCACCGCCGTCACCAGCGCCTATGAGCAGCAGAGCTACAAGGCCAGTGAAAGCCGCAGCGCCTTGAAGATCGACGCGCCGCTGCGCGACATCCCGCAAACCGTCAACGTCGTGCCGGAAAGCGTGATCAAGGACCAGGGCGCCCAGTCGATGCAAGACGTACTGAAGAACGTGCCTGGCGTCGGCCTGTCCAACGGCGATGGCCAGCGCGATCAGGTGACCATCCGTGGCTTCAGCGCCATTGGCGACATGTACATCGACGGTGTGCGCGACGATGCGCTGTACTTCCGCGACCTGTCCAACATCGAGCGGGTCGAGGTAATCAAGGGCCCTGCCGCCGTGCTGTATGGCCGTGGTTCTTCCGGTGGCCTGATCAACAGCATCAGCAAGAAACCCAGCTTCACACCCAAGCGCGAAGTGGGCATGAGCTTCGACAGCGAAGGCAAGCGCCGCACCCAGTTCGACAGTGGCTGGGCCGACCCGCAGGGCAACCAGGCCTACCGCGTGACCGGTGCCTTCGAAGACAGCGACACCTTCCGCGATGATGGCTACATCGACCGCAAGGCCATCGCGCCATCGGCGTATTTCCGCCTTTCCGACGACCTGGAACTGAACCTGGGCGCCACCTACCTGTACGACAAGCGCCTGATCGACTTCGGCATCCCGGCCCTGGGCAACCGCCCGGTGGATGTGCACCGTGACAAGCGCTTCGGTTCCGGCGATGCCGACCAGGACTATGCACGCAGTGAAGTGTTCTCGCTGACCGCAAGCCTTGATTACCGCATCAACGACGACTTTACCCTGACCAACACCAGCCGTTACTACCGCTACGACCTGGACCGCAACAACACCCTCGCCGACAGCAGCCCGAAGCGCTTCGTCACTGCGCCCGATGGCGAGCTGCTGGTCAAGCTCAACCGCGGCAATGTCGCCCGCGACGAGTACGGCCTGTTCAACCAGACCGAGCTCAAGCAACAGGCGCAGCTGGCCGGGATGCAGCACAACCTGCTGTATGGCGTGGAGGTGGGCTTCCAGGACAAGCACCAGCGGGTGCTGAGCCAGAACAACGTGGTCCAGGTGCCGGTGTACCGAGACGCCCTGGTAGCGGTGCCGGAACACGCCGCCAACCTGTCGTCGAAGGGCACCAACTGGCAGCAGACCACTGGCCTGTACGTGCAGGACCTGATCGAGCTGAATGAACACTGGAAAGCGCTGGTCGGTGTGCGTTATGACATCTTTGGCCAGGAATACGACGACGACCGCGCGCAGAATGTCGACCTCGACCGCACCGACAAGACCTGGAGCCCTCGCGCTGGCCTGGTCTACCAGCCGGATGCCATCCAGTCCTACTACGTTTCGGTCAGCCGCAGCTACCAGCCCTCGGGCGAGGTGTTCGCGGTCAGCCCAAGCAACCAGCACCTTGAGCCGGAACAAACCACCAACTACGAAATCGGCGCCAAGTGGGACCTGCTCGACAGCCGCCTGTCGTTGACAGCAGCGCTGTTCCGCCTCGAGCGCACCAACATGAAGACCGCCGACCCGGCCAACCCCAACCTCACCGTGCTGGCAGGCGAACAGCGCACCGACGGCTTCGAAGCCACCGTCAGCGGCCAGCTGAGTGACAAGTGGCAGATCTATGCCGGCTATGCCTATCTGGACGCCGAAATCAGCAAATCCAACAGCAAGACCAATGGCGTGGCCAACGAAGGCCAGACCCCTACCCTGACGCCGCGTAACAGCGCCAACGTCTGGCTGGTGCGTACCTTGACCCCGCAGTGGCGCGTGGCCGCCGGTGCCAATTACGTCGACGAGCGCTACACCGCACTCGATAACGTGGTAGTGATGCCGGGCTACACCACCTTCGACGCCGCGCTGCTGTACAGCGTGCCGCAGTGGGACGCCGCGCTGCGCCTGAAGAACGTGTTCGACCGCGACTACTACGCCTCTGCGCACGGCTCGGTGGACCTGATCACCCCAGGCGCACCGCGTACATTGGAAGCCAGCTTCAATTACCGCTTCTGATCGCCGGGCAAGCAGCCCGCGCCCCTTGTAGGAGCGGCCTCGTGTCGCGAAAGGGCCGCAAAGCGGCCCCAGTGATCATCGCGGCGAAGCTGCAATAGGGGGCCGCGGCGCGCCCCTTTCGCGACACGACGCCGCTCCAGCACGGGCGCATCCCCCCACGCCATCAGCGGTTGCGCGTTACCCGCCAGACCGTATTGGCCAGGTCATCGGCGATGATCAATGCACCACGCGGGTCCACCGTCACCCCCACCGGCCGCCCGCGGGTCTTGCCGTCCTCACCGCGGAAGCCGGTGGCGAAGTCGATCGGCTCACCTGCCGGCTTGCCATTGCCGAACGGCACGAAGATGACCTTGTAGCCGACCGGATTGGGCCGGTTCCAGCTGCCATGTTCACCGACGAAGACACCGTCGGCGAAGCGCTCGCCCATGGCCGGGATGGAGAAGGCCACGCCCAATGCCGCCACGTGCGAACCGAGGCTGTAATCCGGCTTGATCGCCGCCGCTACCTTGTCCGGGTTCTGCGGCCGTACCCGCTGATCCACGTTCTGCCCCCAGTAGCTGTAAGGCCAGCCGTAGAAACCACCGTCACGCACCGAGGTCAGGTAGTCCGGCACCAGGTCGGGGCCCAGCTCATCGCGCTCGTTGACCACCGCCCACAGCTGCCCGCTCTGCGGCTGGATGGCCAGCGCCGTCGGGTTGCGCAGGCCCGTGGCATAGGGCCGGTGCGCGCCGGTTGCAGCATCGACCTGCCAGACCATGGCCCGGTCGATCTCCACCTCCAGCCCGCGTTCGGTGATGTTGCTGTTGGAGCCGATGCCCACGTACAGGTAACGACCATCCGGGCTGATCGTCAGCGCCTTGGTCCAGTGGTGGTTGATCGCGGCCGGCAGGTCGGTGACCTTGGTCGGCGGGCCATCGGCCCGGGTCTGGCCGTCCTGGTAGTCGAAGCGCACCAGGGCATCCTGGTTGGCCACGTACAGCTTGCCAGCGGCAAAGGCCAGGCCGTACGGCGCATTGAGGTTTTCTGCAAACACCGTCTGCAGCTCATAGGTACCGTCGCCGTCGGCATCGCGCAGCAGGGTCAGGCGGTTGCCCCCCTTGACCTGGGTATTGCCCTTGGCCTTGATCTGGCTGGCGATGACATCCTTGGGCTTGAGCTTGGCCGCGCTACCACCGCGGCCCTCGGCGACCAGGATATCGCCATTGGGCAACACCAGGGTCTGCCGCGGGATCTTCAGGCCGGTGGCGATGGCAGTGACGGTAAAGCCTTCAGGTACCGTCGGCTTCTGCTCACCCCAGGCTACCGGCTGGGCGATTTTCATGCTCGGCAGCAGGCCACGTTGTGGCGCCGGCAGTTTCGGGTCGGGCCCAAGGGCCTGGGTCGGCTCGCCATCACCGCCACACGCAGTCAACAGCAACGCCATGCTCAACAGGCTCAATGCAGGTACAAGCTTCATGCCGCACCTCCCGAGCGCAGGCCGCTCAAACCGGTCCAGGCGGCCACTGTCGCGAGCACGCTCACGATCACCGACAGCACCAGCCCGGACGGCATTACCGCCCAGGCGTCCTTGGCATGTTCGAAGGCATTGACCAGCCCCAGCACCCAGGTCACCAGCAGCAGCACGAAGTACAGCGTCGGCCGGCCGCCCTTGTGCTCGGCACGGATCAGGTTGGCCAACGCAAACAACAGTGCCAGCCCGCAAAATACCAGGGCGCCGGCGATCAGCCAGGCGGCGAAGTTGCTCCACTGGATCTGGTAACTGTTGAAGTAGGCGATGTCGCTCAGTAGCGCAGCGACAAACAACGGAACGCTGCCGGCCAGCAGCAAGGCATGCAGCGGGCTGGGGGTATGGCGGTAGAAGGTTTGCTCGGATGCGGTCACGGTGCCTCCTTTTCATTCAGTGACCCAAGGGCTGATGGCGTGGCCACCAGGCGTGCGCAGGGCGCGCCTAGCAAAGGAGCCTCTGGACAAGGCGATAGTTCACCGTTTGGTTTGAATGGCCTATGCTGCGAGGCGTTGGCGCAAGGAGACAACCGATGAGCAGCAACCCGATTCGCCCGCGTTCACCCTGGGCGTTGACCACCTTGCTGGCGCTCGGCCTGGTGCTCGTGGCCGGTTGCTCCAGCAACACCGGCAAGACCCACTACGCGGCACGCACAATAGGCTCCAACTGCTTCGCCAAAGCCGTCCCTACCACTGGCGAAGGTGGCCTGGCATGGGGCGATACCTTGAGCATCGCCCGCAAGAAGTCGCTGGACAACTGCGTGCGCTATGCCAGCCGGTCGGGGGGCTCACCGAGAACTTGCCAGGTCGTCATGGCCAAGTGCAAGAACTGAGCTTGTATGAACCGCAACCAAGGCCCCTGCGCCACTTCACGGGTCACGCCTCGGACAAGCCCCCTCTCACGGCGAACCCAACTGGGGGCCGCGCTGACTCGAAGCGCCCTTGCTAACGGCCGCGCGTGATCACCACCTCCAGGTATTCGCTCGGCACCACCAGTGACGCCGGGCCGCCCACATTGCAGGCATTCAGCAATTCGGTAAGGTCACGCTCCAGCGCCGCAGCCGCCTCCGGCTCCAGCGAGGCAAAGGCCGTGCGCATCGGTCCGAACCAGGTGCGGAACACCTCGAGGTAATGCGACGCCGAACGATAGCGGAAGTTGAACAGCTGGCGGCTGATCCTCAACTCGTCAAACGCGCCTGCGAACAGCACGCGCAATTGTTCCTCATCACCCCAGCGCGAGGGCGGCAAGGCCCCGGCAGGCGGCGGTACATGCCGCCCCAGGGTCTTGAACATCTGCCCGACGTAGCCTTGCGGGGTCCAGTTGGCCAGGCCGATCCGGCCACCGGGCCGGCACACCCGGCTCAGTTCGCGCGCAGCCCGGGCCTGGTCGGGGGCGAACATCACGCCGAAGGTCGACAGCACCGCATCGAAGGTGCCATCGGCAAACGGCAGTGCTTCGGCATCGGCGGTCTGGAACACCACATCGAGGCGCTCGGCCCGCGCCCGTTCTTCGCCGCGCTTGAGCAGCTCGGGCACATAGTCGGTGGAGGTGACGCGGCAACCGCGTCGGGCTGCGGCCAGGGTGGCGTTGCCATTGCCGGCGGCAACATCCAGCACCTGTTCGTCCCAGCGCAGGTCACAGGCCTCGGCCAGGCGCTCGCCAACGATTTGCATGGTGGTGCCGATTACCGCGTAGTCGCCACTGGCCCATATGGCTTGCTGGCGGGCTTTCAGGGCATTGGTATCCAAAGAGGTATTCATGGTCTGCGCCTTTGCAAGGTGCGCGGCCGAGATCCTTCTGGCGGTCAACGCGCCATGGATTGAGGGGATAGAAGCAAAACGCTACGCGCCTGGCAGGCGAAGCGACAAGACAGATTGGGGATAGCGGGTATTTGAAAGCGATCTATACGGGCGCGCGTTTTGTAGGAGCGGCCTTGTGTCGCGAGGGGCCGCAAAGCGGCCCCCGGCGATATCAGCCAGTAACGCCTGATCAGGCCAGCCTGGCCCGCGCCGCATGCAGCTTTTTATAGCTCTCGATCAGGCGCAAGTGGCGGTCGAGGCCTTCGAGCTTCATGCTGGTCGGGGTCAGGCCATGGAAGCGCACGCTGCCATCGACCGAGCCCAACACCGCGTCCATGCGCGAGTCGCCGAACATACGCCGGAAGTTGGCTTCGTAGTCGTCCATTTCCAGCTCGTCGTCCAGCAACACTTCCAGCACCACGTTCAATGCCTGGTAGAACAACCCGCGCTCGACGGTGTTGTCGTTGAACTGCAGGAACGCCTCGACCAGTTCCTTGGCATCCTCGAAGCGCTGCACTGCCAGGCAGATCAGCAGCTTCAGTTCAAGAATGGTCAGCTGGCCCCAGACTGTGTTTTCGTCGAACTCCACCCCGATCAGCGTGGTGATGGTGGTGTAGTCATCCACATCGCAGTTGTCCAGGCGCTTGAGCAGCAGCTTGAGGGCGCGGTTGTCGAGGCTGTGCAGGTTGAGGATATCGGCGCGGAACGACAGGGCGCGGTTGGTGTTGTCCCAGATCAGGTCCTCCACCGGGTAGATTTCCGAGTAACCCGGCACCAGGATGCGGCAGGCGGTGGCGCCAAGGTTGTCGTACACGGCCATGTACACCTCCTTGCCCAGGTCTTCGAG
The DNA here is from genome assembly GCF_014269225.2 of Pseudomonas anuradhapurensis. Lineage (NCBI taxonomy): Bacteria > Pseudomonadati > Pseudomonadota > Gammaproteobacteria > Pseudomonadales > Pseudomonadaceae > Pseudomonas > Pseudomonas anuradhapurensis. The sequence continues at coordinate 2,939,760 of NZ_CP077097.1, forward strand.
GATGCCGAACAGGGTCGCGGCCTCCTGCACGTTGGAATCCTCGCCATGGCCGGAGAAGTCCCACTCGACGAACTCGAAGTCGGCCTTGGCGCTGAAGAAGCGCCACGACACCACGCCGCTGGAGTCGATGAAATGCTCGACAAAGTTGTTCGGCTCAGTCAGCGCGTGGCTTTCGAAGGTCGGCTGCGGCAGGTCGTTCAGGCCCTCGAAGCTGCGCCCCTGGAGCAGTTCGGTAAGGCTGCGCTCCAGCGCCACTTCCAGGCTCGGATGGGCACCGAACGAGGCAAATACGCCACCGGTACGCGGGTTCATCAGGGTCACGCACATGACCGGGAACGCGCCGCCCAGCGAAGCATCCTTGACCAGCACCGGGAAGCCCTGCTCCTCCAGGCCCTGGATGCCGGCAACAATGGCCGGGTACTTGGCCAATACCTCCTGCGGCACGTCCGGCAGGCACAGCTCGCCTTCGAGGATTTCGCGCTTCACCGCCCGTTCGAAGATTTCCGACAGGCACTGCACCTGCGCTTCGGCCAGGGTATTGCCGGCGCTCATGCCATTGCTGAGGAACAGGTTCTCGATCAGGTTGGACGGGAAGTACACCACCTGCTGGTCGGACTGGCGCACGAACGGCAGCGAGCAGATGCCACGGGCCGTGTTGCCCGAGTTGGTGTCGTACAGGTGCGAGCCGCGCAGCTCGCCGTCCGGGTTGTAGATCGCCAGGCAGTGCTCGTCGAGGATCTCGACCGGCAGCGCGTCCCGCGGGCCCGGTTTGAACCATTGCTCGTTCGGGTAGTGCACGAACGGCGCGTTGGCCAGGTCCTCACCCCAGTACTGGTCGTTATAGAAGAAGTTGCAGTTCAGGCGCTCGATGAATTCGCCCAGCGCCGAGGCCAGCGCGGCTTCCTTGGTCGCGCCCTTGCCGTTGGTGAAGCACATTGGCGACTGGGCGTCGCGCACGTGCAGCGACCATACGTTGGGCACGATGTTGCGCCACGAAGCGATCTCGATCTTCATCCCCAGCCCGGCCAGGATGCCCGACATGTTGGCGATGGTCTGCTCCAGCGGCAGGTCCTTGCCAGGGATGTAGGTGCTGGTGTCCGACACCGGCATCAACAGGCCCTGGGCATCGGCATCGAGGTTGTCGACCACTTCGATGACGAACTCGGGGCCGGTCTGTACCACCTTCTTCACGGTGCAGCGGTCGATGGAACGCAGGATACCCTGGCGGTCCTTGTCGGAGATGTCCTCGGGCAGCTCGACCTGGATCTTGAAGATCTGGTTGTAGCGGTTTTCCGGGTCGACGATGTTGTTCTGTGCCAGGCGAATGTTTTCGGTCGGGATGTTACGGGTCTGGCAGTACAGCTTGACGAAGTAAGCCGCGCACAAGGCCGAGGACGCCAGGAAATAGTCGAACGGCCCCGGGGCCGAGCCATCACCTTTGTAACGGATCGGTTGGTCGGCGATCACCGTGAAGTCGTCGAACTTGGCTTCGAGACGGAGATTGTCGAGAAAATTGACCTTGATTTCCATGCGGGATTACCGTGATTTAAGCGTGCAAAACGAAAGTGGCCGGCATTATCCGGGTTTTCACCGCGGAAGTCCTGTTTGCGCGACCAGCTTGCGCATTCCGCCGAATTACTTGCCTGATCCTCTGAACCTGGCCTATCCAGCAGATCAACGGTCAGCCCCCTGTGCTAGCGTTTTCGGACTGGGGAACAGCGTATTCCCCAACCGCAAAGACAGCGCGACAGTAACCGTAGACGGGCAGGTGAACCATGGAACTACGCATCAACCAGAAGACCTACCAGGTCGAGGCAGACGCCGATACACCCTTGCTGTGGGTGATCCGCGATGACCTGGGGCTGACCGGCACCAAGTATGGCTGCGGCCTGGCCCAGTGCGGCGCCTGTTCGGTGCTGGTGGACGGCAACGTGGTGCGCGCTTGCGTCACGCCGGTGGCCGGTGTGGTCGGGCGCGAGGTGACCACCATCGAGGCGATCGAGGCCGACGCCGTGGGCAAGCGGGTGGTCGCGGCCTGGGTCGAACACCAGGTTGCCCAGTGCGGTTATTGCCAGTCCGGCCAGGTGATGGCGGCCACCGCACTGCTCAAGCACACGCCCAAACCCAGTGACGCGCAGATCGACGCGGCGATGGTCAACCTGTGCCGCTGCGGCACCTACAACGCCATCCATGCCGCCATGCATGACCTGGCTCAAGGAGAGAAGGCCTGATGCGCACGCCCGTCGATACACCTGCAGAAGCCGACCTGCTCGAGTTGCAGCAGGGCGCGACCCTCAACCTGTCGCGTCGGCGCTTTCTGGCCGGCACGGCGGTCGGCGCCCTGGTGCTTGGCTTCGGCCTGCCGCTGGGCCCGGCCCGCGCGCAGGCAGCGGCCGCTACCAGCGCCGAACGCGGCACTCAGGTACCGGCATTCCTGGAGATCCGCCCGGACGGCACGGTGCGCCTGCTCAGCCCGTTCATGGAAGGCGGGCAAGGCCCTTTCACCGCCATGGCCCAGATCGTCGGAGAGGAACTGGATGTCGACCCGGCCAGGTTCGTGGTCGATAGCGCGCCGCCTGGGGAAGCCTATGTAGTGATGGAAAACGGTATGCGCATCACCGGCGGCAGCATGTCGGTACGCATGAGCTACCCGACCATGCGCCGCCTGGGCGCCCTCGCCCGCGCCATGCTGCTGCAGGCAGGCGCCGAGCAGCTGGGCGTACCGGTTGAGCAACTCACCACCACCCCGGGCAACGTGGTACATACCACGAGTGGGCGTTCCGTGCCCTATGGTGAACTGGCCGCGCGGGCCATGGACCTGCCGGTACCCGACCCGGCCAGCGTCAAGCTGCGCGACCCCAGCCAGTTTCGCTGGATCGGCAAGCCGGTACGCCGCCTGGATGCCTATGACAAGTCCACCGGCAAGGCCGTGTACAGCATCGACGTCAAGGTCGACGGCATGCTCCATGCTGCCGTGCAGCACGCGCCACGCCTGGGCATGACCGTCGGCAGCCTGCGCAACGAAGAGCAGGTCAAGGCCATGCCGGGTGTGCACTCGGTGCATCAGTTGCCTGGCGCCGTGGCGGTGGTTGCCGAGCGCTGGTGGCACGCCAAGCGTGCGGTAGAAGCCATCCAGGTGGACTGGCAGGAGCCTGCCGCCGACAGCCCGGTACGGCCGATGCCGGCCGACTTCTCCAGCGATGGCTGGCGCGAGCACCTGGCCACGGTCGAAGGCCCGTCCCGCGACGAGGAAAACCAGGGCGATGTGGCCGGCATGCTGGCCAGTGCCAAGACCCGCGTCGAGGCGACCTACCAAAACCAGTACCTCAACCATGCCCAGCTCGAGCCACCCTCGGCACTGGCGCGCTTCAATGCCGATGGTTCGCTGGAGGTGTGGCTGCCCAACCAGGCGCCGGACATGTTCCGTGACGACATCGCCCGGCGCACCGGCCTGGCTCCGGCACAGATCACCCTGCACTCGCCGTTGCTGGGTGGTTTCTTCGGCCGCCACTTCCTCTACGACTCGGCCAACCCCTACCCTCAGGCGATTGCCTTGGCCAAGGCGGTCGGCCGCCCGGTGAAGCTCATCTGGAGTCGCGAGGAAGAGTTCCTGCGTGACGTACTGCGCCCGGTGGCGGTGGTGAAGTTGCGTGCCGGGCTGGATGCCGACGGCCTGCCGGTGGCGCTCGAGGCCGTGAGCGCCACCGAAGGCCCGACCGAAGCCCTCGCCGGCAAACAGGGCGACAAGCTCGACCCGACTGCGCTCGAAGGGCTGTCGGGCAAGTCCTACGCAATTGCCAACAAACGCATCGCCCAGGTCTACGTCAAAGGCCCGGCCATGCTTGGTTACTGGCGCTCGGTGGGCAACTCGCTGAACGACTTCTTCTACGAGTCGTTCCTTGACGAGCTGGCCGACAAGGGCGGCAAGGACCCGTTCGAACTGCGCCTGCACCTGCTGCGTGACAACCCGCGCCTGACCACCCTGCTGCAGGCGGTTGCCGAACTGTCCGGCGGCTGGAAGCGCGGGCCGTTCACTGCCGAGGACGGCAGCAAGCGCGCACGCGGCGTGGCCATGGCCTCGCCGTTCGGCTCGGAAGCGGCGGTCATTGCCGAAGTGTCGATCGAAAATGGCCAGGTCAAGGTGCACAACATCTGGCAGGCCATCGACCCGGGCAGCATCGTCAACCCGGCGATCATCGAGCACCAGGTCAACGGCGCCGTCGCCCTGGGCCTGTCGCAGACGCTGCTGGAAGAAGCGGTATACGTCGACGGCAAGCCACGCGCGCGCAACTACGATCTGTACCCGATCCTGCCGCCCTCGCGCATGGCCCGGGTGCATGTCCGTATCGTCGAGAGCGGGGCGAAGATGGGCGGTATCGGCGAGCCACCGCTGCCCGCCGTCGCCCCGGCGGTGGTCAACGCGGTCGCGCAACTGACCGGCCAGCGCGTGCGCAGCCTGCCGCTGAGCCGCCATACCTTCAGCTGAGCGCACAAGGACGTACCATGACCCATCGTTTCGCAAGAACCGCTGTCTGGCTGGCGCTGCCGTGCCTGGTCGCGGCAGGCCTGCTGGCCTGGTACGTCACCCGCGAGCCCGTTTCACCGTTTACCGGTGAACAGGCCACGGCCGCCGACCCGGCGCTGGTCAACCGTGGCGAGTACGTGGCGCGGCTCAGCGACTGCGTAGCCTGCCACAGCGTGCCGGACGGCAAGCCGTTCGCCGGCGGGCTGGAAATGGCCACCCCGCTGGGCGCCATTCATGCCACCAACATCACCCCCGACCGCGACAACGGCATCGGTCGCTACAGCCTGGCCGACTTCGACCGCGCCGTGCGCCACGGCGTCGCGCCCGGTGGCCGGCGGTTGTACCCGGCCATGCCCTACCCGTCCTACGCCAAGCTTGGCGATGACGATGTCAAGGCGCTGTACGCCTTCTTCATGCTCGGCGTGCAGCCGGTAGCGCAGGCCAACCAGCCCGGCGACATTCCCTGGCCGCTGAACCTGCGTTGGCCCATCGCCGTGTGGAATGGCCTGTTCGCCACCAGCACGCCGTACGCCGACCAGGCCGGCAAGGATGCACAGTGGAACCGCGGCGCCTACCTGGTCCAGGGCCCTGGCCACTGCGGCAGCTGCCACACCCCGCGCGGCCTGGCGTTCAACGAGAAGGCCCTGGATGACAGTGGCAAGCCGTTCCTCGCCGGTGCCCTGCTCGATGGCTGGTACGCGCCGAGCCTGCGCGCCGACCACAACACCGGGCTGGGGCGCTGGAGCGAGGCGGAAATAACGCAGTTCCTCAAGACCGGGCGCAACCGCCATGCGGTGGTATTCGGTTCGATGACCGAGGCCTTCAACAATTCCACTCAGTTCATGAGCGACGCTGACCTGGCCGCCATCGCGCACTACCTGAAGTCGCTGCCTGGCGATCCGCAGCGCGACGGCGCAGCGTGGCAGCACCAGGACGAATCGGCAGCAACGCGGCTCGATAGCCCCGGGGCGCATGGCTATGTGACCCGTTGTGCGTCGTGCCACGGCCTGGACGGCAAGGGCCAGGCGGAATGGATGCCACCCTTGGCCGGTGCCACATCGGCACTGGCCAAGGAAGACGCCTCGGCGATCAACATTACCCTCAACGGCTCACAGCGGGTGGTAACCGCTGGCCTGCCGGATGCCTATCGCATGCCAGCGTTTCGTGAACAGTTGAGCGATCAGGAAATTGCCGCCGTGCTGAGCTTCGTGCGCACGGCCTGGGGCAACCAGGGCGGTACGGTGAGTGTCCAGGCAGTGGGCAAGCTGCGTGAGCATACCGACCCGGCCAGCAGCAGCCCGATCATCCTGCATATGCGTTGAAATGTGGAGGCCGGTACGGCCCCCCGAACATCCGATCTACCGGAGTAACCATGGAAAGCATCGACCTGCTGGTGCTGCGCACCACCCGCGACTGGCTCGCCACCGGTCACCGCGCCTTGCTCGCCACCGTCGCCCGCACCTGGGGATCTTCGCCACGCCCAGTGGGCTCGATGATGGCCCTGCGCAGCGATGGCCGGGTGGTCGGCAGTGTCTCCGGTGGCTGTATCGAAGACGACCTCATCCACCGCTTCACCACCGCCTACGGCGGTCCCGGCATGCCCCATGGCCTGCCACAGCTGGTGCGCTACGGCGTCAGCGCCGACGACGCCCACCGTTTCGGCCTGCCCTGCGGCGGCACGCTCGAACTGGTGCTGGAATTCGCCCCGTCGCTGCCGCATCTGGAGCAACTGCTGGCAGGCCTGGACAGCGGCAGCCTGGTGCGCCGCGATCTCGACCTGCGCAGCGGCGCGGCCAGCCTCGCCGCCACCAGCGCGCCCGAGCTGTTCAGCTTCGATGGCCAGCGCCTGTGCAACACCCTCGGCCCCGGCTACCGCTTGCTGCTGATCGGTGCCGGCGCGCTGGCCGAATACCTGGCGACCATGGCCCTGTTCAATGGCTTCAGCGTTTCCCTGTGCGACCCACGCCCCGAGTACCGGGCCGGTTGGAACGTTGCCGGCGTCAATCACCTGGCCGGCATGCCGGACGACGTGGTGCGCGCCTTCGCCCCGGACCTGCGCAGTGCCATCGTCGCCGTCAGCCACGACCCCAAGCTGGACGACCTGGCCCTGCTCGAAGCCTTGCACAGCCCGGCGTTCTACATCGGTGCGATTGGCTCGCGGCGCAACAGCCAGCTGCGCCGTGAGCGCCTGATCGAACACTTCGGCGAAAGCGAAGCGTCACTGCAGCGCCTGCATGGCCCCATCGGGATCTATATCGGCAGCAAGACACCGGCGGAGATCGCGGTCAGCGTGATGGCCGAGCTCCTCGCTGCGAAGAACGCCGTCAGCCTGCCCGGCGCGGTCAATGTGACCCGGGCCAAGGAAGCCGAGCAGCTGTCACGGACCTTGTAGGAGCGGCCTTGCGTCGCGATGGGGCGCGAAGCGGCCCTGGTTTTCAGCTTCGCAGCGGAGATTGCCGGGGGCGCTTCGCACCCCATCGCGACGCAAGGCCGCTCCTACAAGGACCACGCAGCAGGGCCTACTGCCAACGCTCCAGGTTCTGCTGCAACAGCTGTTCCGGCAACGCCCCGGCTACGATCTTTTCCATTTCCCGCGCCAGCGCTTCACGCAACTGCGGCTGGTTGCAGGGCGAGTGATGCGACATCGCCAGGTACAGCCCTTCGCTGGAAATCGGCGGCTCCAGCACCCGCACAGTCCCGGCGATGCCCAAGCTGCGCACCAGGGCCATGCCGGGATACTGCTCGTACACCACATAATCGCTGCGCTTGTGCAGCAGCTTCTCGAACGCCTGCCTGGCGCCGGGTACTGCCTCGAGGGTGAGGTTGGCCCTGGCGTAGTCGTCGAACTGCTGGCCATGGCTGTTGCTGACCAGTATGCCGCCCTTGTGGCCTTTCAGGTCGGCCCATTGCTGGTAGGCGAAGGCACTGTCCTGGAGCACCCAGACCACGCTTGGGGTGTGCAGGAATGGCGGGGCGATGAAGTCCATCTGTTGCTGGCGGGCCCGGGTCAGGAAATACCCGGCCATCAAGTCGATACGGCCGGTGCGCACTTCTTCCTGCGCGCGCGACCACGGCCCGGTATAGATCAATTCGATTTCCAGCCCCAGCTGCTTGCCCAGGTATTTCAGCAGGTCGGCATTGACACCGATCAGTTGCTGCGGGTTCTGCGGGTCGCGCCACAGATAAGGGGGGTATTCCGGGTTGCCGGTGGCCGTCAGCCGCCGACAGGGTTCATCTGCCACCGCCACCAGGGGTAGCAGCAACAGGCACGGCAACAGCCGCAAGGCGTGGCGAAAGCAACGCTCGATCATGAACAACCCTCGGTCGGCTGCGGCATCCCTATGTGCGCGCCATGAATCAGTCTGGATCACCTGCGGTCATCCTGCTGGCCGTCTATCGGCCAGCATTGGTGCCCCGAAGCTGCAGGCCTCGCGCCTGCACCACCCGTACTTCAGGCGCCCTGCCGCCGCATCGCCAGGATCGCCGCGCCGAAGCCGATGAAGGTCGTGCCCACTACCCGGCTTACCCAGCGAGACAGCGACGGCCGAGTGAGCACGCCCTTGGCCCGTGCCGCCAACGCCGCATACAGGCTCAGCGAAACCAGCGACAAGGCCACGAAGATCCCGGTCAGGATCAGGAACTGTGGCAACAACGCCGCCCCCTGGTCGATGAACTGCGGAAACAGCGCGGTGAAGAACATGGTCGCCTTGGGGTTGGTCACGGCCGTGAAGAAGGCCGACTTGTACAGTTTCAGCGGCGTCGGTCGTACCTTGGGCACCCCTTCTGCACCATCTTGTGCCAGCATCGGGCTGGTTTTCAGCAATTGCCGCGCGCCCAGATAGAACAGGTAGCCGGCGCCCAGGATCTTCACGGCATTGAAGAGCATTTCAGAACTGGCCAGCAGTGCGCCCAGCCCGAGCATGGCTGCAGCCGACAGGCAGAACAGGCCCGAGCCATTGCCCAGCGACGACCAGATCGCGCTGCGCTGGCCGTGGGCAAGGCTGTTGTTGATGGCCATCAGGGTGGCAGGGCCAGGGCTGGCGATCGCGATGGCCGCGACCAGGGTAAAGGCTAACAGCGAGTGAGAATCCATTTCAGGCTCGTCAGACAACAAAACAGAAAGGGCCGCGTGCAGGATACGCAGGTTCAGCCGGCATTCTGCCGCTTGGCCGCTTTCTTGGCGATAACTTTCATGCGCGTGGCCGCCCGCTGCACGGTGGCCATCTTCTCGGGGCGCTTCATGCCCCGCCATTTGCGGATTTCGTCGCGGGTGCGGCCACAACTCACGCACAGCTCGCTGTTGAGCTGGCACAGCGAGACGCAAGGGTTGTCGATGTCTTTGGCCATGCTGCCACTTAACCAGGCATGGCTGCCCGCGCCTGTGCCGCGGCGCCCTGGAACACCTGGCGTACGTCCTCGGCCTTGACCTTGCTGACCGACCTCGCAGCCAGCAGTTCGTCGACCACGCGCAAGCCCTGCTCCAGGGCGGTGGCCAGTTGCTCGCTGTCGGAGGCGTCGGCGATATCACCCAGATAAGGAGCGATGAGGTACACGTAACGGTCCTGCAGCTTGAGCGCTTCCAGCGCATCGAGGGCTTTCTGGAACCGATCGGCAGCGGCAGGGCTCATGCTCAATTTATCGAAATGAATCAGGCTCACACGGTCAGTGGCCATGTTGACGAATCTCCGTTTCCTGTTACGGCCAGGCCCACGCAGCAGCGCTTCTACGGTGCTCGGACGGGCGGGCCCGGTTGATGCCCTTCAGGGTACCAGAACGCGAAGCAGAAAGGGCCATCACCCCCAGAACTAAAAGTATTTGCCAAGTCGCGTAATGGACGTCCCACGGCGCTATCGGGACAGGCGCTGGCATTTCCTGCGCAGGATAATCGCCTCAGCAGTTTCCCGCCGAGGCAGTGCGCGAGCCCGGCAGCCCACACGACAACAAGCCTGCGCCAGCAGGTAAGCCAGAAAAAGGGCCCTGAAATTCATGGCAAAGGAACACATCACCGAAACGCTCGACCTTGGCGTGACAGACCCCTCGAAAACCGCCGAAGCACGCCAGGACCGGCATTTCGAGGGCAAGCTCGACTGGATCGTCTTTGGCTGCACCAGCCTCCTGGCAATCGCTTTCGTCCTCTGGGGCTTTCTCAACCAGGCCAGCCTCGCCAGCCACGCCTCCAGTGCGCAGTCCTGGGTCATCCTCAACTTCGGCTGGTTCTTCGTGCTGACCTCCACCCTGTTCGTGGTGTTCGTGCTGTGGCTGGCCGCCAGCCGCTACGGCCGGGTGCCGCTGGGGCGCGATGGCGAACAGCCCGAGTTCCGCACGGTGTCCTGGGTGGCGATGATGTTCAGCGCCGGCATGGGCATCGGCCTGATGTTCTTCGGCGTTGCCGAACCCCTTTCGCACTATGTGTCACCACCGCCAGGGTCAGCCGCTGGGCAGAGCAGCGAAGCGATGCAGGTGGCCATGGCCACCACGCTGTTCCACTGGACCTTGCACCCATGGGCGATGTACGCCATCGTCGGCCTGGTGATTGCCTACGGCACCTTCCGCCGGGGCCGCTCGCAGTTGATTTCCGCCGCCTTCCGGCCGTTGATCGGCAAGCATGCCAATGGCCCGCTGGGCCGCATGATCGACATGATGGCGATCTTCGCCACGCTGTTCGGTTCGGCCGCCTCACTCGGCCTGGGCGCCCTGCAGATTGCCGGCGGCCTGGAATACAACGGCTGGATCGACAACCCCGGCAAGCTGTTCTACATCTCGGTCATCACCTTGCTGACCATCGCCTTCGTCACCTCGGCGGTTTCCGGCATCGGCAAGGGTATCCAGTGGCTGTCCAACACCAACATGGTGCTGGCCCTGGTGCTGGCGGCGTTCGTGTTCATGGTGGGCCCGACCCTGCTGATGCTCAACCTGTTGCCGACCTCGATCGGCATCTACATCAAGATGCTCCCGGAAATGATGGCCCGCACCAATGCCAGCGGCGGCGAGCAGATGAACAGCTGGCTGGCCGGCTGGACCGTGTTCTACTGGGCCTGGTGGATTTCCTGGACGCCATTCGTGGGCATGTTCATCGCCCGCATCAGCCGTGGTCGCACCATCCGCCAGTTCGTCACCGGCGTATTGCTGGTACCGAGCCTGGTCAGCCTGGTGTGGTTCACCATCTTCGGCGGCGCGAGCATCGAGGCCCTGCGCGAAGGTGCCTTGCAACTGGCCAATGGCGCAGTCAACAGCAACCATGCGCTGTACCAGTTGCTGGCCAGCTACCCGCTGGCCTCGGCGACCTCGGTGCTGGTAATGATCCTGGTGGGCATCTTCTTCGTCTCGGGGGCCGACGCTGCCTCGCTGGTCATGGGCACACTGTCGGAACACGGCACCACCACGCCATCGCGCCGCACGGTGATCTTCTGGGGCGCGCTGACCGGTACGGTGGCGGCGATCATGCTGGCCATCGGCGACCCACGCGACCCCGGCGAGGCGCTCACCGGGCTGCAGAACCTGACCATCGTCGTGGCCTTGCCGTTCGTGGTGGTGATGGTGCTGCTATGCCTGGCGCTGTACCGCGACCTGCGCAAGGACCCGATGATGCTGCGCCACCTGCGCGGTAACGAACTGATCGAAAAGGCCGTGCTGTATGGCGCGGTCAAGCACGGCGAGGAGTTCTACATCGTGGTGCAGGAGAAGAAGGCATCCAGCAAGGCCACCCCAGCGGCAAGCGAAGTGTCCGAAACCTGACGCGGCCTGTGTGGGGCCGATAGCCGCAGTCATCACCCCTGGCACCGGCTTCGCCGGTGTTCGCGGCTGGACGCGCGCGGCTACTCCCCTCGGCTCAGCCCTGCAGGGCGGCCTCGATCCTGGCCACATCAATCTTGCCCATCTGCATCATGGCCTCGAACGCGCGCTTGGCCGCCGCGCGATCCGGGTGGCCGATGGCTTCGATCAGGACGCGTGGGGTGATCTGCCAGGAAATCCCCCAGCGGTCCTTGCACCAGCCGCAGACGCTGGCCTCGCCACCATTGTCGACTATGGCATTCCAATAGCGGTCGGTCTCGGCCTGGTCCTCGGTACTGACCTGAAATGAAAACGCCTCGCAATGGCTGAAGGCCTTGCCGCCATTGAGCCCCACGCAAGGTATGCCCATGACGGTGAATTCGACAGTGATCACATCGTCCTGCTTGCCCGACGGGTAGTCGCTCGGTGCCTTGTGCACCGCCGTCACCCGGGTATCAGGGAAAACGCTGGCGTAGAAGGTTGCCGCCGCCTCGGCATCGTTGTCGTACCAGAGGCAAATGGTGTTCTTGGCAGTCATGGTCTTGCTCCATGAAAGAGGTGGACACTGCAGTCTAGCGCGCCGCATCAAGCACCGGCGCGAGCCCGGCCAAGTGGCTGCTTCTGCAATATTCTGCAGACATTTCCGACGTCAGGTGGTGAACCTGCCGATAAAAAAACGGTCTTTCGCTGGCGGTCAACTCACCGACCGGTTCATCGGCCCAGCCACCGGGCCTACCTTTGTCCTGTTTCAGCGAAGACCAACATGCCCGATTCCCGCCCGACTGCTTCCGCCCTCTCTGCCCTGCGCAGCGGCCTGATTGCCACCCTTGTCGCCCTTGCCGCGCCGGTGCACGCCGAAGAGCCCGCCAGCGATGCACGCTGGGTCAGCGACAGCCTGAGCACCTATGTGCGCAGCGGCCCGACCGATGGCCACCGCATCGTCGGTACCCTCAAGTCCGGGCAGAAACTGACCCTGATCGGCACCCAGGGCAACTACAGCCAGGTGCGTGGCCAGAATGGCGACGTGGTGTGGATTCTCAGCAGCGACTTGCAGGCGGTGCCAGGCCAGGGCGAGCGCCTGCCACAGCTCGACGCCCAGGTCGCGGACCTGACCGGGCAGCTGAAGACCATCGACGACAGCTGGAAGAACCGCGTTCAGGGCATGCAGGAGACGCTCGATTCGCGGAAAAAGCTCATCGACGAACTGCAGGCGCGCAACCAGGCATTGAACGAACAACTCGACCAGAGCCAGTCGGACCTGCGCGATACCAAGGCCCGCCTGGGTGACGAGAACAAGCAGGTGATGATGCGCTACATGGTGTATGGCGGCAGCATTGCCGGCGCGGGCCTGCTGGCGGGGCTGATCCTGCCGTCGCTGACCCGTGGGCGCAAGAAGAACGATCGCTGGTTCTGATCAGCCGTGCGGCAAGCTGGCTTCGGCGAACAGGAAGTCGATGAACACCCGCACCCTCAACGGCATATGCCGAGCCTGCGGGTAGAGCAGCATGAACGGCCTTGACGTCCCGCCATACGCGCTCAGCACCTCCACCAGCTCGCCACTGGCCAGGGCATCGGCCACGGTAAACCGGTAAGCCTGCATCAGGCCGCCGCCATGACGCACCAGCGTGGCGGTGGCGAGGAAGTCGCCCTGGCAAGTGAGCGCCCCCTGGGTGTCGACCTCCACCTGTACCCCACCCTGGCGAAAGGTCCAGGGTGGGCGACGGCCAGTGCTGGGCATCTCGAACTGGATACAGTCATGCTGCAGCAGGTCCTGCGGGGTTTGCGGGTTGCCAGCACGGGCCAGGTAACCCGGCGTGCCTACCACCACCAGCTCGGCATCCTCCAGGCGCCGCGCCACCAGTCGCGAATCGCTCGGCTCGCGGCCACGGATCGCCAGGTCGAACGGTTCCTCGGCAAAGTCGACATTGCGGTTGCTGACATGTACATCCACCTGCACGCTCGGGTAGCGCTGGCGGAACCGCGGCAGCAGCGGCAACAAGCGGTGGTGGGCGTAAGGCGTGGGCGCACTGATGCGCAAACGGCCGCTCGGCTCGACCTGCCCGCCCGTGACCTGGCGCTCGGCCTCGACCAACTGCCCCAGCGCTTGCCGACATTGCTGGTAATAGGCCAGGCCCGCTGCAGACAGGCGCATCTGGCGGGTGGTGCGGACGAACAGGCGCACACCCAGGCGTTCCTCCAGGCGTGCCACGCTGCGGCTGACCGCCGCCGGCGTGACGCCAGCCTCGGTGGCGGCAGCACTGAAGCTGTCCCGTTCGGCAGCCAGGCAGAACAGCTCCAAGCTGCCCAGTTGCAGGTCATCGAAATGGCGGCTCATGGCGGCTCGATCAATTACATGGTGTATCGATTGAAATACCATGCGCCTCATTTTTCAAGCACCAGTAACGCCCTAAAGTGGCTCCACACCGAGCCCATGGCTCACTTCACTGGAGATCAGCCACATGAACACACCACGTACCGTCATCATCACCGGGGCCTCCAGCGGCCTGGGTTTCGCCCTGGCCGAGGCCTTCCTCGTACGCGGCGACAACGTCATCGGCAACGCCCGCAGCCAGGCCCGCCTGGAGCAGGCCGCCGCCCGCCTCGGCCAGCCTTCGCGCTTCATCGGCGTAGCCGGTGACATCGCCGAGCCAGGCACCGCACAGCGCCTGTTCGCCCGCGCCGTGGAGAGCTTCGGCGGTGTCGACCTGCTGATCAACAATGCCGGCATCTTCATTGCCAAACCAGCCACGGAGTACAGCGCAGCGGATGTCGACGCGCTGGTCGGCACCAACCTCAAGGGGTTCTTCTACCCGGCCCAGGAAGCGGCGCGGCTCATGACCCGCCAGGGGCATGGCAAGATCATCGCCATCACTGCCTCCATCGCCCTGCAACCAGACACTCGGGTGCCGGCCCTGCTGCCGGTGCTGGTCAAGGGCGGCCTGAACCAGGCAGTGAAAGCCCTGGCGCTGGAACTGGCCGCCAGCGGCGTGCAGGTGAATGCCGTGGCGCCGGGGATCATCGATACGCCGCTGCATGGCGGCAACGTCCAGGGAATGGGCGCGCTGTCGCCCAGCGGCCGCACTGGCGCGCCACAGGACGTGGTGGACGCCGTGCTGTACCTGGCGGACTCGCGCTTCGTCAGCGGTGTCATCCTGCCGGTGGATGGCGGTAGTACCGCTGGCACCTGGCACTGAGCGGAGGCGCGAACAGCCATGCCATATGTCCATATTCGCGTCACCGATGAAGGGGTGAGCGCCGAGCACAAGCGCCAGTTGATCGAACAGACCACGCACATGTTGCAGCGGGTGCTGGGCAAGCCGCCGGCCAGTACCTTCGTGGTGATCGAGGAAGTGCCGACCGATAACTGGGGGGTAGGTGGCGAGACGGTGACCGCCGTCCGAGCGCGAGAAAGGGGCTGAACCTAAGGGCCGCAGTGCGAGCCGATCGCCGGCAAGCCAGACACAACCTACAAGCGGGTTTATCCGCGTAGCAGGCGACGCGCCGGAGGGTACCGGCGACGCCGGGGTTCGCGGGCATGCCCGCTCCGCTCCCATCTGCATGGTGCAGGCCTTTCGATCTGCAGCTTCTGCTGCCATCCGTCGAGTGGTTCGACCGTTCCAACCCGCATCGGCCTCACAACAGTACCTGTCACTGGAACGGAGAGGTACTTGAAATGGCAACGGTACAAGACAACCTGCTGGACTGGCTGCGTGACGCCCATGCCATGGAGCAGCAAGCCGAAAGCATGCTCAAGGGCCAGGCGGAGCGCCTCGAGCATTATCCTCAGCTCAAGGGCCGCATCGTGCAGCACATCGAAGAAACCCAGGGCCAGCAACGTCTGCTGCTGGAATGCATCGAGCGGCTGGGGGGCAGTACGTCCACCCTCAAGGACCTGGCAGGCAAGCTCATGGCCTTCGGCCAGGCCGTTGGGGGCATGGTCATGAGCGATGAAGTAGTCAAGGGTGCCATGTCCGGCTATGTGTTCGAGAACATGGAGATCGCGTCCTACACGGTACTGATCGAAGCGGCCGAGGCAGCTGGCGACGGCGCCACGGCGCAGGCATGCAGGTCGATTCTGAAGGAAGAGGAAGCCATGGCCCTATGGCTGAAGGAGCACCTGCCAGAAATCACCCGGGCATTCCTGGCACGCTCCGCCGATCCGGATGCCGAAGCCAAGCGCTAGAATGGGCCCCGCAGCGGATCGGATGATCCGTTGCGGGGTGTCATTACAGCGGCTCGTCGCCGTTGACCTTGCCCAGTTCTGCCCCGGTCAAGGGCTGCAACTCGGGGTTGGACATTGTTCTGGCCTTCATCGCTTCGGCTGCTGCCGCCGACTGTTCGTCGAGCTGCACCGTGGCCATTCCGTCGCCACCGTTCACCGCCGGCTCGGGCTGGTCGACATAGATCCAGTCCTGGCCTTCGTTCCATGAGCCGCGCATTTCGCCGCCGTGGGACAGGTTGAAATAGGTGCGGTTGACTTCCGGGTCGCCCGGCAGCTTGCCTTGCGGGAAGTTCGGCTGGATCGAGTGCAAGGCTTTTTCGAACGACAGCTGGTGAGCGATTTCACGGCTCATCAGGAACCCCAGCGCATCCTTGATACCCGGGTCGTCGGTGACGTTGATCAAGCGTTCATAGACGATCTTCGCCCTGGCCTCGGCGGCAATATTGGAACGCAGGTCCGCCGTCGGCTCGCCGATGGTGTCGATGTAGGCTGCGGTCCAGGGTATGCCACCGGAGTTCACCAGCGCTGCACCACCGCCATACAACAGGCTGGTGATATGCGAATCGTTGCCGGCCCCGGTCAACGACCGGTACAACTCGCCTTCGGCTTCCACCCCTTCGGCCAGGCGCCCCTTGGCACCCTTGTTCAGCATCACCACGATCGAGCCGATGATCTCCAGGTGGCTCAGCTCTTCGGTGGCAATGTCGAACAGCATGTCCTTGCGCCCCGGGTCATCCTCGGTCACCGCCTGGGTGAAGTAGCGCATCGCTGCAGCCAGTTCGCCCTGCGGGCCGCCAAACTGTTCCAGCAGCAGGTTCGCCAGCCCCGGGTTGGGCTGCGCGACGCGAACCGTATACTGCAGTCGCTTGTTGTGCATGAACATTGGCAAATCCTCATCAGCGTGCCGAGGCGGCCATGGCCGCCTCGGTCGGTTCAATGGTGATCAGCGGTTGTCATCGCTGTTGCGACCGCCGCCGTGGCTGTGCTGGCCGCCTTTACGGCCGGCCTCGGAGGCCTTCTCGCGGTCGTTGGCAAAGTTGCCACCGGAAGCCTGCCCACCCTTCTGGCCTGCCTCGGAGGCGCGTTCAGGATCGTTCTTGAAGTTGCCACCGGACATCTGCCCGCCTTTATGGCCGGCCTCCGCAGCACGTTCAGGATCGTTCTTGAAATTGCCGCCCGACATCTGCCCGCCCTTGTGCCCGGCTTCAGCGGCGCGTTCAGGATCGTTCTTGAAGTTGCCGCCCGATGCCTGACCGCCCTTATGGCCGGCCTCCGATGCCTTCTCGCGATCGTTGGCGAAGTTGCCGGGGTTGGTGTTGGCGCTGCCGCCCTGGTTGCTGCGTTTGTCGTCGTTGCTAGCCATGATCATTCACCTCATGTGGTTAACACAGGTTGGTCTGTGTTCACTAATGACCGAAGGCAAACGCTGCGGGCTGAAAGTGATTTCGCTATCGCTGACGAAATGCTTTAAGCACTTGGGCACAAGATATTCGGGCTAACAAACCCCCGACGCGGTATTGCTTGGGGTTTGCATCCGCGGCGCCAATTGCTGGCAAGCGGCCTTGTGTTGCACAAGGCCGCCCAAGGTTTCAAGCCTGGCCGATGCGGCAGACCGCTTCGATGGCTTCGACCAGCTCGTCGTACTGCACCGGCTTGGTCAGCCGACGATCGAACAGCGCCGCCTCGTCTGCCCGCTTGGCCTGGTGGGTGCCGTAACCGCTCAGCGCGATCGTCGGGGTGAGACGGTGCTGTTTTTTCTCGCGCAAGGCGCTGACGAACTCATGCCCGTCCATTTCCGGCATGCCGATATCCGTCAGGATCACATCGAAACGTTTCTCGGCGGCCTCCTGCAGCGCCTGGCGTGGGTCGAGGTAGCTGCTGACCAGTGCGTCTTCCATTTCCAGCAGCATGCGCATCACGTCGACCACTTCCGGCGAATCGTCCACCAGCAGCACTCGCAACCCTTTCAACCGGCCATCACCATCCTCGGAGGGGTCGGCTGGTGGTAATTCGGGCTGAGCCTGGTTCGACAGCGGCAACTCGACGCTGAAGGTCGAGCCATGCCCCAACCCGGCCGACCGGGCGATCACGGTACCGCCATGGGCTTCGACCAACTGCCTGACCAAGGCCAGGCCGATACCCAGGCCATCGCCGCGGTGGCTAGCATGTTTGGCCTGTTTGAACAGGTCGAAAATGCTGGACAGGTCGGCAGCCGACAACCCCGGCCCATTGTCGCTCACGTCCAGACGCGCGCAGTTTTCCGTGCGGCTCAGCATCACCCGCACGCGGGCTCTCTCGCCACTGAACTTCAGGGCATTGTTGAGCAGGTTCCACACCACCTGCTCGATCCGCGTCGGGTCACCATCGACCACCAGCGAGGTGCCCGGCTGGGGCAGCTCGAGGGTGATACGTGCCGACGGGTACTCCTCCGCTGCGATGGCATGGATCGACTTGACCAGGCCGACCAGGTCCGTGCTTGGCGAACAAGACCTTTTCACGAACTTCCTTGCGCACCCGGTAATGCTCGTTTTCCTTGACGAAATACTGCCGCAGGCGCATCGGCGGCACGTCGGTGACGATGGCTTCCGAATACAGCCCGGCGCGGCCAACGGCAATCGCGCGCTCATCGATGTCGGTGGCAAACACCTGCAGCTTCAGCGGGTGGGATTCGAGCTTCTGGTGTTCCGCGCTCAGGATCGCCAGGCTGTAGGCCTCTTCGCCGGTCGAGCAGCCAGCGGACCAGATGCGCACCTCTTCACGGTTGTCATCCTCGTCCCTGGCGCTGAGCAGCGAACCCAGCACATGGCGTTCGAGGGCTTCGAAGGCCTCGCGGTCGCGGAAGAAGTTGGTAACTCCGATCAGCATGTCGCCAAGCAGCTTCTTGGCTTCATCCGGGGTTTCTTCCAGGTAACGCAGGTAGCTGGGTAGATCCGGCTGGGTCGTCACTTGCAGCCTGCGCTCGATGCGGCGCAACACGGTTGCACGCTTGTAATGCTTGAAATCGTGCCCGGTGCGGTTACGCAAGGTGCGCAGGATATCCTGAATGACCCGCTCGGCGTCCTCGCGTGCATGTTCCTCGGTCTGTGCAGACACCTTCAGGTCATGCGGAGCGGGCAACTTGATGGTCTGCGTGTTACGCCACAATTCCAGCAGTTTGTGCGGTATTTCTGCCACCGGCAACACCGCATCGACCATGCCGGTGGCGATTGCCGCCAGCGGCATGCCGTCGAACTCGGCATCGTCCGGGCTCTGCACGATGGTGATGCCGCCCTGCTCCTTGATCCGCGACAGGCCCACCGCACCGTCACTGCCGGTACCGGAAAGCACCAGGCAGAAACTGTATTCCTTGTGCACGTCCGCCAGGTCGCGGAAGAACAGGTCGATGGCAATATGCTTGCCCAATGGCCGGGTCGACGGCACCACTTTCAGGTAGCCATCATTCATTGCCAATTGACTGGCGGGCGATATCACGTAGACATGATTCGGCTCGATGCGCGAGGTGCCCGTTACCTGAATGACCGGCATGGCAGTG
The DNA here is from genome assembly GCF_014269225.2 of Pseudomonas anuradhapurensis. Lineage (NCBI taxonomy): Bacteria > Pseudomonadati > Pseudomonadota > Gammaproteobacteria > Pseudomonadales > Pseudomonadaceae > Pseudomonas > Pseudomonas anuradhapurensis. The sequence goes on from NZ_CP077097.1 coordinate 2,958,810, forward strand.
GAGGCCTGCAGGATCTTGTCCGCCACGCTTTCGTGGTCTGGCGACAGATGCAGGACGATGACGAACGCCATGTCGCTGTTTGCCGGCATGTGTTCGAAAAATACTTTCAGGGCGGCAAGCCCGCCAGCAGAGGCACCGATACCTACTACCGGGAAATTGAGATGACTTGGCACAATCCCGTCCCGCTCAGGCTTGGAGCTGGGAGCAGGTTTGATCGTCCTTTTCATTGTTTGCACTCGTATTCGATGAAACCCTGGCGAGACAGTGTGTTCTCGTGAGACTGGCGCAGGAGAGTAAAGCGTCAATGATAACAAGTATTGATCTGCCGGGCGGTCATAGGTGGCGGATTCGCACATTCGCGATATATGGCAGATAGAACGGGGCTAGTTGCGCTTTAAGTTCTAGAGAAGTTCAACTTTGTATAAGTTAACAGGCGCTTGCGCCGTCCTTGCGCACCGGCAAGGAGGCCACGGCAGCGGCCGCGCCAGGGTCCGCAGGCGCCCTCGCTAGCGCAGGGGCGTGCAAGCTGGAGCAGCTATGTTTGCCGGCGCCGCGTGCCCAGTTCGATCCAGGTTGGCGCATGGTCGCTGGCCTTGGCTTCGTTACGCACCCAGGCATCGACGCCTGCCCGCTTCAGGTAGGGCGCCAGGTCAGGGTTGAGCAACAAATGGTCGATACGAAGGCCGGCGTTGCGTGCCCAGTGGTTGCGGAAATAATCCCAGAATGTATAGATACGTTCGTCGGGGTAGAGATGGCGGATTGCATCGACCCAGCCCTGCCCAAGCAGCCGGGCGAAGCACGCCCGAGACTCGGGTTGCAGCAAGGCATCCTTCAACCAGGAACGCGGGTTGTAGATATCCATGTCGGTGGGTACCACATTGAAATCACCCGCCATCACCGTCGGGTGGCCGCTGCCGTACAAACCCTGCGCGTGCTGGATCAGGCATTCGAACCAACGCAGTTTGTAGTCGAATTTCGGCCCCGGTTGCGGGTTGCCGTTCGGCAGGTACAGGCATGCCACCAGCACGCCATGCACTGCCGCTTCCAGATAGCGGCTTTGCGTATCGTCCTCCATGCCTGGCAGGCCACGACGCACCTCCAGCGGCTCGCTGCCCCGCGCCAGGATGGCCACGCCGTTCCACGACGGCTGGCCCTGGTAGACACAACCATAACCCGCCGCTTCGAGTGCCTGGCGGGGAAATTGCTGATCCGCCGCCTTGAGTTCCTGCAGGCAGGCGATGTCCGGCTGTTCCCGTTCCAGCCAGGCCAGCAAGGCCGGCAGGCGGCTGCGAATGCCATTGATGTTGAACGTGGCGATCTTCAGCGCTTTCATGCGTCAGGGTCGCTGACATGGGCCTGCACGGCGTCTTCCAGGGCATGCACATGGGCATCGTCGGCCAGTGCCTTGAGGGCCAGCCAGTCGTCCCAGTCAATGGCGCCGTCGTCGCGCAGGGCTTCAGCGGTGCGCACCAGCTCGTGATGGTAGGCGTCCGGTGACTCGCGCCGGTAACTGATGTCGTCGTACTGGGCATACCAGGCCGCAAGCTCGGGGATGCTGCGTTCAATGCTCATCAAGAAGCCCTCACTGTACCCTTTGCATGTAAGAGCGCCGTGGTCGTGCGACGTTCAACTTCAACGCGGCAGACCGTGCGTCCCGGGCCTACGGAAAAAAACAACTTCCCGACCGTTGCCAGGGTCCCAAGCTACAGGCGCACCTGGAGACGAGATCATGAAATTCGCCCAATTCTGCCAATGGTTGTCCAACCACGCCGGACGACCTCAGACCTTCCTCATCGCCTTGCTGCTCATCGTGATATGGGGCCTCACCGGGCCGTGGTTCCATTACAACGATACCTGGCAGCTGATCATCAATACCTCCACCACCATTATCACCTTCCTGATGGTGTTCCTGATCCAGAACACCCAGAACCGCGACAACGACATCATTCACGTCAAGCTAGACGAGCTGATCCGTGCGACCAAGCATACCGAGATGTCGGTCCTCGACCTGGAAGACATGGACAGCAAGAAGCTGCAGGCGCTACGCAAGGAATACCGCGCCCTGGCTGAAGGCGGGCAAGCCGCAGGCGGCCCCCCCGGCGCAGAGCAGCAGGAACAGCCGGAGCAACGAATGGACGACCAGCAACCCTAGGCTGCGGGCGACACAGGTGAAACTTTCCCGAGCTGTGCCAAGTCCAGACCCCTATTGATGACAGCCCAGGAGAACAGCATGACTGGCACGGTAGGCGACTTTCTGGTGGAACGCTTGTACCAATGGGGCGTAAGGCGCATCTTCGGTTACCCAGGCGATGGCATCAATGGCGTGTTCGGCGCACTGGCCAGGGCCAATGGCAAGATCCAGTTCATCCAGGCTCGGCACGAGGAGATGGCCGCCTTCATGGCCAGCGCGCATGCCAAGTTCACCGGCGAGCTGGGCGTGTGCATGGCCACCTCCGGCCCCGGCGCTTCGCACCTGCTGACCGGCCTGTACGACGCGCGCATGGACCACCAGCCGGTGCTGGCCATCGTTGGCCAGCAGGCGCGTGCGGCACTGGGCGGGCACTACCAGCAGGAGCTGGACCTGTTGTCGATGTTCAAGGACGTGGCCGGTGCCTTCGTCCAGCAGGCCTCGACGCCCGGGCAAGTACGCCATCTGCTCGACCGCGCGGTACGTACCGCCATCGGCGAACGCCGGGTCACCGCCATCATCCTGCCCAACGACCTGCAGGACCTGCCCTATCACGAGCCGCCCAAGGCACACGGCACCCTGCATTCCGGCATCGGCTACAGCAGGCCCAGGGTGCTGCCCTTCGAGGCAGACCTGCAGCGCGCTGCCGAGGTGCTCAATGCCGGACGCAAGGTGGCGATGCTGGTCGGCGCCGGTGCACTGCAGGCAAGCGAGCAGGTCATGGCGGTAGCCGAGAAGCTCGGTGCAGGGGTGGCCAAGGCACTACTGGGCAAGGCCGTGCTACCCGACGAGCTGCCGTGGGTCACCGGCGCCATTGGCCTGCTCGGCACCGAACCCAGCTACCAGCTGATGAGCGAATGCGACACCCTGCTGATGATCGGTTCCGGCTTCCCCTATTCCGAATTCCTGCCGCGGGAAGGCCAGGCCCGCGGCGTACAGATCGACCTGCAGCCGGACATGCTCAGCTTGCGCTACCCAATGGAGGTGAACCTGGTTGGCGATGCCGGTGAAACCCTGGCTGCGTTGTTGCCGCTGCTTGAGCACAAACGCGAACGGGGCTGGCGCGACAGGATCGAAAGCTGGCGTGCGCAGTGGGACAAGACCCTGGCCAAACGCGCCCACGCCACAGCCGAGCCGCTCAACCCGCAGCGCGTGGTGTACGAGCTCTCCCCGCGCCTGCCGGACCAGGCCATTGTCACCAGTGATTCCGGTTCCTGTGCCAACTGGTTCGCCCGCGACCTGCAAATTCGCCAGGGCATGCAATGTTCGCTGTCCGGTGGCCTGGCCAGCATGGGCGCTGCCGTGCCCTACGCCATCGCAGCCAAGCTCGCCCACCCGCAGCGCTGCGTGGTGGCGCTGGTCGGTGACGGCGCGATGCAGATGAACAACCTGGCCGAGCTGATTACCGTGGCGAAGTACTGGCAGCAATGGCAGAACCCGCAGTGGATCTGCGCGGTATTCAACAACGAAGACCTCAACCAGGTTACCTGGGAACAACGGGTCATGGAGGGCGACCCGAAGTTCGAAGCCTCACAGTCGATACCCGATGTGCCCTATCACCTGTTCGCCTTGTCCATTGGCCTGCAGGGCATCTATGTGGATCGCGAGGAGGACATCATCCCCGCCTGGGAGCGGGCGTTGGCGGCTGACCGGCCGGTGTTGATCGAGTTCAAGACCGACCCGAACGTGCCGCCGCTACCGCCGCACATCAAGCTGGAACAGGCGAAGAAATTCGCCACCAGCTTGCTCAAGGGCGACCCTGACCAGGCTGGCGTCATCCTGCAGACGGCCAGGCAAGTCCTCAGTTCGGTATTGCCTGGCAAGAAATGAGCAACCGGGTAACTGCAGGTGAACCCGCTCCCACAAGTAAAGCGCCGGCTTCGCGTTGACGCTGCACCGGTAGGAGCGGCTTCAGCCGCGATCACCGGCACAGCCGGTGCCAGCCAACCGCTTCGCTAGTGAATGACCAGCAATGCCTAGCCCAGCAGCTGGCTCAATACTGCACGCAGTTTCCCCGGCTTGACCGGTTTGTTCAGCAGCGGCGCACCGAGCTTGTGCAACGAGCGTCGGCACTGATCGCTGCGGTCAGCGGTGATGATCACCGCCGGAATGGCGCTGCCGAAATGCTCGCGCAAGTGCCTGACCACCTCGCAGCCGACCACACCGTGGTCCAGGTGAAAATCTGCCAGGATCAATTCCGGTGCCTGCCCTTGCAAGGCCAGCAATGCTCCGGCCTGGTCGGTTGCCGTCACCACTTCGCAGCCCCACTGCCCAAGCAATGCGCCCATACTATCGAGAATGCTCACCTCATTGTCCACTACCAGCAGCCGCCGGCCCGGCAATGGGTTGCCGGTGCCAGGCTGCGGTACGGCCGGGTGGACCGGCAGCGGCACCGCTTGGCCAAGCGGCACTTCGATGCTGAACACCGAGCCACGCCCCGGCCACGAACGCACCTCGACCCGGTAGCCAAGGATCTTGGCGATCCGTTCGACGATGGCCAGCCCCAGGCCCACGCCCTTGCGATCGGCGGCACGGCCCACGTCCAGTTGGTTGAATTCAAGGAAGATCGCCTGCAGCCGATCCTGGGCGATCCCCCGCCCGGTGTCCCACACCTCCAGACGCAAATGCCTGCCACGGCGCCTGGCCCCCAGCAGGATCCGGCCTTCATCGGTATAGCGGCAGGCATTGCTGAGAAAATTGCGCAGGATGCGCGTCATCAATCGCAGGTCGGTGCTGATGGCGTAGTCGCCAATGCGGGCACGCAGTTTCAGGCCCGCCGCGTCAGCCACCGTGCGGAACTCTGAAACCAGCGGCCCGAACAGTTCGTCGAGACGATACGACGCGACGTCCGGCTTGACCGCTGCCTGGTCAAGCCGGGAAATGTCCAACAGGTCGGTCAGCAGGTCCTCAGCACCCTCCAGGGCTTGATGGGTGCGTTCCACCAGCACTTTTTCCGCTTCCGGCAACGGCCGTTCGCGCAAGGTCGAAATCAGCAGCCGCGCAGCATTCAGCGGCTGCAGCAGGTCATGGCTGGCAGCGGCGAGGTATTTGTCCTTGCTGCGGTTGGCGGTTTCCGCAGCGTCGCGCGCATCGCGCAGGGCGCGGGCGATCTGTTTGCGCTCGGCAATCTGCTGTTGCAGGTTGCGGTTGGCCTCCAGCAGTTCGTCGGTGCGTGCAGCCACTCGTTGCTCAAGCTCGTCGTTGAGTTGCTGCAAGCGCTGCTGGGCCAGCTTGCGTTCGGTGATGTCGGCGACAAACCCTTCCACCAGGCCCTCATGGCCAGGCTTGAGCAGCAGGTTCATCAGCACATCGATATGGCTGCCATCCTTGCGGCGCAAGCGGGTTTCATAGCCATGCAGGCTGCGTTCACGGGCCAGGGTCGCGGTGATGGCGTGCAGCTCGTCGGCCTCGACGAACAGGTCGCTGGCAAAATCGGTCAGGCACTGCAGCAACGCTTGCGGGTTGTCGTAACCGAGCATGCGCGCCAACGCCGGGTTGGCCGCGCGCATGCCGTCTTGCAGGCTGGCCTGGAAAATCCCGTGCACGGCATTCTCGAACAACCACTTGTAGCGGTTGCGTTCGGCCTCCAGCTCGTCCAGGCGGGCCGCCAGCTCCGGGTAATGGCTCTTGCGTGCCGAGTGGTCGCCGAGCCCCAGCAGCCCGGCCAGGGCCCGCTGCTGGTCGTCAGAGGGCCTCGCCATAAACCACCTCGACATCACGCTGGCTCGACGCACGCGGGTTGGTCAGGATGCATGGGTCATCCATGGCATGTTGCGACAGGAACGGGATATCGGCCGTGCGCACCCCATGCAGGCCCAAGGTCTCATGGAAGCCGATGGCGCGTTTCAGGGCGATCAGGTGCTCCACCAGGCGCGCGCAGATCTGCCGGTGGTTGAGGCCGCGGCAGTCGATGCCCAGCACTTCGGCAATCACCTTGAAACGCTCCGGCGCCGAGCTGTAGTTGAACGCCACCACATGCTCTACCAGCACCGCGTTGCACAAGCCATGCGGCAAGTCGAGGAACCCGCCCAGGCTGTGCGACATGGCGTGGACCGCGCCGAGGATGGCATTGGAAAACGCCAGCCCCGCCTGCATGCTGCCCAGCATGATCTTCTCGCGCAGGGCAATATCGCCAGGGTTGGCGATCATCTGCACCAGGTTGTCGTTGATCAGGCGCATGGCCTCCAGCGCATGGGGGTCGGTCAGCGGGCCGTGGCCGGTGGAAACAAAGGCTTCGATGGCATGCACCAGCGCGTCGATGCCGGTGCAGGCCGACAGGAACGGGTCCATGCTCAGGGTGGTTTGCGGGTCGATCAGCGACACATCCGGGACCACCGCCTTGCTGACGATGGAGAACTTCATGCGCTCCTGCTGGTTGGAAATGATCACGAACTGCGACACGTCGGCCGAGGTACCGGCCGTGGTCGGGATCAGGATCAGCGGCGGGCTGGGCACGCGGATCATGTCCACGCCTTCGAACTCGAGGATGCTGCGCCCGTGGGCGACCACGATGCCGATGGCCTTGCCGCAGTCCATCGGGCTGCCGCCACCGACCGCGACAATCACGTCACAGTGGTTCTGCCGATAGATCTCGGCGCCGAGCATCACTTCCTCGACCCGTGGGTTGGGCGACACGCCGCTGTACAGGCAGTAGTCGATGCCCTGCGCCTGCAGGCTGGCCTCGACGTCGGCGACCCAACCGGCGGCGATCACACCCGGGTCGCTGACCACCAGGACCTTGCGCGCGCCGAAGGTCTTGGCGTAATTGGCCACGTTATGCCGGCAACCGGCACCGAAAATGATTTCAGGCGAAACGAACTTGCGAAGCGGGCTGAAACTCTGGCTCATCGGAAAGCCTGTTCTTATTGTTCTGGAAGGTAACCGCCAGCGTAAAGCATCCCGTGGCGAAAGCAACCAGACCAAAGCCTGGCCACGGCTCATTCGACCCAGCACTTGGCGCGGGCCACCTCCAGGAACGCCAGCACATCCTCGTCGAGCCCGGTCACCCCGGGGAAACGCTGCGCCAGCCGGGCGATGACTGCCGCCACGCTACGCTGGCCGTCCAGCAGTTCGAGCACCCAGCCGGCACTGGCGTTGAGCTCGATGACGCCCCCCGCATGCAGCAACAGCGGGCACGCCAGCTGCGGCTCCCAGCGCAGGCGAAAGCCGCGGGCCAGGGCCAGGGTCTGCTCGGGATCGATCAATTCCATAGGGGCTTGATACACAAGGCCCGGCCATCGCGACGATGGCCGGCCAGGCATCAACGATTGGCGAAGTACATCGTTACTTCGAAACCAATGCGCAGGTCGGTGTAGGCGGGTTTAGTCCACATGGGGCGGTCCTCTTGTTATGCCGGGCGATTCCGGTAGAGGCATTAATGCATGCTCGGCGCCAGGGCCGAATGCTACTTTGGAACGAGCTTGCGAGGTGCGTTGGTAGGAGGATCGGTTGCGCGATATTTGTAGGAGCGGCCTTGTGTCGCGAAAGGGCTGCAAAGCAGCCCCAGGAATACAGCATGAACGCGCAAATCGCCGGGGCTGCTGCGCAGCCCTTTCGCGACACAAGGCCGCTCCTACAGTCGACCGCGTCAACCGACCAGATGTTAGAAGAAGCCCAGCGGATTGATGTCGTAGCTCACCAGCAGGTTCTTGGTCTGCTGGTAGTGGTCGAGCATCATCTTGTGGGTTTCACGGCCCACACCAGACTTCTTGTAGCCACCGAACGCGGCATGCGCCGGGTACAAGTGGTAGCAGTTGGTCCATACCCGCCCCGCCTTGATCCCACGGCCCATGCGGTAGGCACGGTTGATGTCGCGGGTCCACAGGCCTGCGCCCAGGCCGAACTCGCTGTCGTTGGCGATCGCCAGGGCCTCGGCCTCATCCTTGAAGGTGGTCACGCCCACCACCGGGCCGAAGATCTCCTCCTGGAACACGCGCATCTTGTTGTGGCCCTTGAGCAGCGTCGGCTGGATGTAGTAACCGCTGGCCAGGTCGCCGGCGAGCCGCTCGGCAGCACCACCGGTGAGCAGCTGGGCACCCTCCTTCCGGGCAATCTGCAGGTAGGAAAGGATCTTGTCGTACTGCTGCTCCGAAGCCTGGGCACCGACCATGGTCGTGGTGTCCAGCGGGTTGCCCCGGGTGATCCTGGCGATCTTCTTCATCACTTCGGCCATGAACGGCTCGTAGATCGATTCCTGGATCAACGCCCGCGACGGGCAGGTGCACACTTCGCCCTGGTTGAAGAACGCCAGCACCAGGCCTTCGGCGGCCTTCTCGATGAACGCCGGCTCGGCCTGCATGATGTCTTCGAAGAAGATGTTCGGCGACTTGCCGCCCAGCTCGACGGTAGACGGGATGATGTTCTCGGCGGCACATTTCATGATGTGCGAGCCCACCGGAGTGGAACCGGTGAAGGCGATCTTGGCGATGCGCTTGCTGGTGGCCAGGGCCTCGCCGGCTTCACGGCCAAAGCCCTGGACGATGTTCAGCACGCCGGCAGGCAGCAGGTCGGCGATCAGTTCGGCGAACACGGTGATCGACAGCGGCGTCTGCTCCGCCGGCTTGAGCACGACGCAGTTGCCGGCGGCCAGGGCCGGGGCGAGTTTCCAGGCAGCCATCAGCAGCGGGAAGTTCCACGGGATGATCTGCCCGACCACGCCCAGCGGCTCATGCATGTGGTAGGCCACGGTGCCTTCGTTGATTTCCGCAGCACCGCCTTCCTGGGCGCGGATGCAGCCGGCGAAGTAGCGGAAGTGGTCGGCAGCCAGCGGCACGTCGGCATTGAGGGTTTCGCGCACGGCCTTGCCGTTGTCCCAGGTTTCGGTAACGGCCAGCACTTCGAGATGCTGTTCGATACGGTCGGCAATCTTCAGCAGCACCAGGGCACGGTCCTGCACCGAGGTCTTGCCCCAGGCTTCGGCCGCGGCATGGGCGGCGTCCAGGGCGCGCTCGATGTCCTCGGCGCCAGAGCGCGGGAACTCGGCAATCGGCTGGCCATTGACCGGCGAGCTGTTGGTGAAGTACTGGCCACCCAGCGGCGGCACGAACTCACCATTGATGAAGTTGCCGTAGCGTGGCTTGAAGGACACGATGGCGCCAGGGGTTCCGGGTTGTGCGTAGATCATGCTGAGCCTCTGTGGTCGATGCCTGTCCGGCGACAGGCGATGAACCGATGGTAAAAAGCCCCGCCTGCCGGGCGAATGCATCGTTGGCAGCGGGGCTCTCGTCATTTGGTAGTAGGGCCGCTTGCCGCCGGTTGGCTGGCGGCAAGCGGCAAGGCATGGCGTCAGCGCTTGGCGCTGGCGGTTTGCAGTTGCTTGGGCAACTTGAAGGTCCAGAGCATGCCGCCCTGGTTGAAGTCCTTGACCCGCTTGGCCACTTCGCCGCCCCACAGCGGCACCGCGCCGCCCCAGCCGGAAACCACCGAAACGTACTGCTCGCCGTCCATCTCCCAGGTGATCGGCGAACCGAGCACGCCGGAACCGGTCTGGAACTCCCAGACCTTGTCACCGGTCTTGGCGTTGAACGCCTGCAGGAAGCCTTCCGGCGTGCCGGTGAACACCAGGTTGCCCTTGGTGGTCAGTACCCCGCCCCACAGCGGTGCGTAGTTCTTGTGGCGCCATACTTCCTTGCCGCTGACCGGGTCGATGGCACGCAGCACGCCGATGTAGTCTTCGTTGAGCGGCTTGATGGTGAAGCCGGCACCGAGGAACGCCGCGCCCTTCTTGTAGGCGATGCCTTCGTTCCAGATATCCATGCCCCACTCGTTGGACGGCACATAGAACAGCCCGGTGTCCTTGTTGTAGGCCATCGGCATCCAGTTCTTGGCGCCGAGGAAGGCCGGGGCGACGAACACCGAGCTACCCTTGGCTTCGCTGCCCGGTGCCCCTGGGCGGCTGGCCTCGTTGTAGATCGGCCGGCCATCCTTGTCCAGACCGCTGGCCCAGGTGATCTTGTCGACGAACGGGAAGCCGCGGATGAACTTGCCGTTGGTGCGGTCCAGCACGTAGAAGAAGCCGTTGCGGTCGGCAGTGGCGGCCGCCTTGATCTCCTTGCCGCCGGCCTTGTAGTTGAACGAGATCAGCTCGTTGACGCCGTCGAAGTCCCAGCCGTCATGCGGCGTGCTCTGGAAGTGCCACTTGATGGTGCCATCGTCCGGGTTCAGGGCCAGGCGCGACGAGGAGTACAGGTTGTCGCCCGGGCGCAGGTGCGAGTTCCACGGCGCCGGGTTGCCGGTACCGAACAGGATCAGGTTGGTTTCCGGGTCGTAGTAGCCGCCCAGCCAAGGTGCTGCACCGCCGGTCTTCCACAGGTCGCCAGGCCAGGTCTTGCCTGCCTCGCCGCCGGAAATGCCGTTCTCGATCGCCTTGCCGTCCTTGTAGACGTAACCCATGTGCCCTTCCACGGTCGGGCGCATCCACAGCAGCTCGCCGTTTTCCGGGTTGTAGGCCTGGATCTTGCCCACCACGCCGAACTCGCCACCGGCCACCCCGGTGATCAGCTTGCCGTTGACGATCATCGGCGCGGCGCTGATCGAGTAGCCTTCCTTGTGGTCGGCCACTTTCTTGCTCCACACCACCTTGCCGGTGTCTTTGTTCAGGGCCACCAGCTTGGCATCCAGGGTGCCGAAGAACACCAGGTCACCGTACAGCGCCACGCCCCGGTTGATCACGTCGCAGCACGGGCGGATGTCATCGGGCAGGCGCGCATCGTATTGCCACAGCTTCTTGCCGGTGCGGGCGTCCACGGCGAACACCCGCGAGTAGGAACCGGTCAGGTACATCACCCCATCCTTGACCAGCGGCTGAGCCTGCTGGCCACGCTGCTTCTCACCGCCGAAGGAGAACGCCCAGACCGGCCGCAGGTCCTTGACGTTGTTGCTGTTGAGCAGGTCGAGCGGGCTGTAGCGCTGGCCCTGCACACCCAGGCCGTTGGTCACGATCTGCTGCGGGTTCTTCGGGTCCTGGAGGATTTCTTCATTGCTGACAGCAGCGTGGGCCGCGCTGGCAAGCAGCATGGCGCTGAGCACCAGGCTCACGGCGAACACGGGACGACGTGGGGATCGGGTCATGACGGCTACCTTTGGTTTTTTTGTTGTGCCCGGGAAAATTTCCCGGTGTGCCGAGAATTCTTGGTCGCCGCCTGTTTGCCAACAATTGCCCGCAGTGCGGAGTTTTCTAGTTCCTTGGTATGGGGCTGGCCGCCACGGCCTGCGCGCCCTTGTAGGAGCGGCCTTGCGTCGCGATGGGCTGCGCAGCGGCCCCAGGATGTGTGCTTCTGGCAGAAATCGCCGGGGCTGCTGCGCAGCCCATCGCGACGCAAGGCCGCTCCTACAAGGGCGCGTCAGTCCCTGGCGTCGATGCGCCGCAATTGTTGGCGCTCGTAGCGTGGATACAGGTGGCTGACACTGCGGATCAACTCGTAACGGGTCAGGCTGATTCCGGCGAAGCGCTGCGGGATCGGGCTGCGGATCATCTCGGCCATGTCATCGCCACGCGCCGCGCCGTCACGCATCAGGCCATCCAGCCAGCCCAGGTAGTCACGCATCTGGGCAAACGGCCGGGCATCGCTGGCCACCGGGCCATGGCCAGGTACCAACTGTTTCCAGGGCAGCGCCTGCAGGGTATCCAGGTCTTGCAACCAGACCTCCAGCCCCGGGCTGTTGGGCGTGGTCAGCGCCCGTTGGTAGAACACCAGATCGCCGGCAAACAGCACACCGGTCGTTTCATCCAGAATCGCCAGGTCGGCACCAGTATGCCCGCCCAGCGCCAGCAGCCGCAGGCGATGCCCGCCCACTTCATGCACACCTGGCTCCAGTACCCGGGTTGGCAACACCACCTCGGTGCCGCGCATCCAGTCGCCAACCAGGCGATACATGTTCTCGGCCATGGCCTCACCCTGCTGGCGCAGCAGCTCGCCGGTGCCGACCAGCGCGCCGATCGGTACATCGGCGAAGGCCTGGTTGCCCAGCACATGGTCGGGGTGATGGTGCGTCAGCAACACTTCGACTACTGGCTTGTCGGTGGTGGCGGCAATCGCCTGACGCAGCGCTTCGCCGTAGCGCTTGGACGGCCCGCTGTCGATCACCACCACCCCGCTGTCAGTGACAATGAACGCGGTGTTGACGATGTTGCCACCATTGTCCTTGGCGAAATTAGCGGTGCTGCCCTCCAGCAGCCAGGTGCCCTCGGCGATCTGCCGAGGTTCGAGGCGGTAGGCCAGGTCAGCCTGGGCCGGCAGGCCCAGACACAGCAGCAGAAGCAGGATCCAATGCATGACGGGCGCCTCGGGTCGGTAAGTGAAGCCAGGCGACGCGCTCAAGGCAGCGCAGCCTCGAAGCGGTTGCCGCTGTTGTCCTGCAACAGCAGCCGGGTCGGCCCGGGACCGAGGATATCGAAGCCCAGGTTGGGGTTTTCGCTGACTGCCGGATACAGCGCGAGGCTGGCCAGCCGCTGGCCGTCCGCGCCTTGCAGCTCGGCATGGTTGAGGAAGAATTCCGGAATGCCGCTGACCAGGCCATTGTCCATCGGGTGGGCCACCTGCAGGCGCAGGCGGCTGCTGTCGCCGCGCGGGTAGCGCCCGCCCAGCACTTCGCCCAGGTGCTCCTCCCAGCCGGGCTGGGTGCGGACCACACTGGGCGCGGTACAACCGCCGCCAGCGGCATCGATCAGGGTCGAGCCGACGTGCCACAGGCCGTCGCGCGTCAGCACCGCGGCGCGCAGCGGCGTGGCCTGTTCGATACGGATGCGGATCGACAACCAGGGCAGTACGCGCTCGCCGGGCTCGAAGTCGACAATCCGCGGCAGCGGGTTGAGCTCGGCCCAGGCCAGAATCCGTACCACCTCGCCGCTGAATGCCCGCGCGTCGATCTCCAGCGGCACCTGGCGTGCGTCCTCGGCAAAGGGTGGTGCCAGCAGCTTGACCCGGTCATCGAAGACGAACGCTGCCTGGCCCAGCAACTGCTTATGGTAGAAGTCCCACATCACCGACGGCACCGGGTCCGACGTGGCATTCGGTTCGGCGGCCTGGGCTGCCCAAGGCAGCCAGCAGGCCAGCAGGAAAGTCGCTCGCCAGTTCATGGCCCGCTCCTTGATGACGCGATTATCCTTGAGCCAGCGCCGCCCCTGTGGGAGCGGGCATGCCCGCGAACACGGGCCAAGCCCGTGCCAACCACCGCAGCGCCTGCTTCGCGGGCACGCCCGCTCCCACAGGGAGATCTGCACCTACTGATACATTTCCGGCACCTCGTAGCGCAGGCCGTAACTGGCGTAGATCGCTTTCATCTGGCCCTCGCGGATCAGCGCCTCGAGCGCCTCTTCCACCGCATAGGCCAGCTGCCGGTTGCTTTCATGCACTGCCATGCCGATGTCCCAGGCCTGCTTGCCGAGGTTCGGGTAGGCGTTTTCCGCCAGGGCCAGCTGCGGGTCGGCGGCCTGGTGCAGTTGCCAGTCGACCTCACCGCGCATGGCCATCACCGCGTCCACCTGGCCAGCCTGCATGGCGCCGAACGCCTGCTGAACGTTGGGGTAATGGTGGGTCCTGGCACTGAGCATGCCATTGAATACCGAGGTCAGGTAGAACGACGGCACACTGTCCACCTCGACCCCGATGGGGTGTTGCTGGAACACCGCTACACTGGCTACCGAGGCCAGGCGGCGGCGATCATAGGCCACCTGCCAGCGCTCCTGCTGATAGGGGCCGAACATCACCACCTGGGCGTTTTCCAGCTCCCCGACGTCGTTGCGCCGCTGCGCGTAGGCGTGGTCGTAAGGCACACGCATCATCAGGTCGGCCAGCTGCTGGTTGCGCAGCGGACTGCCGCGCCAGATGTAATCGCGCAGGTCGTCGTCGAGCTTTTCCCCGGGCGGCGCCCAGATCAGTTGCAGGCGCACCCCCAGCGCACTGGCCAGGGCCTGTGCCAACTCCACGTCGACCCCGCGCGGCTGGCCGTGGTCCTCGAAGCTGTAGGGCGCAAAATCCTTGTACACCGCCACCTTCAATTCGCCGGCGGCGATGATAGCGTCGTAGTTGCGTACCTGCGCCTGGGCTGCCGCGCAACACAGCAGCAGGCCAGACAACAGCACCGCCAACAGGCGCATGGCCGTCACTCCTCGACGTGCACGCTGTCCAGGTAGGTGCGTACCGCCCACAAGGCTTCCTGACTCAGGTAGTCGGCCATCTTCGGCATGTACACCCGGCCGTCGCGAACCGCGCCGTGGCGTACCCGCTCGACGAACCACTCGTCACCCGCCTCACCGGCATCGAGCATGCGCAGGTCCGGGGCGATACCGCCAGACTTGGCTTCCAGGCCATGGCAGGCGGCGCAGTTCTGGTTGTAGGCCGAGGCGCCAATTTCCACCGCCTTGTCGTGCTCGGGAGACTCGCGATACGGGTTGACCGCTGCCCAGCCGTCGCCGTCCACGGCCACACCCGCATCCTTGATCGGGGTCAGGCCCTTGGTTTCCACAGCCTGGGGCACCACATTGCCATGGGCCCAGACCGTACCGGTCAGCACAGCGCCGGCCAGCAGGCCTGCAGCAAGCAAGACGTTTCGTTGTGTTGTCATTGTTATGCCCTCACCATTGCACGCAAGGCCTCAACCACAGAGGCCGTGCCGCCATCTTAGGAACAGCCCGTGCAGCGCCGTATCCTGCTTTGGTGGCCGGGCCTTACTCCCTTGGTAGTAGGGCATGTGGCGAAGGGCCAAAAGAGGTGCCGTACGGGAACTTTTCCCGGCCAGCGCGGGAAGTTTTCCGTATCCCGCGACAACCGCACCAGCTCACCCTGTGCAGGCCAAAACTCCACAGGGAACTGCAACCATGACAACAACAACGCTACCTGCCCTTTCCCCTTTGTGCCTGAGCCTGCGTGCCTTGCTGCTGGCCGGCAGCCTGGCCCTGGGCACGGTGGCCACGGCGGCGCCTGCCGGCAAGAACGTGACCTGGGAAGACATCGCCAACGATCACCTGACCACCCAGGACGTGCTGCAATATGGCATGGGCACCAACGCCCAGCGCTGGAGCCCGCTGGCCCAGGTCAATGACCAGAACGTGTTCAAGCTGACCCCGGCGTGGTCCTTCTCCTTCGGCGACGAGAAACAACGCGGCCAGGAATCCCAGGCCATCGTCAGCGACGGCGTGGTCTACGTCACCGGGTCCTATTCGCGGGTGTTCGCCCTCGATGCCCGCACCGGCAAGCGCCTGTGGACCTACAACCACCGCCTGCCGGAGAACATCCGCCCGTGCTGCGACGTGGTCAACCGCGGCGCGGCGATCTACGGCGACAAGATCTACTTCGGCACCCTCGATGCACGCGTGATTGCCCTCGACAAGCGCACCGGCAAAGTGGTGTGGAACAAGAAGTTCGGCGACCACAGCGCCGGCTACACCATGACCGGCGCCCCGGTGCTGATCAAGGACAAGACCAGCGGCAAGGTGTTGCTGATCCACGGCAGCTCGGGTGACGAGTTCGGCGTGGTTGGCCAGCTATTCGCGCGCGACCCGGATACCGGCGAGGAAGTGTGGATGCGGCCATTCGTCGAAGGCCATATGGGCCGCCTGAACGGCAAGGACAGCACCCCCACCGGCAACGTCAAGGCACCGTCCTGGCCGGATGACCCGACCACCGAGACCGGCAAGGTCGAAGCCTGGAGCCACGGCGGCGGTGCCCCTTGGCAAAGCGCCAGCTTCGACCCCGAGAGCAACACCATCATCGTCGGTGCTGGCAACCCGGGCCCATGGAACACCTGGGCGCGCACCGCGAAGGACGGCAACCCGCACGACTACGACAGCCTGTACACCTCCGGCCAGGTCGGCGTCGACCCGAGCACTGGCGAGGTGAAATGGTTCTACCAGCACACCCCCAACGATGCCTGGGACTTTTCCGGCAACAACGAGCTGGTGCTGTTCGACTACAAGAACAAGGACGGCAAGCTGGTCAAGGCCACCGGCCATGCCGACCGCAACGGCTTTTTCTATGTGGTCGACCGCAGCAACGGCAAGCTGCAGAACGCCTTCCCCTTCGTCGACAACATCACCTGGGCCAGCCATATCGACCTGAACACCGGGCGCCCGGTGGAAAACCCCGGCCAGCGCCCGCCCAAGCCGCTGCCGGGGGAAAGCAAAGGCAAGCCGGTGGAAGTCTCGCCGCCGTTCCTCGGTGGCAAGAACTGGAACCCCATGGCCTACAGCCAGGATACCGGCCTGTTCTATATCCCCGGCAACCAGTGGAAAGAGGAATACTGGACCGAGGAAGTGAACTACAAGAAGGGCTCTGCGTACCTGGGCATGGGCTTCCGCATCAAGCGCATGTATGACGACCACGTCGGCACCCTGCGCGCGATGGACCCGAGCACCGGCAAGCTGGTCTGGGAGCACAAGGAACCGCTGCCGCTGTGGGCCGGCGTGCTGGCGACCAAGGGCAACCTGGTGTTCACCGGCACCGGTGACGGCTTCTTCAAGGCCTTCGACGCCAAGACCGGCAAGGAGCTGTGGAAGTTCCAGACCGGCAGCGGCATCGTCTCGCCGCCAATCACCTGGGAACAGGACGGTGAGCAGTACATCGGCGTGACCGTGGGCTACGGCGGCGCGGTGCCGCTGTGGGGCGGCGACATGGCCGAGCTGACCAAGCCGGTGGCCCAAGGCGGCTCGTTCTGGGTGTTCAAGATCCCGAGCTGGGACAAGCAGACCGCACAACGTTGACCCTCGCGGGGAGCGGGCCTTCGCCCCTCCCCGTACTGTCACCTTCCTGCCGGGACCTTTGCCATGAACTATTTGCCATTGGCTTTGCTGTTGGTACTTTCCCCTACCTTGGCCATGAACGCCGACGACGCTGAAAGCGATACCCCCTTGACCATCAACGGCTGCCTGATTGCCGAAGCCAGCCAGTGCCCGGGGGCCGACCTGCGTGGCGCCAACCTGGCCAACCAGGACTTGCGCAAGATGAACCTGGCCGATGCCGACCTGCGCGGTGCCGACCTGCGCCACGCCCGACTGGACCTGGCCAACCTGGAAAAGGCCCGCCTGCAGGGCGCCAACCTGACCCGTGCCAGCCTGCAGCAGAGCAACCTGCGCCTGGCCGACCTGAGCGACAGCAAGCTGGTGGCGATCCAGGGCTGGGGCCTGTTTGCCCAAGGCGCGCAGTTCGCAAGGGCCGACCTTGGCGCGGCCTACCTGGAATTCGCCAGGTTGTCCGGGGCGAAGATGCACCAGGCCAACCTGCGGGCGGCGGACCTGGAGATGGCCTGGTTGAGCAAGGCTGATTTGCAGGGGGCGAACCTGGGCGATGCCAACCTGCAGGAGGCCAAGCTAGGCCAGAGCAACCTGGAGGGCGCCGACCTGCGTGGGGCGCGGCAGCATTACGGGAATTTCCAGGATGCCAACATGCAGGGGTGCAAGGGTTGCCCAGATACCTGGGACCGATGAGCGATGGGTCCTGCGTGACAGGTTCAGCGCCTGGGAGACCGAGCGCCGCCCGCGCGGCGCATCGCGAGCTGCGCTCGCTCCTACGTTTGTTTCGGGCCAGTAACGCCTGTGACAGGCGCGCGCGAACGCCTGGTTCATACGACACGACATCTCGTCATGCGCCAAAGCGTACGCGCGCCAATCCCACAGGCATGATTGGCCCGAAACAAACGTAGGAGCGAGCGCAGCTCGCGATGCGCCGCGCGGGCGGCGCTCGGTCTCCCAGGCGCCGCACCTACCAGGCCGAACCTCACCCCGCCACCCGCACCACCCCCAGGTCGATCCCCAGGTGCACCAGCTCGGCATGCGAACTGACCTGCAGCTTGCTCTTGAGCAAGGTCAGGTGGTTGGACACGGTCTTGGCACTGATGCACAGCTGCTCGGCGATCACCCGCACCGGTGTGCCCTTGGCCAGCATCACGAAGATCTCCAGCTCACGCTGGGTCATGCACTGCAAGCGTGGGTCACAGGCCCTCTGAGGCGAGGTGCAGGCCAGCTGGGTGGCCAAGGGCTGCTCGATATAGGCCTGCCCGGCCAACACCCGCTGCACCGCCTCGATCAGCACCTCGGGCGCCGAGTTCTTGGTCAGGTAACCCGAGGCCCCGGCGTCCAGCGCCTGGCGCACCAGCGGCAGTTCATCGTGCATGCTGAAGAACAGCACGCGCAGTTGCGGCAAGCGCTGGCGCAGGCGCCGGGTGGTTTCCAGGCCGCTGATACCGGGCAGGCCGAAGTCCATGATCACCAGGTTGGGCACCTGCTCCTGCACCCGCGCCAGCGCCTCCTCGCCGCTGGCCGCTTCGCGCACCTGCACCGTCGGCAGCACCGCCCGCAGCAGGCTGGCATAGCCCTGGCGGACCACGGCGTGGTCATCGACCAATACGATATTCATGGCACCTCCATGGCAATGTCCAGGGCCAGCGCCCAGCCGGCACCGGGGCGGCTGAGGATGCGCAATTCGCCGCCGAGGCTGCGGGCGCGCTCGGCCATCGAGTGCAGGCCGACCCCATGGCGTAGCGGCTGCGGCGCGCCGCAACCGTTATCGCGAACCAGCAGGCGCAAGCCCCTGGCGCTGCGTTGCAGGCGCACCCGCACCTGGCTGGCCGCGGCGTGACGGGCGACGTTGGTCAACGCCTCCTGCAACAGGCGATACAGGTGCGTGCGGCTCGCCCCAGGCAACGCTGGCAGGCGCGCGCCGACCCGCAGGCGACAATCGATACCCTGGCTGGCCTGCCATTGGCTCACCAGCAGGGCAAACGCCTCAGCCAGCGGCATGTGCTGCAGCGCCAGCGGATACAGGTCGTGCACCAACGCGCGAAAGCCCTGCTGCAGGCGCTGGCAATCGAGTTCCAGGGTGCGGGTGGTCTGCGCCACCGCTGCCGGCTGGTCGGCCACCATGCGCAGCAGGCACAGCTGGGCACGGATACCTGCCAGGTATTGCCCGAGGTCGTCGTGCAGGGTTTGCGCCAGCTGGGTGCGTTCGCGCTCCTGCACGGCCAATAGCGCCTGGGTCAGCTGGGCATTGTCGGTGCGGGCCTGTTCCAGCGATGCAGCCATGTGGTTGAAATGCCTGGCCAGCTGGCGTGCCTCCGGCAGGCCGGCTTCGCGCAGGCGCGCGCTCAACTGCCCACCGGAGACCTGGCGCAGGGCCTGCAGCAGCTCGTCCAGCAAACCCATGCCGCGGCGCACGGCCCAGCGGGTGGTCAGCAAGCTCAGCAACAGCGCCAGGCCGCACAGCCCCACCAACTGTTGCAACGAGTCGCGGACTTCGTCGATTTCATCCCGTGCATCCACGGCAATCGCTACCCGGCGACCATCACTCAGCTGCAGCAACCGGGTAGCGTGGTGGCGCTCGCCAAGCAGGTGTCGGCCAAGCCAGGCATCCACGCCGCGCTCCTGCGGCAGCGGCAGCGCTTCATCCGCCGCCAGCCAGTGCACCCGCACATGGCGCAGGCTCTGGGTTAAACGTGGCTGCAGATGGGCCGGGTCGCGCTCGGCGGTATCGCCGAGGTACGCCACCACCGCTTCGGCCGATTGCAACTCGCGCTCGACATCGGCCACCGCCTGGTGCAACAGCACCCCGGCACAGGCCAGCATTACCAGCAGGAAAAACACCGTGACGCAAAGGTTGATCCGCCACAGGGCCGACAGGTCAAGCAGGCGCATGCGCGGTTTTCCTCAGTGTGGCGAGATTGCGGCCCATCGTAAGACCGGGGCCAGCGTGGCGAATTACTACCTTGGTACCGGCCGGGCGCTACTTTCTGCATATTTCCCCGTCGCGGTGGGCTTCCTATGCTGGCGCCATCTGCCGTGGAGTCGCTTTATGCGCCAGCCTGCCCACCTCGCCCTGACCTGCCTGCTGGCCCTCGCCGCCACCCTGTCTACGGCCCTGGCGCCCGCTGCCCGGGGCCAGGCTGCCGAGCCCTTGCAGGTGCGCATCGGCTACCTGGGCTATCGCCCCGACCCTGGCCCGCTGCTGTCCAATGTCATCCCCGAGCCCACCGATGCCGGGCTGCAAGGCGCCAGGCTGGCAATTGTCGACAGCAACAGCAGCGGCCGCTTCCTGCAGCAGCAATTCCAACTCACCGAAGCCAGCGTCGACAGCCCCGAAGCCCTGCTGCAGGCGGCCAAGGCCCAGCATGAGCAGGGCCTGCGGCTGTTCGTGGTCAATGCCCCCGCTGCCAGCCTGCGCGCCTTGTCTGGCGCATTGCCCGACAGCCTGCTGTTCAATGCCGGTAGCCCGGACGACAGCCTGCGCAGCAGCCAGTGCCTGGGCAATGTGCTGCACAGCCTGCCTGGCCGCGCCATGCTGGCCGATGCTCTGGCGCAATTCCTGGCGCTGCGCAAATGGCAGCGGGCCCTGCTGATCGTCGGCCAGACCGATGACGACCGCGCCTACGCCGCTGCCCTGCGACGTGCCGCGAAGCGCTTCGGCCTGCAGCTGGTGGCGGAGAAACCCTGGACCTTCGACAACGACCAGCGCCGCAGCGCCCAGGCCGACATGCCGCTGTTCACGCAAACTGCCGAATACGATGTGGTGCTGGTAGCCGACGAACGCGGCGATTTCGGCGAGTACCTGCCCTACCAGACCTGGTACCCACGCCCGGTCGCCGGAACCCAGGGCCTGACCCCCACCGGCTGGCACAAGACCGTGGAAACCTTCGGCGCGGCGCAGTTGCAAAAGCGTTTCGAGGCCCAGGCCGGGCGCTGGATGAACGACCGCGACTTCGCCGCCTGGATGGCCGTGCGCAGTGTCGCCAGCGCAGTCAGCAAACTGCGCCAGGCCGAGCCGCACACCGTGCAGCAGCTGCTGCTCAGCGAGCAGTTGCCGCTGGACGGTTTCAAGGGCCGCAAGCTCAGCTATCGCCCGTGGAACGGCGAGCTGCGCCAGCCGATCCCGCTGGTGCAGCCACGGGCGCTGGTCAGCACTTCGCCGCAGGAAGGTTTCCTGCACCCGTTCAACGAAATGGACAGCCTGGGCTACGACAAGCCCGAAGTCAGCTGTCGCTACCCCTGAGCCGATAACCACAACAAAAAAAGGATTTCGCCATGCCTCGCCGCCTGCTCCACCGGGCCCTGCTTTACCCCAGCCTGCTGTCGGGCGCCCTGGCGCTTGCCAGCGGCCAGGCCATGGCCGCCACCGCCTGGGTCTCGAACGAGAAGGACAACAGCCTCAGCCTGATCGACCTGCATACCCTGGAAGTCACCGAGACCTTGCCGGTAGGCCAGCGCCCGCGCGGCCTGCTGCTGTCCCACGACCACAAGCTGCTGTACATCTGCGCCAGCGACTCGGACCGGGTCCAGGTGATGGACGTGGCCACCCGCAAGATCATCAAGGAACTGCCTTCCGGCAAGGACCCGGAGCAGTTCGCCCTGCACCCCAACGACCGCTGGCTGTACGTGTCCAACGAGGACGACGCATTGGTGACCGTGATCGACACCCAGACCGACAAGGTACTCGGGCAGATCGATGTCGGCATCGAGCCTGAAGGCATGGCCGTGAGCCCGGATGGCAAGTGGGCGGTCAACACCAGCGAAACCACCAACATGCTGCACTGGATCGACACCAGCACCCAGACCCTGGCCGAAAGCACCCCGGTCGACCAGCGGCCGCGCTTTGTCGAGTTCAGCCAGGACGGTACGCGGTTGTGGGCCTCGGCGGAAATCGGCGGCACCGTGACCATTCTCGACGTGGCCACGCGCCAGGTGTTGAAAACCCTGAATTTCCAGATCAAGGGCGTGCACCCGGACAAGGTCCAGCCGGTGGGGATCAAGCTCAGCGCCGATGGCAAGTACGCCTTCGTCGCCCTGGGCCCCGCCAACCATGTGGCGGTGGTCGATGCCAAGACCTTCGAGGTGCTCGACTACCTGCTGGTGGGGCGACGGGTATGGCAACTGGCGTTCACCCCGGACCAGAGCCAGTTATTGGCCACCAACGGAGTCAGCGGTGACGTGTCGGTGATCGATGCGAAAAACCTCAAGGTGCTCAAGTCAGTGAAGGTCGGCCGCTACCCCTGGGGCGTGGTGGTGACGCCATGAACACGCTGGAAGTCAGTGACGTGAGCTTTGCCTACGGCCAGCGCCAGGCGCTCAGGCAGGTCACGTTCAGCCTGGCGCCCGGGCGCTTCGCCGCGCTGCTGGGCCCCAATGGTGCCGGCAAGTCGACCTTGATCGCCCTGCTCACGCGGCTCTACGACCTGCAGCAAGGCGACATCCGCGTGTGCGGCTGTTCCCTGCGCAATGCCGCACGCCCGGCCTTGCGCCAGTTGGGCGTGGTGTTCCAGCAAAGCACCCTCGACCTGGACCTCAGCGTCGAACAGAACCTGCGCTACCACGCCTCGCTGCATGGCCTGCCGCGGCGCCAGGCCAACCTGCGGGTGGAGGCCGAACTGGCCCGCCAGGGCCTCGATGAGCGCCGCCGCGAGCCAGTCCGGGCATTGAACATCGGCCATCGACGCCGAGTCGAGATTGCCCGTGCGCTGCTGCATGAGCCGCGCCTGCTGTTGCTCGACGAAGCCAGCGTCGGCCTCGACCCGGCCAGCCGCCTGGCGCTCAACCAGCACCTGCGGCTGCTGTGCCGCGAACAACGCCTCAGCGTGTTGTGGACCACCCACCTGCTGGACGAAGTCCAACCCAGCGATGACCTGCTGATCCTGCATCAGGGGCGCCTGGTGGCCAGCGGCACGGCCGCGGCGCTGAGCCAGGCGCACGGCGGCGACCTCGACCACGCCTTCGCCCGCCTGACCAGCGCGCCTTCAGGAGTGAAAGCCCAATGAACGCCTACTGGCAATGCTTCAACGGCATTCTGCTGCGCGAATGCCTGCGCTTTGTCTTGCAGCGCACACGCTTTCTCAGCGCCCTGGTGCGCCCGCTGCTGTGGCTGCTGGTGTTCGCCGCCGGGTTTCGCGCGGCCCTGGGCATTGCGATCATCGAACCCTACGACACCTATATCCCCTACGAGGTGTACATCATCCCCGGCCTGGCCTGCATGATCCTGTTGTTCAACGGCATGCAGGGCTCGCTGTCGATGGTCTATGACCGCGAGATGGGCAGCATGCGCGTGCTGCTGACCAGCCCGTTGCCACGGCCGTTCCTGCTTGGCAGCAAGCTGTTGGCCACCTCGTTGATTTCCTTGCTGCAGGTGTACGCCTTCCTGGCCATTGCCTGGCTATACGGTGTGCAACCACCGGCCGCCGGCTTGCTGCTGGCGTTACCGGCGCTATTGCTGGTGGCACTGATGCTCAGCGCCCTGGGGCTGTTGCTGTCGAACGCGATCCGCCAGCTGGAGAACTTTGCCGGGGTGATGAATTTCGTGATTTTCCCACTGTTCTTCCTGTCTTCGGCACTGTACCCGCTGTGGAAGATGCAGGAGGCCAGCCAGTGGTTGTACTGGCTGTGTGCAGTCAACCCGTTCACCCATGCGGTGGAACTGGTGCGCTTTGCCCTGTACGAACGACTGAACCTGCTGGCACTGGCGGTGTGCCTGGGCTTGACCGCGCTGTTCAGCCTGCTGGCGATCCTCACCTTCAACCCCCAGCACGCGGCACTGCGCAAGCCACGCTGATCCCCCCCGCATGGAACGCGCTTTTGTAGGCGCGGCCTTGTGTCGCGATCGGGCTGCAGCGCAGCCCCGGCGGTATCTGCGGCGCAGCTGCAATCGTGGGGCTGCGCTGCAGCCCGATCGCGACACGAGGCCGCTCCTACAGGGGGGGCATCCATCCGGGAATCGGTGCAACCGTCAACGCGCCAGGCCATCTACTACTTTAGTACTGCCTTTGCTATCTGATCGTCGCATTCACAATGCACCGCCGCTGGCATGTAATGGGCCTATAACAAAAAGGATAACCCCCATGCCACGTGCCCTGCCCCGGCTGCCGCGCCCCTTGCTGGTGGCCTTTTCGCTGAGTCTGTCGCTGGGCATCGCCCAGGCCGGCACGGAACCGTTGTTTTCCGCCGACGGTTATCGCACCAGCATCTACCGCAGCCCGACCCCGCAGCAGGTCGACGGCGCCCAGGTGATCGACACCGCCACGCTGCAAGGGCTGCTGAAGCAGACCCCTGCCCCGGTCCTGATCGACGTCTATCGGCGCCAATGGTTGCAAGGCCGCTTCATCGAAGACCAACCGCACAGCAACATCCCCGGCAGCCGCTGGCTGGCCAACACCGGCGACGGCGAGCTGAGCGCGGCCTGGCAAGGCTACTTCGCCCGCCACCTGCAAGACGCCACCGCCGGGCGCAGGCAGCAACCGCTGGTGTTCTACTGCCGCTCGGATTGCTGGCTGAGCTGGAACGCGGTAAAACGCGCGAAGGCCTTGGGCTATAACAACCTGTACTGGTATCGCGACGGCCTGGACGCCTGGCAGCAGGCCAATCTGCCACTTGTCCCCGCGCAACCGGAACCCTTCCCCTGAATTCGCTTGGCGAATGCGTGCCCCCGCTCCATCCCATAAAAACGAGGTGAAAAGGCCATGTACAAAATTCTGATTGCCGACGATCACCCGCTGTTTCGCGAAGCTATCCACAATGTCATCAGCGACGGGTTCCAGGGTAGCGAAGTCATGGAAACTGCCGACCTGGACAGCGCCCTGGCACTGACCCGCGAGCACGATGACCTCGACCTGATCCTGCTCGACCTGAACATGCCTGGCATGCACGGCCTGAATGGCCTGATCACCCTGCGCAACGAGGCCCCCACCACACCGGTGGTGATCGTCTCGGCCGAGCAGGAAAAGCAGATCGTGCTGCAGGCCATCACCTACGGTGCGGTGGGGTTCATCACCAAGTCGTCGCCACGTTTGCAGATGATCGAAGCGATCGAGCAGATCCTCAACGGCAATGTCTACCTGCCGCCCGATATCATCCGCGCGCAGAAAAGCGCCACCAGCCGGCGCCTGAACGATACCCCGAGCTTCCCGCCGGAAATGCTCCAGGCGCTGACCCGCAAGCAACTGCTGGTGCTCGAACGCATGACCAAGGGCGAGTCGAACAAACAGATCGCCTATACCCTGGACATCGCGGAAACCACGGTCAAGGCCCACGTTTCGGCGATCCTGCGCAAACTCAACGTGCACAACCGGGTGCAGGCCATCCTCAGCGCTGGCGATATCGACTTCGGCGATTACCTGCGCCGCTGAACCGGCTATGCGCCAAGCGATGGCTGGCTGCTGGAAAGCAGGTGGCTCATCGCCGTTTTCAGCTTCATCGGCCGCACCGGCTTGTGCATCAGGGTGTGGCCGAGCTCGCGGATCTGCTGCTTGAGTTCGTTGCTGTAGTTGGCGGTGATCATCAACGCCGGTAGCGGCTGGGTGCGGCGGGCGTTGATCCGCGCCACCGCATCGACACCATTGCAGTCGTTGTCGAGGTGGTAGTCGGCAATCAGCAGGTCGGCATCGGCATGGTAGTTGTCCACCTGGCGTGCCAGGTCCTCTTCCGACAATGCGGTCACCACCTGGCACCCCCAGCCCTCCAGCAAGGTGCGCATGCCGGCACAGATGGCGGCATCG
The DNA here is from genome assembly GCF_014269225.2 of Pseudomonas anuradhapurensis. Classification (NCBI taxonomy): domain Bacteria; kingdom Pseudomonadati; phylum Pseudomonadota; class Gammaproteobacteria; order Pseudomonadales; family Pseudomonadaceae; genus Pseudomonas; species Pseudomonas anuradhapurensis. The sequence goes on from NZ_CP077097.1 coordinate 2,984,458, forward strand.
TTATCCAGCACCCACACCCGTGCCCCGCGCAGGCGTTCCAGCATCGGCTCGCTGATCGCCAGGCTCGGCTGGGCCTTGGGCGCGGCAGTGCTCAGTGGCACCTCCACCGCGAACACCGAGCCTTTGCCAAGCCAGGAGCGCACCCGAATGCGATGGCCAAGGATACCGGCGATCTTCTCCACGATCGCCAGGCCCAGGCCCAGGCCACGGTCCTGCTGCGGGCGCTGCACATCGCCGCGACGGAATTCCTGGAACATTTCCTCCAGGTGCTCTTCGGCAATGCCGATGCCGCTGTCCCACACTTCGATGCGCAGGCCGCCTCGCAGGCGCCGACAGCCCAGCACCACACGCCCACGCGGGGTATAGCGAATGGCGTTGCTGAGCAGGTTGCGCAGGATCCGCGCCAACAACTGGATATCACTGCGCACCACGGCCGAGCAGCTGACGAAATGCAGCGCCAGCCCTTCGCTGCGGGCCACCTGGGCGTACTCGGCGGCAAGGTTGTCCATCAGTTCGCCAAGGGCGAAGGGTGCGACGTCGGCCTTGATCACCCCGGCGTCCAGCTTGGAAATATCCACCAGGGTGCCCAGCAGGTTCTCCACATCCTCCAGCGAGTTGCTGACATTGCGTACCAGCTGCGTGCTGTCCTGCGGTTCGCGGCTTTCGAGCAGCGCACTGGTGAACAGCCGCGCCGCGTTCAACGGTTGCAGCAGGTCATGGCTGACCGCCGCGAGGAACTTGGTCTTCGACAGGTTGGCCTGCTCGGCCTCGCGTTTGGCCTCGCGCAGGCGCGCTTCGGCGCGGCTGCGCTCCTCGATTTCGCGCAACAGTTGCTCATTGAGGCTGGTCAGCTCTGCCGTGCGTTCGCGTACCCGTTGCTCGAGGTGCTGGTAGGCCTGGTGCAGCGCCTGCGCCGTATTGCGCCGCTCGGTGATGTCACGGATCAGCACGAAGATGCCGGCGACCTCGCCATTGGCCAGGCGATTCGGTACGTAGGAACGCAGCATGTAGCGCTCCTGCCCGCTGCTGTTGGTTTCGGCGAATTCGAAGGTGACGCTCTCGCCGGCCAGCGCACGTGCCACGTAGGCTTCCAGGCGCTGGTAATGCTGTTCGCTGTGGGCCTCGCGCAGGCGCTGGCCGAGCATCACGCCAGGGGGCCAGCAGTACCATTCTTCGTAGACCTTGTTGGTGAATTCGTAGACCAGGTCGGCGTTGAGATAGGCGATCAGCGCCGGTACGTTGTCGGTGATCAGGCGAATCTGGTGCTGGTGGGCAGTCTCGGCCCGCTGCCGCGCCTCGCTGAGCAGGCGGTTGACCGCCTTGAGTTCGGCCATCGCCTGGTTCAGGGCATCGGTGCGTTCGCGCACCTGCTCGGCCAGCACCACCGAGTGCTGAAACGCCGCGTAAGGGTCGTTGCCACGCGTCACACCGGACTCGACGCGCTCGATCAGGGCGCCGTTGATACGCTGCAGCTTGTGGTTCTCATGCTGCAACCGGGTGATTTCAAGCTGCAGGTCAGCGATTGACGGGAGGCCGGTTGCGGGCAATGGCGACGCCGGTGAAGGTCTGGTTGATGTGCATGCCATTGAACTGTTCTCCGTAGGTGTTGAAGCCGATCACCCGCTGCTCGCGCAGGAACGCGCCGATCGGCTCCAGGCCGTGTTGGCCTTCCAGTTCCAGCCGCCGCAGAAAGCAATCGCAACCGATGGTCAGCAACAGTGGGCCGAGACGCTGCTGCAAGCCGTCGAACAGCTGCTGCAGGTTGGGCAACAAAGGCCCGGGGGTCATGGCGGTGAGCACGATGCCGTTCTCCACCGCACAGTAGAAGCTCAAGCTCTGGTCCGGGTGCACTTGCTGGATCGCCCGCACGTAGTACTGGTCATGGATACGCACGGCCAGCGGGTGGGCGGCGAATACCTGGTGGTCGAGGTCGGCCACCGGCACGCCGATATGCCGGGCGTACTCCTCGGCTGCCGGCTCGGCATTCAGCTCGAAGACCCGGCGCAAGGCACTGTCGGCCCCCGTGACCACCAGCTTTTCCTGGCGTGGCAGGATGTGGTGAGTGGTGAACACCTCGAAGTCGAGCCAGGTATTGACCAGCACCACCACCGCCGCGCCGTTATGGAACGCGCCGCCGAAGTACACGTGGGTGCGGGTCAGGTAATTGTCGTCGCCGGCCGAACCGCCAAAATGCGGAATATCCCCAAGGGCGGCGCTGAGCGCCGCGAGCACCATCTCCTCACGGCTGGACAGGCCGTCGAGCAGGGTCAGGGCAAAGCTGTGGCCCTTGATCGGCGCCAGGGTATTGCTGCGACAGGTGCTGACCAGGCGCTCGACCATCTGCTGGGCATCGATCAGGCTGAAGTGCTCCATCTCATCGATCAGCTCGGTGGCGATGGAAAAATGCCGATGATCGAAGCCCACCGCGGTGATGCAGTTGCGGCCGTAGCCCAGCGGTGTGATCTCGCCGGCGCTGGTGCAACCGACCAGGCGGATGCCACCAAAGCCCTGCTCCAGGGCCTCGCCCAGGACCTGCAGGTCGTATTCGGCGGAACAGAAGAACAGCACGAAGCCCAGGTGCGGGTGCAGCAGCTGCGCCGCCAGTTCCTCGGCCGCCAGCCGGGCGTCGGTGGCCTGGGACATGGCGCTGACCACACCGTCGTTGTGAGCCTGCTGCATCCTGGTCTCCGGCGCGGGTTGGCTGAGCAAAGAGTGTACGAAGGCGATCATTGGCGACGAATGCTACTTGGGTAGCGGGTGGCCACTTCCATGGATGTAAAGCGCCCCGCCATTCGTGGACGCCCTGTGGCCCCCGGCCACGGTGCGATGCGCACACCGCGGCTGGGGGCCCGGCGTTTACCAGGTCAGCACTGCCCCCACCGCGAAGGTATCGGTGTCTTCGTCCTGTGCACTGGTTTCATGCCCATCGATGGAAAACTGGTTGTACTCGGCAACCAGCTTGAGGTTGTCGTTGATGTCGTGGAACAGCGCGATGCCACGGGTTTCATAATCCGCACCACTGTCGACCGCGCCGTTGCCATCGTCCTTGGTCTTGCCATAGGACAGCGCCACGCGATTCTTGCCGAACTTGTACGAGCCCTGCAGCAGGTAGCCGTCACTGTCGACATTGCGCAGGGTCGGTTCGCCAGCGTTGTTGGTGAAGAACGGGTTGATGCCCTTGGCCTGGAACCCCGAACCGGTCAGCGACAGCCCGCCCATCTTCGCCTGCACGCCATAGCCGACACCTTTGGAGGTGACCGACTGCACCGCCGGGTCGGTGTTGTCGGAGGTCTGGTAGCTGCCGTTGAGCCAGCTGTAGATCTGCGCCCCGCCCAGGTCGAACTGGTAGGTGATCTCGCTTTCGGTACGCGGGTTCTCCTGGTAGGCCTTGCCGGTCGGGCTGCTGTCGTTGGTGTCCACCGGGTCCATGATGCCGACCGCGACGCGCAGGCCGTCCATCACCGGGGTGCGGTAGGTGATCTGCGAGGTGGGGAACGGGTATGGGTAGCCGCTGCCGATGTTGCCGAACGATACCCCGCCGCCGTCCACCAGGCCCAGGGTGTCACTGACCTGGCCATAACCGGCCAGCAGTTCGTCGAGCAGGATGTTGGAGCGGGCGAACAGGCCGAAATCCTTGCCGATCAGCACCTCGCCCCATTCCGGGTTGGCCACGGTGCCGTAGAACTGGCGCACATCGATGGCGGTGTCGGTGCCGTTGGTTTCGCTGTCGTTGATGGTCACCCAGAACGAGGCGCGCGCGCCGAGCTTGAGGTCATCCACCTGCCTGCCCATGTTGAAGCCCAGGTAGTTGGGTAGGAAGCCCATCTTCACCCGCGACTGGCGGCGGTCGTACTGCTCACCCTCGCGATCGACATCGCTGTTGACGTAGAAGGCGTTGATATAGCCGTCGGTGGAAAACGTCGTCTGGTCCTTGTCGTACAGCATGATCTCGGCCTCGGCGACATTGCTCAGGCAAAGGCTCGACAGGCTGACGGTGACAGCCGCCAGCAAACGGGGAGACAGATTCTTATTGTTGTACATGGCGCGCTCCGAAACGGGGACGGGATGTCGGAGGCGATTATCAGAAGCGGGCAAAGGGCCAGAAACGCTGCTTTGGAGCGGGCTGGCGGGTGCTTTGGGCCGGCGTGTGGGATGCGACCATTCGGGCCCGCTACCGGGTTGGGCCGGGAGGCGAGACTTAGGGTTTAGGCATTAATGGCAGGCAGGTACCAATACAAAAAGCCCGCCTTCGACCTGACGCCGTACCTGTAGGAGCGGCTTCAGCCGCGATCACCGGCACCGCCGGTGCCAACCACCGCGTCGCCCACCTCACAATCCGAGCGCAATCGTGTCGTTTCGCGAAGCGAGCGCTTGCGGACGCAGCCGCACCGGCATTTCATAGCGGTGCGGTTGTTGCCAGGCCAGCTGTGCCTGTACATCGACAGCCGCATCCTTCACCTTCTGCGCCCAGTGTTCATCCTTCGGGCACACCACCAGCACACGGAAACCGTGATCGATGCCTTCCAGCCGCACACCTTCGGAATCATCCACATGCAGATCGATGTCGAAAGCCGAGGGCAACTTCGAAGGTGCATGGCCAAGCCCGTTCCTGGCCAGGACATGCTGGTGCCGGTCACTGTTGACCACGCCGTCGACGCGGATGCCGTAGAGCATCAGCCAGCGGCGGATATAGGACGGCGTGCGCCCCGACGAGGTGTAGATCCAGATGCTACAGCCCTGGCGGCGCAGGTCGCGGATCAGCGAGCGCGTGCCACTGCGCAGGGGTTCGCCCAACCAGCGGTGGACAAAGGCCGGCAGCTTGCTGTGTTCGGCAACGGCGTGGTCTGCCTGGCAGGCCAGCGTGTCGTCGATGTCGAACGAGATGCGCACCTTTGGCCGGTTGAAGCGGCGTTCGATGGCCTGCCAGCCACGTTGCAGCAGTGACGAGCGGTGCATCAGCGGCACCTCTCGCAGGCAGGTACGGACACGCCACCAAGGAAGAACTTGCCCGCTTCAGGCGCCTTCGCTTCGAGGAAGGCGGCATACTTCTTCTTGATCTTGGGTAGTTCGTACAAGGCCTTGACACCGTGTTTGGCGGAATTGCGGATGACCGAGGACGGGTTGAAGTAACCCTCGGCGTTGTCCAGCGACAGCACGAAGGGCGGCAGCCCTGCGCGCATCAGCAAGTAGCTGACGATCAGCGACCCGGTGCGGTTGTTGCCTTCGATGAACAGCTGCGGCTTGCTGAGGATACGCACGTAGACACCGGCTGCGCGCTTCCACACCGAGTCACTGCGGTAGGCGCTGTACCAGTTGTACAGGTCTTTGATGCCGCCCTCGACGTTATTGAAGAAGTGCGCCTCGGTCGCGGCGAGATGCGCAGCGAATTCCAGGCGGCGGGCGGGGTCGCTGCCGCACAGCACGGTGGCATTGATCTCCAGCATCAGGTTCAACTGCTGCAGGTCGAAAAGGTCGATGCCACGTGCGACATAGTCATCAATCAGGGCATAGCCTTCAACCACATTCAGCAGCACCTCGTCGGTGAACGGATCGCGCGGCTCGGTGAAGTGTTCGCTGAGTTCGGCAAAACGGCCCTGCACCTCACGCAGTGCGCGCTCTACCGCTGACAGGTCAAGACGACGCGTGGCAGGCATTGGAAACCCCGAGTAACACTTCAACGGAAAATGATGCGGCCAAGGTTCAGCTGAACTTGCCGCTGATGTAGTCGGCGGTCAGTTGCTCGCGCGGGTTCTGGAAGATCTGCGTGGTCGGGCCCATTTCGACCAGGTAGCCGGTGCGGGTGCCCTGGGAAATATCGACCGAAAAGAACGCAGTTTCGTCAGCCACACGAATCGCCTGCTGCATGTTGTGGGTGACCAGCGCGATGGTGTAGTCCTTCTTCAACTCGACCATCAGTTCTTCCACCCGGCGGGTGGCGATGGGGTCGAGCGCCGAGCACGGCTCGTCCAGCAGCAGCACTTCCGGTTCGGTGGCGATGGCGCGGGCGATGCACAGGCGTTGCTGCTGGCCGCCGGACAGCGACAGGCCGCTGACCTTGAGCTTGTCCTTGACTTCGTCCCACAGCGCGGCGCCCTGCAGGGCATGCTTCACGCGGTCGCCGATGTCGCCCTTGTAGCGGTTCAGGCGCAGGCCGAAGGCGACGTTGTCGAAGATGCTCATCGAGAACGGGTTCGGCTGCTGGAACACCATGCCGATATAGCGGCGCACCACGACCGGGTCGACCCCCTTGCCATAGACATCCTGGCCGAGGAAGTGCACGTGGCCTTCGAAGCGGAAGCCCTTGACCAGGTCGTTCATGCGGTTGAGGCTGCGCAGCACGGTACTCTTGCCGCAGCCGGACGGGCCGATGAAGCCGGTGATCTGGTTCTTGCGGATCGGTACGTGGCTGTCGCGCACGGCCATGAAGTTGCCGTAGAAGATCTTGTCCAGCTTGCAGTCCATGACGATGGGGGCTTCGCTGACCACGGGAGCGGCTTTTTGCGCAGTGGATACGTTCAAGGTCGAATGCTCCCTTTCTCAGTACTTGGGCTTGCCGAAAACTCGGCTCAGAATGTTGATTACCAGCACGATCATCACCAGTACCAGCGAGGCCGCCCAGGCGAGCTCGAGCTGGTTGTCGAATGGCATGCCAGAGAAGTTGTAGATCAGCACGGCCAGCGAGGCCGTCGGGTTCATCACGGCCAGGTCGCCGTCATGCAGGATCCAGTAATTGCTGAACAACGCGGTGAACAACAGCGGCGCCGTTTCGCCGGCGGCACGCGCCACGGCCAGCATGACGCCGGTGAGGATGGCCGGCAGGCCGGTGGGCAGGACGATTTTGCAGATCACCTGGGCCCGGGTGCAGCCCATGCCATAGGCAGCATCCTTCATGATCTTGGGCACCATCTTCATCGACTCTTCCGCAGTCAGCACGACGATGGGCAGCATCAGTACCGCCAGGGCCACGCCGCCTGCCGGCGCCGAGTAGGTGCCGGTAGTCATCACCACCAGGGCGTAGGCGAATACCCCGGCCAGGATCGATGGCAGGCCGGTGAGCATCCTGGCGGCAAAGCGTGCAGCATTGGCCAGCTTGCTGTCCGGGCCGAGTTCAGCCAGGAACACCGCGGCCAGAATACCGACCGGCACGGCGATGGCCGCGGCAATACCAACCATGACGAAGGTGCCGACCATGGCGTTGCCGAAGCCCCCGCCCATCTCGAAGCCGGTGGGCGGCAGCTCGGTGAACACCTCCAGGTTGAGGCGTGCACCACCGCGGGTGATCAGCATGTACAGCACCGAAACCAGCGGCACACTGGCCACCAGCGCCGCGCACCAGGCCAGCGTGGTCAGCACCAGGCTGCGCAGGGAACGGCCTTCCAGCTTGCGCTGCAGGCTGGGCAAAGCCTTGGTCGGGGAGGTCAGGTCGGTCATCATTTGTTACCCCGCTGGGCGTAGAGCATGATCATCGAGCCGAGTACGTTCACCAGCAGGGTGATGAACATCAGTACCAGCGCGGCGTACATCAGTACCTCGACCTCGTTCGGGCCGGCCTCCGGGAAGTTCAGGGCCAGCAGCGCGGCCAGGGTGTTGGCCGGGGCGAACAAGGACACGGAAATGGTATTGGCATTGCCCACCAGCATGGCCAGGGCCATGGTTTCGCCCAGCGCCCGGCCGAGGCCGAGCACCAGCGAACCGAAGATGCCGGTGGCTGCGGATGGCACCATCACCTTGAGGATCGCCTCCCAGTGGGTGGCGCCCAGACCGTAGGCCGCCTGCTTGGTTTTCATCGGTACGCTGGTCAGCGCATCCTGCGAAACGGCGGCGATGGTCGGCAGAATCATGATGGCCAGCACCAGCGCGGCAGGCAGCAGCCCGGGCCCGCTCAGGGACGTGCCAAAAAACGGAATCCAGCCCAGCTCGCTGTTCAGCCAGGTGGTCAGCGGGCGGATGGCCGGGATCACCACGTAGATGCCCCACAGGCCGTAGACGACGCTGGGGATCGCAGCGAGCAACTCGACAATGGTGCGGAAAACTGCCGCCAGCTTGGCCGGCAGGAAGTCCTGGGTGAGGAAAATGGCCATGCTGACGCCGAAGAAACCGGCGATCAACAGGGCGATCAGGGCGCTGTACAGCGTGCCCCAGATCGCCGGCAGAATGCCGTACTTGCCTTGGTTGACGTCCCAGACGCTGCCGAACAACACATCGAAGCCGTGCTTCTCGATACCTGGCAGGGCCTTGCGGCCCACTTCGTAGACCAGCGCGAAGACCAGCGCCAGGACCAGCACCACACCGATGCGTGCCAGCGCACGGAAGCTGCGGTCCACCAGGAAGTCTTTCGCAGACGGCGGCTGGCAAGCGGAGTGGGGGTTATCCGGGATGGCGAAAGGTGAGTTCATGGGCAAGTTCCGGGACAGGGGGCAAACACCCCCGGCATGGCCACAGGACCACACCGGGAGCGCCCGAGGGCGTTACTGGATGTTGGCGGACGCTTTGCGAACCTGGTCGACCACCGATTGCGGCAGTGGGATGTAGCCCATCGAATCGGCGATTTTCTGGCCTTCGGTCAGGCTGTACTCGACCATGTCGCGCATGGCCTTGGCCTTGGCCGGGTTGCCGTTGTCCTTGCGGAAGATCATCCAGGTGTAGGAGGTGATCGGGTAGGACTTGGCACCGTCCGGGTCAGGCAGCCAGGCCACCAGGTTTTCCGGCATGTTCACCGCAGCCAGCGCCTCGGCACCGCTTTCGGCGTTCGGTACCACGTATTGGCCGGCCTTGTTCTGCAACTGGGCGAAGTCGACCTTGGCCAGCTTGGCGAAGCCGTATTCGATGTAGCCGATGGCACCTGGGGTCTGGCGCACGGTGGCGGTTACCCCGTCGTTCTTCGGCGACTTGATGAACTTGTCGCTGGCGGGCCAGTTGACGGTGTTGCCCTCGCCCAGCGCTTGCTTGAAGTCAGCGTTGATCGCCGACAGGTGCTTGGTGAACACCGCCGTGGTACCGCTGGAGTCGGCACGCACGACTACGGTAATCGGGGTAGCTGGCAGCTTCAGGTCGGGGTTGGCCGCGACGATCTGCGGGTCGTTCCACTGGGTGATCTTGCCGAGGAAGATGTTCGAGTAGACGTCGCGCGGCAGCTTCAGCCCTTTCGGGTTGCCCGGCAGGTTGTACGCCAGGACGATTTCACCGGCGGTCATTGGCAGCAACTGCACGCCCTCGCCGACCTTGGCGATCTCTTCAGCCTTCATGGCCGAGTCGCTGGCGGCAAAATCGACAGTCTTGTTCAGAAAATCCTGAACACCCGCCCCGCTCCCCTTGGACTGGTAATCAACGGTGACGCCGTCGGTTTCCTTGCTGAAGGCCTTGAACCAGGTCAGGTAGATCGGTGCAGGGAAGCTGGCGCCAGACCCGGTCAGGCGTACGTTCTCTGCAGCGAAGGCGGCCGAAGTGGCGCAGACAGAAACGGCAACGGCAAGTGCAGCAGACTTCATCAGGCGTATCATCGAAAAGCGCTCCGTGTGATGGCCGGCACACTTTGCAGCAGCAATGTTACAGCTTTGTGACCGATGAATGGCATGCCGCGGGATAGAGCCGCCCGGCCGCGCCATCACGGCGCACCCCAGCTCTCGGAGGCGACGACGCATGCAAAAGCGTCTGGCCCAACGTTAACGGCCTGACATGTCGATTGCATGACCATGCGAATGGCCCTGGCGCCCGTCCGTCGCCAGCGCGGCACCCGTGCACCGGTTACGGGCCGAACAGTGGGTGACCCACTGGAAAAGGAGATTCACCATGCAACCGACAACGCTTCGATCGCTGCTGCTCGCCCTGTGCCTGAGCACCGGCGCGCCCCTGGCGCTGGCCGCCACCGACATCATCGACCAGCCCGCCCCGGGCAGCCAGCCCCACGATAATGGCCACATGAACGGCCAAGGGGGAGCGAGCGGCTCGGGCACCCCGGCTGACGGCATGGGTACGGGCACGGGCGGCACGGATGACAATGGCACCGACAGCACCGGCGGCGATGGCACCACCGAGGGTTCGGGTAGCGGTAGCGGCACGGGTACCGGTTCCGGCAGTGGCAGCGGGACCGGAAGCGGCAGCAGCGGTTCGGGCGGCGCGGGTGGCAGTGGCGCAGGTTCGGGAAGCTGAGGCACTGGGTACCTGGCGTGACGACACCTTCCGACGCTGGCTCGGCGCAGGTGCGCCTGCATAGCACCGACATTCCCGCCCGCCTCGACCGGCTGCCCTGGACGCGTTTTCATACGCTGCTGGTGCTGGCGCTGGGTATCACCTGGCTGCTCGATGGCCTTGAAGTCACCTTGGCTGGTTCGCTGTCGGGGGCCCTCAAGGACAGCCCGGCCCTGGCCATGAGCACCACCGACATCGGCCTGGCCGGCGCAGCCTACGTCGCCGGCGCAGTGTCTGGCGCGTTGTTGTTCGGTTGGTTGACCGACCGCCTGGGGCGACGCAGGCTGTTCTTCATCACCCTGTGCCTGTACATCGGCGCCACGGCGGCCACGGCATTTTCCTGGAACCTGTGGAGCTTCCTGGTGTTTCGTTTCCTCACGGGTGCCGGGATCGGCGGCGAGTACACCGCAATCAACTCGACCATCCAGGAATTCACCCCGGCGCGTTACCGCGGTTGGGTCGACCTGACCATCAACGGCACCTTCTGGATCGGCGCGGCGCTGGGCGCGGTGGGTGCGGTGGTGCTGCTCGACCCGGCCGTGGCAGGTGGCGAGCTGGGCTGGCGCCTGTGCTTTGGCATTGGCGCAGGGCTCGGCCTGGTCATCCTGCTGATGCGCCTGTGGATACCGGAAAGCCCGCGCTGGCTGATGATTCACAACCAGCCGGAGGAAGCCGAACGCATCGTTGCCGGCATCGAACGCCATTACCGGCAACGCGGCATTGCCCTACCGCCGTTGCAGGGGCCTGCACTGCGCTTGCGCGGGCGTGATCATACGCCGCTGCGCGAAGTCTTCCACAGCCTGTTCGTCCTGCATCGGCGCCGGGCGCTGGTAGGCCTGACCTTGCTCACCGCCCAGGCCTTCTTCTATAACGCGATCTTCTTCACCTACGCGTTGGTGCTCACCGACTTCTATGGCGTGCCGTCGGCACAGGTGGGCTGGTACGTGTTGCCCTTCGCCCTGGGCAACTTCTGCGGGCCATTGCTGCTCGGCCGGCTGTTCGACCTGGTCGGCCGACGCATCATGATCAGCCTGACCTATCTGGTGTCCGGCCTGCTGTTGGCGGCCAGCGGTTACCTGTTCCAGCAACAGCTGCTCGATGTGATGCAGCAGACCCTCGCCTGGATGGTGATTTTCTTCTTCGCCTCGGCTGCGGCCAGTTCAGCCTACCTGACGGTGGCAGAAACCTTCCCGTTGGAAATCCGCGCACTGGCCATTGCCGTGTTCTATGCCTTTGGCACAGGCCTCGGCGGCCTCATCGGCCCCACCCTGTTCGGCGCGCTGATCGCATCGGGTGAGCGCCTGAACGTGCTGTATGGCTACCTGCTCGGCGCGGCGCTGATGGTCATCGCCGCGCTCACCCAGGCGGTGTGGGGCGTGGCAGCCGAGCGCCGCCCGCTCGAGCACGTGGCCAGGCCGCTGTCGCAGGTCAGCGACACCTGACCCAAGCCGGCCGGGCCGGGGCACCGCTCGTCCATTGCCCGGCACTCTGCCCTTGCACGGGGTTCAACCGTGCAAGCCCACAGCAGGAGTGAAGACCATGCCACGCGGCGACAAGGACAAATACACCGACAAGCAGAAGCGCAAGGCCGAACATATAGAGGAAAGCTACGAACACAAAGGCGTGCCCAAGGATGAAGCCGAAGCCCGTGCCTGGGCCACGGTCAACAAACAATCCGGAGGTGGCGAGAAGAAAGGCGGCTCCGGCAGCAAGACCTCTTCTGCCGAGAAGAAAACCGCGCGCGCGGATTCGGCCAAACGCGCCGCCAAGTCACGTCAGGGCCATTCGCGCAGCTCGGGCGCCTCACTGCAAACCCAGACCAAGCAAAGCCTGATGAAGGAAGCGCGCAGCAAGGACATCAAGGGGCGCTCCAGCATGACCAAGGCCCAGTTGGTTGAAGCGCTGCGCAAGCACGCTTGAGGCACATCGAGACAGGGGGCGGCCACGGTGCCGCCGGGGTCAACACTTGGCGCGCAAGCCGTTAGCGGCCCCGGTGGCAGCGGGGATTGCCAGCAGCATCCAGCGCGGTTCAGCCCATGGCCCCCAGGCCATTGCCGGCGATAGGCGTGGCATCGGCATCCGGACAACGGTTGCGGCATTCACATTCGAATTCAGCCTGCGCGCGAGTCGGCAGGTTCAGGCTCAGGCGAACCTTGTCTTGCGTGTCGTAGAGGTCGTAACCCTCCCCCAGGGCGGCAGGAAAGCCAAGCCGGCGAGGATAGGTCTCTTTCTTGAGTGGCACAGCGGGAACCACAACGAAGCGCGTCTGCATGATCATCCCCTTTCGGCAACACCTTAGTATTAGTATGGCTATGTGAAAGCATCAAGCTGGCTCATGCAAAAAATTGCCAGGCGCAGTGCTGAAGCCCTGTGCCGTACTCCTTTGATGTAAATCAAGCCGCCCAGCGGGGTTCGCGCGACGATGGCTGCACGCACGGCTTTGGACAAGGAGCCCCACATGAGCCCGCTGAAACACATACTGGTAGCCACCGACCTGTCGCACTCTGCCCGCAACGCGGCGGAGCGCGCGGCATACCTGAGCAAGGCGCACCAGGCGCCACTGGACCTGCTGTACGTTGCCAACCCGGCCCCCTTCGAGCGCCTGAAGCAACTGGCTGCACCGGATGACGGCCTGTTGAAGCGCGTGCTGGATACCGCTGGCGAGAAAATTCGCGCATTGGCCGCGATGCTGTTCCAGCGCTACGACATTGGCGCCGGTGTGGAAGTCGCCACTGGCTCGGTCACCGCCGAGATCACCCGCGTGGTGCAGGACAAACGCAGCGACCTGCTGGTTTGCGGAGCAAAGGGCCAAAGCCTGGTACGCCGCGTGCTGCTGGGCTCGACGGTACAGAAAATGCTCGACCGCATGCCCTGCCCTGTGCTGGTGGTCAAGCAGCCACCGCGCGATACCTATCGCACCTTGCTGGTGCCGGTGGATTTTTCCTCGGCGTCGCTGCGCAGCCTCGAACTGGCCAGAACCATTGCACCGCAGGCCGAGATCGTTTTGCTGCATGTGTACCAGGCCCCCTTCGAAAGCAGCATGCGCTTCACCAGCATCGATCACGACACCCTCAAGCACTATCGCAATGTCATCCGCCAGGATGCCCAACAGCAACTCGCGGCCTTGAGCGCACTCGCAGGGCTGCCCGAAGCCCGGCAGATCGTGCTGCACGGTGACCCGGCGTGGCGCATTGCCGAACAGGAACAGGCGCTGGAATGCGACCTGATCGTGGTTGGTAAACAGGGGCAAGGCGCACTGGAAGAACTGTTGATCGGCAGCGTCACCCAGCAGGTGCTGAACGAGTCCCAATGTGATGTGCTGGTCGCGCCGTAACCTGCCGTGAGGTGGAGGACAGCCGTCCTCCATTTTGGCGGGCGGTAGCCTGCTGCTTTATACCCCAGGCCAACAACGGGTGCTGCGCGCAAGGCGTTGCATCGATCGCATTGATGATTACTATCGAGCGACGCCTGTTGGCCTGGCAAAACCGCCCCGTACAATCGCTTTCAGATTCTTCCCCGCTCCTAGCGCCTGCTTCAGGCGACATCTCCCTTCCGGAATCCAAGACCATGGAAAATTCCAGCCAGGCTCCTCGTGGCCTGCCCGAACATGCGCAACAAAGTGTCAAACAACAGTGGCTGGCGATTCTCTCGGTCGCCGTCGGCGCCTTCGCGCTGGTGACCAGCGAGTTTCTGCCGGTGGGTGTACTCAACGACGTGGCCAGCGACCTCGGCATCAGTGCCGGCCACGCCGGCCTGATGGTGACCCTGCCCGGCATCATGGCCGCCCTTGCCGCGCCGTTGCTGTCGGTGGGCATTGGCGCCCTGGACCGTCGCTACCTGCTGATCGGCCTGACACTGATCATGATTATCGCCAACGCCGTGGTGGCCTATGCCAGCGACTTCAGCCTGCTGCTGTTCGGGCGCGTGCTGCTGGGCATCAGTATCGGTGGCTTCTGGGCGACCGCCATCGCCCTCAGCGGCCGCCTGGCCCCCAAGGGCGTGGGCGTTGCCCAGGCCACCTCGATCATCATGGTCGGGGTGACCCTGGCCACCGTGCTGGGCGTGCCGGTAGGCACCTGGCTGAGTGGCCTGATGGGCTGGCGCATGACCTTCCTGATCACCGCGCTGCTGGGTGTCCCGGTGCTGCTGGCGCAGGTACTGTTGCTGCCCCGGCTCAACCCGGACAAGGCCATCCGTATCAGCGACCTGCCGGCCCTGTTCATCAACCCACTGGCGCGCGTCGGCCTGATCGCCGTCCTGCTGATCGGCCTGGCGCACTTTGCCGCGTACACCTATGTGGCGCCGTTCTTCAAGCAGAGCTCCGGCTTCGATGGGCCGACCATTGGCTCGTTGCTGTTGCTGTATGGCGTGGCCGGGGTAATCGGCAATCTGTTTGCCGGTTTCGCGGCCAACCGCAGCGTGCGCCATACCCTGCTACTGGTCGCGGTGATGATCGGCACCAGCACCGCGCTGTTTCCGCACTTCGCCACCGGCCTCAGCGGTGCCGCGATGCTGATCGGGTTGTGGGGCTTCGCCTTCGGTGCGTTCCCGGCCTGCGCGAGCATCTGGATGTTCGTGGTCGCACCGAAGGATGTCGAACGTGGCATGCCGCTGTTCGTTGCCATGTTCCAGGTGATCATTGCGCTGGGCTCGTTCTTCGGCGGGCGCATCGTCGACCAGCTGGGCAGCGCGGTGCTGTTGAGCTTGGCCACGGCGCTGGTCGGCTGTGGCTTCGCCACCGTGCTGGTGCTGGGGCGTAATGTCAGCAACAGCCTGGCGGCGCAACCCGGCTGAGGGCCATCAGCGATAGCCGTGTGCCAGGTTCCACTGCTCGAACGCCTGCGCCATCCGTTGCCGGGTCGACAGGTCGGCGGGTATCAAATGTTCGATTGCAATGACTCCACGGTAATGTCCAGTGGCATGCCGAAGGTGGTGAAGGTAGAGACGAAACTCAACTCACCAGTTGCCGTGCACACACGTGTCAGCAGCATCGGGCTGGTGACCGTTGCCTGCATGGCATTACCCGGGGGCGGAAGGCTGCTCAGGCGCTTGGCAAGGGCCGGATTGCAGGCCGACTCCCGGGCCGCACGGTGCCAGGCAGCGGCACGGACCTCCTGCGCATTTGCCAAGCGGTCACCCCGCCCCCCGGGGCTGAGCAGCGTCTCCAACAAGTTAAGGCCTGCAGCCGAATCCTGCGGTATGCCCGCCATGGCCAACAGCAGACCGGTGCTGACATTGGCAGCTGTAATGTCCCAGTTGTTGTCGAGGACGATGGCAGGCACCGGATTGTTCGCCTGCAGGATCTGCTCGATGGCCGCGTGAACTACATCCAGGGCGGGCGATTCGAGCGGCGTTGCGGCGTAGCGAGGGGCATAGCCAGCAGCGAGAAACACTTCGTTGCAGTACTCCAGCGATGCCCCCAGGGCCGAAAGCACGGCGTGCAAGGTACCGGGGCTCGCTCTGGCGCGCCCAGTTTCGACACAGCTGAGGTGGCGTTGGGAAACGCCGGCCATGAGCGCAAGGTCCAGCTGACTGAGCCCCGCCTGACGGCGCAGGTTGCGCACATGCTGGCCCGCCGTCGTAGTTGGGGTGACGGTCTTCTGGTAGTACCGCAAGCGATCCATGCCTTACCTCCGATTAATCCTTGTGTCCTGTGTCATGACCTCACAGGTCATTGAGCGTAAAGCACCCTGTCCGTACTGTGCCAGCAAACCCTACCAAGGACAGGACCATGGCAGTTCGCCTGTTTGCGCTGGCTTCTTTGCGGCTTTTTTCGCTGTTTCCCTATCCCACCATTGACCGGAGGCGCCAGGGATGACCAGTGCATTGACGGTCTATGCATCATGCGTGGTGGTGCTGTTCCTGAAGATGTTTGCGGTGTCCTGCTACCAGGGCTTGTTCCGGTTACGTCACAAGGCATTCACCAATGCAGAGGATGCCGCTGTGTTCAAGCGGGCAGCTCGGGGCCAGGAGCTGGCGCAAGTCATCCGAGGCAGCCGGGCATGGGCGAACGACCTGGTAAACATTCCGGCGTTCTTCGCGCTCGGTGGGCTGGCCATTGCCCTGAATGCCCCTGCACCCGTCACGGCCAGTCTGAGCATTGTGTTTACCGTCGCCAGAGTACTGCACACCCTGGCCTACCTGAAGGGCATCCAGCCTTGGCGAACGGCCTGCTACGGTGTCGGCATCTTCTGTTTGCTGGGGCTCTGCGCATCGCTCATGAAGACCCTGCTATCGCCGTGATCGAGCCGGCCAGGTGTCAACTGTCCAACGGCCTCAGCGATCAGCCATGGCGAAATGCTGCTGCAGGAAGCCACTGACCAGTGAGGCAATCTGCAACTGGATCTGCGTCCGCGTGCGGGCGCTATTACCATCTCGGCAAATAGCGCCGTCCCCAGCCGCGTCCTCTTCAAGCAACGCCACCGCACCTGGTTTGCACGGCGACAGGAAGCTGAAGTGGCTGGCGTCCGCGATCTCGACATAACGGCTGGTCGCCGCAGGCAGGCGCTTGGCCAGGTCGGCAGACTCCAACTGCGCCGGGAGGTCTGCCGAAGGCGCACCCGCCGCAATCACCAGCGCCGGCACCGGCAATGCCGCCAGGCTTTCATCGCTCAGGCCCCGTGACAGGCCAAGATCCAGGGTAACGATGGCGGTGACACGGTCGTCGCGCAGATCGCCGCCCAGGCGTGCCTGCGATACCGGGTCGCGGTCGGGATTGATCTGTTTGTAAACGCTGCAACTGGACAACTGCGGATGGGTGACGCAGTCCTGGGCGAAGCGCGTGGCATCGAACCGGGCGCCGGCGATTTCCAGCGCAGTCCAGCCCCCCAGGGAATGGCCGACCACTGCGACCTGCCCTTTCGCCACCCGTCCAACCTGGCCCGCCCGGGCCATCACCGCATCAATGGCCCGGCGCAGGTCGATGGGGCGCTGCCACAACTGTGCCGCGGCCGCAGGGCCGCGATCGCGGGTGGTGGTGCCGGGGTGGTTGACCGCCGCCACGATGTAGCCTTGGTGGGCCAGTGCACTGGCCAGCCACGACTGGTTGCCCCAGTTTCCGCGAAAGCCGTGGGAAAGCACCACCAGCGGGTATGTGCCTGCAGCTGGAGGTGCGTCGTGTACGGCGAGGTCACCGATGAACACTGCGGTATCAGCGACCAGCCGGGGGGCGGCAGTGGTCGTACTCGGGTACCAGATGACCAGCTCCAGCGGGCGGGCATTTTGCTCGTCCGATAATGTCGAGGCTTGGAAGCCAATGGTCTTGTAGCCAGCGAATGCCGGTAGCTGCAGGCTAATGAAGAGCAGCAGGCCGAGGACTGTTTTCATTGTTTTTGTCTTCCTTGACGGGGTTCAGTGTCGAGAGGATGCGAACCGAGCGCAGGCACCATACCAGCCATGGTGGCGGCACACCCATACTTTTGCGCAGCGGGGTTGCGATGAGCGCATTCAGCCGATCTGTGACAGACACTCTTGATCCAGCCAATACCGCCCAATCTTGCACACCGGGCCCTGCATGAGGACGTTGTAGGCCTCATCGAGCTCGATGGTGATTTGCCCCCCCGGCATGTGCACGGTCACCTGATCATCAACGAACCCAAGCCGATGTGAGACTGCCGCAGCGGCACAACTGCTGGTGCCCGAAGACAGGGTGTAGCCCACGCCACGCTCCCAGATCTGCACCGTCAGGTTTCGGCGATCCACAACGTTGACGAATTGGACGTTGGTTCTGTTTGGAAAAAGTGCCAAGTGCTCAATGATTGGCCCGAATCGGCGTGCAAGTGTCTCGGTGGGTTGCTCGACGAACACTACGCAATGGGGGTTGCCCATCGACACGGGGTTCAGTTGCAGTTGCATGCCATCGACGTCCACTGCGTGGCGTTCGGTCTCGGGGAATGCCGCCATTCCCATGGCGACGGAAATGCGTCTTCCGTGGTCGAGTACCTGGCAATGAACCTTGCCGCCTTTGGTTGCCAGTTCGAACGCTTCGTCTGTAACGATGCCCTGGTCCCAAAGGTAGCGACACAGGATTCGCAGGCCGTTGCCGCTCTTCTCCGCCTCGGAGCCATCAGTGTTGAAAATACGCACCGAGAGCATTTTGCCTGGCTCGATGACAGGCACCAGGATGCCGTCACTGCCCAGTCCTTTATGCCGATCGCATATCACCGAGATAGCCGGGGCCGAGAAATCGAACGGGGTATCGTCGTGGTAGACGAGATAGTCGTTGCCAGCTGCGTGATATTTTACGAACTGCATGAGTTGGGGCACCAGGACGATTCGGGGCGGGAAATGATGAAGTGTGGCTGAAACATAGCACACGACCGTTGCGCCGTTAGCGGGCCCTGGGTGGGGACGTCACGTTGGCCGAGAGCAAACGCTATGAGTACCGGCAAGCGCGGGAGGGAGCGCACCGTGCGAGGCTGCGAATTTGCATCTGGATACCCGGTTGTTCAGAATTATTGTCTGTTACGAAAGGATGCGTTGAATGAAATTTGAAGGAACATATCAGTACATGGGCAACCACGGGATCGTGTTCAGCGTCTCGCAGATCACCCTTACCGACAGTGAACGCGGCCGCTTGCGCGAGCTGCATTTCGGCGAAGCAAAGCGCGCCCATTTTCAAGTCAATAGCAAAGTCGTAGAGATATACGACAAGGTGCAGGCAAAAAACCTGCCCTGCGTGATGATGGTCGGCATTTCCCAACCGCTGACCCGTCAACAAGCAGACACTCTCAATACCCAGCGCACCAGCATTGCCAACCTGGCTCTGTCCGCCTTCGGTGGGGCTGCCCGTACCGTGGGCAATCTGGCCGGGCCACTAGCAGGGCTCGCCGCCGGCACTGCTGTAGGGATGGGGGTGCGCTCTTACGTTAATGACGTTTTACCCACTTACCATGCTGGCGACGTTATCGTGAGTATTCAGGCGCAGGTGAATGGTGGGATTGGCCCGCAGCGTACTGCTGAGTGATCATCAGGGCTTGATAGGAGGTGCAGATGTCCGAACCTATCCAGGTAGTCATCTTCGTTGCGCTGGCTTTTCTATTTGAACGAGTCCTTAAACCGTACCGGCTGCGTAAGTGGCTAGGCGTTGCAATGATCATTGCAGGACTGATTGGTAGCGTTGCGCTGAGCCGGCCCCATTTGCAGGGCTTTGACTTGGGGTTGATGTCTGCCCTTGCTGTGCTGGTCGGCATCGGGTTGTTTCTGACTAGACGATGATTTGAGAGGAAAAAATTTAAATCAAAATACGCCGAATATGGAGAAGCACTAAGCCGGCAGGAATCAACACAACCCTCGCCAGCGAACAAACCGCAGCCTAAGTTTAATACAGCTTCCACTCTTCAATCAAACCCACCAAACAGCAACAACACTGAGGGACTCAAATCAAGCGCCTATATACCTGTACTTCAACTCGCACTTATCACCCTCAATGGAAAATTCAGCATGCAGAATGGCCTCCCCTGCCTTGCCATCAACTAGCAATACACATTCCACACCTAAAGCGCCATCATCCATAGGATAAAAATCGATCAAACTTCGCCCTCCAGCTTGAACCTGCCCAGCATTTGCCAAGTTCGCAATTGAAAGCTTTACTCCCGAATCATAAAAACCATCAATTGATTCACATATTTCGTCAATCACAGAAGGAGTTATAGAAAACTCTCGCCGCAATAGGAATGAATCTCTATTCGAAACACCATCTACGAAACGCTTTAACTTACTGTAAGCCAACTGCTCTACACACTTCATTTTTTTATTAAACCTCGCACGCCCCAAGGGCGTCTGTGTAGTTGTATCACTGCCAACTCCATCCCAGTGAAATCCTAGCCTGCAATGCCGCACACTTCACAACCATTGGGCTCAACCCCGCTAATCGTAGAGCGCTATAATCCACTATGATCTCGCCACCCAAAACCCTTGCAGTAGAGACACTATTCTGCGTCGTGTTAGCACGGTACTGCGGGGTTCCTCTCGTCCTACCATCAGGGTTTCTTTCTATGAAGGCTAATCGTCATTAATGCCATACCCTAAAATCCCTTTCATCGCTGCATCTCGGTAAATATGATGGGAGGCACCAATTCGCCAAGGCCATCGTAGTTGTAGTCCACCTTGAGCTTGTCGTCGTTGTACCCCGTTAGCCGGTTGAACAGGTCCTAGGTGAGATGGCCTGGGAACCATTGTGAAAACCGTCGATCAGGTATCTGCCCTCCTTGTAGTTGCAACAGGCTTAATAGCAACCATTACTATCCTTTAATGTACAATTTAATTGCGAATACTCACAAGCCGAATCACCCCGCAATCAACTCGCCAAAAAATCCTGGACCTTAAAAGACAACTCTCCAATACAAAATTCTATAGCATCAGATAGCTGATCAAAATCTCTACGAACATAGGCCATGTATAGACTAGTTGCATCCTCATATTTATCTAAATAATGATCAAAACCCACGCTACACCTAGAGCCAGACAATCTCAAAAAAAGCTCCTTTTTTATCAACTCGCCCTCACTCCAATATTCCGCATTAACCCATATACACCCTTTATTTCTAAGTCGCGCATTGATTTCTTTCAAATCATTTACCCCGACCATGCCACCTCCTATTTCCGCTGACAACTAGCACGGCGCTCTACAAATATATCAGCCCTTCCCCCATTTGGCGTAACAACGCTTACATGAGGAATAGTTTTATGCGGGTGCCCGTCCGGCAAAGATTCGTACCCAAAGAGAACGCCGGTAGCAGGATTAATTTTGTAATCCATATGGTAAGACGCCAGACCTGATCCATTTTGACGATTTGACTTGAACGCCGCCTTGTCTCTTGCAGTTTTATCTGCATCCTTATCACCCGCCCCGCAGACTTTTGTGCGCCTGGGAAGGCTCCGAATAGAACTGCTGATGCATCCTTGAATGAACATACCGTTACACTACGACCCGCTCTCAGCTCAAAAATTGCTTTAGCAATTGACTTAGGGGACAGCCCTAGGGGATCGGTCCATTGTATTGGATTGAAACGTTCAAGCCCCCAGCATAGCTAATGGGATCCTGACTAAGGAACTTACCAGCTTCCGGATCATAATATCGATAGCGTTGTAGTGTAGCCCCGTCTCATGATCGTGATACTGGCCTTGGAAGCGAATCGGGTTACTTAGGCCATGCTGTTTCGCCACCTCCGTGCCACAGCGGATCCTGGTGAAAGTCATATTCGCGCTGACTCCATTCCGGCTGTTCCTGCGAACGGATCGGACTGTCGCGCAGCGCTTGAGCAACCGGCACGAAGCTGCCCGATTCGTACAGGTAACAAATGAGAAATTCGCGGGCAGGTTGGCTGAAAAAGTTTGCCAATGCTGCCCATTTTTGATGGGTTATCTTGCCATCCCAAATTTTACACTATTATCATGCGAGCATGACGCCCCCTATAAGATCAATTGTACGGAAGTTCCTTCGCGTCATTGACAAACTTTATATTTCCACTAGGAGCAGCAAGATCTGAGATAATATTCAACACATGATCCATACTGGATGAGACCAGATCAAATGCACCCCAACCATGCTCCCCGGAACTGATCCTTATTCCAAAAAAATGGCACGTTGCCAGTAAGCTCTCATAAAGCTCCACGCTAACTTTGCGACGATCATCATCGATGAGCACTGATAGCAAAGCGGGCGCAGGAGAAGGCACATCATGATACTTCGATAAAACCCTATGCTTCTTGCAACTCAAAACATAGTCCTCATACTCTTTCACAAGAACCTCAAATTCACCCCCTTTGCTCATAAATATATATCCTGGGATATTTTTTTCTACCTGCTCTCCAGGCCTACATATACGATTTTTACTCGCATCCAAGTAGAAACATCTGTTTAGCAGGCGCCTTATAAATTCTTCCGAATTCTCACACGTTTTGAAGCCTACAACACCACTAGCACTTGAAGCGGTCATTGTGAGAAATTCGTCATCATCTTTTGCAGGAAGCCCTCTAATTAAATCATTTGAAATATTTTTGAATTTCCGAAACGCATCACCATAAACGACCAAATCGTAATTAGTCATAACCTAGCCCGGATAAGTAAAAATAATTGTTTCGCCTTTTTTATCGGTAGCATGTACATGGGCACTTCTATGGTGTTCAGGTTGCCCTTCACCCGTCATATGTGGGTGGCCATCAGGATGATCAAATACTTCGGATCCGTCTGTATAGGATCTACCGAGGCACTTAACGCCACAACCTTTTAGAGTTGCGTAATTCTTTCCTCGGCTGTCGTCTCGTAACTGTTCAATTGGAATCTCCTCGCCGCCCTTGCTCTTCCGTGGAACTTGTGCATGCTGCTGGGCTTTTCTCAGCGCTATAGAACGACTTTTAGTAGCGATTACGCGTTGCAGGCCAAGCGGGTCAGCCCATTCTAGCGGGTTAGGGGCGTATTCATAAAAATTCAAACCGCCCGCATAGCTAATCGGATCCAAGCTAACAAATCGCCCAGCCTTTGGATCATAGTATCGATAGCGGTTGTAGTGCAGCCCGGTTTCGTGATCATGGTACTGACCTTGGAAGCGAATCGGGTTGCTCAGGCCGTGTTGTTTGGCCCATTCCGAGCGCTCCTCTTTGACTTCACCCCACGCCTTGTACTGCCCCGCCCAAGCAACATTGCCCTGCTCATCGGTCAGCTCCATCGGCGTACCGAGATGGTCGCACTGATACCAGGCAATTGCGTCAAACGCCTGCGGTTTCACCTCCGTATGCCACAACGGATCCTGGTCAAAATCGTATTCGCGCTGGCTCCAGTCCGGTTGCTTGTGCAAGCGGATCGGGCTCTTGCGCAGCGCCTGAGCGACCGGCACAAAGCTGCCCGGCTCGTACAGGTAATGCACGGTACGGCCAGTATCGCCATCGTCCCTTGGCGGTGAGCTCTCCCAGGCCAGGGTGTCGCCATCCCAGCCAAACAGGGTAAAGCCGCAGCCAAGTTCACGTTGGCGCTTGGCCCGTTGCAGCTGGTTCCAACCGGTGCCCGCTTCCGGCCTGTCCCAGAAGTGCGCCACCGAGTGCTTGTGCAACCGTCGACCCAGGGCGTCGTAGCTGTAGTCGACCTTGAGCTTGTCGTCGTTGTACCCCGTTAGCCGGTCGAACAGGTCCCAGCTGAAATGGGCATGGGAGCCGTTGTGCAGCCGATGAATCAGGTTGCCGCGTTCGTCGTACTTGTAATGGGTCCCGGCGTACTCGCGCAGCAGGTTGTCCATCAGCTTGTTGCGCCGTGGATCGGCTTCCAGCGGGCGGTTCAGTTCCTGGCGCTTCTGGTCGAGCAAGTTGCCGGCCGGGTCGAAGGCGAAGGTTTCCACGCCCAGGCGGCTGGTGGCCTTGAGCAGGCGTCCCACCGGGTCGTACTGGTACTCCAGCGGGCCACGGCGGCTGTCGTGGATGTTGGTCAGCTGGCCAGCGGCGTCGTAGCGGTACTGGCGCTTGAGCAATGTGGACTGCCCGTCATGGCTGCCGAGCAGTTGTTCCTGCAGTCGCCCGACCGGGTCCCAGCCCTGGCTCTGCATCAGCTTGTTGCCTTGATGGCGCACCACTTCGCGGTGCAGGTCATCGCGCTCGTAGGCCAGCATCTCGTGCTGGTCGAGGGTCATGCCGAGCAGGTGGCCGCTGCCATAGGTCAGCCAGCTGACCTTGTGGCCATCCGGGCGGATCGTGCTGATCCGCTGGTTGAGCGCATCGTATTCGTGCTGCCACACCGCGACCATCGGCGTGCCGGTGGCCAGGTAATGCTGGTGCTCACGGGTCAGGTTGCCCGCTTCATCGTGGAACCATTGCAGCTTGCTGGCGGCATTGATCGCCTGGATCAGCTTGCCGTTGCCGTCGTAGGCGAAGGTCTCGCTCTGGCTCTGCTCGCCCAGGCGGGCGGTGCGCTCGGCCAGGCGGCCCATGCGGTCGAAACGCAGTTCGATACGGCGCTGGCCGACTTGGGTGCTCGCCAAGCGTCCGCTGTGCGGGTCGTACTGGTAGCGGGTGACCAGGCCATCGAAACCCGTCTCTTGCAACAAACGGCCGACCGGGTCGTAGAGGAAGCTCGCCTTGCTCTCGTTTTCGTTTTCCAGCCCGATCAAACGCCCAAGCTTGTCCCAACGGTAGCGCAGGGTATGTTCCGCCGCATCGACGCGCTCGGCCAGCAGCCCGACAGCGTTATAGGACCAAGTGGTGCAGCGGTCGAGGGCGTCCACATGGGCCAGCAGACGGCCTTCTGCGTCGTAGTTGAAACGCTCCTCGGTCTTGTCCGGGTGGGTGACCTTGGCCAGTTGGCCAGCCTGGTATTCATAGGCGGTCTTGTTGCCCGCCGCATCGGTGAACTCGCTCAGTTGGCCGAAGGCGTTGTAGGCCCAGTGACTGGTCTTGCCGGAGCAGTCGGTGTACTCGAGCAACTGCCCGGCGTCGTTGTAGACGAGTTTCTTCTCGTTGCCGATGGCATCCTTGATCGCCTTGACCAAGCCGGCCGGGGTGTAGGCGAACTCGGTCTTGTTGCCCAGCGGGTCGACGGTCTCGACCAGGTTGCCGCGCTCGTCGTAATCACGCAGCCACTGCCCGCCTTCGGCATCGCCGATCTTGATCAGCTGGTCCTGGTCGTCATAGGCGTAGTGCACCACGCTGTGGTCGGCGCGGATGTGCTCGAGCAGGTTGCTGCGCGCGTCGTAGGTGAAGCGGTCCTGGCTGCCGTCGGGGTGAACGTGGCGGATGATGTTCTTGCGCTCATCGCGGAACAGCCACTCGGAGTTACCGTCCGAATGCTGGATGCGGTAGGTGTAGCCGAGGATGTCGTAATAGTGCTTTGTCTGCTGGCCGTGGGCGTCGGTCACGGTGGTCAGGCGGATGTGCTTGTCCCATTGCAGGCGCGTTTCGAAGCTGCCGTCGTCGGCCCACTCGCGGATGGCCTTGGCATGCGCCCCCGTACCGTCCCATTCGAGGTTGAAGCCGCGCTGGGTCCGGTCGGTATAGCGCGTCACCAAGTGATGCTGGTACTGGTAGTGCCAGGCGGCGCCGTGCTCGTCCTGGGCGGCGATCAGGTCGCCCTGGTCGTCGTAATGGTAGGCGCACAGCTGGCGCAGCGGCTTGCCGTCGACCACCTGCCACACGCCCTGGATATGCCCGTGGTCGTCGAGCAGCGTGCCCAGTTGCAAGTGCACCTTGCTCGGGTCGTTGTCCTCATAGGTGTTGATGTCGGACAACACCGGGCGGCCGTTGTAGTGATGCTCGTAATGCAGCATCGCGCCGGCACCGCTGCGCAGGACGATATGAACCAGATAGAACCGATCACCGACCCGCTCGTAGGTCTCACGGCGCTCCAGCCCACGCAGGAGGATGATCTGAGTGTCGCTGGTACGCACCAGGCTCCGGTACTCGATCGGATCGTAGTGCGGCTTGCCCTGCCTGGGCAGCGGATACGGGTGGCTGCGGCCGTCGACGTCGTGGAATAGCAGGCCGTCGTCGATCACGTCGATGCAGGTGCTGAACTCGGTCAGCCAACGGGCGCCCAGGCTGCTGTCGTCCAGCTCGGCCAGGCGTGAGTTATAGGTCCGCGCCCAAGTGACCGGGAATGGCCCGGGCAGGCTGAAGTCGACGTGCTGCAGGGTTTCGCTGCCCAGGGCGAAGTTGATGTCGCGGGTGGTTCCTGGGCAGGGGCCGTTCTTGCAGCGGTTGGCCGCGTTCCTGGGTGGTGCTTCCTCGCGCTGGGTTTCGAGCTTGCCTTGCGTGGCCTGGTGCCGCGCGGTGCTGGTGGCGTTGGGTTTGATGTTGGCGTTCACAAGCTGCGGATTGCGCTTGCGCCACAGCGCGACGCTACCGGCCAGGATCAGGCGCAACGCCTCGATCGAATGTGGGTTGCTGGCCGAACCCAGCTTGAGGATCTCGCTCTTGATGCGAGGCGCCAGCACGCGCAACCTGGCGACTTGCTGGTGGCCGTAGAGCTTGGCCTCGGCACTGATCGTCGCGCTGGCGGCCATGTTGGCCATGCCCTTGCCAGCGGCCTTGTAGGCACTCCAGGCCGCGTCGAAGATGTTGTCGATACTGGCCAGCGGATCGTGCAGCAGTTGCTCGGCCGCCTTGCTCGCCTTCTTGCCTGCCTCGCCGAGGTCCTTGCCGCTGTCGAGGTCGCCATCGATCAGGGCATCCAGGCCTTTGCAGATCTCGTTGAGAATTTCCTCGCCCTTGCCACCCGCTGCCGCCAGGGTTTCCTTGAGCTTGCCCTCGGCCTGGCTGACGAAGTCATCCAGGCTACCGATGATGTCGGCGTTCAGGTGCCCGGCAATGATCTCGATCAGCGCGTCGCCGAGGATCTGCTTGCCCTCCTGGCGCACCATGAACAACATCGGCCGCAGGCTCATGCGTGCGGCGGCCATGTTCGGTGGCACCGGCACTACGCCGATCAGGTTGATGCCCAGGCTGACCCAGTCCCACGGGTCCGGCTTGTCGCTCTCCGCCAGGGTGACGATGTCGCCCAAAGCGTCGATCAGGGCGATGATGTTACCCACCACCGGCAAGGCACCTGCGACGTTCTTGATGCGCTCGAGGGTGACATAACCGTCGCTGATATCGCGCAGCCAGGCATCGAACACCGCCGCGCCACGGCCGACGTCTTCGATATGGATTTCGTTCAGGGGGACGATGGCGACTTCGCGGCCACCGGGTTGGGAAGTCTGTGTGGTCATGAAATCAGCTCGCCTGGCATCAGGTCAGTCAGGGTGTTGAGGTTCGGTGCCTTGAAGGCAGGGCGTTCGGGTAGCGCCGGCAGTTTTGGCAGGCTGGCCATGGCCCCCTGCACGGCGACACCGGCCTTGGTCGCAGCGCCCAGGGTGCTGGAGGCGGCGGGCAGTGCCGAACTGGCGACGCTGGCCAGCTGCGGCAGGCCGGCGACACCGCCTTGGAGCGCACCTTGCACCTGCTGCACGGTCTGCATTGCAGCCTGCCCGGTCTTGAGCAGGCTGATGCCGGTCTTGGCCGCGGCCATGCCACTGCTGGCCAGTTGCTTGATCGTGCCCATTGCTGCACCGCTGCCATCAGGCGTGAGCGTGTCGATCATCGAATCAAGCATTGAGGGCGCACCTTCTTCGGTCGCCGCCAGCTTCGGCCAGGGCAGGCCCTTGGCGAAGCTGCCGAGACTCCAGGTGTCAGCCGTGTCAAGGCCGAACGCCGCCGTGGCTGGCCCGGGCGCGGCGCCAGACACGGCGTTGAAGCCCTGCCCGTCCAGCGAACCCTTGAGCACTGTGCCCAGGGCGTCGGTAACCTCGTAGTCGCCGGCCTGGATGCCCTTGGTGTTGGCGTACAGGTTGAACAGCTCCAGCGCGCCTTTGCCGGGCTTGGGCGGCTCGGGGAAGGTGCCGGCCTTGCTCGCCGCACCGATGTGCGCAAACTTCGCGGCATGGGCGGTGTAGTTGCCGCTGGTGACGTGGGTGATGCCGCTGGCGTTGTAGGTGGTGGCACTGCCGCCGCCCTGCACCACCAGTTCGGTCTTGGCCTTGAGGATGATGCGGTCGGCGTTGGCGGTGATGTCCAGTTTGGCCAGCAGGTTGATGCTGTCCTTCAGCGCACGGAAGTCGATGTCGCCTGCAGCCGCCACCAGACGGAAACCGAGACTCTGCACGAACAGGCGCATGCCCTGGCTGGCACTGGCCAGCAGGCGTTTGCCGATCGACATACTGGTGTGGCCGGTACTGCTCAAGGCCAGGTGGCTGCCGCTGGTGAGGTGGTTCGGGCCAGGCGTGGTCAGGGCGATGCCGGCCGGGCTGGACACCACAAGGTGCGGCTGGGTGAATTCGGCGAACTCGTTCTTGGTCAGGTCGCCTGGGCCACTGCCGAGGATACCTTGGTGCTGGGCGTGCAGGTCCTTGGCGACCTGATCCTGGTCGCCCGGTTCCTGGGCCTGCATCTGCTTGGCCAGCTGCGCCAGGCTGTCCTGCTGCTCGCTGGCAGTGGCCAGGCGTTCGGCGGTTTCGGGCAGGTCCTTGTGGTGCCGGGCTTCGTTCGGGCGCGGTTCGGTGGTGAGCAGCAGGCCGCCGGCGGCGCGTACGGCGCCGTGGCGATCGGTGCGCAGCTCGAAGCCCTCACCCCGTGGCGCGCCGCCGCTCGGCCGTGGGTGGGTCAGGTAGCCGAGGTTCAGGGCACTGGCGCCGTGGTCGCTGCGCAGGGCGATGCTGATCTCGCTGGTGGTGTCGTCGATGCGTAGTTCGTTGTTGCGGCTGCCCTTGTATTCCTTGCTCTTGATCGTCGCCAGGGTCTTAAGGTCGGGCAGCTTGTAGTGCGGCATGTTCACGCCGTGGTACAGGCAGCCGGTCACCAGCGGCTGGTCGGGGTCGCCTTCGAGGAAGCTGACCAGCACTTCCATGCCCACCCGCGGCAGTTGCAGGCCGGCGATGCCCTGCCCGGCCCAGCTCGACGCCACGCGCATCCACACGCTGGATTTGTCATCGGCCTGGCCTTCGCGGTCCCAGAAGAACTGCACCTTGATCCGGCCATATTCGTCGCAGTAGATCTCTTCGCCCTCGGGGCCGCTGACCACCGCGCGCTGCTCGCCCAGCACCTTGGGTTTCGGGTGTTTCAGCGGCGGGCGATAGGGTTGCTCCCAGGGCGTGACCACGAAGACGTTGCGGTAGCCCTGCTGGAACCCGTCGAAACGCGGATCGACGTCGCTGGTGATGGCTTCTTCCAGCACCTGCGGCTGGCGGCCCTGGTGGCGCACCTCGGTGAGCAACCACAGGTCGTTCCACTGGGCGTTGGGGTGGCTGGCCAGGGTCAGGAAGTGCCCGCTGGCCAGCAGCGGCTGGTCGCTCTGGCCCTCGGCCTGGCGGTAGTCGCTGCGGTGGCGCTCCAGGGCGCGGGTAGCCAGGTGCTTGCCGCGCGAGCGGTCGAGGAAGCGGCCGGGATAGTCGTAGTCTTCCAGGGCCGGCTCGGCGTGGCTGTCGGCGGCGCCTTCGAGCTGGATCAGCGGCTTCTTGAAGTCGTAGTCGCGGCGGGTGACGCTGCTGGTGCGGGTTTCCACGCGCAGGCCGAAACGCTTGATCATCGGCGTGTCGGCGACCAGCCCGGAGTCGTGCTGGAACTGTACGGGGGCCAGTTTCGGGAACACCGTCTGGTCGTCGCCGAACAACAGCTGGTGGCCTTTGGCGCTGTGGCGGAAGTGGTAGTGGATGCCCTCTTCTTCACACAACCGCTGGATGAATTGCAGGTTGGACTCGTCGTACTGCACGCAGTACTCGCGGTCCGGGTAAACGGCGCCCAGCTGGAACTGGTAGGCGTTGGCGAGGATGCCATGCTCTTCCAGCACCTGGGCGATGATCTTCGGCACGTTCAGGTGCTGGAACATGCGCTGGTTGATACGGTGGGCCAGGTAGGCCAGCTGCGGGCGCAGGGTCACCTGGTAGCGGGTCAGGCGCTTGCCCGCCTCGCCTTGCGCGGCGCGGTAGATCAGCCCATGCAGGCCGCGTCCGGCGTCGCCCAACTGAAGGAACGCGGGCTTGTGCAGCAGGCTCTCCAGGTCCAGCGAGGGACGTTCGCTGACCAGCTCCAGGTCGATGGCGTAGGGCAGGCTGATGGCTTCCTTGCCGTCGAAGGCGAGGACCTGGAAATCGTGCTCCAGGCCGTCGATGTGCAGGCTGAAATGGGTCTGGTTTGCGGCGGCAAACATCCTTGTCCCTCTTTCCTGGGGAGTGAAACGACCTCGGGGTAGCGCGCCGCTCACGCGGCGCTCGATCTCATGGGCGATGCAACGCTGGCGTCGATCACCCAGAGACCCCGAGCCTTAGCCGGCGACCGGTGCGCGCCAGTCGTCAGAACCGGAAGTACCGGACACTTCGTGGGTCCAGGTGATCTTGCGGTAGGTGAAATACACGTCTTCCAGGTGGGTGAAGTGGGCGTTGGCCGGGTCCTGGCAGTTGTGCATGTAGTCCTTGATGTCGACGATGATCGCGTCTTCCAGGACGGTGGTGTAGTAGTGCTCCTGGGTGCCCTGGGCCGAGGTGCGGTACCACTTGATCTCGACCTTGGTCATGCGCTCGCCCGAGGTCAGGGCGGCCAGCAGCAGCGGCGAAGCCTTGTCGAAGACCTTGGTGATCTTCACCGGCTTGTGCACGCGCTGACCCGTCGGCTGGCCGGACTGTGGATCACGCGGGATGATCACTTCGTGTTCGAAGCCCTGGACCATGACCTGGTCTTCGTGACCTTCCTGGTAGGTGTTGCCTACCGAGTCGGCGGTGAACGCGCCAGCGGTGATCAGGCCTTGTTTTTCGCCGGTGACGGCCATGTAGGCGGGAGTTGCCATGAGTGATGCTCTCCATGCTTGAGAAAGTCGCCCGGTGGCAGGAAATTGCCAGGCGGGGGACATCTCCTTATACAAGCCCCGTGCCAGATATTTTTTATCCTTTTAAATCAATAGTTTAAAAATGCTGAACACTCATTTGGATAGTTTTTCAGCTACCTGCTATCCAAAAGTTGCGCAACTTTTTGCGCAGTGCTGGCAAAAAGTTGCGCAGTTGGCTGTACACGGCGGCTACTAAGGCCTGCGAGGAACTATCCACATACTTACCCACATTCAACTGCGCAACTTCTTGCGCAGTTGACTTATGAGTCAAACGGACGGCGGTGGCCAAGCCCCAGGCTGGTCGCAGGGAATCTGCGAACTCCTCACCGACGCATCCCAGCAAAGTTTTCCAAGATCTAAACCAACAAAACCAAGGCACATTCTCGATTGGCGTCTCTAAAGCAGGTAAGCAGTGCTGGAAAGGCTCTCCAGCATCTCACTTCGGACAGTGAGCTTGATTGCCCAATCAGGATGCTTGGCACATGCAGAATCGTCTCTCCCGACTGAAGTAATCGGCTCGTACGATGAGCAAATATGAAGTAGCTAGTTAGAGTGGTAGTCCGTCTCGCGCCCAGCATCACGGGGCCGCCCTGCCACTAAAGGAGCCCAGAACGGCGTCACACGTCGATACCCGCCGGTCGCCATGCCCTCTGGCTCTGCACTTGACAGCGCGCCGCAATTTAATTGCAATAGCCGCCGTTTCAAGGACGATGCAAGGAACCTGTCATGGCCAAGACGCCATACTCACCCCGGGGCGACTTGCTCCGCGCCCTGGTTTTCCTTCCCCTGGGCCTGTGCCTGCTCTATCTCACACTTTGGCTGGTTGACGACCGGCTGGGCTTTCTGGCTCAGGCGCAACGCGCCCAAGGCACTGTCAGCGCGCTGAACGCGGGCGGCAGCCATCCCCAAATCGACTTCACCGACGCCACCGGCAAGGTAACCAGCTACCCCGAAAGCGGTTTGATCTTCGGCTACGCGGTAGGCGACCAGGTGGGCGTGCTGTACCGCCCGGAAGCGCCCGCCGCCAGCGCAATCATCGATGACCGGGGTGCGCTATGGGGGGCGAGCCTGCTGGCCGGCCTGTTCGCTCTCGTTTTCACCTCTGGAGGCGGCTACCACTTGGCCGCGTGGATTCGCCGACGCCGAACGGCGCGGCCTGTATAAGGATGTTCAGATGCACATTCCTCTACCCGTCAGCGTCAGCGACTGGCGCTACAAGACCGCCAGCGGAGGCGGCTTGACCGTTGTCTTCGCCGCTGCTGCTGGCGGCGCGCTGACACTGACTGACCCGCAGGGGGTCGACCAACAGTTTCGCTACGGGTCGCTGGGTGTCGGTGTCGGCCTTGGCACGCGCTTGCCGCGCTTTGGCAAGGTCAATTTGCATGTGCGTGGCAAGAGCGTCGGAGCGGCGGGCGCCAGCGAGGACTTCCCCGCCGTCGGCCGGGTGCTGGTGGCCGACTCGATCGCTGCCCGTGGCCTGGTTCGCGAGGATTTCGAAGGCCCTTGCGTGTTCATTGAAGGCGGGGTCGGATTGCTGGGTGGCGCCAGCGGCTCGGCAATGTTGTTCGGCCTGGACGCCAAGCTGTTGGCGATGACGGCTGCTACGCTGACGCCGATTGGCAATCTGCTTCTGCCGCACGACAGTGCCGTGCGCCTGCTGCGCTCGGCCAAGGGCGTGATCATGTCTGCCGGCCTCAACGTCGGGGTACAGGCTGGTGCTGGTGCGACGATTTCCCTCGGCGGGCTGTTCTAGGCGATTGCCGACGGACACCTGCCCAAGCCAGCTCCTACAGGTACGGCGGTCACTGTAGGAGCGGATTTATCCGCGAAGCAGGCGACACGGTGGATGGCACCGGCTTTGCCGGTGATCGCGGCTGAAGCCGCTCCTACAGGCACGCGTCAAGGGCATGCCTGTTCCCTCAGGGATCGTCCAAGCCTTCAGATGTTTGGCAACACAGTTGCTCCCACAGCAATAGCCCCCGCCTTCAGGACTGCGCTGTAGCTGTGGGAACCGCGCTTGTCGGCAATGGGCCGCGAAGCGGCCCCGGCATTGCTCGAATCAACCCGCCAGCGCCAGCGCCCTGGGCACCCCGCCACGCGGCAAGTCTTCCAGGCCAACCACGCCCTTGGCCAAGTAGCGACTGCGCCACTTGAACACCACCGGCGCGGTGACGTTCATGCGCAAGCTGACCTCCTTCGGCGTCATGCCGCTGTCCAGCAGCAGCAGGATCGAGGCCCGGGTGACGCTCCGATAAGGCATCAACCCTGAGCGAGCGATCTTCTGCAGTTGCGCTCGGTCTTCGTCCGACAAAAGAAATTCGAGTGCCTTCCTGGCCATGCAGCCTCCTGGTTCACATCCATAACTAGCCATGCAAAATGTTTCCTGGCAGTAAACTCAACAGCGTGCGGGCCGCCCACAGCAGGTACTGCCCGAGCAGCCCGGTAAACAACAAGCCAGCCACCAGCACCTGCAGGTACGGTTGCAGGCTTTCATGGCGCAACCGCCAGCGTTGCGCGCACAACGCCTGGATGCAGGTAGCCCCATCCAACGGTCGTACCGGCAGCAGGTTGACCACGACCAGGAGCACGTTGAGCGAGGCGCTGGTGTCGAGAAACGCCAGCCAGGCGCCAGGCCCGGCAAGCGGGCGTAGCGCCAGGCAGGCCGAGGCCAGCAGCAGGTTGGCCAGCGGCCCGGCCAACGCGGTGCATAGCAGGCCCAGGCGGCTGCTGGCCAATGGCGAGCCAAACGGTACCGCCCTGCCCCAGCCAACCAATGCACCCGGCAGGTGCGCCAGCGTACTCAGGGTAAATGCCGCGCAGGGCACCAGTGCCGTACCCAGCCACGAGCAATGCCGCAGCGGATTGATCGATAGCCGTCCGTTGTCCCGCGCCAGGTGGTCACCGAACAACGTCGCCACCAGCGCATGGGCCGCTTCGTGCGCAGTCACCGCCAGCACCAGCGCCGGCCACAGCATGGCCAGGCTTTCGATCACCCCGGCCATGCTCACTCCGCCTGCCGCGACAGCGCAGCAACCGACGGCTCGCTGACGCCCTGCCCGATCAGTGGCTCGATAGCCTTCAGGATGGGGCCGACGGCATGGCCGTAGTTGACCACGTACTGCTCACGCAAGTGGCGGATGTTGCGCGGGTAGCGGCTGTCCTCGAGCACCTGTGGCAGGTAATCGGTCAGGCGTGGAATCTGCTCCTCGCCCAGGCGCAGGCCGATGTCATCGAGCACGGTCAGTTCCCACGGATCGTACGGCAGGTCGCTGGCCTCGGTGCCTTCACGCACCGGCTCGATGCCGACGGTGATCACCGGGCGTTCGAACAGGAAGGCGTAGTCGAAGATCACCCCCGAAATGTCCGAGACCATCACGTCGCTACGCGCCATGGCGCTGAACGGTGTCGAGGAGAAGTCCCATTGCAGCCGCGGGCCATTGGGGAACAACGCCTGCAACCCCTGGATCAGCTCGGGCTCGGACACCATGCTCTGCGGATGCGGGCGGATGATCAGGTTGATGTCCTGGGCGGTCAGCGCGCTCAGCAACTTGCTACCGTGCAGACGCAGCAGGCCGTTGCGCCCCCAGGTCGGCGCCAGCAGCACGGTCCGGCCGGGGCTGACCAGTTCGGGGGTCTGGTTGCGCAACTGCTCGAGCAGATCGTCGTAGTACAGGCAGCCACCCATGATCAGGTCCTTGGCCGGTAACCCACGCAATTGCTCCAGATAGCGCAGCGTGCGCTCCTGGTGCGGGCCGTTGATCACCACCGAGTCGAAGTAGTCGAACGAGTAAGGCCGGTTGAACGCCTTGTCGGTCGGTGCGTGGACCAGATGCATGTAGTGGCGCACCCGTTTCGAGCGCTTGAACTGCATGACGTCCAGCCCCGGGGTGGTGGAGATGCACAGGTCGGCGCGCAAGCGCGCCAGCAATGCCCAGGCCTTGTGCCCACTGCCGATATAGCAGCCGGTTACCTCGCTCCACGCCTGCAGCCCAGGGTCTTCGCTGTCGGAACTCAGGTACAAGGTCCTGATCCTGGCCTTGGCCAGGGCTGCCAGCAGCGGCCGGAAGGTGCCGTAGTACTGCCGTCCTTCGGAATAGATGACCACCGGCCAGGCTTCCTGCACGCTACGCTCGGCGGTGGCGGCAACCCCCTTGCCGCCACCGCCGAAGCGGTAGTAAAGGCCCTTGACCGAATAGAACGCGGTGGTGACCACGCCGGCTATGAGCGAGAACAGCAGGCTGCCGGTGCCCGGGTCGAGGTACAGGCCGATATAGGGAACAGTGACCGCATGGTCCAGCAACCCGGTCATTGCACCTTGCTCCAGTTACCCGGCACCGAGACGTCGTCCTTGACCTGATAGGTACTGAGGATCTTGTAGGAGTCGGCGTTCTGCCCCTGGGGCTGCCATGGGGTCTCATACAGCTGAACCGGCTCGGTGAGCGGCTGGTTGCTGATGTGCTTGCCGGTGGCACGGTCCACGCAGCCGCCGATCACTTCGCAAACGATACCGGGCACGCTGGCATTGGAGATGAATTCGCGGCTTTCCCGTGGCGCCCCGGTGGCCGCGAACGGCTTGATCATCAGCAGGTTCTGGAACTGCGAGTACAATTCCTGCCGCTCGGCATCCGCCATGTCCTTGAGCAATGGGTTGCGCGATGGCCAGCCATGGTCGGACACCAGCACGAACATGGTGTTGTCGTAGATGCCCTGCTGCTTGAACCAGTCCAGGTAACGGGTCACGCCATTCATCGCGCAGTAGAAGGTGTCATAGATTTCCACCGTGTCCTGGCTGTGCAACTGCTCCAGTTCCTGGGCCGAGGTGCCCAACTGCTTGTTCGGCACGCAGCTTTCGTCGAGCTTGAGCACTGCACGGGTGATGTTGTTGGCCATGAAGGTGAAGGTCGGCCCCGGTGCGTTGGTGTCCGAAAGGCCCGGCAGCGCCAGCAGCGAGAAATAGTTCTCGAGGAACTTGTCCTCGCGCTTCCACCAGGACAGCGAGGCGCCCTGCCAGTCGCCGCCGTCGTACACCTGCCCCTTGAGGCTGTTGGGCGCCGCCTTGTACAGCGAAATCGCCAGGTACTGCTTGAGCACGCCCCAAAGGTATTCGGTGTGCTTGGTCGACATGTGCGCGTTGGTCTGCTGACGGCCGACCGTGTCGATCACGTGGATGCAGTCACCGGCGCCGCGGGCAACGAACTTGTTGCAGTCGCCACGGCGGGCGAAGCCGTACCAGAACGGATCGACGTAACGCACCCCATAGCCCTTGGCGGCGAAGTTGTCCGGATAGAGCATGTAGGCCTGGTCGACCTTCTCTTCCAGGCTGTTTCCCGGGTGTTTGTTGATATTGGCGGCGGTGTAGTCGAAACCACCGAACACCGCCGGCAGGGCATTGAAGGTACGGTTGCCGGTGGACACCACGTTGGAGTACCAGGTGAAACCGCTCAGGCGCTCTGCCGCCGCCGCGTCATGCGCCAGCAGACGAGGAATGTAACCGGCCATGGAACCGTCGATCATCAGCACGACGATGTTCTTCTCGGTCTTGGAGTACGAGATGGTCTGCTTGCCATCGTTGGCCGGCAGTGGAATCGCCGCGATCTTCGATGCCAGGGTCACACCGCTGAACAGTGCGTAGGCACCGCAGATCAGCACGAACAGGGTCAGCGCCTTGCCGACCTGCTCGGCAAACCGGCGCACCAGCAGCCAGGCGGCCCACAGCGCCGCGCCGGCCACTACCACGTCGAGCAGCAGCCGCTGGCTGGAAAACTCCATGGCACGGGGCTCGGAGAACCTGAAGTTGTCGATCATCCCGGCGTCCAGCGGCAACAGGAAGCTGTAGACGCCGGCCACGATCAACAGCCACAGGCCGAGCACGCACAGCAGCTCGAGCAGCGCGCGCGGGGCGAACTTGCCGAGCAGCGCCAACAACGCCAGATAGGCGCTCAGGATCAGCGCATGGGTGGTCGCGTACAGGCGCAGGTAGCCTT
Source organism: Pseudomonas anuradhapurensis (assembly GCF_014269225.2). Classification (NCBI taxonomy): domain Bacteria; kingdom Pseudomonadati; phylum Pseudomonadota; class Gammaproteobacteria; order Pseudomonadales; family Pseudomonadaceae; genus Pseudomonas; species Pseudomonas anuradhapurensis. The sequence goes on from NZ_CP077097.1 coordinate 3,020,962, forward strand.
CGAGGCCGGTGGCGTCGTCCTCGAAGCTGGTCAGCGCCAGCGGCACCGCCAGTACCAGCAACAGGTACAGGGCGAGGTACGACAGCACGAACAATTTGAGCGGTTTGTCCGCCTTGGCCGCCGCGCTGGCCGGCAGGGCAAGCGCGGGGCTGGTCGAATTAGGCATTGGAAGTCCTTCGAAGGGTCGAGCTGGAACGGGCCACTCGATACACCAGGTTCTTGATCAGGGAAAAAAGGTTGTTGCAGGTCCAGTACAGGACCAGCCCGGCGGGCGACGGATACAGCAGCACGAAGAACAGCATCGCCACGATCCAGGTCTGCAGACGTTCCTGGGAAGACAGGTCACGGCTGTAGACATGGGCCGCCATCAGGTTGATCACGGTCATGACGATGGGCAGCAGGTTGACCCCGCCAAGCAGGCCATCGGCTGCGCCGAGGTTGGCGATACCCATGAAGTGCTCGTACTGCAGCGGCGGGTAGTCACTGAGCAGGCCATAGGCTGCGATGAACACCGGCACCTGGATCAGCAGCGGTACCAGACCGCGCAAGGCGAACACCGGGTGGTAGTGGTGCAGGCGGTACAGGGCGGCAATCATCATGTGCCGCTCCTGGCCTGTGAAGCAGCGCTTGAACTCCTCCAGCTTGGCCTGCATCGCCGCCCGTGCCGCACGTTCGCGGCCCTGCACCTTCTCGGCGAAGTGGTAGGCCGGCAGCAGCACCAGGTTGAACACCAGGCTCAGCATCAGGATCGCCAGGCCGAAGTCGTGGGTGCGCTGATAGCTGGTCTCCAGCACCCACTGGAAACAGTGGGCGATCGGCAGGATCAGCCAGTCATGCAGAACAGCGAACATGCATCACCTCAGGCGTGGGCCAGCGCCGCGGCGCTGAACAGATCGTTGGCGATATCCAGGTCTTCGGCGGTGTCGACTTCGAACCACTTTTCCTGGCCGACCAGCAGCGCGTCGATGCGGTAACCACTGTCGATCAGGCTGTCCATGGCGTACTCCAGGGGCGCCTTGACGCCCTTTTCGGCTACCGTCTGGCGGATGTGGCGCTGCAGCAGCCCAGCCCCGGCGTGGGTCATCGCGGTGATGTTCACGGTCTTGTACGAAGCCTGCAGGGGGAACCCGGCATCGCGCACGGACTCATGCTTCCAGGCACTCACCCGGCCACCCTCGACCAGCGCGAAAGTACCGCTCAGCTCGCTCGACCACGGCGCCAGCACGGTGGCGAAGGCTTCCTCGTCGAGCCCTTGCAGCGAAGCCAGGGCACGGGTGACCAGCGCATCCTCCACCACCACATCACCCTCGAACACCACCACATCGTGGCCCTCCGGCACCGCCTCGAGGCACAGGCTCAACGAGTGCACCGAACCTGAACGGGCATAGATCGGGTTGGTTACGAAGATGCTGTTGAGCTGTGGGTGGTTGCTGCGGATGTAGCTCTCGAGCACATCGCTGAGGTAGCCGACACCGACGATGACGTTGCTGACCTGGTGCGCCTGCAACTGCTCCAGCAGGCGGCTGATGATGGTCTTGCCGGCCACCTCGACCAGGCACTTGTTCTTCGCCAGGGTCTGGTCTTCCAGGCGCGAGCCAAGGCCAGCCGCCAGGATGATCACCGAAACAGGGGTTTCCTTACTCATTTGCCGATGCTCCTCAATTGAACCGGGCGAAGAATTCACGTAGACGTTGCATACCCGTGGCCACATCAGCGTCGCTCACGGCGTAGGAAATGCGGATACCGCTCGGGTCGCCGAAGCCGGCGCCAGACACCACGGCCACCTTGGCCTCGGCGAGGATCAGCTCGACCAGTTCGTCGGTGCTGCGCACCTGTTTGTCGCCATAGCACCGGCCGATGAACCATTGGATGTCGGCGAACACATAGAACGCCCCCATCGCCGGCGCTACATGCAGGTGCTCGATACCGGCCAGGGCCTCGTGGATGACCTGCAGGCGCGCGTCAAGAATCGCATTGGCGGTGGCGATGAAGTCTGCCGAGTCATCGAGTGCCCGGGACACCGCCACCTGTGCCACCACGTTGGGGTTCGAGGTGGTGTGGCCCTGCAGGTTTTCCATGGCCTTGATCACCTGCTCCGGTGCACTGACGTAGCCCAGCCGCCAGCCGGTCAGCGCCATGCTCTTGGAGAACGAATTGACGATGACCGTGCGCTCCTTCAGCTCGGGCATCAGCGTGACGATGCTGTGATGCTCGCCGCCGTTGCGGATCAGCCGTGAATAGCATTCGTCGAAGATGATCCACAGGTCGTGCCGGATGGCCAGTTCACCGATACGTCGCAGGGCTTCGCTGTCGTAGACCGCGCCAGTCGGATTGTTCGGCGTATTGATCAGAATCGCCCGGGTCTGCGGGGTGATGGCGGCAGCGACACGCTCGGCAGTCAGCTGGTAGCCCTCGGGCCGAGTGTCGACCAGCACCGGCTTGCCACCCGCCAGTTCGATCTGGGTCGGGAAGGTTACCCAGTAAGGGATCGGAATGATCACCTCGTCGCCCGGGTTGATCAGCACCATCGCCGCATTGTAGAGCGCCTGCTTGGCGCCTGCGGTCATCCCGACCTCGTTCCAGGCGTAGGCCACGCCCAGTTGCTCGCTGACATGCGCGGCCAGCTGTTGGCGGATCTTCTTCTCGCCGAGGGCGGGCGTGTAGGTGTTGCATTTACCTTTGATCGCCTCGATGGCCGCCTGTTTGAGGCTGTCGAGGGTGTCGAAGTCTAGTTCGCCAGCGGCAAAGTTGATCACCGACTCGCCGCGTTCCTTGAGTTCGTTGGCGATGCCGCGCATGCGCGAAGTGCTCGGCGCAACGACCAGGTCATTGCGCAAGGCCAGAGTTGGGCTGGTCATTATTTGGTACCCGGAATGAGTTCGAGGATTTCCTTGATCGACAGGCAGCGAGGCTCGACTTCGAGCGTACGCCCGGACAACAGAATATTGTCGGCCACCTGTTTCATTGCCATATAGGCGGAGCGCAACATATGGTTGGCATAAATGACGATATTGAACCCTTCTGCCTCGAGCGCCTCGAACGGAATACTCGAATAACTGGTCGGCACACACACCAGCGGTACAGTTGGATGACGCTCGCGGAACGTCCGGGCAAAGGCGAAGATTTCGTCAGGCGTTTCCTGGCGGCTATGAATCATTACCCCATCGGCACCCGCTGCGACATAGGCATCGGCCCGGGTCAGTGCATCGTCATGACCGGCATCGAGGATAAGGCTTTCTATGCGCGCAATGATCATGAAGTCACTGGAAATTTGCGCACGCTTGCCCATGCGAATCTTGTTGCAGAAGTCTTCGATAGTTTCCTGTTGCTGGAAGACTTCATTGCCAAACAATGAGTTCTTCTTCAGGCCGGTTTTGTCTTCGATGATGACCGCCGACACCCCGAGGCGCTCGAGCGAACGGACGTCAAACGCAAAGTGCTCGGGCTTGCCACCGGTGTCGCCATCCATGATCAGCGGCTTGCTGGTAACTTCGAAGATATCATTGACGTTGGCCAGCCGGTCCTTGATCGCCAGCACTTCGATATCCGGCTTGCCACGCGCGGTAGAGTCGGTCAACGAGCTGGACCAGAAACCGTCATAGACCCGCAGTTGGCCGTCGACCGTTTGCGAGGCATGTTCGGCAAGAATCGCGGATATCGGGTTATGGGCCTCGAGAAAACGCAGGCAACGCTTATCGCTCAGTAAGTTCCTAAGTGATGCTGCGCGGCGATCTGCAGAAATAAACTTGAAGGCTGCTTGAGTGCTCATTATTTTCCCCCGGCAAAAGTTGGCCATTACACCGAACATAAACATTCGGTGCCCCTATGTATTGACCTCTATTGTTATCGTGCAGCAGATGACACCCCCGACAAGTCGGGAAGTCCTGTTCGTCAACTGCGATGTCCACCAGGCACAGCTGGCGGCCACCTTAAAAAAGCATAGCCACAGGGCAAAAGCAACAAATTATTACAGCCTTATTAACAAGCGATGAATCAGTGGAAACAAACTATGCGCCACCCCACGCACGATTCGTTTACTTATTATTGTGCAGGCGAAGATACCGATTCCATCGGCCAAGCCCAATGTTCATTAGGTTTTCCCGTTATTGTTCAGGCCCACACGCCTCGAATATGAATTAACGCACTTCCCCTCCGGCAACTTGTTGATCCGCCGCTGGCGGCTGGACCATTGGCAGGCGCACGGCGGGCCGCTGGGCGCAGGCCAAGGCACTGATCGCCAAGGCCAGCGCAGCCAACGCGTACACCCACACCGGCGCCATCAAGGGCAGCACCACCGCCGCCAACATGGGGCCGATGCCGGCCCCGATATCGCGCCACACTGCATTCGCCGCCAACGCCCGGACACGCTGCTGACCGGGATTACGCTCGGCGACTACTGGCCCCACCAGTGGCAATTGCAACGCACGCAGCACCAACACCAGGCCACCCCCCGCGACCAGCCAGTGGCAACCGAATGCCACCAGCGCTGCGGCGGTGAGTAGCGCTAACCCGACCAGCATGCGCGTCGCTCCCCAGCGCTGCGCGAGCAGGCCGCCCAGCGGGCTGAGCAGCAGCTCCGACAGGTAGCGAACCGCCAGCAACCCGCCTGCGACCAGCACCGCGTCCGCCCCCAGCAGCTGCTGCGTCAACAGCGAGAGGCCGATGATGAACAGGCCATCCAGGGTCACCCCCTCGGTGAATGACCACATCGCCACGCTGTCCGGCCGCCGGAAGCGGGGCTGCGCCTCAGGCAATGGATGCGCCGCAGCGGGCAGTCCCCTGGCCAGCCATGCCCCAAGCAGCGAACTGGCCACCATCGCCAGGAAGATCAGCCGGGGTCCGTGCTCCAGGCTCAGCAGTGCCCCCAGCGGCAACGCCAGCATCGGGCCAACGGCAACCAGCGCGCGCGATCGCCCGCTGCGCCGCGCGGCGCCAGCAGCCTGTGCAGTCGCCATGACCTGGGTCGACAGGTTCAGCGCAGCATAGGCCAGCCCCCAGAGCAGACGTAGCAGCAGCAACGCCCAGAACCCGGAGAGCGTCGCATAGCCCAATGCACACAGGGCGGCGCAGCCGGCCGCCACCATCGAACTGGGGCGATCCCCCCAGCGGGCATAGCCTTTCATCACGTAGTGGTAGCCGAAGATTCGCACCAGCCGGTTGGCCGCCAGCAAGATCCCGGCTTCACCCAAGGTAATGCCGAACGCCTGGTACTGCATCGGCAGCAACAGGTAGAGCAGGACGTCGCCGGGCAGGCACAAGCTCAGGATCAACGCTGCGCGCAGCGAAGCCCGATCAGCTGAGCAGATGGTGGTGGTACCCATGGACGACGACCAGAAGACAAGTAGAGCGGCGTTCAGAGTGGCGCGAAGCAGCGCCGCTGACAAACGCTTTAATTGTGCGTCTGATGTCAGTAAATTAGACACATGATCAGCGACCTCCCCCCCATGAACGCGGTCCGGGCCTTTGCCTCTGCCGCGCGCCATCAAAGCTTCAGCCGTGCTGCCGAAGAGCTGCATGTCACCCACAGCGCCGTCAGCCGCCATATCCGCTTGCTTGAAGAGCACCTGGGCGTACTGCTGTTCGAACGGCGGAATCGGCAGTCGGTACTTACCCCGACCGGCCAGGCCTACTACCAGCAGATCAGCCTGGGCCTGGCGCAAATCGCCAACGCCACCCAGGCCCTGACCGGCAGTAGCGCAGCGCGCAAGGTGATCATCAATGTGCGCCCGTCCTTTGCCGTGCGCTGGCTGATCCCACGGTTGCCCGATTTCATGGCGCAATTTCCGGAGATCAAACCGGAGGTGGTGACCAGCACCCTGGCCCCGGATCCATCGCGTGAAGCCTTCGATGTGGTGGTGCGCCGTGGCAGCTCGGGCTGGGCGGCCGAGCTGGAACCGAACGTGCTGCTCGAGGATGACCTGCTGCTGGTGGCGGCCCCTTCCCTGCTGCAGGCGATACCGGTTCAGGCGCCAGCGGATGTGCTGCGCCATACCCTGCTCTCGGGCAGGACACGCAGTGGTGATTGGCAGGCCTGGTGCAAGCTGGCCGGAGTCAGCCAGGCAAGGCAGCAGCCGGCACTGCAGTTCGATCACATGCACCTGGTGCTGCAAGCGGCCGTCGACGGCCTTGGCGTGGCACTGTGCCCGGCCTCGCTGCTGGGCAAGGACCTGGCTACCGGCCGCCTGTACAACCCCCTGCCCCATCTACGCCTGCCTTTGACTCGCTATTACTATGGCGTGTCGCAGGATGCGGTGGCCGAAACCCAGGTGTTCATCGACTGGATGTTCTCCCGGTTCCAACACGACAGCGGTGCCCTCGCCTGATTTACCAACGGTCTGGCGCCGGGAGTCGACAGCGGATCAGGAAAGTGACTGTAGCAAAATAAAAGAGTCACGCTCGGCGTGACTCTTTTATTTCAGCGGACTGCGTGTTTAAAGTGATTGCAGAGAAATACTGGCATTGGTCGAGTCTTGCGGACTGTCAGCGTCCATCCAGACCCACTGAGTACCGTCACCTTGCAAGTTGTTACTGATACTTTGAATCTGCGTTGCCACAATATTGACCGCACCGGGTTGCGAAGCGGTAGGCCCGATATTGGTGACTTGCCCTGCCAGCAAGCCGTTGGACGTTTCATTCACAACAAACACTGTCGCAGCCGCTTCGCGGAACTGGCACGAGATAAACTGGGTGATCTTGCTGACGATGGTCAGGTTCATCCATTTTGACGGCGGCACCGCATAATAGCGACTGTATTTGTTGAACGGATATTGCTCGCCGTTGGCCTGCAAGGGGTTATTGTTAAGACCGCTGGTGTTGGTCGGCATGCTGGTACTGCCCAACCACAGTTCGACCTGGGCCATGCCACTGTTGCTGGGTAAGGAGACCGAAATGGTCTGGGTGTCGGTACCCGAAACGAAGCCCATCGAGGCCAACCCTGCATTAGCCGTGGTGCCTGGCACGGTAATGCGTGCCGGAGGCTGGCTATTGCTCCATACCACACTGACGGTGGCATTGTTGTCACTCCCCGCCGAGTTATAGAGGAAAATCCCGTATATCTGACCCGGGCGTAACGTGGTGCAGGTGGCGGTATCCCCTGGATTCAGAGTGATGCGTTGGCCACCATTCCAGTTGATTTGTGATGCGGCGATAGCGAAGCTTTCCATTTGGATAGTCCTTTAATAGATCCGTCGTGATTGGCGCGCGTACATCCTTAATATCCGTTGCGCGATAACGAGCTTAGCCACCTGGTAAAAAAAGGCTATCGCACGATTAGAATCATTGGCGATTAGTGAAAAACAGCTAAAAGCCATTTATCTTTTCTAATTAAACGACCGCTCTTTCCATGCAAATGGATAGTGCAACAATGCCTGCAATGACAAATGGATGCCTGCTACTTTTTCGGATGCTACTGACTATTCCCAGCGCTTCGGCTATACGACCAATGGCGCGCCGTCGCGTTTCCCACCCTTGGGAATACGCGGATTGTGAGTGCGGCCTTGTTGCGAAGGGGCTGCGCAGCAGCCCCGGCAGTTTTCAGGCAGACGCTGAAACGCGACCCCGTGCCTAGTTCGTGGGCAACAGGATGACGAAGTTCTTTTTCATGTCTTCCAGCACGGTCCATTTGCCCTTGGCGCCCGGTTCGATAATGAACGTGTCGCCAGCGGCCAGTGTGATGGGCTCGCAACCCTCAAGCTCGATGACACAACATCCACTCAGGACATGGCAGAACTCCCAGACTTTGTAGTCGATGCGCCACGCGCCGGTGCTGGCTTGCCACTCACCGGAAATGCGCCCTTGCTGTTCATCGTGATAGTACTTGGACGTCAGCGTATGAGGGGTGCCTTCCACAATCTCTTCAAAAAAGGGAAGATCGCGCACCGGTTGGATATCGAGTTCGCGGAACACGGTCAGTTTCTGGGTCATGGTTTTTTCTCGAGCACGTTGTGGTTAGGGCGATACATCAAATAGGCTTCACCGGTTACGCCCAGCATCGGGTGCGGAACGATCTGGCAGGTTTTGACGATTTGAAAACCGTGACGTTCGTAGAAGCGGCGTGCACCGTGGTTTTCTGCATAGTCGATCAGGCACAGCCCATCCAGGCCAGCGTCATCAGCGCGCTGCTGGGCGTGGCGAAGAAACTGGGCGCCCAGCCCCTGGCTGCGCCAGGCCTCATCCAGGGCCAGGCTGGATATGTACAAGGTGTCAGGTATTTCCATGTCGGAATAAGGCGCAAGGACCGGGTCAGTCTCGACCGGCCTGTCAGGGGTCTCGCGCAAGGCATAGCTGTGCATCATGCCGATGACCCGGTCTTCGAAAGTGGCCATCAGGCAGTTCTTGTAAGAAAAGTCGCCCTGCTCCCTGGCATAGCGAGACGCACCGACACTCAGCAATGCTTCTCCAGGTGCGGCAAGCTTGCTCCATATGTAATCGGCCATGCCTTCCGATGTCAGTTGAAAGAAGCGCGCTATATCGTGCGCGTCCGAGGCTTGAGCGGGTCTGAAGTCGACAGGCATGTACGGTGCTCCCATGGGATCGGGTGATTGGTTTTCAAGGATTGCGCCTTTGACAGGGTGGCAGCGTAGGCGGGTTGAACGGCGCCCATCATGCTCTGGGCGAACACCGTCAGCACGGCGTGCGACGTTGCCCCATGCTCAAAGGCACGTGGCTGTCCAATGGCTGAGGCCTGGGGAAGCGATCGTGCAGTTGCCGGAGGTAGTGGCTACCTCAGCACAATCGGGAATAAACCCATGTCATTTACAAGTTTGCACCACCCATCCTTGGTCGAACCCGCTCCTGCGGCGATCGCATTCAGGTCGGAGCCAGCAGCTCGCTTCGTTGCTTATGGCAGACGCTCAAGCCCGCACTGATACCTGGCACCTGCAAGGCTTGCTTCAAACGCCTCGAGCCCTGCGTATATCTGTTGCAGCCCAGTGATTTGCCCCAGCACTTCGCGTTTCTTGTCGGCAATGGCCTTGCCCGCCAACTCCCACGGCAAATCAGCCCCCTGATGCCCCAGCAGAATCGCCTGCAGTTCTTTCAGTTTGAAACCCAACTGCTGCGCGCATTTGATGAATGTCAGCAGCTCGACACTCTGCTGAGTGTAAACGCGGTACTGCCCCTGGCGCTCGGGTGGCGGCAGCAGGCCGATCGCTTCATAGTGGCGGATGGTCTTGACCGTGGTGCCCGACAGTTGGGCGGCTTTGCCGATATACATGAATGTCCTTTTCATAAGGGAGCGGGGCATCATTGCATGGCGCCAGCGGTTCGGGAACCACATAGCAGCAGGTCAGCTGGCGATGCTTCGTGCCAGTTCGAGCCAGGTTCCACGCCGCCGCGCGCTGGAGCCGAGCAGCGGCCCGAACATCAGGGTACGCAGCGTTCTGATACCGCAGAACTGCAACGTGGTCTTGCGCACTTGGTGAAGGCCAGGCATGCGATACACCCAGCGGTAGTACCACGGCGGTGTATCCATCGTCACCAGCAGATGCGCTGTTCGCCCCTTGAGCAATTGTTCGGGGAAGGCCTTGCCCGCCCTGTACTGAAACGCGAAACCGGGCAGGAACACGCGGTCGAAAAAGCCTTTCATCAATGCAGGGATGCCGCCCCACCAAATGGGGTAGATAAAGGCCAGGTGCTCGGCCCAGGTGATGTCAGCCTGGGCCCTGAGCAGGTCGGGTTCCAGTGGCTGCGCTTGCCGGTAGCCGCTGCGCAGCACCGGGTCGAAGCTCAAGGCATCAAGCCGTAACACCCTTACATCATGGCCGGCACTTCTGGCCGCTTCGACATAACTCTCGGTCAGCGCTGCGCAGAAACTCTCGCCTGACGGGTGCCCCAGCACCACTAGTACTCGTTTGCTCATCATCACTTCATCCAGAACATGAAGCGTGCAGGGTAAAGCCTGACCCTAACGGGAGAGTCAACTGGCCAGGCTGCTTTAAGGCCGTTGCAGTGCGTGACATCCAGCGGCCAGGGCTAGAAATTCGTACCCGTGACGGACTCTCTTGCCTTGGGGCTTGCGTGGATTCGGATGTGTTCGCCTTGGGGTATGTAGCGCCTATGAGATCGGGGCCACGCGGGCGCACTCGATCTCATGGGCAATGAGGTTGTCTCGGGTCGAACTTCATCCATGACACGCTAATGATAAAAATCGATGTCTTGGGATTCAGTGCATTAGTTAGAAACTGATGCTTTAGGCATGCCTTGCAGTGTGCTTATAAGGGCAGCGAGTAAGTTCAATGAGGCTCCCGCGCAAAGGGCAAATTGAGGCGCAGAGTCGGCGGGAAGCAGGTTAAAGAGCAATGTCATGATGACAGCACCAGCCGTTTGCCCGAGTAGGCGAGCGGTACCCTGCATGCCCCCAGCCGCACCACTCCGACTCTTTGGCGCCGCGAGGAACATGTTGCGGTTGTTGGCCACGTTGAAGAGGCTGAACCCGACACCGCAGAGCATGGTCAGTGGCACAAGGATGATGAGATTTTCCCGCAGAGGCCAAAGTGCAGCCCCTGTTAATCCTGTGGCAAGACAAACTCCACCCACGGAGCAGAGCCAGGCAGTCGAACATCGGTTTGCTAGGCGGCTCGCTAGCGGAGCGAACAGGGCGACTGTTAAAGGCCAGGGAATCATATAGAGGCCTGTCTCCAGCACCCCTTGTCCGAGGCCGTGCTGCAGGTAGAAGGGCAGCGCTACCAAGCCTGCAGTTAGCCCGGCAAAGGAAAGCACGGATGCAATAACCGAAATACGGAATGAATTGGAACTGAGTAGATCTAGCGGAATCAGTGGTGCTTCCTTCTGCCGTTCACGCTTTACCAATAGCCCCAGCTGAGTAGCAGAAATAGTCAGTAATGCTACAGCCAGCACAGGGTGTTCCGTGATGACGCCAGCGGCTATGACCAGTGATGCAAATGTTCCGGCATTCAATGCCATGCTCAACAGATCGGCTTTACGCGCGGTACCGTCCACTACCGGTAATGCGCCAGCCGCTAGCATTACCCAGAGCCCGAAAGGGAGCAGAACAGCAAACAGCCATGGCCAGGCGACCACGCCGAGAATCGCTGCTCCCAAGGCAGGCCCTGCTGCTGATGACAAAGCAACAACAAGTGCATTCCAGCCTATCGCCGCGCCTAACTGATGGCTCGGTACAACTTGGCGCAACAGTGCAATGGCGAGAGCCATAATTGCCGCACCTCCCAGCCCCTGGAGCAACCGCGCAGCAATCAGCCAGGAGAGCGTCGGGGCCAGAGCGCACATCAGCGTACCAGCCAGAAAAATCGCAATGCCCCAGCGAAATACCTTGCGGTAACCAAGACTTTCTCCCAGTGCCGCACAGGGCAGCAACGTGGTCAAAAGGGCCGCCTGGTTAGTGGTGATGATCCAGATTGATAACGCTGGAGGCACTTGCAGCGATTGGGCAATCGTTGGCAGAGCCGTATTAGTTATTGCGGTGTTGAGTACCACGAGTGCCAGAGCTGCCAGCACTGAGGCGATGGCAGCGAGGTGCCGCGGTGCGGGTCGCAGTAGGCGCGCATCCAAAGCATGCTCCGTTGCGGCAGCATGCTCAGGTTGTGGGGCGCGGACGCCGGTTTCGGGAGCAGGATCGCGTTTCATGACTTCAGCCATCCGGGGATACACTGGATAGCCGGGACCCAATCACCATCCTGCTTGACGTACCTTGTTAGCTTGCCGGCCTCTTGGTCTTCCTTCTTCAAGTCTCGCTCGGTGAAGCGAAAGAGCAACGCGGGTCCGCTGATGCACTGCGTATCGTGGATATCGCCAGGCAAGAAGACCAGAGTTTGACCGGCGCTCACCGTTGTGGATCCGCGCTTCACCAGTTTCACCTTGCCATCCGAGTCCTGAACCTTGGCATAGGTGCCCATTTCTATTTCACCCTGCTGCACTGCGTAAATGACCCAGCTCCGACCGTGATCATGAGGCGGCCGGTAGAGCCCTTCAGGCTCGGTATGTGCCAACAGTACAAATCCGTTGTCCGGATCTCGGTGCATCTCTTGTTGAGCCGGTGCTTGCTGGTGCAGTTCAGCCAGCCAGGGCTCGGTGGCAGGTGTCTTCAGGAGCTCATCCAACTGCTGCTGGCAGCCGGCGACCACTGCAGAACTTAGCGGTGCCCAGATTGATTGGACACGCTCAACAAATCTGTTCAACGAGCTCATAGATTCTCTCCTCATTCAGTTCGGTACGGTTGTGCCGATGGAGAGAACTGTATTCAGCGTATACGTATGGCGGAAGGCGCAATAATTGCACTTTATAGTTGCGCCGGACGCTATATGTCAGCGGATTGGGCTAAGATGAGGCTATGTCAAATCCAGACCTCAATCTGCTCATTACCCTCGACGCAGTTCTTGCTGAAGGCAGTGTCACGCGTGCCGCCAAACGCCTACGCCTCAGCCCCTCAGCCATGAGCCGGGCACTTGCGCGGCTTAGAGAAACCACTGGAGATCCGCTTTTAGTCAGGGCGGGACGAGAGCTCGTGCCAACTCCCAGGGCGATCGAGCTGCGTGAGCATGTCGCTCAGCTTGTGCGTGATGCACAGGAAGCTTTGCGGCCAGCGGAGCTCCTTGACCTCGAAACACTGGAGCGGACCTTCGCAGTCAGGACCAGTGAGGGGTTTGCTGAGAATTTTGGTCCGGCACTTATCGCACATGTTGCGCAAAAGGCACCAGGAGTAAGACTGTTCTTTATGCAGAAGCCGGACAAAGACAGTAAACCATTACGCGATGGAATCGTGGATCTAGAAACCGGCGTCATAGATCTGGCCTCTGCCCCCGAGCTCAGAGGCCAGGCTTTGTTCAGGGACAATTACATTGGCGTGGTACGCGACACGCATCCACTGAGCCGCGGCACAATCACTTCGGAAAAGTATGCGGCTGGCATGCATATCTCCGTATCACGAGAAGGGTTGGAAAAAGGTCCCTTGGATGACGCGCTGCTGTTGCTCGGGCTGCAACGAAGAGTAGTAACGATAGTCGGTGGCTTTTCGACCGCGTTAGGATTGGCTCGGGGCTCAGACCTCATCGCAACCGTGCCAGAGCGCCATACCGCGAGTTTGCGCGACGGTATGTATAGCTTCCCGCTTCCATTCCATATGCCGGAGTTCACCGTTTCATTGCTTTGGCATCCACGATTCAGTGCAGATCCCGCTCATCGATGGCTTAGAGATCTGATCCTGCACGTTTGCAAGAAAGGTGAATAGGTTCGGTGCTCTGTGAACCTCTACATATTTAGTGATGTTTGCTCAACTTGCCGGTAATCAGTCCGCTTTTGGCCGATTGCTGTCCTCCACGAAGGGCAGCTATGGGTCGGAAGCTGCTGGTCACGAATGACCGCTATCGACCCATAACTGCCCATCTGATTGGAAAGACCGATCTTGTTGGGGCGACAGGCCCTTGGTACGTTTGCGACCCTCTACTGATGGAAACCTGCATGGAAACCGATTCGTCATTGCAGATCGAACGCGCAGCTTATGAGGAGTTCGTCCGGCTTTGGAGACAAGGGCACTTCGAGCATCAGCGACTGGGCCAAGCGTTTTACAACCACTTCAATCTGCACAAAATCGCCGGTCAGGCTGCATTGCGTGACCTTTACGAAGCAGGCGGTGAGAAAGCGTCAGGCTTGATTTTGAGGCTTTTCCGCCTGCACTGAATGGCAGCTTTCGACCCAAAGCGGACGTTCATCGTGAAATTTTCAGCGCCTATCAGATCGAGCGCCGCCCGCGCGGCGCCTCGCGAGCTGCGCTCGCTCCTAGGTTTGTTTCCGGCCAGTAACGCCTGTGACAGGCGCGCGCGACCGCCTTGTTGATACGACGCGATATTGCGCCATGAGCCAAGGCGTCCGCGCGAAAACCCCACAGAAATAATTGGCCCGAAAGAAACGTAGGAGCGAGCGCAGCTCGCGATGCGCCGCGCGGGCGGCGCTCGATCTTCGATTGTTCGTCTCCCTGCGCGAAGGAAGACTGTGAATGGCTTATAGAATTTCCAAAAAGTGCTCTCTTTGGTATTGATGCCTACGGTAATGTGTGGCGGCCGATGAGGCCGCCGCCTTTTTCCGCTTATCGGAGCAATCGGTAAGCTGCCCGAACCTCTTCGATAAAGATCGCCGGTTGCTCAAGAGCCGCGAAATGCCCCCCTTTTTCGGTTCGATTCCAATGAATCAATTTTGGATATGACATTTCGGCCCATTCTTTGGGCGGAGTCCAAATCTCGCCAGGAAACACAGAAACTGCTACTGGAATTTTAACTTGGATGGAATTGTAGTGCGCATCGGCGTTTTCATAATAAATTCGGCCGGACGACGCTGCGGTATTTGTCACCCAATATAGCGTCACACTGTCAAGAATTTGATCCCGAGTGAGCACGTTGAGAGGGTCGCCATTGCTGTCCGTCCAGCTCGCAAACTTCTCGTAAACCCAGGTCAGCAGCCCAATAGGTGAGTCGCTAAGGGCGTAGCCAATGGTTTGAGGACGCGTCATCATTTCGATATGATACCCGGCGCCATTCGCCATGAAGCGATCAAGTTGGTCATACACAACTTGTTCCTCTGGCTTAGGATGCTCTGGTTTATTCATCGGGGTGATCAGAGGCAAGTTGGTGTGGATGGCCATCAGACCTGGAAGCTGGAGGCGTCCCATTTCCGTTACAATGTGGCTACCCCAGTCACCTCCCTGAGCTACGTATTCCGGATAACCAACCCGCTCCATCAGCTCGTGAAAGGCTTTACCAATGCGATTTCGGTTCCAGCCAGTACTGGAGGGTTTATCCGAGAAGCCGAATCCAGGGAGTGAAGGAATCACGAGGTGGAACGCATCTTCAGCTCTGCCACCGTGCTTGGTAGGATTAACGAGCGGATCGACGGAGTCGAGGAACTCGAGCACAGATCCAGGCCACCCGTGAATCATAAGAAGCGGCAAGGCGTTCTCATGTGGAGACCGAATGTGCATAAAGTGAATACCCAAGCCCTGGATATCGGTTTTAAAATGGTCGAACTGATTGAGCCGCTTCTCAATCTTCCGCCAATCATATTTATCGCGCCAGTATTCGATTAGATCCTTTACACGTTCAAGCTGTGGCCCTTGCGAGTCATCCTCAACCGTTTCCCTTTCAGGAAAGCGAGTGAGCTCCAGGCGTAGCTTTAGATCCTTGAGAGTTGAATCAGAGATACTGATTTCAAATTTCTTGATCTGGCTTGATTCATCTTGAGCGGCTAGCATATTCGGCATATGATTCTCATCTTGATTTGATAGGCGATGAGCATGAAGTATCTGTACTTGGCCGCACTTAAGAAACACCGGCAATGGCCACGATCTGTATCCCTAGAAGAGACAATAGTGCGCATTCAAAAGAGAAGCGTTACGGTGTGAGATGGCTTATCCCTGCTAATCAACAGCCATGCCCGTAGCAAATGCTATGGCGCATGGCCTGGGCGCGTGTCTAGAGCGCGCTATGGGATAATCCGCTCTTGGCGCAACCGCTCAAACAAGTCGTAGAACGATGCTTCGGTTGATCGGTAGGGGTCAAACCCAAGCAACCTGCTCCTGGTCATGTCGGTGACACATTCGATGCCCCGTCCCAAATCGGCGTCAGTGTGCCAACACGAGACTAGTTGGTTGATATCGTCAATCTTCAAATCATGCTTAGCTGCCATATCAGTCCAGATTGAAGCGCATTCAGCAAGCTGCTGTTCAAGGGGAAAAATCTCGCCAGAAAAGGGAACAGCCGCGATGTCGAACCACGCAGCCAGGCGTTCCCACATCCATTTCCAGCGGAAGATATCACCATTGATCACATTCAAGGCTTGATTGTGCGCCGCTGGCGTCAATGCAGCCCATTCGACGTGCGAAGCTAACTGGCGGGCATCCGTCATGTCCGTAAGGCCGTTCCATTGGGTTGCCGAACCTGGGAAGTGAAAAGGCTGGCCCGTTTCCCGACATATTGCACCGAAGACCGCAAGCGTCATGCCTATGTTCATGGCATTGCCGATGGCGTAGCCCACCAAGGTGTGTGGACGGTGCACGCTCCAGGTAAAACCATAGTGGCGCGATGCTTCGAACAAGGCATCTTCCTGGGCGTAGTAGAAGTTTTCCGTATCCAGACGAGGCTGGGATTCTTTGAAGGGAGTCGGAGGAGTGCCCTTTGCATACTGCTCGAAGGGGCCAAGGTAATGCTTTAACCCGGTTACCAAGGCAACATGCTCAACGCTACCCGAAGGGCAGACCGCGTCCAGGAGGTTTCGAATCATCGAGCTATTTACCTCGATGTTTTGCTTCTCAGTTTTTTGGCGAAGCCAGCTTGCGAAAAAGATGTGGGAGGGTTCTATCCCTACCAGGGCTTCCTTGAGTTGGCTTAGGTTCAACATGTCGGCTGTTACAGGGTTAACCTCCTCTGGTAGGTGTTTTCCGTTTCTGGACAGACCGAATACCTTCCAGCCATGAGAGCACAAGTGCTGAGCAAGGTTGTTGCCGACAAGACCGCTGACACCTGCAATCAATGCTGTCTTTTCCATGCTGTAACTCCATTGCTAGCGGATAGATGCTTCCTACCCAAGGGAGGATACCAACAGAGTTGATGACGCTAGCAAGAGGCGGTTTGATGGATAAAGATCCCATGTAGCAACAGACTGTAGCTTTCAGATCGACAATGTTTCTCTGAAAAAGACAGGAGGGCTTCAGGCCCTCCCCCTTGCTGCTTAAGCGGTCTGCGACTGGTGGTAAGCAACGATTTCGGCTTGGTCGCGAATAGTTTTCTGCACCGAGGCACGCTCATCCATACGGGCCTTGTAGGCCATCAGATGTTTCAAATGACTGATTTCAACCCCAGAGCGCTCATGCCACATGGTGCCCCATACGTAGGCGTCGGCAATGGTGAACCGGTCACCGGTCAGCCAGGCGCGGCCATCGGCAAGACGCTCATCCAGCACGGTATAGGCACGGACCAGTTTTGCCCGAGTCCACTCAGTACCTTCTTCGGTCAACAGCTTACGCATCAGCGGGATATGCTTCTGGGCAATCTCGGTGGCCAAGAAGGTAAGCAACTGGTTGAACTTGGTGCGCTCCAGCGTTCCAGCGGCAGGAGCCAGGCCTGCTTCAGGATGCTGATCTGCAAGATAGGAGGTGATGATAATTGTCTCGGTAAGAATATCCTCATCGGGAGTGTCCAGTTTGAGCGCTGGAACGTAGAGCAGCGGATTGACCTTGGCGAAGTCCTCGCCATTGGAGGTGGATTTGTTCCAGACGTCGAAGTGGACTAGCTCAAGGTCGAGGCCCAATTCATTGGCCGTAATCTGTACGGCTTCGGAGCATGTTTTGTCTGCGATGTAGAGTTTCATTTCGGTCACCTGGATTTGAAAGGGTTCCGCCAATCGAGCGGTGAGTCCAGTTTCGGAATTTCCCGGTGACCGATAAACCTACGGAAAGGAGACTCTTTGTGGCTAAGGCGGCGACAATTCCTCCTTTTAAACAGCGTCGGTCATGCTGTGGCGTTACAGAGGCTTTCCCGTCACGCTCTGCCGATCGTTAGAGGTAAGCCATGTAAAGCTGGCTTCGGCGCCAAGCCTTTCAAAATCCTGTCGTGGCTCGGACGGCAATCCAGAGAGCTCTCGGAACTGAACGAGGACTACTTTTTACAGCCTCCGGATTGACGTCTCCTTGGAGGCTGGCTCTCCCTCTACCCTTCTGCATCGGCAAACAATTCGATCTAAACGATCGCGGATGATTGTCGCCCGCTAAGCGACGGACTGTTTCTCGTCTGCGGTTTTCACCAGTGACGACGGTCCGGTAGCCTGCGGTGGCGCTGTATTGGCAACAAGAATTCGGGGTAAGGGCATGATTCGGATTTCAACCAGTGGGCACAACCTCGCGCTGCTTCTGATTAGAGCGCAGAAGCAGTTCGAGAAGCATGGTAGCCAAGTTGGCGGCCCCCCATCGAGCAGTGACGACGTCGATATCTCTGACGGGGGAAATAGTTACCTAGACTCCATCAGGTACACGTCTTCATTCCCTACCCGTGATGGAATGCCAGTGGATGCACTGTTATTGGCGATACGTCACCCTGAAGCTACATCGAGCTCACGAGGCAAGACGTTCGCCGTGGTCGCTGAGGATGCTCGTAAGGAGCTGGACGCCGCATACGATGCCATGAAAAACAGTGGTTTACCTTTCGACAAAAAGACGCCTGCTGATGTGCACGCTTTGTTCGGTAGGCTAGATCGACGATCTCTCTATGCCGTGAGCGTTAACAAAGATGGGCGTTTTACCGCTGATGAGATCCAGGCAGCGCAGGACATCATGCAGAAACAACAGCTATTGGCCCTGAGCGATACGAAGTCGGAAGGCCTCGAATCGCTGCACCGAGCCTTGACATTCTTGGATAATGTCAGCCCCGAAGAGAAAACGAGTCCCGAGTGGCTCGCCCAGATGACCAAGCTCAACAAATTATCGATGTCCGCTCACAGTGCTGCGGGGACAGAGAGCGGGAAACCTTCGTTCTATGTCCCTACCCTGGCGGAGCTGCTGAGCTGAGCTCCTCTACTGTTTTCTTTCATTACCTTCCGATTGCGCTACGCCAGCTAGTCGGTCGACAATTTATGTACTCATATGACCGATAAACGTGCCGGAAACGTCCAAATTGTCGCTTCGGGAGACACAAGAATGGAGCAGACTGATGCGTCTTTACCTGAGATAGCTGCCTTTGTGGCGGTTGCGCAAACTGGCAGCTTTACGCGTGCTGCTGAGCATCTTGCAACCAATAAGTCCAATGTCGGTAAGGCCGTCCAGCGTCTCGAATCGCGGCTTGGAACCCGACTGTTTCAACGCACTACCAGAGCTGTGCGCTTGACAGAGGATGGCGAGACATATCTTGTCGCTGCAAGAAGTGCCTTGGACACATTACGCGATGCGGCGCAGGCTCTGGCAGCCCGTCGTGAAGAGCCGATTGGTCGGGTACGACTCGACATGCCCTCGGGGTTCCGTCAGCTGTTCCTTCCCACCCTATCTGACCTACGCAAGTGTTACCCGAAAGTCACCTTAGAGCTCTCGGTAACCGATCGCATGTCGGATGCCGTAGGAGAAGGCTGGGACTTGGTTGTCCGCGCGGGCGAACTGCCTCAGGACAGCGAGATGACCGTCCGCAAGCTCTGCGACATCCGTCTACAGTTGTATGCTGCGCCTGAATACCTGAATCGACACGGCATGCCCTCAAGCATCGCGGATCTCATCGACCACGATGCCGTGATTTTCCGCGGGTTCACAGGGCGATTGAGGCAATGGTTTTTGATGGAAAATGGGTACATTTCTGAATACACGCCCAATCCCACTTTTGTGCTGTCTGATGGCCAAGCCTTGATCGATTCCACCGTGATTGGATTGGGTATCGCGCAGATTTACGACCGGGTAGCCCTTCCGTATGTGCAAAACGGACAGCTTGTCCCTGTCTTACCGGCCACTAGTGTTCCCGGCCCCCCTGTTCATGCACTCATCCCTGGGGGACACAGAATGCCAGCCAAAACTCGGGCAGTGCTGGAGTATCTGGCTGAGCGATTGCGGTCTGAAACGGTCTAATTTTCCCGTTTGCCTTCGAGCGCTGCTTTGCGATCGGCAGATCCTGGAAAGAGGCTTCGCTTATGGCGGGATTTGATTGGAACGACTTGCAGGTTCTCTTGGCTGTGCAGCGGTCTAAAAGCCTGCGCAATGCCGCTGAACGGCTGAACCTTAGTGCCGCGACGCTTTCGCGTAAACTTGACGAGTTGGAAAATCAGATTGGCGAAAAGCTGGTCGAGCGGATGTCCACCGGCTGCGAACTTACCCAGGTCGGGTCTCGAATTCTCGGTTATGCGGAGCAGATGGAGGAACTTGCCTCCTCCATCGAGCGAGTCCGAGACTCTCATCGAACCGAGGAGCTTGAAGGTACAGTCCGAATCAATGCTGATGAGTGGGTGTCGTTCTTTCTGATGCTCCACCTGCCGAAGATTCGTCAGCGACATCCTCGCATCGCTATCGAAGTGATCACCTCCCATAGGCCTTATAGCCTTACCAGGCGGGAAGCTGATATTTCGCTGCGTCCTATCCAGCCTACTCATCCCGATCTTGTCGCGAAGAAGCTGGGGAAGATCGAATTTGCTTTGTATGGTGCTGAGAATTACGTCGCTCAGCACCAAACTGCGATTCAGGCGCAGCGCTGGTCGGAGCTGGATTTCATTGGATTTGATGATCTGCGGTCAAGCTTCACTGCTGACGGCTGGCTACGTTCGCTTCCCGAAAGCGGAGCACCCTGGCTGCGGTGTAGTTATGCACTGGGAATTTATGACGGAGTTGTCGCCAACGGAGGCTTAGGCGTTCTTGCCACATTTGCCGTTGAGCGCGATGGTCGTGTAATCCCCGTTACAAGCGCAATCCCCGAATTGACTCAAGAGATTTGGCTGACATATCACCGAGGACACGGCAGTAGTGGGAAAGTCCGAGCAGTGGCTGCTTTCATCTCAGAAATCTTCGACACAGCCCTTTAGGAATGGATTATCCGTGTTGCAGATTTGAAGCGCCTGCCATCATTTTTGGTGATTCTAGGCTGCTTTTTGAAGCAGTAGATTTGCTCCACACATACCATCTGGAGCAAGTCATCATGGCGTCATCAGTAGAGAAAGCAGCAGGTGCTCCCAAGGCGGAATTGCATGTCCACATCGAGGGAACGCTTGAGCCTGAGCTTATTTTCCAACTGGCCCAACGTAATGAAGTCCAGCTGCCCTGGGCATCGATCCAGACGCTGAGGCAGGCCTACTCTTTCTCGAGCCTGCAGTCTTTTCTGGACATCTATCACGTGGCCACTCGTGTACTTGTGACAGAGCGGGACTTCGCCGATCTCGCTCGGGCCTACGTCGAGCGCGCTCAGGCTGACAAAGTCATTCATGCGGAGATTTTTTTCGACCCCCAGACCCACATGGAAAGGGGTGTCGCCCTGGAAACGATTGTTGCAGGGTTGGAGCAAGGACTTAAAGAAGGAGATGAGTTCGGTTTCAGCAGCCGGCTGATAATGTGTTTTCTACGTCATCTACCTGAGAGCAAAGCGCTCGAAACGCTCGAACAGGCTCTTCCACTGTTCAGCCACTACCCGCATCGCCTCATTGGTGTCGGGCTCGACTCGACTGAAATAGGAATCCCCCCGAGAACGTTCGAACGCGTATTTGCAGCGGCTCGCCGTGCAGGCATCGAAGTGGTTGCGCATGCGGGGGAAGAAGGGCCTGCAGAGTACGTATGGGACGCGCTTGATGCGCTTCAGGTATCTCGTGTGGACCACGGCGTTGCGAGCAGCGAAGACGATGATCTGGTAGATCGCCTGGTTCGTGAGCAAATTCCGTTGACCGTGTGTCCGCTTTCGAACTTGCGCTTGAAGGTTGTTGAAGACATGAAGCAGCACCCCATTCGCTCGCTTCTTGAGCGTGGCGTGAAAGTAATGGTCAACTCCGACGACCCCGCTTATTTCGGGGGATACGTCAATGACAATTATGCCGCCATCATCAATTCGTTAAACCTTTCCGGCCCTCAAGTGTTTCAGCTACTTAGCAACTCGCTGGAGGCTTGCTTCATGCCCGCTGAGTGGAAGCGGAACGCCTTATCGGCTCTGACTAATTACTGGCACGGCACCTAATAACCTCGAACATCGGACGAAGTACTTCTTTACAGCAACATCCCTGCGGGAGGCAGGGCGGCCAGGTGGATAGCGGGTTTTGCGAATTGTAGAACCTGGAACTACAAAGCGTCGCTTCCCGGCGCGTTTATCCACCTCACCTTGAACGTCAGAATTTCTTCCACAAAGCACTACCCCGTGGTGCGAGGAGGAACCCAATGCTGACTAAAGACACCCTTAGCAATGGACTGTATCTCCAGAGCTTGGCCGCCCTGTCCAACCTGGCCTGGTCCGAAGAGCGAATTCAGGAATCGCTTGATGCCACGATGGCCAAGCGCCCTGGGCATGGCGAAATCTGGCTCTTTGCCTATGGCTCATTGATCTGGAACCCGTTGCTGGATTTTGTACGGCGTGAACTGGCGACCTTAAAAGGATGGCATCGCAGTTTCTGTTTAAAGATGGTTGCAGGTCGAGGCACGCCAGATGTTCCTGGACGGATGCTGGCTCTAGAGCCAGGCGGAATTACAGATGGGGTGGTTTTTCAGCTTGACGGACCAGAGTTGGAACGGGATCTCCAGTGCGTCTGGCGTCGCGAGATGGTGTTCGGCTCTTACACCCCGATATGGGCCCCCATCCATCTCGAAGATCAGACCTCGATTGATGCATTGGTTTTCGTAGCAGATCCCGGCTACGCGCTGTACGAGGCTGACTCATCTGTTTCCACGATCGCTTATCAGATGGCTGTAGCGCGTGGAACCCACGGTACCAATGCTGAGTACCTGAGGCTGCTCAGAAAAGCTCTGTACGCCAATGGGCTCTCTGACAACTACGTCGAAGCACTGCACTTGGAAGTAGAGCGCCACTCAGTGGCCAGCCTCTCTCCCTTCGCGCACCTGTGACAACTGGTCTTCGGCTCGCCTGTTCCCACTTAGCCAACCCAATATAGGAGAAGAATCATGTTGGTCCAACGCAAAACACTCACCATCGCGATCAGTGCGCTGATCGCTTTGGGGGGAGCAGCTGGAGTCGTCGTTCAACACGGTGCGGCGGACATCGCTGGAGCCCAGGCCGCAACCGAAGCGCCGGCTATCGAAGTCGATGTAGCTCCAGTAATTAACAAGATCATTACCGAGTGGCAGAGCTATTCCGGTCGCTTGGATGCCATAGAACACATCCAGCTGCGCCCTTTGGTCTCCGGCACGATCGTCGCGGTAAATGTGAAGGACGGTGGTTTTGTTAAGAAAGGTGATCCTCTGTTCACCATTGACCCCCGGCCCTACGCCGCAGCGGTAGAGAAAGCCAGCGCTGAGCTGGCAGCCGCCGAATCGCGAGCCAGCTATGCGGCGACTGATGCGGCGCGGGCGCAACGACTCATCTCCAGTAACGCAATCGCCAAACGAGAATTCGATGAGCGCAGTAACGCAGCGCGTGAGGCCTCCGCCGCGGTAAAAGCTGCTAAAGCAGCGCTGCAAGCGGCACGCATCGATTTGGAGCACACCCAGGTTAACGCGCCTGTAAGTGGTCGGGTATCGCGCGCAGAGCTGACGCTGGGCAACATTGTGAGCGCCGGCGCTAATGCACCGCTTTTAGCAACCTTGGTTTCTGTGTCACCCATCTACGCCTCGTTCGAAGTCGATGAACAAACCTACCTGCGCTACCTGCGTCATTCGAACACCAAACCTGTGGAAGTCGCGCTTGGGTTGGCCGACGAATCTGGTTATTCGCGCAAAGGCACTTTGGTCTCCGTCGACAACCAGCTCAATAGCGGTACCAGCACCTTGCGTGTCAGGGCTCGCTTCGAAAACCAGGATGGCGCGTTGCTGCCGGGGCTATTCGCTCGGGTAAAGGTAGAGGGTGGCAAGCCACAGGAGGCTTACCTGATCGATGAGGCCGCTATAGGTACTGACCAGGCCAAGAAGTTTGTACTCGTAGTTGATGCGCAAAGCCGTGTGCAGTACCGGGAAGTGGAACTCGGCGGCTCGTATGAAGGGCTCCGTATCGTGACCAAGGGGCTAAATGCCGGTGAACGTATTGTCGTCAACGGCATTCAGCGTGTGCGGCCCAACGACCTCGTGCAGGCGCGCGACACCAACATGCAGTCCAGCCAACCGCTGGCACTCGTGAACTGAGGCGCGGTCATCATGAACATCTCAAAATTCTTTATCGACCGGCCGATCTTCGCGGCCGTGCTTTCGGTGGTGGTGCTGCTGGCAGGGAGCATTGCTCTGACGAAACTGCCCACTGCCGAATACCCCGAAGTGGTACCTCCCTCGGTCCTTGTGCACGCTCAGTTTCCTGGTGCAAACCCGAAGGTAATTGCCGAAACCGTTGCCTCTCCTATCGAGGAGCAAATCAACGGTGTGGAGAACATGCTCTACATGCAGTCGCAGGCAAACAGCGACGGCAACATGACCACTACAGTCACGTTCAAGCTAGGCACAGACCCTGACAAGGCGCAGCAGTTGGTTCAGAACCGCGTAGCGCAGGCTCTGCCGCGTCTGCCTGAAGACGTGCAACGCCTGGGGGTTACAACGATCAAGTCTTCCCCAACTCTCACCATGGGCGTCAATCTGGTCAGCGAAAGCGGACGCTACGACAAGGACTATCTGCGTAACTACGCGGTTATCAATATCAAGGACCAGCTGGCCCGCATCCAAGGTATTGGCCAAGTGCTGATCTGGGGGTCCGGTGACTACTCCATGCGGGTATGGCTGGACCCGCATAAGGTGGCGCGGCAGAACATGACTGCTTCCGAAGTCGTCGCTGCAATCCGCGAACAAAACGTACAGGTCGCAGCGGGCATCGTGGGTGCGCAACCAATGCCCGAGAACGTTCCTCTGCAGCTCAACATCAATGCTCAAGGCCGCTTGAAAACCGCAGACGAGTTTCGAGAGATCATCCTCAAGACCACTTCTGGTGGTGCTGTCATTCGCTTGGGCGATGTCGCTCGGGTTGAGCTGGGTGTCGCCGACTACGCGTTGCGTTCTCTGCTCGATAGCAAACCCTCGGTACAGATGATCATCTTCCAGCAGCCAGGAGCCAACTCGCTGCAGATCTCCGAAGATGTTCGCAAAACCATGGCTTCGCTGAAAGAGGATATGCCTGAAGGGCTTGATTACGTCGTGCGCTACGACCCCACCCAGTTCGTGCGAGAAAGTATCGACGCAGTCATTCACACTCTGCTCGAAGCGATCGTACTAGTGGTGCTGGTCGTAATCATCTTCCTCCAGACCTGGCGCGCCTCGATCATTCCCTTGCTCGCAGTCCCGGTGTCCATTATCGGCACTTTCTCATTGCTGTTGCTGTTCGGCTTCACGATCAATGCCCTGTCATTGTTCGGCCTGGTGCTGGCTATCGGCATCGTAGTCGACGACGCCATCGTGGTTGTCGAGAATGTCGAGCGAAATATCAGCGAGGGTATGACGCCCCGGGACGCCACTTACAAGGCTATGCAAGAGGTCAGTGGGCCGATCATTGCCATCGCGCTAACGCTGGTTGCGGTATTCGTTCCGCTCGCGTTCATGTCAGGTCTCACTGGACAGTTCTACCAACAGTTCGCGATGACCATCGCAATCTCCACCGTTATCTCGGCCTTCAACTCGCTCACTCTCTCTCCTGCATTGGCAGCGTTGTTGCTCAAAGGCCACGACGAGCCGAAGGACCGCCTGACCCTTATGATGGACAGGCTATTTGGACGCTTCTTCGCTGCGTTCAACCGCGTGTTCCATCGTGGCTCCGAGTCGTATGGCGGTGGCGTACGTCAAGTGATCAACCACAAGGGCGCAATGCTGATTGTCTACGGAGTACTGCTTGCGATGGCAATGTACCTAGGCAAGATCGTGCCTGGCGGTTTCGTACCCGGCCAGGATAAAGATTACTTGGTTGCCATTGTTCAGTTGCCGAGTGGCTCTTCACTGGAGAAGACTGCCCAGATCACCAAGCAGGTCAGTGACATTGCCCTCAAGGTACCTGGAGTGATTGGCGTTCCATCGTTTCCTGGTCTTAACGTTAACGGCCTGACTAACTCTTCGAGTAGCTCACTGGTATTCCCCGTTCTGAAACCATCCAAAGAGCGTGGAGCTGGTGAGACTGCTGCTGAGATTGCTGCAGCATTGAACGCCGAATACGCGAAGATCAAGGACGCGACCATTGCTGTGTTCCCGCCGCCGCCTGTCTCGGGCCTGGGTACAGTCGGCGGTTTCAAGTTGCAGATCCAGGACCGCGGAGCACTTGGGTACGAAGCGCTGAACCGCGTTACCCAAGAGTTCATGAAGCGTGCAGCTCAAGCGCCAGAGCTTGGGCCGATGTTCTCCAGCTTCCAGATCAACGTTCCCCAACTGAACGTGGAGCTGGATCGGGTGAAAGCGAAACAACAAGGCGTGTCTGTTCGCGACGTCTTCGACACCTTGCAGATCTACCTGGGCTCGCTCTACGTCAACGACTTCAATGCGTTTGGCCGAGTGTTCCAGGTGCATGCGCAGGCTGATGCTCCTTTCCGCGTTAATGCCGAATCTATTGGGGAGCTGAAAACTCGAAATGCTGCTGGCGAGATGGTGCCGCTGTCTTCATTGGTAAAGGTCACTCCAACCTACGGCCCGGAGATGGTCGTGCGCTACAACGGCTTCTTGGCCGCCGATATCAACGGAGGTCCTGCCGCGGGCTACTCCTCCGGCCAGGCTCAAGCCGCAGTCGAACGCATTGCTGCCGAGGTATTCCCTCGCGGCATCAAGTTCGAGTGGACCGACCTCACCTACCAGCAGGTGTTGGCAGGTAACTCGGCGTTGTGGGTCTTCCCTATCAGTGTGCTGTTGGTATTCCTGGTCCTAGCAGCGATGTATGAAAGCCTGACCTTGCCGTTGGCAATTTTACTGATCGTGCCCATGACCCTGCTTTCTGCCCTCGCAGGTGTATGGCTGACCAATGGTGATAACAACATCTTCACCCAGATTGGTTTGATGGTACTGGTGGGGCTGTCGGCTAAAAACGCAATCCTGATCGTTGAATTTGCTCGTGAACTGGAGATGAGCGGGCGGACCATTGTTCAGGCTGCGGTCGAAGCGAGCCGTCTACGTTTGCGTCCGATTTTGATGACTTCGATCGCATTCATCATGGGCGTCGTACCACTGGTGATTTCCACCGGCGCTGGCTCAGAAATGCGTCAGGCAATGGGCATCGCAGTGTTCTTCGGAATGCTCGGCGTCACCTTGTTCGGGCTGTTGCTCACCCCCGTCTTCTATGTGCTGCTCCGTAAATTGTCCGGTGTTGAACACATTGTCGACAAGCATGGCACTCACGCGCAGATGGAGCCAACAGAACCCAAGTATGAAGCGGCAGGACAACACAAGCCGAGCTCCGAGCGTCAGCGCGCTCTGGACATGGCTGTGCAGGACTGAGGAGATCATCATGAACGCATTCATCCAGAACCGCTCGCTGCATCTCACAGTGTTGGCCGGTGTGTTAACGAGTTTGATTGGCTGCTCTGTGGAACCGACTTATGAGCGCCCGGTGGCCTCTGTTCCGCCCAGCTTCAAGGAGGACACTGCTGTCACCGAACGAGGCACTTGGAAGACAGCTGAACCTGCTGACTTCAATGCACGAGGACAGTGGTGGAAAGTATTTGCTGATCCGGACCTGGATAGTCTTGAAGACCAGGCACTGGAGGCCAATCAGAATCTGCAGGCCGCTGCAGCGCGAGTGAAGGAAGCCCGTGGACTGAACCAGGCGGCACGTGGAGGCTTGTTCCCAAGTGTGGATGGCGGAATTGGTGCCACACGCCAGCGCGTATCCGAAGCGGCGCAACCGGATGGATCGCCGGCCTATCAAAACACCATGGTGCGTTCACAAGTGGGTATTTCCTATGAGGTGGACCTGTTCGGCCGGGTGTCTTCATCGGTTCATGCCGCAGAAGCTGATTTGCAACAGACTGAGGCCTTGTTTCACTCCGTGCAGTTGGCGTTGCAGGCGGATGTCGCGCAGAACTATTTCCAGATCCGTCAGTTGGATGCTCAGGCAAAGGTACTTGCCGAGGCCGTGACGCTTCGGGAAAAAGCGCTTGAGCTGGTCGAAACCCGCTTCGCCGATAGCGAGATCAGTGAGCTTGATGTGTCGCGGGCTCGCTCGGAATTGGCAACCGCTCGTTCAGATTCAATGACAGTGAGCCGTCAGCGCGCGGTGGCCGAACATAGCCTGGCAGTGTTGCTGGGTAAAGCGCCGGCCGAATTCTCGCTGTCCGCCAAGCCCTTGCAAGCGGTAGAGGTCCAGATCCCGGCTGGCTTGCCATCCGCTTTGCTGGAGCGGCGTCCAGATATCGCTGCAGCTGAACGGGCGATGGCGGCAGCTAACGCAAGGGTCGGTGTGGCCAAGGCGGCATTCTTCCCATCCTTAACTTTGACTGGTTCAGCTGGCTTTGAGGCGTCGACCCTAGGGAATTTGTTCAATTGGAGCAACAGGACATTCTTGTTAGGTCCCCTGGCCGGTACCGCGCTGAATCTCCCGATCTTCGATGGAGGGCGGCGCAGCGGAAATCTGGCGAGCGCCCGTGCGAAATACGAAGAAGACGTGGCGAACTACCGTCAGCAGGTTTTAGTGGCATTCAAGGAAGTGGAAGACAACCTATCGGATCTCGCCATCCTGGCTCGTCAGACACGAACCCAAGGGGAAGCGGTCACCTCATCCTCTCGCGCCGCAGAAATTTCACGAACCCAGTATATGGAAGGAGCTGTGGCCTACCTCGATGTCATTGATGCGGAGCGGTCTGTTCTGCAAGCACAGCGCGCCGCAATCGATCTGCAAGCAGTGCAGGCCCTTGCGACGGTGAACCTTATCCGCGCATTGGGTGGTGGATGGAGCGGCACCTCTAGCCATACAGAGAAACTCGCCAGTAATCGCTGAAACCACGCCCGATGGTGAACGTCTGGCATCACTTTTCGACTCCCTCAGGCGTATTGACGCGAGGGGCTTCAACTCTAGGAGTATGCACATGAGTGCCTTACCCAACACATCATCAACGGATCAGAGCAAATTGATGATCCTGCTCTCGATCTGCCTGGCGGCATTAGTGCTGCCAATGAGCTTTACCGGAGGAGCAGTTGCCCGTCCAGCTATCGGCCACGAGCTTGGTGGCACTGCTGTGCAGCTTACGTGGATCACCAATGCATTCATGCTGACGTTCGGAAGTCTCCTGATGGCTGCTGGTGCTCTCGCCGATCAGTACGGGCGCAAGCGTCTTTTTGCTCTAGGGACAGGGCTATTCACCATCACATCGTTTGCTCAGGGATTTGCACCTTCTGTCCCGTGGTTGGACGTGCTTCGTGCTATCCAGGGCGTAGCGGGTGCGGCAGCGTTGGCCAGCGGTTCTGCTGCATTAGCTCAGGAGTTTGAGGGGCATGCGCAAACGCGAGCGTTCAGCATGCTGGGTACCACCTTCGGGATAGGACTGGCTTTTGGGCCGTTAGTATCAGGGCTTTTGATCGAGAGCTTTGGCTGGAGGGCGATCTTCTTCGCCACGGCAGGCCTGGGCGCGCTCTCAATGTTCTTCGGCTTGCCACGCATGCGTGAAACCCGAGATCCCGGTGCTACTGGTTTGGATTGGCCAGGCACGATTACTTTCACAGGCACCTTGGCGACCTTCACATTTGGCGTCATCCAAGGCCCAGAAAGCGGTTGGGGAAGCCCGGTTGTGATCGGCCTGCTGGCAGCATCTGCACTACTCCTCGTGGCATTTGTCGTGGTGGAAAACCGCGTCGAGCGCCCAATGCTGGATCTTAGCCTGTTCCGCATTCCTCGATTCGTTGGCGTTCAACTGCTGCCAATCGGTACCTGCTATTGCTACATCGTGCTGGTCGTTATCTTGCCACTACGCTTCATCGGTATCGAAGGCATGAGCGAGATCCAGGCAGGCTGGATGATGCTTGCACTGTCAGCCCCCATGCTAGTGGTCCCTCTACTTGCCGCTCAGCTTACCCGCTGGGTCGCCCCTGGTTTGCTGTGCGGTATAGGCTTCTTCATCGCCGCTGCAGGACTGCAGTGGTTCAGCCAAACTGATATGGTTGTAGGCAACACGGTTATCCTTCCCATGCTGCTGATTGGTGTGGGTGCTGGTCTTCCATGGGGGTTGATGGACGGTTTGGCCATTGGTGTTGTGCCTAAAGAACGCGCAGGCATGGCCACCGGAATCTTCAATACCGCCCGGGTTGCAGGCGAAGGCGTAGCCCTCGCTATCGTCAGCGCCTTGCTGGCATCGCTGGCCCAGGGATTCCTTCTGGATAGCGTTCCTCAAACTATGACAGGCGTCGCCCACGCTGCACAGCAAGTGGCAGCTGGCGACCTTGTGCATGCTGCCGCTGAACTACCGGAAGTCGCCAAAGAAACGCTTGTGGCTGGTTACAACAAGGCGTTTGAACTCCTTCTGCATGTATTGACGGTTATCACGATGATCTCCGGGATAGCGGTATTTGGCTTCTTGAGCCGTACCAATGAGACCACCTCGCCGCCGGAACAGACAGCCGATTTAGCCTAACCGCAAAGCCAGCGGCCTAGTGGCCGCTGGCCTCTGATGAGGAGTGATTGTCATGAGTGTCGACGCGATCAGCACTTTAGAGATCAGCGTTCCTTACGGGTCAAGTGTCACCATCGAGGGGCGTTTAACTAAATACGCGGAAGAACTAGCGGGACTGCCTGGCTGTATTTTCTATGGCATAACGCGCAGCGCCAAGGATTCTAGGCAGTGGGTGCTCACAGGTCATTGGGAGTCCCAAAATCAGATGGTTCAGCATTTCGCTGCGGTAGACATTCACAAAATAATTGAGATCCTCGAATTTCCCTCTGTGGGGATTCGATTCGGAAGCTTCTTCAAAGCGGATTATGCGGAGGCAAACCATGAGTTTCGATGAGCGCGCTTTCGAGCGATTCGACGTGAATTCGCTCATCACCTTTCTTGTTGTTTACCGTGAGGGAGGAGTTTCACGAGCCGCTCGTGCCCTCAAGGTCACCCAACCTGCAGTCAGCAATGTGTTGAGCAAGCTGCGGAAGAGGTTTGATGATCCTCTTTTTATCTACAAAGGAAGAGGGGCATTAGAACCGACACCGAGAGCAACAGAGATCGCCCAAACACTCGAACCCGCCTTTTCTCAAATGCAAGGCCTATTGAAAGACGCATAGCATCGGCAACGACCGGCTTTTTCTACGGTCTGTAAATAGTGGTAGCGAATTTACGGGCAAAAAAAAGCCGCCTGAGACAGGCGGCAAACCAAAGGATGATGAAGTGGAGATCCCTTAGAGAACAGCGCAACACCTACTCTAAGGGGGAGGAAATCTTCATCGAGATCGATTCTAGCGGAAAATCCCCGACTTGATTCATTAAGGCGCTTGATACTTACTATTAGTCGAAACGCTGTGACGTGCCGCAACAGAAGCTTGTTAATTGTTGGCGCCCTCTCGATAAGGGTATAAGTAAAACAAATACATAATTCAAAATGATACCTGCCAATACAATTCAAACAAGGGGTGGTATATGTCGCCATTTCGGCTATCAATTCTGGGTGCATGCTTAACCTGCGCCCCTCAAATCGTACTTGCGGCTGCAGTATCGAGCCAGACCGAAGCAAAGGGATTCCTGGACGACTCCGAGCTGTCGCTGAAGCTGCGCAACTACTATTTTGATCGCGATGGAAAATCTGGAGCGGGTGATCGACGTGATTGGACTCAAGGTTTTATCTTCAACTACAGCTCTGGATACACTCAAGGCGCTATCGGTTTCGGGGTGGAAGCTTTCGGCCATTTGGGTATCAAGCTAGATGGTGGTGCGGGTCACTCGGGTACCGGAAACCTTCCAGTGAAAAATGACGGCTCTCCCGAAGACGAATACAGTCGCGCCGGCGGTGCTCTGAAGGTTCGTGTTTCGAAGACCGAGCTCCGCTGGGGAGACTTGCAGCCGACAGCGCCCGTCTTTGCTGCAGGTGGCACCCGGCTGCTACCGCAGACTGCTACCGGGTTTAACCTGCTCAGCAGCGAATTCGAAGGGCTTGATTTGGAAGGCGGCCACTTCACAGGAGGGAATGGCCCAGTTACGACTAATGGTGACCATGGAATCTGGGCGACCTATGCCAACCTCCAGGCGGACAGCATCGATTTCGTAGGAGGTAAATACGCAGTCAATGAGGAACTGTCGATCTCGCTCTATGGCTCCGATCTCGAAGACGTCTGGCGTCAATACTACGGTAACGCGAATCTCACTCTTCCCCTTGCGAAAGACCAGTCGCTGACTTTCGACTTTAATATTTACCGTACCAACGACGAAGGTCGAGCCGAAGCCGGAGATATCAGCAACACAACATGGTCGTTCGCAACCGCCTACAGCTTCCTCTCTGCCCACACAGTGACACTTGCGTATCAAAAAGTGCATGGTGATACACCTTTTGACTACGTTGCCTTCGGCCTCAACGGACCTGGAGATACTGGCGACTCGATTTTCCTTGCCAACTCGATTCAGTACTCCGATTTCAACGGACCTGAGGAGAGATCCTGGCAGCTCCGCTATGACCTAGATATGGGTATCTACGGCGTTCCGGGCCTGAGCTTCATGGCGCGATACGTCAATGGCCGTGGCATCGACGGAAGCAAAATGGATTCGGAAAGCCATTACCGAGGCTACGGCTACGGAGAGGATGGCAGACACCACGAGACCAACCTGGAGGCGAAATATGTCCTTCAATCGGGCCCGGCTAAGGATCTGTCCTTCCGTATTCGACAAGCGATTCACAGGGGGAATGCGGATCAGGCCGAGGGAGACGTCAACGAATTCCGATTTATCGTCGACTATCCAATTTCCATACTCTAGTCAAGGCGAGGCAGTGACCCCGATTTGAAATATAACGGGGTCATTGTCAGAAAACTCAATGAAGACTGCGTTTCGGATCGGTATAAGGACTGGTTTAGCTTGTATAAGATATATCAAAGTGACCGCTAAAGAGATGCCCGAAACTGGGTGGCGAACGGCTGCTTTCTACCCATAGCTGCCCTTCACGAGGGTCAGCGATCGGCCAAAAATGGACATTCGTCAGAGGCTCCAGAGATCGCCAAGGTGGCGAACTTCGTCTTAGACAAAATCTATGTGTCAGCACAATAAAAAGGAGGTTTACTCCCTTTTTACGAGCGGAAGACGCCGCCATTGCCGTCAAACTTGACTAAGAGATCATGAATCCTGGCCATCTCATCAACAATTGGCTGGATCTCGTATCGCTCACCTAGCACTTGAAAAATGCCTTCCTTCAAGTAGTAAGCCCTGAAAATGTGATGAGGCACATCCGAGTCTTCAGGCTGAGGAAGAATGAGGCTAGGAAAGATGTATCCGACTATCCCGTCTTGAAGATAAAGATCAAGCCGCTCGTCAAAATGTTCAATCGAATTTCTTAACGCCCTATTCATCAGGGGGCTGTCGTCCTTTACACCAAAGACCTTTGATAGATACTGTCCGCGATCCCTGTGAATGGTCTTCTTGTCCGTTCCTTTCACACCATCACGCGACGGGAAGAAGTATCGCGATATAGCTCCAGACTGGTTGACGACGTTCTGCAAGCAGTTCAGTAGTATGTCCTTCTTCTCTTGCGGATCAATCTCCCCATCTGAGATCGTCTGGATGATCTTTTCTGCAATGTTGCACGACTGGAAGGCAGAGGCCGTATTGAAGAGCATCGACTGAATGTAGAACGCCTGGTGCGGCGTCCGGATACTAAATGCCTCATCCTCCATCCCTCACCCCCTATTCATGTTCAAAATTTAGCAGTTCATATACCGAAGAATAGTGCCTAGAGAGGCGCCCTGGGTCAATCAAAGTCTCCTTTGTGTCGGTAAGCGTCCCTGGCTCTGGTTGGCCATCCTTGTCCTTCCCACATGGAGGACAAACCATGAACACTATTGCGACATACAACCATCAACCATGGAACAAAGGAAAACTGGACGGGCAGAAAGCCCCGCTCCGGCTCAAAGATATCTGGGCCATACGGGTAAGGCTCCAAATCGCGGAAGAAACCCGGGATTTGGCTCTTTTCGATCTGGCCATCGACAGCAAGCTACGTGAATCGCCCCTAATTTCGTAGTCACTCGATGACCGCTTCTGGCCGCCTCCGACCATTCGCGACTGGCAGACGCCTAGCCAAAGCGGGTCTCCTTCTGGATTGAACCAAAGCAGACCATCAATCCGAGCGATCCAACTGGTCTTGAGATCGTTGTTCCAAGGGTTTCCCCCATAGCCAGTGCCCCGCCGCTCCAATGAGCCCGGCAGTAAACTTGCGGTCTTCCTCGCTCAGTCGCTGCTGCAATAGCCAGAACAGTGACCGGGCATGCTCGGTGCGGCGCTCCTTGGGCAGTTCCAGGCTGCCCAGCGCTGAGCGGACCAGGTCTTCGGCCCCCATCGCTTTCAGCAGCGTCTTATCGGTCATGGTTTCCAGTGCGCTGAACATGCGTTGCACCGCGGGGTCCTTCTCACCTTCGACCTGATTCTCCAGTGCCCGATAGGTCTTTCTCAGCAGCTTGCGGGCCATCGGGCTTTCAACCAGCCCGGTGAACAACTGAACAAGTTCCTCATAAGTCGGGGCGTCAGGCACACCGCCAGCCGGCGCTGGCCGCTTGCCGGACTTGCGAAGCCTGGAGAAGACAAACGCCAGCCCCGCCAGGGTGCTCCAGATGCCCGGAGCCGCTTTCCTGGCCTCGGCAGGTTTGGCCAGTGCCCGCGCCCCGGGCGCTTCGCTCCATATAAACCAGGCATTGGAGCCTTCCACCTCATAATCGAATGCAAACAGCGCAAGCAGCGCAGCATTTCCGGATGGCATCTGCAGCAACCGGCTCCAACTCCGACGCAACAACGGAGGCCCTGCCAGTACGTCGGGCAGCTGCAGCCCGGGAGCGATATCGAGCGCCATCCGTTCGGCGTCTCCCAGTACACCTTCGTAGGGCTCCGAAGCACTGGCCAGATGGCCGTCGATCAGGGCCAGCAACGGATTCTCCGCACTACCTGCCTTGTCCCAAGCAGACCATCCGGATACCTGCCGCCCCAAGGCCAGCGCCTTGCGAGCAGCTTCGAGACGGCGCAACGGGCCAACCACCTCGTCCCCCCTCATCGATGAAGGCAGCAACGCGATCGCCCCGTGCTGGAGCTCCAGGGGGATCTCCCGGCCGCTGTCATCCCGCAACAGCACTAGGTAGACCGAAGTCACCAGCCCCGCGGCGATACGTAGCGGCAGGCAACGCTGGCGGCCTGGCGCCACCCGCTGCACCAGCACATAGCTGCCAGGCTGAAGGTCGAGGGCAATCCACACGCTGTGGTCTTCGATCTCGGCCGTCAGGCCAACGCGCCGTTGCCCATCGAAGGACTCCAGACTTAAGGTTTCCAAGGCCTGTTCCAGAGCACCGGCAGGTACTGGCCCGGATACCGGTGTCCAGAGCAACAGGCGGAAGTTACCCTTCTGGGCATCCAGCACACGGTGTTCCAGCCCGGCGCCTTTGGCCAGGGTCGACTCCGGCAGCGGGATCGGTGTGGCGAAGTCCAGCCGTGGGAGGCTGAAGCTGGCAGGTTGCTCCGCCACGACCTGGAACTCATGGACGCTTTCCGTATCCCCCACCCGCTGGCGCACTTGGTAATCGCCCGGGGCCAGATCGACATCGAGCCTGCCGACACCCTGAGCGATCAGGGCATAGGTACTGTCCACCAGATAGAGTTCGGCAGCCCCATCCTCCGTCGCGAACGCGGTCGGCACTTTGGCCGAGACGAACAGGCTCTGGTCAAACAGCTCGAACAGCTCGCTGCTCGTCTCACTGTAGGCCAGGCGGGCGTGATCAGATGACGACGGCATCTTGTGCTCCCGGAACGAAAGTGCAGCGAGAGGCAGCCGACAACAGCTCATGATCCCGCACCGGCAGCGCCAGGCTGAACTCGCGACTCCCATCGGCCAGGGTGCTCACCTCAAGCTTTACCCTCCAGTTCAGGCTGGCGTCCTGCCAGACAATGGCATCGCCATCCAGAATCCCGGCGGCATTAAGCGAACTCGATGTCAGTCGCAGCGGGATTTTTTCCAGCGAGGTGGCGGGCAGCAGAAAGCGCTGGATCTCGAGCGCCTGACCGGACTGGAAGAACACATCTTCGCTGTCCGGAGGGATGATGCGGGGCGCGGGGGGCGTCTGCACGGGGTACCAGGCCTGCCAGTTCATGCCCATGTACTGCATCAGGACCTTGCCCGGTACCCGCCCAACGATGTCGCAAGGCGCCTCCTGCAGGGCACGCAGCAACGCATTGGTCATCAGGCCGACAACCTTGCCATTGCTGCCGGGCAACTCACGCTCCTGAGCCTTGCCCCGTTTCGGGGCGGCGTACATAGAGAACACCAGCACTCCCTCCGTATTGGCATGTTCGAAGAGGTTCAGGTCCGGTGGGCTGTACTCCAAATTACTTTCGGTATCCCGGCAGCAGTCCATGATCAGTATCACTTCGCGGAACAGCCGAGCACGCTTGGCGGCCTCGGCATAGAGGGTACCGGCAAGGTTACTCTGGAACATACCCATGTTGTCGGCGCTGTATAGCGCCGCCCGGGTGGTCTGGTCGGTCAGCCTGGAAAAGCCATGGCCGGAGAAGTAGAGGTAGAGACGCCCTTCCCGGCGCACGAAATCTCCGGTGACAGGGTCAAGGGCAATCGCATTGAAGCGTCTCGCAAAGGATTCGCGGTTGGGGCTCCATTCTCCCGAAACAGCCGGCTCCGAAGTGTTGAGTGAGAAGACCTGTCCCTCCGGGACCGCCCCACCCAGCGGAGATACCAGCCACTCCCGGATGCGCGCCACATCGTTCAACGGGCCTTCCAGCGTTGGAAACTTGCCGGCATCCCGGTAGCGGGAAATGCCGACCAGGATCGCGTAATCGAACTCAGCCATGGCCAGTGCTCACTGCCTGATGATGGACTGGACCGATTCCAGGGTTGAAGGGTCGTTGTCGAAGTCTCCGTGCTTTGCAGCACTGCTGTTCAAGCCATTGCCAGCACCACTGACCGAGGACCATACCATCCGCCCAGGCACGGCCCCAAGGAAAGCCTTCACTTTGGTGACAACGGCATCCTGGGCATAGGTCGAACCTTCGTAGAAGCGCTCCATGCCCACCAGGGGCATGCCGAGGACACCGCTCCACTTGCCGTCTTTACCCACCTGCCCTTCCAGCAGTCCCGAAACAAAGTACAGCAGGCTGCGCGTATAGAGCGGCGCGACCATCCGATCCTGGGTTTCCAGCGCATCGCGCATGGCGAACATGCGGAAATCCTTCAGTCTCAGATCACTCTGACGCTTTCTCACCGCCTGCTTCGTAAAGGTCACGCAATGCAGCCTGACCGGCGAGTTTGTGCAGGTTGAAGTGGTTGTAAAACGCTTGGCCCAGTCGCTGATGCTCGAAGTGCCCTTGTCTCCAAAGCCGGACGAACTCCTCATAAGCTGCGCGTTCGATCTGCAATGACGAATCGGTTTCCATGCAGGTTTCCATCAGTAGAGGGTCGCAAACGTACCAAGGGCCTGTCGCCCCAACAAGATCGGTCTTTCCAATCAGATGGGCAGTTCTGGGTCGAAAGCAGTCACTCACCCTACCGCTCTCGCCCCTGAGAAACTTCGCCCTTGGCCGCGTCGCTTCAGATCCAGACGTCATTCACCGCCGTTCGCTCCCCTCCTTCATGACCGGTATTCAACACACCGCGGGGTTCGATCATCATCAGTTTCGCTTCAGCCAGTGCCGCTGTCCTGTGCTTGACACCGCGTGGCACGACATACAGTTCGCCCGCATTCACCTGAACGCTGCCCTCCGGGAGGTCGATGCGCAAGACGCCTTCGAGCACCA
Source organism: Pseudomonas anuradhapurensis (assembly GCF_014269225.2). Taxonomy (NCBI): domain Bacteria; kingdom Pseudomonadati; phylum Pseudomonadota; class Gammaproteobacteria; order Pseudomonadales; family Pseudomonadaceae; genus Pseudomonas; species Pseudomonas anuradhapurensis. The sequence continues at coordinate 3,058,441 of NZ_CP077097.1, forward strand.
GGAACGCCTCATCGGTTTCCGGGTGCGAGTGCCAGATGAACTCACCTTCGATGCGCACCACCTTGAACTGGTAGTCGTTCATTTCCGCGCCCCCCGTGGGCTCCATTGTTGTTCGATCAACCCGGCCTTGTGGGCCAGGTTGACAGGTTGTGACAGGCGTTGTTGATGGGCTTCGGACATGACAGATCCTCTCTGGTTGGAACGCTCAGGCTAGCGAACGCAAAGCACGCTGCTCTTGTACGATCCTGCAACTCAGCGGGCAGGCCGCAAGCGCTCCAGCCAACGCAGCGGTGGTACGCCGTAGGTGCGGGTGAAGTGCCGGGTCATGTGGCTCTGATCGTGAAAACCGGCAGCGAGAGCGGCGTCGACCAGGGTAAAGCCGTCGAGGATCAGCCTGCGAAAACAGTCTAGCCGGCGTAGCGTGACAAAACGGTAAGGGCTGGTGCCGTAAAGGGCACGGAAATCTCGTGACAAGCTCCACCGCTCACGCCCGCTGGCCTGTTCGAGCATCTCCAGCGTGATGCCCAGGTGCAGGTGCTCCATGATGAACGCCCTGGCGCGCTCGGCCGCGCGGTAGTCCAGGCGTTTGCGACCGCGTGGCTTGCCGCCGACCGCACGCAGCGCCATTGCCAGGTCGTACAGGGCGTCCTGCGCTTCCAGTGTTTCCAGAGGATGATCCAACGCCTGCACGAAGGCCTCGCTGGCGCTGTACAGGCGCGGGTCACAGGACAATCCGCCAGCGATGAAAGGCAACGGCTCGCCGCCCAGCACGTTCTGGATCAACGCCGGGTCGATGTAGGCCATGCGGTAGCGAAAGCCCATTTCGGTGCCCGCCATGCCGTCATGCACTTCGTCAGGGTGCAACACCAGCGTGTTGCCAGGCACACCGTGGCGCAGCGCCCCTTTGTAGTGAAAGCTCTGCACACCGGCCAGGGTACGGCCGATCGAGTAGGTATCGTGACGATGCGGGTCGTAGCCATGGCCGCCGAACCACGCTTCGATGCGCTCCACGCCGCCTGGCATGGCGCTGCGGATGACCCAATCGGAGGGGGCCGACCGCTCTGCTTGTGCTTTCATCAATACTCCTGCGGCGGCGCCGCCATCCAATGGCTGTACGCCATCCTATTTCAGAAAGCGGCAGGCACCCAGGCCATTTTTCTGCCCAATGGTCATCATCGGCGCCGACAAAGCACCAACTCGGGTCAAAAGCTGCCGCCAGGTGCAGAACGCGCCTTTTTGATGCATGCGCGCTGGCAGCCCTGCACACAGCCCGGTCTCGGGCGTGCGCTGCGCAACTGTAACCAGCACAGAAAACCCCTCTGATTCAAAGGGTTGCCGCTTATTCAACAGCTCTCAGGCGCTGTGCCGGGCTTTCGGCACCTTGATTGCAAAGGCTTGTTGCAGGCAAGCCGCACTTGCTAGAACTAACCAGAGGCTCACCACAGACACAGGACCCACCTACCCCCGCAAGGCTGCACCGAAAAATTTGTAGATGACCGCAATGAAGCTGCCGGCAACGGCGGCAAGGAGTGGGTATGTCCCGGGCATTTTTCAATGAAATGTACGAAACGAACGGCAGTTGCCGCCCGCATTACCAGGAGTTCGCCCGCTGGTTGGCCAACACCCCGCAGGAGTTGCTGGAGCAGCGCAGACGCGAAGCCGACCTGCTGTTCCACCGCGCTGGTATCACCTTCACCTTGTACGGTGACGAACAGGACACCGAGCGCCTGATCCCCTTCGACATCATCCCGCGCAGCATTCGCGCCAGCGAATGGCGCATGGTCGAGCGCGGCTGTATCCAGCGCGTGCAGGCCCTGAACCTGTTCCTGGAGGATATCTACCACGACCAGCGCATCCTCAAGGCCGGCATCATCCCGCCCGAGCAAGTGCTGGCCAACGAGGGCTACCAGATCGCCATGCAGGGCCTGGGGCTGCACCGTGGCCTGTATGCCCATATCGCTGGCGTCGACCTGGTCCGCGATGGCGATGGCAGCTACTTCGTGCTGGAAGACAACCTGCGCACCCCCAGCGGGGTCAGCTACATGCTCGAAGACCGCAAGATGATGATGCGGCTGTTCCCCGAGCTGTTCGCCGCCCAGCGTATCGCCCCGATCGACCACTACCCCAACCTGCTGCTGGACACGCTCAAGAGCGCCAGCCCGCTGGACAACCCGACTGCCGTGCTGCTTACCCCCGGGCGCTTCAACAGCGCCTATTTCGAACATGCCTTCCTGGCCCGGGAAATGGGCATCGAGCTGGTCGAGGGCGCCGACCTGTTCATCCGCGACGAACATGTCTACATGCGTACCACCGCCGGCCCACAGCAGGTCGACGTGATCTACCGGCGCCTGGACGACGATTACCTCGACCCACTGTCGTTCAACCCTGACTCGATGCTGGGCGTGCCGGGGCTGATCTCGGTGTACCGCGCCGGCAACGTGGTGCTGGCCAACGCCGTGGGCACCGGGGTCGCCGACGACAAGTCGATCTACCCCTATGTCGACGACATGATCCGCTTCTACCTGAGCGAAGAGCCGATACTGAACAACGTCCCCACCTGGCAATGCCGCAGACCGGCCGACCTGTCGCATGTCCTGGCCCACCTGTCCGAACTGGTGGTCAAGGAAACCCAGGGCTCCGGTGGCTACGGCATGCTGGTCGGGCCGGCATCGACCAGCGCCCAGATCGAAGACTTCCGTGCCCGCATCAAGGCCCGCCCGCACGCTTATATCGCCCAGCCCACGCTGTGCCTGTCCACCTGCCCGACCTTCGTCGACAGCGGCATCGCGCCGCGCCATATCGACCTGCGCCCGTTCGTGCTGTCCGGCAGTGAAACCCGCCTGGTGCCTGGCGGCCTGACCCGCGTGGCGTTGCAGGAAGGCTCGCTGGTGGTCAACTCGTCGCAGGGCGGCGGGACCAAGGACACCTGGGTGGTGGAGGACTGAACCATGCTTTCGAGAACCGCTTCCGACCTGTACTGGATGTCACGCTACCTGGAGCGCGCGGAAAACCTGGCGCGCATGCTCGAGGTCAGTTACTCGCTGTCACTGATGCCCCAGGCCGGGCGCAGTGACGGCCATGCCGAACTGGCCATGTCGCTGCTGGCATCGGGGACGCTGGACGACTACCGCCGCCGCCACGGCGAGCTCGACAGCGAGCGCATGCTGCACTTCTTCGCCCTCGACGCGACCAACCCCAGCAGCATCTATTGCTGCCTGCAGGCGGCCAGGACCAACGCCCACGCGGTACGTGGCCGGATCACCGCCGACATGTGGGAGAACATCAACGCAACCTGGATCGAGATGCGCAACATTGCCGGCAATGGCCTTGGCCGTTATGGCATCAGCCAGTTCTGCGACTGGGTCAAGGAACGCTCGCACCTGTTCCGCGGGGCAACCTCAGGCACCATCATGCGCAACGATGCCTACAGCTTCATCCGCCTGGGCACCTTCCTGGAGCGGGCAGACAACACCCTGCGCCTGCTCGATGCCCGCTACGAAATGTTTGGCGAGGCCTCCGAAGAGGTCAGCGACGACTCGGCCCGCGGCTATTACCAGTGGAGCGCCTTGCTGCGCGCACTGACTTCCTATGAAGCCTTCAACGAGTTGTACCGGGCCGCGCCCAGCGCCCGGCCGGTGTCCGAACTGCTGTTGCTGCGGGTGGACGTGCCCCGCTCGCTGCACGCCTGCATCGAGGAACTGGACCAGATCCTGGCCAGCCTGCCCGGCAGCAACCGCCGCGCCGCCCAGCGCATGGCCGCCGAGCTGAATGCGCGCCTGCGCTACACCGCCATCGACGAAATTCTCGAAGCCGGCTTGCACCCGTGGCTGAGCGACTTCATCGGGCGCATCAACCAATTGGGCCAGGCGGTCCACCACTCCTATCTGGAGGTCGTATGAAACTGTCCATTCGCCACGACACCACCTACAGCTATGCCAGCGACGTGTGCAACAGCATTCAGTTCCTGCGCCTGACGCCGCGCAGCAGCGAGCGCCAGCGCATCGACGCATGGCAACTGGACCTGCCCTGCGAAGTCAAAGGCCAGATCGACCCGTATGGCAACATCCTGCACGTGTTGACCCTCGACAAGCCCCACGGCCACCTGGCCCTGACTGCCAGCGGCCAGGTGGAAATCGACCCGGAACGCGAGCAGGAGGCCGGCGAGCAGTCGCCATTGCCGTTCTTGCGCGGCAGCCACCTGACCCAGGCCGATGACGCGCTCAAGGCCTTCGCCAGCCGCCACTGCGGCGAGCACCGCGACCGCGCGGCGCTGACCGGGCTGATGCAAGGGCTGGCCGAGCACATGCCCTACAGCCCGGGTACGACGTCGGTGGGCACCACCGCCATCGAAGCGTTCAGCGGCGCTGCCGGGGTCTGCCAGGACCACACCCACGCCTTCCTCGCCTGCGCACGCAGCCTGGGGATACCGGCACGCTACGTCTCCGGTTACCTGTGCACCGAGGACGAGCAGCACCTGGCCAGCCATGCCTGGGCCGAAGCCTGGGTCGACGGCGCCTGGTACAGCTTCGACATCACCAACCGCCTGACCCGGCCGGAGCGTCACCTGAAACTGGCCGTGGGCCTGGACTACCTCGACGCCTGCCCGGTCAGGGGCGTGCGCCGTGGCGGCGGCGCCGAATCGCTGCAGGCCAGCGTTCATGTGCATCGCCAGTGACAGGCGCTGCCCCATCATGGAAACCACAAGGGAAACAGCATGACCTACTGTGTCGCCATGCACCTGGCGGACGGGCTCGTCTTCATCAGCGATTCACGTACCAATGCAGGCATCGACCAGATCGCCAGCTTTGCCAAGCTGTTCGTGTTCGGTGTGCCGGGCGAACGCCTGATCGTCCTGCAGACCGCCGGCAACCTGGCAACCTCGCAGTCGGTGGTGAACCTGCTGCGGCAGCGCACCCGCGGGCCCGGCCCCCACTTGCTGAACGTGGCCACGCTGTACGATGCAACGGTGCTGGTAGCCGACACCCTGCGCGAAGTGGTCAGCCGCGATCGCAGCAAGTTGTCGGCCGGGATCGACCTGAGCAGTTCGTTCATCGTCGGTGGCCAGATTGCCGGCGATCAGATGGCCATCTACAACGTCTACGCGCAGGGCAATTTCTTCCAGGCCACGGCGGACACGCCGTTCCTGCAACTGGGCGAAAGCAAGTACGGCCGGCCGATTCTGGACCGCAACCTGGGCTACCACACACCGCTCGATGAAGCCTTGCGCTGCGGCCTGATCTCGTTCGACTCGACTATTCGCAGCAACCTTTCGGTGGGCATGCCGCTGGACCTGCTGGTGTATCACAAGGACAGCCTGGAAGCGCCGGAACGGCAACGGATTACCAGCGACGATGCCTATTACCAGCAGATCCGCAGGCAGTGGAGCGACGGCTTGAAACGGCTGTTGGCCGAACTGCCAGCGCCACCCTATGGCTGAATGGGCTGGCGTTGTCTACCGGGGGCTGCCTGGCAGCCCTTCGCGGGCATGCCCGTTCAGGACCTATGCCAGAGGGATGCTCAGGCGATCGATCACCGTCCGGGTTTCCGGGCGTACCCCGCGCCACCAGGCAAAAGCCTCCGCCGCCTGCTCCACCAGCATGCCGACACCGTCAGCCAGGCGCGCCACACCTTGCGCCTGGGCCATGCGCAGGAACGGCGTCAGGCCTTTGCCGTATGCCAGTTCGTACGCCAGCCGTGTCTGGCCGAGCACATCGTCCGGTAGCGGTGGCAGTTCACCAGTGAGGCTCGCGGAAGTGGCGTTGACCACGATGTCGAACGCTTGCCCCTGCAGCTCCTCATAGCGGCTTATGCGCAGGCGCGGGTGGTCCAGTTCGTTGCGCAAGGTCAGTGCCTTGGCCATGTCGCGGTTGGCCAGCACCAGCTCGCGCGGCCCGGCCTGCAGGAACGGCAGCAACGCCCCGCGCACCGCGCCACCGGCGCCGAGCAGCAGCACCCGGCGATTGGCCAACGGCTCCCCCAGGTTTTCTTCGATATCGCGCAGCAAGCCAATGCCATCGAAGTTTTCGGCGAAGATCCGGCCATCCTCGAACTTCAACGCATTGGCCGCCCGCGCCAGCTGTGCGCGTTCGCTGCGCTGGTCGGCCAGCTCGAACGCGCGCAGCTTGAACGGCGCGGTGATGTTCATGCCCAGGCCGCCCTTACTGCAAAACTGCAGCACCTGAGCCTCGAAACCTGCGAGTTCGCCCTCGATGGCGTCGTATACCAGGGATTGGCTGGTAGCCTGGGCGAACAGGCCGTGGATCAAGGGGGACTTGGTGTGGTTGATCGGCCGGCCGATCACTGCATAGCAGTCGTTCATGGTGCATCTCCGTGGGTGAACAGCACACCGTCTGCCTGCATGGCGGTGATTTCTTCAGGGCTGAAACCAAGCCCGGCGGCCACTTCGGCATTGTGCTGGCCCAGGTCCGGGGCCACCTGGCGGATCGTGGTATCGCAGTCGGAAAAGCGGAATGGCAGGTTCGGCAAGCGCAAGGTACCGTAGCGCGGGTGTTGCTGCTCGAGCAGCATGCCACGCGCCTGGATCTGCGGGTCGGCCACCACTTCGTCGATGCGCTGCACCTTGGCGCTGGGGATGTCGACCGCATCGAGCAGCTGCAGGATATCCGCGACCCGACGTGCGCCGACCCAGTCACGAACTACGGCAAGGATCGCCTGGCGGTGGCTGTTGCGACCGTTCAGGCTGTGGTAACGGCTATCGCTACCGAACCCGGGCGGGCCACCGTTGGCTTCGAGCATCGCGGCAAAACGCTTCCAGGCATCGTCGACCTGGGCGGCGATCACCAGGTCGCCATCGGCGGCGCGGAATACACCGTACAAGGTGGAGGTCGGCATGTCATGGCCAGTCTGTTCGGGCAGCACGCTGCCGTCGGACAACGTGTAGCACTGCACCGCGTATTCATGCATCGACACCAGCGTGTCGTACAGGGCCATGTCGATATGCTGGCCGCGGCCACTGTTGGCCCGGCCCAGCAGCGCCGCATTGATCGCCGCCACGGCATGGATGCCGGTGTACATGTCGCCCAGGGAAATGCGCAGCAACGGCGGCGCTTCGCCCGGCACGCCGACCATCTGCATGATCCCGCTCTTGGCCTCGGCGATCAGGCCGAAGCCGGCGCGGTGGGCATCCGGCCCGGTGTGGCCGTAGGCGGAGATCGAGCAGTACACCAGGCGCGGGTTGCGCGCTGCCAGCTCGGCATAGCCCAGGCCCAGTTTGTCCAGGGCGCCGGGGCGGTAGTTTTCGATGAACACGTCGGCCGAGTCGGTCAGGCGCTGCATGAACGCCTTGCCGCGTGGGTCCTTCATGTTCACGCTGACGCCCTGCTTGCCCATGTTCAGCTGCAGGAAGTAACCGCTCTGCTGATCATCCAGGATGAACGCGTGCTGGCGGCCAGCATCGCCGCTGCCGGGCCGTTCGACCTTGATCACCTCGGCCCCCAGCGCGGCCAGGCAGCGGCCCACGTAGGGCCCGGCGAGGAAGTGGCTGTAGTCGATGACGCGGATACCCGCCAATGGCAGTGCCTGGCTCATGCCTGCGCCCTCCGCGGCACCATCAGCCGGTGCTCGCCACGCTGCACGACCTCGCCGTGCTGGTTGATCAGCTCCGATGGCAAGACCACGATGCCCCAGCCCGGGCGGCTGTTGCTCGGGCGCATCGCCCCCACGCGCATGCGCACGTGCAGCACATCGTCGACCTTGATCGGCAGTACAAAGTCCCAGCTCCAGCCCAGCGACATGCCCGGTACGAAGCGGTACGCGCACTGGGTCTTCAGGCCGTCGGCGATCGACAAGCCGAACAGGCCATGGGCAACCAGGCAGCCGAAGTGGCTTGCGTTGGCATACGCCTCGTCGACATGCACCGGGGTGTGGTCACCGGTGAGGTCGGCGTAGGCCAGGATGCGTTCGCGGGTCACGGTGTAGCTGGGGCTGATGCATTCATCGCCTTCGCGGGCATCGTCCCAGTATTTTTCCACCACGCTCATGCCTGCACCTCCGCACGCGGGTCGATGGCCAGGGCCTGGGCGACGCACTGCGCCGGCCTTGCCTGGATGAATTCGACGGCCAGGCCGTCGGGCAGGCGCAGCCAGTTGCGGCCCTGGGGCATTTCACTGACACCGAAACGTTGGGCGGCCGCCAACACAGCCTCGAGGTCCTCGCACATGATGCCCAGGTGCGCCAGGCGCCCTTCCGGGCCGGCAAAATCCGGCTGGTGGATGAACTGCAGGCCACCGAGGGTCCAATACTGCGCAGGCTGCTCGACGTCGCCCTGGACCTCGCGCATGGTCATGCCGCACACCTCGCTGAAAAAGCGGATGTGCCAGTGGATGTCGCGCACCCAGAACGCAACGTGTTCGAGGTAGGCTTTCGGCTGGCTCATGAATGACTCCCCTTGTGCTGATCGGCCATGGCGCGCTCGATACCCTTGATACAAGCCACCAGGGTCGCGTTGACCGGCGTAGCCACGCCGTGGCGCTGGCCCCAGCGCACGACGGAGCCGTTGATGAAATCGATTTCGCTGACCGAGCCCTTTTCCAGGCTCTGCAGCATCGAAGTGCGGAAGCTCGCCGGCAGGCCTTCGGCGGCCAGCCGCCACGCGGCGTCCGGGTCGGCAAGGCTCAGGCGGATACCGGCGCGTTCGGCGACGGCGATGGCTTCGGCCACCGCGGCCTTGGCGGTGCTTTCCAGCAGCGGCTCGCTGTACAACTGGCCATAGCTGAGCCGGGTAATGCCGCTGAGCGCGCCAGTGGCGACGTTGACCAGCAGCTTGTCCCACATGGTGCCGAGAATGTTGTCGCTGACCGTGGTGGCGAGCCCGGCGCCGTTGAATACTTCGGCGATGGCCTGCACCCGTGGGGTGCGCCTGCCATCAAGCTCACCGATGAACGTCTGCTTGCCGGCCACTCCGGCACGGATCGAGCCCGGCCCCAGCAGCACGCCGCCGACGTAGGTCTTGCCTGCCAATACCCGCTGCGGGCCTACGGCCTCGGCCAGCAGGTCTTCGTGGCCGAGACCGTTCTGCAGCGACAGCACCAGCGTCTGCGGCCCGATCAGCGCGGCTGCCCCTGCGATCGCCTCGCGGGTGTGGAACGACTTGACCAGCACCACCACCAGGTCGGCCACACCGACATCTTCGGCGGCGCAGGCCGCATTCACCTGCATCTGGCGCACGCCGCGCTCGTCCTGCACCTGCAGCCCGTGCCGCTGCATGGCCTCGACATGTGCGCGGCCACGGTTCAACAACCAGGTTTCATGCCCCGCCTCGCTCAAGGCTGCACCGATGGCGCAACCCAGCGCGCCGGCGCCCAGAATGCAGATTTTCACGTCGCAGACCTCCTGTGGTTTGCGACTACCTTATGCAGCGGGGCTTATTTGCGCTATACAATGCCACCAATACATGTATTGGGATTTTCAATAATGAGCGCACTCGACACCCTGCCCGATCCCAAGCTGCTGCAGCTGTTCGATGTGCTGTACCAGTGCCGCAGCGTGACCCGTACGGCAGAGCAACTGGGCCAGAGCCAACCGACCGTGAGTATCTGGCTGGGCCGCTTGCGCGAAGAACTGAACGACCCGCTGTTCGTGCGCACCCCAGGCGGCATGGCCCCTACCCCGCGGGCGGACCAGTTGATCGGGCCCTGCCGCGAAGTACTGGAATCGCTGCGGCGCCTGACCACCTGGGCACCGCAATTCGATCCGGCCACGGCGCAGCGGCGCTTTCGCCTGTGCGTCAGCGATGCCAGCCACATCACCTTGCTGCCCAGCATCCTCAACCACCTGCGCAGCCATGCGCCAGGCATTCGCCTGGAGGCGGCACGCATCGATGGCAATACCGAAAGCGCCCTGGAATCGGGCGAAGCGGACCTGGCCATCGGCTTCGTACCGTGGCTCGGCGCGGGCATGTACCAGCAAGTGTTGTTCGAACAGGACTGGGTCTGCCTGAGCAACCCGCACCACCCGCGCCTGGGCCAAGGCATAGGCGTGGCGCAGTACCAGGCCGAAGGGCATGTGCAGGTCAGTGCCGGGACCGGGCAGAAGTTGCTCGAGGCCGGCCTGGCGCGGGCCGGCATCGAACGCAGGATCATGCTGGAGCTGCCGGGGTTTCTCGGCCTGGGCATGATTGTCGGCTCGACCGACCTGGTGGCCACGCTGCCACGGCACATCGGCCAGACCCTGGCCGCCATGCATGGTTTGCAGGTGCACGATTGCCCGTTTGCGGTAGAAGGTTTCACCGTCAAGCAGCATTGGCACGCACGGTACCAGCAGGACAGTGGCAATCGCTGGATGCGGGAGGTGATCCGGGCGTTGTTCCAGAGCGCAGGCAGTCAGCAGCGCTGACCCTGCATCCGTCCGTGGAGGCAGGGCATGATGGCTCAGGCAGCAGGCTTGAGCACCACCTTGGTCCAGCCATCATCCCGCGCATCGAAATGCTTGTAGGCATCGGGGCCTTCGGCAAGCGTCAGGCGATGGGAGATGATCTGCGAAGGCTTGGCACGCCCATGATGGATGAGCGCTGCAAGGCGCCGGTTATAGGCCTTGACGTTCGCCTGGCCGGTGCGGATATGTTGGCCCTTGAACCAGAACGCGCCGAAATCGAAGGCCATCTTGCCCTCTTTTGCCAGGTCGTTCTTCGCCCCCGGGTCTTCTGGCACGAACACCCCCACTACGCCTATGCCACCGGTAGCCTTGGTCGAGGCAACCAGGTTGTTCATGGTCAGGTAGTTCACTTCATGGCCATGCCTGTTGCAGCACTGATAGCCCACGCATTCGCAGCCCCGGTCGGTGCCTTTGCCGTGGGTCAGGTTCATGATTTCTTCCACGGCCTTGTGCTCGACGGCGTTGATCGGCGTTGCCCCAAGCCGCGCGGCAAGCTGCAGCCGATCTGGCTGGTTGTCTACCACGAACACCTGCGAGGCGCCCTTGATGATTGCCGAGTAGGCCGCCATCAGCCCCACTGGGCCGGCGCCATAGATCGCGATACTTTCGCCCGGCTGCAGCCCGGCCAGCTCCGTTGCATGCCAGCCAGTGGGGAAGATATCCGCGAGCATGACGTAGTCGTCTTCGCGCTCCTGGGCGTCCTCCGGCAGCACCAGGCAGTTAAAATCAGCGTAAGGCACACGCAACAACTCTGCCTGGCCACCTTGATAGGGGCCCATGTCGGCAAAGCCATAGGCAGCACCGGCAGCCCCCGGGTTGGCCGTGAGGCAGAATCCGGTCAGGCCTTTTTCGCAGTTCTCGCAGAACCCGCAGCCGATATTGAAGGGCAGGCAGACACGGTCACCGACCTTGACCCGGTCGACCCCGGCGCCCACCTCGATCACTTCGCCAAGGTTCTCATGGCCGAACACACGCCCGGCTTCGAACGAGGTACGGCCCTCATACATGTGCAGGTCGGAGCCGCAGATATTGCTGGTGGTGATGCGTACCAGCACGTCAGTGGGTTTTTCGATTCTTGCGTCCGGTACATCCTTGACGGCGACGTCACGCGGGCCGTTATAGACGATAGCTTTCATACTGAACTCCCGAATGTCAGGGGCACGAAAGGCGCCCTACCTTGTTGGGGTAATGGCTTTGCCCTCGGTGTTCAGCCTGTGTGTGACCGGCCGGATCAGTGGCGCTAATCACCAGCGCGGCAGCGGTGATTCTCAGCCCGTGAACAAATACTTGCCGTTGACTCTCCTGGGCCCGACGAAGGCGAAATCCGGGAAGATCTTGCCCCGGACGTACCAGACAAAAGCCAGCAGAACGATATTGATGGCCATCACGACAGTGGTGGTTGCCGGGTCGGAGCGTGGCCGAAAAGGGCTCCTGGACAGGTGATGCTAAAGGATTGGATCCATGCGTATTCTGTCGGGTTAGCGGAACTCGAAACCGAACCCAATGTCGTATTGGCTACCAAGCACCCCTGCGCCTTCTGGAGGCGAACAAACATGAGAAAAACCCTGGTAGCCCTCTTTACTTGTGCCTTTGCGTTCGGCGCAACTGCCTTGTTGCCAGCCGATGTTTCACCGATTGCCTCGGCGTATGCCAAAGGCGGCGGCGGTGGCGGTGGCCACGGTGGTGGCGGCGGCCATGGCGGCGGTGCCGGCCACGGCGGCGGGCTGGGCGGTGGTCAGGGCGCTGGCAAAGGTAGCCACACGGGCAATGGCATGGGCCTCAGCGATGATCACGCCGGCAAGGCCACGCGCGACCATGGCTTGAGCGGCAACCACTACGGCAGCTCGCGCAACAGCGACAACGGCCACGGCACTACCACCTCCGGTGTTGCCCAATCCAAGGACACCCGCGGCCTGGCGAAATCGACGGCGATCTCCGCCACTACCCCGGGTGACCACAACACCAAAGGGCTGAGCGGCGCGACCCGAAACTCTTCGAAGAACGATCGCTGAACCGTAGCAGCGACTTCGTCGGGCACGGCTGAAAGCCTGCACGCTTCCGCAGCAACCAGCTGCTGAAGCGTGCAGATGAATCTCAAGCCCTGAGCCGCCCGACCAACGCCATTCTCTCCTCCCCCCGACAACATTTCGCTCGCTGCACGGCTCGCACAACCGCCAGGGCCGGATCGAGACCACCACTGATGCCCAATACACTTGCTCTGTCGGCCTTGCTGTTATTGTTAAGCGCCATCACGGCACCCGCTGCACTGGCCGGCGAGCGCTCCGCACCGGCACGTAGCAACAATGCCTCGACCGTGCTGATCGAGACGGCTTCGCAGCAGTATGCCGAAGGCCAGCTGGACCAGGCGGCTGCCACCCTGGAACGCGCGCTGCACATTCAACCGAACAACCCGGCAACCTTGCACTACCTCGGCGTTCTGCGCCTTCAGCAAGGGCAATACGAACAGGCCGAAACCCTGGCGCTGCGCTCCAACCTGCGTGTCGGCGCCAACCATGCGTTACGCAATCGCAACCTGCAACTGATAGAGGCCGCGCACAACGCCCGGCGCTCAGGCATGCTGCCGACCGCTGCGCATTGACGGCGGCCTAGACACTACGCGTCAGGCCACCATCGACCCTGATGTTCTGCCCGGTGATATAGGCGGCCCCTTCGCTGGCCAGGAAGGCGATGGTCGCGGCAATTTCCTCGCTGGAGCCATAGCGCTTGAGCGGTACGCTGTCGCGGCGCTGCTCGGTGGCTGGCAAGCTGTCGATCCAGCCAGGCAGGACATTGTTGATGCGCACGTTGTCGGCGGCGTAGGTGTCGGCGAAGATCTTGCTGAACGCAGCCAGCCCCGAACGAAACACCGCCGAGGTGGGGAACATCTCGTTGGGTTCGAACGCCCAGGCGGTGGAGATGTTGATGATGGTCCCGCCCTTCTGCCGCTGCATGATCGGCGTCACCAGGCGGGTCGGGCGAATGACATTGAGCAAGTAGGTATCCATGCCCTTGTGCCAGTCCTCGTCGCTGATCTCCAGGATCGGCGCGCGTGGCCCGTGGCCGGCGCTGTTCACCAGCACATCGACGCGCCCCCACTGCCCGACCACGGCATCGACCAGGCGCTGCAGGTCGGCAACCGACTGGTTGCTGCCGGTAATACCAATACCGCCCAGTTCCCTGGCCAGCGCTTCGCCCTTGCCCGAGGACGACAGGATGCCGACCTTGAAACCGTCGGCGGCCAGGCGGCGTGCCGCTGCGGCACCCATGCCGCTGCCACCGGCGGTGATGATGGCTACTTTTGCTACAGACATGTTGCCTCCCTTGTTAACCCAGCATTGTGTTTGCAAGTGCGTTCACACTAGCAGCCACGCTGGCAGGGAGGGAGGCAGCCCGGCTTCGCCTAGACGATAGATTTTCTATCGTGCGCCTGCGCCTGTAGCCACGCCCTGACGGTCTGCAGGGTTGCAGACGGCTGCCTTTTGCGTGGCCATACCAGATAGAACGCCTTGTCCAGCTGCAATCGCTGCGGGAACACTTGCACCAGGCGGCCGGCGGCAATGTCGTCGCTGACAAAGGCCTGGCTGGCCAGGGTAATGCCCTGCCCGCCAATCGCGGCTTCGATGGCCAGCGAAGTCTGGTTGAAGCGCACGTTGCGGGCGCTAGCGGGCGGATGGCCGGGGAACACTGCGGCGTGGAACTGCGGCCAGAAGTTGTGCGCATCGTGCAACGCCACATAACGCTGCAAGGCGGCGAAATCGCCGGGTCGCCCCATTTCGGCCAGCAACCCGGGGCTGGCCACCGCGACCACTGTGGGGGCCATCAGCAATTCAGCGTTCAGCCCCGGCGCAAATGGCGGCTGGCCATAACGCACGGCCAGGTCTACACCGTCGGTATGAAAGTGGGATAGCCGGTCGGTCGCCAGTACCCGCAGGTCAATCTCGGGGTGGCGCTCGGTAAAGTGCCCGAGCCTGGGGATCAGCCATTTCGAGGCAAAGGTTGGCGTCACGCTGACGGTGAGGTGGGACGGCACCGGGCGCAACAAGCGCGTGGCTTCCTCGATCATTGCCAGGGCGCTGCGCACGCTGGTGCTGTAGGCATGCCCGGCGTCGGTCAGGCCAAGGCCGCGCGGCAGGCGCTCGAACAGGCGCACCTGCAGGCTGGCCTCCAGCCCGCGCACTTGCTGGGCGACAGCCGCCTGGGTCACGCCAAGCTCTTCGGCCGCCAGGCGGAAGTTCAAGTGACGCGCCACCACTTCGAACACGCGTAGCGCATTGAGCGAAGGCAATCCGGGGTAACCTGCAGGCATGGCGATGGTTTTTCTATTGGCTGAACATGGCGCGAGGCTAACCCTGTCGGCCAAGGAAGTCGATGCGCCCGTACAGCGCCGGTTCCGATTGCGGCAACGGCGTCCTGCTGGGCAAACTGGAGAACCGCACGTGCAGACAAGGATGATGCCATGCAGATACGCCCACTGACCCACGATGATCTGCCCCACGCCAGTGCCCTGTGCATGGATGCTTTCACCCAGGCCGTCGCGCCCACGCTGCCAGCGCAGGGTGTGGCAACGTTTGCCAGGGTGGCAGCGGCCGACGCGTTTGCCGAACGCATGCAAGGCGACAACCTGATACTGGTCGGGGTGGTGGATGGCGCCATGGTGGGCCTGGTCGAACTCAAGCAAGGCTGCCATATCGCCATGCTGTTCATCGCCCCCCGCTGGCAACGCCAGGGCATCGGCGCGCGCCTGATGAACGCAGCGCTGGAACACGCCAGGGTGGAGGTCGTGACCGTCAGGGCATCACTGCCTTCGGTACCTGCCTACCAACACTACGGTTTCACCCTGGCAGGCGAGGTGAATGCGTTTGCCGGGATGGTCTATCAACCCATGGAGAAGCGCTTGCCCGGCTGGCGTGAGCGATGAAGCGCGGCCCCAGGTCGTATGCCGAACGCCCTGCGCACATCCCTACAAGGCACAACCCCCGGCACCATGCTTCACTACAGCGCCAACCCCCCTGTTCCGGAACTTAAGCCCCATGAACCGCAACGACCTGCGCCGCGTCGACATGAACCTGCTGGTGTTGTTCGAAGCCCTGATGATCGAACGCAACCTGACCCGCGTCGGCGAAAAGCTGTTCATCACCCAGCCCACCGTCAGTGCCGCGCTCGCGCGCCTGCGCGAGCTGTTCGACGACCCGCTGCTGATCCGCAACGGCCGGGCCATGGAGCCCACGCCGAGGGCCATGCAGATCTTCGCCGAGCTGGGGCCGGCCATGGATGTGATCTCCGCCGCAATCAGCCGCGCCCGCGAGTTCGACCCGGCCAGCAGTTGCAACGTGTTCCGCCTGGGGTTGTCGGACGATGCCGAGTTCGGGCTGTTCCCGGCCCTGCTGCAAGCCCTGCGCGAAGAGGCGCCGAACATCAGCGTGGTGGTGCGGCGGGCCAACTTCCTGCTGATGCCGGGGCTGCTGTCCAGCGGCGAGATCTCGGTCGGGGTGAGCTACACCACTGACCTGCCGGCCACCGCCAAACGCCGCAAGCTGCGCGACATCGGCGTACGGGTATTGCGTGCCGACGACCGTCCGGGCCCGCTGAGCCTCGACGAATATTGCGCCCGCCCGCATGTAATGGTGTCGTTCTCCGGCGACATGAGTGGCAACATCGACCTCGACCTGGCGCGCATCGGCCGCTGCCGCAAGGTGGTGCTGGCGGTGCCGCAGTTCGGCAGCCTGCGCGCCCTGCTGCGCAACACCGAGCTGATCGCCACGGTGCCGGACTATGCCGCCTGCGCCTTGGCCGACGATGGCAGCCTGCGCGCCGACCCGGCGCCGTTCGACATCACCGAGGCCGAGCTGTCGATGGTCTGGAGCGGTGCCCAGGACAACGACCCAGCCGAGCGCTGGTTGCGCGAGCGCATCCTGCAGTTCATGGCGGCGCGGTAAACCATCGACCTCATCGATAGCCACCATGAATGCCATCGAGTTCCGCTGCGCCTGGCTCGGGCGGAAGATAGCGACATTCACCGATGGATGAGACCGCCCATGAAAACCGGCATGATCGCTGCCCTGCTCGCCTTGCTGGCCGCCCTTGGCGGCTGTGCCAGCCCAGCCAGCACCGACACACAACCCTATGGGCACTTCTACGCCGCCACCGCCCTTTCCGGCGTCGCCCTGGCCCCTGGCCAGCGAGTGGCGGTGCTGCTGGGGCGGGAAGCCGAGGCCACCCTGGAATACCTCGGCAGCCATCAAGCCCAGGCCACCACGCCGGCCCGGGGCCAGCGCATTCCGGTTCCGGTAGCGACCCTGAACAGCGAGAGCCAGGCGTACGACTGGCTGGCACGCTCGCTGGCGCAGCAGTTCGCCGAAGTGGCCTTCTATGACGACCTGGACACGTTGCTGGGCGACCACCCGGATGTCATCGTGCTGCTCGATACCGAAAGCCGCCTGGCCAGTGCCGAGATCGAAAGCCGGGTGGTGGCGCGCTTCTTCGACAACCAGCTGACCTACATCGGCCGCGCCGAAGGGCGGTCGCACAAGCGCCTGGGCGATGTGGCGCGGGTGGCCGAGGACGAACGCGCGGTGCAGGCCGATGCCTTGCGCGACTTTGACGATTCGCTGCAGGTGCTGTTGAAGCGACAGGTCTGACGGCGCAATCGCGGGGTTGCTACTTGCCCCGCTGCATCCACGCCGCCCCCAGCCCACTCAGGCAGATCACCGCAATGCCGACCAGGCTCAGGGTATCCGGCACCTGGCTGTAGACCACCAGGCCCAGCAACCCGGCAAACACGATCTGGCAATAGCTGAACGGCGCCAGCAAAGCCGGCGCGGCATGGCGGAAAGCCTGGGTCAGCAGCAGGTGCGCGGTCATGCCGAAGCCGCCCAGCGCCAGCATCAGCAAGGCGTGGTCCCAGCGCGGCATCTCCCAAAAGAACGGCACCAGCGCGCTCATGGCCAGGGTATTGCACAACCCCGCATAGAAGTTGCTGGTGGTCGGGCTGTCATGCGCGGCCAGGATGCGCGTCAGCAATTGATAGAAGCAGAAACCCAGCGCCGAACCGAACGGGTAGAGGATGGCCGGGGTGAACATCGCGCCTCCCGGGTGCACCACCACCAGCACGCCGATGAAACCCATCACCACCGCGACCCACTGCCCCACCGTGACCCGTTCCTTGAGCAGCGGCGCCGACAACGCAGTGACCAGCACCGGGGCGAGGAAGTTGACCGCCGTCGCCTCGGCCAGCGGCAGGTACTGCAGGCCACTGGTGAACAGCAGGCTGGTACTCAGCAGGCTCAACGCACGCAAGGTCTGCAGCAGCGGGCGGCGCGTACGCAACACGTTGAGCCCGGCCTTGGGCAGGAAAATGCCGGCCATCAGCAGGGTATGCACCACATACCGCGCCCACACCACCATGATGATCGGGTACAGGCCGCCAAGGAACTTGGACAGGGCATCGTGGCTGGCGAACAGGAACGTCGCCACCACCACCAGGGCAATGCCGCGCAGGGGTTGGTTGACTCCGGACAGCGGTGTGCTGGAACTCATGGCACTCTCGATGACGGCGCGGCTGTATGCGGCGCCCGGGGAAGGCCCGCGCAGGCATGGCCCGGCGGATACAACAGCTCGAATTCTAGAAGAGATGCCGCAGCATAAGGAAGTTCCAGCGCCGCTTGCCCAGGCCGATTGCAGTTTCTGTTCGCTGATCGACCACTTTTCGCCCGGCAAGCATGGCCCGTGCCGCGCTGATCGCTGACCATCGACTGCAATCCCCCGCAGCTGACAAGGAATTTACATGCAAAGGCTCACTACCCGTAACGGCCTGAACCTGCCTGCGATCGGCCTGGGCACCTGGCCAATGACCGGCACCGAGTGCACCCAGGCCGTGCGCCAGGCGCTTGAACTTGGCTACCGGCACATCGACACCGCCAGCGCCTACGCCAATGAAGCCGACGTCGGCCAGGCCCTGCGCGACAGCGACGTGCCACGCGAGCAGATCCACCTGACCACCAAGGTGTGGTGGGACCGCCTGGCGCCCAAGGCCATGCGCCAGTCGCTGGAAGACAGCCTGCGCGCCATCGGCACCGAGCAGGTCGACCTGTTTCACATCCATTGGCCTGGCAAGGACTGCGACCTGGCCCGCAGTATCGAGACTCTGGTGGCGCTGCGTGACGAGGGCAAGGCGCGCAGCATCGGCGTGGCCAACTTCCCGCTGGGGCTGCTGCGCCAGGTGGTGGAAACCCTGGGTGCGCCGCTGTCGGCGATCCAGGTCGAGTACCACGTGCTGCTCGGCCAGCCAGCGCTGCTGGACTATGCCCGCCGCCACGATCTACTGCTCACCGCCTACACCCCGCTGGCCCGCGGCCAGGCAGCGGCACACCCGGTGATCCAGGCGATCGCCGGCAAGCATGGCGTGCTACCCAGCCAGGTGGCGCTGAAATGGTTGCTGGACCAGGACGGCGTGGCAGTGATCCCCAAGGCGAGCAGCCGCGCTAACCAGCTGGCCAACCTGGCAGCTCTGAACGTGCAGCTGGATGACCAGGACCGCGCGGCGATTGCCGGCTTGCCGAAAGACCAGCGGGTGGTCAGCCCGGCGTTTGCACCGGACTGGGACAGCTGAGTGCGGCCACCTTGCAGACACGGCTAATGGCGCACGCCCGTCACCAGGTAATTGAGCAGTTCCGGCTCGTCCTCCAGGGCGATCGCCTGCGCCGGCCGCGATAACCCAACCAGCACGGCGTTGCAGAAGGCCACCGCAGGTGCATCCTGGGCGTAACAGCGCAACAGCCAATCGCCCTCGCCGCCCAGAAACTGCAACGCCACCGCCCGGCCGATGCCCTGCCGGCGGTACTTTTTCAGAATGAACAGGTCAGCCAGCTCGAATGCTTCGATGCCGGGCAGCTCGCTGCGCTCCACCAAGACGAAGCCGGCAATGAAGCCGTCTGCCAGCACCAGGTAGGCGCCCCAGCCATCGGCTTGCCAGTAGCGTTGCAGGTGCTCGTCGTGGATGTAGAAGCGGCCATCCACCTCGACGTCTTCCTGCTCCCAGTCGGAGGACTCGTAGGCGTAGAACTGGTAGAGGTTGCGGATCAGCGGGGCCTGGTCAGCGGTGGTGGCCAGCAGTTCGATAGGCAGCATTGTGCGGGGCTCGGGTAAAGGACGGATGCCAGTTTACTCGCCCCGGGCAATAAAAAGCCCGGGCCCTCCCCGCACGGAAAGGCCCAGGCAAAAAGTACCTGCAGGCGCGCTGCAGGGCTCAGTTGCCTTGCAATGCCCGCGGGCGATGGCTGCGCGCCTCGGCTGCCGGGGCCTTGGCCGCCTGCAGGTGGAAGTCGAAGGCCAGCTCGGCAAAGCGCTCGCCCTGCACACCGCGGTCGCGGGCTTGCGCAGCATCCTCGACAAAGCGCAGCTCGCCAACCAGCCCGTCGCGGGTGGCATAGGCAAAGTCATCCCACAAATACCGGTCACCGGCAAAGTTGATCTGCGTGGTCAGATGGCGGTGCCCGGGCGCCGAGATGAAGAAGTGCACATGTGCCGGGCGCTGGCCGTGGCGGCCGAGCAGGTCCAGGCATTCCTGGGTCGGCCCCTGCGGGTCGCAGCCATACCCCGAGGGCACGATGGAACGTGCGCGGTAGCGGCCCTCGGCGTCGGTGATGATGCGCCGGCGCAGGTTGTAGTCGGACTGGCTGGAGTCGAAGTAGGAATACGTGCCCTGGCTGTTGGCGTGCCACAGGTCAACGGTGGCACCGGCCAGCGGCTTGCCGTCGGCAGCGAACACCTGACCCTGGAGGAACATCACCACGCCCGGGTCGGTGCCATCGTCCATACGCGCTTCGCCCTGCGCCAGCGGCGCGCCCGCCACATACAGCGGGCCCTCGATGGTACGCGGGGTGCCGCCGGTCAGGCCGGCCGCGGCGTCCTTGGCGTCCTGCAGCAGGTCGAGGAAGTGCTCGAGGCCCAGGCCTGCCGCCAGCAGCCCGGCTTCGTTGCGCCCGCCCAGGCGGTTGAGGTAGTCCACGGCATGCCAGAACTCATCCTCGGTGATGTCCAGGTCCTCGATCAGCCGGGCGCTGTCCTGCAGTACACGCAGGATGATCTGCTTGAAGCGCGGGTTGCCTGCGGCATGGTCCAGGCCGGCCACTTCGCTGAAGAACGCCTGAACATCGGCAGTGTGGGAAATCTTTACGGTCATCGTGCTTACCTCATCTTGTTCTTGTCGGGCACAGGTGCGAATCAGCGGTCGTCGCTGCGGATCGACGAGGGGTGCCGGCACAGGCCGTCGACCTCGATGTCCATGTACGGGAACAGTGGCAGTTGCATCAGGGTGTCGTGCAGCGCTTCGATGCTGGGCATATCGAACACGCTGTAGTTGGCGTAGTGCCCGGCAATGCGCCACAGGTGGCGCCAGGTACCTTCGCGCTGCAGGCGCTGGGCCAGTTCCTTTTCATCGGCCTTGAGCCGGGCGGCCTTGGCCGGGTCCATGTCGACCGGCAGTTTCACGGTCATCTTCACGTGGAACAGCATGGGGAAGTCTCCTTGCGTATGACTGGGTCGTTCAGTAGCGGCGGGCGAAGCGCGCCAGGCGCTGTTCGTCCAGGCTCAGGCCCAAGCCTGGGGTGCGTGGGATGTGCAACTGAAAGTCGCGGTACTGCAGCGGCTCGTTGACGATCTCTTCGGTGAGCAGCAGCGGCCCGAACAGTTCGGTACCCCAGGTCAGCTGGCGCAGGGTAAGGAAGGCATGGGCCGAAGCCAGGGTGCCGATCGAGCCTTCGAGCATGGTCCCGCCGTACAGGGCAATGCCGGCGGCCTCGGCGATTTGCGCGGTGCGCAGCACGGCGCGCGGGCCGCCGTTCTTGGCGATTTTCAGGGCGAAGATGCTGGCCGCGCCGTCGGCGGCCAAGCTGAAGGCGTCTTCGACGCTTTCGATCGATTCGTCGGCCATGATCGGCGCCGGGCTGCGCTGGTTCAGGCGCACCTGGCCGCTGCGGTTGCTACGTGAGATCGGTTGCTCGATCAGGTCGATGCCGTTGTCACCGAGCACCTGGCAAGCACGGATGGCCTGGGACTCGTCCCAGTACTGGTTGACATCGACCCGCACGCTGGCGCTGTCGCCCAGTTCGCGCTTGATCGCCAGCACATGCTTGAGATCCTGCGCCAGCGGGTTGGCGCCGATCTTCAGCTTGAACACCCGGTGCCGGCGGATTTCCAGCATGTGCCGGGCTTCGGCGATGTCGCGGGCGGTATCGCCACTGGCCAGGGTCCAGGCCACTTCGAGGCTGTCGCGCACGCGGCCGCCGAGCAGTTCGCTGACCGGCAGGCCGAGGCGCTTGCCCTGCGCATCGAGCAGGGCGCTCTCGATGCCCGACTTGGCAAACGTGTTGCCCTTGGCCAGCTTGTCCAGCTTGAGCATGGCGGCATTGATGTTGTCTGCCGGCAGGCCGACCAGCGCCGGGGCCAGGTGCGCATCGACGTTGGCCTTGATGCCTTCGGGGCTTTCGTAGCCGTAGGCCAGGCCACCGATGGTAGTGGCCTCGCCGATGCCTTCGACACCATCGCTGCAGCGCACCCGCAATACCACCAGGGTCTGCTGCTGCATGGTGTGCATCGCCAGCTTGTGCGGGCGAATGGTCGGCAGGTCGACGATAATGGCTTCTATACGTTCAATCAGCGCGCTTGTCATTGTTGCCAGGTCCCGTTATATCGGGCTGCCAGCCGCAGGCCCGAATGGTGCATTTACTTGATCGCTCAAGGATTGCGCGAGACCCTGATGGCCGTCCAATATCGAATGAATCTCCCACCATACCCTGGAGGTCTGATGGAACTGCGCCACCTGCGTTATTTCAAGGTGCTGGCCGAGACCCTGAACTTCACCCGTGCCGCCGAGCTGCTGCACATTGCCCAGCCACCGCTGAGCCGGCAGATCAGCCAGCTCGAGGACGAACTGGGCACGTTGCTGGTGGCGCGCGAACGCCCGCTGCGGCTGACCGAGGCCGGCCGCTTCTTCTACGAACAGAGCTGCACCGTGCTGCACCAGTTGCAGACCATCAGCGACAACACCCGCCGCATCGGCCTGGGCCAGCGCCAATGGCTGGGTATCGGTTTCGCCCCCTCGACCCTGTATACGGTGTTGCCGGAACTGATCCGCGAACTGCGCAAGGACAGCGAACTGGAGCTGGGCCTGAACGAAATGACCACGCTGCAGCAGGTGGACGCGCTGAAAAGCGGGCGCATCGATATTGCCTTCGGGCGCATTCGCATCGATGACCCGGCGATCCAGCAGCAGGTGCTGTGCGAAGACCCGCTGGTGGCCGTGCTGCCCAAGGGCCACCCGCTGGCGGGCGCGCCGCTGAGCCTTGCCGAACTGGCGGGCGAGGCGTTCATCCTCTACCCGGCCAACCCCCGGCCCAGCTATGCCGACCATGTGCTGGCGCTATTCGCCCAGCACGGCATGAGCATCCGCGTCAGCCAGTGGGCCAACGAGCTGCAGACCGCCATTGGCCTGGTGGCCGTCGGCGTGGGCGTGACCTTGGTGCCGGCCTCGGTGCAACAACAGCACCGCACCGATATCGAATACGTCGCCCTGCTCGACAGCGGCGCCGTCAGCCCGATCATCCTCAGCCGGCGCAAGGGCGACGTGAGCCCGATCGTGCAGCGCTGCCTGGCATTGATTGCCAAGCAAGCCAGCTAGGGCCTGAATGTTGGAGCGGATTTATCCGCGATGCCGGCGACGCGGTGGATGGCACCGGCTGTGCCGGTGTTCGCGGCTGAAGCCGCTCCTACAACCGGCGCAGCACCTGTGGCAGCGGGCATGCCGAGAGAGAGCCGCAAGGCAGCCGCGAGCGGCCTGCTGACATCAGGCGCGCAGCTGGTACCAGGTGGTCTTGAGCTGCGAATACTTGTCGAACGAATGCAGCGACAGGTCGCGACCAAACCCGGACTGCTTGCCACCGCCGAACGGCACTGCCACGTCCAGCGCATCGACCGTGTTCACCGACACCGTACCGGCCTTCAGCGCCCGCGCCACACGGTGCACCTGGTTGAAATCATCGCTCCACAGCGACGCCGCCAGGCCGTAAATGCTGTCGTTGGCCAGGCGCACGGCCTGTTCCTCAGTGTCGAACACGCTGACCGCCAGCACTGGCCCGAACACCTCCTCCCGTGCCAGGCTCATGTGGCCCTCGACACCGGCGAAAATGGTCGGCTCGATGTAATTGTCCGAACCTTCGATCGTCAGGCGCCGGCCACCACACACCCGCCGTGCACCCTCCTGCCCTGCCCGGGCAATGGCCGCCTCGATCCGGCCAGTCTGCTGCGCATCGACAATCGCACCGGCCCGGCTCGCCGGGTCCAGCGGATTACCCGGCAGCCACTGGTGGGCCTTGGCCTGCAGGCGTTCGATGAATGCGTCATGGATGGAACGCTGCACATACAGCCGCGAGTTGGCCGAGCACACCTCGCCCTGGTTGAAGAAGATACCGAACGCGGCCTTTTCCGCAGCCAGGTCCAGGTCCTGGCAGTTTTCAAACACCAGGTTGGGGCTCTTGCCACCGCACTCCAGCCATACCTGCTTGAGGTTGGACTGCGCCGAATACTGCATGAAGTACTTGCCCACCTGGGTGGAGCCGGTGAACACCAGGCAATCCACGTCCGGGTGCAGGCCCAGCGCCCGCCCGGCCTGCTCGCCCAGGCCCGGCAGCACGTTCAGCACGCCTTCCGGCACCCCGGCCTGCAACGCCAGCTCACCCAGGCGCAGGGCCGAGAACGGTGATTGCTCGGCGGGCTTGAGCACCACGCTGTTACCGGCGGCCAGCGCCGGGGCGAGTTTCCACGCTGCCATGTCGAGCGGGAAGTTCCAGGGCACGACCGCAGCGACAACGCCCAACGCCTCACGGGTAATGGTCGCCAGCGCATTGGGTGCGGTGGGTGCCACCTGGTCGTACAGCTTGTCCAGTGCCTCGCCATACCAGGCGAACACTTGTGCCGAGCCCGGCACGTCGATGTGGTAGGCGTCCATGACCGGCTTGCCCATGTTCAGCGAGTCCAGCAGGGCCAGTTCTTCACGCTGGGCCATGATCAGCTCGGCCAGGCGCAGCAAGACCTTCTTGCGCTCGACCGGAGCCATGCGCGGCCACGGGCCGTGTTCGAAGGCGCGGCGGGCGCTGGCGACGGCCAGGTCCACTTCGGCCTGGCCGCAGGCGGCGACCTGTGCCAGCACGGCGTTGCTGGCCGGGTTGATGGCGGCGAAGGTGGCGCCGTCCTGCGCGTTGACGGGCTTGCCGTCGATCAGTGCCCGGGCCGGGAGATGCAGGCCCGAGGCGCGTTGTTGCCAGAATTCGAGGGTGTACATTTGTACTCCTGGTAACGGTTGTAGCAGCGTTTTCACAAGGGCTAGGCAATTTCTGTGGGAGCGGGCGTGCCCGCGAATCAGGCGCTGCGGTGAATGGCACCGGCTTCGCCGGTGTGCGCGGGCTCGCCCGCTCCCACGGGAAATCTGCTGCCCTTACCAGCGGTTCAGAACTTGCCGACCAGGCGCGCCGTGCGGTCCACGGCGATGCGGGTCTTTTCCACCAGCTCATCCAGCTCGCTGTGGTTGGCGACCAGGGCCGGGGCCATGATCATCCGGCCCAGGGTCGAGCGAATGATCACCCCCTCCTCGAAACCGAAGGTGCGGCATTGCCAGGCCAGGTCGTTCTCGTTGGCAAAGCGCTTGCGCGTCGGCTTGTGCTCGGCAAACTGCAGCGCCGCCACCAGGCCGGCGCCCTGCACCTGGCCGATCAACGGGTGGTCGGCGAACACCTCGCGCAGGATGCGCTGCAGGTACGGCCCGGTGTCGTCCCGGACCTGGCGCACGATGCCTTCGTCACGCAGCGCTTTAAGGTTGGCGATTGCCACCGCCGCCGCCACCGGATGGCCGGAATAGGTCAGGCCGTGGGCAAACACCCCGCCCCGCTCCACCAACGCCTCGGCAATGCGCTTGCTCAGCACCAGGCCACCCATGGGCACGTAGCCACTGGTCAGGCCCTTGGCGATCGACAGGGTGTCGGGCTGGAAGCCGAAATATTCATGGGCAAACCATTCTCCGGTGCGGCCAAAGCCGCCGATCACTTCATCAGCGCACAGCAGCACATCGTACTGGCGACAGATACGCTGGATCTCGGGCCAGTAGCTTTCCGGCGGGAAAATCATGCCGCCGGCGCCCTGGAACGGTTCGGCGATGAAACCGGCAACGTTCTCGGCACCCAGTTCGAGGATCTTTTCTTCCAGTTGCAGGGCACAGCGGCGGCCGAACTCGGCCGGGCTCAGGTCGCCGCCCTCGGCGTACCAGTACGGTTCGTCGATGTGCGCCACATCCGGGATCAGCCCGCCCATTTCGTGCATGAACTTCATGCCGCCCAACGCCGTGGCGGCCAGCGTCGAGCCGTGGTAGCCGTTCCAGCGGCCGATCATGATCTTCTTGGCCGGCTGGCCGACCACCTGCCAGTAGCGGCGCACGGTGCGGATCAGCACTTCGTTGGCCTCGGAGCCGGAGTTGGTGTAGATCGCGTGGCTGTAATGCGCCGGCAGCAGGCTGAACAACAGCTCGGACAGTTCGATCACCGCCGGGTGGGTGGTGTGGAAGAACATGTTGTAGTAGGCCAGCTGGTCCATCTGCGTGGCAGCGGCGGCGGTCAGGTCGCGGCGGCCATAGCCGAGCTGGGTGCACCACAGGCCGGACATGCCGTCGAGGTAGCGCTTGCCCTCGCTGTCCCACAGGTGCAGGCGTTCACCGCCGACGATCACCCGCGGCCCTTCGGCGTTCAGCGCCTTCTGGTCGAGGAAGGCATGGATGTGGTGCGCGGCGTCGGAAGCCTGGTAGTCGCGGGTCTGGCGTTGCGGGGCGAAAGGCGCATTCATTGTTGGTTTTCCTTTGCGGTGGGGGTGCAGGGCTGCCGGCGCTCAGCGCAGCTTGCCCATGTAGCTTTCCAGCGGGTCCTTGCCCAGCACGCCCTGGGCATTGGCCAGCGCGTCGATGAACAGGGAGAACAGCTCGGACTGGGTGCCGATGTCGAGCTTGGCGTAGACGTTCTTGCGGTGCGACTTGATGGTGTCTTCCGACACGCCCAGGCGCTCGGCCAGCGACCGGGTGGAGTGGCCACGCAGGATCAGCTGCGCGATACGGCACTCGCGCTCGGTGAGCAATGAGCTGCCGAAATTGTTCAGGGCCGCATGTATGCGCTGCTCGAGCACGTTCTCGAAGCGCCCGGCACGGCTGTCGAGCCCGGCGAAGTGCCTGCCGAGCACCGCCAGCACCCAGGGCGTGATGCAGCCGAACAGCGCGCGGCTGTGCCCATCGAGCTTGTCGGTGAACGCCAGCGACACGGCCAGGCTGTGCCCGGGCAGCAACTGCAGGATGTAGTTCAGTTCATCCTGCAGGTGCGAATGGCGGTAGAACGACTGGTAGTACTCGCTCACCTCGAAATGGTCCGGCGCCACTTCGAACAGGCCATAGCAGCCAGACTCGACCTGCTCCACGCAAGCACCGTAGAACGGGTCGAGCAGGTAGAAGCCCGACAGGTAGCGGCTGACATTGCCTTCAGGCTGCCAGGGCGCGTTGTCGTCCTGCTCGAACAGTGCGCTGGGCATGCCGTGGTGCGGGTAGAGATACACCGTGGTCGCCTGGATCGGATGGATCACGCCCAGTGCGGCGAACAGGCTGGCAGCAAAGCCCGGGCGGCCGATGGCCTCGGTGACCTTGGCCTGGTGCTCGAACCACTGTTGTGTAAGCAATCGATGGGTCACGGTAGGCCTGCCATATCGAGTAGGGCACCGCCACAGTGCGGTGCGTTGTTGGCCAGATACTCCCATGGCGCCGCCGGCATCGGAATCACCCTTTGGGGTGAGCCCCTGCGCGCCTCGTCCGGCTCACCCCAAAGGGTGATTCCGGGTACCAGCGGGGTGTGGGAGCATCAATCCGCCCCACGCTGCGAGCCCCGCGCTCGACCTCCTTGCACAACGCCCACCGGCAGCGAGCCCCCTCGCCTGCTGCGGTGTCCTGCATCCCTTTCCAGGAGCTAGCAATGCATACAACAACAAGTACAGCCCATTCCCCCGCCGCGCATGCCACGTCCCCTGCCCCCACCGGGCGCTTCCGCACATCCATGGGCATGACCGCCCTGATCCTGTTCGGCCTGGCCTACATGGTGCCGCTGGCCGTGTTCACCACCTACGGGTTGGTGACCCAGATGACCAAGGGGCACCTGCCCACCGCCTACCTGCTGACCCTCGCCGCCATGCTGCTGACCGCCTACAGCTATGGGCGCATGGTCCAGGCCCACCCGTATTCCGGGTCGGTGTATACCTACACGCGCAAGGCGTTCGGCAGCCACATCGGCTTCATTACCGGCTGGACGCTGCTGCTCGACTACATCTTCCTGCCGTTGCTCAGCTACCTGCTGATCGGCATCTACATGGCGGAATACTTTCCGGCCATTCCCGCCTGGGTGTGGGTGCTGGGCTCGATTGCCCTGGTGACCTTCCTCAACCTGGTCGGCATCGAGTCCATCACCCGGGTCAACTGGCTTCTGGTGGTACTGCAACTGGTGTTCATCGTCGTGTTCGTCGCCCTGTCGATACGCAACCTCGGCAGCCAGGCCGAACCGTCATCGCTGCTGGCGCCCTTCCACCACGAGGGTTTCAGCGTGCCACTGATCATGACCGGCGCCGCCGTGCTGTGCCTGTCGTTCCTCGGCTTCGATGCGGTGTCGACCATGGCCGAGGAAACCAGCAACCCGACCTACCGCATTCCCATGGCCATTCTGGCGGTGTCGCTGATCGGTGGCCTGCTGTTCCTGGTGGTGTCGTACTGCGCGCAGATGGTGTTCCCCGACTGGGGCAGCTTCGCCGACCCCGATTCGGCCTCGGTGGACGTGATGCGGCGGGTGGGCGGTGAGCTGCTGGTGACTGCCTTTACCGCCACCTACGTGGCCGGTTGCTTCGCCTCGGCCATGGTGTCCCAGGCCAGCGTGTCGCGGGTGCTGTTCGCCATGGGCCGCGACGGTGCACTGCCCCGGGCATTCGGCCAGCTGGTGACGAAAAAGCGCGTACCGGCCGTGGCCATCGTGCTGGTCAGCCTGCTGTCGCTGGTCGCCCTGGTGATCACCCTCGACACCGTGGCCAACATGATCAGCTTTGGCGCGTTGTTCGCCTTCTCCGCGGTGAACCTGGCAGTGGTCAAGCACTACCTGGTCGACCACCGCCTGCGCGGGGCCCGCAACTACCTGCTGTATGGCGTGGTACCTGGCCTTGGCTTTCTCAGCACGTTGTGGCTGTGGAGCAGCCTGACCCGCCTGTCATTCACCATCGGCCTGTGCTGGATGGGCGTAGGCCTGATGGTACTGCTCGGGCTCACCCGGGCGTTCCGGGTGAAGCTGCCGGAGCTGCAGATGGCCGAGTGACGACACGCTTGCACGGTGCCTGTGGGGGCGGGTTCACCCGCCGACACCGGCACCACCGGTGTCAGGCGGGGCCGCCTGCTTCCGCTGAACCCGCTTGCAAACAGGCCGCGCAGGGCTCGGGCAGTGAGGTGTATACAATTTCGCAAGACTCTGCTTACATGTTGCGGCGCCTACGACAGCGACAATCGTCGCTGGGTATTGCGCAGGCACATGCTATGCCCAAGACACTATTGGTAAAAAACGCCGCCCTGCTGGTCACCATGGACGGCGAACGCCGCGAGATCAGCAACGGCGGCCTATACATCGAAGACAACCTGATCCGCCAGGTCGGCCCCAGCGACACCCTCCCCGCACACGCCGACATGGTGCTGGACATGGCCGGCAAAGTGGTCATCCCTGGCCTGGTCAACACCCACCACCACATGTACCAGAGCCTCACCCGCGTGGTGCCGGCGGCCCAGGACGGCGAACTGTTCAACTGGCTGACCAACCTGTACCCGATCTGGGCGCGCCTGACTCCCGAGATGATCGCGGTGTCGACCCAGACCGCCATGGCGGAACTGATCCTGTCCGGCTGCACCACCTCCAGCGACCACCTGTACATCTACCCCAACGGCTGCAAGCTCGACGACAGCATCCACGCCGCCGACGAGATCGGCATGCGCTTCCACGCGGCCCGCGGCAGCATGAGCGTGGGCCGCAGCCAGGGCGGCCTGCCGCCTGACGCCGTGGTGGAGAAGGAGGCCGACATCCTCAAGGAGTCCCAGCGCCTGATCGAGGACTACCACGATGCCAGCCACGGCGCGATGCGCCGCATCGTGGTGGCGCCGTGCTCGCCGTTCTCGGTCAGCCGCGACCTGATGCGCGAAGCGGCGGTGCTGGCGCGCCAGTACGGCGTGTCGTTGCACACGCACCTGGCCGAAAACCTCAACGACATTGCCTACAGCCGCGAGAAGTTCGGCATGACCCCGGCCGAATACGCCGAAGACCTCGGCTGGGTCGGCCACGATGTGTGGCATGCCCATTGTGTGCAACTGGACCAGCACGGCATCGAACTGTTCGCCCGCACCGGCACCGGTGTAGCCCACTGCCCATGCTCGAACATGCGCCTGGCCTCGGGCATCGCCCCGGTACGCAAGATGCGCGACCATGGCGTGCCGGTAGGCCTGGGGGTGGACGGTTCGGCGTCCAACGACGGCGCCAGCATGATCGGCGAAGTGCGCCAGGCCTTGCTGCTGCAACGGGTCGGTTTCGGCCCCGACGCGATGACCGCGCGCGAAGCGCTGGAAATCGCCACCCTCGGCGGTGCCAAGGTGCTGAACCGCAACGACATCGGCGCCCTCGCCCCCGGCATGGTCGCCGACTTCGTCGCCTTCGACCTGGGCCACGTGGCTTATGCCGGTGGCCATCACGACCCGCTGGCGGCGCTGGTGTTCTGCACCCCGACCCAGGTGCATACCAGCGTGATCAATGGTCGCGTGGTGGTGCAGGACGGCCAATTGCTCACCGTCGACCTGCCACGGGTCCTCGAGCGCCATAACCAGTTGGCCCAGCAACTGGTCAGCGGCGGATAACAAGGCTGGCCTGGTGTCGCGACGGGCTGCCAGGCAGCCCTGTCGTGGCCCTGGCCGCACCCGCTGCGGCGGCTCAGAGGGCCATGACCATCTCATGCCAGGCCATGCCACCGTGCTCCGACGGCGATGGCTGCACGTACTGGTAACCCATCTTCTGGTACAGCGGCACATGCTGCTGCTTGCACATCAGGTGGATGGTCTGCTTGCCCGCGGCCTTCATGCGCCTGACGAACTCCTCCATCAGGCGCCTGGCGTAGCCTTGGCCCTGGTGCGCCGGGTCGACCACCACCGACATGATCACCACATTCGGCGCTTGCGGGTCGTGCCCGACCAGCTCCTTGAAGGTTTCATCGGCCATCTCCACCTGGTAGGCGCAGCCGCTATTGATGAAACCGACGATCTCTCCCGCCTGCTCCAGCACCAGGAATCCTTGCGGGTATTGCGCGATACGGGTACGGATCTTCTCCAGTGTGGCCGCTTCATCCCCTTCATAGGCGCCGATTTCGATGGCGTAGCAACGCTCGGCGTCTGCGGCGGTTGGGGTGCGGAACTGCGGAGTGCTCATGGCGGGTTTCCTTGACGGTGATTGGCAAAGCGGCCGTCATGGTAAATGACTGGCCAGCTGGACAGGCAGCTTTCTCAAACCCATTGCGTGGCGCTTGCTGAGAGCCAAGGGGACAAGCATCATGGCGCATTGCCCACTCGCTATGGATACGCCGATGGCCTCAGTGCCGCTATCGCTCGCCGAACCCGGCCGTTGCAAACGCTTGAAGGCTGCCAGCAGCCAGGCCCACGACGATGTCGACCAACGGGTGATGGCCGCCAGGCCGTTCGAGAGCCGCGCACGCTACGCTCGCTTCCTGCAGGTACAGCATCGCTTTCATGGCAGCCTGCTGGCGTTATACCGCGATGAACAACTCAATCTGCTGTTGCCTGGGCTGGCGCAGCTGTCGCGCGCTGCCGCGGTCGAGCACGACCTGGGCGCGTTGGGCCTGGCAGTGCCTGCACCCCCCGCGCAGGTGTGTGCCAGCCCGGCCCAGGCCCTGGGCTGGCTGTACTGCAGCGAGGGGTCGAACCTTGGCGCTGCGTTTCTGCTCAGGCAGGCCCAGCGCCTGGGGCTGGACGCCGGCCTGGGCGCCTGCCACCTGGCGCCGCCTCCACAGGGCCGGGCGCTGCCCTGGCGCCAGTTCGTCGCCAGGCTGGACGGCTTATCGCTGGATGCGCAGCAAGAAGCCGAAGTGGTCGCTGGCGTGATTGCCGCGTTCGGCAGCTATCAGGCGCATCTGCGAGCGGAGTTTGCCTGATGCGACAGCCGTAAGCGGGTTGTTTCAAAAGTTGTACAAGTTGTTGCCACAGCGAACTTTTTCCCGTTTGCCGGTCTATGTGGGAGGCACAGAAAGGTAGCGGGACGCGAGACAGAATCGCCAACCACCTGCTGGCCAGATGGCTCAATTGTTCTCAGAGGTTGGCTTCGCTCATGAAAATACATGTCGCAAGGTTGATGCTGCTCGGCCTGTTCTCGTTGGCGGCGATGGGCACGGCATCGGCAACCCCCATGAAACCGTCCGTAGCGGCTGCCCCGGCGGTGCAATCACCCCTGCAGCCTGCCGGCAACCCCTGGGCGAAGTTGGCCAGCGTGGCCGATGAGCAGCCCGCCACGCTGCTCGCCCACGGTGACGACCGCTGGCATGACCACAGAAGCGACTGGCGCCGCGAACAGTGGCGCCGCGAGCAGGCCCGACGTGACTGGGAGCGCCGGCGCGACTGGGAATATCGCCGCGACTGGGAACGCCGGCGTGACTGGGAGCGCCGCCATGAGCGGGCCATGCACCAGCGCTACCATGACGATTATCGTTACTACCGCCGTTGATACGTGGCAACTGGCGCGGCCTTGACGGCTGCGCTGGTTGGTCAGCTGGCGGTATCCGCCGCCGCCTCGGCTTCCATCTTCAGGCGGTCCGCCTTGCAAATGTACTTTGGCTTGCGCGGCGCCAGTTTCGCGCTGGCCTTCTTGGCATGCGCCTGCAATAGCTGCTTGATCTTCTTGCGACGGTTCATTCTCGTTCGACCTGTCAGTGCGGTTTGGCTGGATGCATCATACCTTGCCTGGGCCAACACCTCGTTGACGTTATTTTCACACCCGGCAGATTAGCGTCACGCCCTTTCCGGCGCCGCACAGATCCGCTGGCCGCCAAGGTACGACGAGGCAAACGTGTCACACACTCCATCCCCTTCTTCGCCCAAGCGCGTGGACTGGGCCGGCCTGGGCTGGCTCCTGCTGTTCTTCTGGTACTTCTCGGGCGTGACCCAGGCGCTGCTGCTGTTCAGCGGCACCACCGGTTTCGCCGGTTTCCGCGACGCCCTGTTCCTCAGCAGCCTGTGGCTGGCCCCGGTGTTGCTGCTGCCGCGCTTCACCCGCGCCACGGCCGCGGTCATCGGCCTGGTTCTGTGGGCCGCGTCGCTGGTAGGTTTGAGCTACTTCGGCATCTATCGCCAGGAGTTCTCGCAAAGCGTGATCTTCGTGATGTTCGAGTCCAACACCGCCGAGGCCGGTGAGTACTTCAGCCAGTACTTCAGCGCCTGGCTTGGCCTGGCACTGCTGCTGTACACGCTGGTCGCCGTATTGCTGTGGAAGCGCGTGCGCCCGGTACGCCTGCCGCTGCGCAGCCGCCTGCCAGTGGTCGCCCTGTTGCTGCTGGCCAACCTGGTGTATCCGTTCTACAAACAGATGGTCACCCAGCAACGCAGCTTTGCCGACGCGGCAGAAAAGGTCCAGCAGCGCATGGAGCCGGCCGTGCCCTGGCAGCTGCTGGTCGGCTACCGCCAGTACCGCCAGCAACTGGACAACATGCAGCAGTTACTGGCCCAGAACGCCGCGCTGCCGCCCCTGCAAAACCTGCAGGACAGCAGTGGTGCAGCGCCACGCACACTGGTGCTGGTGCTGGGTGAATCGACCACCCGCGAGCACATGCACCTGTACGGCTACAACCGTGACACCACGCCCAACCTCGATGCGCTGGCTGCCAGTGACGAGGGCCTGACGGTGTTCCGCAACGTGGTGTCGCCACGCCCGTACACCATCGAAGTGATGCAGCAGATCCTCACCTTCGGCGATGAGCAGAACCCGGACCGCTTCCTCACCGATCCGTCGCTGATCAACCTGTTGAAGCAGGCCGGCTACAAGACCTTCTGGATCACCAACCAGCAGACCATGACCAAGCGCAATACCATGCTGACCACCTTCTCGCAGCAGACGGACGCGCCGGTCTACCTGAACAACCAGCGTAACCAGAATGCCAGCCAGTACGATGACGTGGTGCTGGCACCGTTCGAGAAGGCCCTGCAAGACCCGGCGCCGAACAAGTTCATCATCGTGCACCTGCTGGGTACGCACATGGACTATCGCTACCGCTACCCGGATGACTACGCGCACTTCACCGACCGCCAGGGCGCGCCCGGCGTGCTGACGCCCGAGCAGGTGGAAACCTACAATTTCTACGACAATGCGGTGCGCTACAACGACTACGTGGTCTCGAGCCTGATCAAGCGTTATTCGGCCACCACCCCCAATGGCTTCCTGCTGTACCTGTCCGACCATGGCGAGGACGTGTACAGCTCCGGCAACCACGACCGCCTGGGGCGTAATGAAGGCGCGCCGACCCGGCCGATGTATACCATCCCGTTCCTGCTGTGGACCTCGCCAAGCTGGCGTGCCGAGCACCCGCGCGACTTGCAGGCGATGGCCGACCGCCCTTACAGCAGCTCGCACCTGATTCACACCCTGTCCGACCTCGCCGGGTTGAGCTACGACCGCTACGAGCCGGCGAAGAGCCTGGTGAGCCCGCAGTTCGTGGTGGCACCGCGCTGGATTGGCGACCCGTACCGCAAGGATGGCCTGCGCGAGTTCGACCGCCTGCCGCAGGACAAGGCCGAGCGGGTGCAGCAGACGGTCAGCAACAGCCAGGCGCAGAACGGTGCAGGCCCGGACTGACGGTGGGTAATTGCGCCCTTTCGCGACACAAGGCCACGCCTGTACCGGCTAACGCAGCCCCTGTAGGAGCGGATTTATCCGCGAAGCAGGCGGCACGTTAGATGGCACCGGCTGTGCCGGTGTTCGCGGGCATGCCCGCTCCCACACAATCGGGCAAGCCGCTAGATCTTGAGCAAAACAGAAGCCTGCACAAGCTCAACCTCGCTTCAGTCAGGCCGGCTGGCTACAACGCCCCTGGCGGGCGCTGCTTCGCACGGCCTCGGCCAGCTTGCGCAGGTTGGCCTGGTGGGCATTGACCAGGCTGGCGATGCTGTTGTCCGCTGGCGTTTGCAGCGAGGTGCGGCAGGTCAGTTCGGCCCGCCCCGGCTGGCTCAGACGCCACAAGGCTTCCAGCGAGGCGTAGCGCCCCGGCACCATGTCGAAGCGCTGCACGTCCACGCGCAGCAGCGTCTTGCTGCTACCCACCGGCCCACCCAGCTGGTCTTGCAGGGCACTGCGGAATTCGTCCACCAGGTTGGCCCCCCACCACTCCGTCTCGAGAATGGCCAGGCCGCTCTGCCCTTGCCGTACCACCAATTGCGGGCGGTCCACCTGCGGCGGCACTGCCACCCTGGCCACCTGGATGCGTTGGCCGCCGTCACGCGGCGGCTCGCTGGGCACCAAGGTGTGATAGTTGTTTGGCGTGCTGCAGCCCCACAGCAGTGCCAGCAGCCCGGCCCCACATACATTGCGCAGTCGTTGCATCGGCGTTCTCCTCAGGGTTCCAGGCCTGCGGCCCCGGCCGCCTTCGGCCGACCGCGAATCAGCGATTCGGGGTGGCGGCCCAGGTAATCGGCAAGGTCACGCAGCGAACGCGACATGCGTTCCAGTTCGTCCAGGGTCTCCCCCATCCGCTCGCGCTGCGGCGAGTCTTCGGCAATCGCCGAGTTGGCCGTGCGCAGGGTCTTGTGCATCTCGTCCAGCGCCACTTGCACCTCCGGCAATGTCTGGCCATTGAACTGCTTGAGGCTGGCACGCAGCTCACGCAGGCTGCCATCGAGGTTGCTGGCGATGCTCTCCAAGGGCAGTTTGCTGATGCGCTCGACCACCCGTTGCAGCTGTTCCTGCAACTGTTCCAGGCTGCCGGGCAGCGTGGGAATGGTGATCGGGTCGGCCGTCCTGTCGAACGCGACCTTGGGCGCGTCCGGGTAGAAGTCCAGGGAAATGAACATCTGCCCGGTGATCAGGTTGCCACTGCGGGCCTGGGCCCGCAGCCCATGCTCGACGAAGGTGCCAATCAGGCGCCGGGCGCCGTCCATGTCACCCTCGCTATGCTTGAACGCAGCGAGCATCTTGCGGTGCACCGGCCCCAGCCGCTGCGGGTAGATCACCGCATCGACCACTACCGGAAACGCCTGCCGGGTAGCATCGTAATCGAGCTTGATGGAGGTCACCCGGCCAAATTCCACGCCCTTGAACTCCACCGGCGCGCCCACCGACAGGCCGCGCATGGCCTGGTCGAAGCGCAACTGCAGGTACTGCGCCTGGCCACTGGGCGGTGCCAGAGCGGTATCCCGGTCGGCAAACAGCTGGAAGCGCGCCTGGTCGGCAGCGGGATCGGCTTGCGGGGCGAAGTCGGGCGAGCCAAAGGCCAGCCCGCCCACCAGGATGGACGACAGTGACTCGGTATCGACCTTGAGGCCGTTGGCACCGATCTGCATGTCGACCCCACTGGCATTCCAGAAACGCGTATCGGCGGTGACGAAGCTGTCGTAGGGAGCCTGTACGAACACGCCGATCTCCACGCCCTTGCCATCGCCCTGCAGGGCAAACGACACCACCTCGCCCACCGGGATCTTGCGGTAGTAGATCGACGAGCCGACATCCAGCGAGCCGAGGTCGCTGGCGGTGAGTACAAAGCGCTTGCCTTTTTCGTCATAGGTAATCGGCGGTGGCAGTTCCAGGCCGACAAACGACTTCTCCGGCACCTTGGACTCGCCGGCATCCGCGCCGATGAAACTGCCCGAAAACAGTGTATCCACCCCGGAAACGCCGCCGACCCCGATGCGTGGCCGCACCACCCAGAAGCGCGCCCCCTGGGTGGCGAAGGCGCGGGCATCGTTGGACAACTGCACCTTGGCGACCACGCTCTTCTTGTCGTCGGCCAACTCCACCGTGGTGACTTCACCAATCACCACGCTGCGGTACTTGACCTGGGTCTTGTGGGCCACCAGCCCCTCCCCGGTGTGGAAGGCAATGGCAATGACCGGGCCCTGCTGCATCCAGTTACGCACTACCAGCGAGGCGCCGATCAGGATCGCCACGATCGGCACGATCCATACCAGCGACACGTTCCAGCGCCGGGTGCGTACCTCGACCTGCCCGGCGCCATCGTGGTTGTCAGTCTGCTGCCCCATCAATGCGGCCTCCCCTCGTTGGCATGGCGATCCCAGATCAGGCGTGGATCGAAGCTCATCGCAGACAACATGGTAAGCACCACCACCATGCCGAAGAACAGGATGCCCACCCGCGGCTCGATGGTGCCCAAGCCACGCAGCTGCACCAACGCCGCCACCAGTGCTACCACCATCACATCGAGCATCGACCAGTAACCGATCAACTCGACGAAGCGGTACAGCTGCGAGCGTTGCCGGCAGGCCCAGGTAGAACCGCGCTGGGCGGTGTACAGCAACAGGCCGAGCGAGAAGAACTTGATGGCCGGCACACCGACGCTGGCGATGAAGATGATCAGGGCGATGTCCCAGGCCCCGGCCTCCCAGAACTCCAGTACCCCACCGCCAATGGTGCTTTCGCTGCCGCTGCCGAGCATCTCGGTGTGCATCACGGGCAGCAGGTTGGCGGGGATATAGAAAATCAGCGCGGCCAGCAGAAAGGCCCAGCCGCGGCTGATGGCGTTGGTCTTGCGCCGGTGAATGGGCGCACCGCAGCGGCTGCAGGTGTGGGCGCCACTGCCCAGCGGGCAGGCCTGGCCACAGCCATGGCACAGGCACAAGCCCAGGTCATCGGCGCTGGCCGGGGTGTTCATGGCTGTTCCCACAGGTCGCGGATGTCCTTGCCGGCGACATGAATGATCAGCATGCTCAGCGCAGCCAGGGCCAACAGGCCGATGCCGGGGATCACTTCGAGCAAGCCGGCCAGCTTGATCACCGCCACCAGCGCCCCCAGCAGGCAGACCTCCAGCATGCTCCAGGGCCGCAGGCCTTCCAGGCTGCGCATGCACACGGCAAAACCCGGCGCACGCTGGCCAGCCAGGGCAAAACCCAGCAACCAGCACAACAGCCCGATCTGCAGCACCGGCGCGACGATGATGGACAAGGCCATGACCAGGGCGATAAAGGTGATGCTGCCGTGGCTGAGGATCTGCACCGAGTCCCACAATGTCGCCGAATGGGTCAGCCCCTGCATGCCGATGGTCATCACCGGGTAGAAATTGGCGAACACCAGCAGGATGCCGCCCGTCACGCTCAGTGCCAGCCGTTGCTGCACGGTCAGCGAGGTGTACCGGTACAGCACGCCGCCACAGCGCTGGCACAGGGCACGCTGATGCTTTAGCAG
Source organism: Pseudomonas anuradhapurensis (assembly GCF_014269225.2). NCBI lineage: Bacteria > Pseudomonadati > Pseudomonadota > Gammaproteobacteria > Pseudomonadales > Pseudomonadaceae > Pseudomonas > Pseudomonas anuradhapurensis. The sequence continues at coordinate 3,096,375 of NZ_CP077097.1, forward strand.
CGGCGCCCGGTAGTACACCGAGTCGCAGTATTCGCAGATGATCAGGTGCTGGGTCTGGCTCATGGTGCTTCCACAATTGGCCCGGTTCAGGCCGAGATGCGCCGGCGAACAACGCTTGATATCCGGTTTAGCCCATCTGGGCAAAACTGCCATCCGCTCGGCCAGGGCGAACTATTCTGAGAGTCGGGATCCCGCCCGCTGGAGGTGTAGCATGCGTAGGTCGACGTGGAGTTACCTGGTGGTGCTGCTGTGCGCGGCCCCGGCCGCCCTGGCGCAGTCGGTGGTGCCGCTCAAGGGCCAGAGCAGCCAGCAGATGCAACTGGATATCAACGACTGCAATACCGTGGCGACCAATGCCGCGAACAGCGCCGCGACGTCCAACGACCCGCATGTCGGTGGCCGCGTGCGTGGTGCCGCCGCCGGCGCGGTTGCCGGTGCGGCGGGCGCACAGGTGCGCGGTAACCAGCATGACGCGCTGTATGACCGGGCCAGTGACGATGCCAAGCAGGCGTACCGGCAGAACCGTGCCGGCGAGGTGGCTGCCGCCGGTGCCGCCGTCGGCGGCATGCGCCAGCGCCAGGAGCGCCGCCAGGACCGCCGTGGCCAGGACGAAGCGCAGGCGCAGGCCCATGCCAGTGCCTACGCCGGTTGCCTGCAGGGGCGCGGCTATCAGGTCAACCCCTGAGCAGCCGGCATGCCCTGCCCCGGCAATAGCCGGCATGGCGCGCCCGGGTCAGAATGTCGCCAGCTGTTCCCGGCAGAATTCGACGAACAACTGAGCCGGCTTGGTCAGGTGCACCCGTTTCAACCATGCCGCCGCCAGCCCGGACAACGCGACCGGCTCGGCAATATCCACCATCACCAGGCGCTGGCCGTCGTAGGTGTACGGCGAATGCGGGCGCGTCACCAGCAAGGAAAAACCGAAGCCCTGCCCAACCATGCCGCGCACCATCTCGATCGATGGCGAGCTGAAGACGATGTTCGGCGTCAGGCCCATTTCGTTGAACAGGCTGACGAAGTAGGTGCGGCTCGGGGCCACGTCCAGCAGGATCATCGGCTCGGGGCACAGGTCGCGCAGCGACACCTGGGCCTGGCCGGCAAAGCGGTGCTGCTCGGGCAGCAGCACATAGGGCTTCTGCGCTGGCATCAGCGGTTCGGCTTCGATGGTGCCGTCCAGGTCGTGATCGTAGAGAAATGCCAGGTCGAAGGTGCCGGCAGTCAGGCCCTGGATCAGGTCCTGCTGTTCGCCATCGCGCAAGCGGATGTCCACCCCCGGGTAGCGTTGGCGAAAGCCGGCAATCAGCCGCGGCAGGTACAGCGGGGCCACGGTTTCGAAACAGCCGATGTCAATCTGCCCGGCCACGGTGTCGTTATCGGCCAGGGCGTTTTGCTCGAACTCGTGGGCCATCTGCAGCAGCGACTTGGTCTTGGCGTAAAAGCGTTTGCCACTGGGCGTCAGCGACACGCCCTGGGCGTGGTGGCGGATGAACAGCTGCACGCCGAAGCTCTCCTCCAGGCTCTTGATCGCCGTGGAGATGGACGGCTGGGCGATGTACAGCTGGCGCGAAGCCTCGGCGACACTGCCGGCCTCCACAGTGGTGACGAAGTACTTGAGTTGTCGCAGGGTATAGGCAGCCACGGGCACCTCGCTGGCGCCGCTCCGGGCGCTGGAATCATGCTTGCCACTTTACCCTCGGCAGCCGCCACGTGGGGGCCGGGAGGTGAAGGATTTACCTATGGCTTGAACAGGTTTTTGGTAAGGGCGCCACTGGTCAATTACCCTCAACCGTCTTTACTGGTATTCATCGGCCCCAAGCATACGGTGTGTGTCTATGAAGATCGTGGTCACCAGCATTCTTGTCGACGACCAGGCCAAGGCCTTGGCCTTCTATCACTACGTACTCGGCTTCGAACCCAAGCACGACATCCCCATGGGCCGGCACCGCTGGCTGACCCTTACCTCCCCCAACGACCCCAACGGCGTCGAACTGCTGCTGGAACCCGACGCGCACCCGGCTGCCAAGGCCTACAAGGCGGCGCTCAAGCAGGACGGTATCCCTGCCACCTCGTTCGGCGTGCGCGACATCCAGGCCGAGTACACCCGGCTGTGTGCAGCGGGTGTGCAGTTCACCCAGCCACCTACCGCCGTGGGGCCGGTGACCGTGGCGGTGTTCGATGACACCTGCGGCAACCTGATCCAGATTGCCCAGAAGCACTAGCGGCTAGCCAGGCGCTACCGGCAGCCGCAGGGTCGCACGCAGCCCGTGCGGCAGCTGGTTGCGCAACTGCACGCTGCCGCCCAGACGCGTCATGATGGTACTGACGATCGACAGCCCCAGGCCGGCGCCATTGGCCGAGCCCTTGCTGTAGAAACGCTCGAACACGCGCTGTTGGTCGGCCACGGCGATGCCTGGCCCTTCGTCGTCGACGCTGACCAATAGCGCCTGCCCTTCACGTTGCAGGGTCACGGTGATGCGCCCGCCCGGCGGGGAATGATCGACGGCATTGGTCACCAGGTTCTGCAAGGCGATGCCCAGCGCACCGGCGTCGGTATGCAGCTGGTAGTCGCCAGCCGCGATATCCAGCGACGGCTCGAGCCCACGTTCCAGTATCCACGGGGTCAGGTCGGCCAGGGTCTCGGCAACCAGCGCCTGCAGGTCGACCTGCGGCCAGTCACGCCGACCGGGTCGCGGCTCCAGGCGGGCCAGGGTCAACAGCTGGTTGACCACCCGGGCAAGGCGGTCGACACCGCCCATGAGGAAGCCCAGCGCCTTGTCCCGCTCGGCACTGCTGGCTGCATTGAGGGCGTTCTGCGCATGCAGGCGCAGGACCGCCAACGGCGTGCGCATCTCGTGGGCGGCATCGGCAATAAAGCGATGCTCGCGGCTCAGCAGGTCGCCGATCTGCCCGAGCAGGCGGTTGATTGCGGCCTGCATCGGTTCCAGTTCCTTGGGCAGTGGCACCAGTTGCAGCGGTTCGAGTGAGTCGGCGTGGCGGGCGCGGATGACCCTGGCCATGTTCTGCAGCGGCCGCAGCCCCCAGCCGATAGCCGCCCACACCAGCAAGGCCAGGGCCAGGCTGCCGAACAGGAATGGCAGCAGCGTATGCCGCACGATGCGCTCGACCAGGTCGATACGCACGTCGCTGCGTTCGCCCACCCAGATCACCCAGCGCTTTTCCGGGACCGGCAGGACGAAGCTGCGCCAGCGTTGCGTACCCGCTACCACATCGGCGAACCCTGGTGCCCGGGGCGGTTGCTGCAGCTGCGGGGCACTGGGCGTATGTACCAGCAAGGTGCCGTCGTCGGCCCATACCTGGAAGGCCAGCTTGCTCTCGTAGGGATGCCCGACCCGGTGCCGCCCGGCCTTGCTCAACGCCTCGTCGAAGGCGCGGTACAACTCGCCACGGCTCTGCTCCTGCACCGGCAGGCTCATGATGCCCTGCAGCAGCCGGGCATTCTGCGCCAGATGGGCGTCGTACACCTCGGCGATTTCGTGGCGGCTGTCGTGGTAGTTGTACAACGCCAGCAGGCCGCTGCCGAGCAGCAATAGCAGCATCACCCGCCACAGGGTGCGTTGGCGCAACGAGGTCATGCCTTGCCTTCCACCAGGTAACCGATGCCGCGCACGGTACGGATCAGCCCGTTGAAGAGCTTCTTGCGCAAATGGTAGATGTTCACTTCCAGGGTGTTGCTCTCGGGCTCTTCATCCCAGCCATACAGCAACTGGGTAAGGCGCTCGCGGGTGAATACCTTGCCCGGCTGCGCCAGCAGCTCGTGCAACAGCAGGTATTCCTTGGGCGTGAGGACCACCTGCTGGCCCTGGTAGTGCACCTGTTGGGTGGCCGGGTCCAGGCACACCCCGGCGTGCTCGATGAGTAACCGCGCGCGGCCGCTGCTGCGGCGCAGCAAGGCCCGCAAGCGGGCCTTGAGTTCGTTGAGGTCGAAGGGCTTTACCAGGTAGTCATCGGCGCCGGCGTCCAACCCGGCGATACGGTCGTCGGTGGCATCACGCGCAGTCAACACCAGCACCGGCAGGCTGTTGCCGGCGGCGCGCAGGCGCCGCAACAGCTCGATGCCATCCAGGCGTGGCAAACCCAGGTCGAGGATGGCCAGGTCGAACGCCTCGTGACACAGCGCGTGCAAGGCGCTGGCGCCATCCTGCAGCCAGTCGAGGGTATAGCCCTCGCGGCGCAGGCCGTCACAGATCCCCTCCCCCAATGCAACGTCATCTTCCACCAGCAGCAGGCGCATGCTCAATCCTGTTTGTCCTTGATCGCTTTGAGTAAAGCATCGATTTCACCGCGCCGGCCCTGGTCAGCCAGTTCCCGGCCTGGCCGGGGCGGTGCCTGCAGGGCCTTCTGCAGGGCCGCGCGGGCTTCATCATAGCGCTTGAGCCGGTACAGGTGGTCAGCCCAGAAGTAATTGCTGTCGATACCGTCGGGGTTGATCGCCAGTGCCTGGCGCAGCAGGCCCTCGGCCTTGGCCTGGTCGCCGAAGCTCAGCGGCCAGCCCGGCACCTGGTCATACAGCGCGCCCAGGCTGGTGTAGGCCGAGCCCTGCAACGCCTTGGGGTCCGCGGCCAGGGCCTGTTCCAGGCTGGCGCGGGCGGCCTTGACCTTGCCCAGGGCCCCCAGCCCGCCTGTGGCACCCGCCCAGCTGCTGTTGACGATGCCATCCCAGATCAGTGGCTCGGCCGCGCCCGGGTGCTGACGCACCAGCGCTGCCGACTGTACCGCCAGGGCCTCGAACGCCCCGGCACGCTGGGCTTCGGGCAATTCATAGCGAATCACCGCCCAGCGCTGCTGAATGGCAGCGAGCTGCTGGGTACCATTCTGGTCAAGGGCCCAGGTGAATGGGGCGATGGCCAGCAGGCTGGCCAGTAACAGACGTTTCATTTGCTCGACTCCTTGTTGTGCCAGGTGCTGTAGCGGCGAATCAGCGGCAGTTGCTTGCGCAGGGCGCGGTCGACCACGCCCGGCAACATGCCGTTGAGGCGCACGAAGAGTTTTTCCGGCCAGCCCAGATACAGTTCGCTGCGCTCGGCCTGCACCGCGTCGAGCACCGCGCGGGCAACGTCCTGCGGGTCGTCGACGCCGACCTTCAAGGCCTGGTTGAGCGCCTGCGCGGCACTGCTGTTCATCGCCGTGCGGGTGGTGCGCGGTGCCGCATACAGCACGTTGACCGAGGTGTCGGCCAGCTCGCGGCGCAGCGCCTCGGAGAAACCGCGCAAGGCGAACTTGCTGGCGCAGTAGGTGGCATAGCCGGGGTAACCGATCGAGCCATAGATCGACCCCACGTTCACCACCAGCGCACTGGGCTGCTCGCGCAGCAGCGGCAGGAACAGGCGGGTCAGCTGGATGGCGGCCTTGACGTTGAGATCGAACAGCTCGTCCAGGGCGGCTTCGTCCAGCTGTTCGAGCAAGGCGAAGCGGTTGACTCCGGCAGCGTTGATCAGCAGGTTGCAGTAGCCCAGCGCCCGGGCCGCCTCCAGCACATCGCGACGGCCTTCGGCACTGCGCAGATCGGCTTGCTGCCAGTACAACTGCTGCGGGTAGCGTGCCATCAGCTCGGCCAGCTTGCCCTTCTGCCGGCTGACCGCCAGCACCCGCGCACCGGCGCTGCACAACTGGTCTGCCAGTTCCAGGCCGATACCACCGCTGGCACCGGTGAGCACCGCCACGCAATCAGGCAGGCGCATGCTGGGCCTCCTGCTGCGCAGCATGCGGCAGCCCTTCGAACATGGCGGTGTACAGGCGATACACCACTTTGGCGGCGTGGATCACTGCCTGATGATCCTCAGGGTCCTCCAGGCGGTTCATCAGGCCACGGTAGGTGGCCATATGGTCCTGGTCCAGCGCGCCGTGAGAACTGAGGTAGCTGAACGCCCGGTCCGGCAAGCCGAGGCTTCCCTGCAGGGTCCCGGCGGCCTGGGTCGCGAGGGCAATGCTGGTGCCTTCGAGGACGTTGACCATGCCGAACAGCCCGACCGGGTTGCCACGGGCGATCTGATCGTAGAGAAACGCCACCATCAGTTCGATCGGCAATGCCGGACGGCTACTCGCCACCTGCAGCGGGTCGCCACCACAGGCGGCGATGTCATCGAGAATCCAGCGCTCATGGCCGTACTCCTCCTCGATGTACTCGCACACTGCGCCGCGCAGCCACTCCAGCCGCGTCGGCAAACGCGCTCCGCAGGCCATCATCAGCGGCACGGTATGCCGCACATGGTGGTAGGCCTGGGTCAGAAACGCCACATAGGCCTCGAGGCTGGCCTTGCCGGCCAGCGCGTCGCGGATGACCGGGACATTGAACAATGCCGTACGCTCGTCGGCGGTTTGCTGTTGCAGCCTATCGAAAAAAAGCATGGCAAAACCTCGTGGGTCATTGAAGGTCGGTTAACAAGCTGTGGTAACACCGCAGGATCTGTTCGCGGCGTGGCCGGCCGTTGGCGGTCAGGGTTTGCCCGGCGGCGCTCAGCGGTTCGGGCAGGCGCCGCCAGGCATGCACCCGGGCGTAGTCCGGCAGCCCGGCGTTGGCCTGGCGCACGGCTTGCTCGAGCATGTGGTCATCGGCGTGCGGGTCCAGCGGCCAGAGCAGCGCCAGGTTGTGCGCCAGGCCTTCGCCGTAGACGAAGGCCTGGGCAATCACCCCGCCCTGGGTCAGCTCGGCCTCGACCCACTCGGGGTTGACGTTGCGCCCGAAGCTGGTGCTGTACTGGTGCTTCTTGCGCCCGGCCAGGTAGAGGAAACCGTCGTTGTCGAAGTGCCCGAGATCACCGGTCGACAACCAGGGTGCGTTGAACGCTGGCTCACCCAGGTAGCCGAGCAACGCCGAGCCGGCCACCTGCACCTCGCCATCCTCGGCAATGCGTACCTGCACATGCGGCAGCGGCCGGCCGACACTGCCCGGGCGCCTGGCGCCGGGGCGGTTGAGGCACACTACCGAGGCACATTCGGACAAGCCGTAGCCTTCGAATACCGGTAGCCCGACCGCCTCGGCACGGGCCAGCAGGCTCGGCGCCACCCGTGCCCCGCCTACCGCCACGAAGCGCAACGGGCCTACCCGCAGCAGGCCACGCTCGATGGCCGTGACCAGGCCGAGCAGCAGTTGTGGCACCATGATCAGGCTCTCGGCGCCGCTCAAGGCAATGGCACCCAGCAGTTGCTTGAAGTCGACCTGGCTGGCGCCACGCAAACCCAGCTGCGCCTGCGGGTACAGGACAATGCTCGCCCCGGCCAGCAGGGCCGCATACAGGCCGAGGTTTTCCAGCAGTACCGCCAGCGGCAACACCGCCAGGTACCTGGTCGGCGCTGTCGGTCGGCTGGCGGCCTCGAGTTCGCGCGCAACCCGCAGCATGGCCTCGGCACTCAGGCAGACCCCCTTGGGTGCCCCGGTACTGCCGGAGGTGTAGGTAATCTTTGCAGTGCCCGCTGGCAAGTCCACGCCCGCGCTCGGCGGGCGGCTCCAGAAGCGCTCGCCGGCACTGAAGCCGCAGGCGTGCAGATCGTCTGCGAAAGCCTCGTCGGCCAGCGCCAGCACCGCGCCACTCTGCGCCAGGCAATGGCGGCGCTGGGCACTGCTGAAGAACGCCGGCAGGATGACGATGGGGCGCGCCGCGAACAGCGCAGCCAAGTCCCAGAGCAGCGCTTGTGGCCCGTTTTCCAGGGCCAGGACGAAAGTGCCCGGCGGCTGCGCGCTCAGCCAGGCCTGGCGTTGTTCGACCTCATCCAGCAACTGGCCATAGGTGAAGCGCTCGGCAGCCCCCAGCAGCGCCGGTTGCGCCCCCCGGTGGCGGGCATGCAGTTGCAGCACTTCCTTGAACAGCTGGCATTCATGCGGCATGGCCAGCCTCCGGCACGCTGCTGGGCAACCCCAGTCGTTCGTACACACCGCCGCGGGCCAGGGCTGCATGACCATAGCCGATGCTGCCGACGAACACTTGCGGGTGCTGCGCGTAGTAACTGCCCCAGCTGTCGGCGTCGCCATTCAGCCGACCAGGATCGGCCATGGCCAATGCCGTAGGCACCAGGCCCAGGCGATGAAAGCTGTTGACCAGGGTCGCGGCGCCGGTAAAGGCCACCCATTGCAGGCCGCGGGTGGCCAGCAACCAGGTCACGGCGATGATCATGATCCGCGCGCTGCCGGCGCTGAGCGCCGCCAGGTTCCCCACTTCGACCAACTGCGCACGGCTCACCGGGTTGGCCGCCAGCCGGGTCACGGCGACCTCCAGCGGCTCATCCAGGTAACGCTCGATAAAGGTCGGGCCGGTGCTGGCCAGGCGGATACCCACGGCGGCCATCAAGCGCCCGTGGCTGTCGTGCAGGCCGAGCAGTTCGGGCAGGTAATGCTGCACATCGGCATGGTGGGCGCAGGCAAAGCGGGCGTGAATGAACTGCTCCAGCTCGTCGCGCCCTGGCTCACCCGGGAGTTTCAGGCTCAAATGGGCGAGCCGGTCGCCGTGGCTACCGATCGCCAGCGGAAACAGGCTGGGGCTGTCTGCCTGGGTCATAGCTGTCCCCCTTCAAGTAGGTGTCGAGGGGGAGTATCGGCGGCGAATCTGAAGCCAATCTGAAGTGCTACATTTGCCAGGGTCCGCAAGCGCACTCACAAGGAACAATAGAAAGATGCGCCACGAATTCAGCGAAGTGCTCAACGACCTGGTCGACTATTTTCTGCTTGGCGATATCCAGCTGCTCGAGCGCTTCAAGCTGCAACATGACCTGCCCGACGACCTGGCCCACGCCTTCACCCACGGCGACAGCGGCGACCAGGCGGTACGCGAAGGCATCGTGCTGCCGCTGGCAGGGGTCGACAACCTGCCCTACCGCATTGTGTTCACCCTGGGCCACCACACCCCGGCCTTGCGTGAACCCGGCAGCCGCCTCAAGCACCGCCGCAACGGCTATGTGCTGCGGGTCGAACACGGTGTACTGATGCTGTACACCTGGCGCATCCTGCAACACTTCACCGCGAAGACACTCGGCGACCTGCTGGCACGTTACCAGGTGCCGGGGCGCCCGATCATCGAACTGGACAATGGCTGGTATGACGTGGAGGTGCTGGCGGGCGCGCTGGTGCGTGACGGGCTCTATGAGCCGGCGTTCGAGTTCGTGCTGAAGAAGCGCTGGAGCCGGGGCGAGGCTGCCGGGGTGGATACCGGGTATGCCTTTGGATTGCGTGGCTATTTCGACTGATGGGTTGGCTATGCCGGCCTCTTCGCGGGCTTGCCCGCCCCCACAGGTAACTCACTGCCCTCAGGCACAGTGGTATCCCTGTGGGAGCGGGCAAGCCCGCGAAGAGGCCGCTACGGGTAGCCTCAACCTTCAGGCGTGATGGATATCCCGGTCCTTGGTCTCCGGCAGGAACAAGATGCCCAGCACCGCCGTCATCAACGCGATCACGATCGGGTACCACAAGCCATAGTAGATATCACCGGTCGCCGCCACCATGGCGAACGCCACGGTCGGCAGGAAACCGCCGAACCAGCCGTTGCCGATGTGGTAAGGCAGGGACATCGAGGTGTAGCGGATACGCGCCGGGAACAGCTCTACCAGCCAGGCCGCGATCGGCCCGTAGACCATGGTCACGTAGATCACCAGCAGGGTCAGCAGCAACAGCACCATCGGGTAATGGATCTTCGCCGGGTCGGCCTTCTCCGGATAGCCCGCTTCCTTCAATGCGCCGCTCAGGGTGGCGGTAAAGGCCTCGCTCTGCGCCTTGAAGTCGGCCGCTGCCAGGCGGCTGCCGTCAAAGCTTGGCAGTACCCGTTGACCGATGCGGATCTGCGCCACGCTGCCAGGCTCGGCCGCTTCGTTGGTATAGGGGATGGCCCGCTTGGCCAGCAGGCTCTTGGCAATGTCGCACGAGCTGGTGAATCTGGCCTTGCCCACCGGGTCGAACTGGAACGCGCACTGCCCAGGGTCGGCCACCACTACCACCGGGTTCTGCTCCTGAGCGACAAACACGTCCGGGTTGCCGTACTGGGTCAGGGCCTTGAAGATCGGGAAGTAGGTCAGCGCGGCGATGATGCACCCGGCCATGATGATCTTCTTGCGGCCAATGCGGTCGGACAGGCTACCGAAGAAGATGAAGAATGGCGTGCCGATGAGCAGCGAGCCGGCAATCAGCAGGTTGGCGGTCTGTGGCTCGATCTTGAGCATCTGCAACAGGAAGAACAACGCATAGAACTGCCCGGTGTACCACACCACCGCCTGCCCGGCAGTGCCGCCCAGCAGCGCCATGATCACCACCCGCAGGTTGTCCCAGCGGGCGAACGACTCGGTCAGCGGGGCCTTGGACGCCTTGCCCTCGGCCTTCATCTTCATGAACACCGGCGACTCGTTGAGCTGCATGCGGATGTACACCGAAATGGCCAACAGCAGGATCGACAGCAGGAACGGCACGCGCCAGCCCCAGGCCTCGAACGCCTCGGTGCCCATGGCGGTACGACAGGCCATGATCACCAGCAGCGACAGGAACAGCCCCAGGGTGGCAGTGGTCTGGATCCAGGCGGTGAAGAAGCCGCGTCGGCCCTTGGGCGCGTGCTCGGCCACATAGGTGGCCGCGCCGCCGTACTCGCCGCCAAGCGCCAGCCCCTGCAGCAGGCGCAGGGTGATCAGGATGATCGGTGCCGCGACGCCGATGGTCGCGTAGCCGGGTAGCAGGCCGACCACCGCGGTGGACAGGCCCATGATCACGATGGTGATGAGGAAGGTGTACTTGCGCCCGATCAGGTCGCCCAGGCGGCCGAACACGATGGCGCCGAACGGGCGCACGGCAAAGCCCGCGGCAAAGGCCAACAGGGCAAAGATGAACGAGGTGGTTTCGTTGACGCCGGCGAAGAAATGCTTGGCAATGATCGCCGCCAGTGAGCCGTACAGGTAGAAGTCGTACCATTCGAACACCGTGCCCAGGGACGAGGCGAAGATGACCTTGCGCTCCTCCCGCGTGATGCCGCGTTGGGGCGCACTACTGCCCGTGGATGTGCTGTCGAGAACCGCCATGGGGTGCCTCCGTCTTGTCGTTATGCAGGCCGGGAGCACCTCATCCGCTGTTTCACCGTCGCACCCAGGCCCTGGGGGCTTGCTTTGGTTATGCGAAGCACGACGAGGCAGGCCGCCTCGGATCGCAGCAAGGTTACTGAAGCATAATAGGCTTTGACGGGATATCCACTGTGGGCCGCTGCTACAGCACGGGCCCTTTCAGCTCTACCTGGTTGCCATCCGGGTCGTAGCAGTACAACGACAGCCCTTCGCCTTCGGCGCCGTAGCGTTTTTCGGCCGGCGCCACCTGCACCCCCGCGGCTTGCAGGTACGCCCTCAGTGCCGGTTCGTCGAACGGCTCGATGCGCAGGCAGAAATGGTGCAGGTTGCGCCCCTCGGCGCCCGGTGCCGCACCGCCAGGCTGGCCCAGCGGGCCGTCGAGGGTGACCAGGTCGATCATCGCCGTGCCGGTGGCCAGGTGGACCATGCCCAGGTCTTCGCGCACGCGGCTGACCGTGCAGCCGAGCAGCTCGGTGTAGAAGGCAATGCTACGCGGCAGGTCGCTGACCCGCAGTACCAGATGGTCGATGTGCTTGATGGCGAATGGGCGCATGCCGGGCTCCTTGTGGCGGTCGGTTTCCAGGGGGTAACCCCCCACCACAATAGCCCACGGGCGCATGCCACCACCATATCCCGCTATTCGTTCACCAGGCGTTGCAGTACGCCGCCTTCATGGCGGGCCAGGATACGCAGCAGCTGGTCGACCAGGGCCCGGTCCGGTGCATCCAGGTGGAAGTGGTGCCCGCCCGGGTGCCACGACACCTTCGCCTGGCCGGGCAAGGCCGCCTGGCGCCGGCTGAAGGCCTCACCGGTGAATGCCCCCTGACGGCCGAACAGCAGGTACAACGGGCAGCGGATCTGGCTGAGCAGCTCGCAGGCTTCGCGCTCGGTCAGCGGCATGGGTTCGGGCAGCACCAGGCGCGGGTCGTGGCGCCAGCAATAACCATCGCCCAACTGCAGCAGGTCGCGCAGCGCCAGCAGCCGCGCCGCCGCTTCCGACAGTTCGGTGTCCAGGCGTTCGCGACGTTGCTCCAGCGCGGTGTCCAAATCTTCGAAACGGCACAGGTCGGGCTCGGCGAAGCCCTGCAGCTGGCTACGCTGGACCATGCGCTTGAGCCGGTAGGCGCGGGCCAGGTGCTCGACGCGGTCATCCTCGGCCACCGTGAACGGTGCGCCCATGCCGTCGAGGAAGGTCATGCTGGCGATGCCGCTGGTCATGGCTGCCAGCAGCGATGCCACGCCGCTGCCCATGCCATGGGCCAGCACATGAAACTGCCCAAGGCCCAGGCTTTCGGTCACCGCCAGCATGTCCTCGGCATGCTCCCACAGGTAATAACCACTGTCGTGGCGGCGATGATCGGAGCGGCCGTGGCCGACCAGGTCGGGGGCCACCACGAAGCAACCATCGAGCATCGGTGCCAGGCGCTCGAACGAGGCGGCGTTGTCCAGCCAGCCATGCAGGGCCAGCACCGGGATGCCGTCTTCAGGCCCCCAGCAACGTACGGCAATTTCAATGCCGTTGAGGTCCAGCAGGTGATCCTTGGGTGTCGATGAAGAACGCATGGGTACGCTTCCTGACTTGAAGCCTGGCACGACCACACCAGGCCGAATACGCCGCTGGCCCCTTCGAGTCCTGTCGCCAGCGGCAACCCTTGCGTCGGGCCACGCAGGGCTCCGACGTGTCACCTTGGCGCATCGTCATGCCCACCACTGGCCCGTCACCGACCGTGACTTAACCGTCACCGACTCACTGCCCGCGCAGGTCCTCGAAGTACGCCTGCCTGCCGTCCACCTGGCTGGATGCCCGCGGCAGCGCTGCGGCTTCACCGTTGGCCGCTTCGACATGCCAGTAACAATGCTGCACCGCACGGGTCACCGCCACGTAGGCCAGGCGCTGCACCTCTTCCTGCTGCGCGGTATCGAACGGTTGCGCATCGCCGGGCTTGCCCAGCCCGGCCTGGCGATACACCTGGTTCTTGTAGGGCGAGCTGGTCAGGTACTGACAGTCGCCCAGCATGAACACGGCGTCGGCCTGCAAGCCCTTGGCGCTGTGGTAGGTCAGCTGGCGCAGCCGGCGTTGCTCGGCCGGCAGCGCCGCCTCGACCTGCAGCACGCTGTGCAGGTGCTCGTTCATCAGCGCCCTGTCGCTGCCCTTGCGGTACAACATCATGACCGTCTCGCCACGCTGGTAGTGCTCGATCAAGGTTTGCCCCAAGGCGGCCTCGTCACGGTCGAACACCTTGACCGGCGAGCCCGGCAACTGCGCCGCCGGGCCACTGGCCCTGGCTTTCTTGCCAGCGATCGCCGGGGTGCCCTTGACCAGGTGCTCGGCCGCATCGATCACCTGTTGCTGGCAGCGGTAGTTGTCGACCAGCATCACCCGTGTGTTGGCTGGCGACGGGAACGCCTTGGTGAATTCCATGAAGTATTTGGGCGAGCTGCCGCGCCATCCGTAGATCGACTGCCAGTCGTCGCCCACGCACAGCAGCGATGAATACCGGGCATTGCGCCCAGTGTGCATGGCCGGGCCGCGCCGGCGGATCTCCGCAAGGCTGGCGCGCAGCCAGCTGACGATCTGTGGCGACACGTCCTGGAACTCGTCGATCATCAGGTGCGCCAGCGGGCGCAGCAATGGGTCAGGCAGCAACCGCAGGTTCTCCGGGTTGTTCTCGCCGAACAGGGCGAACATGCGGTTGTAGCTCATGACCGGTGGCGACTGCTCCAGCAGGTGCGCCTCGAGGGCCTTCCAGTACAGGGCCAGGGCCTCGAAGAACAAGGCGTCGCTGTCGCCTGGCGGGAAGCTCATCGCCGCCACGGCAGGGTTGACCTCCAGGCCGAGGTTCTCGATGAAGTTGGCGGCGCCGACAAAGGCGTCCAGCAGCGGCGCCGGGGCCAGCTCACCCTTGACCTTGTATTCGAAGCCGGGGCCGGCCACCGCATCACCGGCCAGCGAAGCGGCCAGGCGCCGGGCCATGGCATAGTTGTCGAGCCAGATCAGCGGCTTGTCGCAGAATGCCTGCAACAGGGTACGTTTGACCGCCCACTCGGCGCGCACCGCCAGCTTGGCGCCGGGGCGCTGGTACTGGGCGCTTTCTGCCGGGTCGAAGCCCAGCACGACCAGTGGCCCGTCGGCGCCCAGGCGACCATGTACATGGAAGCGGCTGCCGCGGATCTCGACCGTCTCGCGACAGGGCTCGATACCTTTGATCGGCCAGGCGCCGGCGGCGAACCACAGGTCCTCGATCACGTCACACAGTTCTTCGTCACGCTGGGCGGCCAGCTGGGTCACCTGTGCGCGTTTCTGCACTTCGGGGTTGTTGGGGTCCAGCGGCTTCAGTTGCAGGGCTTCGCTGCGCAACAGGCCAACCAGTTCGGCGAAACGCGCGCTGGTCCCCAACAAGACGCTGTAGCACTGGTTCAGTTGCTGGCGCTGGGCGTCGTTCAGGCGCAGGTCGAACGGGTTGCTCTCGGCGTCGGCTTCACGCCCGGCGGGCATCTCGTTGCCCAGCGTTTCGAACGCTCGTACCTGGGCAAAGCCCGGCAGGCTGCGCACCAGCGGCAGGATGCGCGAATGGAAGGTGCGCACCAGCTCGCGGGCTTGTGCCGCCTGCAAGTCGCTCTGCCACAGGGCGAACACCTGCATCAGGCGCTTGATGAAGTCCTTGCGCGACTCGCGGGTGAAGGTGACCACGGTCATCGCATCCAGCTCGTAGCCCAGGTAATGGCGCAACAACAGGATGCGCAAGACCAGCGAGGTCGACTTGCCTGCCCCGGCCCCGGCAACCACGCAGGTGGAGGGCGTATCGCTGAAGATCAGCTTCCACTGCGCGGCACTGGGCTGGGCCTCGGCAGGCAGGCGCTGGGCGACATCGGCCTTGAAGCGTTTTTTCAACTCGGCAGTCAATGGCAGGCGCCAGTCCTCGAACAGGTTGCCGTCCTGCCCCGGTACGGCGCCAACGTCGGGGCGGGTATCGCGGATCACCAGTACCTGGCGCCCGGCCTCGTAGCCCTCTACCCGGCCGCGCTCGAAGCCCTCGCGCATGCCCTCGGCATGGCCACTGCGCTGGCCGCTGACATGGCCGAGGAACCACGAGTCGCGGTGCTGGGCACGCAGGCGGGTCAGGCCGCGCCCCAGCAGGCGCGCCGCCAGGCGGCGAAACCAGGGTAACTGGGCAGGTGGGGTAAGGTCGGCTGGGGCCTGGGTTTGCTCGGGGGCCACGGTCACTCCGGTGAAAAGCAAAATCAGCGAGCATGTTCGCCGCATCGGCAGAAAATCGCCAGCGAATGCTTGCAGATCAGTGGATTAGGCGATGAAGCGAATGGAATGCTGCACATTTAATAATCTATTTTATTGATTGTTTTAAGTCGATATTTACGCTTATTTTCGATCTTTATTTGGCGCATCATGGCCCCATTCCACTGATTCAAGGAGCACGACCATGCTGCAACTGCGACCCTTCGAAAGCCTCGGCCACGCCAACCACGGCTGGCTGGATGCCCACCATCATTTTTCCTTCGCCGAGTACTACGACCCGGCGCGCATGCACTGGGGCAACCTGCGGGTCTGGAACGACGACCTGATCGCTGCCGGCAGCGGCTTCCCACCGCACCCGCACCGCGACATGGAAATCATCACCTATGTGCGTGAAGGCGCGATCAGCCACCAGGACAGCCTGGGTAACAAGGGCCGTACCGAAGCCGGTGACGTGCAGGTGATGAGCGCCGGTACCGGCATCGTGCACAGCGAGTACAACCTGGAAGACGTCGATACGCGCATTTTCCAGATCTGGATAGTGCCGGAGCGCACCGGTGAAGCACCGCAGTGGGGCACCCGGCCGTTCCCCAAAGGTGAACGAGGCGAAGGCTTCGTTACCCTGGCCAGCGGCCGTGCAGGTGACGAGGACAGCCTGCAGATCCGTACCGATGCCCGCCTGGTGGCTGCCACCCTGCGCGCGGGTGAAACCGCCGAGTACCGCTTCGATGCTGCACGTCGCGGCTACCTGGTGCCGGCCAAGGGGCTGGTGGAGGTCAATGGGCTGCGGGCCAAGGCGCGCGATGGCGTGGCGATCGAGCAGGAGGAGGTGTTGCGGGTGACCGCCATCGAGGACAGCGAGATCGTACTGGTCGACGTGGCCTGAAGCGCCCACCGCTGACCGGTTGACGCGACCGCTCCTCGGCCTGGGGAGCGGTTTCGGCCGGTGTCATCCACCGTGTCGCCTGCTTCGCGGATAAATCCGCTCCTACAGTTGATGTTGTACCCCGCGCAGGCCAGCGATGATCCTGTACTAGCCTGGCTCGGCCAGTTCGCCGAGCACCTCGACGGAGGTGGTGACCTGGCGGAAGTGATGCTTCCACAGGTCGATGCCCAGCTTGCCCGATCGATCCAGCGAGGAGCCGACTGTCATGTCGGTGACCAAGGTGGGCATCAACCCGGCATCGAACAGGGCAAAGCCAGCCGCCAGTACACAGGTCTCGGTCTGTAGCCCACACACCAGCACCCGCTCCACGCCCAGCTCACGGATGTACGCGATAGCCTCGGTGCTCTGCCCATAGCCATGCTTGACAAAAACTCGGTCGGCCTCGACCAGGTTTTCGTCCTCGGCAGCCGGGTGCCAGCCAAGCTGGCGTTCGAAAGGCGTGACCTGTTCGTCGTGCAGTTCGACCGAGGCAATGGTGGGAATGTTTGCTGATAACCGGCGCAGGCCATCGACCAGCCACTCTGGCGGGCTGAAGGTGGACTGGACATCGACGATGAGCAAAACCTGGCGCATGGGCGGCTTCCGGCACTGGCAAAAGGCGCGGAGTATAACGTGATCAGGTCAAAGTCATCGCATGCCCTGTCAATATCTCGTCAAAAAGCCTTGCAAAATAATGAGAATGCGTTGCAAGCAGATGTTTTCCCGGTACTTATAAAAGGTTCAAAGTATCGCTAGAGCAAATCGATATTATCGGTCGTTTCGCTGCAACCTACGCTCCAACATATGAAAGCAACGCGGCGCGTTGACCCATTCGCCCTTCAAGCGCCCCGCCTGCGAGCCGACCAGAAGCCACGACTACCGCTGTACGGGGCGCCGCAACGGCAACCCCCGTTTTGTGAGAAAGGGGGCCACTGATGCACAAGCCGCCACGCACCCGTTCCGAACTGGCCGAAGTGTTGTTCAGCCTGCGCCGCAGCTTTCTCGCCCTGGGTGCCTTCAGCGGCGTGATCAACGCCATGATGTTGACGCCAGCCATCTACATGCTGCAGGTGTACGACCGTGCGCTGGTCAGCCGCAACCTCACCACCCTGGGCATGCTCACCTTGCTGGTCATCGGCCTGTACTTGATGATGTCGGCACTGGAGACGATTCGCACCCGGGTACTGATCCGGGTCGGCAACTACCTGGACATGGACCTCAACCGGCGCATCTTCAGCGCCGCCTTCGAGCGCAACCTGAGCCGTGCCGGCGGCAACCCGGCCCAGGCCCTGCATGACCTGGCACAGGTGCGGCAGTTCGTTACCGGTAGCGGCCTGTTCGCCTTCTTCGATGCCCCCTGGACACCGATCTACCTGCTGGTCAGCTACCTGATCCATCCGCTGCTGGGGCTGGTCACGCTGATCGGCTCGCTGATCCTGGTGGCCCTGGCCTACCTCACCGAAAAAGCCACGCAAAAACCCTTGGCCGAAGCCAACCAGGCCGCCCTGTCGTCAGCCAGCTATGCCAACAACAACCTGCGCAATGCCGAAGTGATCGAGGCCATGGGCATGCTGCCGGCGATCGGCAAGCGCTGGTACCAAGGCCACCTGCGCATCCTGCAGATGCAGACGCTGGCGTCCGACCGTGCCGCGCTGATCAGCAGCACCGGGCGTTTCGTGCGCATTACCTTGCAGTCGGTCATCCTCGGTACCGGCGCCCTGCTGGCGATCGAAGGCAAGATCACCCCGGGCATGATGATCGCCTGCTCGATCCTGGCCGGCCGCGCCCTGGCCCCGGTAGAACAGGTGATTGCCTCGTGGAAGCAGTTGCTGGGTTGCCGTTCGGCCTGGGGCCGGTTGAACGAGCTGCTGCAGGACTACCCGCAGCGGCCAGCGGGCATGCCGCTGCAACGCCCATTGGGCATGCTGGCCGTGGAAAACGTGATCGCCAGCGCACCCGGCAGCAACACGCCCATCGTGCGTGGGGTGAGCTTCAGCCTGACTCCGGGCGAAAGCCTGGGGATCATCGGCCCATCGGCCTCGGGCAAGTCCACCCTCGCCCGCCTGCTGGTCGGCGTATGGCCGGCTCAGGTCGGCAAGGTACGCCTGGACGGCGCGGACATCTTCAACTGGAACAAGGCCGAACTGGGGCCCTGGCTTGGCTATCTGCCACAGGACGTCGAGCTGCTGGAGGGCACCATCGCCGAGAACATTGCCCGCTTTGCCGAAGTGGACAGCGAAGCGGTGATCCGTGCGGCCCGCAGCAGCGGCGTGCACGACATGATCCTGCGCTTCCCGCAGGGCTATGACACCCGCCTGGCAGCCGATGGCTCGCCGCTGTCCGGTGGCCAGAAACAACGCATTGCCTTGGCCCGTGCGCTCTATGGCGAGCCCAACCTGGTGGTGCTTGACGAGCCCAACGCCAACCTCGACGACGTTGGCGAAAAGGCTCTGGTCGATGCGCTGGCCGAACTCAAGGCACGCGGGGCAACCGTGATCCTCATTTCCCACCGGCCCAACGTGCTGTGCGCGGTCGACAAGGTGCTGATGCTGCGCGACGGCGTCGTGCAAATGCTCGGCAGCCGCGACGAAGTGTTCACGGCGCTGCGCAAGGCCAGCGTGATCCCGGCGGCGAGCACGGCGCCGCTGGCTTCGGTGAAAGCACGGGAGTGACCGCTCATGCCGATGCCCCACCACACCGAGTTGATTCCCGCCGAAACCCAGCACCTGATCGACCTGGACGCCGGCCGACCGGCACGCTGGGGGCTGTGGCTGGTCATCGCCGGCTTTGGCGGCTTCCTGCTGTGGTCGGGCCTGGCGCCGCTGGACGCCGGGGTGGTCGCCACCGGTACGGTCAAGGTCACCAGCAACCGCAAGGCGGTGCAGCACCTGACTGGCGGCACGGTCGAGGCGATCCTGGTGCGCGAAGGCGATGTGGTGAAGAAAGACCAGGAGGTGGTACGCCTCGACGCGCTACGGGCAGTGGCCGAACAGGGCGCGGTCAGTGCCCAGTACATCGTCGGCAAGACTGTGGAAAACCGCCTGGAAGCCGAGCGCGACGGCCGTGACAGCGTTACCTTCGACCCCGCCCTGCTCAAGCGCTACGCTAACGACCCGCGCCTGCTGGCGGCCATGGACCTGCAACAACGCCTGCTGGAAACCCGCCGCGCCGGCCTGGCCGGCGAGCTGAGCATCCTCAAGGAAAACCTGGCCGCCACGGCGGTGCAGCTCAAGGGCCTGCAGCAGGTGTATGGGGCCCGCGCCTCGCAGATCGGCTTCCTCAACCAGGAACTGCAGGGCACCCGCGTGCTGGCGGCCGAAGGTTATGTGCCGCGCAACCGCCTGCTGGAGCTGGAACGCAACAACGCCGACCTGTCCGCCGGCCAGGCCGAGAACCTCAACAATATCGCCCGGGCCCGCAGCCAGGCCACCGAGATCAAGCTGCGTATCCTCCAGCGCCAGCACGACTACCTGAAGGAAGTGGAGTCGCAACTGACCGACACCGCCAAGGAGAACACTACCCTGGCCGACCGCCTGCGCGCGCTGGACTATGAGGTGACCCACACGGTGATCCGCTCGCCGATCGACGGCATGGTCCAGGCCCTGAGCATCGCCACGGTCGGCGGCATTATCCAGCCTGGGGCGAAGATCATGGAGGTGGTACCGCTCGACCAACCGTTGCAGGTCGACGCGATGATCCCGGTGCAGGCCATCGACAAGATGGTCCCTGGACTGGACGTGGACATTGCCTTCCCGGCCTTCAACCATGCACGCACGCCGAATATCCCGGGGCGGGTCAAGACAGTGTCCGCCGACCGCCTGATCGACGAGGAAAGCAAGCAGCCGTTCTACCTGGCCCAGGTGGAAGTGACCCCGGCCGGCATGGGCCTGCTCGGCAGCAACCACATCCGCCCCGGCATGCCGGCCACCGTCACCATCAAGACCGGTGAACGCAACCTGCTCAGCTACCTGCTCAAACCGATGCTCGAACGCGTGGATGCTGCATTCAAGGAGCAATGACATGAACCGCCCGTGCCTGATGCTGTGCCTGTGGGGGGTGGCCATGCAGGCCAGTGCCATGGACCTCAAGCAAGCCTGGGACCTGTTGCAGTACCAAGGCCCGATCTACCAGGCCGCCGTGCACGAAAAACAAGCCGGCAGCGAGAATCGCGCCATCGGCCAGGCCGGGTTGCTGCCGCAGATCAATGCCGTGGGCTATTTCAACAAGATCAACGGCAGCCAGAGCCAGTATGGCCTGGACCGGGACCTGGATTACGACTCCAAAGGCGCCAGCGTGCGCCTGCGCCAGCCATTGTTCAACAAGCAGAAGATGGCCGAGTACCGCCAGGGCCAGCAACGTGCCGAGTACAGCGTGGCGGTGTTCGACGCCAAGAGCCAGGACGCTGCGGTAAGCCTGGCCGAAGCCTACTTCGACGTACTGCTGGCCAGCGAAACCATCACCCTGGCCAAGGCCAAGCTTAACGCCTTCGAAGAGCAACTGGCGTCGGCCAAGCGGCGCATGGAACTGGGTGACGGCACCATCACCGACATCGACGAGTCGGTTGCCCGCCGCGACCTGGCCGAAGCCGACCTGATCGAAGCCCGGGACAACCTGGTCAATGCCCGCCGCAAGCTGGAGGAATTCATCGGTGAAACCCCAGAGTCGCTGACCACCTTGCAGCCAAGCTTCAACACCCCGCCGCTGCTGCCGGGCAACCTGCAGGACTGGCTGGTCAAGGCGCAGGCCGACAGCCCGCTGATTCACGCCCGCCGGCACAACTACGAGCTGGCCGAAGAAGAAGTGAAACGCGCCCGCGCCGGGCACTGGCCGACCCTGGACTTCGTCGCCGGCTATACCGCCAGCAGCAGCCAGTCGATTTCCGAACTGAACCAGCGCAACCATTACAGCTCGGTCGGGCTGGAGCTGAACATTCCGCTGTACAGCGGCGGCGGTACCAGCGCCCTCACCCGCCAGGCCGGCGCCAACAGCTCCAAGGCCCTGGATGAGCTGGACGCCGCCCGCCAGCAGGTAATTTCGGAAACCACCCGCGAGTTCAATGGCGTGCAGAGTGGCGCCTTGCGGGTCCAGGCACTGGAAAAGGCCGTGGCCTCCAACGAGCGCTCGCTGCTCTCGACCCGCAAGGGCTTCAAGGAAGGCGGCACCAGCACCAACTCGGACGTGCTCAATGCCGAGGAGCTGCTGTATGACGCCCGCCACGACCTGTTCGAGGCGAAGTTGAACTACCTGTTGTCGCGGCTGCGCCTCGCCTCGTCGGTCGGTAGCCTGGGCGACGACGACATCCAGCAGATCAACGACTACCTCGGGCCAGAACTGGTGGTCAGCAATTGAGTGTCGCGCGCTACGCCCGCGGCAACCGCGCTTGCCGCAGGTTGCCGGATTCAGGCTATGATCGGTCACCCTGCCGCGGACGTCCTGACCCATGCCCGTAGACCTGCAAACGTTGTACCCCAGGCTGATCCACCTGATGCTGGACACGGTATTCGTGGTCGATCGCGACAACCAGATCGTCTTCGTCAGCGATGCCTGCGAGGCGTTGCTGGGCTACCAGGCCAGCGAACTGATCGGCACCCCGATCACCGACTACATGCACCCTGACGACCTGGCGATGACCCGCGCCTCGATCGTGCGGGTCATGAGCGGCCACCCTCACTACGACTTTCGCAACCGCTATATCCGCAAGGATGGCGGTGTGGTGCACATCCTGTGGGCGGCATGCTGGTCCGACGAGGCGGATGCGCGCATCGGCGTGGCGCGGGATGTGACTGCCCTGCATCTGGCCGAAGAGGAACTGCGCTTTCTGGCTCACCATGACCCGCTGACCCGGCTGGCCAACCGCACCCGGTTCAATGAACAGCTGGAATCCGCCCTTGCCGCAGCCCGCCGCCAGGATCGGCCACTGGCCCTGCTGTTTCTCGATATCAATGATTTCAAGCAGATCAACGACAACCACGGGCACAGCATGGGCGACCGGGTGCTGTGCGCCCTGGCCCGGCGCCTGGAAAGCTGCGTGGGCGCTGGCGAAACGGTAGCGCGGATGGGCGGTGACGAGTTCACCGTGCTGCTGCCCAATTGCCCCTCGCCAGAGCTTATCGCCGAGCGGGTGACGCAGATTCTGGCGACCATGGCCGAGCCGCTCGGCGCCGAATTCGCCGGTATCGCCACCCCCACCTGCAGCATCGGCGTGGCCTGTTTCCCGGAGGATGGCAACGACGCCGACACACTGCTGCGCCATGCCGACGGGCACATGTACCAGATCAAACGTCAGCGCGCAGCGGCCGGTTGACCGCGAGGAGACCGCCCATGCACGACCCGGAAGAGGCCTTGCTCGCCAGCTGGCAGCACAATGCCCAGGCGTGGATCGCAGCCGTGCGCAGCGGCGCTATCGCGAGCCGCCGCCAGGTCACTGACCAGGCCATCCTGTTGGCCATCCTGGGCCGTCAGCCGCAACGCGTGCTGGACCTGGGCTGTGGCGAGGGCTGGTTGCTGCGCGCACTGGGCGAGCGTGGCATCCAGGCAGTGGGGGTCGACGCAGACCCGGCACTGGTGCAAGCCGCGCGCGCTGCGGGCAGCGCACAGGTGCACCTGGCCCGCTTTGCCCAGCTGGCCAATAGGCAAGCGCAGGTAGGCCAGGACTACGACCTGATCTGCGCCAACTTCGCCCTGTTGCAGCAGGACATCATTCCGTTGCTGGCGGCCATGCGCGACTTGCTGTTGCCCGGTGGCGCGCTGGTGGTCCAGACCCTGCACCCGTGGAGTGTGGCCGATGGGGAATACCAGGACGGTTGGCGGGAGGAATCGTTTACCGGCGTGGACGGGGATTGGCAGGTGATGCCCTGGTACTTCCGCACCCTCGCCAGTTGGCTCAATGCGCTGGACCTGGCGGGGTTGCGGCTGGCCAGCCTGCAGGAGCCGCAGCACCCGCAGAGCGCGGTGCCGCAGTCACTGTTGCTGGTAGCTGAACGCCCCTGAGCTAAACAGGGGGCCTTGTAGGAGCGGCCTTGTGTCGCGATGGGCCGCGAAGCGGCCCCAAGATTTCCGCAACGCAGCAAGATTTTTGGGGCCGCTTTGCGGCCCATCGCGACGCAAGGCCGCTCCTGCACGGACAGCGTTCAGAGCACTGGCTTGCGCGCTGCGCCACTACGGGCCTTGGCCATGGCCGCCAGGCGTACCGCCACGTTGGCCGCACCGTAACCGGCATAGCCGCCCTTGCGCTGGATGATCTCGAAGAAAAAGCGCTCCTCGAACGGTTCGGTGTACACGTGGAACAACTCGCCGCCCTGCGCATCACGGTCGTACAGCACGTTGTAGTACGCCAGTTCGCTGAGGAATTCGTCATCGAAATCAAAGCGCGCCGCCAGGTCGTCGTAGTAGTTCAGCGGAATTTCCAGCAGCGGCACCCCAGCCAGCTTGGCACGCGCCACTTCACGGAAGATGTCGTCACAGTCGAAGGCGATGTGGTGCACGCCTGAACCCCGGTAGCTGGACAGCGCATGGGCGATGGCGGTGTTGCGGTTTTCCGAGATATTCAGGGGCAGGCGCAAGGTACCGCACTGGCTGCGCAGGGCGCGGCTCTTGACCAGACCGTAAGGGTCGGGCAACACCACTTCATCGTCGGCGGCGAAGTCGAACAGGGTCTTGTAGAACAGCACCCAGCTGTCCAGCGATTCAGCCGGCAGGGCCAGCGCCATGTGGTCGATGCGGCGCAGGCCACCGGTGGCGGTGGCGTTTTTGTCCAGACTGAAGTCAGTGTCATACAGGGTCTGGCCGGCCGTGCCCTGCTCCACCAGGTACAGCAGGCTGCCATCCGGTGCACGTACTGCCGGCACTTCGCACTCGTTGGGGCCGACCAGGCCACGGAACGGTTGGCCACGGAAGGCGGTGGCGCGCTTCAGCGCCGCTTGCTGGTCCTTGACCCGCAGCGCAGTGGCGCACAGCGACGGGCCGTGGGCCTCGAAGAAGTTGTGGCCGAAGGAATAGGGTTCGGCATTGAGGACGATATTGATATCGCCCTGGCGCAGCAGTTGCACCTCTTTGCTGCGGTGCTTGCC
Source organism: Pseudomonas anuradhapurensis (assembly GCF_014269225.2). Taxonomy (NCBI): domain Bacteria; kingdom Pseudomonadati; phylum Pseudomonadota; class Gammaproteobacteria; order Pseudomonadales; family Pseudomonadaceae; genus Pseudomonas; species Pseudomonas anuradhapurensis. Next base: position 3,120,664 of record NZ_CP077097.1, read on the forward strand.
GGCTTCGGCGAAGCCCAGGCGTTTCAGCCAGCCGCCCAGGCGTGCGCCAACGGCTTCGTCGACCGCGAATTCGAGGAACTCGACACCATCATAGGTGCTGGCGGCCGGTGGGCTGAACAGCACGCCGGGTTCGATCGGCGTACCCTCCTGCTCCAGGCGCAGGCGCGTCTGCTCTTCGAGGTACAGCAACGAGCGCAGGCCGTCGGCGGCATTCTGCCGGGGCGGTGCGGCACGGAAGCCGTCGTTGAATATTTCCAGCGACAGCGGGCCACGGTAGCCGCTGGCAAGGATCGGCGCCAGGAACCCAGCCATGTCCATCTCGCCCTGCCCCGGGAAACAGCGGAAGTGGCGGCTCCACTCCAGCACGTCCATGGCCAGGATCGGTGCGTCGGCCATCTGCACGAAGAAGATCTTGTCGCCGGGAATGTCGCGGATCGCCCGCGGGTCGCCCTTCAACGACAGCGTGTGGAAGCTGTCGAGGATCACCCCGAGGGCCGGGTGGTCAGCCTGGCGCACCAGGTTCCAGACTTGCTGGTAGGTGTTGACGTGGCGGCCCCAGGCCAGGGCTTCGTAGCCAATGCGCAGGCCGCGTTTGCCGGCGTGCTCGGCCAGCAGGCGCAGGTCGTCGACCAGCAGTTGCTCTTCGCCCAGGGCATCGGCCTGGACGTTGCTGCACACCAGCACCAGGTCGGTGCCCAGTTCCTGCATCAGGTCGAACTTGCGCTCGGCGCGGTCGAGGTTCTTCTGCAAACGGTCGCGGCGGCAGCCTTCAAAGTCACGAAACGGCTGGAACAGGGTGATGGCAAGCCCTGCATCGGCACACATCTGGCGCACCTGACGCGGGCTGCCGGCGTAATAGAGCAGGTCGTTCTCGAAGATCTCGACGCCGTCGAAACCGGCGGCGGCGATGGCTTCGAGCTTTTCCGGCAGGGTACCGCTCAAGGACACAGTGGCGATCGAACGCTGCATGGCGGGAGTTCCTTGTTGTTAGAGGCTGACGGTGCCAGGCGCAGGCAAACACCGGTCACCGTTTCTGGCACGATCGATTATTCGCAGGTAAAGTCGACGCTTCAATATCTTTGTACGGAATGGTTAGTTTTGCGTTCGATTACCGCACAAAACCCGTTTTGACGAATTGCTACACCGCTGGCCCGTGGTCAACATGAACCACAACGCAGGCCCACCGACCGCTGCCCCCTGCCCTTGCGAAAGCGATGGCCGACCCTGCGCAAACAACAATAACAACGGAGACAACGATGGCTCACTCCAGCTCGCAAGCCAAGAAAGCGACCGCCAGTGGATGGATAGGCTCGGCACTCGAGTACTACGACTTTTTCATCTACGCCCAGGCCGCGGCGCTGATTTTCCCGCAGATATTCTTCCCCAACACCGACCCGAAGATGGCCATCATCGCCTCGCTGGCCACCTACGGCGTGGGCTACCTGGCGCGCCCGGTCGGCGCCTTCGTGCTGGGCCACTGGGGTGACACCCGCGGGCGCAAGAATGTCCTGCTGCTGTGCATGTTCCTGATGGGCCTGTCGACCATGGCCGTGGGCCTGCTGCCTACCTACCACGACATCGGTTACCTCGCCCCCGCCTTGCTGGTGGTACTGCGCCTGATCCAAGGCTTTGCCGTGGCCGGCGAAATTTCCGGCGCCAGCTCCATGATCATGGAGCATGCGCCGTTCGGCCGCAGGGGCTACTTCGCCAGCTTCACCTTGCAAGGGGTGCAGGCCGGCCAGGTGCTGGCGGCAGCGGTATTCCTGCCATTGGCCTACTTCATGCCGAGCGAAGCCTTCAGCGACTGGGGCTGGCGCATTCCGTTCCTGATGAGCGCCTTCGTACTGGTGGCCGGCTTCATCATCCGCAAGGAAGTGCACGAAACCCCGGCGTTCGTGAAGGAAGAGAAGCAGGACAAAGTCGCCAAGTCACCGATCCGCGAGGCCTTCCGCCACAGCTGGAAGCACATGGTGCTGGTGATGTTCATGGCCCTGATGAACGTGATCCCGGTGGTGGCCACCATCTTCGGTGCCGCCTACGCGGTACAACCGGCCTATGGCATCGGCTTCGACAAGAGCGTGTACTTGTGGATCCCGGTCGTTGGCAACATCGTCGCGGTGCTGGTGATTCCGTTCGTCGGCAACCTCTCCGACAAGATCGGCCGGCGCCCGACCATGATCACAGGCTGCCTGGGTTCGGGCCTGCTGGCCTTCGTCTACCTGTATGCGATCAGCATGCACAACGTACCGCTGGCGTTCGCCACCTCGATCGTCATGTGGGGCATGGTCTACCAGGGTTACAACGCGGTGTTCCCCAGCTTCTACCCAGAGCTGTTCCAGACCCGCTACCGCGTGTCGGCCATGGCCATCGCCCAGAACATCGGCACCATGCTGACCGCCATGCTGCCGGCACTGTTCGCCCTGGTCGCCCCGCCCGGCTCGGACAACATCCCGCTGGTGATCGGTGGCCTGGCGTTCTTCATTACCTGCATGTGCGCCCTGGCGGCCTACATTGCCCCAGAAACCCATCGCCTGGTGATGGAAGACCTGGGTAATCCGCAGGCCAAGCCGATGGAAAAAGAAGCGTATGAAGCCAGCCGCAAAGGCAGCTTGCAGGCAGTGAGCCACTGATGGATGGCCGGGGCCGCAACGCGGCCCCGGTAGTCTCAACCCTTGACCACCTCCTGCAGCCGCTGCCACAACCGCTCGACATCCCCCCGCTCGGTCGGCAGCGCCCCGATCGACACCCGCACCATCCACCGCCCATCCAGCGTCGCCGGCGTCACGTAAGCCTCCCCCGACGCATTCAGCCGCTCGGCCCAACCCTTGGTATGTGCATCCAGCGCGTCCCCTTCCAGCCCCACCGGCCGGTGGCGAATGCACAAGGTCTGCAACGGCACTGGCGCCAGCACTTCCCAATCCGCCGCAGCATCGACCTGCGCGGCCAACCACTGGGCATTGTCCAGGTCACGCCGCAAGCGCGCCTGCAACGCATCAACACCCTCGCTACGCAACATGAACCACAGCTTCAACGCGCGGAACCGCCGGCCCAGCGGGATGCCCCAGTCACGCAGGTTCTTCACCTCGCCATCCACCGCCGACTGCAGGTAGCTGGGGTTGGTGCTCATCACCCGGATCAGGTGCTGCGGGTCGCGTACGTAGTAGATCGAGCAATCGAAAGCGACGCCCAACCACTTGTGCGCATTGACCACCACCGAGTCCGCCAGCTCGATGCCATCCCACATCCAGCGGCACTCCGGCAGGATCATCGCCGAGCCGGCCATGGCCGAATCCACATGTAGCCACAGGCCATGGGCCTGGGCGATGTCGCCGATCGGGCGCAGCGGGTCGAGCGCCGTGGTGGCTGTGGTGCCAGTGGTAGCGACCACGGCGCAGGGCTGATGGCCGGCGGCCAAGTCCTGCTCGATCGCGGCCTGCAACGCCTCTGGGCGCAGGGCGTAGTGTTCGTCGGTCGGGATCAGGCGGATGTTGTCGCGGCCGAAACCGGCCAGCAGCGCCGCCTTGTCCACCGAGCTGTGGGCATGGGCGCTGACGTAGACGATCAACGGCTTGCCCTGGGCTTGCAGGCCACCGCGCACCAGGGCGTAGTCGCTGGCGCGTTCACGGGCACAGATCAGCGCCACCAGGGTGCTGGTCGACGCGGTGTCCTGGATCACCCCGCTCCACTGGTCAGACAGGCCGAGCAGCTGGCGCAGCCAATCGAGGGTGGTCTCCTCCAGCTCGCTCAGGGCCGGGCTGGATTGCCACGACAGGCCGAGTACGCCGAGGCCGGTGCTGAGAAAGTCGCCAAGCACCGATGACAGGGTGCCGTTGGAGGGGAAGTAGCCGTAGAAATCCGGGTGTTGCCAGTGGGACAGGCCGGGCATGAGCAGCTGGTTGACGTCGTCGATGATCGCGGCGAAAGGTTCGCCCTGCTGCGGGGCGCTGCCGGGCAAGGCGGCCTTGAGGTAGCCGGGCTCGACCTGGGCCATGACCGGGCGTTCGCCGACGCTCTGGCGGTAGTCGGCGATCAGGTCGATCAGCTGATGGCCGTACTGGCGGAATTGTTCGGGGGTCACGTGGGGCTCCTGTGGGTTATCTGCTGCCCCCAGTCTAGGCACCTACGCTGCTGCGAATAACCCCGCCTCGCGCATACCTGCTATGGCAAACCCGCATGCCCGCCCTGTACACCGAACTGCGACTGGCGCCACAACTCGAACACCCGGTTACGCAACCAGCGGTGCTCGGCCGAGGCTTGCAGGCGCTGGTGCCATACCACCCAATAGCGCTGGCGGTGGTCGATGAAGCCCAGCGGCCGCCAGGCCAGCTGATGCAGGCGGCACAATTGGCGGGCGATGTGCTCGGGCACGGTGGCCAGCGCCTGGCTGTTGGCGATTACCTGCACGGTGGCGGAGAAGAACGGCACTTCCAGGCTGACCCGCCGTTGCAGGCCCTGGGCGCGCAGGTGGCGGTCGATGAAGCTGTCCTTGTCGCCGCCGCCGGAAATCCGCACATGCTTGTGCGCCAGGTAGTCGGCCTGGCTGAGCGCACCGTGGGTGGCCAGCGGGTGGTCGTGGCGCATCAGGCACACCGCGCGGTCCTCACCCAGCAGGCGGCCGTGCAGGTTGGGCGGCGACTCGTCGAACAAGGTGGTGGCCAGGTCGATCTCGCCACTGGCCAGCAAGGCGTACTGGCCGGCCTGCCAGGTGCGATACTCCAGCGATACTCCAGGTGCTTCGCGCTCCAGCGCCGCCACCAGCAGCGGCAGCATGTGCTCGGCCACGTAGTCCGAAGCGGCCAGGCAGAAACGCCGCTCGCAACGTGCCGGGTCGAACACTGCGGGTTGGCGCAGGGCGTGCAGTTCTTCGAGGACCTGGCGCAGGGGTTCGACCAGCGCTTCGGCGTGCTCGCTGAGCACATAACCCCGGCCCTGGCGTACCAGTAGCAGGTCGTCGAAGGCTTCGCGCAGGTGGGCCAGCTGGCGGCTCAGGGCGGACTGGCTGACGCCCAGGCGCTCGGCGGCGTGGCTGAGGTTCTTCAGCTGCAGCAGGTGGTCGAGGGTACGCAGGTGGGCGAGGCTGAGGGAGGCGAAGGTGGGGTTCATCGGGCTCGGCTCCAGACCGCGGGCGAGGGCTTTGCCCTCGTTTCGCGACACAAGGCCGCCGCTGCAGGGATCACCGCCATTCAGTGATGCGCCAAACCCTGTAGGAGCGGCCTTGCGTCGCGATGGGCCGCAAAGCGGCCCCGATTACATGGATCAGTCAGTCAAGCCGACGTACACGTTCTGCACATCATCGTTCTCGTCGATCGCCTCGAGGAACGCTTCCACCTCGGCCAGCGCCTCGGCACTCAGGCTGGCGGCACTCACCGGGTTCTTCGGGGTGTAGCCGATCTTCGCCGAGGTCACGGTGAAGCCATGCTCCGGCAAGGCCTTCTGCACGGCATCCAGGTCGGTGGTGTCGGTGATGAACAGGGTCGAACCCTCTTCGTCACCTTCCTCGAAGTCCTGGGCACCGGCCTCGATGGCCGCCATCTCCGGGTCGGCGTCACCGTTGGCGGTGGCTTCGATCAGGCCGACGTGGTTGAAGTCCCAGGCCACCGAGCCGCTGGCGCCCAGCTGGCCCTTGCGGAACAGCACGCGGATCTGTGCGACGGTGCGGTTGACGTTGTCGGTCAGGCACTCGACGATCAGCGGCACCTGGTGCGGGGCGAAGCCTTCGTAGCTGACCGCCGAGTACTGCACGGCATCGCCGTCCAGGCCCGCGCCCTTGCGGATAGCGCGTTCCAGGGTTTCGCGGGTCATCGAGGCCTTCTTGGCCTGCTCGATGGCCAGGCGCAGGCGCGGGTTCATGTCAGGGTCGGCGCCGGACTTGGCGGCGATCTGGATCTCTTTGGACAGCTTGCCCATGATCTTGCCTTTGGCGTTGGCCGCGGCTTCTTTATGTTTGGCTTTCCACTGTGCGCCCATGTCGACTCTCTTGTTTCAGCGGCCGGTTCAGGAAGCGACCGGCCAAAAGTGGGTGCAGTTTATACGCCCTCAGGCATGCGATCGACAAGAAATCTCGTCAGCCTTTATCGGCCTTGCCCGCTGCCGCGGCAAAGCGTGCCAGGCGTACGTCCAACCGACGCGGGCGCAAACCGTGGTCTTCGGCGCGTTCCTTGCGGCGGATGGCATTGCGCACCAGCAACGAGCCGAGGTAGCGGATCGGCTCAGGCGGGAACCACCCCAGCGGCCCCTTGACCAGCGGCGAGCGGGTCCATGGGTTGTCCAACCCCAAGGCCAGCGACGAGAGGATCTGCCCGCCCATGTGGCACGGGCCGACCCCGCTGCCCGAATAACCAAAGCCGTAGAACACGTTGCCCTGCCCGTCCAGCCGGCCAAAGAACGGCAAACCGGTTACCGAGCGGTCCGACGGCCCGTTCCAGCTGGCCGCCAGCGGCACCTCGGCCAGCGCCGGGAAAAACCCGCCCAGGCTTTCGCGCAGCAGTGGCCGGTATGGCGACGGCTGGTCGAACACCGGCAACATGCGCCCGCCATAGGCAAAGGTATTGCCGCCCTTGCCAAGCATCAGCCGGCCATCGGAGGTGTTGTGGTAGTAATGCACGAAGATGCGCGAGTCGAGCACGCTGATACCGCTGTCCAGACCGACTTGGTGCAGCAGGTCGGGGCACGGTTCGGTGATGACCATGTCGCTGGAAACAATCGCCACGCTGCGCTCGAACTGCGGGAAGGCCCGCGCCATCCAGGCATTCAGGCCGAGCACCACGCGTTCGGCGCGCAGCGTGCCATGGGGGGTGCGCACCTGCACCGGGGTGCCATGCTCCAGGCCGGTCATGGCCGTGCCTTCATGAATGCGCACGCCGCGCTGCAAGGCCACCCGGCGCAGGCCGCGCACCAGCTTGCCCGGTTGCACCGTGGCGGCGGCCGGCGAGAACCAGCCCTCCAGGTGCCGCGCCGAGCCTGCCAGGCGCTGCACCTGGTCCAGCGGCAGGCGGCGGAACGAATTGATGCCCTGGCGCTGCAGCGCGGCGATCACCGCGTCAGTAGCACCCACCTGGGCCGCGTTGGTGGCGGTGTACAGCGTGCCGTCCAGGCGGTAGTCACAGTCGATGCCATTGGCTGCACAGAACGCACCGATTTCACCGATGCTGCGCTCCGACTCGCGCACCAGACGCACCGCCTCGGCCACGCCGAACAGGCGCTCCAGGGTGAAGTACTTGGCCGACCAGGACAACGCGCAACCACCGTTGCGCCCACTGGCGCCGGCACCGCAGATATCGGCTTCGATCAGCACGATGTCCAGGGCCGGCTGTGCCTCCTTGAGCATCAGCGCAGTCCACAGCCCGGTGTAGCCGCCACCAACGATGCACACATCGCAACGGGCATCGCCAGGCAATGGCGGGCACACCGCCTCTTGCGCCGAATCCAGGGCCTGTTGCAGCCAGAAGGGTCTCATTCGCTCGCTTTCCTTTCAGGTACGCAATGGCTTGATTGCCATGCTGGTGTTCGGTGCCAGGTCGGCGCTCTGCGCGGCGCTGGCCGGGCGGCTGTTCCAGTGCGGCAGCAATACCAGTGCCGAGAACAGCGCACAGCCGGCGAACACGATGAACACCGTGACGCCGTCGAAGTAGCCCGGTAGCAGCCCGCCCAGCACCGCCCCCACCGAGCCACAGCCGTTGACGAAGCCTGCCGCGGTGGCGCCGGCCTTGGCGGTACCGAAGTCGATCGCCGCAGCGCCACTGATCATCGAGTCCGGCCCGTACAGGGTCAGGCCCATGACGAACAGCAGGGCCACCACCAGCACCACGCTGCCGGTGTGCATGGCCGCCATGAACGCCGCCAGGGTCACGGTCAGCAGCACCAGGCTGATCACGCAGGCCGGCATGCGCCGGGCACTGAACAGTTTGTCCGAGGCCAGGCCGATCAGGATCGGCCCGAGCAGCCCGGCCAGTTCGAAGGCCGTGGGGATGATCGCCGCGCCCACCTTGCCCACCGAGGGCATCTGCTCGAAGACGATCACCGGCCCCCACAGCAGGATGGCGTAGCGCGCCGGTTTCAACAGGAAGTAGGCCAGCCCCAGGGTCAGCACCGTTCGGTTGCGCAGGATTTCCTTCAGCGGTGCCCACAGGCTGCACAGGTTGCCGCCCGGGGCCATGCTCTGTGGCTCGGGCTCGACCGCCGGCAGGCCGACGTCTTCAGGCTTGTTGCGCTGCAGGAAGAAGAACAGCAGCGCCACCAGCGCCACCACGGCGGCGCTGGAGAAGAACGCCGCGTGCCAGGTGCCGACCAGGGTGTAGGCCCACCAACCGGCGAACGGCGAGGCCACCAGGCCGCCGAAGGCATAGCAGGAGCTCCACAAGCCCAGCACCCGTCCGCGCTGCACGGCGGGGAAGAAACTGCCGATGTTCTTGCACAACCCGGCCCAGCCGGTGGATTGCGCCAGGCCTTGCACCAGCATGCAGGTGGCAAAGATCGGGAAGGTGGCGTAACTGCCCATCACCACGGCAGCACCTGCCGAAATCAGCAGGCCGCCGAGCACCACCACGCGCGGGCCGAAGCGGTCGGCAAGCATGCCCCAGGTGAACTGGCCCACGGCATAGGCGGCCAGGTAGATCGCGTCGAGGTTGGCCATGGCGGCCTTGTCGAGCATGAAATTCGGGTCTTCGGCGATGCCCAGCTTGGCCACCGAGAAGGCCTTGCGGGTGAAGTAGAAGGCGGCGTAGGCCAGCCAGGTGATGGCGAAGATCTGGATGCGCCAGCGTTTCAACGTGGCTAGGGACTGGTTCATTTAAGTCTGACCTCTTGCTCAAGTGTGCCGGCAGAATGTGAAGAAACGCCTGTCTTGTTGTTGTGTTGCGCACAGCGATGACGAGTCTGTCATCGGGTCAGATGGCGCCGTGTGGGGGCCATGGCCCTGGCGGCACTTGTGGTACCTGCGTCGGGCTGAAACGTATGGAAACAGCTGCTGACTGATAAATAAAATCGATTTATCGTATTACACACATAAGCCAGGCTTGTTACTGAGGTAGTCATGTCGGTTTCCCACGCGCAACTCAAGGCTTTCCACGCCGTAGCCATGCACGGCAGCTTCACCCGCGCGGCAGAAAAGCTGTTTCTTACCCAGCCGGCAGTATCCGACCAGGTGCGCAAGCTGGAGGAACGCTTTGGCGTGCTGCTGTTCCACCGCAACAAGCGCTCGGTGCAACTCACCGACCTGGGTGAGCGCCTGCTGGGCATCAGCCAGCGCCTGTTCGCCTGCGAGGCCGAGGCGCATGAACTGCTGCAGGACTCGCGCGCCCTGCACACCGGCAGCCTGGTGCTGGCGGTGGATGCGCCGGTGCACGTGCTGCCGCAGATCGCCCGCTTCTGCCAGCGCTACCCGGGTATCCAGGTGAAGATCGAGACCGGCAACACCGATGAATCGCTGGCCCGGCTGTTCAGTTACCAGGCCGACCTGGCCTTGCTGGGCCGGGACGTCGACGACGAGCGCCTGCATTGCCTGCCGCTGCGCCGCGACCCGATGGTGGCGTTCGTCGCGCACCAGCACCCGTGGGCCAGCCGTGGCTCGATCAGGCTGGCGGACCTGGACGATATGCCGCTGGTACTGCGCGAACCCGGCTCGGTGACGCGGCAGACGCTGGAAGAAGAGATGCAGCGAGCCGGCTTGCGGATTCGCCCGGCGATCCAGGTGGAGGGCCGGGAAGCCGCCCGTGAAGCGGTGGTGGTGGGGATTGGCGTGGGGGTGGTGTCGGCGGCGGAGTTTGGCGCGGATGCGCGCGTGTGTGCGTTGCCGATCGTCGATTGCCAGCGGTACCTGACCGAGACCTTGGTGTGCCTGAGCGAGCAACGCACGCGGCGGGTGGTGGCGACCTTCCTGCAGATGGTTGAACAAGCGCTGTAAGCTGCACTGGCGACCCGACTATGCTGGGATAACCCCCTCCTTCGGCACTCACCCCATGCTCTTGCGCCTCGCCGCCGACACCCTGGTGCTGCTGCACCTCGCCTTCATCCTGCTGGTGCTGTTCGGTGGCCTGCTGGTGCTGCGCTGGCGCCCCGCTTTGCTGCTGCACCTGCCGGCCCTGGCCTGGGGCCTGGCGGTGGAATACCTGCACCTGGGCTGCCCGTTGACCACCTGGGAAAACCGGCTGCGCAATGCCGCCGGTGACGCAGGTTATCCGGGCGGCTTCATCGACCATTACCTCTGGCCGCTGATCTATCCCGCCGGCCTGACGCCGACCGCCCAGCTGGTGCTGGGCAGTGTCGCGCTGCTGCTCAACCTCGGCGTCTACGCTTGCGTGGCTTGGCGCTGGCGCCACCCTAGCGGGTAGCAACCACGAACAGGCGCGGGAACGGCAACAGCACCTTGCCATCGCTGGCCGGCGGGTAGTCGCGCTGCATGGCCTGCAGGTACATCTGCAGGAAGTCGGCCTGCTCCTGTTCATCGAGCTTGGCCAGATAAGGCCTGAGCGCCGAGCCCTTGAACCATTCCACCACCGCTTCGGCACCGCCCATCAATGGGTGGTGATAGGTGGTGCGCCACACATCCACGCGCGCGCACAACGGGCTGAGCAGGTCGTAGTAGAACGCCGCGTTGTGCCGCGGCGGCAGCTGGAAATCGGCAAATTTGGCTGCCCAGGGGCCTTGGCTGGCGATCTCGCGCAATTGCCGGTGGGCCGGTTCGTCCAGGTTGTCCGGGGTCTGCACCGCCAGGCTGGCGCCTTCGCTCAGCTGGCGCACCAGGTGCGGGTACAGTGAGGCATGGTCTGGGAGCCATTGCAGCGAGGCATTGGCCAGGATCAAGTCCTGGGGTTCGGCGGCGGACCAGCCGGCGATGTCGGCAACCAGCGTGCGCACCCTGGGGATACACAGCCGCTTGCGTTCGCGGGCCTTGTCGATCATGTCCGGGTCGCTGTCCAGCGCGGTCACCTGGGCGTCCGGGTAACGTTGCAGCAGCACCTCGGTGGAATTGCCGGGGCCGCAGCCCAGGTCGGTAGCGTGGCGCACCGGGCGTGGCGGCACGGCACCGAGCAGGTCGCGCACGGCGCGGGTGCGCTCGTCTTCGAACAGCGAATACTGGTTGGCAGACCAGTCCATGGGCAACTCCTTCTGGCGAGTAATGGAGGCAGCATATTGCGATCTGCGGGCGAGCGGAACCGGCTGACCTGGTTGCAGGTCATTCCTTGCATGCGCATGAAGACTTATCTGGCCCTTGCCATCCTGGCCCTGATCGCCACCGCCGCCCTGCTCGGCTCACCGTGGATGAACCAGCGTTTTCACATGCCAGCGGAAAAACACCATGGCCAACAACGCGAAACGGCCGGGTCCCCAAGGGAGCCGGCCGTTTCGCGCAACGAATGACGCTTAGTGTTGTTTGCCAGAACGAATCTGGTGCACCATGCCCATCGCCACCACGATCGCCGCAGCGATGCCGGTGGAGATGACCAGGATCTGGTAGTCAGGCATGAAGGCCATGGTCACCAGGGCGGCGACGATGAAGGCGATCACCAGGTAGGTCAGCCATGGGAACAACCACATCTTCAGGCGTACTTCCTTGCCTTCGGCGATCAGCTTGCGGCGCATGCGCAGTTGCGAGAAGGCAATCACCAGGTACACCAAAAGGGCGATCATGCCGGTGGTGTTCATCAGGGTTTCCAGTACGTCCTTCGGGCGCAGGGTCTCGCTGAAGTTGATCAGCGCGCAGACGATGGCCACCGCGCACGAACCCATGATCGCGTACACCGGTACACCGGTACCGGCGCGGGTAATTTTGAAGAACGACGGCGCGTCGCCACGCTGGGCCAGGGAGAACAGCATGCGCGAAGCGGTGTAGTGGCCCGAGATCAGGCAGCTGCTCACCGAGGTCAGCACGACGAAGTTCATCAGCAGCTCGGCGTACGGCACGCCCAGCAGTTCCAGGGTACGGCGATAGGCACCATAACCGGAAACGCCCAGCTGCGGGTCGTTCCACGGTACCAGGCAGACGATCAGGAAGATCGAGCCGACATAGAACAGGCACACCCGCCAGACCACCGAGTTGGTCGCCTTGACGATCTGCGTAGCCGGGTCCTTGGCTTCGGCTGCGGCGATGGTGACGATTTCCGCGCCGAGGAAGGCGAACATCACCCCGAGCAAGGCACCAATCACGGTGGTGATGCCATTGGGCATGAAGCCTTCGGCAGTGAGGTGGCTGATGCCGCGTACTTCACCGAACTGCCAGATGTTCAGCACTGCCGCGGTACACACGATCAGGAAGCAGACGATCGCGATCACCTTGATCAGGGCGAACCAGAACTCGAACTCACCGTAGTGCTTGACGTTGAAGAAGTTGACGGTGATCAGCAACAGGGTCGTGGCCAGCACGAACACGTTGACGCTGACGTCGGGGAAGAAACCATGCAGGATCTTGCCCGCCACATAGGCTTCCCAGGCCATGAGGATGACCCAGTACCACCAGTACAGCCAGCCGATGGTGAAACCGGCCCAACGGCCGATGGCGCGGTCGGCGTAGGTGGAGAACGAACCGGTGTCCGGCGAGGACGTCGCCATTTCACCCAGCATGCGCATGATCAGTACCACCAGGATGCCGCCTGCCAGGTAGGCCAGGACAGCGGCTGGGCCGGCGCTGTGGATCACGCTGCCGGAACCGACGAACAAGGCGCCGCCGATAACCCCGGCGATCGACATCATCGTCAGGTGGCGCGACTTGAGCGAGGCACTGAGTTTGCTCTCGTGCCCGCTTTTCGCGGTGGTGGTTGTAGATGTTGCGTCCATCAGTTGTGTACCCCGTGCTTCTTTTTATCCAAGGAAAACTGTGAAACCCCGATGGCTGGCGGTTTCACCTGTACATCAGTGCTAATGCGGGCAGGATGGTGTGCGACGAACACACGCAGGCCTTCCATGGCGGCCTGCTGACGCGCCCCAGGGCTGACGCCTGGGGCGAACTGAACATGCTTTATGTGGCGATATCTGACACCTAATGTAAAAATGTCCGGCGCAGAGAACCATGCACAGTGGCATGAAACTCGCACTGCACTGTACAGGCCGCCAATGCAGTACACCGCGCAAGCGCCTGGCGTTTCACACCCTGAAGGTCCCGAATGCTGCAATTACATCCAGACTCCTCCACGCCGCTGGTCAACCAGATCATCGACGGGCTGCGCGAGTTGATCGACAACCAGACCCTCAAGCCAGGCGCCAAGGTCCCGTCCATTCGCGCCTTTGCCGCGACCTACTCGGTTAGTACCTTCACCGTGGTCGAAGCCTACGATCGCCTGGTCGCCCAAGGTTTGCTGGTGAGCCGGGGCAATGCCGGGTTTTTTGTCAACCGTGCGGCGGGCGAGCTGCTGGACCCGCATAACGCCGAGGCTGACACAAGTCGACCAACGTTCAACTCCGAGTGGTACCTGCAGCAGATCTTCGAAATCCGCCAGTTGCCGTACAAACCGGGGTGCGGCTGGCTGCCCAACGACTGGATGTACGAAGACGGCCTGCGCCGCGGCCTGCGCCAGGTGGCCGGCAGCCCGCTGGAGCTGTCGGGCTATGGCGACCCCATGGGCCTGCTGGAACTGCGCGCGTTGACCGCGCAGAACCTGCAGCAGGAACTGTCGATCGTCGCCAACCCGGCGCAACTGATGCTCACCCATGGTGCCAGCCAGGCCCTGGACCTGGCAGCGCGCACGCTGGTGCGCCCGGGTGACGTGGTGCTGGTGGACGACCCTGGCTACCCCAACCTGATGAGCATCCTGCGCACCCAGGGCGCGACCCTGGTCGGCGTGCCACGCACACCTGCCGGCTACGACCTGAACCACCTGGAGCAGTTGCTCACCCACCACCGCCCGACGGCCTTCTTCACCCAGCCACACCTGCACAGCCCGACCTGCTCGCGTACCCCGCTGCCGCAACTGCACCGCCTGCTGCAACTGGCCAGCCAGCACGGCTTCCGCCTGGTGGAAAACAACCTGTACGCCGACATGATCGCCGAACCACAGCCCTGTCTGGCCAGCCTCGATCACCTGCAGCAGGTGGTCTACGTGGGCAGCTACTCGAAGAGCATTTCGCCGAACGTGCGGGTCGGCTACCTGTTGGCCAACCCCGAACTGATGCAGAAGCTGCTGCACCTGAAGATGCGCTCGGGCCTGACCACCTCGCAGGTGATGGAACGCGTGGTCTACGCCGCCATCATCGACGGGCGCTGGCGCAAGCACCTCAAGCGCCTGCGCCAGCGCCTGGCCGAGGCGCACCAGGAAGTTGGCCGGCATCTGCACCGGTTGGGCTTCGAGTTGTTCATCGAATCGGATGAGGGCATGTACATCTGGACCCGGCACCCGGCGATTCCGGACAGTGCGGCGTTGCTGGATGACGCGCTGGAGAAAGGCATCATGCTCGGGCCTGGGCAGCTGTTCATGGTCGATGCCAAGGCCACCGGGTGGATGCGCTTCAACGTGGCGTTCAGTACCGATCCTGCGATGTGGGAGTTGTTGGAGAAGGTGTTGGTGAAGCACGTGCGGCGGGGTGGGATGTAGGGAGCCTGGGAGACACTGGACACAATAGTGGCCAATTAGTAGCATCCAGCCCAACTGGATATTACGGACAACCTCAGGTCATGGATCGCACCACCGGCGTCATTCACCGCCCGATACATCATCCCATCCGCCCTTCGATTACCTGGGAACAGGCCTGGAAAGGCCCCGATGAAGGCTTGATCCGCTGTTGGGAAATTGGCCGTGAGCGGGCTGTGAACCAGCCAGAAATTGCCCGGTGCTGTATCGATGGCGCGCTGCCGGTGCTTGGCTGGAAAGGCGGGCATGATCGGGTGCTGAAAAAGCCGATGAAATATGGCTCTTTCAAATACCTGGCGCAATGGCAGGGCCTCCGTGGCGAAGACCTGTACATCGATACGCGAACCGAGCTGACCCTCACCTGTCGTCATACCGGAATGCTGACCACCTTTACACCGGATCAGGAAAAATACGCCAACGCGTTGCTCTTGGTGGATTAGCCGGACGCGCAAATCAACCGCCGCTTGGCGCGCGCATGCAAGGCCCCCAGGTGGTGATCCCCAACCGCCTGACGCGCCAAACTTGGATCCTATCCTCTGAAAAGGTATGCTGGCGATAGCTAAACGCCACCACCCAGGCAAGCTGCAAACCTGCTTTCAAGGACGAACCTTTTGCCCAGCCACCCGACCCGCCACACCATCGCCCGCCAGTGGCAACTGCTCAAGCTGCTACCCGGCCGCCATCCGGGGATGAGCTCCACCCAGTTGCAGGCCGCCTTGAAAACCGTGGGCTATAGCACCAGCAAACGCACCGTCGAGCGCGACCTGGTCGAGCTTGCGGCACTGTTCCCGCTGCGCTGCAACAGCAAAGGCATGCCGTACGGCTGGTATTGGCAACCCGGCCTGAGCCTGGGCGAAGCACAGCAACTGCAACCTGACGTGCTGGCGCCCCCGGAACAGATCGAACTGCACGCCTGGGTCGACGACGGGCTGGCCCGGCGCCTGCAAGCGCAGCCACTGGCCACGGACATGCAACTGACCGCGCACGCGGATGGCGGCGCCACACTGGTGGCCACGGTCGACGACAGCCGCGCCCTGATGGGCTGGCTGTTGTCCCAGGCTGGCTCTATCCGCGTACAAGCGCCGCAGGCTCTGCGCCTGGCCATGCTCGAGCAGTTGCGGCAAAGCCTGGTGCTGCACGACAGCGGTGGTTGAGCGGCAGGCAACCGTCATCAGCCCACCGCCAGTGTCTAGAGAGGTTGCGCCTGACGCAGGTTACGACGCGCCAGGCAGGCATACCCCAGGCCCAGCACACTGAGGGCCAGCACGCCCAGTAGCGCCATCAGTTCGCGGCTGTAGCGCGCCACCCAGGCCGGGAAGCCGATGACTTCACGGTAGACCTGCACGTCAGCCTCGCCGTCGGCATGGCTGATGCTGATCCCGCCCTGGCGGATCTGCGTGTAGTCCGCATCGAAATACACCCATACCTTGCACGCGCCAGCAGGCTCTATGGCCGGGATTTCCACCTGGGCAGTAGCGGCCTCGACGATGGTGTCGTTGCCAGCCGCGTCGCGCACCTGCACCAGGCCCTTGGCCGGCAGACGAATTTTCACCTGGCGCACCGGCGCGTCACCGCTATTGCGCAGCTCGATGAGCAAGCCGGTACGGTGGTCGACCAGCCCGGCCTCGAAAGGTTTGGCAAACAGCTGGGTATAGGGTGCCTGGGCCATCTCGACCAGCCGCTCGACCTGGTCGTGGCTCAGCCCGCCTTCGCTGATGGTATTGATACGGCCCTGCAATTGCTCGTACTTGAGCTGCTCGCTGGCCTTGCTGATGCGCTCGCTGAACTGGCTGGGATAAGTGAGGTAGGCGTAGGTCAGCGAGGCCTCCAGGCGCGGGCTGCCGCGGAGCAACCCATAAGCGGCCAACAGGACCATCAGGCCGATCAGCACGGCTACGAGGAGTTTCCCCACCTTGTCCCAGCTCAATGCGTACTTCCTTCTGTGGTGATACCAACGATGCAAACCGGCCAAGGGTGCCAAGTTCGCGCCCCTCAGGCAAGCCTGACCCGGTTGCCTGTGCCTGCCGCTTGACCAGGCCACGGCAGTGGCGGACGATCAACCTTCCCCACACAAGGACGAATAGCATGTTGCGGATATTGGGCAGAGCCTCATCGATCAATGTACGAAAAGTCCTGTGGGCGTGCGCCGAGTTCGAGGTGGCGTACGAGCGCGAAGACTGGGGTACCGGCTTCCAGCCCACCGACAGTGCCGAGTTCCTCGCGCTGAACCCCAACGCCATGGTCCCGGTGATCCAGGATGGCGACTTCACCCTGTGGGAATCCAACAGCATCATCCGCTACCTGGCCACCCGCTACGGCGCTACGGCGTTCTACCCCAGCGAGGCGCAGGCCCGAGCCAGGATCGACCAGTGGATCGACTGGCAGGCCTCGGACCTCAACCGATCCTGGAGCTACGCGTTCATGTCGCTGGTCAGACACTCGCCGGCCCACCAGGACCCGCAGGCCCTGGCCGCCGGTTGCGCGGACTGGGCGCGCTACATGCGCATCCTCGACGGCCAGCTGGCCAGTACCGGTGCCTATGTGGCCGGCAGCCAGTTCACCCTGGCCGACATCCCCATCGGCCTGTCGGTGAACCGCTGGTTTGAAACGCCATTGGAGCACCCCCACCTGCCGGCCGTGCGCGATTACTACGAGCGCCTGAGCGAGCGCCCGGCCTATCACCTGCATGGCCGCAACGGTACGCCATGACAATCACCGGTTGATGCCCGCGAAGGGCCGCAAAGCGGCCCCGACGCCTTACGCGGCTGCCTGCCCCGCCAACGCCTGCACCCGCCCACGCCAGGCAAACATCAGCACCATCAACAACCCGAGCGCTGCCGTCGCAGCCCCCGCCAGGGCAATCGCCGGATAGCCCAGCCCGGCATTGATGACCGCCCCACCCAGCGCCGCGCCAATCGCATTGCCCAGGTTGAACGCACCGATGTTCACCGCCGAGGCCAGGTTGGGCGCATCCTTGGCCGCTTCCATCACACGCATCTGCAGCGGTGGCACCAGGGCGAAGCTGGCTGCGCCCCAGACCAGGATCGCCAATGCCGTCGGCAGCGACCAGCCCAGCACCAGCGGAAACACCAGCAGTACCGCGATCAGGGTGGCCAGTGACACGATCAAGGTGCGATCGACCGAACGGTCCGCCGCCTTGCCGCCCCACACATTGCCCAAGGTCAGGCCAACGCCGAACAGCACCAGCATGGCTGTCACGAACGTGGTAGACGCGGCCGCCTCGCGCTGCAGGATCGGCGCGATGTAGGTGAACACCGTGAACATCGCACTGGAACCCACCACGGTCAGCAGCAACGCCGCCAGCACCGGCCCGCGCCCGAGCACGCGAAGCTCGGCCATGGCCCCGTCACCCTTGGGCGACGGCACGTTGGGCAGCGCGTACCAGAGGCTGGTCATGGCCACCAGGCCGAGCCCGGCGATGCCCCAGAATGCCGTACGCCAACCGAGCAGTTCACCGAACCAGGTCGCCAGCGGCACGCCACCGATGGTGGCCAGGGTCAGGCCCATGAACATTGCCGCCACCGCCCCAGCGCGCTTGTCGGGCGGCACCACGCTGGCTGCAACGATCGAGCCGATGCCAAAGAAGGCGCCGTGGTTGAGCGAGGTAACCACCCGCGCGACCAGCAGGCTGGCGTAGTCGTCGGCCAGGGCTGACAGCAGGTTGCCGAGGGTGAAGATCGCCATCAGCCCGATCAGCAGGTAACGCCGCGGGACTTTCACCGTGGCCAGGGTCATCAGCGGTGCGCCGATCAGCACACCGATGGCATAGGCACTGACCAGCAGCCCCGCAGCCGGGATCGAGACGCCAAGGTCGGTGGCGATACTGGGCAACATGCCCATGGGCGCGAACTCGGTGACGCCAATGCCGAAGGCACCGATGGCGAGTGCGACAAGAGGTGGATTAATACGCATGGCAAACTCCTTATCTGTGCCGCAAATGCTACGGTCCACCATCAGGCTGCACTAGACTGCATTTTTGCGAACCACCTTTGCTGACGAGGCACAAATGGATTTCAGCGGACGATCCGGAGAGATGGAAATATTCGCCCAGGTGGCGCAAGCGGGCAGCCTGTCCGCCGCCGCGCGGGCGCTGGGCCTGACGCCTTCGGCGGTCAGCCGCATCCTGGCCCGTACCGAACAACGCCTGGGCACCCGCCTGCTGCTGCGTACCACCCGGGCGATCACCCTTACCCCTGAAGGCGAGGCGTACCTGCGCGGCGCACGGCGGGTGCTGGCCGACCTGGACGAAGTGGAAGAAGCCATTACCGACCAGGGCGTGCCACGCGGGCGCTTGCGGGTCAGCGCAGCGCTGGGCCATGGCCGGCTGACCGTGGTCCCGCTGCTGGCGGCGTTCAGCGCGCGCTACCCACAGGTGCTGGTCGACCTGACCCTCAGCGACGAAATAGCCGACATCCCCGGTGGCCAGGCCGACGTGGCGCTACGCTTCGGCCCGCTGCCAGACAGCTCGTTGAGCGCCCGCGCGATTGGCGAGACCGGCCAGGTCATCGTCGCCTCCCCCGACTACCTGCAGCGCTGTGGCACGCCCTTGGTGCCGGAGGACCTGGCCCGGCACAACTGCCTGCGCTTCAACTTCCGCCGTGCCGCGCCGGACTGGCCGTTCCGGCGTGACGGCCAGGTCTTTGCGCTGAAGGTCAGCGGCAACCTCGAATGCAGCAGTGGCGAAGCCCTGGCGCAACTGGCCACGCTCGGCGCCGGGATTGCCCGCATCGGTACCTTCACCGTCGCCGACGACCTCGCCAGCGGGCGCCTGGTACCGTTGCTGGAGGCCTACAACCCGGGTGATCGCGAGCCGATCCATGCCGTGTTCGTCGGTGGCCCGGCCATGCCGGCGCGGGTGCGGGTGTTCGTCGACTTTCTGGTCGAACAGCTTCACAACGCCGGGCCTGCCGACATTGCCAGGCTTGGCTAGCACAGCCTCGCGCGCCCCCTGCAAAAGGATCCTTGGCGGGTAAATCCACGCCCACAGGGTACACTTGCCTTCAGCACAGGCTCAGGAGTTGCTTCATGCCCTACCCCATCGAACAGAAGCTGGTCATCGGCGTGGCTTCGAGCGCGCTGTTCGACCTCAGCGTCTCGGATGACATCTACCAGGCCCAGGGCGTCGAGGCTTACCGCCAGCACCAGCAGCAGAACCTGGACGAACCGTTGCCCAAGGGCGTGGCATTCCCGTTCATCCGGCGCTTCCTCAGCATCAACCAGGCGTTCCCCGAGCAGTTGCCGGTGGAAGTGGTGCTACTGTCGCGCAACTCGCCGGAAACCGGCCTGCGGGTGTTTCGCTCGATCGACCATTACCAGCTGGACATCACCCGCGCGGCGTTCATGTCTGGCCGTTCACCTTACGAGTACATTCCGGCGTTCAATGCCTCACTGTTTCTCAGCGCCAACGAGGAAGACGTGCAGAAGGCGATCGACGCCAACTACCCCGCCGGGCGGGTGCTGCCGACGCGTATCTACGATGACGAGATCGACACCGAGTTGCGGGTGGCCTTCGACTTCGACGGGGTGATCGCCGACGACGAAGCGGAGAGCGTGTACAAGCGCGACAACAGCCTGGACGACTTCCAGAAGCATGAGCGCATGCACATGGCCACCCCGCACGCGCCGGGGCCGCTGGCCGACCTGTACCGCAAGCTTTCGCTGATACGCATGCTGGAAGACCGCAAACTGGCCGAAGACCCGGCGTACAAACGGATCTTGCGCATCGCGATCGTCACGGCACGCAACGCGCCTTCGCATGAGCGGGTGGTGACCACCTTGAAGAACTGGGGCGTATCGCCGGATGAGTGTTTCTTCCTCGGCGGGATGGAGAAGCCCAGGGTGTTGTCGATCCTCAAGCCGCATGTGTTCTTCGATGACCAGCGTAGCCACCTGCAGTCTTCGGCAGGCAATCTGCCGATGGTGCATGTGCCGTTCGGTGTGGCGAACAAGGTACTTTCAGCGCCGGTCTCGCCGCCGGAAGGTGTTGCATGAAGCTCATCCCCGGGCTGGCGGGCCAGGCCAATGTACTGCTATGCGGCGCCAGCCAGGGCATCGGCCTGGCGCTGTGCACGGCCTTGCTGGCGCGCGACGATGTGCGCCAGGTCTGGGCCGTGTCGCGTCAGGCCAGCAACAATGATGCGCTGCTGGCCCTGGCCAGGCAGCACGCTGGGCGAGTGTCGCTGGTGGATTGCGATGCCCGCGACGAGCAGGCACTTGCGGCCCTGGCACGCCAGGTGGGCCACGGCTGCGAGCACCTGCATTTGGTGGTCAGTACGCTGGGCATTCTCCATCAGGAAGGCAGCAAGGCAGAAAAGTCGCTTGCGCAACTGGACCTGGCCAGCCTGCAGGCCAGCTTCACCACCAATGCGTTCGCGCCGGTGCTGTTGCTCAAGCACCTGCTGCCGCTGCTGCGCCGGCAGCCCGCCACGTTCGCGGCACTGTCGGCCCGGGTCGGCTCGATCAGCGACAACCGGCTGGGCGGGTGGTACAGCTACCGCGCCAGCAAGGCGGCATTGAACCAGTTGCTGCACACGGCCAGCATCGAGCTGAAGCGCCTGAACCCGGCCGCTACCATACTGGCCGTGCATCCGGGTACCACCGATACCCAGCTGTCGCGGCCGTTTCAAGGCAACGTGCCGGAGGGCAAACTGTTTACCCCCGCGTTTGCCGCACAGTGCCTGATCGAGCTGGTGGGGCGGCTGGGGGCGGCCGAGAGTGGCAGCTTCTGGGGCTGGGATGGCCAGCGCATCGAGTGGTGAGCGAGGGCAGCCGTTGGCGCACCCGCAAGCGCCAGTGAACCTTTGCGCCAAGCGGGGCTCAGTTGTGCAAAGCGCGCTTGCCGCAGCGACAAAGGATTGCCATGGGACATGCCCCCTCCACTGCCCTGCCCCTGGCGCGCGTCGAGCGTGAACTGAGCCTGCGCGCGGTACTCACCGGCATCGCGCTGGGCATCCTGCTCACGCCCTCGAATGTGTACGCGGGCCTCAGGATCGGCTGGTCATTCAACATGTCGATCATCGCCTTGCTGGTCGGCTTCGCCGTGTGGCAGAGCCTGCCAGGGCGCGGCAAGGGCCGGCCGGCGTGGACGCTGCACGAAAGCAACATCAACCAGACCGTGGCCTCGGCCGCCGCGTCCATCGTTTCCGGCGGGCTGGTGGCGCCGATCCCTGCCTATACCCTGCTCACCGGTCACCAGTTGGACCCGCTGCCGATGATGGCCTGGGTGTTCTCGGTAAGTTTCCTCGGCATCTGGATCGCCTGGTACCTGCGCCCCACCTTGCTCGCTGACCATGGCCTGAAATTCCCGGAGGGCATGGCGACGCTGGAGACCCTGCAACAGATCTACCAGCAAGGCCACGAAGCCATGCTGCGGATCAAGGTACTCTGCAGTGCCGCGTTGCTGTCGGGGCTGGTGAAGTGGATCGACGGCTTCGTCTGGACGATACCGCGCTGGGCCCCCACGCCAGTGCTCGAGCGCCTGACCTTCACCCTCGACCCTTCGCTGATGCTGGTCGGTTTCGGTGGCATCATCGGCATCCGCGTGGGCCTGACGTTGCTGCTCGGTGCCGCACTGGCCTGGGGCGGGCTGGCACCGTGGCTGATCGAGCATGCGCGGGTGGTGCTGGCGCCGAACGCCAGCGGCCCGCAGTTCGCGGCGCTGGTGGAATGGCTGCTGTGGCCGGGGGTCAGCCTGATGGTGTGCGCGACCCTGACATCGCTGGCGGTTCGCCTGTTGCAAATGCCCCGGCACAGGCCCGCCGACCGGCCGGCCCGGGCATCGCGCACGCAAACGGGGTTTTCCCTGACGCCGGCTGCCGGGCTGCTGTTGTCCATTGTCCTGGTGGTAGCGCTACAAGCGTTGCTGTTTGGCATCGACTGGTGGATGGCGTTGCTGAGCATCCCCCTGGCAGTGTGCCTTGCCGTGGTCGCCGCGCGCGTGGTGGGTGCCACTGGCATTGCGCCGATCGGTGCCATCGGCAAGCTGTCGCAGCTCGGCTTCGGCCTGGTCGCCCCGGGCCAGGTGGCGATCAACCTGATGAGCGCGAATACGGCCGGTGGCGCGGCCGGGCAATCCACCGACCTGATGAACGATTTCAAGGTTGGCCAGGCGATCGGCGCAACCCCGCATCGACAGCTGATTGCACAATGCATCGGCATCTTTATCGGCAGCGTGGTGGCCGTGCTGGTGTATCGGATGCTGATTCCCGACCCGCAGGCGCAACTGCTCAGCGAGCAATGGCCTGCACCCGCCGTGGCAACCTGGAAGGCCGTGGCCCAGACCTTGACGCAGGGGCTGGGAGCGCTGTCGCCGGCGCTGCGTTGGGCGATCGTCGCGGGTAGCGCGGCAGGCGTGCTGCTGGGTGCCCTCGACAGCCTGCTGCCGCATCGGGCAGCGCGCTGGCTGCCGAGTACCGCCGCGCTGGGGCTGGCGTTCATACTGCCGGCGTCGATCAGCATGATGATGGGGCTCGGCGCGCTGCTCACCTGGCTGGTCGGTTGCCGGTGGCCGAGCGTTACCGAGCGGTTTGCGATCACCGCCGCAGCCGGGCTGATTGCCGGGGAAAGCATCACCGGGGTAGGCGCATCGTTCTGGGAGATGGTACGGGCGCTGTAGCGGTTGGCAGCGCGCGGCCACTGCGCTGCCGTGCCCTTCTGGCGTTGCGTCGGAACTTTGCCTGCCCGTTTGCGGCCTTCTCTGCAGGAGGTACTGCAGATGACCAGCAAGGAACGACACTCGACCCTCATTTGCTTGCAAGCCGGCAAGGTCCTGCTGGTGCGCAAGGCGACCGGTGAATGGTCATTGCCTGGGGGCAAGATCGATCCCGGGGAAACCCAGCTCGACGCAGCGCGGCGGGAATTGCACGAAGAAACGAGCCTGGAAATGCTCGATGCGCAGTTCCTCGGCCACCACGTATTCGAGGCCGAAGAACACTGGCTTTATCGAATGACGGTGTCGCCCGGGATGACGCCGCATCCCTCGCACGAGATCGTGGAATGCCGCTGGTTCAGCGGCGATGAACTGAACCAGGCGTCAGTAAAGCCGAAGGACCTCGAATTGCTCAGGCGCGAGGGCTGCGTCGGTAGCAGAGCGTGAGGGCACTCAGGCGCTGATTTCTACCAATGCCTTCTCGAAAATTTTCATATCCGGCGGAATAGGCGATGGATCAGGTTGCCGGGTTCGTCGTACTGGTAGTGGGTCCCGGCGTGTTCACGCAGCAGGTTGTCCATCAGCTTGTTGCGCCGCGGGTCGCTTTCCAGCGGGCGATTCAGCTCCTGGGCCTTGTCGTCCAGCAGGTTGCCGGCCGGGTCGAAGGCAAAGGTCTCGACGCGAGGCGACTGGTGGCTTGCAGCAAGCGGCCAACCGGGCCGAACCGATAAGCCAAGTGACCAAGACGGGTGTCGTACCTAGCTGCGCGCCACTCTCAATCATTACACTTTTCTTATCTCAGCTAATCCTTTTTCTAGCAAACTGAGATTGGTAGGATCATTAATAATTTTTTTTGACCTAGCCCATCTATGCACTGCACTCTTAGGCCCTTCGACAAGCTTATTTCCTTCTTCGGCAAGCTCACTTTTCATTATGACGCGCTTCACTACACGTCCATTTCCGTCAGTAACACGACACTTTATAAGCTCATTACTCTCAAGGAAGACAAATAGGTTTTCCATTGCAATTTTAATACTCTCCTGCCAATCCGGAGCACTTTCATACGAAGCCACTAATACATCAATATCCCAAACCGGATAATCATTAATCATTACAGCCTCCTTTCTACTTTAGACAACCCAGCAACCGGCACCAGTTTCCCAGCTGACCTATCCTTAATGAACGTACCGCCAGCTGCGAGAATTCGAATTTCCTTCTGTTGTTGTTCTAATTTAGACGCAGTCAAACTTGTCACTTCGTAAGTCGTCGCCTGCCATCTTCAATAACAGCCGTGGCAACCCTACGCCGCTCATCGGTTTCTGGATCCCTAACAGATTTTCCACTAGCATCCCGCAGATAACACTCACTTTGTATCGTAGCATTCGGATGTTTGGTCCTGATTTCCGTATTGAACTCTTGATGACGGCGATCTCCATCAATCGCATTCTTGAGCCGCTTCAGCCCCCACGGGTCAATCCACTCGATCGGGTTCGGCACATACTGATAGAGGTTGAAGCCGCCCAGATAGCTGATAGGATCTTGGCTGACAAACCGCCCAGCCGCCGGATCATAGTACCGATAACGGTTGTAATGCAGCCCGGCCTCATGATCATGGTACTGCCCTTGGAACTGTATCGGATTGCTCAGACCGACTTGCTTGGCCCACTCCGAGCGGGCTTCCTTGACCTCCCCCCACGCTTTGTACTGCGCCGTCCAGGCCACTTCGCCATTGTGGTCGGTGAGTTCCATCGGCGTACCGAGGTGGTCACACTGGTACCAAAGGATCGCATCGAATGCCTGCGGCTTGACCTCGGTGTGCCACAGTGGGTCCTGATCGAAATCGCATTCCCGGTCGCTCCAGTCCGGCTGGCGCAGCAGGCGGATCGGGTTGTTTCGTTGCGCCTGGGCAACCGGAACGAAACTGCTCGGCTCGTACAGGTAATGCACGGTGCGCCCGGTCTCACCTTCGTCCTGCGGCCGCGAGCTTTCCCAGGCGAGGTTATCGCCATCTCAACCATTATAATTGGCGAAGTCCGACTCCGCCGCTTAAATAAAAGTCAGACCATACATGACGCCAGTAAATGGCCATCGGCAAGTTTGCTTCTAGCTCTTTCACGATCAGCATCAGACAAAACCCAGAGCTTAAATCCAGACTTATCAAGAGCCTCACCAAGTTCTGACATCACAAGACTTAGCATTTCGAGCTTCTCGGGAGGAAGCGCTTGCAGCTTACGTGTAGAAAATAGATTTACTGGATACACATCCCTAATATACTCATCAGTTTTACCAGACCACTGCATCTTGAGCCACATGATGGTCTCGCTACGCCTAGGCCACATTAGCGGGTGGTTTTCATCTGGGACATATCGCCCAAACGCATAACCAAAACCAAACGCATGGCTTTCTGTATATGCATATGCATAGTCAAAATCGGCATACCAATCTGGACAGACTAGAAAAGACTCAACCAGCGATTCCAAATTCAGCTTTTCCGAAAATGCAGTAAGCACGAGCCCCTCATCCGCAGATACAACTGATGAAAAATTGCAATTCAGCGTCTCACTCCCCTCACCTTTCTCCCATATCCTCTCGGAGTATAGCTCAATTACATCAATCTTACCCTCACTAATTTCCTTCAGGTATTTCTCGCGACTAAACTTAATTACACGCCCATTTTTACCGCCACAACGTTCAATTTTTCCGCCCACCCGTTGCATCCATTGCTCGAACGCAGAGTAGTTCTTAACGAAATCCAGCCTCTCTCCGGCCACCGAATGGGCCACCAGAAAATTATAGTAATCTGCCATCTAAATTCTCCGACGAGTTCTCTCTTTCTCAGTGTATCCCCCGGCACGACCCACGAAAGCCCAAAACGCTGAACCGACCCAATAAAGCCGCGAACCTTCTCATTAAAAGAACCCGCGACCGTACTAAACGCCTTCATAAACTCACTCATACCTTACCCACATACCCCCACAGCAACTCTTTAAGCAATCCCTCATATGCATCCCGTGCCATCGCGAATTGGATACACTGTTGAGTGCCCAGGAGACATATGCCTGACTGGCATATCACGCTCATCATGCTAACCGCCAAACCCTTGGACATTTTTACCTCTTCAGGTTAAGCATGCGAGCAGTTCGGCCTTGGCCGTCGCATTAAGGACGGAGTTAAGGTTGGTGCTGTAGGTGCCGGCCATGCAGTTGTCGATGCTGGCCTGGGGGGCGTAGGCCAGCAGGTTGTCTGCGGCGGCTGGCGGGTTGGCAGGCACCTAGCCTGGGCCCGCCAGCGCGGCCGCGACCAGGCACAAATCCGCTAAAACTAAAACATCCCTATTTCAATACCGAAATGAATTTTCCGAAAATCTCAATGAATCCCTGCAGGTCTTTTATCTCGTAACGCTCATTAATTATATAGTCACCAGACTCGACATCGATAGCTTCAATGACACAGCTATCATCATCCCACAATGTCAGCCTCGCCAGATTACACTCATCATCAACATTTATAACGGCACTTGTGCTTAACTCATTCTCATTCAGATCCAGCATTCTGCTTGAGTTAACCTCAAGCCAAGCCAATATCTCTATGAACATTTGATTATTCCATCTTCCGTTTTATGTGCTTTGACTTGAATGTCTTCTGCCACTGGCATTTCCGGTACAGGATTACCCTTCCTATTGGCAAGCCTTCCCTCTAATGAGGCGGGACCCACAATTTTTGCCCACCCCTCATTGGTTTTAATGAGAGACCCCTCTGGAACATTAAACTCAACATACTTAGTTCCGGGATTAGCCTGTTTTCCAAAAGCATCAATACTGGCTGGAGATGCAACATGTGTTGTTCCTGTAGAACTTCGCGCACCGTGCATTACCTGTACGAGCCGGGCAGCTTCGTGCCTGTGGTCCAGGCACAACGAAACAGCCCGTTCGCGCTGGCGCTTGGCCCGCTGCATCTGGCCCTTGCACTTCATCGAGAAGTTCGAAAAACATCCTACAGTCTACCTCAGACTCATAAGGATCAAGTGACTGTAGTTTCTGCTTCCACCTAGAAAGCTCTTGGTCATTCATTATCTTTTTTACCAAATACCCTTGACACTTGGAGTAAGCCAGCATTTCTTGCATAGCCACATTGTATTTTCTAGGCTGTCCTATTCCGAAGCCACTCGGCGAGCATCTCGGATTTCCATTGCCATAGCTCCTCGCATGTTTTCAGAATTAATCATCTGCTGTACTCCGATCAGCCTTCAACAAAACGCTTAAATCTGCTTCGCTCGCTTTAAGGCTTTCTACTTCTCGCTAACGGCAACATCGACCAGACATAGAAACTTCATATACGACCCTTAATAAACGCTTTCATTTAAACATGGTCTGGCGCCGCCATTGGCTGCCTTATAGTCTACTATCTTCAGCCAGGCGTGAGCTGCCACTCTATGGGGAAAGGGCCCGGCAGGTTGAAGTCCGTGTGGATGACGAATTCCGAGCCGAGGGCGAAGCTGGTGTGGTGCTCGCTGGCCGGTGGCGGTGGCGGAGTCGGTCTCGGAATCGGGAGGACGCCTATGAACCGTAGACTGCCCTGACTTGCGGTGAGCATAATCAGCTAATCACCGGCCATGTGCCAAGCTCAACGCCTTTACAATCTTCGTTGGTGCAGCGACAAAATATCAATTTCCGCCACAAACTTGGTAATCTTTGACGGAAATTGAAAGTTTGTTGGCACAAATGTAAGTTAAACCTAAAACTCAAGTCAGCGCCTTACCTCGGAAAGTGCCTTCTCAAGCATCTTCATATCCGGAGGATTTTTTTGAGACCCCTTCGAAGCCAACCACCGATGGATAGGATTCTTCGGCCCGCAAGCTATACTTTTACCTTCATCATTAAGTTCACTAAGCCTAATTGTCCTCTTGATAACCGCCCCTCTCTCATCTGTCACGCGGCAATTCAATAAACCGTTAGTCTCTAAAAAAATGAACAACCCTTCCAGTTTTCTGTTTACACTGACTTCCCACTCTGGGATATCCGTATAAGACTCAAGGATACTATCGATATCCCATACCACAAAATCTTCAGACATCACGCCCTCCTATGAACCTTTGACTTCCCTGACACCGGAATAATCTCTCGAGTTTCACGGTCTCTGATATAACCACCGCCTGCTGCCAAAATCCTAGCTTCCTTAGCTTGCTGCTCAGTCTTATCTGCGGTCATGCTAGTAACTTCATATGTTGTTGCTGTGCCATTCTCAATAACAGCCGTATCCACTCTTCGACGCTCGCCAGTCAGTGGATCTTTTACAGATTGACCAGTTGCATCTCTCAGATAGCATTCACTCTGAATCGAAGCGTTCGGATGAGCTGCTTTAATCTCAGCATTAAATTCCCGGTGACGACGATCTCCTTCAACCGCATTCTTGATCCGCTTCAGCCCCCACGGATCAATCCAACCGATCGGGTTCGGAACATACTGATAGAGGTTGAAGCCCCCCAGATAGCTGATCGGATCCTGGCTGACAAACCGCCCAAGCCTCGGATCATAGTACCGATACCGGTTGTAGTGCAGCCCCGTCTCATGGTCGTGGTACTGGCCTTGGAAGCGAATCGGGTTGGTCAGGCCGACTTGCTTGGCCCACTCCGACCGTGCTTCCTTGACCTCACCCCACGCCTTGTACTGCGCCGTCCACGCCACCTCACCATTGTGGTCGGTGAGTTCCATTGGCGTGCCGAGGTGGTCACACTGATACCAGAGAATCGCATCGAATGCCTGCGGCTTGACCTCGGTGTGCCACAGCGGGTCCTGATCGAAATCGTATTCCCGATCGCTCCAGTCCGGCTGGCGCAGCAGGCGGATCGGGTTGTTTCGTTGCGCCTGGACCACCGGCACGAAGCTGCCCGGCTCATACAGGTAATGCACGGTGCGCCCGGTCTCGCCCTCACCCTGCGGCGGTGAGCTTTCCCAAGCCAGGTTATCGCCATCCCAGCCATACAAGGTGTAACCACAACCCAGTTCGCGCTGGCGCTTGGCCCGCTGCATCTGGTTCCAGCCACTGCCCGCTCGCGGATCATCCTGGTGGTGCGCGGTGGAGTGTTTGTGCAGACGGCGGCCCAGAGCGTCGTAGCTGTACACCACGCTGAGCTTGTCATCGTCGAAGCGCACCAAACGGTCGAACAGGTCCCAGCTGAGGCGCGCCTTTTCGCCGTTGTGCAGGCGATGGATCAGGTTGCCGCGTTCGTCGTACTGGTAGTGGGTCCCGGCGTATTCACGCAGCAGGTTGTCCATCAGCTTGTTGCGCCGCGGGTCGCTTTCCAGCGGGCGATTCAGCTCTTGGGCCTTGTCGTCCAGCAGGTTACCGGCAGGGTCGAAGGCGAAGGTCTCGACACCCAGGCGACTGGTGGCTTGCAGCAGGCGGCCAACCGGATCGTACCGATAGGCCAGGTGGCCACGGCGGGTGTCGTGGATATCGGTCAGCTGGCCCACGGCATCGTACTGGTACTGGCGCTTGAGCAACGTGGACTTGCCGTCGTGGCTACCCAGCAACTGCTCTTGCAGGCGGCCAGCCGGGTCCCAGCTCTGGGCCTGCATCAGCTGGTTGCCCTGATGCCGGACCACTTCACGGTGCAGGTCATCACGCTCATAGGCCAGCAGTTCATGCTGGTCGAGGGTCATGCCCAGCACGTGGCCGCTGCCGTAGGTGAGCACGCTGACCTTATGGCCATCGGGGCGTACGGTCGCGATACGGTTGTTGAGCACGTCGTACTCGTGTTGCCACACCGCAACCATCGGCACCTCGGTACCAAGGTAATACTGGTGCTCGCGGGTCAGGTTGCCCGCCTGGTCATGGAACCATTGCAACTTGCTGGCCGCGTTGATCGCCTGGATCAGGTTGCCGTTGCCGTCGTAGGCGAAGGTTTCTTCCTGGCGTTGCTCCCCCAGTCTGGCCACGCGAGAAGCGAGCCGGCCCACCGGGTCGAAGGTGATGTCGATGCGGCGCTGGCCGACCTGGGTACTTGCCAGCCGGCCCGTATCAGCATCGTACTGGTAACGCGTCACCAACCCGTCGAAGCCTTGCTCCTGCAGCAACCGCCCGACCGGGTCGTAGAGGAAGTCGGCCTTGCTCTCGTTCTCGTTCTCCAGGCCGATCAGGCGGCCCAGCTTGTCCCAGCGATAGCGCAAGGTGTGCTCGTTGGCATCGACACGCTCGGCAAGCAGGCCCGCGCTGTTGTAGGCCCAGGTGGTGCAGCGGTCCAGCGCATCGGCATGGGCCAGCAGACGGCCTTCGGCATCGCGCTCGAAGCGCTCTTCGGTGGCGTCCGGATGAATGACTTTTTCCAGCTGGCCGGCCTTGTATTGGTAGACCGTCTTGTTGCCCGCCGCATCGGTGAACTGCACCAGCTGGCCGAAGTCGTCGTATTCCCATTGACTGGTCTTGCCCGAACAGTCGGTGTATGCGACCAGTTGATCCGCTGCGTTGTAGGCCAGCTTCTTCTCGTTGCCGTTGGCATCCTTGATCGCCTTGACCAGCCCGGAAGGCGTGTAGGCGAATTCGGTCTTGTTGCCCAGCGGGTCGGTGGTCTCGACCAGGTTGCCTTTCTTGTCGTAGTCACGCAGCCACAGGCCACCTTCGGCATCGCGGATCTTGATCGGGTGACGACGGTCGTCATAGGCGATGTGGATCTGACTGTGGTCAGCCCGGATATGACGGATGACGCTGCCTTGCTCGTCGTAGTCGTAACGGTCTTCGCTGCCATCGGCGTGCACATGGCGCACCACATGCTTGCGCTCGTCGCGGAAGATCCACTCCGAACGCTCATCCGGATAGCGCACGCGGTACAGGTGGCCGAGGATGTCGTAGTAGTACCAGGTCTCCTGGCCGTGGGCGTCGGTGACGTAGGTCAGGCGAATGTTCTCGTCCCATTCCAGGCGGGTGTCGTAACTGCCGTCATCGGCCCATTCGCGAATGGCCTTGGCGTCGAAGGCGCTACCATCCCACTGCAGGTTCATGCCGCGACCGGTGCGGTCGGTGTAACGGGTAACCAGGTGATTCTGGTACTGGTAGTGCCAGGCAGCGCCGTGCTCATCCTGGGCCGCAACGAGGTCGCCCTGACTGTCGTAGTGGTAGGCGCACAGCTGACGCAGCGGCTGGCCGTCGCGCATTTCCCACAGGCCGGTGATCTGGCCGTGGTCATCGATCAAGGTGCCGAGGTGGCGGTGGATCTGGCTCGGGTCATCCTGATAGGTGACGACGTCCGAGAGCACCGGCCGGCCATTGTGGCGGTGCTCATAATGCAGCATGCAGCCGGCGCCACTGGCGAGCGTGATCTTCTGCAGGTAATACCGATCACCCACGCGCAGGTAATATTCCTTGCGCTCGAAGCCGCGGCAGACCACCAGTTCGTTTTCGCGGCTGCGAACCAGCAGTAGATCCTCGATGGCTTTGAACTGCGACTGCTCCACTTTCGGCAGTTCGAACGCGTGGCTACGACCGTCGTGGTCATGGAACACCAGCCCCTTGCCCACCACGTCGATACGCGTAGTGAACTCGGTGACCCAGCGTGCGCCGAGCGTGCCTTGATCGTATTCGCTCAAGCGCGAGTGATAGGTCCGTTCCCATTCGATGGGGAACGGGCCGGGCAGACTGAAATCGGTATGCAGGATGAATTCGGAGCCCAGCGAGAAACTGATGCTGTGGCCTGTACGTGCCTTGGGTTCGGGAGGGCATGGCTTGCGCTTGGGGCTGGCCGTGCCTTCCGCCTTGGCCTGCGAGCTACTAACCGCCAACTCGCCCTTGCCCTTCTCACGCTGCACCTGCGTCACGGTCCCCGGCTTGCTCACCCCCGGCTGCCCGTTCCTGTTGCGCTTGCGAAAGCCCTTCACGGCCCCGCTCAGCACATTCAGCATCCAGCCGATGCTCATCTGCGTGCCCGGGTCCGCCAGCTTGTTCAACTGCCGCGCCATCTCCGGCCCCAGCGCGCGCAGTTGCCCGGTGTTGGCCAGCACCTTGGTCTTGATCTGGTCCGGCAGCAGTTTGCTCGTGGCGCTGTTGGCCAGCCCCTTGCCAGCGGCCTTGTAGGCGTTGTGCACGGCACCGAAGATGTTGCTGAACGCCGCCTTCGGGTCGTTGAGCAGTTTGTCGGCGGCGGCGGACACCTGTTTGCCCGCCTTCGACAGGTCACCCTTGGCGTCCAGCTGGCCCAGGGCGACCTTCTCCAGCCCGGTGGCGATCTCGCTGGTGATCTTTATGCCCAACGCGCCGGCGTCGGCCAGGATGCCGGCGATCTTCGGCTGCGCCTTGGCCACGAAGTCGTCGATGGTGCCGGCGATGGTCGCGTTGAGGTGGCCGATCAGTACCTGGATCAGCGAATCGCCCAGCAGCATCTTGGCGCTGTTGCGCAGCTCCTGGCGCACCAGGAACAGGGTCGGGCGCAGGCTCATGCGCGCCGCGGCCATGGTCGGTGGTGCCGGCAACACGCCGATCAGGTTGATGCCCAGGCTGACCCAGTCGAGCAGCTGGCGGTTCTTGCTCTTGACCAGGGTCACCACGTCGCCCAGGGCATCGACCAGGGCCATGATGTTGCCCACCACCGGCAACGCGCCGGCCACGGTCTTGATCCGTTCGAGGGTGACGTAGCCGCCGCTGACCGACTGCAGCCAGGCATCGAAGGCGGCGGCGCCACGGCCGACGTCCTTGGCGTCGATGGTGTTGAGCGGGGCGACGGCGACCTGGGGTTCGCGTTGTTTGGCGTCGGTCATGCCAGCACCGCACTGTTCGGCAGACCGTAGCAGGCGTCGCCGGACTGGAGCGCAGTAAGTTGCAGCAGCAGGTGCTTCGGGTGCAGCGACCGGCGTTCACTGGCCAGCCTGCGACCAGCGGCATGGACGAGGCCCTGGACATCATGCTCCAGGCGGCTGAGGTGCAAGCTGAAAGGGGTCTGGTTCGCGCGGACAAACATCCCTGTCCTCCTTTAATAAAAAACTGTGCCTGTAATACGCGCTCTTCCTAGCGCGTGTAGATGCGGCTTCCGACTATTTATTAACCAGCCACCGAATACCTATCGGAAACCAATTTGATTTGCTTTTATTGGGGCAACCGAACTTCACCTGCGGTAAATCGCATATCTAATTTAGCCCATAAATAATTTAGGCATTGAATACCCTCTACGCGAGCATAGCGGCATAAACCCAGGCGTCTTGCATACCCAGAATGTACCGACCAAACCCTCCAAAGGCAACTCCCTCAGCTTCAGCGACCTCTGCGCAATGTTCAATGTGGGAATCAACTTACAGCCAAAGAGAATCACTAAACATGAAACCCACCTCCACACTTAAATTCGGAACGAAGATTTCACAAAATATTTCGACACTTGCATTCTTGCCTGCTGGGCGCTAACACTAGCCTCATCACGCAATGGAGGAATCCCATGTCTCGCCTCGCAGAGTTCCGTGCACTCGAATACTTGCTCGCCGCCAAGAAAACCGATCTGTCCTTCATAAAGGTCGACCCTCATTTAAAACGAGAATTCGAGTTCGAAGGCAAACTCCACGACTTGCTCGCCGAGTACCAATTCGACCTGTCGGATATATTGGCGATCAGTGGAATCGAATACGAAGACACCCGACACTCATGGTCGCCCCCTCCGCCACGCCACCGCTTCAAGGCACGACAAAGCAAGTACTACAGAAACCCGTACACCGGTGAGATGATCGAAGCGAAGAGCACGTTAAACAAAACGCTGCAACTGTGGATTCAACAATACGGCCGCGAGGTGGTGAAACGCTGGACAACTGTGTGGTACTGACACTCTGGCGCAACGCCTACTCTGCCAGGAAAACAAATGCCCTGTAGCTTTCCGGCCGGCGCTGGCGAGTTACGAGGCGCCGCCAACGCCAGTGGCCTGTGGGTCGCGGTGGCCGCCATCGCGCTGGCGGTAGGCGCGCACCAGGCGTGGACGGCCAATAACGATAGGGACTTTACAAAATCTCAGCCTCCGAGGGCCGCGATTGGGTTTCTCGGGATCTCGTACAGAGCCTAAGGCGCCAGGCTGACGCCGTTACAGCGCCCTTTGGTAGAGAAGTCGCTGATCAGCCGTGCCTTGTTCACCTTCATCAGGATCGTGCAACCACCAGCATGCGTCACGTCATCCCAGTAATTGGTATGGACCATCACGTTGCCTTGCATTTCAGCGGTGCTGCCGACTACTTCCTTACGCACGTAGGTGGTGTCGCGGTACCAGCCCAACTGCACCCCACCTCCACCCGGCAACGGCTCCATGTGCCCAGGCGGGCCGAAGAAGTCAATCGCCTGTTTGGCGTCACGCCCCTGCCATTGGTGGCCAGCGCACAGTTCCGGCAGGGTCGGGATACAACCAGGCAGAGTCAACAGCATCAGGCCGAGTGGCAGAAAACGTATGTACATCACGGGCTGTTGCTCAGCATGTCGTCCAGTTTTTGTACCGCCTGGCTGTTTGCCTGGACACCGACCAACTGACTGAACATGGCCTGGACGGTGGCAACCATCTGCGTGGCCGGCATCTTACCGATCGACAACATCTGGTTGCGTGCTCGATTATCAGGGGCACAAACGAAGGCAAAGGTACGCTGTAGCCAATAGTCCTTCGGTGCGACCCAATCGCGGGCATTGGTTTTCACATCCTTCACCGCGCCGTCGAAGCGTCGTATCGCCCGGGCGCTGTCCAGGCGGATCTGGCGCTGTTTACATTTGACCTGTACTTCATAGGCGACGAGGGTTGGATAGGCAGGGTCTTCAAACAACTGCATGATCTGCGCCGACTGCACACCACCCGGCTTTTGCAGGATGCCGGCACTATCGGCAACGTACACTTCGTTGTGCAAACGTTCCCCTTTGCCGTAGATGATCCAGTAATCGCCTGGCGCTTGTGCGGCCATGGCCATGCCACTACAAGTCATGGACACGATGGCCAGCCATCGCTTAAGTGGTAGAAGTCTGTAGCTCATGGATGTCCTATCCCGATTTCACTAATCCTGCACGGACTATACGAAACCGGCGAAGACAGGGTCAATTAGCACGTTCGTACTAGGCTCTGTATGAAATCCCGAGAAACCCAACCGCGGCCCCTCGGAGATTTTGTCGAGTCCCCGGCCATCGACGAAGAATTCCGTGCTGGCAAAGCGTTACGAACCCCATCATCAATCAGCTGACCAGGGCTTCGCCGAAAACACCGTCTGGCGCGCTTGCTGAAACGTTTTTGTAGGTCTATAAAATGGGCACAATTCCAAGAAAGGCATGTTGCCCATGTTTCGCCTCAAACGCTTCGTTGCGCTTAGCGCCCTGTGCGCGACCTCCCACGCCATGGCCTGGGATTACGTCCTGCTCGACACCGACAAGGCCGCCCAGGACTGGCAGATCACCAGCCAGCAACTGGGCGTCAAGACCGACAAGCCCTTCAGCGTGACCCTGCGCACCTTGCACGGGGGGCGGCAGGAGGGTGTCAGCATCGTCGACATCGATAACGGCAGGATGAAACTGTCGGTCGTGCCGACGCGCGGCATGAACATCCTGCAGGCCTCGGTCGGCACGGTGCGGCTGGGCTGGGATTCACCGGTCAAGGAGGTGGTCAACCCGTCCTTCATCGAACTCAACGGGCGCAATGGCCTGGGCTGGCTGGAAGGCTTCAACGAGCTGGTCACCCGCTGCGGTTACGAATGGGTCGGCCACCCCGGCATCGACAATGGCGAGCTGCTGACCCTGCACGGCCGCGCCGCCAACATCCCTGCGAACAGAGTCACCCTGCACATCGACGAGAAACCACCGTACGCCATCAGCTTGCGTGGCGAACTGAAAGAACAGGCGTTCAAGAAGGTCGACTTCGCCGTCGCTACCGAACTGGTCACCGAGCCCGGCAGCGTGGCGTTCACCGTCAACGACACGCTGACCAACAATGGCGACTATGCGAAGGAATACCAGGCGCTGTACCACAGCAACTTCAGCACGCCGTTCCTCGAGCAAGGCGCGCGTTTCGCCGCGCCGGTGAAACAGGTGTCGCCGTTCAACGACAAGGCCAAGGGCGACCTGCCCAACTGGCAGACCTACCGCGCGCCGACCCGGGACTATGACGAGACGGTCTATAACGTGGTGCCGTATGCCGATGCCAAGGGCGATACCTTGACCGTGCTGCACAACAAGGCTGGCAACCTGGGCGTTGCGGTCGGTTTCAATACCGGCACGCTGCCGGTGTTCTCGCTGTGGAAGAATACCGACACCCAAGGCCAGGGCTATGTCACGGGGCTGGAGCCGGGGACAAGTTTTTCCTACAACCGCCGTTACCAGCGGCCACTGAACCTGGTGCCGACCATCGGCCCCAAGGAACACCGGCAGTTCCATATCCGCTACAGCTTGTTGGCGGACAAGGCAGCGGTGGACAAGGCCTTGCAGCAGGTGGAAGAGATCCAGGGCGGGCGCGAAACCGAGGTGCGGCAGACGCCATTGGTTGATCTGAGCAAGGGCTGATGTCGGTTGAGGCCAGCCAGCCGATGGCTGGCCTCAGGTCATCTGTTGAGCGGGTAAGCAGTCATCAAGCGGTGGGATTCGCGAGGCTCGGACAAGCGCTCAGTAATGAGCGAAAGCCAGTAACGCCCCCGTTAGCACGGCTATCCAGATCAGTACGATGAACACCGCTGCGGTAACGCTGACCGGTCGCTTCACCTGGCTCTGTTCCCACGCCAGGGCTTGCTCCTGGCACTGCGCGAGCACGGCCGGCGGCATCAGGCGAATTGCCAACAGGATGCCAAGGGGCAAGATGATCACATCGTCCAGATAGCCCAGCACGGGTATGAAGTCTGGAATGAGATCGATCGGGCTCAGCGCGTAGGCCACCACGAACACCGCTATCCACTTGGGCAGCCACGGCGTATCGGAGTGCTGGTAACAGAACCAGAGCACCATGGTTTGCCGCTTGAGCGACTTGGCCCATTGGCGTGCACGGTCCAGCAAAGCTTTCATGTACCAAATGTCCTCGCAGTCAGTTGATGTGTGCCTTTCGCAGCCAACCGCCTGGCAAACGGTTCTCGGCAATGGTCAATCCAGCGCATTATCCATGCTTCTGGGAGATAAACGCGTGGCATTTGTTCAGTGCCAGCCTCAGACCCAGCTGCTCAGGCGTCCGGAACCGGCTTGGCCCATTGCCCAAGAAATTCGCCAACTCTGCGCTCGATATCACTCTCAACCGTCCGCAGCCGCAAAATGGGAATGCCACTTCCAGCCAGGATTTCGTTCTTCATGGCATCCCGCGCCGCCTGCACGGGGTGGTCGTGATAGCCGCCATCGACCTCAATCACCCCTACCGGTGTCTTGCCCACTTTGTAATAGATCACGAAATCGCAACTGGCGCGCCTCATGAACGCCCGCTGGGCTGCCGTCCAGGCGGGATTACTGGGCGATGCGAGCTTATCCAGACGGATCTGCGTGTGGTACTTCAGCGCCTGGCACGCCGGGGCCGACAGCGCCTCGCGCAGCAACTGTGCCACGATCTGCTCGGACTTGTAGCGTGAATCCTCCGGCCGCAGACGAGCGTTCAGGCGTGCCAGGGACTGGTCATACTCGCGGTACAACAAGTCGAATGCCGACACCACCGGCGCACGGACGATCTGCTCATCCTGCGCGTAATAGCTGATGTAGCGGATCAAGGCGGCGAGGTGGCCATTATTGCTGGTGAATACATCATCACCGGTCACCAGGGTGAAGCGATGCTTGGCCCGCGACACTGCCACGTTGATCATGCAAGGGTCGTCGACGAAGTCCAGGCGTCCTTGCGCCTGGTTGTAGCGCTTTTTGTCCAGCACGGTCGAGAAGACGATTTCGTCGCACTCGCGGCCCTGGAACTTGTGCACAGTGTCATTGACGAAGTCCGTCGGCAGGTGCTTGTCGGAAAGGCTGACCTGGGCCCGGAACGGGGCGATATAACCGCGGCCTCCAGGGTCCACGACGACAGGCTGCCCTTCGTCCTCGAGCACCTTCAGCAACGACTCCAACTCGCGAAGGTTGGTATTCTTGCGTGCGTGGTTGCCCTTGGCGGTGACCACCAGGCGCAGGGGCTGTTCGCCGTTATCCACGGTCATGGGCACCAGCGCATTGTCGTAGAACTGCTGGTTGCAGAACTGGATGATCCTCGGGTGGCATCGGTAATGCTCCTTCAGCAACGTCCTTGGCAGTGCGTCCCGGAACACGGCAATGCACGAATCCAGCAGGCTGTAGCGCTCGCAATCGTAGGCCTCGGCCGGCGCCTGAAGCCCCAGTTTCACCGGGATGTAGGGCAACTGGCGGTTATCACCGACAACGATCAGGTTGTTGGCGCAGCCCAGTGGCAGGATGCCCGGCACGATGTCCTGCAAAGACGCTTCGTCGATGATCACGTAGTCGAGGATCGCCCCCGCCGCGATCGAGTTGACGATGGAATGCGTGCCGCTGCCTAGAATAGGGAAACGCTGCACGAAGGCATCGAAATCGCTGCGGTAGATTTTGCCATCGAAGCTGCCTCGCGGCGCTGCCCGGCTTTGCAGATGCTGCTTCAGATGCTGCATCGATGCCGTTGTCAGCGCTTCCAGCAGCGCCGTGAAGTTGGCCCGTGCCAACGACTCACGGCACGCCCGCAGCTCGGCTTCCTTGGCCTGTTGCGACTTGTCATAGTAATGCATCTGCAGGGCATGGAACGCAGCCATGCGCGCCTCGCCCGCGGCGAATGGTGTGGTGCGAAAGATTCTGAATTTGAACAGCAGCTCGATGCGGTCCTTGAGCTGCACGCGCTGCTCGCCAAGGTGCGCCAGGTAGGCCATAAGGTCGGCCGTCTTGCGCGGGGTCAGGCCGTATTTGTCCAACGAGCCCGTGGCCTGCACACCGTTTTCTGCCTGCCACTGCTGCAGGTAGCGCCGCTCGATGACCAGCTCGTCCAGTTCGATTTGCAGTTGTGCCGCCCGGTTGTGGTCTTGCAGGTGCTGCTTCAAGCGGGCCAGCAAGGTCTGTATTTCTTCCAGGGACGGTGCCGGCCCGGGCGCGCTGGCGGGCCACGCCGGCAGGTTGGCGAAAAAGGCCTCGCGGTTTTCCTTTTTACCAAGCTTGGCTACCAGGTAGCCCAGGCCGCACTTTTCCAACTTCTCGTAGACGTTTGCCACAGCCGCATTGTTGTTGGACAGCACCGCCACCGTCTGCCCGCGCAACAGGATATTGGCGAGGATGTTGAGGATAGTCTGGGTCTTGCCGGTGCCCGGTGGGCCTTCGATCACGCTGATCTGCGCGCTGAACGCCCGCTCGACGGCCTGGTACTGGCTTTCGTTCAGCCCGAACGGATAGATGAGCCCCTGGCCTGGCGCCAGCGTGCCGTTCCGCCCGGTGCAATAGGCTTGCAAGGCCGTGCTGGCGCTGGCAGGCAGTTTCCCCAGTTGAGCCACGACATTGCTGGCTATTTCACGATCGGACTCTGACTGCGCGTGAGCCTGGCGGGCACTTGCAACAGCCTTGAAATAAGCGAACACCGGCGTATCGCTGATCGCGGTAGGCGCGCTGAAGACAATGCCGTCCATCTTGTGAATATAGGGCTTGTCGGTACCCGGATAATGCACCACGGCGTATCGCTCGCCGTAGATGACCGCTTTTTCGATGGGCTTGACGATCGTGCTGCCGGGTCTGATCAGCAGCACATTGCTCAGTTCGCGAGAGGGTGACACCCTGCAGTTACTGAGCGGGCGAATGTATTTTTTTCCAGATGGAAAATGACAGGTCAGTGCCAGGGCTTCGAACTTGTCGCTCCAGAATATAGACCAGTCGCTTATGTTTGCGGTCTTGTCCTCACCATTCACCTGAATCGAAACCATATTCCATTGGTCCTGTGCGCATGACACCCGGATATCCGTACCGGATGTTTCCCTAACTGTGAAACACCATAGTGCCACTATTGTGCGCAAGGCCGATAGCTGGTTGCGCCTCTCCCTGTATCAAGATGTCACTCACCCGGCAGCCGGCCTACACCGCGGTACTAGCCGCCGCGCCCTGTCACTGCAGACGCCGTGCTTGCCGACGATGACCGCCGAACAGCTGCTGCTGCCACCTCTGCGGGGTCATGCCTTCAGTTCTGAAAAAGGTCCGGCAGAAGTGGGATTGATCGTAGAAGCCGCACGTCAGTGCGATGTCCACAAGCAACATGGTGGAAGTTTTCAGCAGCGTTTTGCTCTTCAGCACCCGCTGCTCGCGCAACCATTGCTGCGGGGGCATATGGGTACTCTGCTTGAACATGCGCGAGAAGTGGCTGCGTGACAATGCGCACGCTTCGGCGACTTCGGCAACCGAGATGCCGCTGTCCAGCTTTTCCAGCATGAGTTGTTTGGCGGCTTCTATCTGCCAGGCACCGAGCGGCGCCGTTGCCGCCGGCACTGACGCCGGCGCGGTGAATTGTTCCATGTTCTCACCCGTTCACACATCCAGGTAACCGGGTGCGCGCCTTCCCGCGGTCACAAACCAGGCACTGGGCTTCCCAGGGGAAGACCAGGCCCAGGTGGCTCGGCCTGCTGCGCACCCTTGCATCAATCACCAGCCCCATTCAGGGGGCTACTGGTGACGGTTCAGACAGCTGCCGCGACCGGTGCCAGGGTCGGGCCATGCTGAACACGCTCAGGCGCCTTGTGCACCATGGTGTAGGCGTAGTCGACGCCCATGCCGTAGGCGCCGGAATGTTCTTTCACCAGCGCCATCACGGCGTCGTAGGTGGCCCGGTTCTTCCAGTCGCGCTGCCATTCCAGCAGCACCTGTTGCCAGGTAACCGGCACCACGCCCGCCTGGATCATGCGCTGCATGGCGTAGTCGTGGGCTTCCTTGCTGGTGCCGCCGGAGGCGTCCGCCACCATGTAGATCTCATAACCGGCGTCGTGCATCGCCGACAGGGCGAAGGTGGTGTTGCACACTTCGGTCCACAGGCCGGAAACGATCACCTTGTTGCGGCCGTTGTGCTTGAGCGCGTCACGCACCTTCTGGTCATCCCAGGAGTTCATCGAGGTGCGCTCCAGCAGCGGAGCGTCCGGGAACACCGCGAGCAGCTCCGGGTAGGTGTGCCCCGAGAAGCTTTCGGTCTCGACCGTGGTGATGGTGGTGGGCACGTCGAAGATCTTCGCCGCCTTGGCCAGGGCCACGGTGTTGTTCTTCAGCGTCTGGCGGTCGATGCTCTGCACGCCGAAGGCCATCTGCGGCTGCTGGTCGATGAAGATCAGCTGGCTGTTGAGGGGGGTCAGAACTTCGGTTTTAGGGTTGCGCATGGTTGCTTCCTCTCCGCTGGATGATGGTCAGTCGCACCGTTCGTGGTGCATGCCTCGGCGTCGTCGCCGCTTGAGGTGGAACACAAGATAGCGAAACCCGGCAGGCATCGGTGGCGCACTTTTGCGCTCGCGGAAGCTCTTTTTTGCGCCATCAGGGGTGGCGATGCGCTGCTAGCATTCGCCTGTCCATGCGGGTCAATCCGGCCCGCTCATCTGCAGGAAAACGCATATGGCAGCTTCACAACCACTCAACAAAGACACCGCCTACTGGGGCGTTCCCTGGGAGGATGCCTATGGCTATCCGCAGGCACGCCGGGTCGGTAACGAGATCCATGTGTCGGGCCAGTTCAACCACGACGAGGACGGCAACCTGGTCGCCCCGGCGCCGCTCGATGCCGACGGCAGGCCCAGTGACTTCTCGGCGATGGGCGAGCAGATGCGGGCCTCCTACGCCAACATTGCCAAGCTGCTCGCCCTGTATGGCGCAACCTTGCAGGATGTGGTCGAGGAGACGCTCTACGTGCTGGACATGGACGCGGCCTTCGCCGTCGTCGGCAAGGTACGCAAGGCGGCATACGGCACTGAGCGACCTCAGTGCGCAAGCAACATCATTGGTGTCTCCAGGCTTGCCCAGCGCCCGCAATTGATCGAGATCGCCTGCAAGGCCGTGATTGGCGCCGGCGCATCCGGGCGCTAGCTGGCCCGGGCTGGCCTCAGCTGGCCGGGAGGTGCCCTTCGACCAAGGGCTTCTGCTCGGCCACGGCGGCGGCACAGAAGGTCATGAAGGCTTTGACTCGCCACGACTTGCGAATGTCCTGGTGAGTCAACAGCCACAGTTCATCCTGCAGCTCCGGCACCACCGGGCCGGCACGGACCAACCCCGGGGTGATGTCGCCCAGCATGCACGGGAGAAAACCAAACCCGAGCCCTGCCGCGATGGCCGCGCTCGCAGCGGCGACGGAGTCGGTGCGGTACACGATGCGCTCGGGGGCGACCCGGTTCTCGACGTAACTTGTCGCCCGCAAACCGCACAGCGCGCCAGCATACGAGACCCATGCCTGCTCGCCTTCGAAAAGGGCGGCAGTACCTGCCTGACCGGCGCAGCAGTATGGCGCCCAGGCGATGTTGGCCAGTTTGCGGCCGACCAGGCTATCGGCAGGTTTGCGCGTCGCCCGGATGGCGATATCCGACTCGTCCCGGGCCAGGCTCAAGGTCTGGTTGCCGACCAGTACTTCCAGGGTTATGCCCTCATTCAGCGCCTTGAACTCGGCGATGATCGGGGTGAGGAAATACAGCAGCAGCGAGTCGCTGGTGGTGATCCGCAGCTTGCCGAGGGGGCCCTGGCCGGCACGGGAAACCCGCCGCGTGACGCTGACGATGTCCAGCTCCACACGCTCGGCCAGCGCCCGCAACTCGGCACCTTCGGCCGTGAGCAGGTAGCCCGACTTGCGGTGATCGAACAGGGCGATACCCAGGGTGCGCTCGACCTGGGCAATGCGCCGCGAAACGGTGGACACGTTCACCCCGAGCTTCTTGGCCGTGGCGGCACGATTGCCACAATCACTCAGGGTCTTGATGATGCGCAAGTCGTCCCACGACAGCTGGCTGACGGCCTCGCCTGCGTCCCACTTCGCAGGGGTTGCCGAAGCAGGCTGAAGTTTTCCGGTGAGTGATTGCACAGGTTCCGATCCACAGGCGAATGCGCCGATGATACGAGAAGCGACCGGGTTGAACCAAGTCGTCTGCACGGTCGCGGTACCTAGTCGCTGGACAAGCGGATCACCGTCTTGCCCGTACCACGACTTTCCGCTACCTGGCGAAACGCTTCGTTGACATCTGCCAGGGCGAACTGCCGCGGGTCCACCCGCACTTGCAACTGCCCGGCATCTGCCAGCGCAGCCGCCTCGCGCAGGATAGCCCCGTGGTGTTCACGCCCCTGGCCGGTGAGCAACGGTGTCAAGGTGAACACGCCTGAATACGTGGCGCTTCTGAACGATAACGGCGCGAGGCTGTGCTGGCCCCAACCGAGGCAACTGAGCACGTGGCCGGTATAAGGCCTGACCGCCAGGAAGGCAGCATCCAGGGTGCTGCCGCCTACGGTGTCATAGACGATATCGAACCCCTCCCCGGCCGTGTACTGCTGCACATAGGCTTCCACGCTCTGCGCCCGGTAATCGATTGCCGTGGCGCCCAGGGCGCGAATGAAATCGAGACTGGACGCCGAACCGGTGGCATACACGTCGGCGCCGCGTGCCTTGGCCAACTGCACCGCCACCTGGCCGACCCCACCGGCCCCACCGTGAATCAGCACGCGCTGGCCAGGGCGGACATTGGCGCGATCGACCAGCCCTTCCCACGCGGTGATGAATACCAGCGGCAACGCTGCCGCCTCGCTC
Source organism: Pseudomonas anuradhapurensis (assembly GCF_014269225.2). Classification (NCBI taxonomy): domain Bacteria; kingdom Pseudomonadati; phylum Pseudomonadota; class Gammaproteobacteria; order Pseudomonadales; family Pseudomonadaceae; genus Pseudomonas; species Pseudomonas anuradhapurensis. Next base: position 3,164,555 of record NZ_CP077097.1, read on the forward strand.
ATGGCGAGTGCATGCGGCTTGGCTGCGATCAGCCGGGCATCCACCGCAATGTACTCGGCCATGGTGCCCTGGGCCCCACCGATGCCACCGGCCATGCCGAACACTGCCTGACCGACGACAAACCCTTCGACCGCCTCGCCCAGTTCGACGACCGTGCCGGCGAGGTCCAGGCCGAGTACCGCCGGCAGCGGCTGGCGAGCATGCGCGCCTGCGCCGGTGGCGATCTTGGTATCGAGCGGATTGACGCCTGCGGCGTGGACCCGCACCAGCACCTGGCCCTTCCCGGGTATCGGGCGGGCAATGTGGCGCACAGCCAGCGGGGCTTGGGCGGATTCTGCGATAGCAGCGAGCATGGTCGGTTTCATGATGGCAACCTCGATTGAGTGGACGCTTACAGGTTGCGCCGCCACGCTCATTCCGATAAGACACTAGATTGGCATAGGACTTATTCCGCAGAGAGGCCAGATGGCAATGGATCTGTTCGACAGCATGCGCGTCTTCGTACGCGTGGTGGAGCGTGGGTCGTTTTCAGCGGTCGCTCGCGAACTGAACATCGGACAACCTGCGGTGAGCAAACAGGTCCGCGCCCTGGAGCGCTACCTGGGCGGGCCGGTATTTGCCCGCAGTACCCGTCAGCTGGCCCTGACCGACCAAGGGCAGCGGTTCTACCATCACTGCCAGGAGATTCTCGGCCAGCTGGAATCCGCCACGCGCAGCTTTGCCAGTGGCCAGGAGCAGATTGCAGGCCCGCTGCGGATCGCCGCGCCGGTGAGCTACGGGCGGTTGTGCATAGCACCGCTGATTGGCAGCTTTCTGCAGCGCTACCCTGAAGTGCGGATCGACCTGCGGCTGAACGATCACAACGAAGACCTGCTGACGGAAAACATCGACGTCGCCATCCGCATCGGGGTGCTGAAAAACGACGGTCTGGTGGCCGTGCCCCTGGGCAGCAGCGTGCGCCGGGTCTACGCTGCGCCGGCTTACCTGGAGCGCTACGGGCAGCCACACCAGCCCGCCGAACTGGCCGGCCACAACTGCATCGGCTTCACCCTGCTGACGCACTATGACAATTGGCAGTTCAGCCGCGGGGAGCAGGCGCTCGAGGTTGCCATCAAAGGCAATGTCACCAGCAACAGCAGCGAGGCCATCCGCGAAATGGTGCTCGGCGGCCTGGGCCTTTCCCTGTCGCCCGAATGGCTGTTCGCAGCCGATGTCGCGCGCGGCAGCGTGCATAGCGTGCTTGACGATTACCAGGCCACCGCACTGCCTGTCAGCGCCGTGTTCAGCCCCGAGCGACGGCGTTCCGCCCGCACCAAGGCGTTCGTCGACTTTCTCCGGGAGCACCTGTAGGCGCCCCTGGCCCTAGGTCGAACCCTGTTTAAGCCAGGCCTTCGGGCTCGCGCCAACCTTGCGCCGGAAAGTCCGGGCCAAGGCCGACGGGCTTTCATAGCCGACCTCATCGGCAATCAGCGCAATCGGGCGCCCCTCGCGCAGGCGCTTCTGGGCCAGGCTGATGCGCCAGTTGGCCAGGTAGTCCGCCGGGGTCATGCCCACGGTGTGGCGAAAGTGCGCGGCAAAGCTGGCCCGCGACATGCCTGAACGATCAGCCATCTGCGCCACCGACCAGTTGTGCTGTGGTTCGCTGTGGATGGCGACCAGTGCGCGCGAGAGCTGGGCGTCGGCCAGCCCGGCCATCATCCCCGAGGCAATGCTGCGGTTGGCGACGAGGTGGCGAAGCAGCTGGATCACCATCAGCTCGAACAGGCGATTGAGCATGACATCGCGGCCACATTCGTCGCTGGAGGCTTCGGCAAACAGCCAGTCGAGGGTACCGGTCAGCATTGGCAGTTCGCGCAGTGGCTTGATGATGAAATCCGGCAAGGCCAAGGTCAGCGGGTTGTTGGCACCGCCCTCGAACTGCAAGGTGGCACAGACCAGCTCCGCCTCATCGGCTTCGGTCGCCACCAACCGGTGTGCCTGCGGGCGCACCGCCAGAATCAGGCTCGGTTCGTTCAGTTCCACAACCTGCCCGTGCTTGTCCCTGAAGGCCAGGCGGCCGGCACGCAGCAGGTGGGCGTACCCCACCCGCTGCTGCCCATCAAGGTCGGTGGTGCCGCAGAAGGCGCCCTGGTGAAAGGTGGCGGCATGCAGGTTGAAGTGTTTGAGCAACGTCGACAATCGGTCCATGGCACACTCGGGTTTAGACGATCTGTTGCATAATTTCGATGATCTGCAGCCGAAAGGAAAGCCCAGCTCCCTAACATTGACTCCAAGCTTGATCGACAAGCCCGTTAATCAACCCTTGGAGAATGACCATGACTCGTATCGCTGCCCTCTCGCTGGACCAGGCACCTGCTGCCTCGCGCACCGCTCTGGAAGGTATCCAGAAAGGCCTCGGCTTCATCCCCAACGCCTTCCGCACCCTGGCCCACTCCCCTGCTGTATTGAACGGTTACCTGGGCCTGGCCCAAGCCCTGGGCAAAACCTCGCTGAGCGCCGCTGAACGTGAAGTGGTCGCCCTCGCCGCTTCGCAGGTGAACGGTTGCGACTACTGCCTGGCCGCGCACGCTTTCTTTGCAGGCAAAGCGGGCCTGAGCGAAGAGGCAATCAGCCAGGCCCGCAGCGGCACGCTCAGCGCCGTTGCCGCACTGGCGCGCCAGGTCACCGAAAGCCGCGGTCAGCTGAGCGACCAGCAGATTGCAGCAGCCCGTGAGTCGGGTATCGACGATGGCAAGATCGTCGAGGTGGTGGCGCAGGTGACGCTGTTAACCCTCACAAACTACCTGAACAACATCGCCATTACCGATATCGACTTCCCGCCGGCAGCACGCTAGCCAAACCACCCGACGTCGCCGCTCGGCGGCGACGGCCGGGGCTGATGCAGCGTTTCAATCAGCACCATTACGGAAATGTATTTTGCGCACTAATTATTATCGCGCAACATACCAATCAACCAGCAAGCAGATGCTGATTCCACTATCCCAGCTAACGGAGCATGACCATGAACTTCAGCAAAGCAATCGCCATCGCCACCTTGACCTTCGGTGCCAGCTTCGGTGCCTTCGCCCAGACCGCCTCGCCGTACCAGTACGGCACGCACCTGGACATCGCTCAAGTCATCGCCATAGATGCCCCGGCCAACGCCAGCGGGCACACCAGCACCGCCACCCTGACCTACCGCGACAGTGACGGCAAGGTGCAGAAGGTCAGCTACCTGCGCCCGACCACCTCCGCCAACCAGAACTGATCACCTTACCCAGCGCCCCAGGAGCTTGACCATGAAACTCTCCCGCCCCCTCGCCGTCGGCCTGCTTGCGCTCGCCGTCAACAGTGCCTTCGCCGCCGGTAGCCCCGGTGTGGAAAGCACTACCCAGGCTTTCCTTCAGGCCCTTGAAGCCGGTGGCGGCAAACCGCTGGAAACCCTGGCGCCGAAAGACGCGCGTGCCGTGCTCACTGGCGCCCAGGCCAGCGTGAAGGTCGACGTTGCCGGCACCCAGGTCGAGCGCCGCACTATTGCGGTCGACGGCCAGGCCCTGGAGATCCGCGTGGTACGCCCACAGGGGGCGCAAGGCGAGTTGCCGGTGTTCATGTTCTTCCATGGCGGTGGCTGGGTGCTGGGTGACTACCCGACCCACGAACGCCTGATCCACGACCTGGTGCTCGGCTCCGGTGCGGCGGCGGTGTACGTCGACTACACCCCGTCACCGGAAGCGAAGTTCCCCACCGCCATCAACCAGGCCTACGCCGCCACCCGCTGGGTTGCCGAAAACGGCAAGCAGATTGGCGTCGATGGCAGCCGTCTGGCGGTGGTAGGCAACAGCGTTGGTGGCAATATGGCAGCGGTTGTCGCGCTCAAGGCCAAGGAGGCCGGCACGCCGAAGCTGCGCTTCCAGGCCCTGCTGTGGCCGGTGACCGACGCCAACTTCAACAACGGCTCGTACAACCAGTTCGCCGACGGCCATTTCCTGACGCGCAACATGATGCAGTGGTTCTGGGACAGCTATACCAGCGACCCCAGGCAGCGTGACGACATCCATGCCTCGCCGCTGCGCGCCAGCCTGGAGCAGTTGAAAGGCCTGCCGCCCGCGCTGGTCCAGACTGCCGAGATGGATGTGCTGCGCGACGAAGGCGAAGCCTACGCGCGCAAGCTGGGCGCTGCCGGTGTCCCGGTGACCGCCGTGCGCTACAACGGCATGATCCATGACTTCGGCCTGCTCAACGTGCTCGGCCAGGTGCCCGGTACGCGCAGTGCGATGGACCAGGCGGCCCAGGCGATCAGACAGCACCTGCAGTGATCGGGGTTGCGGCTTACTGACATCTTCCTGGGATCGTAGCGCGGCGTGGATTCGGATGTGTTCGCCTAACGGTATGTAGCGCCTATGAGATCGAGCGCCGCCCGCGCGGCGCATCGCGGATAAATCCGCTCCTACATTTTGTTGCAACGTGCCGAACCTGTTACGCCATGGTTGCCTGCCTTGGTGCATGTCTCAAGGCATGCGAGGCGGCATCGATGCCCCCCAAACATCCCGTCGTGCCAACAAGGCTGACAACCGTGGCCTCACAGGCATGGCCACGTTGCAACAAAATGTAGGAGCGGATTTATCCGCGATGCGCCGCGCGGGCGGCGCTCGATCTCATAGGCAACGAAGATCTTCAGGCAAACACATCATCCACCACGCAAGCCCCAAGGCAGGACAGTCCGCTACGGGTCGTAAGCAGCCTTCCGCGACTGGCCGCTTTCGACCCATTGCGGCCATTCGCGGAGGCCAATAAACGGCCTATTGCCCCCCTTCGACCCTATCGCTCGATAGGTGATCATGGCGCACTTCGATACAGATATGGCCTAGTTCGAAGCTACCATTTTGGCCCTGTGGGGCTATTCCAAGCGTTGCTACAGTGGGCTCCAACAACCATCCACCCACTACGAGCAACTACCCCATGAACAACCGCCTTGATTACTTCAAACTGTCTCCCCAAGCGTCCAATAAACTGGTGGAGCTCACCCTGCAACTGAGCAAGAAGCCGCTACTGGCCGATCTTGCCCACCTGATCATGTTGCGCGCTTCGCAGCTCAACGGCTGTTCGTTCTGCGTGGATATGCATGTGAAAGAGGCCAAGATCCATGGCGAGCGCGAGCTGCGTCTTCACCACGTGGCCGTCTGGCGTGAGTCACAGCTGTTTTCGCCAGCAGAGCGGGCGGCGCTGGAGTGGACTGAAGCCCTGACCCAACTGCCGCCTCATGGTATCTCCAACAGCCTGTATGCGAGGGCGCGTGAGCAGTTTTCCGAGCAGGAGCTGTCGGATTTGTCGTTCCTAATCGTCGCCATCAATGGCTGGAATCGCCTCAATGTGGCTTTCCAGGCGATCCCGGGCTCGTCCGATGAACTCTTCGGCCTGAACAAGGCCAACCTCAACTGAGTAACTTGCTGATCAACGCGCCAAGCTGCTCGCCTGGAGCAGTCGTGGCGCAGTTGGTAAAACTCAGGAGCAGACCTGACTGACGCTGCGATGAGGCAGCCCAGCGCGACAACGCTTGTACCGACATGCCCCTCGCCAGCACCTGCTCGGCCAGGGCGGTGTCGCTTACGTCCTCCGGTAAACGCAGTACCAGGTGCATACCGCCTGGCGAGCGTTCCACCTGCATACCCTTCGGCAAACTCCGCTCCAGTGCTTCGATGGTCAATGCCCGTCGCTCGTTGTAGAGGCGGCGCATGCGTTGGATATGCCGAGCGAAGTGTCCCTCGGCAACGAACTCCGCCACCAAAGCCTGGGTAATTGACGGTGACCCGGCAGCAAACAAGGCCCGTCCGACGCGCTCGAACGCTGCCACCTGCGCCTGCGGCACCACCAGATAAGCCAGGCGAATACCGGGAAACAGCACCTTGCTGAAGGTGCCGGCATACAGCACGCGCCCATGGCGATCCAAGCTGGCCAGCGCTGGAAGTGGACGGCTGACGTAGCGGTACTCGCCGTCGTAATCGTCCTCGACAATCCAGCCACCGGTGCGGGCAGCCCAATCGAGTAGCAGTTGTCGGCGTGGCAGCGACAGTGCCATCGACAGCGGGCTCTGATGCCCTGGTGTCACCATGACAACCTGAGCAGCCCGAGAACCCGCGATGGCGTGTTCTACGTTCATGCCTTCTGCATCAACCGGCACCGCTTCCAGGTCCAGGCCGAACTGGCGAAGCACCTGGCGCGTAGTGGGATAGCCCGGGTCTTCCACCCAGGCGCACTCGCCTGGCTGCAACAGGGTATGTGCGACTAAGGACAGGCTATTGCGCCAACCGCTGGTGATAAACACCTGATGGGCACCACAATCGATACCTCGGGACACCTGCAGATACGAAGCAATGGCGCTGCGCAACGCTGCCAGGCCGTGGGGTGCTGGATAGTCCAGATCTCCCAGACGCATCCCACGGAGATACCGAGCACCGAGACGCGCCCATATCTTGCGCGGAAATGCATCCAGCGCCGGTACCCCCATCTGGAACGGCAACAGCTGCGGTGGACGCCAGAGCGAATCAGGCGCGTCTTCGATCACTTGGCTGCTGACTGGCAATACGGTGGCCGCTGACACAGGCTTCTGCAGTTCAGGATTGATTACGGTGCCTTTCTGCCCGAGCGCCAGGAGGTACCCTTCGCTGGCCATCAGCGAATAGGCCAGTTCGACGGTGCCACGTGCCACCCCCAGCTCCTTAGCCATGGCGCGCGCCGACGGCAAGCGGTCACCGGGGGACAACGTGCCAGCGGCAACGGCGGCCAGCACGCGGTCGTACAGTTGACGATAAAGGGGCAAGGCGGACTGCTCTTCCAAGGGAGCAAAAGGCGGCTTGGGGGAGGTCATCATGGCCTAGTTCATATCCCATTTCTTGGATCAATCAAGTGGGTCAATGGTAGTCCAATATAGCTCCATCACCTACTGATGAGGGCACCTCCCATGAAATTCCCTTTGCTTAACTTCATACCCAGCGTGCTCGACCTGGCCGATACCGCCCTGCGTCCCTTGGACAGCACCCATGACCTGTGCAGCGCATTCCCGGTAATGCAGCAATTGCGCCCTCATCTGACGAGCGAAGCCGACTTCGTCAGCCGCATCGAGCGTATGCGCCTTGAAGGCTATCGCCTGATTGGCGCTTATGACGCAGGCGTTCTTGTAGCACTGGCTAGTTACCGCTTTCAGGAAAACCTGGTCTACGGCGCATTCCTGTATGTCGATGACCTTGTAACCGCCGAGGCTCAGCGGGGTGGCCAGTGGGGATCGCGCTTATTGCAAGCTTTGGAACGACTGGCGCGCGCCAGCGGTTGTGCACGCCTGGTGCTCGACACGGGTTTGGCCAACGCCCGCGCGCAACGTTTCTACTTCCGTGAAGGCCTGTTGACGGGTGCACTGCGCTTTCAAAAACAGTTCGATACGCCATAACCCGCATGCACATCCAAGAAGGCAGACCTCATGACATCGTCCCAACAGCCACTTGCTCCTTTGCGCATTCTTCGACTGGTCACCAGCCCCAATGCAGAGGCTTCGGAAAGTCTGAAGCTGTCCCAGCAGATCCTGTTCGCCTTGGCCACCGAGGCCGGCAGAAGGGGTATCCAGTTGACCGATTTAGACCTCAACACCGTGGCCCCAGTCGATGCCCCTTACGCCCAGGCATTAGCGAATCAACGCGTAGTCACGGCAAGTGGGCGGGACAGTACGTTGAGCCGTTCCAACGAATTGATCGACCAACTGCAAGCATGCGACGTACTGGTGATTGCCACGCCGATGCACAACTACAGCGTGCCCGCTCCACTCAAGATGTGGATCGACCACGTGGTACGCGTGGGCAAAACGTTTGTGGGCACCGCCAAAGGCAAAGTCGGAAATCTGACGGATCGTCCGGTTTACGTCGCAATCGCTAGCGGGGGCTACATCAACGGCCCACAGGCCCGTCAACCGGACTTTCTGCGCCCCTACCTGTCCGCCGTCCTTGCCACCATCGGTCTCACTCAGGTGCATTACTTCACCGTTGAGGGTACCGCCAAGGGGGGGGAGTCACTGAATACTGGAAGGGCAACAGGGTACGGTGATGTGCGGGCGTACTTTGTTAGGCATAGCCGTCGAGTGGATCAAGTCTAAAGTCCGCTTCAGGCCCGACATCTACTCCAAGTGTTTAGGTTTGCATCTCAACTGGGCCGTATGCCAACAAGCGGCCACGCTCTTCATCGCTCATACAAAGGAAAAGAAATCATGAATCGTCTCAATTGGTTTGAAGCTTCGCCTGGTGCAGCTAAGGCCCTCGGCGGCGTGCATCATTTCGTGACCACCGCGACAAATTTGCCAGCCTCGTTGATCCACCTCGTGTTTCTCAGGGTGTCTCAAATCAACGGCTGCGCTCATTGCATTGATCTTCACTCACGCGATCTGATCAAAGCAGGTATGTCAGTGGACAAGGTGCTGTTAGTGCCGGTATGGCATGAAGCGCAATATTTGTTCTCGGATCAGGAGCGCTCAGCACTGGCTTGGGCGGAAGAAGTCACCAGGGTAAGCGAGACACAGGTATCCGACCAAGCTTATGCAGCCGCATCGGCGATGTTTGTTGAAAAGGATCTTGTTGACCTGACAGCGGCGATTGCCGCAATGAATGCGTTCAACCGTATGGGCGTCAGCTTCCGACTCAAACCTGCGGCTAGGGCTTGATGACCTAGTGACTCGGCCTGGAGAGGTAATACTTCGGAGACGGCACCTCGCTCCTATCGCGTACCGTCTGCTTCAGGCCAATTGCTGCCCTTTCCGAACGACCGCTATGGGTCGAAAGCGGCCAGTCGCAAAGAAACGGCCAGCGATTTTACGGCTTCGCTATCCATTGCCGACTAATTGCTGCAGCCTACCTCCAGATGCTGAACATCCGCCCCAGGAGCTGTGGTAAATGGAAGAAATGGAAAAAATCGTCGCTCCAGGCGGCAGATTCGAAGTCAGGGTCGCCGCCTGGGAAGCGCGCAACAGCCAATGGGTGTATGTGCCCTCCCTCTTTGATACGCACACCCAGGCGGTCATTTTTGCATTCACCAACCCGCATTGGTCCATGGATCAGGCCACCTGGCGCAGTGATGCGACGGTTCATTTCGTGCTCCGGAAATTTCCGGGCGATCACCTCCCGGCGACACTGGAGCTCTTGGTGAATTGCGCCAATCAGACTGCGGCCGTGGGGGCAGGCGCCGAATACAGGCTTGCCGAGATCGAGCAGGCACTGGAGGCCGCATTCGAGAAAAAACCCAGTGCGTCCTGAGGATCGATCGGTCATCCCATCGGCCTTGCTCGCGCGCCCCCTGTAAGGCGATTGAACACCCGTGGGAAAGCCACGGGGGTTAACACGCGCCCCTTGCCTACAACCTAAACGATTGCCGCATCGCCCGCGCCAGCAAAGTCACGGCGGCATCCCCGCCCGATGCCGGGCTGCGCACGAACAGGATGTCGTGGTCGGGAATGGCCGGCAGGCCCTCGAGGATCTGCATACGCTCGGTGACCTTGGCCCGGTCGATCACACTGATGGCCAAGCCGGCCTCCACACAGGCTTTGACGGCCTGGTTGGAGTGGCTTTCAAGGATGATGCGCGAGCGGCGTCCCGAGGCCTTGAGTGATTCGACCATGGCCTCACGATAGGGGCATTGCAAGGCATGGGCAGCCAGCGGCAACGGGTCGTGAAGTACCGCTGCTGCGTTCATCGGCCCGACCCAGACCGGCGTGGTCGACAGCAGTCGCTCGGCATCGGGCCCGAGCGTGCCTTCAACCTGGGCGATGACCGCTGCCTGCAATTTGCCGCGCCGGACCAGCTCCCTCAGGGCATGGCTCGGCCCGGTCCTGAGTTCGAGCACCACATTCGGCCAGGCAGCGCTGAACATTGGCAAGATATCGCGAATCACATGGGCCGCGTATTCGTCAGGGACACCGAGCGTGATACGCCCGGCCAGATCCGGCCCGTGCAGCTCTGCCAGCACCTGATCGTGGGTGCGTAACAGCTCGGCGGTCGAATTCAGCAGCCGCCGGCCCAGGGCCGTCAACGATATGGACTGGTTGTCGCGATTGAGCAACCTGCCGCCGGCGACGGTCTCCAGGCGTTGAATGTGAACGCTGACCGCCGCCGGGCTTTTATGCAGCTGCTCGGCCGCTGCGCTGAACTTGCCGATGCGCACCACGGCATGGAAGGTACGCAGGAGGTCGATATCGAGCGTGTTCGCCATGATTCAATATCCGTAAAGAACTGCTGCACATATTTTTGATTTATCAGATTAGCCCGATTTCGTAGTGTCGGGGTATGAACCAGCACCTGCCGACCCCGCCCCCCACGCCGACCCGTCGCCCCTGGCAGCGGGCCTTGCCGCTGCCCTTGCTTGAAGCCGGGCTGCTGCTGACCTGGAGTTCCGGGTTCATCGGCGCACGGTTTTCCATCGATCATGCCCCCGCCCTGCTGGTGGTGTTCTGGCGCTGCCTCGTGGTGAGCCTGCTGTTGTTGCCGTTCGTCTGGCGTGCCCTATGTCATACGCCATTTGCCGTGTTGCTGAGCCACACCGGCATCGGCCTGTTGGCCATGGCGGGCTACCTGACCGGCGTGACGCAGGGCATTGCCCTGGGTGTGCCCGCCGGCCTGGCCGCGTTATGTGCCGACCTGTTGCCGCTGGGCATGGCGCTGCTCGCAGCGCTGGTGCTGGGCGAGCGCCTGCCGCTCCAGGTGTGGGTCGGCCTGATCGTCGGGCTGCTGGGGGTGCTGTGGGTGACCCACAATGCGCTGAAGCTGGGCACGGCACCGCTGTGGGCGTATGGCCTGCCCGTGGCCGGCATGTGCTCGCTGGCGGTCGCCACGTTGTGGCAAAAACGCAGCACGGTACAGGCCATGGGCCTGTTGCCGAACCTCTGGCTGCAGTGTTTCGTCTCCAGTTTCGCCTTCGCCGCCATCGAAGGCAGCCAACGCAGCCTGGCACCGGTTGCCAGCGCAGGCTTTGCATTGAGCGTGTCGTGGACCGCAGTCCTGTCGACGCTGGGCGGCTATGGGTTGTACTGGGCCTGCCTGCGCAGGTCCTCGGCCACCCGCGTCGCCAGCGTGCTGTACCTCAGCCCAGCGATCACCCTGCTCTGGGCCTGGGCAATGTTCGATGAGCCGTTGTCCTGGCCGATGGCAGCGGGGATGGCGCTATCGGCGGTCGGCATCTGCCTGGTGGTACGCGCCGAGGCCCGGCAAGCCAGCCGCGATGAGCGCAAGCCCAACCACCCTACCCCTCGCTGAGGTGTCGGTGAGACTGACAGTAATGAACGTTGCCCGTGCAGTTTCGTAAGGCGCGTGCCGGGATGTGATTCTCTAGAGTGTGGCCCATCGGCCAGGCATGAGCGGGCAATAGCCCAGCTCCAGGAAACCTGGTCTGCCCGCGTATCGAACCGGAGTTGCCACACAGGATGCCCGTCATGTCTCGGATCGAAAGTGAAGCCACCGAACCCCGGCGCTGGTCGATGTTCGCCATCTTGCTGGTCGGCGCGTTTCTACCGCCGCTGGATTTCTTCATCGTCAACGTTGCGCTGCCCTCGATACAGGCCGACCTGGGTACAGATGCCTCTGCCGAGCAGTTGGTGATCGCGTCCTACGCGACCCTCTATGCCGTGACGCTGATCACCGGCGGCCGACTCGGCGACCTGTACGGTCGCGGCCGGATGTTTTTCATCGGCCTGCTGGGCTTCGCCGCTGCTTCGCTGCTGTGCGGCGTGGCGGCCACGCCATGGGTACTGGTGCTCGGGCGCGCCTTGCAAGGCGTGAGCGCCGCCGTGATGGCGCCGCAGGCACTTGCCTCGGTGCAGGCGATTTTCCCTGCAGCGGAAAGATCATTGGCCCTGAGCCTGTACGGCGCCGTGTTTGGCCTGGCGTCAGTGATCGGCCAGGCGCTGGGTGGCGTGCTGATCGCGCTCGACCTGTTCGGCATGGGCTGGCGCGCGATATTCCTGGTCAACCTGCCGATCGCATCGCTGGTGATTGCATTCGGTATCCCCCTGCTCAAGGACACCCGTGCGCTGCAAGCGAGCAAGCTGGACCTGGTGGGCACGGCGTTGTCGATGCTGGCCCTTGGCGCCCTGGTCGTGCCGCTGATCGAGGGCCGCGAAGCGGGATGGCCGTGGTGGGCGTGGCTGTCGCTCGCAGCTGCGCCTGTACTGGGGGCGTTGTTCTGGCGCTACGAGGCGCGCCTGCACCGCGCCGGCGGAACCCCTTTGCTGGCACCGGCCGCGCTGCAAGCCCCCGGGCTGGGCCGGGCGTTATCCATAGCGCTGTGCTTCTACGCCATTGGCGTGTTCTTCCTGCTGTTTTCCATCTACCTGCAAGGCGCACTGCATATGACCGCACTGCATGCCGGCCTGGTCTTCCTGCCGTTCGGCGCCGGCTTCCTGATCGGACCGCTCTCGGTTCCCCTGCTCAGGCGCGTGCTTGGCGGTTACGTGAACCCGCTAGGCATGGCGCTGGAGGTCATCGGCTTGCTCTGGCTGGGTTGGCTGATGTCAGTGACTCCCCCTGGCCTTGCCCCGCCTTTCACGTCCCTGGCGGTCATCCTGTTCCTGATCGGGCTGGGACAGGGCCTGGCCCTGCCGACGTTGATGCGCCTGGTCACGGGCCGGGTCGCACCGGCGTATGCCGGGATGATCGCAGGCATCACCAGCGCGACCTTGCAGATCAGCACCTCGCTGAGCGTGGCCGTCATCGGCGGCGTGTTCTACACCGTGCTGGGGGACCAGGTAACGGCAGCGCGTATCAGCCACGCCTTCATGGTAGCCGTGCTATGCATGGCCGCCTGCCTGGCTGTAGGGGTTGCGTTGAGCCTGACGTTGGCGCGGCAGCCGGCACCGCTGGCGGAGGCAGCGGCGATGCGCCCGAGCTGAGCGCCGGCAACCTGCTACCCTGCGCCGATCATGCTGGAGGCAAGGTCGGCCAGGGCGCGCAGCCGGTCCAGCTGACGCATGTCGCGGTGATAGCCCATCCAGATGTCCCGCCCCGGCGGTGGCTGATGCTCGTCCAGCAGCCGCAGGCCGGGTACCGAGTCGCCGAGCACACGTGGCAACACGGCAACCCCAAGCCCTTGTGCGCACATCTGTGCCTGAACCGTCCGGCTGCTGCTGGTGAACACGGTGCGGGCCTGCGGGTAACGCTGTTGTACCCAGTGCACATCCGGGTAATGAGCCTGGGCAACGTTCATCAGGATCAGCCCCAGCCCCTCGCCGTCCGGGTGTGGCGCCGGGGCACGCAATGCGGTGTAGAGCCCGTATGGCAAGGTCGTGAGCTTGCGCTGGACGATGTCAGGCTCGGTGAAGGGCACGATCCGGAAAGCGATGTCGGCATCGCGACGGGCAAGGTCGAACAGACGATGCCCGGCAATGACTTCGGGCACGATCAATGGATACCGTCGTGCCAGTTCGGCCAGCACCGGCGACAGCACGAGGCAGGCGAACCAGTCGGCCGAGGAGATGCGCAACAACCCCTCCGGCTGATCGCCATGCCCCGCCAGGCGACGTTCGATGGCCAGCGCATTGTGCTCCATGGCGAGTGCCAGGTCGAGAATCCGCTCGCCATTGTCGGTGAGCACCAGCCCCTGGGCGGTACGCAGAAAGAACGCTTGCCCACTGGCCTGTTCGAGCACCTGCAAACGCCGACCGACCGTCGGGTGACTGACCCCCAACGCCTTGGCGGCCCCTCCCAACGAGCCACTGCGGGCAATCGCCAGGAAGATCCGCATGTCACTCCAGTCCATGCAGCCCTCTCGTGCCAGAATGCGTGATGGCAAGCCGCACCTCACCCGAGAGACCGAAACTTCGCGATATCGCGGCTTGGCGGCGCCCCGAACATCCGGCTGTACTCCCTGCTGAACTGTGACGGGCTTTCATAGCCCACCTTGAACCCGGCCGTAGATACATCAAGCCCCTCCGACATCATCAACCGGCGCGCATGCTGCAGGCGCAGTTGTTTCTGGTACTGCAAGGGGCTCATGGCGGTAACCGCCTTGAACCGATGATGTAGCGTGGAGTTGCTCAAATTGACGTAGCTGGCGAGCTCATCGATGCGCAACGGCTGCGTATAGTTAATGTTCAGCCATTCGATAGCCCGGGTGACGCGGTGGGTCTGGCTGTCGGCAATGGCTATCTCGTGCAAACGCTGGCCCTGCTGGCCTTTGAGCAGCCGGTAGAAGATTTCCCTAAGGGCCAAAGGTGCCAATGCCGGGATGTCCGCTGGCGTATCCAGCAGACGCACCAGTCGCAACATGGCCTCCAGCAACGAGGCATCGATCCTGTCCAGGTACAGCCCGCGGTGGGGCGGTTGCCCTGGCACGCCGATCGGGCTGACGTCTGCGATCAGCTGAGCGATTTCCGCCGGGTCGATATCCAGGCGGATACAGAAATAGGGCAGCTCCGCCGATGCCTCAGTCACTTGCCCGGCCAGAGGCAGCGTCACAGAGACGACCAGGTAGTTCAATGGATCGTAGGTATAGCTCTCATCCCACAGCTGGACCTGTTTGCGGCCCTGCACGATTACGCATAACCCAGGTTTATGAACCGTGTGGATGACATCGGTTGGCGAGTCGCTGCGGATGAAGTGCAGCGGATCGATCGCTGTCGGGTACACGCCATAGGTCGGTGCGAAACGCTGCATGGTCGATGCCAGCTCGGCCCTGAGGCGGGTCAGCTCTTCATCCCGTTCAATCACCACCATTACCTCCCGTCAGGCTGTGCCGATTGCAGAGGATAGGTGGGTTTGCAGTAGTTTGGGTAGAGGCTCCAGCGAACACATTCAAATGCAAAAGCCCGGCGTCGCCGGGCTTCGTGGGAGGATAGCTCATGGGCATCAGACATAGCGGGAATGAACCGCATCATTTTCAGCCATTTGGCCAGCTTTGAGACGGTCCGAACCGTCCTCAGCCACCCGACGATCAATGAGGCGATCGGCACCTCCCTCCGCCACACGACGATCATTGAGACGATCAGCACCTCCCTCCGCCACCCGACGATCATTGAGGCGATCAGCACCTCCCTCCGCCACCCGACGATCATTGAGGCGATCAGCACCTCCCTCCGCCACCCGACGATCATTGAGGCGATCGGCACCTCCCTCCGCCACCCGACGATCATTGAGGCGATCGGCACCTCCCTCCGCCACCCGACGATCATTGAGGCGATCGGCACCATCCTCAGCCACCAGTGGCGCCATGGTGTGTTTGCAAGACTGCTTCCAAATGCCGATCTCCTTGGGGGGCAGCGCCATCGAACTTGCGCTCAGTACAGACAAGGCGATTCCAATCATCATGTGGTTGACTTGGTTCATGACAGCGTCTCCGTAATTGGCGATGGATTCGTTGCCGGTTTGTCAGTGCAAAGCGTGACGTTGATTCCTGAATACTGCAGGCGCGGTCGCTCTGATGGCCGGCGGCAGAAGCGGGTTCGCTTGCTGCATGGGCTCAGATTAAGGCCGCGGTGATACGGTCGTTATTTGTTTCCTGCGCGGAATTTGCTCATTCCTGCGCCGCGCGCTCCTGCAGGCACTTTGACTCGAGCACAGGGCATGGTTGGTGCGGGTCAACGATGCACATCCAAAACCAGTTTGCCGCGGGTATGTCCCCTCCGGCTCAGCGCCAGAGCTTGCGCCGCGTTGGAGAGCGGAACGACCTCAACTTCGATCTGAAGCTTCTCCTCAGCGAACAATTTCGCGATCTGCGCTAACTGGTGCCCGTCCGAGCGGGTAGCGAAATGCTTGCCAGCGACGCCGTGTTCGGCAGCTATCTGGGGGTCGGGTGCGCTGACGGGTGACACAAGTACCCCGCCTCGTTTGATAACTGTCCAGGACCGGGCTTGGGTTTCTCCGCCAACCAGGTCGAGCACCACGTCGACATCTGTGGCCAGTTCTTCGAACTGTTGCGCGGTGTAGTCAATGAATTGCTGGGCACCGAGTGACTCTAGATATTCTCGATTTCTGGCCGAACCCGTTGCCAATACGTAAGCGCCGGCCAGGCGTGCCAGCTGGACGGCGAAGCTGCCGACTCCCCCCGCAGCACCATGAATCAGTATTTTCTGGCCGGGTTGAAGGTTGGCCTGTTCATGCAGTGCTTGCCATGCCGTGAGCGCTGCGGCAGGAACACCACCGGCATGGAGGCGCGGTAGACTGGCGGGCTTATGTGCAAGCCTGTCGGCGGTTGTCAGAACCTGGGTCGCATAGCCGCCAACTATCCCTATGAAGCCGAACACCTCATCACCCACCCTGTATTCGCGAACGTTCTTTCCAATTGCTGCAACGGTGCCGGCAACCTCGACTCCGGGTGTATAAGGCAATGGCAGCGGGATGAACTGCTGCATGGCCCCGGAGACGATCTTCCAGTCGATCGGATTGATTCCGCTGCCGGCTACGTTGATCAGAACCTGATCATTGCTGGGCAGCAGATCTGGAAATTCCCGAAGCGCCAGCCCTTCAACCTGGCCGTACTGTGCAACCTGGATAGCTTTCATAAGTAGTTCCGCCTGTAGGTAATGATGTGTCTGGGCGTGTGGCGCCGCGCTTCGGTTACTGGCGACGCGCGTCGAAGCTGAAGCGGCCTGCGCCATAGGCGACGATCTGCAGCAAGCCACCGGCCATCGCGATGTTCTTGAAGAAGTGAATGAACTGATTCTGGTCGGCCAGGGCACCGTGGAAGATCGCTGCAGTAAGCACACTGAAAAGTGCCAACCCTGCAGCGACAATGCGGGTGCGATAGCCGGCAATCAGCGCTACGCCACCCGCCAGTTCCACCAGCACGGCCAGAGCCAACGCCAAAGTGGGAAACGGCAAACCGACAGCGTTGATGTAGCCGATCGTCATGGCCGGCGCACTTAGTTTGGATACGCCAGAAAGAATGAAAATCGCGCTGAGAAAAATGCGTCCTGCGAGTGCGGCAGCGCTGGCCGTTGCAAGCGAGGAGTGCGAGGCAGAACTGCTGGGAGTGGCGCTATCGGGCATGGCTTGTATTCCTTCAATGCAGCATTTCGAAATGAAACGCGGGTTGAAGGGAAGTGTGGGCCAGCGCGCCTTGGCTTAATAGCCGTTTAATTTCTGTGTTTATGTTCGAAAAAATAGAAAAGCTGCGTTCAAGCTGATGCCATCGATCCCTCATGCAGAATCGTGCATACCATCCGCAGGATCTGCATAACCCGGCCCAGCCCAGGCTTCTTACTCTTGCTTCACCACCTGCCTGTCGGCGGGGGTTTCTTCAGCCAGGAACAGGAGTGAGAAAATGCACGGCATTGAACAAAAAGTCATCGTGATCACCGGCGCCAGCAGTGGTATCGGCGAAGCAACCGCACGCTTGCTTGCCAGCAAAGGCGCGCGTGTGGTGCTGGGTGCCCGCCGCACCGATCGCCTGGAAGCACTGGCCAGGGAGATTCGTTCAGCAGGCGGCATTGCTGATGTCCTGGCGCTGGATGTCACCCGCCTGGATGACATGCAATCGTTCATCGACTTCGCCGTCGAACTGCATGGCCGCGTCGATGTGCTGATCAACAACGCCGGCGTCATGCCGCTTTCCAAGCTCGAAGCGCTCAAGGTCGAGGAGTGGAACCGGATGATCGATGTCAACATTCGCGGCGTACTGCACGGCATTGCCGCAACGCTGCCGCTCATGCAACAACAGCGTGACGGGCAGATCATCAACATTGCCTCGATCGGTGCCTACGCCGTGAGCCCTACCGCTGCGGTGTACTGCGCCACCAAATATGCCGTACGGGCTATTTCCGAAGGCTTGCGCCAGGAGGTGGGCGGTGACATCCGGGTCACCGTCATTGCCCCGGGCGTCACCGAGTCCGAACTGGCCGACAGCATTTCCGATGAGGGCGGGCGTGCCGAGATGCGCGAGTTCCGCAAGATCGCGATTCCAGCCTCAGCCATTGCCCGGGCGATCGCCTACGCCGTAGAACAGCCTGCGGATGTCGATGTCAGCGAACTGATCGTGCGCCCAACCGCAAGTCCATTCTGAATGCCCTGCCGACAGCGAGGAAAAGCCATGGCTGAACCATTTGGAGATCAGGACAAATACGTTGGCATGTGGGTGACGGCTGATGGCCATATTCGCCATGAACTATTGCCTGGCGGCCGCTACGACGAAGCCCGCGGAAGGCAACAAAGCGCCTATCAAGGTCGTTATTGGCTGGAGGGTGACCACATCGAGTATGTGGATGACACCGGGTTCACTGCTGACGGGGAGTTTCGCAGCAACGTGTTGTATCACGCGGGGATGATCCTTTATCCCGAGCGTTGAAGCGCAGGCCGGAATGGAGACATTCCGGCTTTTTTTATCGGCGTCGCTAAACTGGCGTTTTCCAGGCGACTATCAGCAAGAGAGGCGACGCTACCCATGAACGTCATCGAGCGGACTTCTGCCCATGGTCTGGAGGCCTATATCCGTGGGCAGCGGCTTGCCGCCTCGGATGTCCTGGCCGATCGCGACATGCTGGTGCAGATCTTCAACCGTGAGCGCGAACAACGTAGCTTCATCGTCCCCGCAGTTGCCGAGCCCCTGCTGGTATGGATCATCTCTGGAGACGCTACCGTGGTGGAACGCGAGCTTGGCGGCGAGTGGCAAAGCAGCCGGGTGGCCAGGGGTGATTTCTTCCTGACGACCTCGGCACAACCTTACGAAATGCGCTGGAAAGTGGACGGCACAGCACCCTTCGAAGTGATGCACATCTACCTCGGCATTCCGCTGCTGGAGAAAGCCATTCACGAGGTGTTGGGCGGCGTTGTGCAAGCGCTTCGCCTGCGTGAAGTCTCGGGCGGGCGTGACGATGAGTTGTCCGTTCTGCTGCAACAAGTGCAGCGGGAACTGACCGGGCAACGGCCCAGCCCGCTTTATCTTCAGGGGCTGGCCCAGTGCCTTGCCATTCACCTTGCGCGCAACTACCTGGACGACTCAGCGGACGATATCGTGCGCCGCAATGCCCTCCCCGCTTACAAGCTACGCCGCGTGTTGTCGGCAATGGAAGCCAACCTGGCCGGGGAATTCCAGCTCGGGCAGCTGGCCGAGATTGCCGGGATGAGCGAGTACCACTTCAGCCGGCTGTTCAAGAAGGCTGCGGGCTACTCGCCTTCCCAGTTCTTTATCCGGCTGAGGATGGCAAGGGCGCGGCAACTGCTTGTGGAAACGGACCGGAGCGTCATTGATATAGGGCTTGAGGTTGGCTACAGCAGCCCCAGCCATTTTTCCCAGGTGTTCAAACGAGAGGTTGGCGTTACGCCCACTCAATACCGCAAGTAGCGAGTGGGGCAACGCCATCCACAGGTTCCGGCGAGCATCACCCCACTGCGACGCTCATGCCGCCGTCGGCCATGACCACCGAACCGACAATGAAGCTGGCGCGCTCCGATGCCAGGAAGGCGACGATTTCGGCGATTTCCTGCGGTGCTGCCGCCCGGCCGATAGGCGCAGACTTGCCGTGCTCCTGCAAGAAGCCGCGACCATCCTCCATGAAATGGTTCAAGAGGTTGGTCACCACGTCACCGACGCCAATGGCGTTGACCCGGATGCCATGTTCAATCGCCTCCAGCGCCTGGGTACGGGTCAATTGCGCCAGTGCGCCCTTGGACGCGGTGTAGGCCGCGATACCGGGGAAGGCGAAATAGGAGGCGTAGGAGGCAATATTCACGATCGCCCCGCTCTTGTTCTTGATCATTTCCTTCATCGCTTCCCGGGAATGCAGGAACGCCCCCGTCACGTTGGTTTGCATCTGCCATTCCCAGTCTTCGCGGGTCATCTCGAGCAGCGGTTTGTACAGAATGCGACCGGCGTTGTTGACCAGCACGTCCAGCTTGCCAAAGTGCTCGACCGCAAGCGCCACTGCCTGCTCGGCAGCACCGTCGACCGTGATGTCAGCAACAAACGGAACAAGGCCAGCACGCTCGAGTGCGTTGACTGCGGGGTCGATGTCCTCGGCGATCACCTTCGCACCGCGAGCGTGAAGGAGTTCGGCGGTGGCCTTGCCGATGCCGCTGGCCGCGCCGGTGACCAGCACGACTTTGCCTGCCACTTCGTTTGGGGTTGGGGTGAAGTCGGTCATTTTCTCGTCTCCAAGTCAGGAATGGGTTGTCGCTTTCGACGGTGCCAATTTCTTCCTTTTCGACGTAGGCCGCCCTGGCGACCTTGCTCTGGCTGTCGGAGTTTTGCTTGTTTCGACCTGGGAGGTCTGGTTCCACTCAGGTGGACACTTCAGAGTTCGCCAGCTTGCTGGCTGAAGCGCTCGATGAGCCACCGCCCCGCCGGCCCAGGCGGTGAGTCAGTGCGGTAAATAGCATCAAATGCGTAAGCGCCGCCTTTGCAATCAGGCAGATCGAGTTCGACCAGGTGCCCTGCATCGAGGTCCGCTTGCACCATGGCGACCGGCATATTGCCCCAGCCGATGCCTTCCTTGAGCAACATGTGCTTCGCGCCCAGGTCCGCGAGCCGCCACGTGTGCGGGCTCACCACGGCAAAATCTCGGTCGCCGGTCAGCGCTGATCGGTCTGATAGCACCAGCTGAACGAAATTTCGCGCCGCACCCGGTTCATTGCCGCCGCCGCTGGCGAGTGGGTGCGCGGGGGCAGCGACGGGTACCAACTGCACGCTACCCACGCCGACACGCTCAAGGCCATCACGCCCGATGTCCAGCGGGCCGCTGATCCCGATCGCAGCTTGCTTTTCGATAACCCGCTGAGTGACCGCACCCAGTGCTTCCATGTGAAGGTGCAAGGTCACCGTTGGAAATACCTGGCTGAAGGTCTTGAGCGCATCTACCACCCGCTCTGCAGGTAACATCACGTCTAGCGCAAGGTGAACTTCTGCTTCAAGCCCATGCAATAGCCCGGACACCTTCGAGCGCAGCCCGTTAACGCCGTTGATGATCGTTCGTGCTTCGGCAAGCACGGTTCGTCCAGCCTCAGTCAGCTGTGGCTTGCGTGTGGTGTTGCGGTCAAAAAGCGATACGCCAAGCTGCATCTCCAGGTTTGAAATGGCATAGCTCACTACCGAAGTAGCGCGGTGCAGTGTTCTTGCCGCACCGGCGAAGCTTCCCACCTCTACAACCGTCAGGAACACTTTCAACTGGTCCAGGGTCGGGGTGCCAGGGTCCGAAATCATTTTCACCCGCTCGAGCATGTTGGATTGCAGCATCCTATTTGCGGCTCAACCCTATGTCGATAACGTGGTGATCGCCAGTTATCAGCAAATCGCTGGCACCGGGGGGGTGATCTGCCGTCCACGGGCTCTATCAGCCACTATCGGGCCCAGCGTCATGACATCTAGCCACTCACCCTTGACCCACGCCCTCCGCGCGCCACATGCTCGGCCACTCCACCCACGCTCAAGGAACGATTGCATGAAGCTGGAAACCCTCGCCATCCACGCAGGCTTCAGCCATGACCCGGCCACCCGGGCCGTGGCCGTGCCGATCTACCAGACCACCTCGTTCGCCTTCGACGACACCCAGCACGGCGCCGACCTGTTCGACCTGAAGGTCGCCGGCAACATCTACTCGCGCATCATGAACCCTACTAACGACGTGCTCGAACAGCGCATGGCGGCGCTGGAGGGCGGGGTCGGTGCGCTGGCGGTGGCCTCGGGCATGGCGGCCATCACCTACGCCATCCAGACCGTCGCCGAAGCGGGCGACAACATCGTCTCGGTGGCCAAGCTGTACGGCGGCACCTACAACCTGCTGGCGCACACCCTGCCGCGCATGGGCATCCACACCCGCTTTGCCGCGCATGACGACATCGCTGCCCTGGAAGCCCTGATCGACGAGCGCACCAAGGCGGTGTTCTGCGAGTCCATCGGCAACCCCGCCGGCAATATCGTCGACATCGCCGCGCTGGCCGAAGCCGCCCACCGCCATGGCGTGCCGCTGATCGTCGACAACACCGTGGCCACCCCGGTACTGTGCCGGCCGTTCGAGCATGGCGCGGACATTGTCGTGCACTCGCTGACCAAGTACATCGGCGGCCACGGCACCAGCATCGGCGGCATCGTCATCGACTCCGGCAGGTTCCCCTGGGCCGAGCACAAGGCGCGCTTTGCCCTGCTCAACACCCCCGACCCGTCCTACCACGGCGTCACCTACACTGAAGCCTTCGGCCCGGCCGCGTTCATTGGCCGCTGCCGCGTGGTGCCGCTGCGCAATACCGGCGCCGCGCTGTCGCCGTTCAACGCCTTCCTGATCCTGCAAGGCCTGGAAACCCTGGCCCTGCGCATGGAACGCCACACCGAGAACGCGCTCAAGGTCGCCCGCTACCTGCAAGCCCACGAGCAGGTCGCCTGGGTGAAGTACGCCGGCCTGCCCGACCACCCCGAGCATGCCCTGGCGCAGCGCTACACCGGCGGCAAGCCGGCGGCGATCCTGTCATTCGGCATCAAGGGCGGCCAGGCGGCCGGGGCGCGCTTCATCGATGCGCTGCAACTGGTGGTGCGCCTGGTGAACATCGGCGATGCCAAGTCACTGGCCTGCCACCCCGCCTCCACCACCCACCGCCAGCTCAACGACGAAGAGCTGGAAAAGGCCGGCGTGCCGCGCGACATGGTGCGCCTGTCGATCGGCATCGAGCACAGCGACGACATCATCGCCGACCTGGCCCAGGCCCTCGAGGCCAGCCGCGGCTGACCCTTCCGCGCCCCACCCAATGCCGACGGCGGGCGCACCTCGTGCAAAAGCGGATTCCCTTGCAATGACCCTGTTCTACCTGAAACTCATGGTGACCCCGCTGCTGATGTGGGCCATTTCCCTCGCCTCGCGGCGCTGGGGTGGCCTGCTGGGCGGGCTGTTGTCCGGCCTGCCGGTTACCTCGGCGCTGGTAATGACCTTCCTGTGCCTGGAACAAGGCACCGCCTTCGCCCTGGGCGCAGTACCCGGCGCGCTGGGCGGCCTGGCCGCAGTGCAGGCCACCTACACGTTCTACCTGTTCGCCACGCGCAGGCTCGGCATTGCCCCGGCCGTGTTGCTGGCAATCCTGGTCTACGGCCTGGCTGCCTACGCGTTTACCCACTGGGGCAGCCTGTACCTGTCGATTGGCGTGGCGCTGCTGCTGATCGGCGTATTGATACGCGCCAGCGGCCGCGAGCCGAAACCGGACACCCTGGCCCGCCCCCGCCATCGCTATTGGGAGATCCCCCTGCGCATGGTGTCGGCAACCGCGCTGCTGATGCTCACCACCAGGTTGGCCAGCTGGCTGGGGCCGGCGACCAGCGGGATGCTGGCGCCGATCCCGGTCATTGCCTGGCCGCTGGTGGTGTTCGCCCACGTGCAGCATGGCCGCGCCGGGATGGCGGCGATGGTGCGCGGCAATGCGATTGGTGCGGTGGGCGTGATTGCGTTTTATCTGGTAATGGCAGGATTGCTCGATGCCTGGGGCGTTGCCATTGCCATCAGCCTGGCCATGGTTTGTGCCGTGGGGCTGACCGTTGGGTTGGCGGGCGTTTTGCGGCGAGGATGACATGTCGGGCCGCCCTGTCGCGTTGAAACTGAATGCGCGCGCGCTCCGCTTACCCTGTAGGAACGGCTTTAGCCGCGAAAAGTCCAATGCGGTGCATGGCGCCGGCTGCGCCGGTGTTCGCGGCTAAAGCCGCTCCTACACGCTCTGCCTGTCATCATCAGCCAGGCCATCATCCGCCTGGCCATCGCCGCCCTCCTCTTCGTTCATGAGCGGGTCGTCATCAGGGTCGGGGATGGTCGGCCGATCGGGGTCAACTGCCGGGTCGGGTGAAGTGGGCAAGTCAGGGTTGGTACCGCCTTGTGCACTCGGATCGGGGTTCATCGCTGCATACCTCTCAAGAAAACTGTGTGAACCATCTTCGGGCCACCCATCAACGCGATTGCGGATGCTCGGCAGAAACCGAATTGTTGGCTTCCACATCCTGCATTTCTTCCTCGACTGGGCCCTCGTCATCCGCAGATAACGGGACTTCCCCGTCACCGCTGCCGGCCTGCTCGTCTTGGGTCCTTGCGCTGCCATTGTCCCGATCCAGCTGCCCGTCCTGGTCCGAGCCGGGGTTGCCTGGCGGCGGGTCCCAATCGACGGGGCGATTTTTGGACCAGGCCTCGCCGACGCCGGTCTCGGGTGCGGTTGGTGCAGATGCCTCGGGGCCGTTCTGGTCGATTGCCATGAGCGTTCTCCTGGTTTGGCGCAACGAAGGCGCACTTACAGGTGTGAGGGAGCGCTGCTTGCGGGAGTGCCTGGGGTTCGACCGGTGGCGCGAAAAGCCGGGGTACTGGGTGTGCGGGGCATGTTGGCGGATGACTCGCCCGCCAGGCCGAGCCTGGCGGGGGCAGCTGATGGGGCTGGGTCAGGCCAGCGCCTCGCGGCTGTGCTGGCCATCGACCAGGCGCTGCAGGCCCAGCGGGTTGGCGTTTTTCAGGGCGTCGGGCAGCAGCGCATCCGGGTAGTCCTGGTAGCACACCGGGCGCAGGAAGCGGTCGATGGCCAGGGTACCGACCGAGGTCCCACGCGCGTCGGACGTGGCCGGGTACGGCCCGCCATGTACCATCGCATCGCACACTTCCACGCCGGTCGGGTAGCCATTGACCAACAGTCGCCCGGCCTTACGCTGCAGCACCGGCACCAGCGCGGCGAAGCGCTGGAGGTCTTGCGGCTCGGCAATCAGGGTGGCGGTCAGTTGCCCATGCAGGGCTTGCACGGCGCGGCGCAGTTCGGCTTCGTCGGCCACTGCGACGGCCACGGTCGCCGGCCCGAAGACCTCTTCCTGGAGCAAGGCGTCACCGTTCAGCAGCAGGCTCACGTCGGCCTGGAACAGCTGTGCCTGGGCCTGGTCACCCGCCTGTTCGGCACCGGCCAGATGGCGCACGCCCGGGTGCTGGTGCAAGCGTTGCACGCCTTGGGTATAGCTGCGCAGGGTGCCGGCATTGAGCATGGTCTGCCCGGGCTGGTCGGCCAGTTGCGCGCCAAGCGCGGTGAGGAAGCTGCTGAACGCTTCGCCAGCGATACCCAGGACCAGCCCGGGGTTGGTGCAGAACTGCCCGCAGCCCAGCACCACCGAGCCGGCCAGCTCCCTTGCCACCTGCTCGCCCCGGGCCTGCAAGGCCGCCGGCAATACCAGCACCGGGTTTATGCTGCTCATTTCGGCGAACACCGGGATCGGCTGCGGGCGCGCCGCCGCCAGCTCGCACAGGGCACGGCCGCCTTTGAGCGAGCCGGTAAAGCCCACCGCCTGGATCGCCGGGTGGCGCACCAGCGCTTCGCCGACACCGGCACCGTAGATCATGTTGAACACGCCGGCAGGCATGCCGGTGGCGAGCACCGCGCGCTCGATTGCCTCGGCCACTTGCTCGGCGGTGGCCATGTGGCCGCTGTGCGCCTTGACCACCACCGGGCAGCCGGCGGCCAGCGCTGCGGCGGTGTCACCGCCGGCGGTAGAGAAGGCCAGCGGGAAGTTGCTGGCGCCGAACACCGCCACCGGGCCGACACCGGTGCGGTACTGGCGCAGGTCCGGGCGTGGCAGCGGCTGGCGCTGTGGCTGGGCGCGGTCGATGCGCGCGCCGAGGAAGTCGCCGCGGCGCAGCACGTTGGCGAACAGGCGCATCTGGTTGCTGGTGCGCGCCCGTTCACCCTGGATGCGCCCGGCCGGCAGCGCGGTTTCGCGGCACACGGTGGCGATGAAGGTGTCGTCCAGCGCATCCAGCTGGTCGGCAATGGCATCGAGGAACTGCGCACGGCGCTGCGGCGCCATGCCGTTGAATTCGGCAAACGCCGCTTCGGCTGCCTGCGCGGCGGCGTCCACTTCTTCCGGGGTGGCCTGGGCAAAGGCCAGCGGCAAGGCTTCGCCGGTACGCGCATCGAGGCTGTGCAGGCGCACGCTGCCGGCGGCGCTGCGCTGGCCGCCAATGAAGTTGCTTCCAGACATGGTTGGCTCCTGTAATGAGGAAAGAAGATTCAACGGTTCATGTCAGCCATGGAGTGCACATGCCCCGCCATGTCAGCAGAACCCCTGTGGGAGCGGCTTCAGCCGCGAACACCGGCGCAGCCGGTGCCATGCACCGCGCCGGGCCCTTCGCGGCTAAAGCCGCTCCCACAGGTATGCGGGCGAACCTGACACACTGCTCGCCTGACTGCTCAAAGGCTTTTCACCACCCCGGGGCGGACCTGCGCAGGTGCTGCCGCAATACCGTTGCGCAGTGGCTGGCCAAAGGCGTCGAGGCTGACCTCGAAGGTATCGCCCGGGCGCGCCTGGATACCGTCGGCGAACGACAGCGTGGCGGTGCCGAAGTAATGCACGTGGATATCGCCAGGGCGCAGGAACTGGGCGTACTTGAAGTGGTGGAACTCAAGGTTCTCGAAGCTGTGGCACATGTTCTGCTCGCCCGACAGGAACGGCTTGCGCCACAGCTCCTGGCCATCGCGCAGGATGCGGCTGGTGCCTTCCAGGTGGGCCGGCAGCGCGCCCAGGCGCAGCTCGGGGCCGAAGCTGCAGGCGCGCAACTTGGAATGGGCCAGGTACAGGTAGTTGCGCCGCTCCATCACATGGTCGGAAAACTCGTTGCCCAGCGCATAACCGAGGCGATACGGGGTGCCGTCGGCAGCGATCAGGTACAGCCCGACCAGCTCCGGCTCCTCACCGGCATCCTCGGCAAACGCCGGCAGCGGCAGGTCGGCGCCTGGGCGCACGACGATACCGCCGTCGCCCTTGTAGAACCACTCCGGCTGCGCGCCCTCCTCGCCTGCCGGCGGCCGCCCGCCGTCCAGGCCCCACTGGAACATGCGCATGCTGTCGGTCACGGTGCCTTCGGCCTGCTGCTGGTGCATCTTGTCGCGGGTGGCGGCGCTGCCCAGGTGGGTCAGGCCGGTGCCGGTGACCAGGCAATGCGCCGGGTCCGGATGGTCCAGCGGTGGCAAGACCCGGCCTTCAGCCAGCAGGGCCAGGTAGTCGTGGCGCTCGCCCAGGCCGGCGGCCTGCACTTCGGCGGCCAGGTCTCGGCCGGCGGCAATGGCTTGCAAGGCCAGCTCACGGGTGCTGCCGGCGCCACATACTTCCAGGGCGTACTTGCCTTCCACCACGCCCACCCGGCGTGCGCCGGTGGCGGTTTCGAATTGAATCAATCGCATGCTTGTGCTCGCTTTTCGGTTGCGAAAATTAGCGGGGGGCCGGGGCTACCCGCGTGGAAGCCAGGCGCTGGCGGCGTTCGAGGCGGTTGTAGACCACCCCGGTCAGCAGCAGGCCGAACAGCATCACCACGGCCAGGAAATACAGTCCCGACGACAGTTGCCCGGTGTGCTCCTTGAGCGCGCCGATGCCGAACGGGCCGAGATAGCCGCCAAGGTTGCCGATGGAGTTGATCAGCGCGATGCCGGCAGCGGCACTGGCACCGGAGAAGAACCGCCCCGGCAAGGTCCAGAAGATGGCCGTGCAGGAGAACAGCGCGAAGGCCACCAGGCACAGCGCCGCCAGCTGCAGGCCGGGCACACTCAGCCAGGCACTGAGGAACAGGCCGAGCGCACCCAGCGCATATAGCAGGCCAAGGTGGCCGTAGCGGTCATTCAGGCGGTCGGAACTGCGCGGCACGATCAGCAGGCCGATGATGCCGAACAGGTACGGCACCGCCGAAACGAAGCCGGTGACCAGGTCGCTGCCACCAAACTGGTGGATCAGCGTCGGCAGCCACAGGCCCAGGCCGTAGATGCTCAGGGTAACCGGCAGGTAGAACAGCGCCAGCAACAGCACCCGCCCGTCCTTCAACGCATGCAGGGGGTTGCCGTGGCGGGTCTGGCCGAACTCGCGCAGGTCGTTGGCCAGCTGTTCCTGCAGCCAGCTGCGTTGCTCGTCGCTGAGCCAGCGCACCTTGGCCGGGCCGTCCGGCAGCAGGCGCAGGGTCGGCCAGGCCAGCAGCACCGCCGGGATGCCGATGCAGATGAACAGCCATTGCCAGCCATGCAGGCCGAAGCTGCCATCGAGCCCCAACAGCGCGCCGGAAAGCGGCCCGGTAATCAGCATCGCCAGCGGCTGGGAAAGAATGAAGAAGCCGAGGATCTTGCCGCGATGGCGCACCGGGTACCACTGGGTGATGTAGTAAAGCACCCCCGGGAAGAAGCCCGCCTCGGCCGCCCCCAGCAGAAAGCGCATCAGGTAGAAGCCGTTGGGCCCGCTGACGAACGCCATGCCGACGGTAATCGCGCCCCAGGTGACCAGGATGCGGGCGAACCAGCGGCGCGCGCCGAAGCGGTCGAGCAACAGGTTGCTGGGCACCTCGAACAGGAAATAACCGATGAAGAACAGCCCGGCGCCCAGGCCATAGGCCGCGTCACCCAGGCCGATGTCGGCGCCCATGTGCAGCTTGGCAAAGCCCACCGCAGAACGGTCGACATAGGCCACCAGGTACAGCAGGACCAGAAAAGGGATGAGTTTCAGTGTGATCAGGCGGACGAGCCGCTGCTCCTGAATCATGGCGATGTCTCCGATTGTTCTTGTAATGGGCAGAGCACCTGGTCGGGCTTTTTGGCAGGCCGTCGACCGGAAAATCGATCATATAGTATTACTATTTAAAACAACAAGCCTTCACATAGCGCTTTTTTGTCGATACAGTCGACCACACAACGACAAATAGTAATACTAATTAGGTGTCCCCATGTCTGATCACAAACGCCCGCTGCGCTCCGCCCAATGGTTCGGTACCGCTGACAAGAACGGTTTCATGTACCGCAGCTGGATGAAGAACCAGGGCATCCCGGACCACGAGTTCCAGGGCAAGCCGATCATCGGCATCTGCAACACCTGGTCGGAGCTGACCCCGTGCAACGCGCACTTCCGCAAGATTGCCGAGCACGTCAAGAAAGGCGTGCTGGAAGCGGGCGGCTTCCCGGTGGAGTTCCCGGTGTTTTCCAGCGGCGAATCCAACCTGCGCCCCACCGCCATGCTCACCCGCAACCTGGCCAGCATGGATGTGGAAGAAGCGATCCGCGGCAACCCGGTGGATGCCGTGGTGCTGCTGACCGGCTGTGACAAGACCACCCCGGCGCTGCTGATGGGGGCGGCGAGCTGCGACGTGCCGGCGATCGTGGTTACCGGCGGGCCGATGCTCAACGGCAAGCACAAAGGCAAGGACATTGGCGCCGGCACCATCGTCTGGCAGATGCACGAGGCCTACAAAGCCGGGCAGATCGACCTCAACGAGTTCCTCTCGGCCGAGGCCGGCATGTCGCGCTCGGCGGGTACCTGCAACACCATGGGCACCGCTTCGACCATGGCCTGCATGGCCGAGGCGCTGGGCACCTCGCTGCCGCACAACGCCGCCATTCCGGCGGTGGATGCACGCCGCTACGTGCTCGCCCACCTGTCGGGCATGCGCATTGTCGACATGGTGCGCGAAGACCTGCGCCTGTCGAAGCTGCTCACCCGCGAAGCGTTCGAAAACGCCATCCGCGTGAACGCCGCCATCGGTGGCTCGACCAACGCGGTGATCCACCTCAAGGCCATCGCCGGGCGCATCGGCGTGGACCTGCAACTGGAAGACTGGACCCGCATCGGCCGCGGCACGCCGACCCTGGTCGACCTGCAGCCTTCGGGGCGCTTCCTGATGGAAGAGTTCTACTACGCCGGCGGCCTGCCTGCGGTCATCCGCCGCCTGGGCGAACATGGCCTGCTGCCCAACCCGGGCGCGCTAACCGCCAACGGCAAGAGCCTGTGGGACAACTGCCAGGCTGCGCCGCTGTATGACGAGGAAGTCATCCGCCCGATCGACAGGCCGCTGGTTGCCGACGGCGGCATCTGCATCCTGCGCGGCAACCTGGCGCCCAAGGGTGCCGTGCTCAAACCGTCGGCGGCCACCCCGGCGCTGATGCAGCACCGCGGCCAGGCGGTGGTGTTCGAGAACTTCGAGGACTACAAGGCCCGCATCAACGACCCCGAGCTGGAGGTGGACGCCAATTCGGTGCTGGTGATGAAGCACTGCGGGCCGAAGGGCTACCCGGGCATGGCCGAGGTCGGCAACATGGGCCTGCCGGCCAAGTTGCTGGCCCAGGGCGTGACCGACATGGTGCGCATTTCCGATGCGCGCATGAGCGGCACGGCGTACGGCACCGTGGTGCTGCACGTGGCGCCGGAGGCTGCGGCGGGTGGGCCACTGGCGGCCGTGCGTGAAGGTGACTGGATCGAACTGGATTGCAAGGAGGGCCGCCTGCACCTGGATATTTCCGACCAGGAACTGGCCGGCCGCCTGGCCGACCTGCAAGCCCCGCCGCAGCTGATCAGCGGTGGCTACGCCAGGCTGTACCTGGACCACGTGATGCAGGCCGACGAAGGTTGCGACTTCGACTTCCTGGTCGGTTGCCGAGGCGCGGCGGTGCCCAAGCACTCGCACTGAGGCCTGACGTCATTTGGGGCTGCTGCGCAGTCCCAAATCGCTTGACTGACTGGCATCAGGTGACCGCGAACACCGGCACAGCCGGTGCCATCCTCCGCGC